>CAVTBJ010000001.1:0-169847 GCA_963732925.1 Terriglobia bacterium
TTCTTCGTCTTCACCGGAGGCACCAGAGCGACAGCGGCCTCGGTCGTGAGCAGAAGGAAAGTGAATGTCTCCTGTAAGTACAGACGGACCGCGGCATCGTTGTGGTTGAGGTAGCCGATGGAGACATCCTGCCCGATGTGTAGTTCGAAATCACCACCACGAGTGGTTAGCACGAAAGCACCGGCGATGGCGGGCGCCCAGATAATTTGATCTTTGACCAGCCGCTTGACGTGCTCCAACACAGGGTATCCGTGGTCGCTAGTTTCGGCGAGTGCGGTGTAGGCGTCAGCGCCGAGGAGCACCGAGTAGGGGCCATTGACCCCGACGAGACGCAACTGGCTCAAGCTTTGAGCGATGGCATCGGGGTACTCGCGAACGTCGGCGGGAAGCGTCTTGATGGGATTGCTGGTGCCCTGGCGGATGCCCCCAATGCCGGCGGCGGCATATCCGTCGAATATGGCGGCGTCCTCGGCAAAGGCGATCTGTCGCGCGGCATGCTTTGCCGGTTGCCAATCGGAGTCGTTCGCGCCCCGATCGACATCGTCGATCGCTTTGCGATCCAGTTCGAACGGAACACGTAGCTCGACAAGCGCCTTCACCTCTCGCTGGCTCGCGACGATGTCTTTCGCCGGTGCGGCGATTGTCCTCACGTGGCCGGTGCCGATCGCAGAAAGCGCAGTGCCGGCTGGTCCTTTGAGGTCGACAACGCGCCGTCCGGCAAGATAGCGCTTAAGCGTCCGTGATGTTTCCTCTTCGATTTGAGCCCATGCCGAATCGGAAATGGGGGCAAGTTCACGGTGGAGATTATTCATGTGGCACGTCTCCTTTGAGAGATCCGATGCGGAGCGAACCCTCGCGCAGCGATGGGATGGACGGAGAAGGTTCGACAGCCGCAGGCGCCGCAGGGGATTCCGCAACCGGAGGCTGGGGTTGATCTTCAGTCACGTTCTCCAGGAATGTCGCCGACGGCACAAAGAACAGGTTTCCGGTCACGGCGCGGCTGAAGTCGAGCAGCCTGTCGTAGTTGCCGGGAGGGCGCCCGATGAACATGTTCTCGATCATCTGTTCGATCGTGCGGGGCGAACGGCTGTAGCCGATGAAATAAGTGCCAAACTCACCATGCGCGGGCTGGCCAAAGGGCATGTTGTCGCGCAGGATCTTGACCTCTTTCCCGTCCTCGACGATTGTGGTGAGCGCGTTGTGTGCCGAGGTTGGCTTGACCGAATCGTCCAATTCGATATCGGAAAGCTTGGTGCGGCCGATGATGCGTTCCTGCGCTTCGGTGGTGAGCGCATTCCATGCGCCCAGATCGTGGAGATACTTCTGAACGATGACATAACTGCCGCCGGCAAAGTCAGGGTCCTCGTCGCCGACTACTACGGCGTCAGCCGCCGCCGTGCCCCTGGGATTCTCCGTCCCGTCGACGAAGCCCAGAAGATCCCGGTCGTCGAAGTAGCGGAAACCCTGCACTTCGTCCACCGCGGAAACGGCATTTCCGATACGCGCCATAATCTGCGTGGCCAGTTCGAAAGACAGGTCCATGCGCTTGGCGCGGATATGAAATAGCAGGTCGCCTGGTGTGGAGACCGCATGGCGATCCCCGGCACGAATCTCCCGGAAGAGATGCAGTTCTGCCGGCCGCGGCTGCCCGAAGAGGCGGTCCCACGCGCCGGACCCAAACCCGATGACGCAGGAAAGTCCTCCCTCCAGGTCACGAAATTCCACGGCGCGCACCAGCGCGGCCAGATCTCCGCAGAACGAGCGCAGGGTGGCGCGATTTTCAGAGCCGGGATTGAGCGTTGCGACCAGGAAGATCGCGGCGCGAGTGAGCGGCGCGGCTACTGCCTGTGCGAGGGCAGGCGATCTGCCTGCTACTTCGGGTGTGTTTGTCGGATCGGGCTTCATTGGGAGTCGACGCTGCGTCGGTCAGGCTACCTTGGAATTGCCGTCGGATTTCTCCAAGTGCCCGCTAAACTGATAGCGCATCGCGGACAAGAGTTTATCAGCGAAGTCGATCTCGCTGCGATCCGCAATTAAAACACACCTCATACGTCCATCCTGATAGCGTAAAGGGCCGGCTGAGATTGCGGTGCCAGCAACCAAACAGCAACTCGAAGGCTAGTAGCACTGTATTTACCACAGTCGGGCCTCTACCTATCCTCCGTCGTGGAAAGCGCGCAAATGCCTCCTAAGAGTTGTGGTTTCTTGGATCGTCGTTTGTACTGATGTATTCAAGCCCAAGCGGCCCAATCGCGGTCACTTGCGTTACGTACTCACTGGATTTCGCCCAGTGGAAATGGGGCGTATTGCCGGGCAGAACGATGACGCTTCCGGGCGGATATGCCTCCAGCTTTTCCGCATTGAACTGATCGCCCAGACCGATATAGAAAACGCCAGAGATTACCGTATAGACACGATCCTCCGAGTGTCGGTGCGGCATCAGCTTAACGCCATGGGGCACGCGGACCCTGATCGTGTAGGGTCCGGCCTCCGAGGGTTCACCCACGATGACAGCCAGGCGGACCGAAGGTGGGAACGCCGCGAAGGGCTTCCAGTTGATGTCTTCGGACAGGACCGATTTGAAAACGTCTTGGCCTGGCTGATGCGCTGCAGCCGCCCTTTGTTGGGCTCCCGTCATCACTGCTGTTGTCTCATTTGGCATATAACGTTCCTCGCAATTTAGGCGTGGTGCACATGTATTGCGATTAGGCCAGAAATGAGGGGAGTAAACAATTGGACTATGGTATCGGCAATGCCTTCGTATCGAACGTGCTGGAGGGGGCCTTCGCTTTGATCGATTTTCAGGCTACCTGAGGAGAAAAGCCGTAAGCCTTGGGCCATGAACACACGGCAGCCGATACGAAAGTATGGGCAATACTATCGTCCAATTGCGCGGCCCGTTTTGTTCTGGCTGAATGGTCACGGAGGAAGATTCCACGACGAGCATGAACGTACCTACCAAAGTCACACAGATGAATGCTCCCGCGAAACCCGCACAGGTTCGCGCTGACCCGACGGTCGCCCGCCTATTGGTGTGTCACGATCGACAACCCGCCGATTAACGTCATGGGTCCGGAAATGGTCAAGCAGTTCCAGGAAGTCATCAACGCTCTTGAGGCCGACGAGCAGGTCAGGGTCGTGGTCTTCGACAGCGGGGTCGACGACTACTTCCTGAATCACTCCGATTTCACGGCCAAGATTGAAGACCTGACCTCGCTGCCGGAGGGCACCACGGGCTTGCCGCCTTGGCCGGACTTTCTTGTGCGTCTGACCCGCTTGCCGGTTGCATCAATCGCCCTCATCCGCGGACGTGCGACCGGCAACGGCAGTGAGATAACGCTGGCCTGCGACATGAGTTTCGCCAGCCGCGAGAAGGCCATCATCTCGCAATGGGAGGTGGGTGTAGGAATGGTCGCCGGAGGCGGCCCCATGGCCCGGCTTCCCCGACTCATCGGTCGAAACCGCGCCTTTGAAGTGCTCTTGAGCTCGGAAGACATCAGAGCAGATCAGGCCGAGGCTTACGGTTACATTAATCGCGCCCTGCCCGACGCTGAGCTGGATGCATTCGTAGAGGCGCTCGCGACGCGGATCGCCAATTTCGACAAATGGGCGATCGCCCAGACCAAGCGCCTCGTCAACACCAGCCTGCCGCCGGACGTCGAACTCGGCGCCGGGTGGGATGCATGCATCACTTCGCTCGGTCGACCTGCCGCCCAAAACGGGATCAAAGCGCTGATGGAGCGCGGCTTCCACAAGCCCGGGGATATCGAAAATCGACTCGGATACTACTTGGGGCGAGTCAGGTGAGCATTGGTTCTACAGTTAGGAGAAGCAGGGGACGATCAAGAGTGCGGAGTTGCTTCCACCACATTCGCATCCAGAGGATCAACCATCACCTGGACCGGCAGGGAGAGTTCCAGCCAATTGGGAATCGCCGCTGCACCAGCTGGCGTCGATCGATTTTTTATGAATGGGAGCGGGACCCGGACACCGCATTTGTAATGAGCACCGCATCGAAAGGAACCATCAATGAATGCCGTACAAGTCGGCCAGAAGAGCTATGAGATGCCCCCGCGCGAGGGGATCAGCATCTCGCAGTTTCTCACCGTCGCCGACATCGAGCGATCGGCCCGCTACTATGAAAAGGTCTTTGGCGCTCGCATTCTGAGCCTGGGTGACGGCAACGCGCCTGGGTACCTTCAGCTTGCGAATATATGGATGATTCTGAACGTCGGAGGCGGGCCGACCCCGGATAAGCCGACGGTAACGCTCAGCGTCCCCGACCCCAATCACATCAACAGCTTTATGAATTTCCGCGTCGCGGATATTCAAGCGTGCTATGAGTTGTGGAAAAGTCGAGGAGCCGAGTTCATCACAAAACCGATCCCCAAGTACGGCGAGATTCGCTGCTACATCCGCGATCCTGACGGTTACATTATCGAGGTCGGACAGAGCACTACCCTCACCTACGGTTAACACTCGGGCCTGATGGGATGCCGACTCTGCGCCTCGTCGTTGCGCTTCCGCCAATTTTGCTTGAGGTCACTCGCTCTGACATCAAAAGGAGTTACCAGATGGTCGTCGCAAACGAACTGAAAGAGACCGCGCGCGTGACCGCGCCTGTAGTGGCCAATCAGTCGTGGGTGATATTTGGATTCCCTCGGGCATAACTCACATCAACCGCGGTAGCCGGTCTTTGCGCACTGTAGAGGAAGCCGCGGACGATGAGCTAGCTCATATCCAGAAGCACAGAATTCGATTTCAAAAAGGAGAACAACAATGACAACTAAAGGAAAAGTCTTAGTGCTAGTCTCGAGCGGTCATGGCTTGCCCTTGAAAGATGGCAAGGTTTATACCGGCGCTGGCTACTATCTGAACGAGCTGACGGTTCCGGTTCGCGCCCTGATGAACGAGGGCTACGAAATCACTTTCGCCAACCCCAAAGGCAACACGCCGCAAATGGATGTCCATTCAGCTGTGGCCGATTTCTTCGGTGGAGACGAGGCTAAGCTTCAGGACTATCTGAAATTCCGCGACACCTTGACTGGGCTCAAGAATCCAACTCGTATCTCGGATGTCATCGCATCGGGCCTGGACCAATATGACGCTGTTTTCGTCCCCGGCGGCCATGGCCCGATGATGGACCTGCTCGATGATCCCGACGCGGGCACCGTGCTGAGACACTTTCATAAAACATCCAAGCCTACGGCAGTGCTCTGCCATGGCCCGATTTCACTTCTCGCAGCTCTCTCCGAATTCGAAGGAAGTGGTCGCCGCGCTGAGCGCGGGCGATGCCGCTGGAGCACACGCAAAGGCTCAAGGCTGGATCTATTCCGGATATAAGATGACTATCTTTTCGACAGCGGAAGAGCAGCAGCGGGAACCGCTCGAGATAGGTGGTAAGGTTCTCTTCTACCCGGACTTCGCCTTGAGTACGGCGGGCGGTGACGTAAGTGTGGCCGCTCCATGGCAGAGCTACGTCCTTCAGGATCGCGAGCTGATCTCAGGTCAGAACCCGTTCTCTGATGAAGCGCTTCTGAAGCTTCTTCTACCGGCACTCGATGGGAAGAAGAAGTCGGTTTCAGTGGCATAAGAAGAGCTAATTGAGAAAAGGACGTCACTTGGAGGGCGTAAATATCGATGAAAACATCGATGAAAACTACGTTCGGCGGTTCTCCGCTGATGCCGTCAGAACAGCGGGCTCTCTTTACTCGCAGATTTCTGCCTCTACTTCTGCGGGCCGAAGAGCCCGCATAACATTACGTTGAGGTCATCGAGTGCCCTGGCGCAGTTACCTGTAAAGCTAGAGCCATGCATGATAGCGAGCGTTTTGGGCTTTAGGTCGGCGAGCTTTTTCAAGTTCTGTGCGGTGAGTGGTGTGTAGGGTACGTAGTCCGCAAGAATGCCAACCTGATATTCCTTCATCGCCTCATGCGAGCGGCCCACGACATCGGCAGAGGTGAGCGGTTCGACGTCGCCGTTCTGATGGAACAGGTCCGAACAGAGCAGCGTCCCCTGCGTTTCTTCGAAGAGGACGCCAGCGTCCCAGCCGTGGGGCAAATGGGGAGTCCGGCAGTAGCGAAAGCGAAACTTCCCCGTCGCAAAAGTCCCGCCGTCGGTGAGGGCGCGTGACTCCCGGCCCGTGAAGTCGTTGACGCACACCAAGGCGCCAACCTGGCTGCAGATCACATCGGCCTTGGGCGCCACAGCCAGCCATTCATTGAGCGACCCGCACTCGTCTGACTCAAAGTGGCTGAAGCTGATGTGGCGCAACTCGGAAAGGTTGATGAGCTTTGAGACGGCCTCGCGAATTTCCGCGTGCATTCCGCGCAGCCCGGTGTGGAACAGCAGCGGTTCATCGTCTTTCACCAGAAAATGGTTGAACTGGAGATTGCCCCATTGAGCGAAGATCGAGATGCGATAGATATTCGGCGCGATTTCCGTGGTGACCGCCATGCTAGCCTCCTCAAGCGAATTATTTTAACGGCCTTTCTACTTTGATTTCCCGGCGGCATACTCCCTCGAAAGAGCTGGATCTAGGTTCGCCGTAGGCGGAACCGGCTCAGGAGGATTTGGTTCAGGACCCCGTCCTCTCGAAGCTCGCAATGATCGGATGCCCTGTCGTCGCCGCATGCTTGGACGCAGGCTGGCTCGGAGGACTGTCGCAGCAACCGACGTGCCCGACCACCAACCTGTCGGTGAGGCGAGGCATTCTATACATCCGTCTCCGCTTGGCTTCGAAGCAGGGTTGATACGCCCCGATCTTTCTTCATTTCGACTTTCCTTTAGACGATGTATGTCCAGCAACGAGTTCAAGCCACCAGCAAGATCTTCCCGATACCACCCTTTTCTGCCGCTGCTTGAGCCTCAGCCGCTTCACTGAGTGGCAGTTTCTGGCTGATCGGGATTACCAGCTTGCCATCTCGCACTGCTTCGGCCATGAACTCGAGCGTTTTCCTGTCGAATTTCGAGAATACGTGCACCACCTTTACAGATGGGTACTTCGCGGCGTTCTGCGGCGCCTCGACGACCGATGCATAGACTCCTCCCGGCTTGACCTTGGCGATCAGCTTCTCGGCGGTTCTTCCGCCGACCGTATCCGCCACCGCATCGAGCGGCGAAAGATTCGCAATCGCGGCGTCGTCGTCGGTTGCGACCACCTGATCCGCGCCGACCGTCTTCGCCTCATCGATCTGCCTTTTCAAAACCCCCGCGATCACAGTCGCCCCGCGTTGCTTCGCAGTGAATACCGCCGAACGCCCGACATTTCCAGCAGCACCCACGACGAGAACCGTCTGGCCCGCTTTGATTCCCGTAGCGGAAAGGAGCTGGTTGCCGGTCATCGTCACCAGCGGCAGCGCTGCCGCCTGGATCAAATCGAGCCCCTTGGGAACTTTCGCCAGAACCGCGGCTTTCACAACACAAAGTTCGGCGTAAGTATTGTCCGCCATAGCGAACACCTGGTCGCCGACGGAAAAGCCCTCCACTCCCGGCCCAATCTTCACCACAGTCCCCGCGATATCGACTCCTATGAGACCCGGGAACTTGATTGGATAAAAATCCTTCGTTAATCCAGCACGCCGCTTGTAGTCGATCGGATTCACGCTCGCGGCAGCGACCCGCACCAGCACCTCGCCTGGACCTGGAATCGGGTCAGGGTAGTCCTCGAACTTCAGTACTTCAGGACCGCCATATTGGTGGACAACAATTGCTTTCATATTTCATCTCCTCATGTACGGTGGGGGAACAGTCAACGGCAAAACTTTAAATGAACGACGCTAGAATTAGTCGCCAGCGCCATGCACTCCCAAATCTCCTAAACTGGAGGCTGCCGGAACAGGCATAACGAAAAAATTCAGTGACAAGCGACGCGCCAATTCTGGCGTTCAACTTGGCTCGTCTTTGCCGACGTTCGGTATTTGGCCCACCTTAGCACGTCCCAGATCTCGCACTGCAAGTAAAAGCCTGACGAGATAGAAGGCGCTATCACTCCTTCGCTGACGGCGTCGTGAACCAATTCGCACACCGCTTCGTAACCCGGGATCTGTACTCGCTTGGCGAGTTCGATCAGTTCCTGTGCCGGAAGTTCACACTCAGCAATCATCGAAAACAGCAACATAAGGCCGTCGGGCCCCGCGAATCGGTCAAGAGCTAGTCCTTCTACGATTCCACGGTTCCTTCTGAATTCGTCCCGCGGATTGTACTGACATCCGTGTGGCTCTCGCTGTCTGGGGCTGGTGTTGCGACGGTGCACTAACCGCAAACCGCTCACTTTCGGTTTTCCCTTAGTGTCCTCTGCCGCAAGCCACTCGACCCAGCCTGCCTGCAGATCCGACACAAGTTCGCCGCAACTATCACATCGCCAACCGGATCGAATGGATTTATCTCTGGCCATAACCTTCACCAATATTCCGTCGGCCGGCTCTCTGGCGAGTGGATTCTTAGCTCTGCACTCGGCGTTCGCGCGTCACAGCGCCCCTGGACGGCTTTGAATAGTTGCCGTTTGCTTCTAACGCCCTATCAACAATGCTCATCGTTTTCTCCTGACACGCGAGCATACGGCCAAGCCCGTTTCTAGGCGTCGCTCTCCCGACCGTACCACTGTGACCCAGCGATTACACCCGAGGTGCTGCGGCGAATCAATTGGACGATGGTATCGGCGATACCGTTGTGTTGGGCTCCGTGTGTGGTCGGTGGACTTTATGACCGATGCGCTCAGCTCGGGGCGAAGGTTCCGCACGCTGAACGTCGTGGACGATTAGAAGGTTTTGCCAATACTATCGTCCAATTGTTTCGCATCCGCGCTTCTGGTGTGATGGCTCATCGCAGACGATGACCGCGCCCGTCTACGTCCAAACCGCTGAGCGGACGAGCAATCCGCCCCCTACGTTACCGACATCCCGCGGCCGCCTGAGCCAACGAAAGGAACATTCCCATGGAGTATCCGACGTTTTATCGCACGATACAGATCGACGGCCTCTCGATCTTCTATCGAGAGGCCGGCCCCGCAGGCGCGCCGACGATTCTCTTGCTCCACGGACTGCCCTCTTCATCGCGAATGTTCGAGCCGTTATTCACCCGTCTTTCCGATCGCTATCACCTTGTCGCGCCCGATTACCCGGGCTTCGGTCACAGCGACTGGCCGGACCCGAAGACAATTCGCGTACACCTTCGATCACATCGCGGAAATCATGAGTCACTTCACCGAAGCGCTCGGTCTCTCCCACTTCACCCTCTACATGCAGGATTACGGTGGCCCCGTCGGCTTTCGCATGATCTTGGCTCACCCGGACCGAGTCGAAGCTCTCATCGTTCAGGACGCGGTAGCACACAATGCCGGTCTCGGTGAGAACTGGAAAACGCGGCGCGCCTTTTGGGCCGACCGCGCTGCCAACGAAAGCGCACTGCGCACAAATCTCCTGTCGCTCGCAACCACGAAGTCCCGCCACGCGGGGAACGATCCCAACGTGGAACGCCATAATCCCGATCTCTGGACCGACGAATTTTATTTTATAAATCAGCCCGGCCAGGCTGACATTCAAAGCGACCTCTTCTACGACTACCGCACCAACGTCGATTCCTACCCGAAATGGCAAGCCTGGATGCGCGAGAAGCAGCCGCGCTTGCTGGTGATCTGGGGCAAATATGAGTCTTCGTTCGATCCCTCCGAGCCAGAGTCCTATCGCCGCGATGTCCCCAAAGCCGAAGTCCACATCGTCGATGGCGGCCATTTCGCCTTGGACACCGCCGCAGACGAAATCGCCGCACTCGTCCAAGGATTCGTCGGTTTTTAACGCCAGGGCTCTGCGGTACGGCGAGCAGGGTGAAGCCGCTTTTGAGAGGGACCGTGCCCAGAGGTGTATCGGATACGAACCTTTAAACCGAAAAGTTACCGTATGGCGAATGATTGCAAGAATGAACGTGGCGAAACAATTCCTCTGGGAATCTGAAGATCCAGTTGAAAACACAGGAACATGCTTGAACATGGGTCATTGATGGCGGTACGATTCCGCCGCTTGAAACCTACGCCTATACTCCGCCGACTTCTGCTCGCCCTGGCTATGCTTTCGCTATCCGCCCCTGCATTTGCCGATACAATCATTGGAGTTCACCTTCGGGCCACTGGCGATACTGACCGCAACCGATCTTGATTCCACAAGGAAGACAGAACATGACCATCATTCACAGTCTCAGGAGTACGGCCACCCGAAGATCCGCCGCTTGGCTCATCCGTGCGGCAGCCACCTTGCTCTTGAGCCTCTTTCTGGCTTCCGCGGTAGGCTATGCGGCCGAATTTCCAAAGGCCACGATTTCTAACGGACAGGTCACGGCAAAGACGTATCTGCCGGACACGAAGAACGGCTACTATCGGTCGACACGCTTTGACTGGTCTGGCGCCGTCTACAGCCTGCAATACAAGGGTCACGATTTCTATGGGCCATGGTTCGACAGCGTCGATCCTAAGGTCATCAACTGGGTCTACCGCGATGGAAAAGTTGTCAGCGGGCCATGCAGTGCGCTGGAGGGTCCCGTCGACGAGTTCCAGACGCCACTCGGCTGGGACGACGCCAAAGTTGGAGGCACCTTCATCAAGCTCGGTGTCGGTGTGTTGCGGAAAACTGGGGACAGCTACAACCGCTACTTCCCCTATGAGGTCGTCGACTCCGGCAAGTGGACTGTCAAGAAACATAAGGACGCAATCGAATTCACCCAGGTGCTCTCCGATCCGGAGTTGGGGTACAGCTACATCTATCGCAAGGTTGTGCGCCTCGTGAAGGGCAAGCCGGAAATGGTCATCGAGCGCAGCCTGAAAAACACAGGCCGGCTCGAAATCAAAAGCGAGGTCTACGACCATAACTTCGTGGTGCTCGACAAACAGCCCCCCGGCCCCGACTTCACAATCAAGTTTCCATTCCAGATCGAGACGCCTCGGCCACCCAACAAGGCGCTCGTTGACGTCCGCGGAAATCAGATCGTTTACGCGAAGCAACTCTCAGGAGAAGATCAGGCGGTAGTATTCATGCAGGGATTCAACGACACCGCAAAGGACTCCGAGATTGTGGTCGAAAACAGCAGGGTGGGCGCCGGGATGAAGATTTCCGGCGACCGTCCGCTCATCAGAGAATTTCTGTGGTCGATTCGTACTGTGCTGGCGGTCGAGGCCTACGTTGCGATCGACGTTCAACCCGGCGCCGAATTCACCTGGTCAAACACGTACGACTACTACACATTGCCCGCCGGTCAATAACTTGAAGGTGTTGCAACTTAACTCCGGTGGCGGAGTGGATCGCCGACGGCTAATTCGGAGAGCCAGCACGTCGGAAGCCGGCTATCTGAGCGTTGTCAAGCCGGATCGTTTCCGGTTAGCTGACCGGCAGTATGGTCAAAGTGCGGTAACGCTATCAAAGGCTGGACAATGAGATGAAATGGCTGAAGATCACAGGGATCGTATTGGGTGTGGTTGCGCTGTTGCTGGCAGGAGCGATTACCTTCACCATTGGCTGGCGGCCACTGATTGGCCCGCGAGCGCGCCTGCTCACCGACCGCAGGTTTGAGGTCACGCCGGAACGCCTGGCACGCGGCAGGTATCTGACGCAAAAATGTTCTCAACTGCTTCGCCTGCCACAGCCAGCGAGACTGGTCCAAGCACGACGCTCCCCTCATTCCCGGAACCGAAGGCGGCGGGCAGGCGCCCTTTCCCCTTGCGGATCTGCCCGGCAAGGTCTACCCGCCCAACATCTCGCCCGACAAGGAAACTGGCGCGGGCAGTTGGACGGACGACCAACTGGCGCGCGCCATCCGCGAAGGCATTGGTCATGACGGTCGCGCTCTGTTTCCCATGATGCCCTACGAAAACTACCGCTATCTTTCTGACGAGGACCTGGCGTCGGTGGTAGTTTTCCTGCGCTCGCTGCCTGCGGTCCATCACGTGGTCCCCAGGACAGAGCTGATTTTTCCGGTCAAATATCTGATTCGCAGTGCGCCGCAACCGATACTTGAGCCAGTGCCGCCGCCCGACCTCTCCACGGCGATCAAGCGCGGCGAATATCTGGTTCGCGTGGCAGGCTGCCGGGACTGTCACACGCCTCAGAAGAATGGACAGCCGCTGGCGGGGCTGGACCTCGCGGGCGGGTGGGTGATGCAAGGCCCGTGGGGAAGAGTCGCCAGCGCCAACATCACGCCGGACCCTTCCGGGATTTCCTACTACGATGAAGCGCTTTTTCTCGACGTGATGCATACCGGCTACGTCAAGGCGCGTAAGCTTGCCCCCATCATGCCGTGGTGGGTTTTTCGCGGCATGACCGACGAAGACTTAAAAGCCATCTTCGCCTACCTGCGGACGGTGCCGCCCATCAATCACCGCGTGGATAACACGGAATCGCCCACCGCATGCAAGATCTGCGGCTTTCAGCACGGGGCGGGCGACAAAAATTAAAAGCGGAGTGATTGAAGATCGCGTGTAAGAAGGTGGTCCGATCAGCCCGCAGTTCCTCTCTCAGCTCGGGAGATCCCCGAACCTCAGAGGGACCCTCATCGTGTGGGGGATTGCAAGACCACGATCGGGAATCGGGTAGTGGTGCCGTTGAAACGGCACCACTACCGGGAATCGGGTTTTCTTGCAACGCCGTAGGGCGTGGGATATCATCTGGGGCTTGTTCTCAGGGGCAACGGCGGATTCGATACAAGCAAAACTTGGTTTCACCCGTGGAATTGAAACGTTTCGATTTCTGCCTCGCGCCTATCAGCCTAAAGGAGAAGCCCAATGCCACACCACTGCCCAGGCCGGATGCGACCCATGACGATTCCGCGGGGTGTCGGCGCCGTTGTGGTCCTCCTGCTGGGCGCCGTTTTCGCTTGTGCGCAAGCGCCTCCCACGGATGCGAATCAGGGTACCTTTGAGACGCTTTGCAGCAGTTGCCACTCTCCTCAGGTGGCGACCCACATGCGCCAAACGCGAGCCCAGTGGCTGCAAACTGTCAACCAGATGGTTGCCCGCGGCGCACAGGGGACTGACGAGCAGCTTCTTGCGGTGGTGGATTACCTCTCCGAACATTACGGCCGGGTCAATGTGAACAGTGGTCCGGCCAGCGAACTGGAGCAAGTGGGAGGCTTTTCGGCGGCGGAGGCCGAGGCCATCGTCAATTACCGGCGAACGCAGGGCAGCATTGAAGGCGTTTCCGAACTGAGCAAGGCCAGCGGCGTCCCCGAAAACGAACTGCAGGAAAAGGGCGAAGCCCTTACTTTCGGAACCCTGTTGCCGGGCGTAGGACGCGTGCCGGTCTCGGCCCTTACCGAGTCATATAACTGGCCGACGATTTCCGCCAGTCCGCAGCGCGACGGCTGGTCGCGGGAAGAAGAGATGATTTCTCCCCAGACCGCCGGCAACATGAAGCTGGTGTACCGGCACAAGATCGACAACTCATCCCGGGGCCTGAGGGCGCTTACGTCTCCCATCGTGCTGGGCGCGCTCATTGGCTATCAGGGCTTCAAACAGATGCTGATTCTGGGCGGCGCCGACCAGGTGGATTCCATCGACGCGGACCTGAATCGCGATATCTGGAAACAGAGTTTCCATAGCAGGGCGGACAAGCCCAAGCCGGATGCGGCCCTGGAATGCACTCCCGCACCGAGCGCGGTGGTCATGCCGGGGTCGACGGAAGCTGGAAGCTCCGGCGGGCCAAGCATTCGCAGGCGGGGAGCGGCACCCAGCCAGCGAAATAACTCTCTGTTCGTCTCCGCGTTCGGCCGCACCGGCCCAGTGGCGGCGCTTTCCAGCGACGGGACTTTGCACGTGCTCTATCAGTCCAATGGCGCCGATGCCATGCCGCCGCTGAAGTTCGTTCCGGCGGGCTCCGTCGTGCGCGGTTTCAATCTGGACGATGCCACGCTCTATGCTGCAACCGCAGGGAACTGCGGCGGTCCCAATGCTCTGTACGCGGTGGACCTCGACTCGGGGAACGACGACCCCGGGAACAGCAAAGTGGTTTCCTTTCTCACCAACGGCAGTGGAGCTTCCGGCAGCGCAGGTACGGCCATTGGAAGCGACGGCACGGTGTATGCGCAAGTGGCCGAGGGCCACGGTGCGGCAGCCGGTCAATATAACGATACGGTGCTGGCGTTCACCCCGGGAGAGCTGAAAGTAAAAGACTACTTCACTCCGCCGGGAGCCCTGCCGGCCTTGAGGAACGATCCGCGGCCGCAAGGCGCGACTCCAATGGTCTTTTCCCTGAAGGGCAGGGAGCTGATTCTGGCGGGCGGGCGCGACGGACGCCTTTATGTGCTGGACCCGGCGTCGCTGGGCGGAGCCGATCATCACACGCCGCTGTTCCGGTCGGAGCCGATTGCAACTCACGGTTCGGTGCGGGAGGCATTTGCCACCTGGGAAGATCCCAACACGGATACGGGCTGGGTGTATGCGTCGCTGTGGGGACCTGCAGCGGCAGCCGCCGAGCCTGCGGCGAAGAACGGGACGGCATCCGACGGTGGCATTGCAGCCTTCAAGGTAGAGGAGCGCGGTGAAACGCCAATTTTGACTCTGGCATGGATTTCGGAAAACATGCTCTCGCCCAGCGCTCCCGTGGTTGCCAATGGAGTAGTCTTTGCACTCTCCACCGGCTTGCCATCGCGTCTGGCGAACGGCGCCAACCTGCAGCAGGTGGAGAGCACGGCAAAGCCCGCCGTTCTCTACGCACTGGACGCGCTCACTGGCAAGGAGCTGTTCCACAGCGACGATGCCTCCAGTTTCAGCGATGCCGGCGGACTGGCCGTCGCCAACGGCCGGGTGTACTTCACTACACATGACAACACCGTATATGCCTACGGTTTCCCTGTGGAGTACTAGCGCAGGACGTGAGGATGCGGGCTGCCTGCGGGACTTGCGGCTGCCAGCGGCGCCAACATTTACCGGTCCTCGAGGGAGGGTGCAATGCGCAGGCTGTTTTGCGTGACCATGGTTCTTCTGAGCTGTAGCTATGGCTGGACCGCCGACTGGCTGACCGACGGCGGCAACCCGCAGAGGACGGCCTGGCAAAAAAACGAGCACATTCTGAACCGGGATAATGTCCAGAACCTGCAGATCCTGTGGAAGATTAACCTTGGCAATGAGCCCAGAGAAATGCATTCCCTGCTGCCGACGCTGATCGCCAGCAAGGTTCCCACTACGGACGGCCCCAAAGAGATCACCATTACAGCCGGGGTGTCCGACAATATTTATGCCGTGGACGCCGCTACCGGGAAGCTGCTCTGGAAGCAGCATTTCGAGCACACTCCTCCCAATCCGCCCACCCGAGGGAGAACGCTTTGTCCGGCGGGGCAAACGGCGACTCCGGTGATCGGTCCAGCCGACGCCTCCGGGAACCGGACGGTTTATGCGATCGACGGCGCAGGCAACCTGCGGCAACTGAATCTGGCGGATGGGAAAGAACTGGCGCCTCCGATCCCGTACTCCTGGCCGACGGGGAAGTCCTATGCTCTGAACCTGTGGCACAACATCCTCATCACGACCACGGCGCAGGGCTGCGGGGGAAATCCCAACCAGTTTTGGGCGATCGACCTCAGCGATCCTCAGCACAAGGTGATGACTTTCAACCCCGGCAGCGGAGGTCTGTGGGGACGGACCGGCGCTGCCATCAACTCGGAGGGAGTCGCTTACGCGCCCACCGGCGATGGTGTATACGACCCGGAAAGCCACATCTACGGCAACGGATTGGTAGGGGTGAAGGTCGAGGATGGTCAACTGCAGCTGAAAAATTATTTCATTCCCACGGAATGGGCGTGGATGCGCCGGCGCGACCTGGATATGAACGTGACCCCGGCGATTTTCAACTACAAGGGAAGGGAACTGATGGTTGCATCCAGCAAGGAATGCCGCATCTGGCTGCTGGATGCGAACAACCCGGGCGGCGCCGACCATCAGACGCCGTTGTATCGCACTCCTCTCATGTGCAATCAGGAGGTCAACTTCTCCGCCGCCGGAGTCTGGGGCAGCATGGCGACCTGGGAGGACGCGGATGGCACGCGCTGGATTCTCTCCCCCTTCTGGGGACCCTCGCACCCGAATCTTGAGGTTCCCGTGCGCTATGGCCCGGTGGTCCACGGCGCCATTGTGGCTTTCAAGCTGGAAGAGCGGGATGGCAAGCTGCAACTCGTTCCGGCGTGGATGTCACGGGACATGAACCAGGCAGAGCCACCGGTGGTCGCCAACGGCGTGGTGTACGCTTACGGAAGCGGCGAGAATGCCAGCCAGGCGACTCCGGAAACGGGTCTGGATTCCAGTGCCACGCGCCGCATTCCGCTTTCGACTCATGCTACTTTGTACGCTCTGGACGCCCGCACTGGGAAAGAGTTGTACTCCAGCGGCGACCAGATCACCTCGTGGAACCATTTCACGGGCCTTTCCGTTGCTAACGGACGCGTCTATATCAACACCTTCGACAGCACCTTATATGCCTTTGGGCTGCCCAAGGAACAGAGAAGCAAGGAAAGCCAGTAAAATCGGCAGCGCGGAAGACATTCAGAGTGGAGCTTATGAAGCAAACGGCAGAAGTAACGCATTTGAAAGATTTGTGGAATGAAGAGGAAGCCCGCGGGTTCGCGGGAGACCAACTTGCGCTGTTGCGCTACCGGTCGAACCTGCTGGGGGCCGACCTGCGGATCACCAACTTCGGCGGCGGCAATACCAGCTCGAAAATGGAGTTGCGGGATCCGTTTACCGGCAAGCCGGCGCGCATTCTGGCGGTGAAGGGCAGCGGCGGCGACCTGGGATCGATTAAGGAGTCGGGCTTTGCGCTGCTGTATCTGGACCGTCTTGAGCAATTGAAAGAGCTTTACCGGGGCGAGGTGCATGAGGACGAGATGGTGGGCTATTATCCGCTCTCTGCCTTCGGCCAGAACCGGGTGGCGGCCTCGATTGACACTCCTTTGCACGCGTTCCTGCCGTTTGACCACGTGGACCACTTGCATCCGGACTGGGCCATTGCTCTGGCAGCCAGCGCCAACGGCAAGCAGAAGCTGGAAGAGTTCAACCGCAAGTTCGGTCGCAAGATCGTGTGGATTCCGTGGCAGCGGCCGGGATTTGAGCTGGCTCTGTTGCTGGAGAAGGCGGTGCAGGACAATCCCGGCGCGGACGGCATCCTGCTGGCCAGTCATGGACTGTTTACCTGGGGCAACACCCAGCAGGAATGCTACCGCAACAGCCTGCGCACGATTGACCAGATGGGCGACTTTATCGAGGAGCACCAGGCGCGCAAGGGTGCGCTGTTCGGCGGGCTGGAGCATCAGCCTTTAGCGGATCGCAGAAAGATCGCAGGCAAAATTCTCCCGGCGCTGCGGGGCATGATGTCCTCCAACCGGCGGGTGATCGCGCACTACGCGGACCAGGAAGACGCGCTTATGTTTGCAGGCTCCAGGTGGTCGCGGGAGTTGGCCACGTTGGGCACCAGTTGTCCCGGACCATTTTCTGCGGACCAGGATTTGTCCACTGTTCGCGAAGTGGAACCCGGCAAACGAAGATGTGAAGACCTTGAAGGCCCGCATCGAGGAGCAAGTTGCCGCTTACCGCGAAGACTACAAGAAATACTATGAGGCGAACGCCACGGCCGATTCGCCGCGGCTACGCGATTCCAATCCCTCCGTGGTGATTATTCCGGGGCTGGGCTTGTTTGGTTTCGGCAAGAACAAAAAGGAAGCGCGCATTACGACGGAGTTCTTCATCAACGCCATTCATGTGATGGCGGGGGCCAGCGTGCTGGAAGACGGAGCTGCGCCGCAACCGCTGCCGCACGCGCGCCGTGTCGAGCAGTCCGGGGAATTCTCCTCGTTGCACAATTATGTCGCATTGCCGCGCTCGGAGGCTTTCCGCATCGAATACTGGGCGTTGGAGGAAGCCAAGCTGCAGCGCATGCCTCCCGAGGCGGAGTTCAGCCGCCAGATCGCGCTGGTGGTCGGCGGTGGAAGCGGGGTGGGCAGAGAAGTGGCCTTGTTGCTGGCTCAGAAAGGAGCTCACGTGGTGGTGGCGGACATTGCTGCCGCCACCGCCAGGGAAGGCAGCGCAGGAAGCGGCTGCTGCTGCCGGCGGAGAAGCGGTTGCAGCGACGACCGTAGACTTGAGTTCCAAGCAAAGCCTTGCCGAAGCCATCGACTTTACCGCGTTGCAATTCGGCGGCATCGACATCGTGGTGAACACGGCGGCGATTTATCCAGTGGCCGGCTCTGACGGTCAGATCAGCGCCGAGCAGTGGAACAAAACCTTCCTGGTAAACGTGACCGGAAATTACCTCCTGGCGCAAGAGGCCGGATGGGTATGGTCCGAGCAGAAGTTGCCGGGCTCGCTGGTGCTCACCGGGTCGGCCAATGCGATTGTTCCCAAGAAGGGCTCGGAGGCATACGACACCAGCAAGGCTGCCCTGGGCCACCTGGTCCGGGAACTGGCGGTAGGACTTGCGCCCCTGATTCGCGTGAACGCGATTGCTCCGGCTACGGTAGTGGCCGGATCGGCGATGTTTCCCCGCGACCGCGTGATTCAGTCGCTGCAGAAGTACAAAATTGCGTTCTCCGAGTCGGAGTCCACCGAGGAACTGCGCTCCAAGCTGGCGAATTTCTACGCCCAGCGAACGCTACTGAGGAAGCCCATTCTTCCCCAGGACTGCGCCGCCGCCATTGTCTTCCTGGCAGGTGAGCAAAGCGGCAAGACCAGCGGACATATGATCCCCGTCGATGGCGGACTGCAGGAGGCGTTTCTGCGGTAAGCTGATAGCCAATCTTCGGAGCAGGATTGCGCGAATCGGGCCGAGGCGAGGTCTGGCGCCGGTCCGAAAATAGTGGTCTTCCGCCCAGGAAAAGGGATTTGCCTACTCCCCTGCTGCAAGCAACATCGATTCGGAAGTCGTTTGCAGGAGTTCAGGCGCTGAAGAGCGTCTCGTTCGAACTGTTGCCCGGGGAAGTCCACGCTCTCGTAGGCGAGAACGGCGCCGGGAAATCCACACTGATCAAGATCATCACGGGGGCCGAGGCCGCCGATTCCGGAACCTTGGCCGTCCAGGGCCACAGGGTCGCGCGCAATGATCCGAGCATTTCCCGCTCGCTGGGAATCGCCGCAATTTACCAGCAGCCTGCGCTGTTTCCACACCTCACGGTCGCGGAGAATATTGCATTGGCCATGGAGAGTGGCAGCCCGTGGCGACGGGTGGACTGGAAGCAGCGCAATCGCCTGGCCGGAGAGTTGATCGCGCGCGTGGGCGGAGCCATCCAGCCGCAAGCGTTGGTTTCTACCTTAAGCATGCCGGAGCAGCAGATTGTGGAGATTGCGAAGGCCCTCGCCTCCGAAGCCCGCATTCTGGTGATGGATGAACCTTCGGCAGCGCTTACGGACCGCGAGGTGGAGAATCTTTTTCAGGTGATCGCGTCGCTGCGCCGGCAGGGGGCGGGAATCATTTATGTGTCGCATCGCCTGGAAGAGATCTTCGCCATCGCTGACCGGGTAACGGTCTTGCGCGATGGGGAAACCGTTGCCAGCGCCAAGACGAGCGAAGTGAGCCCTGCGGAACTAATCCAGAAGATGGTGGGGCGGGAGATTGCCGCCGTGTTTCCCAAACGGCAGGTGCCGATCGGGGAGACGGTGCTGGAGGTCCGCGGGCTTGCAGGGCGCAATGGCGGGCTGCACGACGTTTCCCTCGCGGTGCGCTCCGGCGAAATTCTGGGCATTGCGGGACTGGTGGGCTCCGGTCGGACGCAATTGGCGGAGACACTGTTCGGTCTGACGCCAGCCGAGTCGGGCGAGATTCTGCTGCGGGGGCATGCCGTGCATATCGGCTCGCCTGCCGAAGCCATTGCCCTGGGAATCGGCTACGTGCCCGAAGACCGCCGGCAACATGGAGTGGTGCTGGAGATGTCGATTGCAGCCAATGCCACGCTGGCGACTCTCCAATCGATTTCCCGCCACGGGATGATCGATGGCAGGCAGGAGGGGCAGGTGGCGGAGCGGTACGTGAAGCAACTGCGCATTAAAACGCCGTCCGTCAATGCGCCGGTGGGCACGCTCTCCGGCGGAAACCAGCAGAAAGTTGCGCTGGCGCGATGGCTGGCGATCCAGCCCACGGTCTTGATTCTGGACGAGCCCACACAAGGCATCGACGTCGGGTCCAAGTCGGAGATTCACGCTCTGATGGGAGACCTGGTAGCGCGAGGGCTGTCTATTCTGATGATCTCCTCGGAACTGCTGGAAGTTCTAGGAATGAGCGACCGCATTGTCGTGATGCACGCAGGGACCATCAGCGGGGTTCTTTCCCGCCAGGAAGCGACGCAGGAAAAAATTCTGGCTCTGGCCCTGGGAAACGTGGCATGGGAGGCGCCGGAGGTCAGCTCATGAAGAACCGGCTGAGCATGGAACTGTCGGTTGCCGCCACGATTCTCGCGTTGTGCGTGGTGCTTGGGTTCGTGGCTCCGGCATATTTTTCGCGCGAAAATCTGATTGATCTGTTTCTGGCCAACTTGCCGGTGCTGATTATCGCGCTGGGAATGACGCTGGTCATTTTGACGGCGGAAATCGATATTTCGGTCGGGTCGGTCTTTGCCATCTGCAGCGTGGCCGTGGGCGCGCTGGCCAAAGCGGGATTGCCGCTGCCCGCCGCGGCGCTGGCTGCCTGCCTGGTTGGCGGCGCCCTGGGGGCGCTGAACGGCGGACTGGTTGCCTATCTGCGGTTCCTTCCATTGTGGTGACCCTGGCGACCATGGCGGCGCTGCGCGACGGCCTCCGCTGGATCACCCAGGGAGCCTGGATGGAGAATCTGCCCGCCGGCTTTCAGTGGTTCGGCCTTTCGCAGTCGGAGTATCCGTGGGTGGCGTTTGGAGCCGCGGCGTTGCTGGTTGGGGTGTTCGCCTGGGGATTGCGGAATGTGGCGGCGGGGCGCGCCGTGTATGCCACCGGATCGAATCTGGAAGGAGCGCGACTGGCGGGGATTCGCGTGCAAGCTTGTGATCTTTATGGTCTTCGTGATTACAGGGGCTCTGACCGGGTTCGCCGCCTGTGCTGAATGCGGTGCGCTTCAGCCAGATTCCCGAGCAATGCGGGCATTGGCCTGGAACTGAAAGTGATCGCCGCGGTGGTGGTCGGCGGCGTGGCGATTACCGGCGGAAGAGGAACCATTCTGGGGACGGTGCTGGGCGTTGATTCTGCTGGGCGCGATCGGGCCGGCGCTTACGTATCTGGGAGCGAGCGCTTACTGGGAGCGTGCAATTCAGGGCGGAATCATCCTGGCCGCGCTGGTTTTCGATTCGCTGCGCAGCCGTTCGGGAACTTATGGACACGGTCATACCCTCAAGTCGCGTTTAGGGAGTGGCGCGAGGCGCGTCTTTCCCAATGGGGAAGCGTCGCTGCTGCTGGCGCTGCTGGCCGAAGTCGCGGTGTTTTCTGTTCTTGCGCAACAGTTCTTTACTCTGGGCAATTTCTTCGAGGTGCTCCGCTTCAGCACCGAAATCGGGTTGCTGGCGCTGGCGCTGACGCCCATCATCGTCACCGGAGGCATCGATCTTTCGGTCGGGCTCCATGATGGGGCTGGCCGCCGTCGATCTTCGGGACGGCGTGGCGGGACTGGCACTTCTCCATTCCCGCGGCCATGCTGACGGCTTTGCTGCTGGGAGTTGCCGGCGGCGGACTTGAATGCCCTGCTGATCTCCCGCTTCAATCTCCCCCCGCTGATCGTTACCCTCGGCTCCTATTCCATGTATCGCGGGCTGGCGGAAGGGATTACCCATGGCATGGCCAGCTACAGCGGGTTTCCGGCTTCATTTCTTTATCTCGGCCAGGGATATTTCTGGGGATGGCTGCCGGTACAAGTCCCGATGTTTCTTTTGATTCTGATCGGATATGCGGTCCTGCTGCACCGCTCTACGTTTGGCCGCGCGCTCTATGCCATCGGTTTCACCGCGGCCGGAGCACGTTATGCCGGGATTCCCGTGCGCAAGCGGGTTGCGGCCGGTGTATGTGCTGTCCGGGCGTGGTGTCGAGCATCGCAGCGGTGATTTATGTTGCCCATATCGGACAGGCGCGCGCCGACACAGGCACCGGCTATGAGCTGGATGCCATTACCGCGGTGGTGCTGGGAGGAACGTCCGTCTTTGGCGGGCGTGGCACAATCTGGGGAACCGTTTTCGGACTCTTCTTCCTTTCCATTCTGCAGAACGGTCTGCATCTGGCCGCTCTACCGTCTGAACTGACGGGCGTATTGACGGGCGTTCTGCTGATCGGCATTATCAGTGCCGACCGGTTGCGGAGTCGGGCACAGGCACGCGAGACGACCGATTCCGCGAATGTAGAGACTTTTTCTATGAAAAACAGCCAAGTTGCGATTGTATGCGCGGCGGTTCTTGCGGGCGCTTTCATTGTGGCTGGAAGCAATGTCTGGCTGGTGCGCTCTTTATTTTCCGGATCTGCCGGGAGAGCCGGCATTGCCTCGGCGGGCGAATCGAAGCGCGTTGTGATTGCCATGATGCCGAAAGCTAAAGGCGATCCTTATTTTATTAGCGCGCACAGCGGCGCCGAACAAGCCGCCAAGGAACTGGGCGTCGACCTGATCTGGGACGGGCCCACCAGCCTCGATGCGGCGCGGCAAAACGAACTGGTGGAAACCTGGATTACGCGGCAGGTGGACGTGATCGCCGTCGCGGTGGAAAACAAAGCCGCCATATCCACCGTTCTGCGAAAGGCCCGCGAGCACGGAATCCATGTGCTTACGTGGGATGCCGACGCGGAACCCGACGCGCGCGACTATTTCGTGAATCAGGCGACCGCGGAAGAAATCGGCTACACGCTGACGGATGAGGCGGCACGCCTGCTCAACGGGCGAGGGCAGTTTGCCATCATCACCGGCGCCCTCAGCGCGGCCAACCAGAATGAGTGGATTCAATTTATCAAGCAACGGCTTGCCGATAAGTACCCCAACCTGAAGCTGGCGACGATTCGTCCCAGTGACGACGACCGGGACAAGGCTTTCTCGGAAACCCAGACTATTCTTCGCGTCTACCCGCAGGTGAAACTGGTGATGGCGATTTCCGCGCCGGCGGTACCGGGTTCCGCCGAGGCCGTGCGGCAGGCCGAACGCAAGGACGTGGACGTGATCGGTCTGTCGCTGCCGAGCATCTGCAAGCCCTACATTGAAGATGGAACGGTGCAGTCCATCGTGTTGTGGAAGGTGCCGGACCTGGGTTACCTGACGGTGTACGCGGGCGCGCTGCTGGCCGAAGGCAAGCTGCCGAAGGACGCGGATTCGTTCTACGCCGGCAGGCTGGGGGACGTCCGGATACGCGGATCGGAAATCATTTTGGGCAAACCGCTGATCATCAACAAAGGGAATATCGATCAATTTAATTTTGCCGGGTTGCCGGTGGTGCAACCTGGTTTGGCTCTGAGCCGCAGGCCGGAGCCCAGCAGGGAGACTCCCGCGTTGGCGGCGGCAACGCGGAAAGCAGAAGACCTGAAGTGGAATGCCCGATGCATAGCACAGTCCTTGTAGCCGTTGACCTTGGCGCCGAAAGTTGCCGTGTCTCTCTGTTGCGCTGGAGTCAGGGAGTGCCGGAGGTCCTGCTGGTTCACCGGTTCCCCAATGCTCCCGTCGCCGGGCCGGCAGGCCTGCGCTGGGACATCCATCGCATTGAGCAGGGAGTGGAAGAAGGCTTGCGACGGTGTGCCGGGATGGCAGATCGGATCGACGGCATTGGTGTGGATGGCTGGGCGGTGGATTACGTTCGCCTGGGAAGCGATGGGAATCCCGTAGCCGACCCCTTCTGCTACCGGGACGGGCGGCTGGTTGCGGCTGAGAAGGAAGTTTTGGGTTTGATCTCCTCCGAGCGCCTGTACCGGCTCACCGGCATTCAGTTGTTGCGCATCAACACACTGTTTCAGCTCTATGCCGACACCAAGGCGGGAATGGACCCATCCTTGCCATGGTTGAATCTGCCGGAATACGTGACCTACCGTCTCGGTGGAAGGCCAGTGGCGGAGTACACCAACGCCACGCACACCCAACTGGTCGGGATCGGGACGAAGTCATGGTGCGGTGAAATCTTCGACGCGGTTGGACTGGACGTGGCAGCCTCCCCGGAAATGGTTTCTCCCGGTTGTGTTGTCGGACGTTTGCAGGGTGGGCTGGCCGGCCTGCCGGCTTTTCGCGAGACGCAACTGATCGTGCCCGCGGCGCACGATACGGCGTCCGCGGTTGCGGGGATCCCGGCAGAGGGTGACGATTGGGCGTTTATCAGCTCCGGAACCTGGTCTCTGGTCGGGACCACACTGGATTCGCCTTGTGCGAATGAGGAAGCGCGCAAAAAGAATTTCACGAACCTGGGCGGCGGCGACGGCAGGATTTGCTTTCTCAAAAATGTGAATGGCATGTGGCTCCTGCGGCAGAGCATGGACCAGTGGAGTGCGGACGGCTTCCAGGTGAATATTGAGGAACTCGTGAAGGAGTGCGAGCGGATGCCTGCTCCTGACTTTCTGCTCGACGTGGATGATCCCGACCTGCTGCTGCCGGGAAACATGCCTAGCAAGATCGGCGCGCAGCGCCAGCGGGAAGGAAGGGGAGCGTTTCCGGAAGGCCGCGCGGGCATTCTGGCCGTGGCCAATACTATTGTGCATAGCCTGGCGGCGCGCTATGCCGAGGTTTTGCGGGATATTGCGAGGATTACCGGCAAGCCCATCCGGCGACTCTACATTGTGGGCGGCGGCAGCAAGAATCTGCTGCTGAACCGGCTGACGGCTGAGCGTACCGGTCTCGAGCTGCTTATCGGGTCCGCCGAAAGCGCGACGCTGGGGAATCTGGCGATCCAACTTGCCTGCCTGGAAGGCGGAGGCAGCCAGCAGGGGGCGCATCGTGATCGCATAGTTCGTTGGGCCGGTATCTTGGGCGCTTCTTCGCTGACAGCGTCTTCACTAACGGGCTCTGGACTGGCCGGGTCGGGGGAGCATGCAGCCCGCTAAGAAGCAGAGAAACGAAATCTAGGGAAGAAGGAGATATTGGCGATGAACGACAGTTTGGCGGAACGCGCATGGCATGCCCTCGATGAATTTCACATTGAATTGCCTTCCTGGGGCTTCGCCAACACCGGAACCCGGTTCGGGAAATTTGTACAACCGGCCGCGGCTTCTTCCATCGAGGACAAATTCAGCGATGCCGGCTGCGTGCATTCCCTGACGGGCGCCTGCCCCACCATGGCCTTGCATGCGCAATGGGACCTTCCGCATGGCTTGGGCGACGTCGCGGAAATCGAGAAACTGACCCAGGAACACGGGGTGCGTCCGGGCTCGATTCATCCCAACGTATTTCAGAACCAGGAATACAAGTATGGTTCTCTGGGCAATCCTGACGCGACGATCCGGCAAATGGCCGTCGACCACATTGTGCAGTGCGTTGCCATTGCCCAGGAGCTGAACAATAGGGAAGTCTCGCTCTGGTTCGCGGATGGGAGCAACTATCCGGGCACGCAAAATTTTCGCCGCCGGGTGGAGTGGTTCGAAGAGGGACTGGGAATTGTGCACTCCCACCTGCGCCCCGGCCAGCGTTTGCTGGTGGAGTACAAACCCTTCGAGCCCGCCTTCTACCATACCGATATTGCCGACTGGGGCATGGCGCTGCTGCTGGCCAAGGCGGCGGGGCCGCAAGCGCGGGTGCTGGTGGATACCGGCCACCACTATCAAGGGCAGAATGTCGAGCAGATCGTGGCCTGGCTGTTTCATCAGCGCATGCTGGGTGGTTTCCATTTCAACGACCGCCGCTATGCGGACGACGATCTTACGCTGGGGTCGATTGATCCCTACCAGATCTTTCGCATCTTCCATGAGATTCTCACCTTCGAATGGGAAACCGACAAGCCGTGCGGCGTGAGCTTCATGGTGGACCAGAGCCACAACCTGAAGGGGAAGATCGAAGCCACCATCCAGACGGTGTGTGCCGCCCAGGAACTCTATGCCAAGGCGGCACAGGTGGACCGGGCGCGACTGACAGAATTGCAGCAGGCATGTGCCCTGGTGGAAGCGGAGGAACTGTTGCGGGGCGCCTTCTGGCAGGATGTGCGCCCGCTCATAGTGGAATGGCGCCGGGCCCACGGCCTTCCAGAAGATCCATTGCGCGCCTTCCGCGAGAGCGGATACCTGGCACGCATTACGCGCGAGCGGGAAGGACGCAACCGTGGGGCGGCGGCGAGCTACGCATGAGTCGCTAATTTGGAAGCGATGATTGATGGAACACGCGAGCGGCTCGGGAAGCTGTCCAGTCGGGCGGAGCGGATTCCTGAACCACTCGCGTCGAAGATGCCGCTGCAGTTTTCTAGCTCATCTTGCTGGTGGGCGCGTCCGGGTTGCCAGGCCCGAAGTGCTTGAGCATGACCAGATTTTCGCTCTCGCTTCGGTTGCGAATCACAATGCCATTTTTAGCAGCGTCAACGGTGACGAACATCTCGTCCTTGGTCATCTGTCCGTAGCGAATCAGGGTAGGCGTTTCAACTTCGTGCTTGCCGAAGGTTCCATTGCCCTGAACCACGATGACGCCATAGGCCGCGCTATCGCGAATGGTGACCGATCTTCCGGGAAACACGGTCAATTCCTTGGCGGAGTAATTGGCCGTGGAGTAAACCACCCAGCTTTCCGAGTAGCCGCTTTCCTGCATGGCTTCCGGCGGGGAAACCGGGAGAGGATGAAAGAGGCGATGGCTGGCAAATTCGGGATCAGTATTGGCTTCCCAATCCAGCATATCCAGAATGTAATCGAGGTCGTGATGGTGTTCGGGGGGAACATCCTTCACTAGCAGGTCCCAGGGCACAGCGCGGCCTTCCACCATGCACTGGAACATGGCGAACACATCGGAGTTGACCTGTGGTTCATAGGTGACCAGCGAACCCGGGGCGTGCAGAATGCCGGCATCGATCTGCCAGCCGGTGCCGGGCTTCAGTTTGTAGGCGCGGGAGTGATACAGGATGCCGTTGTCGCCTTGATTCCAGCGCTCCAGGCAGCGGCGAACGTCGTCGCGGGTTGTGCCCGGTTCGAGACCCATGAAGGTGTAAGGAAAGTTGTTTTCTTTGAAATTGAATTGCGGAGGAAAATAATACGCTTCCGGTTTGCCTCGCTGTCCGACGCGGGAGGCGAAGTGCTCATCCTGATGCATGTGGTGCGGGATAGGTCCCAGATTGTCAAAGAACTTGCAGAGGACATTCCAGCCGCCCTCCTTCCGCATCACCTCAGCGCCCAGAAACGAATCGCCGGCCGATTCGATAGCGTCCTTCAGAAGAATCTTCTTGCCGTTGAATTCAATGTAGCTCAAGCCTTCGTGGGGGGCCGTCAGGGGACCGTTGGCTGCCTTGGTGGTGGAGGAGAACCAGCGCTCGTCAATGCCTCCGCGTTCGGCCCCCAGGATGTAGAGGTCACGAGGGTCCAATTTGAGCCGTCCTCCAGGCATCAGGAAACTGCGCGGGACCCAGCATGGGGCAAGGCGGAGTACGCCCTCACCGGCAGCGAGGGCATCACGGATCACTGCCGGGGAGGAGGTGACAGAGGTGGCGTTGGCGACAGACATGACGGATTCACCAGATTCGAAGATAACAAAAAGGCTTACATGATACGTTTCAGGTCCGGCAAATGCCAGCCAAAAAATAACCGGCCCAGTCAGATCTCCTGCTGCATAAGGGCGGCGAACGACTTCTGCGAATCCGGAACGGTATCGGAATACCGGATGGCGGCCCAGTACTCTACGCTAAGGACACCGCGCGCCGGCAGCCAGCGATAGCACGGAGTATCGAATAATATGTGACGCTCCAGCATCTCTCGCCGTGTCTCGGGAAATGGCGAGACTCCAAATTCCATTCCGCGGGTCACTTCCCGTCCGTTCCAGGGTGGCTGCTGGCGGCTCTGATACTCGTCCCAAATGCCGAGCCACGGGAAGTCTGCGCGATTCCATACATAACCGAAGGCCAGCTTGAGCGACGACGACCAGGCGACAAACCAACCCTTGTCCTCGCGCGGATTCAGGAGGTGGGCGGAGTATCCACCCGCGTGATCAGCGGGAGAGTAGACTTCAAGATTTTCGGGCTTTCCGCTGGAGCGGGGAGCGAACGGCCAGACGAAATCGGTCTCCCCACCAAGCGACCGGGAGCGGCGAGCGGGCACCCGAAATTGAGCCAAACCTCGCTCCAGGAAAGGTGGACCCATGGTCACGTGCTGAGTCCAGGCGATGGGGCGGTCCAGCGGCGAAGGATTTTCCACGCGTTCTTCGATCAGAACCCTGCAACCGGTGAGCCGAAGGGTGCGCTGGAAGGTGAGTTGCGCAATGGGCATCACGCAGCGGGCAGACAGGCAGGCATCGGACGCCTCAAGTTCCCAGGCGATAATGTTGGCTTCGCCATGCGCGGTCATGCCCGCCGCGAGCTCATCGTCCGAGGGAGGGCCGAACATGTCGAGACAAAGGTTGTGGCCCATGATCCCGGAGAGGAGGTGGCTTTCGGGACCGTTCCCGTACTCTGGATGATCCGCGGGAGTGTAGGTTGTAGGCTCGATGGAGGGCCAGCGGGGAATCCAGAGCGGGCTGATGCCAGTTTTCTTGTCGAGAATCTCGGCGATGTGTCCGCCTTCGACAGTGACCGTGACTCTGATTTGATCATTCTGGATCTGAACGGCGCGGCGGTTGTGAAAGAGCAGTGTCATTTCTTCTGAAAAGTTTTGGAGAAGCGTTCTGCTGCGAGATGTTTTCGCACACGAGTGTAGGTACTGGAAGAGTGGGTGGCAATAGGAGTGCGAGTGGTGCCGCTTGCTGATGACGTGGCTGGCGGTTGGCAGGGCCGGAGTTGGTGGTGGACGGCGTGCCGGGCCGCGAACCGGCCTTGACAGTGCGATGGGACTTGCACTACGATTCGGGCCCTCGCATTGATACGTTTCATCAATGTTTTCAACTTCTTACACGGGGAGGTCCATGCCGGAGACTCACAAGTATCCCGCACTTCACAATGCCATGTGGCCCGGTCTGGTGGGCAAAGGTCCGGGAGCGGAACCGCCCATCGGGCTGGACACCATGCTCGACCTCACCACCGCCGCCCGTGTGCAGGGGCAGCGATTCGAGGGCGTCGATCTTTTTCCTTCCCTGCCGCATACGGATATCGATTCTGATGATGAAGACTTGAAGCGGCTTGCCGACAAGCTGTCGTCCCGCGGCCTGGTTGCCGGTTCGCTCGTGGCCCCGGTCTGGGAAGCCACGGGCGGCGGCTCCGCCATGGGCGACGAGCAATCCCGCAAGAGCTTTCTGTTGCAGGTTCGAAAGGCCTGCCGCATCGGCCGCAAGCTTCGCCAACTGGGCGTACGGCCATACGGGATCATTCGAATCGACTCCGCGGCCGGTCCCGTGGAATGGGCCAAGGATGCGGAGCGGAACACGAAGCGAATCGCTGAGACCTTCGGCGCGGCTTGCGACGTCGCCGAGGAGGAGGGAGAGCGCCTGGCGATGGAAGGGGAAATCTGCTGGGGCGGAATGCACAGTTGGCGTCGCTGCCTGCAACTACTGGAAATGGTGAATCGGCCGAAGACACTCGGCTTCCAGGCGGACATGGCGCATACCATGCTGTTCACGATGGGATATAACGCTCCGGAGGACCGCCTGCTGCCGGAAAATTTTGACTGGTCGCAGAGCGATGTCCTGGCGGAGGCCTATCGCAAGATGGCGCGTCCGCTGCGTCCCTGGACTTTGGACTTCCACGTGGCGCAGAACGATGCAACGGTGAAAGGCTCAGGCAGCCATGATAAGACCGGGCGGCACTGTCTCCCGCTGGACGGCAACGGCAAACTCGACATCGTGCGCGATGCCGGTGCCTGGATGCGAGATGATAGCGGCCAGCCGACCCTGGCGTTGCAACATATCTGCTGGGATGGCTGCATGTTTCCCAACGCGACCATGATGGATCCCAAGACTTGGGAAGACGTTCTGCGGGTCATGATCGCGGTTCGCAATGCTCACGGATGGGATTGAGCGCAGGAGATGGGATACGCCATGAAGAAACTCAACATCGGGATGGTCGGAGGCGGGTTCATGGGCCGAATCCACTCCAATGCTTTTCTGCAGGTTAACAAATATTTTCAGGCGCCTTATCAGCCTGTCCTGAAAGCAACATGTGCCCGCAACGAAAAGAATGCCCGCGCTTTTGCGGACAACTGGGGCTATGAAGGCGTTGAGACCGACTGGCGAAGGCTGGTGGAGTCTCCTGAGATCGACCTGATCGATATTGCCAGTCCCAACGACACGCACGCGGAAATCGCAATTGCGGCAGCGCAGGCAGGAAAGATCGTAATGTGCGAAAAGCCGCTGGGACGCAATGCCGGGGAATCGGCGCGCATGGTGGAGGCGGTTCGCAAGGCCGGTGTGCCGAACATGGTCTGGTACAACTACCGCCGCGTCCCGGCGGTCACGCTGGCCAAGCAACTGATTGACGAGGGACGGCTGGGCAGGATCTTTCACTACCGCGCCAAGTTTCTGCAGGACTGGACGATTTCCAGCGACCTTCCCCAGGGAGGAGCTGCGTTGTGGAGAATCGATGCCGCCGTCGCCGGCAGCGGGGTGACCGGGGACCTGCTGTCTCACGCCATCGACACGGCCATGTGGCTGAACGGCCCGATTTCCGAGCTTTCGGCCATGACGGAGACCTTCATCAAAAGCCGCAAGCACGTTCTCACCGGCAAGACCGAGCCGGTCAAAATCGACGATGCCAGCCTGTTTCTGGCACGCTTTGCCAATGGTTCGCTGGCGACCTTTGAAGCCACCCGATACGCCCGCGGCCACAAGGCGCTGTATACGCTGGAAATCAATGGCGAGCATGCGTCGATTTTTTGGGACCTGCACGATCTGCATCGCCTTGAGTATTTCGATCACGGCGATGAGGGCATTTTGCGCGGCTGGCGCAGGATCCACGTGACCGATAGCGACCATCCTTACATGAAGCACTGGTGGGTTCCGGGCCTGCAGATTGGGTTCGAGCATACGTTCATCCACCAGGTTGCGGATTTTCTCCAGGCATTGAACGACGGCAAGAAAGCAGAACCTGATTTTGCGGACGCGTTGCTGACCGACTATGTGACCGATGCTGTTCTGGAGTCGGCCGCAAGCCGGAGCTGGACCAGAGTGGCGGTTGAGTCCAGCGCGTTGCTTGCGGGAGGATCACAATGAAGTTGCTGGGGCGCACCCGGCCCAATGCTCGAGCCGAGGCTGGATTGAAGCTGCGAGGGAACGGTCGGGCTATCATCGCTCATGTCGTCAGCGTGTTGGCCGTGGCAGCCTTTGCCGTGACGTTTGTTGGCTCCGCCGTACAACATTCTGCGGCGCAGCAGAGATCCGGAGCCCGAACGGGCAGGGGCCCCGGAGGCGGTTTTCGTCAGCCCGATCCTCTGGACTTCAACGATCACGAAGGCTGGACGCAATTGTTTGACGGCAAGACGCTGAAGAACTGGGACGGCAACCCGGAAGTGTGGCATGTGGAAGATGGTGTGATTGTAGGCGTATCGAGCCTGGAAAAGCCCTCCGGAACCACGAACCTGATCTATCGCGGCGGCCAGTTCAGTAACTTTGCCCTCAAGCTGGAAATCAAGCTGGAAGGAGAAGGGGCGAATGGAGGGATCCAGTTCCGCAGCGCAAACGTCCCTCCCGCGCCTCGCCGCCTTTCTGCGGATCAGCTCGCGCAAATGTCGGAAGAGCAGAAGCAGCGCCTGCAACAGGTGAACGAACTCCGGCAGAAGAATGCCAGGTGGAACATGAAGGGCTACCAGGCTGACATGGATGCCCGCAACCGGTACAGCGGGCAGATTTACGAACAGGACTCTCCCCGCGGGATTATCGCGTGGCGCGGCCAGGTGGTGGAAACCGCCAAGGGAAAGAATCCCCGTCTGATCGCCACGCTGGGGAATGCGGACGATCTGGCGGGATTCGTGAAGCCCGGCGAATGGAACCAGCTGGAAATTGTTGCCATGGGCAAGCAGGTCACGGTGATCCTGAACGGACACATGATGGCCAGCCTGGTGGACAACGATCCAACGTATGCCCAAGCCAAGGGGCTGATCGGGCTGGAAATCGAAGGCGGAGGCAATTTGCGGATCCTGCACCGCAACATCTGGCTAAAGACCTTTTAGGGAGAGCCGTAAGCCCTGTTGAATCGGTTACGCGGGAAGAGTAGTCGTTTCGGGGCTATGGGAGTTCACGAACCCTCATATATGATGAACTTAGAAGGTATTCCGGGCCTAAAATGCCACGCTCTACGGGTGCACTCGCCGCCAAAAAGCCGACGATCAAGGAAGTCGCTTGCATGGCCAATGTGGCGGTGGGAACAGTTTCGAATGTAATCACCGGCTCGGTCCCCGTTAGCGAGGAACTGCAGCAACGAGTTCTGGCTGCCATACGGGAGCTGGACTATCACCCCAACCACATCGCTCGCAGCCTGAAGACCAGCCGGACCCGCACGCTGGGAATTATTGTTCCCGATCTGACGATTTCCTTTTACCCGCAGGTGATTCGCGGGGCAGAAACCGCGGCCCGGCAGCGGAAATATTCCCTGATCTCCGTGAATTCCTATGACAGCGCCGAGAGGCAAGCGGAACTGCTTTCCCTGATGCGCTCGGAGCGGGTGGAAGGAATTTTGCTGGTTGCCGCGGCCGCTCCGGCTCAAATCGCAGTCATCCTACGGGTTGTGGAAGCGGGAATTCCGGTTGTGTGTCTGGACCGCATTCCCGACAAGGTTCCGGTGGACGCCGTTTCCGTGGAAGACGCTGCCGCTGCACAGATGGGAGTGGAACACCTGATTGCCGCGGGAAATCGCCGCATCGCGGTCGTGACCGGACCGATGAGCCTGAAGAATGAGCGGGAACGTCTTCGCGGGTGCAAGCAGGCGCTTCGGCAAGCCGGGTTAACCCTGGAAAACGACATGATCTGGCACGGTGACCTCAATCGCGATCACGTGGCGGCGCTCTGCCGTGAGCGCCTATCAGATCCGGTTACTCGCCCGGACGCCGTTTTCAGCACCAATGGCCAGACGGGATTGGGTGTTCTGCGGGGTCTTCGCGACTGCGGCCTGCGCACCCCGGAAGACATTCGTTTTGCGACCTTCGATGAGCTGGTGGTGGAGGACCTGTTTTCGCCTTCCATCACCACCGTGGTGCAGCCAGCCTATGATATCGGTTCCCGGGCGGCGGACATTTTGCTCGCCCGCATTGAAAAGAAACAGCGCGGCAAGCCTCTACGAGTACGGCTGCCGGGTTGCCTGAACGTTCGCCTCTCCTCGCAGCGTGACCTCAGAAGTGCTGCCGCAAATTCCGCTACGATAGCTCCGGTTTCCTGATTCCGGGTGGCCGGTGTGCGCCGACCGCATACCAGTCCTCCCGCGTAAGGGGAAGCGTGCTGTTCGCCTCAGCCGCAGGCTTGACCAGCAGCGTCTGGTAGAGGTTCAGCCTGCCATTTTCGAATTGCCGGGCGTATCCCGCCATGTAGAGGCGCCATATGCGGAATTTGACGTCGTCCGTGCAACGGCGAGCTTCCTCGGCGCGCGCTTCCAGGCGGCGCACCCACTGCCGCAGGCTCAGGGAATAGTGTTCCCTCAGGCTTTCCACGTCGCGCACTTCGAAGCCCGCGTTCTCGGCCGCGCGCAAGGTGGTACTGATGGGAACCAATTCGCCGTCGGGAAAGACATAGCGCGTGGCAAACGACGGCCCATGCTTCGAATTCTTTCCGGCGCGCGATCTGGCGATTCCGTGGTTCAGGAACACGCCGCCGGGGCGAAGATATCGCCAGGCATGCTGGAAATAGGCGGAAAGCAGGTCCTCGCCGACATGCTCGAACATTCCTACGCTGACCAGCTTGTCGTATCCTCCCGGCGAGTCCACATCACGGTAGTCACAGACCTTCACCTCACAAAACGCCTGAAGGCCCGCCTGCTGGATTCTGGCGTTGGCGAATTCCGCCTGCGAGGGGCTCAAGGTGATGCCCAACGCATGAATGCCATATCGCTCCGCGGCATGTATCACTAGGCCGCCCCATCCGCAACCGACGTCGAGCAAACGCTCGCCGGGCTGCAACCGGAGCTTCTTGCAGATAAGCTCCAGCTTGTTGAACTGCGCGCTCTCCAGATCTTCGTCGCGGTTGTGGAAATACGCGCAGGAATAAATCATTCTGCTATCCAGCCACAGGCGGTAGAACTCCACGGGAAGATCGTAGTGGTACTGAATTGCGCGCTGATCGCGTTGTCGGGAGTGCACTGATCCTACCAGCGCAGGCGCGTGGTGCGGTGCCCTTGCGACGGCGGGTCGAGGGAGCCTGCGGAGCAGCAGTCCCAATTGCAGGAGTTCGGATGCTTTGCGCTGCCGCGTGAGGAGGTATTCCCCCAACTGCATGGCTTTGAAAACGTCTCCCTCGATGTCGAAGTCGCCGTAGATGTAAGCTTCGCCGAGATTGAGCTCGTTAAGGCTCTGAAGCATCGCCCGCAGAGCTCCGGGATGGCGGAGCACCAGAGTGAACCCGGGGCGCTGGCCCCGTTCCCATAGCGTGCCGTCCCAAAGGCGAATCGCAAACTCTTCCTGGTCGAACCCGGCAAAGATTCGGTCCAGAAAACCCAGAGCAAGTCGAGTGTGGGACGAAAGGTCTTGAGAAGCGATGGGCCCTGCTGCATTGCGTGTCATGTTGGCCTGCCTCGACTCATACGATGGCGCATTTGGGCAGCGAAAGGCAATACCCTTACCAAAAAGGCTGCCCATCATCTCGCCTAAAGGCGGGCAGGCTGATGAAGTTTGGCAGGCTGCCGTAAGCGACATGCAAGCCGCGCACAGGTGTCACAACGCGAGGTGATTCGCGTCACCACTTTTGCATCATGCTGGAAGCGAGAATCGGCGTGCAGGCGCAGGGATCGCCGGCAACTCATACGGCGTGCACCCGGGGGCCTCCCCCAAAGTCCAGCGGACAACGGGAAGACGATTGGCTGCAGCCCATGGAACGTTGATCGCCGCAATAAAATCGCCTCACGATATAAATGCCCCACCCCGTGCAACGCCTGCCTGCGCGCCGGCATCGAATTGGGTGATCATGATGAACGGGAAAAGCCAAACATGAACGGGAAAAGCCAAACGTCAAGAGTGGAGCAAAACCCAGCCGGCAATCGCCGCCTGAAATGTAGAGCGTCAGCTCCCGGGGAACGGGAAATTTTGCAGCAGGCCCAGGCGGGAGACGCGCGAGCCTTCGAGGTTCTTTACCGGCGTCACAAAGCCAGAGTCTACCGGCTCTGTCTCCGCATGGTGAAGAATGAAGCGCTGGCTGAAGATCTCACCCAGGAAACGTTCCTGCAGGTCTTCCGCAAACTGCACACCTTCCGTCAGGAGGCGGCATTCACCACCTGGCTGCATCGGGTGACTTCCAACACGGTTTTCATGTACCTGCGGAAGCGGAGACTGCCGTCAATCTCCATCGAAGAACTGGAACAGCCGCAGTCCAATTCCAATGACGCATCGCCCTGCCGGGAACTGGGACGGGAGGATCCGGCGCTGCGCAGTTGTGTCGACCGGCTGACATTTCAGAATGCGTGGACGCAAATGCCGAACGGATACCGCACCGTACTTTCGCTTCACGATATTCTGGGATACAGGCATCCCGAGATCGCCAGCAGGCTGAAGTGTTCCGTCGGAAACAGCAAATCCCAGCTTCACAAGGCGCGGCTGCGGCTGCGCAGTTCGCTCCTACGGGAGCCACCCGCAACCCCGGAAAAGCTGGCTGCGTAGGCGCCGGCCAGGGCGCGAATCCGGCGCTTTGAATCCGGCTGCGCTTTAGTCGCTTTCGGCCAGCAAATCCGGCAACGTGATCTTGTGTTTCCCCTGCTTGCGTTCCCGCGTGCTCTCGTGGCGGATTGCCGGGCGGGGCGATCCCAGGGTAGCCCGGGCGGCGGACTTGGCTGCCTTGACCGCGGTCAGCGGCTTCAGCTTCCGTTTCTTCTTGCGCGACTTACTCTTCTTGCGATCCTGGGACATAGGCTTTTCCCCGGGGACGGAGGCCTGACTGCAGCAAAAGCCATGCATCTTCTTTGTGCTTTCTGCAATAATAGCGCTGAGGCGCTTGCCGGCCTCGACCCATTTGACCAGGCCTATGGAAGAGCACGATTTCTACGACGAGCGCCAGGAAAAGAAGATTGCCACCCTGAATTGTCCTCACTGCCGCCAGGCTGGGGACTACGAGTTGAACTGGGTGGTGCGAATGAAAAAACGGCAGCTTCCTCCGCGCGCCGATGAGCGCGACCGCGCCCGTTTCGCCAAGGCCAGGTCGTATATGGTCCGGCGGGATGACCAGGTTATGTGCAAGAACATGCGCTGCCGCAAGCGCTTCGAAGTTGCCGGCTTGCAGTCGGTCGCCTTCCTGGATTAGTACACAATCGTCCTTCCGTTGTGTGCTTTTACCGGACCTGAGCGTGAGCGCTCAAGTTCAAAAAGAACAGTCCCAAGACGATCAGCCCCAGCGACGCCAGCTTCATGGCAGAGGCTGGTTCTTTGAACCAGATGATTCCGACGGCTACGGCCAGAGCCGTTCCTAGAGCCGACCAGACTGAATACGCTACGCTGACCTCAAGGTGGCGCAGCGCCAGTGCCAGCGGCACAAGTGATGCCAGGTAGCAGGCCGCCATCACCGCTGTGGGCAAGGGACGGCTGCATCCCTCGGAAAGCTTGAGGTACACCGTACCCGTTACATCCAAAACGACTGCTAACCCTAGATAAAGCCATGACATAATTCCCCCGAGACGAACGCGAACTCTCCCCTGCGCCGGCAGGCCGGTCCGGTGAAGATTGCTGCACCTTGGAGAAGCTAAAGGTCGGGTGGGCTGAGCTGCTTCGAGGAGATCACGATTGGGGACTTGGGACTGCGCATACGTGCTTCATTAGATGCTGTCCCTCGCGGCCAAGTCGCGGACTTGCAACTCATTGGGCTGTAGAGGTTTTGGGTTTTCCTGCGCGGCGTTAGCTGCGGCCGACACGGCCGGTTGGGATGGGGTAATGTGCTCCATTTGGCCGAGAATTCAATCTTCCCAGCTAGAATGCCCTCGGAACCATGTCATTGAGCGTTGATCAGATTGCGGCCGAAACTGGCTGCCGCGTGCGTGGAGATGGATCACTTGCCATCACCGGGGTGGCCAGCCTGGAGTCTGCCACCGGCACCGACCTGGTGTTCGTCCAGGACGAACAACATCTCGAGCAGGCGCTGGCTTCGCTGGCAGGTGCGATGATCGTGGGAGAGTTTGCCGCCGGCGCACCGGACGCCAAACCGCTACTGATTACTCCACAACCCCGGCTGGCATTTGCCCGCGCTGCAGCCTTGCTGGATCCGCCAAGGAGATATGAGCCTGGCGTCCACGCCCTGGCCGTAGTTCACGATTCCGTTCGCATGGGCGAGGCCATATCCATCGAGGCCCATGCCGTGGTGGAGGAAGAATGCGTTCTGGGTGATCGCGTCCACCTTGGCCCCGGGGTGTTCCTCGGCTGCGGGGTCGTGATCGGCAGCGACTGCGATCTTCGCGCCAACGTGGTGGTGTATTCCGGAGTACGCCTGGGGAAGCGGGTGGTGGTGCACGGCGGGGCGGTGCTGGGAAGCGACGGCTTCGGTTACGTTCCCGATCCCGCCACCGGCAGATACGAAAAGTTTCCCCAGATCGGCAGGTTGGAAATTGGCGATGACGTGGAAATCGGCGCCAATACCACTATTGACCGCGGTGCGCTGAATGCCACCGTGATCGAACGGGGCGTAAAGCTGGACAACCTGGTCCATATTGCTCACAACGTGCGCGTTGGCGAGGATGTCGTGATCGCGGCGCAGACCGGCGTTTCCGGCAGTTCGGTCATTGAGAAGGGCGCCGTGGTGGCGGGACAGGTGGGAATCGCGGATCACGTTCGCGTTGAAGAAGGAGCCATTCTGGGGGCGCAATGCGGAGTGCCGACCGGCAAGGTGATTCGCGGCAAGGGCGTGCTCTTCTGGGGCACGCCGGCCCGGCCCATCCGGGAGTATCTGCGGGAACTGGCGGCGCTGGCGCGCTTGGCCAAAAAAAAAGAGCCATAAGACCCGTTCCTCGATTCGGAAACACGGGAGAAGACGTTCCGGCCTACCGCGAAACCTGCTGGGTCAGTTCGAAATCGCTGTCCTCAAGGTTCACATTCTGGATGATGCTTGCGACTTTCAAGGTGATGATCTGGTTGCGGTCGTAGCGGCGAATCAGGAAGGGAAGCTTCACGCCGTCCACCTGCCGGTAATCGTCATAATCGACCTGCTCGGGAAGCAAGCCCACGGGGGTCGCAATCAGGTCCAGGCGGCGAAGCAGCAGTCCCGTCTGGGGATCGAAGAATAACTGTTCTTCGGTTCCGTCGGAAAGTGTGCCGCTCACCAGATAAGCCTCCTTGGCGCCAAGTTTCACGGTCGGTCCCCAATCCTTCCGGCCGACAATGGCCTTGGCAAGCTCGCCGCGAAGGTGAAAGTCCTGGTTGAAGCGCGCCATTCGTGCCAGGGAATCCGCTTCCAGTCCCAGCAGTTCGTGCCTGCCGTTGCGATCCTGGTTCCAGGCTTTTCCCGAACCATATCCGGAGACCCGGGAGCCGTTGCGCATGGTGGTAATTTCCATGTACTTGTCCGGGGCTTTCTCGCGGATCTCTACCTGAGTCTCGCGTCCCTCGGAATCCACAAGAACGCCTTTGATCACCCGGCTCGTGAGTTTTTGTGCGGCGTCGGTTCCACCGATGGCTTCAGCGTAGCGGTCCAGCAGGCTGGCGGCTGTGGGTGCATTCGACGGAAGATCTTTCGCGTCCGGCGGCAGCAGGGCGGGCTCGCTCAGGGGCTCGGCCACTAGCATCGGCTTGGGATTGCCGCGGTGGCAGGTTGCACAGCTCACGACGCTTTTGTCCTCGAAGTTGCGCTGGTTGATCTCACGCACCATCTTGATCATGTCGCGCGCTTTCTTTTTTGTATCTTTGTCATCGCTGTCCATCTGCGGAGGAGCACCCGGGCGAATGACGTGGCAATAGTTACAGCCCACGCCCAGCGAGGTGCTGAACAGTCGCATGGTCGCCAGCAGGTGGGAGGCAGGAATGTCCTTCAGCACCTTGATGTTTTTGAAGCGGTCCTGTGTGAGTTCTTCCTTTTCTTTTCCAGCCTGCGCGCTGGCTAGCGGCGCCAGCAGGGAAAGCATTCCCGCCAGTATGACGACCTTTCGCATGGGTATTCCTTTCTCCCGGTCCCTGGCAGGACAGCCGAGTCGCGGCTGGCTGCCCTGGCCGGCGCACGCGCCCGTCCCGCTGTTGATTTGTTGTGGGCTCGGCAGATCATATACTTGCGGACCGTGAATTTGTGAGCAAGAGCAACGAATTTTTAATGTGGTGTTCTGGTTTCTGGCGGACCAGCCGAACCGTGAAAGACGAAGGACTCACGCGGCACCCCGCCTTCGTGGAACATTGGTTTCGTGTTTTGGCTTTTTGAGCCTGGGGTTAACGCTAGCTCTGCTGGAAAAGCACCTGCTTTTCGACCTTGGAGGCGTCCAGTTCGGTGCCGAAGCCAGGTCCCTCCGGCAGGTCGAGGTAGGCGTTGACCGGGCGGGGAGGATTGCTTTCAAAATGGTAGTAAGTCTGCATCTTGTTGATCAGATACTCCACCTGGGGGCAGGTCATGGGAGACTGGCTGGCTACCACGTGCAAAGCGGCCAGCAAGCCGTGTCCGTGGGGCATTACGTGGACATCGAAGGCTGAGCCCAGGGCGCAAATCTTGACCAGTTCACTGATGCCACCGCACCATTCCGGGTCAGCCTGCACGATTTTGATGGCGTCCGCGCGCAGGAAGTTGAGCACGTCCCAGCGGGTGTAAAAGTGCTCTCCGGTAGCTACCGGGATGGACGTAGCCCGGCTCAACTCGACAAAGCTCTCAAGCTTGTCGACGTGCATGGGCTCTTCAATCCAGGCGGGGCGATATTGCTCCACCTGTTTGGCCCAGGCGATGGCATAGTTCAGGTCCCAGCCGGCATAGGCGTCGAACATCAGGTCCACATCGTCGCCGACGGCCTCGCGCAGCTCCCGCACCAGATCGACATTCTTGATCGAGTCCTTCCGGACCGTCGCCCGGGCCATAGGGCATGAACCACTTCTGGTGGTTGTATCCCTGGCGCTTCAATTCGGCAGCGCGTGGTCCGGCTTTGCCTTTCTCCACGGTGAATCCCAGGCAACTCCCGTAGACCTGTGCCTTGGGACGTGTGGGTCCACCCAGAAGCCGATATACCGGAGCCTGAAAATAGCGCCCGCGCAGATCCCACAACGCGCAGTCCAGGGAGCTGACGGCCATGATGTAGGCTCCGGCCCGGGAATGGCGGTTGCTGCGGAACATCTCGTCCCAGAGCTTTTCCCCCGCGAGCGGGTCCTTGCCTATCAGGAAACGCTTGAGCTGGGCGACGATGACGCGCGCCGCTTCCGGGTCGATGGGACCATAGCGGCCTTCCAGCCCCTGGTCGGTCTTGATCTTGAGATAGTTCGCGCTGATAGGGCGCAGCTCCAGATGTCCGGGGCCAGTTTCGTGATACGGCTGGGGCCGGTATTCGTCATAAATGTCGAGCATGTTGACTTGCGGCTGGTGATTGGCGCCCACCAGTTCCTCAACATGGCCTTCGACCCGCCAGACCTCAACGGCGGAGATCTTGAGCGCGCCCTGGGGGCGCTCCCTCATTCGCTCGCCGGTTTCGCCCGGCTGCGAGGTGCGCTGTGGCACGGCGCGCAGCACCGCAGGCCAGGCAAGAGTGGCTGCGGAAGCTGCTCCCGCGCCTACCTTGCGGAGAAAGGAGCGCCGTTTCATGGGGTGAAATGATAGCAGAAGGGAAGCGGCCAGCCGCCTGCGGTTGGCTTTCCGGGCGCTTCCACGAACATTTGCTACCATTACAGCTGATGATGTCCAAGTTGCCGCCAGCGCCCGCCCGTGTTTCAGAAGCGATCACCCGCTCGATTCGTGTCGAGGTCATGTCACGTCACGTCCCTGAGCATTCGCAGCCTCAGCTGGGCAAATGGGTGTTCCAGTACACTGTCCGCATCACCAATCAGGGGACTGTGACCTCTCAGCTTTTAGACCGCCATTGGATTATCACGGACGCCGCTGGGCACATCGAGCATGTCCGCGGTCCGGGAGTTGTGGGGGAGCAGCCGGTGCTTGCTCCTGGCAAATCGTTTGAGTATTCCTCCTGGTGCCCGCTCCCAACCCCCACCGGCACGATGCATGGGACCTATGGCATGGTCGATGCGGAGGGGAATCGCTTCGAAATCGAGGTTGCCCCCTTCAGCCTGGAAGCTCCCTACACGGTTCACTGAATCTCGAGCCTCGAAGCGCCTTGTTATACTGAAGCATCGTGCTAAGAGTCCGCTTTGCGCCGTCTCCCACCGGCTTTCTCCACGTGGGCAGCGCGCGCACTTTCCTTTTCAATTGGCTCTACGCCCGCCACTATGGCGGGACTATGGTCCTGCGCGTGGACGACACCGACGTGGAGCGCAATACCGAAGCCTCGCTACAGTCGATCTTCGATGGCCTGCGCTGGCTGGACCTGGGATGGGACGAGGAGTACCGCCAGTCCGACCGGCTGGCGCTGCATCGCCAGGCGGCCGAGACCATCTTCCGGAAGGGACTGGCGTATCGCGACTTCACCCCAGCGCAGTCCGGGGAGAGAGAAAAGACGGTTGGCCAGGGCGCATGGCTGTTCAACCCCGGCATGAGGGAACTCGCGCGCGAGGAGAGCGACCGCCGGGCCGCCGCCGGGGAGCCGTTTGCGCTGCGCTTCCGCGTCCCCCGGGACAGTGAGCGGCAGGTTGTCTTTAAGGACGGCGTTTACGGCGGGCAGGCCAAGTCCACCGCGGACATTGAGGATTTTGCCCTGCTACGCAGCGACGGCATGCCAACCTATCACCTGGCATCGTGCGCCGATGATGCCGAGATGCGCATTACCGAGGTGATCCGCGGGCAGGACCACCTCTCCAATACCTTTAAGCATTTGTTTATCTTTGAGGCGCTGGGGGCTACTCCGCCGCGGTTTGCGCATCTGCCGCTGCTGGTCGCTCCGGACGGCAGTAAGCTGTCCAAGCGCCGCCACGGCCCGGTGGTGAGCGTCACGACCTATCGCGACGCGGGGTTCCTGCCGGAAGCGTTCTTGAACTTTCTCGCCCTGCTGGGGTGGTCTCCCAAGGACGACCGCCAGGTCCTGACCCGGCAGGAGATGGTGGACGCCTTCGCCCTGGAAGGCATTAACCGCGCCAATGCCGTCGTTAACTTCGCCGGAGAAGATTTAAGTAAAGACGAAGCCTTTGATCCTAAAGCATTGTGGCTGAATGCCGAACACATCCGGGCCCTGCCGGTGGAGGAACTGAGCCAGCGCCTGTTGCCGGTGGTGCGCGGGGCTGGATTCGAAGTAGAGGAAGCCGGGATGCTGCGGGTCACGCCACTCATTCGCGAGCGCATCCGCCTGCTGCGCGACGTGCTCACCACGGCCGATTTCTTTTTTCTGGATGAGCTTCCGCCGTATGATCCTGCGGAGCTGATCCCGCAAAAGGGCGACCCGGCTATGGCAGGCAAGGTCCTGGAGCGCGCGCGGGAATTGCTTTCGCAGAGCGGCTTTGCTCATGCCGAACTGGAGCAAACCCTGCGCAAGGGCGCCGAAGAACTGGGAGTAAAGGCAGGGCAGATGTTCCAGCCGATTCGCGTCGCCGTCTGCGGGCGGAAGAATGCGCCCCCACTGTTCGAAACTCTGGAGGTGCTGGGGCGGGAGAAGGCATTAAGGCGAATCGAGCAGGCGGTACAGAAGATTGAGACTTATGAGCCGGTAAAGCAGTGAATGCCGCTGTTCATGGGCGGGATACACATTGCGATCACCCGCATCCAAAGCAATAGTCGAATCACTATGAAGGCAATGAATCCCACAAACCGGGCTGAGGCAGCAACGCCCGCGGAACCCACGTCGGCTCCCTCCAACTTCATCCGCGACATCATGGTCGAGGACCTGAAGAGCGACAAGTATGGAGGCAAGATCCAGACGCGCTTTCCTCCCGAACCCAACGGCTACCTGCATATTGGCCATGCCAAGGCCATCTGCCTGGATTTCGGGCTGGCGGACGAGTTCGGCGGCAAGACCAACCTGCGCTTCGACGACACCAACCCCGCGAAAGAAGAGACCGAGTACGTCGACTCCATCATGGAGGACGTGCGCTGGCTGGGATTCCGACTGGGATGGGCTTTATTACGCCTCGGATTATTTCGGCCAGCTTTATGAGTGGGCGGTGCAGCTCATCAAGGCCGGTAAGGCCTATGTCGATGACCTGACCGCCGACCAGATCCGCGAATATCGCGGCACACTGACCGAGCCGGGAAAAGAAAGTCCTCACCGCAACCGCTCGGTGGAAGAAAACCTCGATCTGTTCGAGCGCATGCGGGCCGGGGAATTTCCCGATGGATCGCGCACCTTGCGGGCCAAGATCGATATGGCATCGCCCAACGTGAACCTGCGCGACCCGGTGATGTACCGCATCCTGCACGCGGAGCATCACCGCACCGGGAACAAGTGGTGCATCTATCCCATGTACGACTACGCTCACGGACAGTCGGATTCCATCGAGCAGGTCACGCACTCCATGTGCACGCTGGAGTTCGCCGATCACCAGCCGCTCTACAACTGGTTTATTCGCGAGCTGGGAATTTTTCCCTCGCGGCAGATCGAGTTCGACCGCATGAACATTACCTATACCCTGCTCAGCAAACGCAAGCTGCTGCAACTGGTGGAGGAAGGACACGTGCGCGGCTGGAACGATCCCCGCATGCCCACGCTCTCTGGTATCCGCCGCCGCGGATATCCTGCGGAAGCGATTCGGAACTTCGTGAGCGCCGTGGGCGTCTCCCGCACCAACGGTATTGTCGATCTCTCCATGCTGGAGCACTTCGTGCGCGAAGACCTGAACAAGCGCGCGCCCCGGGCCATGGCAGTGCTACGTCCTTTGAAGGTCGTAATCGATAACTATCCGGTGGACCAGGTGGAAGAGATGGAGGCGGTGAACAATCCCGAAGATCCTGCCGCGGGTACGCGCAAGGTGCCCTTTTCGCGCGAGCTCTATATCGAGCAGGACGATTTCCGCGAGAATCCGCCCAAGCAGTATTACCGCCTTTCTCCCGGACGCGAGGTGCGCCTGCGCTATGGCTACCTGATTACCTGCACGGGCGTGGTCAAGGACGAAACAACCGGTGAGGTGGTCGAGGTTCACTGCACCTACGATCCTGCGACGCGCGGGGGGAATGCTCCCGACGGGCGCAAGGTGAAAGCTACCATTCACTGGGTTTCAGCCGGGCACGCCATCGAAGCGGAACTCCGTCTTTACGAGAAGCTCTTCACCAAGCCCAATCCCGCCGAGCTTGAAGCCGGGCAGGATTTCACCGCCAATCTCAACCCGAACTCTCTGGAGATCCTGACCGGAGCCAAGCTGGAGCCTTCCCTGGCGAGCGCCAGTGCGGGCAGCCGCTATCAGTTCGAGCGCGTGGGGTATTTCTCCGTGGACACCGATTCCACACCACAGAAGCTGGTCTTCAATCGCACGGTGGCGCTGAAGGATAGCTGGGCCAAAATCGAGCAGCGGGCGCGGGGCTAGCAAGCGCGGCCCGAGCAAACGAGAAAAAGATGCTCCCGATCAACGGGAGCATCTTTTTTTTTCCATTCTTTAACTTGCCACGTCGCGAAGTTCAACCGCCGTTAAGTTTCTATCCCTACCTTTCGCGAACTTCGAATTGCGCGCGACAGCCGCGGTCCACCCAGAGCTGATTCCCGCGCACGCCAAAGGTTCTCCCCAACTGGCAGGGAGACTCACTCATCTGCCGCAAGACCCGCACGCCGCGATTGGGGCCGATGGTGCATGTGGCCAGGTGCATATCGTTGGAGCCGCAGATTACGGCATGAACCCGCCCGGCCGGTTCCCCGGGGCCATTCTCGCCCCGGCCGTTTCGATATCCGTCGCCTCTGTCATGGTTGTCCCTGTCGCGGTCATTGCGTTCGCGGTCACGATCATTCCGGCCCTCCTCGGGGCCGCGCGCGTTTCCAGTCAGAACTTCAAATTCCGCCCGGCAGCCATGATCGACCCAGATCTGGTTTCCGCGCACTCCGTAGGAGCGGCCTCGCTCGCAAGGAGATTCACTTCTCTGGCGCACCATTCGGATGCCCCGGTTTGGCCCTGCATTGCACACGTGATAGTGTGTGTCGTCGGAGCTGCAACTCACGATGTGCGAACTCTGCGCGAACGCCCGCCCCGGCAGGGCCAGCAGCAGCAGCGTGCCTAGAATCACGGGAAACAGGTTACGTTTCCTGGCTACGGAGCAGGGAGCGAAAAATGGAGCGAATGTTCCGGTCATGTTGTTGGTCCTCGTTTTCAAAAATTGTCCGCGATTGCAAGCTGCGCAAGCGGACGGTGAGCCGCGAGGGCAATCCTTTGGACACCCTGATTCCCCGGCCTGCCGGCAAAGGGACGCTCTCCTTTCTACCGCGTTTCGAACTTTTCAGGGTGGAGAAAGACTGGTTACCGCTATGGAACGCCCTTCGTAATCGGAGCGCTTTACGGTCCCCAAATAAACTTCTTTTGACGAGCCGCGAATTCGGCACACCTTGCTGGTTCGATCCGCAAGGCCGAGGTATCATAGGCCGCTCCAAGCAACGTTGACCAAGGGTTTTGCTGGCCCGTCCGGCTCAAAAACGGGTACCAGTCTCCCAAATAGGAGTTACCTATGCGGTTGCGCTCGCGCACTCTGATTCTTATTGTCTTCCTATGGGTCCTGTTTCTCTCCGTGGCCTTGCAGGCCGCGGGCCAAGCTTCAGCCAGCCAAACTTCCCCTGTTGCCCCCGTCACCCGCGACCGCCTGCTGCATCCCGAAAAAGAACCTCAGAACTGGCTTCTAATGGACGGGGACTACGCCTCCACGCGCTACTCCAGGCTTACCCAGATCAACCGCAAGGATGTGAAGAGTCTGCACATGGTATGGGCTCTCGCACTCGGGGGCATGCAGGACGTGGGGGTCAACGGCATCGAAAGCGAGGTGAATCCGCTCATCGACAACGGTTTCATGTACACCACAGACGGCTGGGGAAACCTCTACAAGATCGATGCGCGCGATCCTCACAAGGGAGCCTTTGTTTGGACGACGGATCCCGGCGTGGAGCACGAAGGCAATGTCCCGCGTTCGCGTGGCATTGCGCTGTGGGACAACCTGGTAATTGCCAATCTGCCCGACGGCCGCGTGATTGCTGTTCGCCAGGACAACGGCGAGATTGTGTGGGACCAGCAGGTCGCCAAGAAGGACCAGTACGGCAACGACGAGGAGTTCTACACCGCGCCTATTGTGATTGACGGGAAGATCCTGGTCCACAACGGCGGCGGGGACAACGGCACACGGGGCTGGGTTGCCGCTCTCGATGTGAAAACCGGCAAGGAGTTGTGGCGCTGGTATGTCATTCCCAAGCCCGGCGACCCGGGCAGCGACACCTGGAAAGACGATCACAACGCCTGGAAGACCGGCGGCGGCGGCATCTGGCAGACGGGGTCGTATGATCCGGAGACCAACCTCTACATTATCGGCACCGGCAACCCTTACCCGATCTACGATCCCCAGTTTCGCCCCGGGGACAATCTCTACACCGATTCCGTGGTTGCCCTCGATGTCGATACCGGCAAGCCGGCCTGGTATTTCCAGTACACTCCCAATGATTCCTGGGACTATGACGAAGTGGGCATTCACACGCTGTACGACATCACTCTGGACGGACAGAAACACAAAGTTCTGGGCCACTTCGGACGCAACGGATTTTTCTATACGCTCGATCGCACCAATGGCCACTTCCTGAAGTCGCAGCAGTACGCCACGTATCTGAACTGGACCAAGGGCATCGATCCCAAGACGGGAAAGCCGGTGGATTACGATCCGCATCTCGACGTGCAGATCTATAACCCCGAAGCACGCGTCCTGCGGGGAGACAAGAACAAGCGCACCTGTCCCACCTGGCACGGGGGCGTGGGACCGCAGCCTACGGCATTCAATCCGGTGAAGCACATCATGTACGGCGTGGGCACCGAGGGCTGCTTCACCTCCAGCGGCGCCGCCGTGGCCTCGCTCGGCAAGGATGGCGGCATCGACACCAAGAAGAGTGAAAACCGCGTGTTCAGCAGCAATCTTTACTATGGGGCTATCACTGCCTTCGATGTCGTTCATGACAAGGTGATCGCCAAGGTGAACACCGACATCGAAGTTCGTTCAGGCGCAACCGATACGGCGGGCGGCGTGATGTTCACCGCCTTGCAAGACGGCTGGGTGGTTGCCTACAACGATGAGACTTTACAGGAGCTGTGGAAGTTCAATGTGGGAACACCACTGAAGGGCTCCCCGGTGACCTATGCCGTTGGAGGGAAACAGTACCTGGCGGTGCAGACCAGCGGGCGGCACGTTCATCCCAAGAAGTTCGACAACCTGCAGAACTCCAGCTACCTGTTTGTCTTTGGCCTCGACTAGGGCTGGCGCCCGAGGAACGATCTCACTTGGGAAACTCGTTGCATACCGCAACATCCGAGCCCCAGTAGTCGATGCACTTGGCGTGGTCCATCGGTCCTTTGCCAATCACTTTGGCAAACAGGAAGTCGACCAGCAGGTTGATCTCGCGCAACTGCAGGGTGGAGGCAGGGTCCGGCAGCTGCAGTCCCAGCTGATCTAAATCGGCCTGCGTCTTCCCATAACAACGCCCGTCGCTGTAGGCGAACTTGTCAAACGCGGGCATGCTTCTGCCGGGACGTCCGCATCGAATGACTTCGATCAGGGCGTCGCGGTTGAGCTTGGTGGTACGCAGGTTGGCACCGTCGGGCATCTGACTGTCCATCTTGCGGCCGTCCGCCGCCCAGCCATGGCACGCCTGGCAATGCGCCTTCTGCCTGTAGATCCGCATGCCGGCGGCAACGTCCTCGGTGGAAGCAGCGGGCGCGTTCTGCGCGAACGAGAGCGGAGTGGCGAATAGCACAGCCATCGCCATCCAGACGAGCGGCCGCCGCAAGCGCCTCCGGGTGAATGGCTCGCGGTTGTGGTCCATGGCATTCTCCTGTTTGTTAAGGCAGGGCATCTCTGTAGCACGCTCCTCCGCTAATTGCACAATTCGTGCCGCGGCTACGAACTGGCGCTGGTCACTTGTTCTGCGGTCATGGTCATTCCTCGCCGTTCCCGGAATGCCATGAGCCCGGCAACCCCGACCACCCCCGCAGCCAGAAAGAAGGGTGTGCCATGACCGAGGCTGGCAAAAACAATGGTTCCACCGACCGGCCCGACGACGCTCATGATGCCGCGAAAGGTCTGCTGCGCGCCCATCACCAGACCGAGTTCGCTACGATCCACCCGCTGGCTCACCAGCGATGTGGAAGCCGGGAACAGCAGCGCCGTTCCCACCGGGACGAGGATTAAACATGTGATAAAGAGCACCAGGGCGGGACCTGCCGGCAAAATCATGGCCGGGATCGGCATCAATGCCAGTCCCAGCGCGAGGGAGATGGTTCCCGCCTGCATGGTACGCACCTCACCAAAACGTGCATTGAACCATCCCACGAGGGAGAAACGCATTAATACGCCCACAACCCCGAAGACCAGAAAGAAGTAGCCAATGGTCTCTTCCGTGACGGCGTAGGCGTCCTTGAGATACAAGGCCAGAACTCCGACCACGACATTGAGCGCCAGCATGCCCACAACGTAGATCCAGATGATGCGGTGTGCGGATTGTCCCGGCCGGCGGATGATCTCCCACAGAGTGCCGGTGATGGATCGGCCGCGAACCATCTGCGAAGCATTCGTGCCCAAAGCCTGCGGCACACGGGACTCCGGCAACCACTTCCAGGCGAAGCCAACACTGGCCAGAACCAAGCCGGCCGCGACTAGTCCGGGAACTTCTGTGCCGAAATGCCGCGCCACCGAGCCGAGCACCGGACCGATGATGACGCCCGTGCTGGTGGCCGCCGATAGCCAGCCCAGGGCCTTGGCACGTTCGTCCGCGGGCATGCGGTCGGCGACATAGGCTTGCGCAACCCCGGTGGTTCCTCCTCCCATGCCTTGCACCACGCGTGAGGCAAACAGCATCCACAGGCTGTTCGCGTATCCGAAGATGACGTAGGCGACGGCGGACGCGCTGAGCCCGATGATCAAGGCCGGGCGCCGCCCATAGCGGTCGGAAAACTTGCCCCAGAACGGCGAAGAGACCAGTTGGGCGACGGCGAAGGAGGCGATCAGCGGTCCCACCATCCACTCCGGGGAATGCAGCCGCAGAGCATAGAAGGCCATCAGCGGGGCCACCAGCATCAGCCCCAGCATGTCCACAAAGCAGACGGCCATCAGGACGCTCAGTCGCCTCATTGTGGCCCCACCCTTGCTGGCTCGCCCGTGGACCGGCCTATCATGCTTCCCTTGTAAGACATATGCCCGTTTTCCCCGGCTGGTGACGTTGACGCTCTGTCCGATACCCTATGGTCCCGGCTAAAAATACACGGGCACGGAACGCCCGATCCGTGCCTTTCGCCCCATTCGTTTCTTTTGATTTGGATTCTGCAGCGGCCCGCAACCTTTTTTGGACATACTCTGACGCGCGTCAAGGGTAACATTTCCCGGGCCGGAAAGCCGGACCCATCAACGCCATGGAATACAAGACAACTGTTGCCGGGCAAGTGTTGGTGGAGTCTGTCCAGCAAAAAGCGGTGGCGCGTGTGCCAACGTCGTGGAGTGATCAAGGATTCCTTCTGCGCTTTGCGTTAGGAGGTCTTGAATGGCAGAAGCAGATTCCAGCGCGAATTCTGACTACACCCTGGACTCGACTTTCCCTGCAACCGATCGCTCCGCCCTGGGATGAAACGCCCAGGGAAATTGCCCTTGTGGTGATTCCGTCCCAGCCGGTGCGGGAAAGCTTGCCCGCACTCTCGCTGGTGTTTGGGTGCTTCCGATATGTCCTGTCCCAAGAGAACCGGTATGTGCTGAGGTTGGAAGACGGCTTCGAGCAGTACATGGCAAAGTTCGGAGCCAAACAGCGGCACAATCTGCGCCGCCAGGCACGGAGGCTGGCCGAATTCTGTCAAGGTGAGCTGCGGAGTGTCGAGTATCGGACTCCGGCGGAGCTCAACCAGTTTCGTGGTCTGGCAATGCAAATATCAAAAAAATCGCCGATGTACCTCGATGGAGCGGGATTGCCGGAATCAGAGGCAAATTGGAGGCAGGTTTACGATAGCGTCCTGTGCGGACGCAGTTGCGTTCGCATGTTGTTCCACGCGACCCGTCCGCTTGCCTACGTGATTGCCCTGGGTCAGCGTGAAGCGGATACGCTGATTTTATGGAAGCTTGGGTATGATCCCGAGTATGCCGCGTGGTCCCCGGGAACGGTCCTGCTGTTGCAGGCGATCGAGAGTCTATTCTCGGACGGCCGGTTTTCCTTGCTGGATTTCGGTCCGATGGAATTCGATTACAAGCGATGGTTCGCCACGGGTCATCAATTGTGCGCCAACATTCTCTACTTTCGTGCTTCCCTGAAAAATGCCGGACTGGCGGGGCTGAGCCTCGCAGCCAACCAGGGATCGGAGTTTTTGGGGAAGCTGCTGACCGAACTCGGAGTGAAGAAGCAGGTACGGGCAGCGCTGAGGTTCGCGCGCCGGGTCGGCGTCCGCTCCTGATTCGAGCCCGCGTTCCGCAGGCCTTAATAATCCATGGCCGAGAGATTGGCCGTAACCACCCGCTTGGGGGCCTCTCCCACCTTGACCCGCGCTACTTCCTGGCGGGACTTTGCGTCAATGATGGAGACATCATTGCTGCCAGTATTGCTGACGCAAACATACTTTCCGTCGGGCGAAAACGCGACCCAGTTGGGACCATCGCCAACCCGTACCTGCCCTGAAACTCTCTTGTTCTTCAGGTCGTAGACGTAAAGGCTGTCGTCCAGCAGGCTCGTCACCCAGATCTCGGAGCCGTCGGGCGATAGAGCCAGCCCGTGGGTGAGCGTATCGATCGGCTCATACTGGCGCGGCCGGGGCGTGGGATTTTGTGCGGGAATGGCAACTCGCCGCAGGATTTTCTGCGAGGCAACGTCGACCTGCACGAAGCCGTGGAGATTACTCTCCGCGACATACATGGTTTTGGCGTCTGAACTGACCACGTAGGGCCGGGGCACACCGCCTACGGGGATATGGGCCACGTAATCCATCTTCTTGAGGTCGATGATGTTAATTTCATTCGATCCCATGGAACTGACGAACAGATAGCGATTGCTGCCGGCGTTGAATGCATTGTGCGGTGTCTTTACGGGCAGCACCTTTACCACCTTTTGCCGTGCCACATCGATGATGTCCACGCCACCCACATCGCGAATGGGGACCGCCACGTAGCGGCCGTCAGGAGTCACGGCACATTGGTTGGGGCGGCCCGTCAGCTTGATGCTGGCCAGGATTTTGTCAGTCGCGGTGTCGATGACGCGCAGAGTGTTGTCGGACTCCACGGTGGCGAATAGACGGCGTCCATCCGCCTGAACCGCCAGGCCGTGAATCTTGTCCGCGATCTTAATGTCGGCGACCGGCTTCAATGATTGCAGATCGATGACGGTAATGTCGTCTCCCGCGCTGTTATCCACATACAACCTGGTATTCTGCGCAGCCAGCGCAGACGCCATCCACAGTAGAGTGCAGCCCAGGATGCAACTTCCTTGCAGAATGCTTCGTTGCATGGCTCCCCCTTCGTTTCTGGCGAAGTACTGTAGCGCATCGGGGGTCAAGTTTCGAGTTTTCCGTTGCAAGTTGCGGCGGGGGGATCTCAGCCGCGAACTTCCGCCGTGAGCTGTTGCTCCAGACAGCGCCGCACACGGCCGGTAATTTCCGCGGTACCTGCGTTTCCGCCGTTTTCGATGGGAAGCAGGTCGCCGTTGAGGAAGGCCGCGTCCACGGCCTGGCGGAGGGATTGGCCTGCTTTGGTTGCGGCTTCGGCCGAGTGCCGTTCGCCAAGCCATTCCAGCATCATGGCCGCGGAAAGGAACATGGCAGTGGGGTTGGCGAGACCACGTCCGGCGATATCGGGAGCGGTGCCGTGGCAGGGCTGAAAGACTGCGTGCTTGTCGCCGATATCCGCGGAGGGCGCCATGCCCATGCCGCCGATCAGGCCAGCACCGACGTCGGAGAGAATGTCGCCAAACATATTCTCGGTGACGAGAACGTCGAACTGCCAGGGAGAACGCAGCATGCGCAGCCCGGTGGCGTCGACATATGCGTAGTCGGTTTCGATCTCGGGATAGCTGGCGGCGATTTCCTGAAAAATACCACGAAAGAATGCCATCGAGGGCAGGACGTTGGCCTTATCCACGCAGGTGAGGCGTCCAGGGTATCCGCGCTGACGGCGGCTGCGCGCCAGCTTGAAGGCAAAATGGAAGAGGCGCTCGCAGGTGGCGCGGGTGATGCGCATGGTATCCAGAACAGCGTCCTTGCCTTCGCGCTGGCTTGCGCGGCGCGCGGAGAAGAGCCCTTCCGTGGATTCGCGTACCAATACGAAGTCAATTTGCCGAGCGCGCGGGTCTCCAAGCGGAATGGCCGAGCCGGGGATCACGCGCACGGGCCGGACTCCGGCATAGAGTCCGAGGTGCTCGCGAAGATCGATCTGGGGCACAATTTCCGTGCCGTCGGGATAGCGCACCTCCGGCAGGCCCATGGCGCCCAGGAGGATGGCATCGGCGGCTTCTACAGCGCGCAGCACGCTCCGGGGAAGCGCCTCACCGGTCTTGAGATACACTTTGGCGCCCGCGTCCTGGTGATCGAGGCGGAGAGAAACGGCGTGAGCGCGCGTGACCGTCTCCAGCAGAGATAAACAAGGCTCCATTACTTCCTGGCCGATTCCGTCTCCAGGCAGAACGGCGATCCGAAACTCAGGCATGGTTTTTCTCCCGCGGAGCTTGATGGCTGCGACAAGGGGCGCGCTTATCGTAAAGGCGGCTGGAATGCGGTGTCAAAAACTCAGGGGCGGAAGCTCGTCAGCCCGGGAATCCCCAGTCGTTTAAAAATTGTTCTTTTCCTGTTGCGGGGTCAGTGATAAAGATTCTCGCTCGCCTCTTGTGCCGGGAAAGGCCAAAGCGTGCCGCCACGGGCGCCCCTGTGGACCCAGCATGGGGCCCGCCACGGCGAAGGATGACAGTATGAATCTTGCACCGGGACTGAACTCTTGTCTCCCTCGATCACATCCGAGGTCGCCTGTCTCTGTCTCACGGGGGCTAGGAATTTTCCTGCTGGCCTTGCTCTTGTGCTGGCTGCCCGCCGCGGCGCAGTCCGGAGCGCAGGACGGGGAGTGGCATTACTACGGTGGAGACAGCGGAAGCACGCGCTACTCGGTCCTCGACCAGATCAATGCGGGTAATGTGAAGGAACTGAAGGTTGCCTGGCGGTGGAAGACAGACAACTTCGGTCCCAATCCGGAATTCTGGTACGAAGCTACTCCGCTAATGGTGGATGGCGTGCTCTATACGACCGCAGGCTATCGCCGGTCAGTGGTTGCCATTGACGCTGCCACGGGCGAGACCTTGTGGATGTACCGGCCGAACGATGGTGAGAAGCGCTGGGAAAATTCGCCACGCCGGAATTCGGGACGCGGGGTGGCCTATTGGACGGACGGAAAAGAGAAGAGGATCGTTTATGTCACTCCCGGTTATCACCTGATCTCGCTGAATGCCGAGACCGGACTCCCGGTAGCGAACTTTGGCGACAACGGGGTGGTTGATCTGAAGCAGGAGCTGGACCGGGATATCGATCCGGTGAGCGCCGCCATCGGAGACAGTTCTCCTCCCATCATTTCGCACAACGTGATTATCGTGGGCGCGGCGCTGGAGGCCGGAACCGCGCCCAAGTCGATGAAAAACGCACCGGGATACATCCGCGCCTATGACGTGCGCACGGGCAAGCGGCTGTGGATCTTCCATACCATTGCGCAACCGGGTGAGTTCGGGCACGAAACCTGGGAGGGCGACTCCTGGAGCTACACGGGAAATACAGGCGCGTGGGCGCCGTTCTCCGTGGACGAGGAACTGGGCTACGTGTACGTGCCGGTGGAGGACGCAACCGGCGACTACTATGGCGGACACCGCCTGGGGGATAATTTGTTCTCCTCCAGCCTGGTATGTCTGGACGTCGCCACCGGCAAGCGCATCTGGCACTACCAGTTGGTGCACCACGATATCTGGGATGACGACCCGCCGGCCGCGCCGATTCTGCTCAATGTGACGGTGGACGGCAGGCCGGTGAAGGCCGTGGTCCAGATCACCAAGCAGTCATTCGCCTATGTTTTTGACCGGGTCACGGGAAAGCCGGTGTGGCCGATTGTGGAGCGTCCCGTGGAGCAGACGGACGTTCCCGGAGAGAAGACCTCGGCTACGCAGCCGTTCCCCACGCGGCCGGCAGGTTTCGATCAACAGGGACTCAAGATCGACGACCTGATTGACTTCACCCCGGAGCTGCGTGCGGAGGCGGTGAGGATTGTTTCGCAGTACCGCATCGGCTCGGTGTTTACGCCACCTTCGCTGAAGGACGATCCCAGCGGCAGGAAGGGGACTATCCAGCTTCCGGGTGCGACTGGAGGACCGGAATGGGAATCGGCCGGGGTGGATCCGGAAACCGGAGTGCTGTATGTAACCTCGCGGACGTTGCCGCGGTTGCTTGCCCTGGTGAAGAGCCCCGATTCGGACATGAATTACGTAAATACGACCGAGCCGATCCATGGGCCTCAGGGTCTTCCGCTGACCCGGCCTCCCTGGGGACGGATTACCGCCATTGACCTGAACACGGGGGAGCGCCTGTGGATGGTTCCAAATGGAGAAACTCCCGACGAGGTGAAGAACAATCCGGCGCTGAAGGGCGTGAAGCTGCCCAAGACAGGCAAACCGGTTCGCGGAGCGGTTCTGGTTACCAAGACACTACTGTTTGCCGGGGCGGCCGACCGTCTGATTGGAGAACCGATTCTGCAGGCCCTCGACAAGAAAAGCGGCGAGCGCATCGCCGCCCTCGAACTGCCGGGGGTGGTGACCGGCGCTCCCATGACGTACATGCTCAAGGGAGCACAGTATGTGGTGGTGGCGGTGGGTGCTCCGGGTCACCCGGGCGAGTTGGTGGCATTGACGTTGCCAGCGGACGCTCGTGAGAAGCGGGTCTCGCAAGATACGAACTGAATTAGGGAAAGAAGACGGAGACAACTATGATTCGATTTCGCGTGAGTGTCCTCTTTGCGGGTTCCATTTTGCTGTTCGCCAGCCTGGCCGCGTTTGCCCAGACAGAGGCGACGAGCGGTCCCATCTACAACACGGTGAAAGAGAAACTGGCGGAAGGAAAGCAGGTTTTCGGCGGAACCGTGCTGACCTCCGACCCCAACGTGTACTGCGCCATGGCCAATGCGGGCTGGGATTACTTGTGGATCGAGATGCAGCACAGTCCGCTCACCTATGACGAGGTGGCGAAGATGATTCGCGCCTGCAAGGGATCGAAAGCCATGCCCTTTATTCGCGTGCCCGATGCCACCGAGGGTGACATCCAGAAGGCGGTGGATAGCGGAGCGCTGGGCATCATTATCCCCATGGTGGACACTCTGGAAAAAATCCAGAACGCGGTGAAGTTTGCCAAATATCCTCCCGTGGGCCGACGCAGCCAGGGAAACGGCCAGTATGGCGAACTGTATGGCCCGCAATACCGGCAGACGGCGAACGATAACATCATGATCGTGGCCATGATCGAGAACCCCAAAGGCGCGGCCATGGCCGACCAGATTGCTTCAGTTCCCGGAGTGGATGTGGTCTTCGTCGCCAGCACGGACCTGGGCAGCTTTTCGGGGTCGAAGCAGGGCGAACCGCTTTATGAGGGCCTGGTAACCAAGATTCACGACGCGGTGCTGAAGGCGAACCGCAAGCTGGCAGGTCCGATTGCGTGGCGGAACCGGGCCGGGTTCTCGTTTTTCCAGGGACCGAGCGACGCGTCGCTGATCAAGACCGGGACCGAGACCGTTTTGGGGAGCGGTAGCAAGCAGGCTCCTTCGCAGATGTCCGGTAAGGCGCCGACCGAGGGGCAGGAACACTAATCGTGTCCGATTGAAGCTTGTTCTCCGGGGTTCAAAGCCTCGCAAGATGTTTTCAGGCTCATGGCACGGCGGAAGCCACGCCCTTTTCCAGCGAGACCGATCGGGAACTCGCTCGCAGCTCGGATGTGGGGGACGGGAGAGGGCACCCGCCCCTGGGTTAACCAGAAAGAAGGGACACAGGGATGGGGAATTCCGCGCAGACGGAAATGTTCGCTTTGAACGATCAGGTGGCAGTGGTGACTGGCGCGGCCATGGGCTTGGGCGAGGGAATAGCTCGCCGTCTGGCACAGGCCGGCGCTACCGTGGTCGTTGCAGACATCAATGGAGAAATGGCCGGGCAGGTGGCCGCGTCGATTCCCTGCGCGTTTCCGGTCCAAGTTGACGTGACCTCGAGTCAGTCGGTAAAGCAAGCCGTCGAGGAGATCACGAAGCGCACCGGCAAAATCGACATTCTGGTGAACAACGCTGGAATCGCCGGACGCGCCGCTCCCGTGTGGGAGCTTTCCGATGAAGAGTGGCAGCGCACTCTGGCGATCAATCTGAACGGAATCTTCTATTTCTGCCGTACCGTCATTCCTCTTATGAGGTCGCGAGGCTATGGGCGGATTGTGAACATTGCGTCCATTGCCGGCAAGGAAGGGAACCCACGCATGTCCTGCTATTCCGCTTCCAAGGCGGCGGTGATCGGGTTCACCAAGTCAGTGGGCAAGGAACTGGCGACCGAGGGAATTTGCGTGAATGCGGTCGCTCCCGCAGTGGTGCATACGCCCATTCTCGATCAGTTGACGCCGGAGCAGGTCGCTTACATGACCGACAAGATTCCGATGCGGCGCACCGGCAAGCTGGAGGAGATTGCCGCGGTCGTGCACTTCCTCAGCAGTCCGGATTGCTCGTTCGTTACCGGACAGTGCTACGACGCCAGCGGGGGGCGCGCGACCTACTGAACCTTCGGCGTTCTTCTCGCGAGCTTGGACGCTATTTTTCCAGCAGCTTGCGGACTTGCTGCAATTCCTGTATTCGTTTGGCATCGGGCTTCGGATAGGTGAGCTTTAGGCTGCGCAACGTTTCCAGAAGAATCTGGGAAACGATCAGCCGGGAATTGCGCTTGTCGTCGGCAGGAACCGCGTACCAGGGAGCAGTGTCGGTGCTGGTGGCGCTCAGGCAAGCTTCGTAGGCCTTCATGTAATCCTTCCAGAATTTTCTTTCCTCGAGGTCGGCCGTGCTGATCTTCCAGTTCTTTTCCGGCAGCTCCACGCGGCGGAGAAAGCGCTTGCGCTGCTCTTCCTTGGAAAGATGGAGAAAGAATTTCACGATGCGGGTGCCATTGCGGTACAGATGGCCTTCCAGATCGCTGATGGACCGGTAGCGCTCTTCCCAAACGGTGTCTTTCTCAACCAGATGGCCGGGAATGTTTTCGTTGCTCAGGATCTCGGGATGGACGCGAACGATCAGAACCTCTTCGTAATAGGAACGGTTGAAGATGCCGATGCGGCCGCGCTCGGGCAGGCGGCAGGTGGTGCGCCAGAGAAAGTCATGCTCCAGTTCGTTGAGGCTGGGGTGCTTGAAGCTCACTACTTCACAACCTTGCGGGTTGATGCCCGACATGACGTGCTTAATGGCGCCATCTTTGCCGGCCGCGTCCATGGCCTGGAAGATCAGCAGGATCGAGTATTGGTTGCAAGCATAAAGATTTTCCTGTAGCTCGCTGAGCTCTTTGATGTGTTGGCGGAGAATCGTGCGGTAGTCGTCCTTGGACTTGTAAACCGGGCCTACAGCCGTCGGCCATTTTGCGAGATCAATCTTCTTGCCCGCGGGAACGCGAAAGCGTCCGGTATGAATCTTCATTGTTCTTCGTCTCCGTCCACTGGGGATGGCGGCCAGCCAGCCGCCGTTACGCCGGAAATTTACAGGGGACCTGTTTGCGCCTAAAGCGCCAGCACCCGAAAAGCGGCGCGTTTCACGAAATCATTGACGACGAACCAGGCAAAAGCATACCCCCAGACGGCAAGAGCCCAGTTCCAGCCGATGGGCGCCATCAGGAAGCCATAGACGGCGATCAGGGTCGCCAGCGCCTGGGTGCCGATCACGGCCAGCAGCAGGATGCGCGCCGGACGAATCGACCAGAAAGGCCCGCGCGTGCGAGTGATAAAGATGGTGAGGTGTCCCGCCACGGACAGCTTTAGGTACATCAGCGACTGGATGGTGTCGCGCCCCAGACGAAAGACCCGTTCTCCCATGTAGAACAGCCCAAAGGAAGCAATCACGCCCAGAATGCCGAGCGTGGTTGCGATTCCCAGCACCTGCCGCATATTCCAGGCCTCGGGCTGATCCGAGTAACGCACCCGGTCGTAGGCAATCGAGAGGATCGCGCCGTCATTGAGGAGCGCGAGCAGGACGATCATCGCCGCAGTGACGGGATAGAAGTTGAACACCAGGATCGACAGCGTCATCAAAAACAGCACGCGGATGGTTTCCGCGATGCGGTAGGTGGCATAGCTGTTCATGCGCTGGAAAATCTTGCGGCTCTCTTTGATGGCGTCGATGATGACCGACAGGCCGGGCGCCAGCAGCACCATATCGGCGGCGGCGCGGGCGGCGTCGGTGGCGCCGGAGACGGCAATGCCGCAGTCGGCTTTTTTCAGGGCAGGCGCGTCGTTCACTCCGTCGCCGGTCATGCCCACAATGTGGCCGTGCTTCTGCAGTACCTCGACAATGTGAAACTTGTGCTCGGGAAAGACCTGGGCGAAACCATCCGCGTTCTCGATCGCGGTTTCCAGTTGAGGATCGGCGCGATCCGGCGTTTCTCCGAAGCCGCTGGCGTCGAGGATATTCGGGCCGAGGCCGAGTTCTCTGGAGATTTCTCGCGCGATGGCCATTTGGTCGCCAGTAACCATCTTCAAGCTCACGCCCATCTGCCGGGCGGTTGTCACCGTAGTCTTGGAATCGGGGCGCGGAGGATCGTAAAGAGGCAACACTCCGAGAAACTTCCAGCCATCCTGCCCCTCGGAGCGGGCCACGCCCAGAGAGCGAAAACCACGCGCGGCAAATTCGTTGACTGCCTTCTCCACGGCAGGCTGAATCTGCGAGCTGTTGGCTGTAAGTGCCAGGATGACTTGCGGTGCGCCCTTGGTCACTTTGAACGTCTTGCCGTCGGGAGCGCTGACCGTGGCCTCGGTGCGCTTGTGAACCGGATCAAAGGGCTGGTACCGGGTCACATGGTATCCCTCCGGGACCGGGGTTTTCTTCAAGCCGCTCAGCACGGCCAGATCGATGGTGTCCTCATCCTCTTCGCGCGAGGCGAGAGCCCCGCAGAGGATGATCTGTTTGGGAGTGACGCCGTCCAGGACGAAAGGAGTTCCCAGGGTGAGCTTGTTTTCGGTAAGTGTGCCGGTCTTATCGGAGCATAGAACATCCATGCCCGCCAGTTCTTCGATGGAGGTCAGGCGGCTGACAATGGCTTCCCGTGCCGCCAGGATGCGCGCTCCCACGGCCATAGTCACGGAAAGCACGGTGGGCATGGCCACGGGGATTGAGGCCACGGTTAGCACCAGGGCGAATTGCAGAGTGGTGGTCATGCGGTCGCCGCGGTAAATTGCAACCGCCAGGATGAATGTCACCAGCACCACTGCCATGACGATGAGATAGTTGCCGATTTTCAAAACGGCGCGCTGGAAGTGGCTTACGGTGTGTGCTTCCCGGACCAGTTCCGCCGTCTTGCCGAAGTATGTCTTGAGTCCCGTGCCGTACACGAGGGCATCGTTTTCGCCCTGGCGGATGATGGAGCCTGAGTAGAGCGTTTCTCCGGCCTTACGCGTGACGGGCAGGGATTCTCCCGTCAGCGCGGACTGATCGACTTCCACAGGCTCAGCGTCCAGCAGGCGGGCATCCGCCGGCACGATGTCCCCCAGGCGAATGCGGATCAGGTCCCCGGGAACCAGTTCGCGCGCGGGGAGGGACGTCCACTTACCATCCCTGCGTACGCGTGCCCGAACCGCCAGCTTGTTCCTGAGCGCCGCAATGGCGTTGCCGGCCTGGTGTTCTTCCCAGAAGCCCACCACGGCGTTGGCAAGCAGAAGAACGGAGATGATGGTGAAGTCCGGCCACTGCCGGTTGATAGCGGAAAGAGCGATCGCCGCCTCGATCATCCACGGAATCGGACCCCAAAAGTAGGACAAAAGCTTAAGGAACGGGTTTTCCTTTTTTCCTGGAAGTTCGTTGTAGCCGTATTCCTGCAGGCGACGCTGCGCTTCGGCGAGCGTGAGCCCGTCGGGGGACCATCCCAGCCGGGTTTCCAACTCCTGCAAGGGCAGGGACTCGAAATCATTTTTTGCTTTTGCCGCAGAACCGCTTCCCATGTGGCAACCCTCTCGGTTTTTCCGCTGCGGGTGGTTTCGGGATTGATCGGAGTGGCTCGCGCAAACCAGCAGGAGCCGTCCGTATTACAATTCGCTGTTTCTCCATTGCAGCCACTGAAACGAGCGATGTTCGAAACAACAATCTTCATCTTAATCAGCCGAGCGCGGTTATGAATAGGGCAATGCGCTGTACCGGGGAATTTTTGCCTTAGCCCGAAGGCCAGAGCCTTGCGCACCGGGTAGCAACAGAGGGCGAACTGCACTGAGTCCTGAAAGTTCGCCGCTTAGGACAGTATGGCCGAGCAACAATCCGATTTGAGCAACGAGCAGTTCCTGCTTTCCGCTTTGAATGAACTTGCGCTGGACTTGCGCCTCTCCTGGAGCCATTCCGCCGAAGAATTCTGGTCCGATCTGGATCCTGAACTTTGGCAGACGACCTGCAGTCCATGGGTGGTTCTGCAAACGGTTTCCCAGGAGAGGGTACGCCGCGCTGCCGCGAATCCCGGCTTCCGGGCAAAAGTGGACCAGGCACTGCAGGAGAGGCGGAAAGTCCAGGAGACATCCGTCTGGTTCGAAAAGGCGCACTCCGGCGCCCCGCTGAGTCAGGTGGCTTACTTCAGCATGGAATTCATGCTAAGCGAGGCCTTGCCGATTTACTCCGGGGGCCTGGGCAATGTGGCCGGCGATCAGCTCAAGACAGCCAGCGACCTGGGTGTGCCCGTGGTTGGCGTGGGATTGCTGTACCAGCAGGGATATTTTCGCCAGGAAATCGACCGCAACGGATCGCAACAGGCCTTTTTTCCGTTCAATGACCCGGGTCAACTGCCCATTGAGCCGCTGCGGGATGCCAGCGGAGAGTGGCTGCGAATTCCGGTGCAGTTGCCGGACACCAAACTCTGGGTCCGAGGCTGGCAGGCCAGGGTAGGGCGTACCCGGCTTTACCTTCTGGACACCAACGATCTCGCCAACCTTCCGGCGGATCGCGCGATTACCAGCGAACTCTATGGAGGCGGGCCGGAGTTGCGGCTGCAGCAGGAGATCGTGTTGGGGATCGGAGGATGGCGCCTGCTGCGCGCTTTGGGATTGAACCCTGAAGTCTGTCACCTGAACGAGGGACACTGTGCTTTTCTGGTACTGGAGCGGGCGCTGGCTTTCATGCAGGAAAGCGGGCAGTCTTTCGAGGTAGCCCTGGCGGTCACGCGGGCGGGCAACGTATTTACCACCCACACGCCGGTGGAGGCGGGATTTGACCGCTTCGCTCCCGAACTGATGCGCCAGTATTTCGGGGAATATGCGAGGCACGAATTGCGCGTGGAACTCGACCAACTGCTGGCTCTGGGAAGAAAGGACCCGCTGGACGGCTCCGAGCCGTTCAACATGGCGTATCTCGCCATCCGGGGCAGCGGGGCGGTGAACGGGGTCAGTCGTTTGCACGGCAGCGTAAGCCGGAAATTGTTTCAGGTCCTGTTCCCGCGCTGGCCGGAGAATGAGGTTCCGGTCAGTTACGTCACCAATGGCGTGGATGCGCCCACCTGGGACTCGAAAGCCGCGGAGCGGCTCTGGAAGGGAGCCTGTGGCGAGGAGCACTGGCTGGGAACGCTGGAGACCGCGGAAGGGCTGCGCCGGGTGGGCGATGACAAGCTCTGGCAATTCCGCATGGAATCGGCACAGTTGCTGGTGCAGTTCGTGCGCAGCCGGACCTCGTGGCAGCTTGGCCGGCGGGGAGCGTCGCGGGAGCAAATTATTGCGGCGGAACACTGTCTGAATCCCGAGGCCCTGACGATCGGGTTCGCGCGGCGGTTCGCCACCTACAAGCGGCCCACACTGCTGCTGCACGACCGCGAGCGCCTGATACGGATTCTTACCAACCGGCAGTTTCCGGTGCAACTGGTTCTGGCCGGGAAAGCGCATCCGCGGGACGAAGGCGGCCAGGCGATGATCCGGGAATGGCACGATTTCATTGCCCGTCCCGAAATACGCGCCAGCGTGGTTTTTCTGAGCGACCACGATGTTCTGCTGACCTCGCATCTAGTACAGGGCGTGGACTTGTGGCTGAATACGCCGAGGCGTCCCTGGGAAGCCTGCGGCACCAGCGGGATGAAGGTGCTGGTGAACGGCGGGCTGAACCTGTCGGAACTGGATGGCTGGTGGGCCGAGGCCTGTTCTCCCGATCTGGGCTGGGCTCTGGGTGATGGCAAGGAGCATGGCAACGATCCCTCCTGGGACGCGAGAGAGGCCGAGAATCTTTACGACATTCTGGAGCATGAAGTGATTCCGGCGTTTTATACGCGGGATGACCGCGGTATCCCCCGCGGATGGCTGGCAAGGGTGAGAGAAAGCATGGTGCGCTTGACCCCGGCATTTTCCTCGAACCGCGCCTTGCGGGAGTATGTGGACCATTATTACCTGCCGGGAGCCGCGGCCTACCAGGAGCGCGCGTCCGCAGGCAGTCGCGACGGTGCAGAATTGGCGAGACGGTCCCAACAGCTTGCCCGCCACTGGAGGGATGTGCAGTTCCTTTCAGTGGAGATGAAGCAGGAAGGACAGCAGTACGTGTTCCGCGCGCAAGTCTATCTGGGAGCGATTGCTCGCGATTGCGTGGAGGTGCAGCTGTACGCGGAGCCGGAGCTGGGGGATGCCGGGCCTTGCATACAGCCCATGAAGGCGGGAGAATCCGTGAACAACGAAAATGCCGCTTACTGGTACACCTGCGCGGTCCCGGCGAACCGTCCGGCAAACGACTATACTCCGCGTGTGATTGCAGCCGGACTAAAGGCGGCGATTCCACTGGAGGCTCCATACATACGCTGGGAGAGATGAACCGAGTATTACGCGCACATGACCTGCCACTATATGTAAGCGATCGAGAACCCGTCGGGCAAACGTTTCACGCTTGTAAGCTCTTGCTCGCGTTGCCGTTTTCTGAAGATGGAGGCCATGACTCATCTGCAGCCTTGGCGGGTGATTCTGAAGGTTTTTTAACTGATTGCACCTCTGCGGCGGGGAAAAGCAGAGAGAACGCTGTTCCACTATGTCCTTGCCGTACACAAGTCCGGTAACGCAGGGTTCCACCGCGCTGTTGAAGAATCGTCGCAACCGTCCACAAGCCCAGGCCCGTGCCCACGTCTTTCTTGGTCGTAAAGAACGGCGTGAACAGCTTCTCGCGATCCTGCGCCTGGATGCCGCTCCCGTAGTCTGCGACAGTAACTCGTATTCCCTTTCGCAGCGGGTGCCTCCAGTCGTGTCCATTCCGGATACGAAGACGAATCAGCCCTCCGGGCGCCGATGCATCGATTGCATTTACCAGCAAGTTGGCAACGATCTGGCGGAGTTCGCCGCGAAAGACGGGCATTGGCACGCCTCGAGGAGCCTGGACCCTGATCTGAATGTGCTTTGCTGTGATCTTTTGGTTATACAGGGACACTAGCCCACTTACGACCTCGATCGGGTCCGTAGGCACTGGTGCAGTCGTGTCCTTGTAAAACCCAAGACTCTGGCCGACCATTTGACTCATGCGATGAAGTTCCCCACTCGCGCGGCTGAGATACTGCTGGCAGGCAAGGTTTGCACCATCGAGGGACTTCATTGCCAAGTAGACAAGGTTGGTGACTCCAGCCAGCGGATTATTAATCTCGTGCGCTACGGTGGCCGCCAGCTGGCCAGCAGCCGCTAGCTTTTCAACATTGCGCAGAGCTTCTTCGGCCAATTTCTCCGAATGAATATCGGTGCAAGTACCAAACCATTTTCTTATCTGACCACTCGCATCCCGCAGTGGGACGCCGCGCGCCAGAATCCACCGGTAGCCACCATTCGCGGTGTGCAGCCGGCACTCAACCTCATAGTTTGTTCCACTAGCTATGGATTCCTGCCAGCGCTTCATTACCCCGCCTGCGTCTTCGGAGTGCAATACGGTCTTCCAGCCGTCATATCCCAGGCTCTTGCTCATGCTAAGGCCCGTAAACTCGCACCAGGACTGGCTGATATAGTCCACCTCCCCGTCCGCCGTGGTGGTCCAGACCATGTGCGGAATCGACTCGGCCAGAGAGCGGAAACGGGCTTCGCTATCGGCTAACATCTGAGCGCTTCGCGAGCGTTGAATCGATACCGCGAGCAGGCTTGCCACCGTCTGCACGAAATCAACATCTTCAGCTGTAAATGCGTGCGAGGCTCTCGAATGGACTCCCAGAACGCCGTACGGGTCATCCTCGCCGGGAATCGCTACGCTGAGCCCGCTCACAATCTGGTGATCGCGAAGAAGCGCGGGAGCGCCAAACCGGTTCTCCTTCGATAGATCGTAGACGATGATCGGCTCGCTCGAATGCAAAGTGTACCCGGCCTGAGATTCGCGTGCGGAGGGGACCTGACAATGACCCACAAAACCGGGCGTCCATCCGACTCCCGATCGCAGGAGTAGTGCCTCGCCGCTGGGAACGAGTTCCAGTACCTTGCAATGCTCTACGCCCAAAGTCGTTGCTATGATACGCACGGCGTGATCCAGGAAGGCCTGCAAATCGGACTGAACTAGTGCATCCTGTGCCAGCGCGGCTACCGCGGATTGCTGGTTGAGTCTGGACTTCAGCCGCTTTTCCTTAGCGTGCAAGCTCTGGACCAACGAACTGGTGACGACGCCTACTGCCGCGAAAAGCTCCAGTTGCGAAGCGTCGAAGCCTATCGGGTCAGGGAGAGGGGTAAGGGTAAATACATTTGCCATCAGCACGGTCAGGAGAGTCGCCGCCAAGCCGGAGGCGAAGCCTCCGTGCCAGGCACTGAACATGACCGCAGCGTAGAAGAAAAGGAATGTATTGTGCGGGAGAACGGACCTGAACAATCCGCTGAGAGCCAGGGCAAGGAGAAGGCACGTAACTACGACCAAATAGCGCTGGATCCGGGGTCTCGCTGTCGGGCAAAGGTGTCGCCGCAACCCAGAACCAATCCAGAATAGAGATTTATGCACTGTGTACTACTCGTTGGTGGAGAAGGGATTCGAAACTAGGTATCGCAAGAGCAAAGCACTAATCTAGTGAATGCTTTCATGTCCTCAACTGTAAGTCAAGATAGTGTCATGCGATTCGATTGCGATCCATTGCCATCCAAGAGCATTGATTCTCCAAGAGAGCGGTAACGGGCAGAGCCCCGCAAAAGGTCGATGGTCCCGTTTGGACCCCACAGAGTTCAGCGATTGTGCCTCGATTTAGGGTGCTGAGGGTTACGGTATCATTGGTACCAGGATCGAAACTATGCGGATCCTTGTTGTTGAAGATGACAAGAAGGTGGCCAGCTTCCTGCGCCGGGGATTGACGGAGGAGTCCTACGCGGTGGACGTGGCTCACGACGGCGAGACTGGAGCTCACCAGGCGGAAACTTTCGACTACGATGCCGTAATCCTTGATTTGATGCTGCCCAAGCTCTCCGGTGCGGAAGTGCTGCAGCGGCTACGCGCTGGGAAACCCGATCTTCCGGTGCTGTTGCTGACGGCTAAGGGCAGCGTGGAAGACCGTGTTGCCGGGCTCAATCTGGGCGCCGATGACTATCTGGTGAAGCCGTTCGCTTTCGCCGAACTTTCGGCGCGCCTGCGGGCACTGTTGCGGCGGGGAACGCGGGAGAGCACGCGCCTGCAGATTGCCGACTTGAGCGTAGACCTGACCAACCGGACGGTGACCCGGGGGGGCCGCAAGCTGGAGCTCTCCAGCAAGGAGTTTGCGTTGCTGGAGTTCCTGCTGCGCAATGCCCGGCGGCCGGTTACGCGGACGATGATCATTGAACACGTTTGGGACCTGCACTTTGACAGTTTGACCAACGTGGTCGACGTGTACATCAACTACCTGCGAAACAAAATCGACAAGAGCTTTTCCCAGCCGCTCATCCACACCGTGCGCGGAGTGGGATACATGCTCACGGATGAAAAAGCATGAAGCCCCTCGGTGTGCGTGCCCGGCTTACGCTAATTTACGCAACCTTCTTTGCGCTGGTGCTTATGGCACTCGGCCTGCTGGCTTACCGCACGCTTGCCAGCCGCCTGCTGAACAGCGTGGACGAGCAGTTGGAGGAGATGGCGACCGGTCTGCGCGGCTATCTGCGGTTTCCCCACGGCAAGCCGGAGCTGGTGGCCGACCCCCACGATTCCGAGCAGATGTTTTTCGTGCAGTCTGCCGGACGCTATGCTCAGGTGTACGACGCCGGCACGGGCCTCTTGCTTTACGAGTCTCGCGATTTGGACATTTTGAATCTGGAGCTCACGCCGTCCGAAGTCCACGAAGCCGCGCAGGAACCTGGGATTGGGGAAATCGAAAGCGAACGCATTCACCTGCGGGTTCACAACAGCCTGGTACGGCCGGCGAACGGGCGCATTTACCTGCTGCGGGTGGGTATTTCCATGCAGCCGGCGCACAACGCGCTCAACCAGTTCCGCAGGACATTATTGCTTCTGATTCCTCTGGGCATTGTTGCGGCCGGCCTGGCGGGGTGGTGGGTGGCGCGGCTGGCCCTTCGGCCCATCCGGCAGCTCAGCAGTGCTGCCCATGCCATTCGTCCTTCCGACCTGGAGCGGCGTCTTCCGGTGCGTGGCACGAACGATGAACTGGATCAACTGGCGGATGCCTTTAACGGCGTGCTCAGTCGCCTGGAGCAGTCAGTCCGGCAAATGCGCGACTTCACCGCTAATATTTCCCATGAGTTACGCACGCCGCTGGCGGCTCTGCGGGGCGAGGCGGAAGTGGCCCTGTCGATACCGCGTCCGCGGGAGGAGTATCGCCGGGTGCTGGAAAGCCAACTGGAAGAGTTCGAGAAGCTAAGCCGCCTGGTGAATGACCTTTTGACGCTGGCGCGCGCGGAATCCGGCTCGATTGCCCTGCATAGCGAACCGGTTGACCTGCCGGGGCTGGCGCGCGCGGCGACGGGATGGCTTCATCCCCTGGCCGAAGACCGTGGACTCGCCCTCGAGCTGGAGACAGAAGGCGAAATCGTAGTGACCGGCGATCCGCACTGGTTAGAGCATATGCTGCTGAACCTGCTCGACAATGCAATCAAGTTTACTCCCGAGGGCGGAAGGATACGCGTGCGCGTGGGCACGAAGGATGATCAGGCTGTGCTCGAGGTGAGCGACTCGGGAATCGGAATCCCTGCGGATGCGCTGGCGCATGTCTTTAACCGCTTCTATCAGGTCGAAGAGTCGCGCTCGGGGCAGTCCGGCGGCACCGGGTTGGGACTGGCGCTGGTGAGCTGGATTGTGGAAGCGCATGCCGGTCGTATCGAAGCCCGCAGCCAGCCCGGCATAGGGACCTCGTTCCAAGTTTTCCTTCCCTTGGCCAAGACCCTGGTGATGAGCGCCTGAGCGGTTCGCAGCATTAGGGAAATCTAATGTTCTCCTAATGATCGCCTAATTCGTCGTGGCGTAGTGTCAAAGGCGTTGGGATTGAGAAATCCCCGGAGGAAATAGAATGAAAAGCAAACTGACGATGTGCGCGCTGGCGGTAACCCTGCTGGCGGGCGCAGCATTCGCCCAAGCCCCAGCCGCCAAGCCAGCCAAGCACGCCAAGGCCGCGTCCGCCATGCATACCCGCGTGGCCACGGGCAGCGTTGTTTCGGTGGACGAGAGCAAACTGGTGCTGTCGCACAAGGTAAAGGGCAAGGCGCAGGAGATGTCGTTCGATCTGAATGGCGATACCCACAAAATGGGCGATCTTAAGGCCGGCGCTAAGGCGACCGTGCACTACAAGGTCGACAACGGCAGCAACGTTGCCACCTCAGTAACCGCAAAGGGCTAAGAGTCACCCAAGACGCGCCACGAAGTCTTTTTCGTCAAATAGCAGCGGAGCAGGATATCGGCTTTCGAACCGGCATCCTGCTCCAGACTGCCCAGCCCCCCGTGGAATTCATCGCAGAGGCTCTCCCATTCATCTATATGAGCAGGGGAACGGATGCCTGGAGAGTCCCTTGGATTCGGTGCCGGCCGAAGCTGTGATGGTGGTCACGGCGGCGGCGAATTAGCGACGTTAGACTAGGGCAGGTGTGGCGGGGTGATTTTGTGAGTTCAGCGATACTGGTAAGTCCCGGTCCGGCGCGGGCGGAGAATGCGCGCCGCTTTGCACGGCCGCGTTTGCGTTCCCTGCCAATCTGGGCAGTCTCGGCGATTACGCTGGGCAGCGGCTTTATCAATCTTCTTTCGGTTCTCGACCCCTGGATCCCGGGCGGGCATCCGCTGCTGAGGGAACTGTTCCCCCTGGAATTTCTTCGGCTTTCCCGTTTTGTGGTGCTGCTGATCGGCTTTGCGCTGATGGCCTCGTCGCTCAACCTTTACCGGCGAAAGCGGCGTGCCTGGCAAATCGCCATAGGATTGGCTGTGCTGGCCTTCATCTTTAATCTCACCAAGGCGCTTGATTACCCGGAGGCTCTCCTCTCGCTGGCGCTGGCAGGAGTGCTGTGGCTGAGCCGCAAGCAGTTTTGGGTGAAGAGCAGCCGTCCCGACTTGCGCTGGGCAGTCCTGCGTCTGGGCATGGCGGCGGCCATCGCCCTGGCGTATGGAATCTGGGGTTTTTGGATTCTTGATCCCAAGGACTTCGGCATCAATTTTACAATTGGGGCGTCCATTCGGCAGACGCTGCAGTTTTTCTCGCTGATATACCCGCCGCAGATCACACCCCACACCCGCCATGGCGCCTGGTTTTTCCAGTCCATGTACACCATTGTGATCGCCGCCTATACCTATGCGGGACTGGCGTTATTCCGTCCCGTGGCGCATGCCTACCGCACCGCGCCGCGCGAGCATGCCCAGGCGGCCGCCATTGTCGAGCGCTACGGGCGATCGTCGCTGGATTATTTCAAGCTGTGGAGGGACAAGTCCTACTTTTTCTCTCCTGCTCACGATTGCTTTATTGCCTACAAGGTGGCTGGAAACTTCGCCATCGCGCTGGGAGATCCGGTGGGACCGACGGAGCAGGTTGAGCTAGTGGTGCGCGAGTTCCTGAACTATTGCCGGGAAAATGACTGGCGTGTGGCCTTTCACCAGGCTACGCCGGGGACATTGCGCGTGTACCAGCAGGCAGGATTTCATCGCCTGAAGATCGGGGATGATGCCATCGTGGATCTCGACAAGTTCCGACTGGAAGCCAAGACCATGAAATCCATTCGCAGCCGGGCCCAGCAGCTGGAGCGACTTGGTATTTCCTTCCTCATTCTGGAGCCTCCGCTTACCGACGCGGTGCTGCAGGAAGCAAAATCGGTTTCCGACGAATGGCTGCAAATTCCTGGACGGCGGGAGCGTAGTTTCACGCTGGGGGCCTTCGAACCCGATTACCTGAAGAAAACCCGCCTGGCAGTGGCGCTGGACGCGGAAGGGAAGATGCTGGCATTCGTGAATTTTGTGCCCTCCTATGCTCCGGGTGAGTGCACTCTCGACCTGATGCGCCGCCGCACGGATTCTCCCAACGGCATCATGGATTATCTGTTCCTGCGCGTTCTGGAGTGGGCAAAAATCCAGGGATTCCGCACTTTTAGTCTTGGCATGGCTCCCATGTCAGGATTTCAAGAAAGGGAACAGGCGTCCCTGGAGGAACGCGCGGTGCACAACTTCTTCTCGCATCTGAATTTCGTATTCAGTTACCAGGGCTTACGCAGCTACAAGGCCAAGTTCGCGACGCGCTGGGAACCGCGATACGAAATCTATCGCAACGCGCTCGACCTTCCCCGTCTGGCGCTGGCGCTCTCGAAAGCTTCCGAATACAAGGGCTAGCATGGGCAGCACGCGCAAAATGGCGTTTCTGGCCGCAATGCTGCTGTCGATTCCCGCGTGGGCTGCGCCTGTCCCGGGGAAAAACGAGGTGATGCTGCGGGGCCGGGAGCAAGACGTTTACTATTTCCCGGCCGCCGTAAGCCCGGCTCAAGGGCGGATCTTGTTCGCTCCCGGAGACGGTGGCTGGCATGGATTCGCCATCACCGTCGCCAAGACGATCAGCGGATGGGGCTACGATGTGTACGGCCTCGACACCAAACGCTACCTGACCGTCTACACCGATGATGGTGGCCTGACGGAAGCGCAGGTGTCATCGGATTTTGCTGAGCTGGCGCGTTCGCTCGGGGCTGGTGCCGATCGCCGTTTTACGCTGGTGGGCTGGTCGGAAGGAGCCGGTCTTTCGCTGCTGGCGGCGGCGCAAGGAAACAGGCTGATTTTCAACGGGCTGGTAACCATGGGACTGCCGCCGAAAAACTTTCTTGCCTGGAGATGGCAGGACGCAGTGACCTACGTGACCAAGCAACTGCCTGCTGAACCCTGCTTTTCGAGTCTGGACTACATGAGCAAGATCAGCCCCTTGCCGCTGTTCATGATCCAGTCGACGAATGATGAATACGTGCCGCTGGACGTGGCGCAGCGCTTGTTCCAGGCTGCGCACGAGCCGCGGCGCTTTCGTCCCGTGTCCGCGTCGGACCACAGGTTCGACGGCGGTCAGCAGCAGGTCTTCTCCGTGCTCCAGGAGGCGCTGCAGTGGATTCCGCAGCAGTCCCGTTGAGTACGGCAGGTGTGGGCCGCAGGCGAGGCTCCTCCCCGTGGCTTCGTCTTGGGATCGGGTATGGCATCGCCGCGGCGGGACTCGCCTGGGTGCTGCACGGCGTTGACCTTCGCCAACTGTTGCGATACATGTTTGTTCTGGACTGGCACTGGGTTGTGCTGGCCGTTGCGCTCGATGTTTTCGGCTACTTCTGCCAGGGGCTACGCTGGGAACTGCTGTTGAGGCCTCTGGGAAAACTTTCGCCGGTCCGCACCACGCAGGCAGTTTACGCCGGCCTGTTCACCAACGAAGTCCTGCCGATGCGTGTAGGAGAACTGGCGCGAGGCTACCTGGTGTCGCGCTGGCTGGCGCAGCCGCTGGCCGCCATCGTGCCCTCCATGGCCATGGAACGGCTGTTTGACGCGGTGTGGTTCGCGCTGGCCATGGGCATCACTGCGTTGGTGGTGGAGCTTCCCCCGGACCTGGCGATGGGAGCGGACGTTCTGGGTGCCATCGCCATCCTGGGCGTTGCGCTGTTTCTTTATCTGCTCTGGAAAGAAGAAACGGCGCCCGAGCAGACAGGGACAGGTTCGCCCCTGGCTTCGTGGCGAACCTGGCTCAGACTTCGCCTGCGCGAGTTTCACGAAGGCATACGCCGGATCGGAATAACCCGCTTGGTGGAGCTTTCCTTCGCCGTATCTCTGATTCTGCTGCTGGCCCAGGCGACCGCTTTCTGGTCCATCGTGGAGGCCAACGGAGTGGCCATTCCGATCTGGGCGGGGGCGGCGGTATTTCTCATCATTCACCTGGGGACGGCCCTGCCCAATGCTCCTGCCAACGTTGGCAGTTACCAGTTTTTCTGCGTCCTTGGACTCACCCTGTTCGGCGTGGAAAAGACTCGGGCGGCGGGCCTGGCATTCATCGCCTTTCTGATTCTTACTCTTCCTTTGTGGCTGCTGGGTGCCATTGCCTGGGCGCGCAGCGGGACGAGCCTTTCCGAGGTGCGCGCGCGGCTCAGGCGGACCTAGACCTCGAAGTCCGGGGATGGAAGTTCGGGGAAAGGAAATGCCCAGCCGTGTAACAACTCTGGTCTGGGCATTCCGGGAGCTGACCTTCGATCCGCTCAGCTTGCGCGCGAACGAAGGGCTGGCTGTTTCGCCAGCTTTGCCGAACCATGCAGGGGATAGTAAAACGCTGTGCCGTTCGTATCACCAGGATAGAAGTAATCCATGATGCGTGGCACGCCGCCGGTCTCCTGCTGCGAGACATTCACCACCGCGCGACCGGTGGGCTGCCGGCGCGAGGCGCTGCCCGCCAGTTCAAAGAAGGCCTGCGTGCCATTCGCGCTGCGAACCTGCACGACATTGCCAAAATCCAGGTTGGTCAGATAATACTTTCCGGGCTCCAGCACGTGCCCAGGAAGCGCAACCGGTTGCTTCACCGTCAGCTTCACGATGGGATCGAGGGGCTCGGCCCACATAGGCGAAGCGGCAGCGGCAAACAGGAAGAGGCATACAGTCATCATTAAAACTCGAAATTTCATAACTTCCTCCGAAGTAAGTCCAATTCCGATCATTCGGTGCGCAGTCAGAGCGGTGAAGCTCAGGCCGCAATGCAATCGTTGATTTGGCACATCGGAGGACCCCGGACAACGGGACTGAGAAGAACTTCATGCCAAGGAAGAAGAGCGGAAACCTCTTCGAGACAGGAGTGGACGTAAGCCGGCAGGCGGGGGATGAAAACCGCGACTATGCCGGCAACCGCCGGGAGCGCGCACACGGAACAGACCGCGGCATCATCCACTCCCGTCTGTTGCGTCAGGTCGAACCTGGGCTCGTGAAATCCACGAACTACTAGGATTCCGACAAGAATCCCAACACAGCCCAAGCTGAGTGCAATCTTGCGGAGTGGAATCGGACAGAACATACAGCGGCTCCTTGCCGCTTCTTAACCATAAGAACCCTTGAACTCAAAAATGGTTGTGGGGAAATCCCAGGCGACCTGCACAGCCTTACAGCCTAGAGGTTGCCTATCGCCCGAAAAATGTGCCGGGCGAATTCTTCAGCCGCAAGCTTATTCCTGAGCTATGAAATGCACCTGGAGAGCGGAACTGCGCGATTCGTTTTCTCGCGTCAGAGCGGTCGTCCAGCTCGTAATGCAGCTGAGATCAGGAGTGAGATCAGGAGAAGGACGATTGGGCTGGTGAACCGCGGAAGCAAAAGCCGCAAGCCCTTGGTCCGCCTCTGGGGGAGAAACCGCGTTCCGGCAGTAGCGGGCTAAAAGTTCAGCAGCATTCTGCGAAGAAAGACCATCCAAACTAGATTGCAGCCTGAAGGCAGAGAGGCGCCGGATCGTCGCTCCAGAATGGCTGCTGGAACGAGAGATGCCTCCAAAGAGTGGATGGTGCAAGTTGCCGGGATCGTTCTCCTGCAAGGCGGAAGCTCCCGCTGGGACGCGGTGTTGTGCCAAGCTCCCCGGATGGATTAAATTAAGTGTTTATTTAAACGACGGAGGGAGGCGCTGTCGTGACTGAGAGTGTCCGTTCGCCAACCCAGGCGGGACGGCGACCGGCGGCGCCCCGGCGAGCGCGGGCCGACCTGGAAGGCGCGTCCAGCCGGAGCGCAATTCTGAATGCGGCCACTCGCGAGTTCGCCCGCATGGGTCTCGCGGGAGCGCGGATCCAGTCCATTGCGCAAGAAGCGGGAGTGAACGTCGCACTTCTCTACTACTACTTTGAAACCAAGGAGAACCTCTACGCGGCGGTGCTGGAGGAGGTCTTTTCCAACTGGGCACAGCGCGTAACGGCGGCTTTGCAGGGTGAGGGGAGCCCACGGGAGAAGGTGATGGCCTATGTGGAGGCATATTTTGACTTTATCGCGGAAGCGCCCCATCGTCCCCGCCTCGTGCAGCAGGAAATGATGCAGTTGGGGAACAGCGGTTTCGGCAATCTGCAGAGGATGGCTCGCAAGCACGTCCGGCCGGTGCATCAGACCCTGTTGCAGTTACTGCGCAAAGGCTGCAAGCAGGGTGAATTTCGCCGGGTCGCGCCGGACTTCGTTTACTCCATCTCGGGAATTATCGTCAGTTATTTCACCAGCAGCACCTTTATTCTCGCGGTCAGCGGGCATGATCCGCTGGCACCAGCGCGGGTCACGGAACGCCGCCAGTCGGTTCTCGATACGATTGCCGCGGCTCTTCTTCGGCCGGTTCCGGCCAACGGTTACAAGCGTAAGAAAGAGGACCAGTGAAGACGCCATTATGGTATGCGAGCTTCGTAGTGCTTTTCGGGAGTCTGCTGACCTGCCCGGAGAGCTGGACGCAAAACCTGCCGGGCAGAACCCGGATGCCGCCCGCGGAAGAGCAGCAGGAATCGGCCCCACAAGGCAGTCCGGCTCCGCAGATTCCGAGCCAGAATCCCATTCTGGGCAGCGTTCCTTCCGGGCAATCCACCGGACAGACAGTGCAGCTCTCGCTTTCGGATGCGATCGACCGGGGGCTGCGGCAGAATCTCGGTTTGATTCTGGGAGAGCAGGGGACGCGCGCGGCCCGGGCGCAGCGGCTTCGCCACTTGAGCGATCTGCTACCCAACATCAACGCCCACACTTCGGAAACGGTGGAGCAAACCAACCTCGCGGCCTTTGGATTTCCCGTTAATCTGATTCCCGGCATTTCGCCGATTGTGGGGCCGTTCTCGGTGTTCGACGCCCGGGCAACGTACTCCCAGCGCCTCTTCGACTGGAAAGCCATCGAGAACACGCGATCGGCGGATGAGGGCATTAAGGCCGCGCAACTCTCCTACAAAGACACGCGCGAACTGGTGGTGCTGGTGGTGACCGACCTGTACTTGCAGGAGGTACTGAGCAAGTCCCGGATGGATGTGGCGCAAGTGCAACTCGACACCGCCAACGCCGTCTACCAGCAGGCCCAGGATCTGGAGCATGCCGGGTTGGCTGCCCAGATTGACGTGCTGCGGGCGCAGGTGGAGATGCAGTCGCAGGAGCAGCGGCTGCTGAGCGCGCAAAATGATCTGCAGAAGCAGAAGCTGACGCTGGCACGAGCCATCGGTCTTCCGGTGAGTCAAGCGCTGGAGACGACTGACACAATTCCTTATGCGCCGCTGCCGCCGGTGACCCTGGAACAGGTGCTGGCGGACGCATACCGGAACCGCGCGGATTACCAGCAGGCGCAGACTCTGGTGAAAGCTGCCGAACTGGCGCGCAGCGCAGCCCAGGCCGGCCGATACCCGACGGTCCGGGTTGATGGCGATTATGGCGTGCTGGGACGCGCTCCGGGCAGTTCGCATGGCACGTTTACAGCGGCGGCTTCCTTGCAGATCCCCATTTTTCAAGGAGGTCGAGTTCGCGCCGACGTACTCGAGAGCGACGCGCTGCTGCAACAAAGGCAGGCGGAGCTTTCCGACCTCCATAACGAGATCGAAAACGAAGTTCGAACGGCCTTCCTGGACGTGAACACTGCGGCCAGGCAGGTGCAGGTTGCGCAGAGCTCGATTTCACTGGCCAACCAGCAGTTGCAAGAGTCGCGCGACCGTCTGGCGGCGGGCGTGGCCAACACGCTGGAGGTGGTGCAGGCGCAGGAGGCGGTCGCGACCGCCAATGAGACATATCTATCGGCTTTGTTTACGCACAATCTCGCCAAGGCGTCTCTGGCGAGAGCCGCCGGCATGGCCGAGCAAGCAGTGAAGCAGTTCCTGGGAGGAAAGTAGCCATGGCAGAGCATGAGGTCATTACCCGTCCCGAACCGCCGGAGCAGGAAACGGAAGAGCGCCACCCACCGGAGAAGAAACGCTCTTACTTCCAGGCCCACCCGGCAGCGAAATGGGTAGTGCTGGTCCTAGTGGTTGCGATTGCGGCCGGTGGATACTGGGCATGGACATATTTTTCCGTGCGGGAGTCCACCGACGACGCGCAGATTGACGGCAACATTGTCCCGGTGGCTTCCAGGATCTCCGGCTGGGTGACGGAGATTAACGTCCACGACAACCAGGTGGTGAAAGCCGGAGATGTGCTGGTGCGCCTGGATCCCAAGGACTACCAGGTGGCACTCGACCGGGCGCAAGCCGAACTGGCGAACGCCGAGGCCGACGCGCGGGCGGCTCACGTGGGAGTGCCGGTGACTTCCGCCGCCACCACCAGCCAGTTGCGCACCTCGGAAGCAGCCACGGCGGCGGCGCGGCAGGAAGTGGATGCAGCCAATGCCCGCCTGGCAGAAGCGCAGGCCAATTACACGAGAGCAGCCGCAGATTTGCAGCGCTACAGCGAATTAGTACAGAAGAACGAGATTCCGCGACAGACGTATGACAACGCGGTGGCCACGGAGAAAGCGGCGCAGGCCTCGGTGAATGCGGCCCAGGCGGCAGTGGCCACAGCTAAGAGCCGGGTCCAGCAGGCGCAGGCGCAGGTTGAGGCGGCGCAGACCGGTCCGCAGCAAGTGGCGGTAACACGCGCCCGGGCTGGAGCGGCATCGGCGGCGGTACAGCGGGCCGAGGCAGCCGTGGAGCAGGCCCGCCTCAATCTGCAGTACACCACGATCAGCGCGCCGGTGGACGGCGTGGCCAGCAAGAAACAGAACGTGCAGCTTGGAGAGATTGTGCAGCCCGGCCAGCCGCTGCTGGCCATTGTTCCGTTGGAAGACACCTGGGTGACGGCGAATTTGAAGGAAACGCAGCTCAACGGCATGCATCCCGGACAGCGGGCAACGATTCACGTGGATGCCTACGACCGCGACTACCAGGGACACGTGGACAGCATCGGTCCGGCGACGGGAGCGCGCTTCAGCCTGCTTCCTCCGGAGAACGCGACCGGGAACTACGTGAAGGTGGTGCAACGCGTGCCCGTGAAAATCGTGTTCGAAAAAGGCCAGGATACCAATCATCTTTTACGACCCGGCATGTCTGTGACAGCAACTGTGTTCATCAAGTGAGGGCGCATGATACGTGTGATCACCATCGCGCGCGAATATGGAAGTGGAGGCGGCACGGTGGCGCGGGCGCTGGCGGAGACGCTGGGCTGGAAGCTGCTGGATGGCGAGTTGATGTCCGAACTGGCAGCCAGGATGCGCTGCTCGGCGGCTCAGGTGGCCCGGTATGACGAACATCCGCCGTCGCTGCTTTCCCGCCTGATGCGGGCTTACTGGTCGGGCAGCGCGGACACCTGGTCCGGCACACCCAGCGTGCACGTGCTCGACGCGGACACACTGGCGGCCATGGCTGCCGGAATTATTCAGGAAGCGGCCCAGTTGGGCGGGTGCGTGATCGTGGGCCGGGGCTCGCAGTGTCTCCTGAGCGCCCGCCGGGACGTGTTTTCCATTTTTCTCTATGCCCCCAGGGAAGAACGGCTGCGGCGCCTGCGCGGACGGCACGAAAGCGAAAAAGAGGCGGACGCCGCTATGTTGGAGACCGACCGGATTCGGACGGCGTATATCCGGCGATACCACGGACAGGATTGGATGGACCGTCGCCTATACGACCTGATGATGGATTCCAGCGTTGGAGATTCGGTGGTGGTTTCCACGATCCTGGTAGCGGCAGGCCTGGCTTCTCAGCGTGCCTGAAAGCAACGAATATCGTACAACGATATACCATCTTATGCCGGCGGCCTGAATGGCAACCATGCTGTCCGCGATAGGGATTTTGCGGCGTCGCAAGCGCTGGGTGGGAACATGGTGGGATAAGGGATCTTTGTGGCCAGTGAGTCGGAAACCCAGGGAGGCGGGGCGGCAAAGTGGCTGGTAGCCATCGCGGTGATGTCCAGCGCGATTATGGAAGTGCTGGACACCTCGGTAGTGAACGTCAGCCTGCCCCACATCGGGGGGAGCCTTTCGGCAACGGTCGACGAAGCCACCTGGGTACTGACCTCCTACATTGTGGCCAACGCCATCATCCTTCCCATCACCGGATGGCTTTCGAATTATTTCGGGCGCAAGCGCTTGCTGATGACGGTGGTGACCGGCTTTACGCTCTCCAGCGTGCTTTGCGGCCTGGCGCCAAGCTTGCCGGCGCTGATCTTTTTTCGCGTCATGCAGGGTCTCACTGGCGGCGGATTACAGCCGCTTTCCCAGGCCGTGCTGCTGGAAGAATTCCCGCCCGAGGAACGGGGCAAGGCATGGGCTTCTGGGGCCTTGGCATTGTCGCCGCTCCTATTCTCGGTCCCACCCTTGGTGGTTGGATCACCACCAACTTGAGTTGGCGCTGGGTTTTCTATATCAATCTCCCTATCGGGATCATGAGCCTGATCCTGATCAGAACCTTCATCTACGACCCGCCCTATATCCGGCGCGGCAGCATGCGCGTGGATCTGTGGGGGCTGGGAATGCTCGCCATTGGCATGGGAGCGCTGCAGGTGTTCTTTGATAAAGGGCAGGAAGAAGACTGGTTCAGTTCCCATTTCATCTTGGCGCTGGCGGTCGTGGCGCTGGTGATGCTGACGGCCTTTGTCATTCGGCAACTTCGCGTCGATCACCCCCTGGTGAAGTTTGACCTGTTTCGATACCGATCGTTCGCGACTGGAATCATCGTGGCCACCGCGCTGGGTTTCATTCTTTACGGAGGGCTAGTTCTTCTGCCCCTGTTCATGCAGCAACTGTTGGGCTGGAGCGCGCAAACGGCCGGCTTCTGGACCAGTCCGCGCGGGCTGGGCGCCGCGGTATGCATGCCCTTGGCAGGATTGCTGCTGGGCCGGGGGTGGGACGGGCGCCGCCTGATGATGATCGGGTTGGCAGCCGCCGGTTTTGCGGTTTATGGTTACTCGCGCATGACCCTTTCCTCTGGTCCCTGGGATTTTTTCTGGCCGCAGGTGGAGCAGGGCATCGGAATGGCACTTATCTTCGTGCCTCTTACGGTGCTGACCATGGATCCCATTCCGAAGCAGGACACCGGCTATGCCACAAGCCTGTACAGCGTGATGCGGAACATCGGATCGAGCATGGGCATTTCGTTCGTCACCACCTGGGTGGCGCGGCGTTCCCAGTTCCACCAGGAGCGACTGGCGGAGCACATTACGGTCTTCAACCAGCAGGCCGAGCAGGCAATCGCCCAAGCCAAGGGGCTCTTTCACGGTTCCGATTTGACGGCGGCCGCCCAGCGCGCACTGGAATCGGTCTACCGCATGGTTCAGCAGCAGGCGGCCCTGCTGAGTTTTTCCGATGTGTTCCATCTGTTTGCAATTCTGTATCTGCTGATGATCCCGTTGGCGCTGTTGATGCGGAAATCCAGGCATGGCGGTGCGACGACTGCCGCCGTGCATTGAGGGTTTCGGGAACTAGTCTGGAAGCTTGAAACTTCGTGAAGCGAGACAAGGCAGTGGCATCACCGGAAGCCCGGTATTGCTGTCGCGCTCGCCTGGGCTCCAAGACACTTGTGGTAGCATGAATTGCGAAGCTCTTCTTTTTGTTTTTAAGTGATGCGTGAGACGCTCCAAGCCCGTCTCCGGTTCTGGGCAGCTCTTGGCTGCATCGCCGTAGTATTGCTTTTCGCCGCGGCGGAGGCCCTCCACGTGGACTGCGGGTCTGCGGCTCCAACCAGACCTTCAGTGTGCGTGCTGTGCATTTCCGCACACTCTTCGGTAGCGACTCCGGAGGTTCACGGGGCGCCCGTGGTTGAGAAGGTTGGTTTCGTCGCTCCCCTGCAGTCATCCGATGCGGATCTTTCCTTCCCGCATTTCAGCCTCTACATCCGGCCACCCCCATCCGTCTGATTCCCCCCAAGTACCGGGCTAAGGATTGTGACAGCGTAGGAGGAAAAGGATGAGTTCAGTCATCCTGCTCCTGCTCGTTTTTGTGGCGGGAGCAGCTTCCGGCCAGGTGGCCAGGCCGGCGCAAGTGAATAGCGGCACAACAAATTCTGATCGTGTGATCGCGCAGGCGGGCCAGGGCATGCCTCCGTCGCCCGCAGGGCCCGCGACTTCGGCCCCGACCACACAGATCACGCTCGATCAGGCCATCGCGCTTGCTCTTGCGAACAGTCCCAGTTTGCTGGCCACGCGAACGCAGATTTCCCAGAGCCAGGCTGACGAGATCACGGCAGGGTTGCGTCCCAATCTCACTTTGAATTGGGATTCCCAGTTCGTGCCGATCTTTAATCCCAGCCAGTTTTCCAGCGACACCCTCAACAATTTTCAGCAGTTCGACGTGGGCGTTGGATATCTGTTCGAGCGCGGCCACAAACGCCAGCTTCGCAGCCAGGCGGCACGAAACCAGACCGAGGTTTCGCGTTCGCAGGTGGCGGACACGGAGCGCACCCTGGCGCTGGACGTCGCCGGACAGTTCATTAATGCCCTGCTGGCGAAGTCGAATCTGCAGTTCGCAACGGAAAACCTCGACAGCTTCCAGCAGACCGTGAGGATCAGCGAGCAGCAATACCAGGCCGGCGAAATCGGCGAGGGCGACCTGCTCAAGATCCGGATCCAAATGCTTCAGTTCCAGACGGATGTTGCCTCCCAGCGGGTGGCGGAGGCGCTGGCGCTTGCGGCCCTGCGGCAGTTGATCGGGTACTCCGCGATTCCGCGTAACTTCGGGGTAGCGGGGGACTTGGTCTACGAGCCGCTGAAGGCGCACGAGGATGACCTGGATGCGCTGGCGCTTCGCCAGCGCGCCGATCTGCGCGCCGCCCGCCAGGGCATTACGCTGGCCGGCAGCCAGGTCGCGCTGGCACGGGCCAATGGCAAACAGGACCTGGACGCCTCGCTCAGCTATTCCCATGTGGGTGGTTTGAGTTCCGCTTCCTTGTTTTTCAGTATTCCCCTGCCCGTCTTCGATCGCAATCAGGGTGAAATTGCCAAGTCGCGCTATGCCCTGACGCAGGCGCAACTCAACGAACAGGCCGCGGAGCAGGGCGTCCTGACCGACGTGGAGAGCGCCTACGAGGCGGTAACCACCCAGGAGCAGATCGTGAATCTATACACCTCTGGGTATCTAAGGCAGGCGCAGGATTCCCGCGACATCAGCCAGTATGCCTATACCCGGGGAGCCGCAACGCTGCTCGACCTGCTGGACGCGGAACGCAGCTATCGCTCGACTCAGCTTGCCTATCGCCAGGCCCTGGCGGCGCACATGCTCAGCATGGAGCAACTTCGCAGCGCCGTCGGGACAAGGAACTTGCCATGAAAAACTCAACCTGTGCCCGACTCTTGCGATTCTTGCCCGCTGCGTGTGCCGCGGTGGCGCTGCTGGCGGCTGGAGGCTGCTCGAACAGCGGCACCGCTGCCGGGAACGCTGCTGGCGATTCTTCAAGTGCGAGCAACTCGTCGCAGGCGGAACTGCTCAGGGTACCCAAAGACCAGATGTCCCACATTCAAGTGGTCACGGTACAGCCGAGTCCCTGGGCCAATGTTCTGCGATTGACCGGCACGGTTGCCTACAACGGCTTCGAGACCACGCCCGTCATCAGCCAGGTCAACGGACCGGTGACGCGAATCGTTGTGTATCCCGGCCAGCATGTGAAGCAGGGACAACCGATGCTCTACGTCAGCAGCCCCGACTACTCGCAACTGCGCGCCAATTTCCTGAAGGCGCGGGACGCCCACGATCTGGCGCACAAGAATTATGCCCGAGCCAGGGACCTCTATGAGCACCACGCCATCGCCGAGCGCGATCTGCAGGCGGCGGAATCCGCGGAGGTCCAGGCGCAGGCCGATCTGCAGGCCGCCGAGCAGGCGCTGCACATTCTTGGCATTCCCAAGCCTGACGCCCTGACGGAAACCGATAACTCAGCCTCCGCAGCCGTCTCCGAGCTGGCGGTGATCGCTCCTATTTCCGGGCAGGCGGTGGACCGGCTGTGCGCTTCCGGACAGGTAATTCAGGCGGGGCAGACACAGTGCTTCACCATTTCCAACATGAGCACGGTGTGGGTGCTGGCCAACGTTTATGAAAACCAGTTAGGGCATGTTCACGTTGGCGATCCCGTCGAGATCACCACCGACGCCTACCCCACAGTGTTTAAAGGCAAGATCAGTTACCTGGGCGCCGCCCTCGATCCGACGTCCCGCACCCTGCAAGCGCGCATCGATGTTCGCAATCCCGGCGAAAAGCTGAAAAAGGATATGTACGTCACCGCCATGGTGCAGGCGGATGAAACCAAACACGCGCTGGCGGTTCCGGATTCGGCCGTGCTGCGCGACAGCGAAAACGAACCGTTTGTTTACCTTCAAACCGCGCCCAACCAGTTTGCCCGGCGTTCCGTAAAGCTGGGGCAGGGAAAGGACGGGAAAACCGAGATTGTAAGCGGACTGCAGGCGGGGGATCGCGTTGCCGGTGACGGCAGCCTGTTCCTGCAGTTCCAAACTTCGCTGCAGTAGCAGCCATCGGGAATCGTCCCGCACAATGATCCATCGCGTCGTCCAATTCGCTCTCCGGCAGCGCTTTCTGGTGCTGATCATGGTCGCCATGCTCATCATCGGAGGCATCATTTCCTTCCGGCGCATGCCTGTGGATGCGTATCCGGACCTGTCTCCGCCCATGGTAGAGATCGTCACTCAGTGGCCGGGCCACGCCGCGGAAGAGGTAGAACGGCTGGTCACCCTGCCCCTGGAAGTCGAACTCTCGGGCGCTCCGGACATGGTCGTGATGCGCTCGATATCGCTTTACGGCTTGTCCTCCATCCGGTTGACGTTCGCCGACGGCACGGATAACTATTTTGCCCGGCAAGTGATCTTCGAGAGGCTGGGCGAAGCCGGGCTTCCTTCCGGCGTGTCGCCATCGATGTCGCCTCTGTTCAGCCCCAGCGGCCTGGTGTATCGCTACGTTCTGGAAAGCCCGGACCGCAGCCCGCAGGAACTGAAAACCCTGGAGGATTGGGTGGTGGCGCGCGCCTACCGCGCCGTGCCCGGGGTGGCCGACGATTCCGGGTTGGGCGGGACGACCATGCAGTATCAGGTCCTGCTCGATCCCTCGAAACTGTTTGGCTACCACTTCACCGTGCAGCAGGTCGTGGGGGCGCTGGCGGCCAACAATTCCAATGCCGGCGGCGGGTTCTATTCCCAGGGAGGGCAGTTCTACTACGTTCGCGGGATTGGCCTGGTTCACAGCACCGAAGATATTGGCGACGTTATCGTCGGCTCCAGCAAAGGGATTCCGGTTCGAATTCGCGATATCGGCGATGTGGTTATCGGCAATGCCCCGCGGCTGGGAGAGTTCAGCTTTCAGACCAAAAAAGTCAACCAGCCGGACGCGGTGGAAGGCGTGATTCTGATGCGCCGCGGCGAGCAGACACAGAACGTGCTGCAGAGGGTGGAACAGGAAACCGACCGGCTCAATTCTTCCGTGCTGCCCAGCGACGTAAAGATCCGGCCGTTTTATGACCGCAGCGACCTGGTACAGCTGACCACGGCAACCGTGGAATCCAACCTGGCGCGCGGTATGGTGCTGGTGCTGCTGGTGCTGATTTTCTTCCTGGTGAGTTTGCGGGCCGCCGTCATCGTTGCCCTCACCATTCCGCTGGCCCTGTTGTTTTCGTTTATTCTGCTGCACGCCCGGGGAATCTCGGCGAATCTGCTCTCCATTGGCGCCATCGATTTCGGAATCATCATTGATGGAACCGTGGTGATGATGGAGAACATCTATCGCGAGCTGTCGGAGCGGGAAGGCCAGTCCTACCGGCTGTTCGACGTGATTCTGTCCGCCGCCGCTGACGTGGATCGTCCCATCTTTTACTCCGTGGCCGTCATTATCGCTGGCTATCTGCCCATTTACGCTCTGGTGGGACCGGCGGGAAAGCTATTCCATCCCATGGCGGACACCATGGTGTTCGCCTTGCTGGGGGCGCTGATCCTGACTTTGACGCTGGTGCCCGTCCTGGCTTCTTACTGGTTTAAGGCGGGGGTCAAGGAGCGCAGCAATCGCGCCTTTGAGTGGATCAAGTCCGGCTATGCCCGCCAATTGGACTGGTCGCTCGATCATCCCAAGCTTACGGTTGGAATCGCGATAGTAATTTTTGCCGCTACCATGACCTTGGTCCCCTTCATTGGCGGAGAGTTCATGCCGCACCTGGACGAAGGAGCGCTTTGGGTACGCGCCACCATGCCGTACACCATTTCCTTCGACCAGGCGAGCCAGATCACGCCGAAGGTCCGTGACATCCTGATTTCCTATCCTCAAGTGACGGTGGTGGGCACCGAGCTGGGGCGTCCCGACGATGGGACCGATCCCACCGGGTTCTTCAATGCGGAGTTTTACGTCGGCCTCAAGCCCTACAGTGACTCCACCTGGCGCGGCAGTATCCAAACCAAGCAGGAGTTGATCGACTCGATCAACAAGAAGCTGACCGCGTTTCCCGGAATCATCTTCAACTACACGCAGCCCGCCGAGGACGCGGTGGATGAAGCGCTGACGGGATTGAAAAGCTCGCTCGCGGTGAAGATCTACGGGCCCGATCTCAATGTGCTGCAGGACAAGGCCCTGCGGATCAAGGAAACACTGTCCAAGGTGCCGGGCTTCGTCCATCTGACGGTCGTCAGGGAACTCGGCCAGCCCAGCCTGCTCATCGACATTGACCGCCAGAAAATTGCCCGCTATGGAATCAACGTGGAGGATGTCCAGTCCGTAATTGAAGCCGCCGTGGGAGGCCAAGCGGCGACGCAGGTGATTCAGGGCGAGAAAGTATTCGACCTGGTGGTACGTATGCAGCCGCAGTTCCGCAGCAGCGCCGATCAGATTGGGAGCCTGCTGGTCGGCACCCCGGATGGGCAACAGATCCCGCTGCGCCAGTTGGCGGAGATCCACCAAGGCAACGGCGCATCTTTTATTTATAGGGAAAACAACTCCCGCTACATCGGAGTGCAGTACAGCATTGAGGGCCGCGATCTGGCCAGCGCGGTAAGAGAGGGCCAGGCAGCGCTTCGCCGCGAGGTCTCTATTCCCGCGGGCTATTCGGTTACATGGGGCGGGGAATATGATCAGCTCGTGGCGGCCGAGTCGCAGCTTCGATTGATTGGACCGCTGGCGATTCTGCTGATCTTTTTTATCCTTTTTGCGCTTTATGGAAACTTCAAGTTCCCGCTCGCGATCGCGCTGGGTGTCATCATTACTGAGCCGGTGGGCGCGCTGGTTGCTCTGAAGCTTAGCGATACGCCGTTCAGCGTTTCGTCCGTCCTCGGTTTTATTGCGTTGCTGGGTGTTTCCGTCGAGATGGCGGTAATTTTGGTTTCCTACATTAACAAGCTGCGGCTGGAGGGAATGGATATCCGTACAGCCAGCCGCACGGCGGCGCTGCTGAGGCTGCGCCCCATCATGATGACCGCCATGGTGGCCTGCCTGGGCTTGCTGCCGGCGGCGCTTTCAACCGGCATTGGCTCGGACACACAGAAGCCGTTCGCTATCGTGATCGTTGCCGGACTGGTCGGGCCGCTGCTGCTGGGGTTCTTCGTGAATCCGGCGCTATATACGCTGGTTGCCCGGGACAAAGACGTATTGCAGGTTTGAGCCTCGGGACGCAAGCGGTGATAGCAACAGGTTTCAACGGCCTGGCTTTCCCTTGTAGAATCGGGCGGGCTGCAATCGTCCAAATTTCTGAAGCAACAGGCGGTGATCATGGAACGGCGCGAGTTTCTTGCCAAATCTGGTTGGCTCACTGCGGGGCTGCCGTTGTTTTCACCTTTACGAGCGCTGCTGCAGACTTCGCCTGCGCTTCCGCGGCACTCGGAACCGGCGTCTGAGTCCCGCGTCGCATTCGAAACCAGCAACTCGCGGTATCAGACCGTCTACTCGCGAGCTTTGGACGTCCTGGCCGGCAACGTAAAAAACGTCTCCGGCTATTCACAGCCAGTGCTTATCGAAGGCAGCAGCTACAAGGGAATCTGGCAGGAGTGCGCCCCGCAGGAGGCGGAGGTCTACTCGGTGATCCGGCCCGATCTGGCGCGCAACAATCATCTGGCGTTTTTTGCCCTGCAGCACGACGACGGACAACTCCCCTGCTGGATCCGCGATCAAGGCGCCGGTTATGGACAAATCCAGATGGTGGTGCCCATTGCCGCAACCGCATGGGAAATCGCACAGAAAACTGGAGGACAGCGAGCTGCTCGAAAAGGCTTACGCCAGCTGCAGCCGCTGGGACTCCTGGCTGCGCCGCTATCGCGATACCCGCCACACCGGGTTGTGCGAAGGCTTTTGCACCTGGGATACCGGCCACGACAACAGCCCGCGCTGGGCGGGAATCCCAAACCGCTGTCCGGATGCCGACGCGCGCAAATGCCCGCCGCTGCCTTCCTTGCCCCGCTTGTGTCCGGATCTCTCGGCGACGGTCTATGGCGGGCGCGTGGCCCTGGCGGCCATGGCCCGTGCGCTGGAAAAGAATTCCGAAGCGGATCGCTGGCTCGCCGACGCTGCGACTATCCGTTCCGCCATCCTGGAGAAGCTCTACTCGCCCGAGGACGCCGCCTTCTATGATCTTGATGCCAAGAACCACTTCGTTCGGATTCGCAGCGACGTGATCAGCCGGGTGCTGGGAGAACACGTCGTCGACCAGAAACTGTTCGACACCATCTATCAGCGGCAGATCCACAATCCCAAGGCCTTCTGGGCCCCATATCCTTTAAGCTCAATCGCTCTCGACGATCCCGCGTTCGTGCGCCCCATTTCCCGCAACTCCTGGGGAGGCCCTTCCCAGGCTCTCACAGCCCTGCGCGCCCCGCGCTGGATGGAACACTACGGCAAACCCGCCGATCTGGGCCACCTGATGCAGCAGTGGGTAGCCGCAATCGTGCGCAATGGCGAGTTTCTGCAGCAGATGGATCCGGTCACGGGAGAATTTACCAAGGCCGCGGCGGATTATTCCCCAGCGGCGCTGGTGTTGATGGACTTTACCTGGAGGCTGGCCGGAGTTCGCCAGACAATGGCTCCTGAGGGTGCGAATCGCGAGGCCATGAATCGCCTGGAATGGAACGTGCGCCCGCCGGCGCGCGAGATCCGTTCCAGTTATCGTTTGAGGCTGTTGCCGAAGGGCAGCGCCGAGATCAAGTATTCTTCCGGCCGCGCCGAGCTCCTGCTGAATGGGAAGCTGTTTTGCTCCACGTCCAGCGCGGTTCGCCTTGTCACCGACTCCGAGGGAAAGATTCAAACAGCAACGGGCATCGCTCCCGAAGCAACCCACGTGGAACTGCAACTGGCGTCCAAGCGCCGGCAGAGATTTTCCATCGAGCCCAACCAGAGCAAAACCTTGGACTCGATGTGAGCTGCGGCCAGGAGAAAAAGACGTCTCCCAGGCACTGGCCCCATAGACATCCGGTTGAAAAGTTTGTAATGTTTTCCGGCTTAAGTGCGCTGGCTCCGCGCTTGCGGGAGGCTTGGGTCGTTATGGTGCGTGCGAGATTTCGGCAATCGTTCACCCTCGTTGTGCTGCTTTTGCTGATTGGGGTCGCAAGCGGCTACGGCCAGTCCCGCTGGGTGGGGTCCTGGGCCGCTTCGCCGTTTCTGGTGGAAGGGAACAGTGCGCTGCCCGAAAGCGAACTGAGCGACGCCACTCTGCGTCAGACGGTACATCTCTCCCTCGGCGGAAGCCGGTTGCGCGTGCATCTTTCCAACCGCGCCGGCACTGCTCCCCTGCATTTTGCGTCAGTCCATATTGCTCGCGCCGAGGCGCCCGGCTCCCCCAAGATCGTTGCAGGCACGGACCATGCGCTCACCTTCTCCGGCAAGCCGGATGTCACTTTGCCGGCGGGCGCGGATTATGTCTCTGATCCCGTAAAAGTTTCCGTTGCTTCGCTCTCCAATCTGGCAATTACCATCCACCTTGACCAATCCCCGGAAAATCAGACGGGACATCCCGCCTCCTACACCACTTCCTATCTGGCGCAGGGGGACATGGTGTCCGCCGAGGATCTCCCGGACGCCAAGAAAGTGGTGCACTGGTACTTCATCTCCGGCGTGGATGTAATGGCTACCCCGCAGGCCGCGACCATCGTGGCCTACGGCGACTCTATTACCGACGGCCACGGTTCCACGCTGGACGGAAATAATCGCTGGCCTGATGATCTTGCCAAGCGTTTGCAAGCCGCTTCGGATAAGCGGAACTTCGGGGTTGTCGATGAAGGCATCGGGGGGAACCGGCTGCTACTCGACGGCACCGGACCGAACGCCCTGGCGCGCTTCGATGCCGACGCACTGGCGCAAGGCGGAGTGCGCTACATCATTGTTCTGGAAGGGATCAACGACATCGGCCATTTGACGCGCGATAACGATGTGTCCCAGGCGGAGCATGATTCCCTGGTGCGTCACATGATCGCTGCCTATCAGCAGATCATCGCCCGTGCCCACGCTCACGGAATTAAGGTGTACGGAGCGACCCTGCTCCCATTCGTGGGTACTCCGGGTTATCACCCTGGACCCCCGACCGAAGCGGATCGTAAGGCGGTGAACCAGTGGATTCGTACCTCCGGCCAGTTCGACGCGGTGATCGACCTGGATAAGGTGATTCGCGACCCGCAGCATCCGGACCAGATGCTGCCCAAGTTCGACTTCGGGGACCACCTCCACCCTTCACCCGCGGGATATGCCGCCATGGCTGGCGCCATCCCCCTGTCGCTGTTCTGAATCACCTGGCGGCCCGCATCACGCGGGCCGCCAGCCCACCGTCGCGTCCACAACTTCAGAAATGGAATCCCAACTCCGCCGTATATGACCGCGGGGTAACGTAGTGGGTTCCGCTGAAGGTGGAAAGAAAGTTATAGAGCGCCTTCTTGTTGGTGATGTTGATGGCAGTCAGCTGCAGGCTCCACTTGTGGTGCTCGCCGCGGAAAAGATTATCGTCGCCCAGCGACAAGTCGAACAGGTTACGGGGTGCGATGCGCGGCGGGTTCTTGTCATCATTTTCCGTTCCCGGCGCGGGGATCGAGATCAGAGTTGACCCGAAACTGTCCGCCGGGCAAGAGCCCGGCAATCCCACCGTCGGCGTGGCATGCAGGCTTCCGCAGAATAAACCCGCCTGAAATTCCTGGTCGGGTGTAAGGCCACTCAGGTCTACGGGCCCGCCATCCGAAAACGGCACTGCGCCCGCGACCAGGCCGCTGTCGTAGCGCCAGTTCAAGCCCATCCATGGCCCGTTTTTCCAGGGCTGATATTGCACGTGCGTGGTCTGGTTGAACTTTTCGTCATGATCAATGCGAAAAACACCGCCAGGAGCGGAGGGAGTAGCTCCAGCACCGCCCAGTTGCGGAAGGAAAAAGCGCGCCGCCACGCTGGAGAAGACTGTAAACGCCGTCACCCCGTGGAAATTTGCCAGGCTTACCCGGCCGGCGACGCCGGGAACCTTCGACTTCGCCCACTGGATCGGAAATGTGATGGGAGTGCTGCCGAGAACGCTGAAATCGTATGGGTTGGTGGTGTACTTCCATATGTATTCACCGGAGAACACCACGTATCTGCCGAACGCCTGCTGTAACCCCAGGTGGAACTCGTTTCGATGTCCGGGGCTCAATGAAGTGGTAGTGACGCTGGAGCATCCGAGGAGTGGATTCAGCACTGGGTTGGCGCAGCCAGTGCTGGAAAGCGCAAGGTTTTGGTTGAAGGGAGTCTCCAGTGTGCGGGCATACGATGCGCGAAGGATGGTGTTTGTCCGCTTGATATTGTAGGCAACTCCGAGGCGAGGCTCCGCCAGCCGGTCGGTGCTGAGGCCATTGTAGAGATCGCCGCGAATACCAAGGTTGAAAGACCAGGGTCCGCTGGTGACCGAATCCTCAATATAGAGAGCCGTCTCCTTTATGTCGGCGTGGCCGTGGAAGTGGTAAAGGGCGCCGCCGGCTGTGAGGTCATAGGGCGCGAGCGTGGTACAGGGGGCCACGATGGGGACATTGTTGGTGTCCACGCAGGGGTCTCCGTTTGCGCCGGCAAGCGAAGCCAGGAAGGTTGGATCGACAATACCCAGATTGTCATCTTCGGTGAGAGGAAACTGCTGGTACGTAACACCGGCTTTCAGGTTGTGCATGCCCTTCACATAGGTAATGTCGGAGCGCACGCCGGCATTGGTGAGCGTACGATCCTGGCCAACGGTCTGCGACTGCAGGTCCGGCACGAAATCCGCAAACGGGTTATTGCTGGGGTAATAGTTGTAGTGGTCGTGACGCACGTAGGCGCCCAGAGTAAGAACCGTATTATTGTTGAGCAATCGCGTCCACGACGGAGCGATGTTGAAAGTCTTGATCTGCGCCCGTTGATCGGTTGGACCCACGGGAGCACCATTGGGACCCAGACCGCCGTTGGTCACAACCAACCCGTTCCAGGCTGTGGCATTTTGCATATCAAAGGAGTTGGGTGATTGAAACCAGGAGCGTGTAAAGCCCAGATTCACGTGTAGAGAGTCCAGGTTGGAGAGCTGAAAATCCAGACGGTCGAAAAGGTTCTCTTCGTTCCCCTTGTCGTGCATGACGCTGAATTCCGGCGGGTCCAGAAAACGCCCGCTGTTGACCCCACTGGCGGAGAGGAAGTTGCCCCAGTTCTGACCGCCGTATCCCAGGGTGAAACTCGCCGTGGAGGTGCCGAAACTCCCGTAGGACGAAGTCACACTTCCGGTGGGCTTCGTAAGGCCCTGACCAGATCGAGTGGTCACGTCAATGACCACGCTGGTCTTATCGCCGTATTCGGCGGGGGGAGCCCCAGGGATTACCTCCATCGATTCAATGGAATCCATGGGAATCTGATTGGAAAAGACCTTGCTCTGCTGGTCCGTAATCGGCTGGCCATCGACGGAGAACGAATTTTCCGCGTGATCGCCCATACCGTGGAAGAGCCCGTTGGAATCGGCTGCAATTCCTGGAGTCGAAAGCGTGATCAGCGAACTTACGGAGGAGGACTGGCTCTCCAACGGGACCTTGTCAAACAGGTCGCGATCCACGTCGGTGTGGAACGTCGATGTCTGCTCCAGCAGATCTTGAGCGGTGCCTTCTACGGTGATGCTTTGCGACGCTTTGGCAATCTGCAAGCTGATGCTAAGCGTGACAGGAACCACCGAGCGAACTTCAACGTCCTGAGCGTAGGGAGAAAATCCCTGCCGGCTTACGGTCATATGGTAGGGATTGAACGGGACGTTCGCGATGGTGAATTGTCCCGCATTATCCGTCTCGGTGGTCCGGTCAAAGCCGCTGACCGGGTTGCGAATCTCGACGGTTGCATTCGGAACTACCGCTCCGGTTGGGTCCTTGACCGTGCCAGTGACGGATGTCGAGTTCCCGCCGGACTGCGCGTACACCGGCAAGCTCAAAGCCAAACAGATAGCCGCCCCCAAAAACGCGGGCAGCAACTTCTTCGAAGATGAAAGCATGATTCCTCTCCAGAAAAGAAGATTGCAGAATGAATTCAGAAATTTGGGCTGATTCTTCTGAGACCTAATTTTCCGGAGGAGGACGAACGGTGAGAGCGAAACCCAGCAGGCTCTGTTGCCTGGAAGACACCGGCTCCAGCACAACGAAGAACACCGGCGTAAAGGTTAACTTCAGGACGCAGGAGGTGGTGACCGGGGAAGAGGAATGTGCGACGACGCAAACCGTGCACTTCGCCGCTTCCATCGAATTGGAATGATGGTGCGCAGCAAAGGCACATGCCGACCACAGGGTCAGCATCAGACACAGCCACGATATGCGTTTCGCGTATCTTCGCATACAGGCCCAGCCCATCCAACTAATCTGCGAATGTACGCTGAAATAGTGGCGGATGCAACGACGGCATCCAAGTCGATAATCCGGCAACCGTCGCCCGGGGGCTGATCTAACAGGTGCCCCCCAGAGGGCCGTCGTTGGCGGAGCAGTTCTTAACGCGGCCAACAGCCGCGCCGCCTGGCCTTGGCGGCTTGTTTCGGTTACCGGAGTCCTAGCATGCACGTTACGCACCGACAGCACAGCCGGTCGGGGAAAAGCACGCGCTCATCTCTTGTCAGGATACTTATCGAAGAGTTTGCGAATGTCGTCGGGCAGCTTATGGCTGACTTTGGCGGCATCGTTTTCGTCGTCGCGGTAGATTCCGCGCCACACCAGTTGCCGCCCCGGCCGGTCCCGCAAGTCGATCATCAGGGTGCCTTCCGTGAAGCGATTCACTCCGCTCACGCGGCGGCGGCCGCGCGGTCCAATCCAGGTCTGCGCCTCTGCCTTATTGGCCGCGCCCAGCACGTAGTTCACAATCAGATCGGGACGGCTGCTCACCTCATGCAGGCCCTTGTGTTCAAGCTGGCCGCGTATCGCCGATTCGATGCGGTCCTTGACGATGGGACTCTTCAACTCGGGCTTATTGGTTGTGATCCTACCGGCTCCGATCATGAAGGTCTTGTACTGGGAAAAATCCGTCTGCTCATCGAAATCCACATGGCGCTCATCGGCGGCCAAGCTTCCGAGAAGAAACATCACCAGCACCAGGACGCTCAACGTTCTCATAGCTCCTCCGGCAAAAGTGCAGCCGGTAGCGGGCACCGGCTGAAAGCGGCCAAAGGGTAACGCGACGGCATCGATGTGTCCAGCAAAAGGCTCAAAACAGCGCCCTTGTTGTGGGTGCCGGTGCTATCCTCAATTGGTCACGCTTCCCATTAACCTTCCCCACGAGGCCGCGATCCGTCATGTCACACCCGAATATCCCGGAACCAGCAGGGACCAATGAATCCAATCGATCTGCCGAGCCCGGCGAGCCGCACGAATCCTTCGCCGATGTTCTTGCACAATATGAGAAAGGCCGGAGCCGCAAAGCGAAAGGAGGTGGTAAGCAGATCGAAGGTACCGTGATCTCCATCTCCGCGGATTCCGTGTTTCTCGATATTGGCTTCAAGAGTGAGGGCACTTTGCCCCTGGCGGATTTTCAGAGCGCCGGGGAGAGGGTGCAGCCCGGCGACAAGATCGCGGTCTCGGTGAAAGGACGTGATCCCGAGGGTTATTACGAACTCTCCCGTTTCCGGCTGGAGCGTCCCACCGACTGGCCCGCCCTGGAACAGGCGTTCGCCGCGAAGGCGACCATTCTGGGTACGGTCACCGGCGTGGTGAAGGGAGGTCTCAGCGTGGATGTTGGCGTGCGTGCTTTTCTGCCCGCCTCGCGCAGTGGTACCCGCGACGCCGCCGAACTGGAGAGTCTGGTGGAACAGGAAATTCGCTGCCGCATCACCAAGCTCGACGTCACGGATGAAGATGTAGTGGTGGACCGCCGGGTTGTTCTCGAGGAAGAAGAGCGCTCGGTCAAGGACCGCCGCTACCTGGAGCTCAAGGAAGGAGACACGGTGCAGGGCACGGTGCGCAACCTCACCGATTACGGCGCCTTCGTCGATCTGGGCGGGGTTGAGGGTTTACTGCACGTTGGCGATATTTCCTGGAGCCGCGTCAGCAAGCCGGCGGATGTGCTCTCACCCGGCCAGCAAGTGGAAGTCCGCATTCTGAAGGTCGATCCCGGCCAGCATCGAATTTCACTGGGACTCAAGCAGCTTCAGGCACATCCTTGGGACGCGGTACCGGAAAAGTTCAAGACCGGCGAGCGCGTGCGCGGAACCGTGACCCGCCTGATGGATTTCGGAGCGTTTGTCGAACTGGAACCGGGCGTGGAAGGCCTGATTCACGTGTCCGAGATGTCGTGGGGCAAAAAAGTAAAAAGCCCCAACGCCATCGTCAAATCTGGCGAAACCGTAGAGGCCATCATCCTGGGCATCAACCTGGGGGAACGCCGCATCTCGCTGGGCCTGAAGCAGGCGTTGGGGAATCCCTGGAAGGATGTGTCGCAAAAGTTTCCCGTGGGGTCGGTGGTCGAGGGTCCGGTCACCAGCCTGACCAAGTTCGGCGCCTTTGTGCAGATCGTGGAAGGCATCGAAGGCATGATCCACGTGAGCGATATGAGCGCCGAGCGCCCGGTGAATCACCCGCAGGACATGCTCAGGACGGGCCAGACCGTAAAAGCCCAGGTCCTGGAGATTGATACCGAGAAGCGCCGCGTGCGTCTGGGCATGAAGCAGATGCTTCCCACCAGCCTGGAGGAATACATCTCCGAGCACAAACAGGGCGACGTAGTCACCGGACGGGTTGCCGAATGCTCCGGGGAGACCGCACGTGTGGAACTGGCGGAAGGCGTGTTCGCCACGTGCCGGATTGCCGGGCAAGCCGGGATCCAGGAATCAAAGCAGGGCGGGACTGGCGCAGACTTGTCATCGCTGACCGCGATGCTCCAGGCGCGATGGAAAGGCGGCAGCGAAGCTGGAACCCCCGCGGCTGAGGCGGTACGCGCCGGACAAGTTCGCAGCTTCCGCATCACGCGACTCGATCTCGCGGAAAAAAGAGTCGAGTTGACGCTGGCCTGAGTTGGGCCGCACCGCCAGTCCCGCACCGCCAGTCCATCGACGAGTAATGCAAGCGTGCCCGGCTTCGCGCAGAAGGACATCTGCCGTGAATTTCCCAACCCCGGGCGAAGCTCGCGCTACTCCATGACGGTGAACCGCTCCAGCGCGTCTTCCTGGATGGTCAGCCCCAGGCCCGGTACATCATTGGAGAGATCGATGGAACCGTTCACTGGCTCGGGCTCGCCCTGGAAAACGTAGTAGAACAGTTCGTTGCCCACCTCGACGCTGACCCTGGGAAAGAACTCCGCCATAGGGGAGTTCAGGCTGGCCATTACAACGTGGAAGTTGTGCATTTGGCCGGCGTGGGGAATCACCGGAACGGAATAGGCCTCCGCCATCGCGGATATCTTGCGGGCTTGCGTGATGCCGCCAACGCGGTTGGTGTCGAACTGGATATAATCCAGCGCTCTGGCTTCCAGCATCTCGCGGAAACCGTAGCATTGTGAACTCGTGCTCGCCGCCGGCGATAGGGACTCGTCCCAGAGCCTTCAAGTCGGCATATCCGCGCGATGTCATCGGGAATCACGGGCTCTTCCAGCCAGCGCAACTGGTAGGGCTCGAGCAGGGGCAGCATGCGGCGGGCATAGTCCAGCGTCCAGCCCATGTAAGCGTCGGCCATAAGATCGATGCCGTAGCCGATCACCTCGCGCACGGTGCGTACCAAGTCTACGTTCTTCTGCATGCCCGCCGCCCCATCGACCGGTCCCCAGCCAAAACGTAGCTTCATCGCCTGGTAGCCCTGGTCCTTATACGTTTTGGCCTCCGCGGCCAGTTGATCGAGCGGCTGGCTGTAGAGGCGGCTGGCATACACCGGAATACGCGGCTTCGTTCTTCCTCCCAGCAAGCGAAATACTGGTTGCTTCGCGGCCTTGCCCATCAGGTCCCAAATGGCGATATCCACGGCGCTGATGGCTGTCATGCCGATTCCTTTGCGGCCAAATGCCATGGTCTGGCGGTACATGCGCTGCCAAAGGAATTCCACGTCGAAGGGATCGGCTCCCAACACGATGGGCTGCAAATAGACGTCAATCACCTGCTTGGTAACGCGCGGCGAGAGCGCCGCGTTGCCGATTCCCACCAGGCCGGTGTCGGTAAACAGCTCCACAATGAGCCATCCATGAAAGCGAAATCCAGCCATGGCGTCACCGCTAGGCTGAGCAGGTCGATAGGGTTGGTACAGAAATGCGGCTGCGGAGGAACACTTTCTCCACGCCATTCCACCACTCGGGTTCGGATCTCGGTAATTTTCATTATCGGTTTCCCTTAACCATATAGCACAGTTTCCTCAAACACCAGATGTCGATCCCGTCCTGCACCTGCGTGGGTTGCGGCGGCACACAATCGCTCGCCTCAATTTCACCGGATGAACCGATGACGAGTTCAGAAAGGATCTTTTGTCGCAATACACCCAGGGACGCAACCATGGTATTACGATAGTGGAGCAATTTGCGGCAGTTCCCACGGCGCAGGAGCATTGGATGGATTTGATTCCTCTCACCCTTGCTGATGAGGAGTGGCCCAGTTTCTCTCTTCCCGAGCGGACGTCGGCTCTGACCTCTCCGCCTGCCCGTTTGCGGGAGGAAAAACCCTAAGACCTATGCGACTACGTTGGCGAATCGCCTTTTTGGTCAGTGGCGCTATTGCGATCAGTTATCTGGATCGCCAGACCGTTCCCGTAGCCATCGCCGCCATTCAGCGGGAAATTCCCATTTCCAATACCCAGTTTTCGCAGCTTCAGGCGGCGTTCCTGCTGGCCTATGCGCTCATGTATGCCGGTGGAGGAAAGTTACTGGATCTTCTGGGAACGCGCCGTGGATTCGCGGTCATCATGGTCTTCTGGTCGGTGGCGTGCGCCGCACACGGCTTGGCCACCGGATTCGGAGTTCTTCTTCTGCTGCGTTTCCTGTTGGGAGCCGGTGAGGGAGGCGGTTTCCCGGCCGCCACCAAAGCAGTCGCCGAGTGGTTCCCAGCTCGTGAGCGCTCTCTGGCCATGGGTATCATCAATGCCGGCACGGCGATCGGAGCGGTGATTGCGCCTCCAGGAATTGCCGTCATCATCGCTACTGCCGGCTGGCGCTGGGTCTTCGTCGCCGTCGGTGCGCTTGGGCTTGCCTGGACGGTCTGGTGGCTGCACGATTACTTTCCCGCCGCCGCTCATCCCAAGCTAAGCGTCCAGGAGCGTGGCGAAATGGAAGAGGTGTTTTCCGCCTCCGAAACCGCCACGCCAGGCATCTCCTGGCTGCGCCTGTTCTCCTTCGTGGAAGTCTGGGGGTTGGTTTTCGCCAAATTTCTCAGCGACGCCGCCTGGTACTTCTATCTATTCTGGCTTCCCAAGTACCTCTACGACGTCCGCGGCTTCGATACCAAGCAGGTTGGCTACTACGCCTGGATTCCCTATGCTGCCGCCGGAGTCGGCTGCCTGGTGGGAGGATGGTTTTCCGGATGGCTTATCGGCCAGGGCCGGTCGTTGAATTTCTCACGCAAGGCAGCCCTCGGAGCCAGCGCCGCGCTCATGCCGTTCATCATATTCGTGCCCAAATTGCCGGTGGGCTGGGCCATTGTGATCTTCAGCATGGCCTTCTTCGGCCAGCAATCGTGGTCGACGCTGGTCATGATCGTTCCCACGGACCTGTTTCCCACCAGCGTCGTCGGTTCGGTCGCCGGATTGGTCGGGCTGGGCGGAGCGCTGGGTGGCGTTGTCTTCAATTTGATTGTTGGGTATCTCCTCGATGGAGGCTTCGGATACGGTACCGTGTTTGCTCTGGTCAGTACTTTTCATGTCGCCGCGTTCCTGCTGATTCTGGCAACCGTGCGTCGCGTGCAGCCCCTCGCGGTATCGGAGCGTCGACCGTCACTGACGAGTGTTTGATGGTGCGATGGTGTGCCGTGGCTCAACCCGTGCGCAACCCGCTCTGTGCTTATCGGGTAAGTTTTCGCCATCGGGTACAATTCCTCAGAACTGTCGACAAACAGGCATCCCGGGTTTCATTCAGGGCCAGGGAATTTTGGTCCGAAGTGAAAACGCCCATCTGAGGCCGGTTGGTACGGAGTTCATAGGAAGGACTCATCTATGCGAGTGATGGTTGGTTTCGTGCTGGGAATCGTGCTGACAATCCTGTTGGGTGCCTTGATGATCTACACGTATTTCGGGAGAGGCATGGCTCCGGTTGCCACCTCGGCGCCCCCCATGCCGTTCGAGAAGAGGCTGGCCAACATGGCGCTCCATGCCCGCATGAAGGCAGAGATGCCCCACGAAGTGCCGGTGGTCGCCGACGAAAGCAATCTGCTTGGTGGCGCTCACGTCTACATGGAGCACTGTGCCGTCTGCCACGGTCTACCCGGCAAGGAGCAGACTGCGATCGCGAAAGGCGAATTCCCCAAGCCTCCGCACTTGTTCAAACGCAAAGGCGTTACCGATGATCCTCCCGGGGCGACATACTGGAAGGTCGCGAACGGAATCATTCTGACCGGCATGCCCGGTTTTGACAAATCGCTCTCGACAACTCAAATGTGGCAAGTCTCGCTGTTGCTGGCGAATGCCCACAACCTCCCCGCGTCTGTGCAGGCGGTTCTAGCGAACCCGGCAGAATCAACCGGGCAACCCGCGACGGAAGCGACCAGCAGCCAGATGCACCCTCGCTAGTCGCCGCACGCTGCCCTGCAGAGGGCCAGCCGACTCGTTCCCCGCTGAGCCCTGCTGGCGGCATGCTCAAGCGCCGCCAGCAGGCCGCATTGTTTCCCACATTGGGCGTCCCGGCCCATGTTGGAGTTGCATGTTTACTTGGCATGTTTGCGAGCGCGTTCTTCTAGCCTCCGCGCAGAATCCCACGCATTAAACTTCCCAAGAAAAGCGCGCACCTGTAGTTGATCCAGATGGTGTAACCGGTGTTTCCGGAATTGCGATAGCACGCGCAATGGGAGGCGTTCCACCTCCGGCGCGGGTGCCACTTTTCGAAGGAAGGAAGGAATCAGCGGGACAGACCGAATGCCACAGTCTCTTCGCGTGTTGATCGTCGAAGACTCGGAAGACGACACTCTTCTGCTCACTCGCGAACTGCACCGGGCGAATTTTGATCTTCAGTACCGGAGAGTGGATTGCTCGGAAGCCATGGGCGCCGCCCTCGACACCGAGCGTTGGGACCTGGTGCTGGCTGATTTCTCGATGCCCAATTTTCGCGGGGATGCAGCGCTCGCCATGCTGCGCGCCCGCGGGCTCGATATTCCTTTCATCTTCGTTTCCGGGACAATCGGCGAGGAGGCGGCGGTTGCGGCCATGAGAGTGGGCGCAAGCGATTACATCATCAAGGGGAGTTTCAAGCGGCTGATTCCGGCGATCGAACGGGAACTCCACGATTCGGAGTCGCGCAGAAAGCGGCGGCAGGCAGAAGAGGCCCTGAAGAGTCCGATGCCCGCTACCGGGAACTGGTGGAAAACGCCACCTACGGAATTTATTGCTCGGCGATGGAAGCTCGCTTTGTCGAGGTCAACTCCGCTCTGGTGGACATACTCGGCTACGGCACAAAGGAAGAACTGCTGTCGTTGGATGTGGTCCGGGAAGTGTATCAGACGGCGGAGGACGTCCAGCGGGTGACCGGGCACGCTCGTGAAGCAAAGGCGTTTCAAGGGCCTGGAAGTGAGGTGGAAACGTCGGGACGGTCGCCCGATTTTCATCCGGCTGAGCGGCCGTGTCCTGGGAGAACAGGCCGATAACGGCAGTGAGCGCCTGGAAGTGATCGCCGAAGATATCACGGAGCGACGCGCCCTGGAACGGCAGATTACCGCTTTGCAGAAGTTCGATGCCATCGGCCGCCTGGCGGGTGGAATTGCCCATGATTTCAATAACGTGATCGGGCGCGATTCTGGGATGGGCCGACTTGGGAGCCCAGGAAGCCGCCTGATTCCCGGTCGCGCAGATATTTCGAGGCCATTCGCGACAATAGCCGTCTGGCGCCGGGCTGACGCGCCAACTCCTGGCCTTTTCCCGGCAACAGCCCCTCGACCCTGTTCCGGTGGATTTGAATCAAACTCGTTTCCCAGGCGGTAGCGCTGCTGAAGCGGACCATCGGCCAAAATATCAGGATCAGCACCCGCCTCGGAGCCGGACCTCGGCATGGTGCTCGCCGACCCCACGCAAGCTCAGCAGGTAGTGATGAACCTGTGCTTGAATGCGCGAGATGCCATGCCCGCGGAGCGGCGAGCTGGCCCTGGAAACCAGCAAGGTCTGGGTGAATAAGGAGGATGTGCGCGCCTATTCCGATTCCAAGCCAGGAGTCTACGCGCTACTAGCCGTGTCCGATAACGGCGTGGGCATGGACGCAGCCACCCTGGACAAGATCTTTGAACCCTTCTTTACAACCAAAGAACCCGGTAAGGGCACGGGCCTGGGTCTGGCTACCGTTTACGGCATTGTGAAACAGCACGGTGGCTCCATCAATGTTTACAGCGAACCCGGTTTGGGCACTACGTTTCGCATTTACTTGCCAATTGCCACCGAAGGGGTAAGGCAGGCGGCCGAAATTCCTCAAGTCAGTTCGGTCCGCGGAACGGAAACGATTCTGCTGGCGGAAGATCACGAAGGAATACGCAATTTCACTCACGAGACTCTTCAAACTCAGGGCTACACGGTGCTGGTCGCCAAGGACGGGGAAGAAGCTGTGCAGCTCTTTCAGCGGAATGGCTCGCGCGTCCAGTTGCTCATCTTGGACGTAACCATGCCTAAGCTTTCCGGTCCCGAGGCCTATGAAAAGGTGTCGGCTGTCCGCCCCGGGGTCCCCGTCATTTTTGTCACCGGATACGGTCGGGAGATGACTCTGCTGCGAGACTTGCTTGCGCAAGGGCACGCGGTGATTCAGAAGCCATTTACCCACCAGGAACTGGGACAAAAGATACGGTCGTTGTTCGATGCGAAAAATCCGGCGGGGGAAAAGGCGGAGGAATAGAGGCAGTGACGGCATGGGACGGGTGCAGATTCGCGAGGGTGCTGCAAAACTGCTTCCGGGTGCGAGCGAAATCGGCGGGAACGGCAGATGCCGGAACGGAGCTGGCGGCGGCTGCTGCTGGCGGCAGGTTCCCGTCCCTGTTTGCCCGCACCCTGCTGCTTCTGTGGCTGCTGGCGCCACCCTCGATATTTTCTCAAGCGCCGCCCATGCAGGGAAGCCAGCAGGAGGCTCCTTTGCTACGGGATTTGAGCATGGAGCAACTCGGAAATATTGCAGTGACGAGCATTTCGAAAGAACCGGAGCAGGTCTGGCAAACTCCCGCGGCCATTTACGTAATTACCGAGGAGGACATCCGCCGGTCCGGGGCCACGTCTCTTGCCGAGGCCCTGCGCCTCGCTCCCGGAGTCGAGGTCGCCCGAATCGATTCCGACCATTGGGCGATTGGCATTCGAGGATTCGGAGACGGTTTTTCCAAATCGGTGCTCATGCTCATCGACGGCCGCAGCGTCTACACCCCTCTGTTTGCCGGCGTCTATTGGGGCCTGCAGGATACCCGGCTGGAAGATGTCGACCGCATCGAGGTCATTCGCGGGCCGGGAGGCACCATCTGGGGTTCCAATGCGGTCAATGGCGTGATCAACGTCATCACTAAGTCCGCCAGGCAGACGCATGGCTCGTCTGCATCCGTGACCGGCGGAAATGTGGATCAGGGGATTGGAAGCTTTCGCTACGGAGCGGGAAATGGACAGGACTTTGATTATCGGGTCTACGGAAAGATCTTCAGCCGGTCAGCCGAGTTTCATCCCGACCGGGAAAATTTCGATACCTGGCGCATGGGCCAGATCGGATTCCGCACTGACTGGGAGATCCACGATCGGGACCACCTGACCATTCAGGGTGATGGCTACCGCGGAGGCCAGGGGCAGAGAGTCGGCGTGGGGTCGTTTTCTCCGCCGGAACAGCTGATTCTCGACGGAGCAGTGGACGTTTCCGGCGCCAACCTTCTGGTTCACTGGCAACGCCGCTGGAGTTCCACCAGCGACACGCGAATCCAGGCGTACTACGACCGCACCGATCTGCTGGCTCCACAGTTCGGGGAGGTGCGAAACACCGTGGATTTTGATGCCACTCACCACGTTTCATGGCAACGCCACAATTTCATCGGCGGCCTGGGGGCGCGCTGGAGCCCGGCGCGTTTCAGGCAAACGGTAGCGACCCTCGATTTCGAACCCCATCAACAAACCAACAGCATCTATAGTGCCTTTCTTCAGGATGAGATCGCGCTGATCCGCAAGCGGCTCTTCCTCACGGTTGGCTCCAAGCTGGAACAGAACAATTACGGCGGATTGCAGATTCAACCCAGCGCCCGCCTGCTGTGGAGGCGCACTCCCCACAGCACTTTGTGGCTGGCGGTGACGCGGGCGCTGCGCGCGCCCTCCCGCATTGAACGAGACCTGCTCCTGGTGGGCTTTCTTGCCCCCGCGCCACCCTATCCGATCTACGTGGAGATCGACGGCGACAACGATTTCCAGCCGGAACGTCTGCTGGGATATGAAGCCGGCTACCGGACTCTAATCGGCCACGGCGTTTACCTGGACATCGCAGCATTTCACAACCAATACAACGATCTTCTCAGCTATGGAGATGTGGACATCCGCTTCGATTCCGACCCTTCACCGACCCGCATCGCGCTTCATATTCCCTGGGCAAACGGCATTCAGGGAAACACCGATGGCGGCGAGATTTCTCCGGCCTGGAATCCCACTGCGTGGTGGCAGCTCAAAGGGTCCTACTCATATCTGCATTTTGCTCTGAAGAACAAGCCGGGCAACAGCGATGTGGGCGCGGTTGCCAGCTATGAGGGATCCAGTCCGCAGCACCAGGTCGCCGTTCGGTCCATGATCAATCTTCCAAGGAGGATCGAATTCGATCAGACCTACCGCTATACCTGTGCGCTTCCTGCGCAATCGGTAGACTCCTACCACAATTTGGACCTCCGGCTAGGATGGCAATTCACCCCGGCGTGGCAGATTTCTCTGGTCGGACAGAACCTGTTGCGACCCCAGCATGCTGAGTTCCTGCACGATCCCGGCCCCACCGTCGAAATCAAACGCAGCGCCTACGTAACGATTCAATGGAGCCGGTGATGGGAGACGCCGTTCGCAAGCCCGATCAAGACCGCGCGCCTCAGCCAGACCCGCGCTCCCGTGCCTTCTTACGCGGCGCCTGCGTCTGCTTCCCTGCAATCGCCATTCTCCTGATTCTGACCACGTTAAGCCTTCACGCACAGGCGGCGTCTCCCACGGAGTACGACGTCAAAGCCGCGTACCTGTTCAATTTCATGAGATTCGTCGAATGGCCGTCTGGCGCCCTGAATGAAGAGGGCGTGCTGCACATTTGCGTGCTCGGTGAGGATCCCTTCGGCGGAGCTTTGGATGCAACGCTCGCGGGAGCCAAAATTGCGGGCCGGAACGTCACTGCCGTCCACATCGCGGAGCCGGAAGAATCCCGCCAGTGCCGGATCTTGTTTATCAGCTCCTCGGAGGACAGCCGCCTCCGGGAAATCCTGCTGGCTCTGGATGGCGCGCCAGTTCTGACCGTCAGCGATGTTCCCCACTTCGTCGAGCGCGGCGGCATGATCCAGTTCACGCTCGATCGAGGAAAGGTGCGCTTCGAGATTAATCTCGCGGTCTCCTCCAGCGCGGGACTGGTGCTGAGTTCCGATCTGCTGAAGCTGGCCAAGCGGGTGACAGGCAATCACGCCCAGGCGGGAGGCTAGGAGGGATGCGCGCGGCCAGCCAAGGTTCTTCTGTTGCTCGAATGCTTACCCGCATGAACCTGCTGGTAAGCGGCATCGCCTTGCTGGTTGCCTGCATGGCCTTCGTGACGTATGACCTGCTGACGTTTCGCGGTCACTTGGTTCAAAGCCTCTCCACACAGGCGCAGGTCATTGGAAGCAACAGCGCCTCGGCCCTGCTGTTCGACGATCCTGACGCAGCCGCCAAAACCATCTCCGCGCTGCGGTACTCACCCAATATTGTCTCCGCTCAGATCTTTACCGAAGATCACCAGCTGTTTGCCCAGTACCGGCAAAGCTCTAGTGCGGCTGCCGGGGAGACCGCTTCCGAAAGCGTGCTCCCGATGCCGTCTGGCAAATCCGAGGCGCACTGGTTCCAAGGCACACAGGTCTTGCTGGGGCACGCTATCGTCTTCCAAGGCAAGCCGATCGGCACCGTCTACATTCGCTCGGACCTGGATGAAATGAAAACCCATGTGCGACAGTACGCGGCCATTGCCGGGGTTGTTTTGCTGTTGTCCTTGGCCGCGGCTTTGCTGGTTTCCGCGATTTTTCGCCGCGCGGTCGCCGAACCGATTGTCTCCCTGGCCGAGATGGCTCGCGCCGTGTCGCGGGATAGGGATTACTCCCTTCGTACCGTCCCGGCGAAGGCCTTCGGAGAAGTGGCGACGCTAGTCGATGCGTTCAACGAAATGCTCCGGCAAATCGAAACGCAGCATGCTGAGTTGCAACAAGCCCAGGAGGAGCTTGAGGACCGGGTGCAGGCGCGAACCGCTGAGCTTACGGCCGCCAACAAAGAACTTGAGGCCTTCTCCTATTCTGTTTCGCACGATCTTCGGGCGCCGCTGCGCAGCATTGACGGATTCAGCCAGGCCCTGCTGGAAGACTATGAAGGCAGACTCGACGCCACCGGGGCTGACTATCTGCGCCGGATTCGTTCCGCGGCGCAGCGGATGTCGGTGCTGATCGATGACATGCTGACCCTGGCGCGAGTGACCCGGAGCGTCATTCATCGCGAAACCGTGGACTTCAGCGATCTTGCCAGGTCGGTCGCCGAAGAACTCCAATTAATTGATCCCCATCGCAAAGTGGAATTCACCATCGGGGAAGGGCTCATAGTAGACGCCGATACGCGCCTGCTGCGCGTGGTGGTCGAGAACCTTCTGGGCAATGCCTGGAAATACACCTCTCTTCACGAGAACGCCCACATCGAGTTCGGAAGCGGGGGAGACAACGGGAATTCGGTTTACTTCGTCCGCGATGATGGCGCGGGTTTCGACCCGCAATACGCTTCCCGTCTGTTCGGAGCATTTCAGCGTCTGCACGCTTCCAAGGAGTTTCCCGGCACCGGAATCGGCTTGGCGACGGTGCAACGGATTATCCACAAACATGGCGGCAGAATTTGGGCGGAAAGCGCAGTCGAACAGGGCGCCACGTTCTATTTCACTCTGCAATGACGATTGAGGACTTCAGGAGATGACGTTCATGGACAAGGCGATTCTTTTGGTTGAGGACAATCCGGACGACGAGGCTCTAACGCTGCGGGCCCTCAAAAAGAACAATGTGAAGAACGAAGTAGTGGTCGCCCGCGATGGCGCGGAAGCCCTCGATTACCTGTTCGGAACCGGTAAGTATGAGGGCCGGAACCCCAGCGTGATTCCGCAGTTCGTTCTGCTCGACCTGAAGCTGCCGAAGCTCGATGGTCTTGAGGTGCTGCGCCGGCTGCGCGCGGACGCTCGAACGAGAGTGCTTCCGGTGGTGATTCTCACGACATCGAACGAAGAGAAAGACCGTTTCCGCGGATATGACCTAGGGGCAAACAGCTATATTCGCAAGCCCGTGGATTTCGACCAGTTTATCGAGGCGGTCCGCCAGCTCGGCTTGTACTGGCTCATCTTGAACGAGTCACCGCCGGTTTCGCGATAGCGCTTCCGGCGATTCGCGGGGCACCCCGGAGGCGGGGAAGCGCACCGAAGATAATGGCCGTGACTCATGGCGGCCATTGACAGCAATCGCCGCCTGCCTAAAAATAGTTGCATAGGCGTTGGAGTTCGCCTTCAACCGCCCGCCGAAATGGAGGGGCAGATGACTCCTACAGGGATTTTCCCGTGGGAGGCTGTCTGTGCAACTCCAGTCACTCCTGCGAATCGAAAATCCCGTTAGAACCGGCGAAGCAGCCGGGGCGCAGAGCTGCGCATTTCTGCGCCGGATGGAACCTGAGCGGGATGGCCAGCGAAACCGAATCACTCAATCCGAACCAGAAGCGGCGGCTGCGGGTCACGTGTGAGCATATCGACAAACTGCTCTCCGGAGCAGAAGCGGTTTTGTGGGAATCGGAGTCGAAAGCGGCCTTTCCCAGGCACCTCTTCGATATTTCACCTAAACAAAGGCTCGTGATTGAGGACTACATCTCGACCATTCGCGCGCGGCTCGTGCAGACGCTGGAGGGCCAGGCGATTCCGCGTGAGCCACCTTCGATTTCCGCTACTCATGCGCTGCAGGCGGATCTCACGTTCGTCGACATTGCCCTGGAAGAGCTCCGTCCCCGCCACATGCGGGGCTATGGAGAGGTCCCTGCCCGCGCCGGTGCCGAGCTAGATGGAGTCGTCGGCGAGCTCCAGGGCCTGGTGGCCAAACTCGACGAATACCTGCGCGGCGGCCGGGAGTAAGAGATGCGAGTTGGAGTGGAACGCGTTTATAAGAAAGGAAATCAGCCGGCTTGCTTAAATACGTGATGGTCGGGTTGGGAGGATTTATGGGAGCGGTAGCCCGCTTCTGGCTCGGAGGATTGATCTCTGAGAGAATGGGCGCCCGCTTTCCCTACGGCACATTTGTTGTCAACTGCACCGGTTCGTTCGTCATCGGGTTGATCATCACTCTGCTGGCGGATCGCACCCACTGGGACCCGAACTGGAGATATCTAGTCCCGATTGGCTTTGTGGGGGCGTATACCACGTTCTCAACGTTTGAATTCGAAACATTGCGGGCGGTGCAGGACGGGCAGGTCGCGGTGGCCATTCTGAACGTCGTACTCAGCGTGGTTCTGGGTTTCATCGCGGTCTGGCTGGGAGTCGCCGCCGGGAGGGCCGTAGCGTGAGGGCGGATATTTTTCAACGCTTCGTGCCATCGCAACCCGCGGCCATTATAGTGTTGGCGCCGGCCGCCAGGAGGACCTTTGCTTAACGCGGGACCAGCTAAGAAAGTCAGCATTTACGTCGGCGAAGACCAGCAGTATCACGGAAATTCCGTATACGCCGCTATCCTCGACTATCTCTTCTTCCGGGGAGTGGCGGGCGCGACGGTGACCCGTGGAATCGCCGGGTTCGGCGCCGATCACCATCTCCATACCACGCGGATTCTTAGGCTTACGGAAAACCTGCCAATCAAGATCGAGTTTGTCGAGACCCAGGAAAAGCTGAATGAGATTTTGCCCAAGCTTCAAGGGCTGGTGGGAACGGGGCTGATCGAGCTTCAAGATACGAACATTGTGAAGCCCAGCACCCCGGATTCCATGGCTGCCGGCGAGCCGGCGCCAGCGATGAAGCGCGAAAGCAAAGCCAAGCTGATGCGCATTTATTTCGGCGAGAATGACAAATGGAACGGCAAACCGCTCTATCGGGCGCTGGTGGAGGGGCTGCGGGCCAATGATATTGCCGGAGTGACCGTATATCGCGGAATCCTGGGCTACGGAGCCAACCGCCGCATCCATGCCGACAGCACCCTCAGTCTCTCGCATGATCGTCCCATCATGTTGTCTGTGGTGGATACAGAAGAGAAACTGCGCGGATTCATTCCTGTTCTCGACGACATGGTGCGGCAAGGCCTGGTCGTCCTCTCGGACGTGGACATTATCAAATACACGCACAACTACCAGGCTGAGGAACGCCGCAAGGAGGAGCGATGAAGCTTGAAGGACGGGCCAAATTGCTGCGCATCCACTTCGGAGAGGACGATCGCTGGCAGGGCAAACCCCTGTATGAAGCCATTGTCGCCCGCTGTCGCGACATGGACATCGCCGGCGCGACTGTGTACCGCGGCATTGAAGGATATGGCGCCAGCACCTTCATCCGACAAGAGCACCTGTTGTCCTTTTCCCGGGACCTTCCTGTGGTGGTCACCATCATCGACTCGGAAGAAAACATCCGCAAGCTCCTGCCCGTGCTGGACGAGATGGTAGACGAGGGCCTGATCGCCGTCTCCGAGGTGGAAGTGATCAAGTATGTCCATGAGGGCGGCGCGAGATCTCTGTGATCAACCCAGCGCTCATTTCACGGTCATCAAGTCGAAGTTCGTGGGGTTCGCCTCGACTGTGATGTCCTTGTATTCATCAAACAGACCCGCGTTGTGCATTTGCAGAGCGAGCGGACCGGATTTGCCGGCGTTGGCGTCCTTAAAATCGAGCACCTCCACGGCCTTGCTGCCGACCGGTTGCGCCACGGCCATGCGTGCCGTTCCGGTGGAGGCGTCGGCCACGATCTCCACCCGACTCCAGTCGTGAGGGTCATAGGACGGTTTCACAAGACGCGTGAAGAATTCATCGCCGGCATTATTGTGGCCTGGCCGGTAATCCCAGTGGCCGCCCAGCGGAACCTGGAATTGGATGCCCGCCAGGGCATCCAGCGGAACCTCATCGGCTTGCGGGCGGGTGCAAAAGATGAGCACGCAGGCTTGATGGTCGGGATTGCCAGAGACATGCCTCATGGTGAACGTGAGGCGGAAGCGGCCGTAGTCATGAGCCGTGTAGAGCACTCCGCGTCCGGCGCCCGTGCTGGCGATGGCGCCATCCTTCACGGTCCAGCCGCTGGAAGGAGCTTTGGCCAGGTCCGCCGGGAAGGCATCTTCCAGCAACATTCGGTTCAGGTGGATCAAATCTCGGCCCTGCGGATGCTGCTTGAGCAGCGCCTCGGTCTCCGGCCGCAAATGTACATCGCGAAAGCGACCTGGCTGGTAGAGATTGGGGTCGGAAAGAATCGTGGTGAGATTTTTCGCCAGCGCGGATTTTTCGGTTTTCTCATCCGTATTGGCCGCGGAGGAGGAGATCAGGTTTGCCTTGACTGGTGCTTCCAGTTGTTGGCTCAGGAACGCGGCCACTGGATCGGACTTGCCGGAAATCCGCTTCGCCAAATCGGCGAGGTCGGTAATGTCATTACCGGAAATGGCGGTGGCGCTGTTCTGCGCCTGAATCCATCCATTCAGCGTCTTGCCGTCGAACAGGGAAGTTGCCGAAGCGGGCTCAACTTGCGCTTCAGCGAACCTTGAGAAGGCAGCGCCGACGGCGGCAATCGCAGCCGACTTCAAGAAGGTCCTCCGATTCGAATCGTTGCCTGGTTCCTGCATGCTATGGCTCCTTAGGCTGAGTCTTCCGGCTTTCGTGCCGGGCGCAATTGGGTCTTGATGCTCTAGCGTTCCAGGTCGCCATTCTCCGGCTTGCCGGGCTGGTCCAGCAACTGGATTGAGGACGCCGGGCCGAGATCGGGATCGTTCCACTGCCGGAGCGCCCAAACCACCTTCTTGTCCGGCGTCACTTCAATGATCTGAACCGTGGAGGGCCAGTTCTCTGGCTTGGTATTGCCCGCGACCCAGTTGGCGAATACGGTATTGCCATTGGCGAGCCGGTCGACTTCCTGCACCACGTCCAGCGGGAAGCCGGGGAGTTCGTCCTTTGTAATCTCCCAGACAGTTTCGCCTTTGGGGTTGATCTCACGCACAAAGCCGTACTGATTGCCGCTGACCAGAGTGTTCCCATTCTTCAGCCGCACTGGGTCCCATGCGCCCGGCACGTCGGCGGACCAGATCTCCTTGCCGTTGGCGTCGTATTCGATCACCTTGTTCTGGTCGATGTGTCCCACAAGGAAGGTCCCGGCCTTGGTCAGATGTGCGCGGCGCACCTGGCCGTGAATCTTGTCGGGATGAGGCGTGGGGAGCGAAAGCTCCTTTTCAATCTTTCCCGAGACGGTGTTGATGAGAAGCAGCTTGGTAGGAGCGCCGTTCAGGGCTAAAAGAACGCGATTCTTGCCCGCCGGCTGCGCCGAGTGGAGTTCCGTGTCGGGCGGAGCATCGTAGTTCCAGATGATCTTCTTGGCAGGCGTAACGATGCTGGCTCCCCAGCGGTAGCTGAACAGGATGTTACCGTTGGAGAAGCGGGTGCAGTCGCCCAGTTCCGCCATCTGATCTTTGCCGTGGACCATCATGCGAGTCGGGATGGAATAGCTCCACGCCACTTTGCCGTTCCGCACCAGCCACATCGTCTGTTGGGGATGGATATGGTCGAATTCTCCGCAGTAGACAAAAGGGTGCTGCGCCAGGCCGCGTCCCGGCAACGGTCCGGAGGTGGCTGGATGTTCCAGCGCCCAGTCGTGCTGGGCGGAGTCCTGCGCGACCAGCAGTTGCGTGCAAGCGAACAGGATGAAGGGAACGAGGAATACCCTGCAGGGCTTGGACCACCTCACGAACATGGCGAACTCTCCTTGGGCTCGGTTCAGCGAACTGAGGATCTTGTCGGCCGCTATTGCTGCGGACGAAAATACACATCTGCGTACTTCAGAAATACATCCCAGGCGTACGTTCCGACCTTGGCTTCGTCGTAATTGGGCGGAGGGTACGTGCTGGCTTGCGGCGGAGTTTGTGCGGCTGCGGCAACGCAGGGGGCGCAAGACCCAACTAGAAATGCGGCGCACCATCGGCGCCAGAGAGTATTCTGCCTTGTCAGTGGTTGCGGGGTTGACGTCCTGTCGAGCGTTGGGACCGCCTTATGCATTGATGCTTGCAATTTCCTGAACGTCATCGCGGACATTTGTTTTAAGCTGGAAACGATTCTCGGGAAACGATTGTATGACAAAGCTGCGAATTTTCATCCGATTCCTATTGCCATTTTCAACTGCCTTGGCGCTGGCCGCCCAGGTGAACGTGGTCCAGAACCGGTATAACGACGACGTCACCGGCGCCAACCTGCATGAAACCATCTTGAATCCGTCCAATGTGAACGTGGCCCGTTTCGGCAAGCTGTACAACGATTCGGTGGATGGAGCGGTATATGCCCAGCCGCTCTACATGCCGTCGGTTCGCATCGCGGGCGGAGTGCACAATGTGTTGTACGTCGCCACCATGGAAGACAAGCTCTACGCCTTTGACGCTGACAAGGCGGGTGAGCCGCTGTGGATGCGGGATTTTACCAATCCGGCTGCGGGCGTCACTCCCATGCCGGTGACGGACATTACGGATAACGATAATCTCAACGTGGTTGGGGACGCCGGCATTATGGGCACCCCCGTGATCGATGCGGCCAAGTCGACCCTGTACCTGGTGACAAGAACCAAGGAGCGCGGCCGTTATTTTCAGCGCGTTCATGCCATCGATATCCGCAGCGGAAAAGACGTGATTCGGCCAGTCGAGATTGCGGCCCAGGTGGCCAGCACTGCGGCCGATGCGGTGAACGGTGTTTTGCACTTCGATCCCAAGGCAGGAAACCAGCGGCCGGCGCTGGCGCTGGCCGGCGGGGCCGTGATTATCGCCTGGGCCTCGCACGAGGACATTCAGCCCTACCATGGCTGGATCATGGCGTATCGCGCCTCCAATCTGCAGCAGATCGGAGCCCTCTGCATTACGCCCGATGGCGTGGAAGGCGGCGTCTGGCAGTCCGGCCGCGGTCCGGTGGTGGACCGGGACCAGAACATCTATTTCGAGACTGGCAACGGCACCTGGGACGGAAAAAGGAATTTCAGCAACTCCGTCCTGCGGCTGCGGGTTGGGGAGCACAGCCTCGACGTGGAGGACTATTTCACGCCAGACAATTATCTGGCGCTCAACGAACATGACGTGGATCTGGGGTCGTCCGGTCCGATGCTGATTCCGGGGACCGACATCCTGGTTTGCGGCACTAAGGGAGGGCAGCTCTACCTGCTGGACAGGAAGCACCTCGGCCACGAGGCGCAGGGCAATCCGGGCCTGCTCCAGAATTTCGCGATTGAGGGGGGAAGGGTCCTGGGCGGGCCGGCGTACTGGGACAGCCCCAAGGGCGGCTTGATTTATCAGTGGGGTGAGGCCGACTTTCTTAAGGCCTTCCGCTTCAACGGCAAAACGATCGACACTGATGTATTCGCGAAAGGCGACTTCGCATCCCCAGGATCTCCGGGCGGCGCGCTTACCATCTCGGCCGATGGCAATAAGGCCGGCACCGGCATTGTGTGGGCGACGCTGACGTTTCGCGGCAGCGCCGATCACGGCAATGCGCCGGGCGTTCTCTATGCCTATAACGCGGAAACGCTGGCCCCGCTGTGGAACAGCGAACAGGACCGCCAGCGCGACCGTCTGGGCACGCTGGTGAAGTTCGTCCCGCCCTTGGTCGTGGCGGGGAAGGTCTACGTGGCTTCGTACGACAACGCAATCCGAGTCTATGGGTTGTTGCGACCGGGCGAGATGACGACTTCCTCGGCGGCGCCGGCGCCGCCCGCTGGCGGCGGTACCGCAGCGGTGACAGCAGGCTCCGGAGCCGCGCGAGGGAAGCAGTTGTTTGAACGCTGCGCGGCCTGCCACGGTGGGGAAAGCGCCAACAGCCGCATGGGTCCTCCGCTCCAGGGACTGTTCCAGACTGGCAAATTGCTCAACGGGAAGCCGGTGACCGACGAAACGGTAAGCGAATTCATTCTGAAGGGTGGACAGGGCATGCCCTCGTATCAAGGGGTGCTTTCGCCGGAACAGATTCGCGACATTCTCGACTATCTGCACTCCATGTGAACGTCCACCCAACTTGCCCTGACCCGGCCCTGACCCGGTAAGACGCAGCCGGAATACTTGGGGGCCGCCTGTCGCGCGGCTAGTTGCTATGCGCCGGAACCGCAAGAACGGGACAGGTTGCGCCCCGAATGATCTTGGAAATCGTTGACCAGGGAGCATGGTTCGAAAGCAGCCCGGCTTCCCGAGTTCCAACCACAATCAGATCTGCTTCTTCTGCTAGCGCCGCATTCACAATTTGAGCACTGGGACTGCCAACCTCGACCCGCACATCTGAATGGCACCAAAGGTCGGCGCCGGCAGGCACAAGGTGCTTGAGTCTCTCCTGGACTTCTTTCCGCGCACTCTCGGAAACCTTCGACATGTCGGACTCCACGTGTACCAGCGTCAGCCGCCCGGCCGTTTCTTCGGCAATGGACGCCGCATACTGTGCCGGACGAAGCGAGCCAATGCCCAGGTCCGTCGCAAGCAGGATGGACTTGAAGGGAGATGGGCCGCTCTTGCAGTTGGGTCCAATGATCATTACAGGCACGTGACTGTTTCGCAGGATGCCTTCGGCTACAGAGCCTAAGATGAGCTTCTCCAGTCCGTGCGCTCCGTGTGAGCCCACAATCACCAGCTCAGCATGGTGCGTGTTGGCTGCCTCTTGGATCGCCGTTATCGCCGGCACGGACGAGATCACTTCCTGGTGCTTGATGGAGCGCATCCCCATCTCTGCACCCAGCTTTTTCAACCGAAGCCGGGCCGATTCTTCGGCTGCTTCCAATATCGAAGGATCGACTGAGCCTTCCCCAGTGAAGAGGATTGGAGGAAGCGCGTGGACTGAAACTGCATTGCTGCCAAACAACTGCGCGAAGGACATGGCGATCTGCGCTGCCGACTCTGCCGCGGGGCTGAAATCGGTTGCAAGTAAAAGGTTGCGAAACCGCAGCCGTGCTGTCTCAAGGTGAGGTTCGGATATGTCACGCGGCTGGGAGTGGGAACTGGAGGGTGCCATTGTAGTGCTCCTTTGAAAGGACTTTCCGTGGGCCCGGATCTAGAAACACTTCGATCACCTACACCTGAAGATTAGTCCGGCTCCTGAGATTCTCTGTGCCACTACGCACAGTTTCCAGTGATGGCGGTCACTTCCTCGATAGGGGTGAACTTGTATCTACTTGCAGGTGCCTGAACCTGTTCGGTTCAGCGGGGCAAACCGCAATGCATAGTGAAGTTCAAGCGGACGCGCTGCAGAAAGCTGCAATCTTGAAAACTATGGAGTCTGCACTGGCCTGCCTGAGCCTCTGCTAGGAGACCTCGCCTGTTTGGCAAGAGATCTGTGGCAGAGAGAAGGCTCGGTTCTGTTTCGCGAAGGCGACGCTGCCTTGGGCCTTTTCTCCTGATTTCCGGAGAGATAGAACTGACGATTGCGGGGCCGAAGCGCAAGACAATTTTACTGGGGAGCGTGAGCTCGGGACACGCGTTGGGATTGGCAGCTGTAGTGGATCATTCGCCGCATCTGGTTACGGCAGCTGTCGTCTCTTCCGCCCGATCCCTATTTTTTCCAAAGCTGGAGTTGCGGCAGCTCCTGGAGCGCAAACCTCCACTATGGTTCCACGTCTCACTCCTGCTCAGTGAATGCGTTCGCGAGGCATACAATTGTAGAGCGAACCTGTTTCCCCGCTTAGAAGCACGGGTCGCTTCGCCGAGGAGCAAAGGGTATGCCTACGCCACAGAAGATTGACTTGAACAGCGCTTCGGTTTCACTTTTGACCCAGTTGCCGGGTGTGTCGAAGAACGTCGCCTACGACATTGTGAATTACCGGGAACACCATCGGGGATTTTCAGGATGGGAGGATCTGCGGCGGATTCCCTCCTTGGCGAGTGACAAGGAAGCGCTGGCGGCGATCGAGAAATCCGCAATCTTGGGGCCCAGGCCGGCCGAGGCCCCGGACAAGTCAAGGCGCATACTCACCCGGCGGCTTGGGAAATCCAAAGACGAACTCCACAATCACGGATAAGCCGCGCAGAGAGATGACGGCCGCGAGAAACGGCCCTGCATAGAGTGAGCGAACCGCAGGGACGAGCACGTTTGGCGCCGCCCCTGCAGTTCTCAGGAGTGAGAGCACGGTCGGAACGCGCTCTCCGGAAACCTCCCCGGATTACGCGGCCTTGACGGAAATTTTCTTTTCCGCAGTCTTCTTCGCTGCTTCAGCCTTGGCCATTGTGATCTCCAGCCGTCCATCTTTCAGGACGGCATTGACCTGGTCGGGAACGACTTCGGCGGGAAGCGCGAGCGAACGGCTGATTTCCGTGGCCCGTTGCTCGGAATAAACCACCTCGCCCTTTTCCTTCTGCTCCCTCTTGGAGCGAGATTCCCCGTGGATCATGATGCGCGACGGTTCCACGGCCAGCTCCAGTTCCTCCGCCCTGAAGCCGGGCACATCGGCGCGCACAATCAGTTCTTTCTCCTGTTCCTCAATCTCCACCGGGACCGGCTGAAGCAATTCTGATTCCGCCTGCAGCCAGTCTGCGAGAGCATGTCCGTCGGAGCGCCCACGCCCTTCGAATAGTGCGTAGGCGCGCCCGGCGATCTCCTGAAAGCGCTTATCCATTTCCTGAAAGAGTTTGTTGACGTCCTGTATTCGGACCGGCGTGGAGGATGGAGCTTGCTTGGTTGCGAGTTCGGCAGGCATTGGGGGTACTCCTTTCTTCTCCGTCGACATGACTGCGAGAAGTATGGTTGATGAGTTTGGCTTGCCCGGTCGGTGATTACCAGCACGGGCGAATGTGATGGACATTTCTCGCTGGCGGGCGCCAGCAGAGCTGCATGCTACCTGATCGAACCTTCCAATTGTAGACCACCACAAGGCCTCCAGATAGAACGAGAATACCGAGGCACTGTGTAAAACTCACACAGTACCAATACCGAGCTGTGTCCGAGCTGGCTGCTTGCCCAGGCCGCGGACCTGCTCAAGGTCCGGCCGAAGACCATGGCCCGCCTCTCGGCCGTGAATGCTGCTACCAGAGTCTCACGCAACATTCGGCGCCGTTGGGCGGCGCCTACAGCATGTGGGCTGTCGACGTGAAACATTCCCTTTGGGCTGGGCTGTGAACTCGGCCGGTTTTTGTCGTGTCCTGCACGAAATGTCCTCAGCCGGCTTGGCGCGCACAGGCATCCGGCCGTTCCAGCTCAGGACTATAGAGGTGAGAGCTCGCACCCGCTGCTGTGACGGCGATCACTGTTCTATGTTCTTAGGCGATCCACAATAAGCCCAGGCTTAACAAGTTCTGTGGAGGAGCTATGACGACCCGTGACCTGCTGGATTTCCTGCAGACAGAATTGGCATTTGTGGAACTGGGAGGTTACGAGCATAACCGCAGTGCCTCCTGGCGCCCTTCGCTGATCTTTGAGGATTCACCCGGCTGCCTGAACTACGCTCACACCGTCGAGAGACGTTCCTGCAGCGAATGTCCTTTGCTCAAGTTGGTTCCACAGCCACACCGGCTGGAAAAAGTTCCTTGCCGGCACATTCCCATGACCAAGGACGGGCGGACCCTGGAGTCGTTATACCGTACGGCAACGAACGAAGAAACGCTCTCCATCGTCCGGAGCTGGCTGCGGATGACGATTGCACAGTTGAAGAGGGAACTTGACCTGCATAGTCTCGACAGGCCCGCTTGAACACGGGCCGGGTTGAACAACAAATGAGTAGTTTGTAGCGTGGATGCCAATCAAGTCACTTTTTGGCGTGACACAGATCACATCCTGGAGTGGGCGGAAGCTGCACTCTCGATCCGAGGCTATAGCAATGGAACCTTCGGCTAAAACCCACTCGTACTCTGTCAATGCCAGTTGGAATCCAGACCTGGGGAACCAGCAGGGAACTGTTGATGTCGTGGGCATCGGTGAGCCTATCACCTTCAGCGCGCCGGCCGAGTTCCACGGACCCGGCGGCACATGGACCCCGGAACATTTTTTCCTGGCAGCGGTGGCCGGCTGCTTTGTCACTACGTTCCGCGCCGTTGCCGAGTTTTCCAAATTTCGCTACACGAATCTCGACCTCACCGTGGACGGCCAGATCGGAAAGGGAGAGGGCGGATGGCAATTCACGCGGATTATCGTGCGCCCGACTCTTCTTATCACCGAACAAGCCGATCGCGACCGTGCTCTGCGACTGATGGAAAAAGCTGAGCGCGCTTGCCTGGTCTCGCGAACGTTGCGCTTGCCCGTGGAGTTGGAGATGAAGGTTGAAGCAGGATCCCTCGCGGTTTCTTAAGGCATTTCCTCATGTTCCGGCTTGGGCCTGCCGGTTGAGGAAAGTCAGCCCGAGGGGCATTCATGCCGCTTCTTGACTGCCAATAACGCTCCGGCCCATTCGGAGGGGATCCTGGACACGCGGAATTTCTAGCCGCCGTCACCAGAAGTGCACAAAGTATCGAGTAGCTCCGCAACATCCTGAACATGGACGGCAGCCTGAAGCTTATTTTTCGATAAGGCTGACCTTGCATTTCAGATGTGACGCCTATCACTGCCTGCATGTTCAGTTTTTGCTTTAATGCAGAGTGGATTGGGAGAAGCTTCCATGAGCACCATCTACACTCTGCCCTTTTCTGAAATCACCATGCGGGATGTGGCGCGCGTTGGCGGCAAGAACGCCTCGCTGGGAGAGCTGTTTACTGCGCTGAGGCCCAAAGGCATTGGTGTGCTCGACGGCTTCGCCACTACTTCCGATGCCTACTGGTTCCTTCTCGAACAGCAAGACCTGCGGCCTCGTCTGCAGAAGATCTTTGCTCAGCTTGACACGGAAAACCTGGAGCAATTGGCGACCGCGGGCCATGCCGCGCGTGCCGCTATTCTGCAGACGCAGATTCCCGACGCGTTGCGTTCCGCTATTGTGAATGCCTACCGGCAGCTGTGCGCCCGGCTGGGACGCCAACCCGAGTTGGCGGTGCGATCGTCTGCCACGGCTGAAGACCTGCCGGAAGCCTCGTTTGCCGGGGCGGCCGAGACCTTTCTGAACGTGAGGGGAGAAGAGGAACTCCTACGCGCCGTTCATCAATGTTGTGCCTCTTTGTTCACGGATCGCGCCATCAGCTACCGTGCCCGTAACGGCTACGGACAACTCAAGGTCGCGCTTTCTGTGGGCGTCATGCCCATGGTCCGGTCCGACCTCGCCTGCTCGGGCGTCATCTTCACCCTGGAGACCGAATCGGGGTTCCGCGATGTGGTCACCGTTACCGGCTCTTATGGTTTAGGCGAATACGTCGTGCAGGGAGTCGTCACTCCCGATGAATGGATTGTCTTCAAGCCTACCCTGATCGCAGGTTTTGATCCTATCGTGAGCCGGCGCCTTGGTTCCAAGGAAGTGCGCCTCATCTATGCGAGCGGAACCCGTTCTACGCGCAGCGAGGCGACACCCGCTGAAAGCCGGTCCCGCTACTGCCTGCAAGATCCTGAGGTTCTCCGCCTTGCCCGCTGGGCTTGTGATATCGAACAACACTATTCCGAGCTTGCCGGACACCATCAGGCTATGGATATCGAATGGGCCAAGGACGGCGCAAGCGGTGAACTATTCGTATTGCAGGCGCGTCCCGAGACGGTGCACTCCTCCAAGGCGGTCAGCGCTACCGCCGAGATTTATCACCTGACCACCAGACCAAGCCGCTCGCTGGTTACCGGCCAGGCCGTGGGAGAGAAGATTGGAGCCGGACGCGCCCACGTTGTCACTGACCTGAACGAGTTGCAACAGGTACAAGCTGGAGAAGTGCTGATTGCTCCGAACACCGATCCCGACTGGGAACCGGTGATGCGACGGGTGGCGGCCATTGTTACCGACCAGGGCGGACGCACCGCGCACGCCGCCATTGTCTCGCGTGAGTTCGGTATCCCCTGTATCGTGGGCACCGGCAATGCAACCAGGGCGCTTTCTACGGGCAAGGAAGTCACCGTCTGCTGCTCGGAGGGCAGTCAGGGTCAGGTCTACGAAGGAAAATTGCCGTTCACTGTCGAGCGCATTGATTCCGGATCTGTCCCCAAAACGAACACGCATGTCATGTTGATCGTCGGCGATCCCGGCCAGGCATTCAAGTTTTCCGAGCTCCCCAACCAGGGCGTCGGACTGGCGCGCATGGAGTTCATCATCACCAACCATATCGGCATTCATCCTATGGCTCTGGTTCGGTTTCCCAATCTGCGTGATGCCAAGGCAGTTGAGCAGATCCGTGAGCGCCTCGCGGGCGAGGATCCTTCCGAATTTTTTATTCGCAGATTGAGTGAGGGTGTAGGCCGAATTGCAGCGGCCTTTTACCCCAAGCCAGTCATTCTTCGCATGAGCGATTTCAAGACCAATGAGTATGCGCGCCTGCTGGGCGGAACCGAGTTCGAACCGCATGAGGAAAATCCTATGCTCGGCTTTCGCGGCGCCTCACGCTACTATGACCCGCGCTATTCCCCCGGATTCGCGCTGGAGTGCGCCGCCGTAGCTCGCGTGCGCGGCAAGATGGGTCTGAATAATCTGAAAGTCATGATTCCTTTCTGCCGCACCGTGGAGGAGGGTCGCAAAGTGCTCGACATCATGGCGAAGAACAACCTGCAGCAGGGGCAGGACGGTCTGGAGGTTTATGCCATGTGCGAAATTCCCTCTAACGTCATTCTGGCCGACGAATTTTTGAAGATTTTTGACGGCTATTCCATCGGATCCAACGATCTCACCCAACTCACGCTCGGCTTGGACCGTGATTCCGGGACCGTCGCGCATCTGTTTGACGAAAATAACGAAGCCGTGCGCCGTCTCATTGCGCAGGCAATCCGTGCCGCCCAGGCCCGGCATAAGCCCATTGGGATCTGCGGCCAGGCGCCGTCAGATTTCCCCGAGTTCGCCGCATGGCTGGTGGCGCACGGAATTGATTCCATTTCTCTCAATCCGGATACCGCAATCAAGACGACCCTGCGCATTGCCTCGGCGGAGTCACGCAAGACCATTTCAGCGTGAGCCGGTAATGCAATTGAGTCGTACTTGCATCCGCCGAATCCGGTCTGATCAGCCCGCAAAACCGGCTGTGCTTTCACGCATCGCCGGAGGCTGCGTCGCAGACCGCCTTGGGTTTGTTCCTGTCCCCAGACTTTCCCGCCGCGCCGTGTTCCCAAGTACAATCGAAGAGCGCCCTATTTTCTTCCGGAGGATTGTCTCTATGTATGCCACCGAAAAGAAAGCGGTCGTGGTTACGGGTGCTTCCAGCGGGATTGGACGAGCTTGCGTCTCGGCCCTGGTGCACTCCGGATGGCGGGTGTTCGCTACCGTTCGCAAGCCGCAAGACGGCGATAAGTTACAGGCTGCGTTCGGCGCGGATCTTATGCCGGCGATCATGGACGTTACTGATCGCGGCTCGATCAGCATTGCGGCCGAACGGGTCTCCAGTCAACTCCAGGGACGCGGTTTGGATGGGCTGGTGAATGTGGCGGGCGTAGGCATGGTCCGGCCCCTCGAGTACATTACGCTCCAGGAGCTGCAGAAGATATTCGATATCAATGTGTTCGGCCAGATCGCCGTCATCCAGGCATTTCTTCCCCAGCTTCGCCAGGCGCGTGGCCGAATCGTCAATATCAGTTCCGTGGGCGCGCACTTCGCTTTACCGTTTGGCAGTCCGATCAATGCGAGTAAAGCTGCGTTTGGAATCTTCAGTGACGCGCTGCGCCTGGAGCTGCGTCCGTTCGGGGTTCGTGTTTGTGTGGTCGAGCCGGGAGCAATCCAAACGCCGGCGGTGGAGAAGACGCTTGGGCATGTTGAGGAAGTGATTGCCGATCTGCCGGGAAGCGGTGCGGCGGAATACGGCGCAATGCTGAGGACGTTCGTCGCCCGCGCTTATGCACGAGAAATGAATGGCAGTTCGCCCGATGTCGTGGCGCGAGCTGTGCAACACGCGCTCACTGCGGCCAAGCCCCAGATTCGCTACCGGAGCGGGAAGCATGCCAGCCTACTGGGCACATTGCCAAAGTTTTTGCCGGACTGGCTGCTGGATGCAATGCTGCTTCGACTGGCTGGTCTGCCTGCGGGGCTGGGTGCTGCCGTGTCTGCTGACCGTCGGCAACTCCGGAAGCGCGTAGATAGTTACGACGGGGCAGGCAGGCGAGGACTGTCACGGCAGGCTTCCCGCTAGAATCACTGGAGTGACACGCCTTGGCAGACAACCGGCTAAGTGCCTCCGCTCTGCGGTGAAGGAGTGCGCTCCGACACCTGCGCCGACCATAGCCCGTGACACTCCGCTAAACTAGTATAGAGATATGCTCGCGGTCTCCGGTACACCGGCCTCCCCCGAAAGTTCAGAGCTGCCGAACTGGTCGCGCCCGCGCCGCTGGCTGGTCTTGCCGCTTCTTGTTGTCGCTGCGGTTGCGCTTTTTCTTGCTCTGTACCGGCCCGGTCATCCTGCCAAAGCGACGCCCAAGGCGCTGGCCATGGGATGGCGTCCCGTGACTTCTTTCTCCGGGCACGGAAGCACCCAGACCGAGTCCTTCAGCATCGAAACCGGCCAGTGGCGGATCAAGTGGGTAACCAGGCCTCGGAATCAGGCTGCCGAGATCCAGGGTCGAACCCGGACGACTCCGAGCGAGACTCAAGCCCACCCGGCGCCCGCCAGCGGTGCCAGCTCTAACGTCCGACAAGTTTCCCCCGCGAACAAATTCCGCCTTGTGGTACACAGCCTGGTAAGCGGCCGTTTTGTGAGCGTGGCTGCCGATCACGAAGGTCCGGGCAGCGGTGTTGCCTACCTTGCAGAGGAACCGCGCCAATTTTTTTTCGTCATCGATTCCAGTGGACTAGACTGGACGGTGCAGGTGGAAGAAGGAGTGGAGGGGCAGGAAGAAATTCGCAAGAACCCTCCACGCTGAGGCCTCAGGAGGAGTATCATGTTTTCGCTTTTTATGAGGCTCCAACCGGCAGCAATTTCTTGAGGTGGCTTTATGTCCGATGTTCATGATTTGCAAGCGCCGAAACCCACAGGTGGGCTGACGAGGCGGGACCTTATTAAAGGGGTGATTGCCGCCGGCGCAGTCTCCTCAACCGGCTATCTGTTCCGCGGGCCCATCCTGCAGGTTTTCGCGTCGGCCCCAGGCTCGGTCGAGCGGCTGATTACGCTGAATGTCAACGGTCAGCAGAGGCGCGTCGACGTGATGAAACAAGAGACGCTGGCCATGACGCTGCGCTACAAGCTGGGTCTTACGGGAACTAAGCTGGGTTGCGACCGGGCCGAATGCGGTGCCTGCACGGTGCTGATTGACGATATTCCTCATTACGCCTGCTCCATTCTGACCCACAGCACGCGCGGCAAGAAGATTGTCACCATCGAAGGACTCGCAAATCCCGATGGAACCCTGCACCCGGTGCAGCAGGGCGTCATTGACGAGCAAGGCTTCCAGTGCGCCTTCTGCATGTCGGGCTTCCTGGTGGCAGCGGCCGGATTTTTGAAAACCAATCCCAACCCGACCCGCCAGGAAATGGCGAAAGGTGTTTCCGGCAATCTCTGCCGGTGCATGGATTACGACAAGATTCTGAACTCGCTGATGCGGGGCGCGGAACTGTCCCGGGGAGTGAAACATGCCTGATTCCACAAATCATGCCAAGCCGAACCCGGCCAAAACGCCGCTGGTGACTGCCAATACGCCCCCAGTGAAAGGAAAGCTGGTCGGGCAAGACTATGCCACGCCCGATCTGCTGGCGAAGGTCACCGGGCGTTCGAAATACGCGGAGGACTTCCGGGCAGACGGCATGCTGTTCGCCAAGCTGCTGTTGAGCCCCTATCCACACGCGCGCGTCGTGAACATCGACGCAAAAGAAGCCCTGGCCATGCCCGGCGTAAGGGGCATGGTCACTATGGACGATCTGCCGGCGCCAGCGGACTTCATCACCGACTTGGGCGTGACCATCAAAGCCAACAAGCGTGGGGAGCGCGGTTTGGCCATGGAACCGCTGTATCAGGGCGAACCGATTTTGGCACTGGCGGCGGTGGACGAGCTTGCGGCTGCCAACGCCATCGAAAAGATCAACATTACTTACGAACCGTTGCCCTTCGTCGTGGACCCCTTCGTCAGCCTGCGCCCCGGCGGTCCCAATGCGCGCACCGACGGCAACACATGGATGCGGCCGGAAGCCAAACCCGGGGAGCGTCCCGGACCCATGGAAGTGGTCGAGGTCAAGTGGACCGAAGAGGAGTTCAAAGACTACGAACAAGGCAAAATGCCCATGGGGAAACCCACGGACGAGTGGACCTACGGCGATCTGGACGTCGGCTTCAAGAATGCGGCCCTGGTGCTGGATGAAACCTTTGTCACGCCCGATACCAGCCACCAGACGCTGGAACCGCGCACTGGCATGGCCTATTGGCAAGGCGGCAAGCTGTTCGTACACGTAGGCACTCAGAGCACGATCCAAACGATCCCCGCCCTTGCCCGCTGGCTGCACATGAAGGCGGAAGACATTGTCCTGATCAGCGAGTACACCGGCGGTGGCTTCGGCAGCAAGATCACCTCGAATATTCAGGTCATGATTCCGGCGATTCTGTCCAAGAAGTGCAATGCGCCGGTCATGATGCGAATTTCCCGCGAGGAGGAGCACTACATCGGCAGGGCGCGTCCCAGCCTCACCGGACGTCTGAAAGTCGGCTTCGCCAAGGACGGCCGCATCACGGCTGTGGACATGTTCGTGGTTTGCGACAATGGTCCGTACGACCAGGTAGGCGATGCCAACATGTCGGGACGCATCGTCTCCCTGCTGTATCAGCCGCCAGCCATGCGCTGGCGGGGAATCTCGGTCCTGACCAACACCCCTCCACGCGCGGCCCAGAGTTCCCCGGGCGGGATGCAGGGCATCACCCTGATGGAGCCGATTCTCGCCAAGGCGTCGCGCCAGCTCAAAATCGATCAGGTGGAAATTCACCACGTGAATGCTCCTGAAGGCAAGGCTGAGTTCGGTCCTCCGGTGCGGGGCAAGCGGGGCTATCCCACCAGTTGCTTCATGAAAAACGCGCTGGAGAACGGCGCGGAGTTGTTCCGCTGGAAGGAACGGATTGCCGCCGGTACTCGCCGCAAAGGCACCAAGATTCGCGGCTTGGGCGTTTCCAGCAGCACGTTTGTCGGCGGCTCCAAAGGTTATGACGGGCTGTTTGTGGTCAAGCCCGATGGCAAAATGTATATCCAGTCAGGCATTGGTAATCTGGGCACAGAGAACTTCAGCGACGTGCATCGGGTGGCCGCCGAAATGATGGGCGTTCCCTGGGAAAAGGTGGTTCTTACCTGGGGCAACACCAGCAAGAATCTGCCTTGGAGCTGTGCTTCCGGAGGCAGCCAGACGTCACACGCCATGACCCGCGCCGCCCATGCCGCCGCCACCGATGGCGTTCGTAAGTTGCAGGAGATTGCCGCCAAGAGTCTGGGCGGCCGTCCCGAGGATTACGAGGTCAGCGGCGAACGCGTGCACCGCAAAGGCGGCGGCGCCGGTATGACGCTGGCCCAGGCGGCGCAGCGGGCCATCGCTATGGGAGGCCGCTACGACGGACACGAGTTGCCCACTGACATCAATCCTATAACGGTGACGTCGGCGAAGAACCTCGCGGGGCAGGGTCTGATGGGCGTTGCGAGAGACAATTACCCGCAGGACGGTCAGTGCTTCTCCTTCGTGGCGTCGTTTGCCGAAGTCGAAATCGACGTCGAGACCGGCAGCTACAACATTGTGGACTTTCTTGCCGTAGCCGATATCGGCACCGTTATCCATCCCAAAGCGGCGGGCGGCCAGATTCTGGGACGCTCCATGCTGGGCATCGGCCATGCTCTCGCCCAGAAGTGGGTCTACGACCAACACCTGGGCTGGCCTCTGGCCATGCGCTTTTACCAGAACCGGCCGCCCACAATTCTGGATGCGCCCGACCACATGCAGTGGGCGGCGCTCAATATTCCCGATCCCGAGGGCCCGGTGGGGGCGCGCGGGATTGGAGAGCCTCCCGTCGGCGGAGGCTGTTGCGCGATTCTCAATGCAATCTCCGACGCCCTGGGGGACGAGATCTTCCGCCGCGCGCCGGTGACTTTGGACGTGATTCTGACGTCGCTCGAAGCCGGGAAACCGGTGACCGAGCCACTGACGGCTCACATTTAGTCCGGTCCAAGAGATCAGGAGAACCAACATGGCTGTATTTCGTGATGTCATGCCGGCTTTCGAGCTTTTCCAACCGGTTTCTGCCAGCGATGCGGTGGCGCTGCTGGCGCAGCATGGTTCGGATGCGTGGGTGCTGGCCGGCGGCCAGGACAGCTTTGACTGGCTGAAAGATCGCATCAAGCGTCCCAAGGTGGTGGTCGATCTGAGCCAGGCGGGAGATATGCGCGGGGTGCGCGATTTCAATGGCGGACTCGAGATCGGCGCCATGACCACTCTGACCAGCGTGGTCCAGAATCCACTCGTGCGGCAAAGGTTCCCCATGTTGAGCGAGGCTGCCGGAGAAGTCGCCTCGCCGCAGATTCGCAACCAGGGCACGATTGGCGGCAATCTTTCCCAGGACACGCGCTGCTGGTACTATCGCAGCGGTTTCCCCTGCTACCGCGCTGGCGGCAATATCTGCTATGCGGATACGCCCACGGCCATCAATCGCGAGCACGCCATCCTGGGCGCGGACCGCTGCGTGGCCGTCAGTCCCTCCGATACCGCCCCGGTCATGGTTGCGCTGGACGCCAAGATGGTCATCCGAAGCTCCAAGGGCGAGCGCGTGGTGAATGCCGAGGACTACTTCATCGGCCCGGGAATCGATATTACCCGCATGAATGTGCTGAAGCCGGGCGAGCTTCTTACCGCCATTCGCATCCCCGCCACCTGGGCCGGCACCGGGTTCTACTTCGAAAAGGTGCGGGACCGGCCGGTGTGGGATTTTCCCCTGGTCAACATTGCAGCCGCCAAGGTCGTCAACAACGGGAGAATCGAGCGCATCCGCATGGCTCTGAACGGAGTGGCTGCGCATCCCTGGCGCCTGGCTCAAGTGGAGGCGGCTATTGCCGGCAAGCCCGCCAATGAAGAGACCGCCGAGATGGCTAGCAAGATGGCCATTGAAGGAGCTTTCCCGTTGCGTTACAACGGCTACAAGGTTCCCCTGATGCGGAACCTGGTGAAACGCGCCATTCGCGGCGTACAGGAGACATAACGTGGGACTCATTCAATGGGCAACCAATCCCTGGGGGCAGCAGGTCCCCACCCATATCGCATGGGTGCTGATCTGGGTGGCGGCAATCGCCGGCTTGGCCTTCCTGGTCTTCCACGCCGTTTGGGTGGGCTTCTTTGCCAAGCAGGAAGTGTTTGTCGAGCCCAAGATTTCACCCGCTGTGAAAGCCCGCATCCCCGCGAAAGTGAAGAAGCATTCACTCACCGCGCGCGTGTTTCACTGGATCATGGCCGCGTCCATGCTGACGCTCCTGGTCACCGCCTTTCTTCCCAAGGTGGGAGTGGAGTTTCCCTGGGTCACCTGGCACTGGATCGCTGGAATCGTGCTGATCGTCTCCATCCTGTTCCACGTCATCCATGCCTCCTTCGTCATGGATTTCTGGTCCATCTGGCCGGACCGGACCGACATCCAGGATGCCAAGAACCGGGCGCTGAGTTACATGGGTAAATCAGCTCCCCTGCCGCATAAGTTCGGCAAGTACCCTTTCGAAAACAAGATGTACCACATGGCCGTGATGCTGGCCGGCCTGGCCGCCATCTTCACTGGCGCCTTCATGCTGTTCCGGGTGCGCACACCATTTCTCACGCGCAACCCCTACATTTTTGGCGACACCACGTGGGGATGGATGTATGTGCTGCACGGTCTTGCCGGCGTGGGCTTTATCGCGCTGGTGATGGCGCACATTTATTTCGCGGTGCGGCCGGAGAAGTTCGAGATGACCAAGTCGATGATCTTCGGCTCCGTCAGTCGCGAGCACTATCTGGAACACCACGATCCGGAACGCTGGGAGGTTGTCGCCGAGCCTTCTTCCAGAGCCAGGGCGGGAGCCGCCGACTAATTAGGAAACGGCAGTAATCTGACAACATGCTTCAAGACCTAAGGGACCGCTGCGACATCATTGAAGAGTGCTACGAGTTTATGCTGGCCTATGCCGCGCAGGGGCTGGCCGCGGATGCCGGCAGCGCTTCCGGAGAGCAGCTGCGCAGCTTGCTGGGACGCGCCGTGGACGCGCTTTCTGGGCTGTCCGCGGCCTACGAATCAGCCATAACCCAGGACGGGCTGCAGCCTCCTGGCAAGCACCGCGCCTTTCTTGCGGTGGTGGAGCAGGATTCCCAGTATGCCCTGGCGGCAATGGAACTGGTGCTGGCGCAGCCCGCCATCAGTTCCCAACTGGTGGACAATCTCAACGCCTCCATCCATCTTCGCTCGCTGCTGACGGACCTGTTTCTGGTGGACGAAGTCGCCAAGCTGCACCAGTCCGCCGCGGAGCAGAAAGTCTCTGCCGAGACCTAGCGCCGCCCTTCCCATCCCTTCGATAGGCAGCAGGAAGCCCTTCCCCGCGGCGTTATACGTAATCGAACAGCGTCATGAATCCGAAATCCATGTGCAGTTGCTGATGGCAGTGGAAGAGGGTCAGTCCCGGGTTATTGGCTACGAAGTCAAACGCGACCTCCTGATATCCGCCCACCATCACTACGTCTTTCATCACGCCCGCCGTCGGCTACTCCGGCCAGGTTGGTCAATTCGAAGGTATGGCGGTGCAAATGAACGGGATGAATGTCGTCGCTGGCGTTCCGCATGTGGATGCGATAGCGGTGGCCCTGCCGCAAATGAAACGTGGCGGCGCCATCTGTCCGCGCATGGGATAGGCGACGCTCCGTTGATCGTCCAGCGGTTGAAGCCGTCTGAGCGCGGCATTGTCCTTTGCGGAAGATCATTCAAAGGTCTCGTCGGGCGCCGGCGCGCTAGCGCCGGGCTTAGCAAACTGCGTGTAGTTCCAACGCGAAACGGCGGCGCAACCCATTGCGGCTTGCCTTTCCGTCCGGAGTATTCGACCACCATGCCCATGCCGTGATGCGATCGTCATCGCAAGGTATCGCCCAGAATCCACACTCCGGGATGGTTCATCTCCACGATGGCCGAAATACGTTCCGCCGTGCCCAGCCAGAGTACGGGAACCTTCGCCGGATTGGGGACCGGATTGCCATCCAGCGCAACGACCTGAAACACATGACCGGGCAGGGCGAGGCTGCGAATTTCCGTCGCGCTTCCATTCAGGACATGGAACAGGACGCGCTCACCCTGCTTCACCCGCATCGGCTCGCCATGCCCCAGCATGCGGCCGTTGATGGTAAAGGAGCCATATCCCACTTCGTAGCCGTGCGGCATACCCTTGTCTAGCGAAGCTTTCATCGCCGATTCGCCGTCCTCCTGAGAGCGGCTTCACAGGCGTGCCGGCGCCAGGAAGTCCATGGCCATGTCTCCGCCGCGGCTGAAGGTGGGCTCGAATTCTTTGAGCACCAGAAAAACCTCGCGGTCGTAATCGGCCCGGTTCGCGCGCGGCTCGATGTACACGGGCCCAACCTGTCCGCTGTACTGGCCGGCGGAAAGGTTGGCTCCCGCCCGGTTGTGGGTGTGATAGAAGCGAAATCCCGCCGGCTTCGGCATGAAGGAAATTCGCCGCTGGCCGTGCGCAGGGATAAACGGCGTGCCCTCCTCCGCAGCTCCATCTACGTCAACGGGCACCATCTGGCCGTGCCAATGCAGTTGCTCCGGGGTTGGCGTGTCGTTGATGATGTCAACCGTAACCGGCCGCCCTTCCTTAAAGCGTAGCAGAGGCCCGGGAAACTGGCCGTTGTAGGTGATGGTGGAGAGGATGTGGTCGGGCGCAATTTCCACGGGACTGGCCGCAAGGCGGATTGTGTAATCGGCCGCGCCCCACGAGCGGGCCGTGCGTTCGGTCTGTTCCGCAGACGCATTGACTGGAACCGTGGGGATAAGAGTGCTTCCCGCCAGGGTGCCTGCCAGTTTCAAGAGATTACGACGGGATAAGCTCATGAGTTCCTCCCTGGTTGTTTGCTTTCGGACGCCGGTCTGCTGGCCGGCGCCTTCTGCTGCCGTCTTCAGACTTGTGTGTCTCCATCACCCGTTCTCCGCAGCGTATCCAGTGAGAGCTTTCCTGGGCCGGTTAACAGCAGGAAGAGCAGGGAACAGAACATGGCGAAATCCGTTCGCGCATCGCTCACCATGAACCAGAACCCCTGTGCCGGATTCAATAACTCAGGGATCTTCGTAGTCGCAATCGCGGTGCAAATAATGATGAACAGCGGCACCGCGGCAATTCGGGTGGCGAATCCCACCAGTACGAGAATGCCGCAGACGATCTCGAACGCTCCCACGAAATGCGCTACAAATCCCGGATGCGGAAAACCGATCCTGGTAAAGCGGAGCAATCCCATGTTCGCGCTGGTGAATTTCAGAATCCCCTGGGTGGCAAAGATCAGACCCACCGCAACCCGGATCAGGAGGATGCTGCCGGGCCCCGAGCGGCGTGCGATGAAGCGTCCTGGCTCCATGAGTGCTCCTTCGATTCTCAACTAATTCTCAAGCGCCGGGACTCGAATCTCCCCGGCTGCGGCGTAAAAATCCCAAGCGTACCTGTATCAAGATAAGTTCCTGGGGAACCGCCTGCAAGCGCAGCTTCTCGGAGCGTCACGGATGCGGCGGACTGATCTTTGAATTCCTAGAATTCATAGCGTTCTGGGAATCTGTAGCATGCTGGGAAGGTGAACTTGCACCGTCCCGCGAAGATGCAGGAGCGAAATGTTCGGCAATCTTGCTTTGTGCCTCAGTGGAAGCGATCACCAGGACGCGGTCGCTCTCCTGCAAGACCGTCGTGGAATCGGGGAGAACAAGGTCGCCTCCGCGAAGGATGGCGACGATCTCCAGTGTGCCATTGCCGGCGGCGTCGTAGCAGCTTTGCACCGTTTGTCCCGCCAGCTTGTTCCCCGGGTGCAGCACACCTACGTGCAGATGCCGCCGCCCGGGCAGTTGAATGGGAATTCCCGTGTCGAGCAGCGCCACCAGGTCCAGGTGCCCGAGGTGGACAGCCTGCGAAATCCCTCGGGTACCCAGCAGGCTGAGCGCCAACTGGATGCTTTCCTGGTAGCGGGCGGGAGATTGCCCCCGTCCCTCGACTTGCGCTTCGTACAAGCTCGTGTACTTCAAGTGTGCCGAGAGCCGGCTCTGGATCAGGTAGCCCAACAACACCACGAATGCCGCTGGAGGCAGCAGCCGGTATTCGCCCGTCATTTCCGTAACCATCATCAGCGAGGCAATGGGGACGCGGGCGGCGGCGCCGAACGTTCCGGCCATTCCCAAAACCACAAACATATCCGAGGGGAGGTGAGACACAGAGGCAAACAAGCCCCCGACCATAGCTCCAACAAACAGGGTGGGTGCAAAGACTCCGCCTGAGCCTCCCGAGGAGACCGTAAAGGTGAAAGCGAGGATCTTGGCGAATAAAAGAATGATAAGTAAGTGCAGCACCATCTTGCCGTCGATGGCTTGTTGAATCCAGCCGTATCCCCCTCCAAGAACCTGGGGAAACCAGACTGCCATAATGCCCAGGCCGAGCCCGCCGATGGCAGGATTCAGGGCGCGCGAAAAGGGAAGCGCACGAAAGAGATCCCGGATGCGATAGAACGCGACGGGCAAGATGGTTGCCACCAGTCCAGCGGCGGCTCCAAGAACGCCCAGCCAGGCATAGTCGAGTGCGGCCAAGGGGCGCTGGTTGAGCTTGAAATAGAACAGGGGACCCCAGCCTACGAAGAAACCGTTGGTGGCATAGGCCGTGATCGCAGCCAGCATAGTGTAGAGAAGCGCACTGGACTCGAATTCAACGCTGCCGTAAAGCACTTCGGTCGCAAAAAAGGCAGCTCCGATGGGGGAACGAAAAACAGCGGAGAGGCCGGCTGCCATCCCCACTAAAGCCAGAATCCGGCGTTGCTCCTCAGGGCGATGTCCCACGGTGGCGTAGGTTGAACCGATGCCCGCGCCGATCAGCGCGATGGGCCCTTCGCGGCCGGCAGCTCCGCCTGATCCGATGGTGATTGCCGAGGCGACCAGCTTCAGCGGGGCGACCCGCGCCCGAATGAATCCTCCGGTGCGATGAAATGCCTTTACCACCGTGTCCGTGCCGTGGCCCTCGGCTTCGGGCGCGAAATGATAGACCAGCAGTCCGGAAAGCAGCCCGCCCAGCGTTGTTGAGATCGGTATGAGCCAGAGGCCGTGCGGACCGATAACCTGCCGCAGGATACCTCCTTCTTCTGGCAGTCCCGGCGGATGGTAGCCGGCCAGGAGAATCAGGAAGAGGTACTGGCAGCCTCGCAGCACCCACATGAAAACCTGGGCGGTCAGCGCACCCACAATTCCCAGGAGGACCGATTCGACGAGCAGGCGCGGTTCGCTTTCTTTCAGCATTCCGGCCTCCAGGCGACAGGCGGGCGCGCCAGGGCGCACGGAATGGCGTCTGGTTGGGATTGGGCCGCGGCAGGAGCTTTTGGAATAACCAGTTCCACTCCTTCTTACGATGGACTTGAGCGCTCTCCCGTTTTCTTACATGCCCGGGAAGGGAACATGCGCCAGTTTATTCCTCCTGGACCACAGAAGGAGCTGGTTCTAATGAATTGCACGAATCGGAGTGCCGGATGGACCCGAGGAGGTGACCACGGGCGCACTCCGAATCAAAACGCAAACGAGAGCCGAAGATCGATTTGGCGGTTGGCATCACCCTCTCCAGAGTACGGGCCATTGGTAAGACTGAGCGACTGGCCGAACAGCGGCGAGTTCAGGTTTCCGACCGGAGTGGCCAGGTTGGCCCGGTTGAACAGGTTCTGCGCCTCCGCCGTTAAGGTCAAGGCATAGCGCTGTTCCGTACCCCCTCCGCGCGGGCCGCCAGGACCTTCGCCTGCAAGTCCCCGCCCCCCCAAACCGCCACGCCGGCGTTCCCTGCCGCCGCCCTCATCACCGCCGCCACCGCCGCCACCCCGCATCCCGCGGCCAATCGCCCCAAAGCCAAATGTGCGGCTCAAGCGCAGATTGAAGGTGAACGCAGCGGGCCCGGTCGCGGTGTTCTGAGGTATGAGATTCCCTGTGGGATCCGGACTCAGGTCAAAGGTGCCGTAAGGAGTCACGCGAACCTCGGAAGGAGGAGTGGACGCGGTGGCGTAGGACGGGCGCCCATTGTGAATTCCGGTGCCGAAAAGATCTTCTCCCAGCCCTATAGTAAAGGGAATGCCGGAGCGGGCGACGACCATGGGATAAGCCTCGATGCCGAGCGGCAAGGAGACCGTGCCTCCAATAAAGAGCCGGTGACGAATGCCGAAGGAAGCTCGACCGTAGTCAGCCATGATGTTCCATGGATTCAGCGGAAAATGGTCTGCCCCGGAGGTATCGCTTTTAACGTCATTGAAGGTGTAGTAGCCGTACAGCGAAACCCGTCGTTCGCCCAGCCGGAAGTTGGTGATGAGCTGGTTCTGCCGGAAGATTCCCTGAGAGACGTACTCGTAAATGTTACCCGCAGCGGCGCCGAGGGGGCGGACGCCGCTGGAGGGATTGGCGGGATCGTAGGTTCCGGGCAACGGTGCGTTAATGTCGTTCGTCAGGAGCTGGCGCTGGCCGCGCGAATTCAGATAAGTGAGGGAAACCGTGGCGTTGCTGGTCACCTGCCGCTCGATGCTGGCCGCGGACTCCAGCGCGTACGGCGACTTGAGCGCCGAGGCGATTCTGTAGACCGTGGGCGTACTTGTCGCGCTGGCCGCAAGCGTGGCGGCGTCCGGGAGAGCAGGGTAGAAGCCCGGGTTGGTGATTATATAGCTGAGCTGATTGACGCCGTTGAGCCGCTCCGCTTGGATCATCTGGTCGTCGTCGAAACGGTTGTAGAACACGCCGAAGCCGGCGCGAATCACCGTCTTGGGATGTCCGGATCCGAGTCCCCAGGAAATTCCCACCCGCGGCGCCCAATCCGCGCGATCGCTGACCACGTTTTCCGATTCAAAGCGCAGGCCGTAACTCACCATGAGATTGCTGCGAGCCTTCCAGTCATCCTGAACCCAGAGCGAACCATCAAGACGATTCACCGCGGCCAGCGGGGTTCCTACGCTGATGTTGAACTGACTGGGACCGAAGCCGGCCGCCTGCACCTCGGCCATGGTCATGCCCTGGCTCAGATCCTGTTCCGTCGCCTGATAATTGGCCAGCGAGTCAAAGGTAAAAGTGCCGTTGAAATTTTGATTCGCGTTCTCGCTGCGCCGGATGTCGCGGAGAAAGCCGCCGAACTGCACAAAGTGATTGGAAAAATTGATGCTGGTCAGGTTTTGCAGCTCGTAGTGGGACTCTCGCCTGTCCACTGAACCGTCGCTGTTGCCGCCTCCAGTAAAAGCGCCCAGCACATCGAGCGTAGGCGAAAAGTCCTGCGGAGAACTTGTGTTATGGAAGTGGAGGTACTGAAAGCGCGTTTCGTTGATCACGCGAGGGCTGAGAATCTGCGTGTCGCTGATCTGCAGCAGGTGATGCCGGCGTGTCGCCGTGTAGGCCTGCGATGGCAACGACTGCGTGCCCACGCCGTCATTGATGTCTGAGATGCCAAAATAATTGTAACGGGCCGAAAGTGTGTTGTTGGGGGTGAGTTGATAGTCAATACGAGGACTCACGCTATCCAGAACCCGGGGATTGGCCACGGCAGTCGCGAAGGGGACCTGCTGGAAACTGGAATTCAGGATTTCGGTATTAACCAGGTTGTCGCGATTGATGTTGCGCCGCTCCAGTCCCAAAAAGAACGACGCGTTTTTACCCAGTGGTCCTCCCAGCCGGCCGCCATAGAGCAATGTGTGATACGGCGGTTCCGAGGAACCGGCCAGGAAAGGACTTCCTGTGTTGAACGCGGAGGAGTTGCCGAGGATGAAACCGCCGCCATGCCAGCTGTTACTGCCCGGCTTGGTAAAAATCTCCACGCGGCCGTAGCCAAGCCGGTCGTAGGCCGCCGAAAAAGGATTCTGGTTGACTCGAATCTCGCGGATGGCCGATTTGGGTGGCAGGTCCCCGCCGGTGAAGCCATCTATATAGATCTCAGCCGCATTGGGACCTACCGAGGGCCCCGCCAGCTCCTGGATTTGGTTCGCAAGCGCATCAGGATCGTCCGCCAAGGATTGCAGGTCCGCGCCGCTGATGGAGACAGAGCTGGCATTCTCCTCCGGAGACACCGCCACCTGCACCGCCTGCGCCTGCACATTGATTTGCGTCGACGCGGAGGCAAGCGCGAGCGTGATGTCCAGAGTCGCCTTATGGTCCGCTGCAACCTGAATGCCGTTCTGGCGGAATACAGCAAACCCGCTTGCTTCCGCCACCACCGTGTACGTTCCTGCCGCAATCCCCTGCAGAACGTAATTGCCCTGCGCGTCGGTGGTTGTCTCGCGGGGCTCGCCGTTGGAGGCGATTACGCTCACCGTGACATTGGGCATCACAGCCCCGGTGGGGTCAATCACTTTTCCCGCAATACTGGAACTTCCATTTTGTCCAAAGGCCAGCGTATACGAGAGCAAAACGACCACCACAGGAACCAGTACAGCCCAGCCGCACCTCCGCACAAATCCTGCAAACATCTTCCCATCCACCCCAGTTTCTCCGAATTCAACCGCTTGAACGCTCACGACTTGCGCACTCCGGTCCGGCACAACGCTCCTCGGGACGCGCGTACCTCTCTCTAGTCTGCGCCACCCGCCTCGAAGCACACAACCCGTCTTGCCGAAGGAAACATGCGCCGATTTATCCGGCCCAAGGCAACTCTTGGTCCGCAACCAGCAACCTTCTCCGCAGCCCGGTTACTTGCCATAGACAAGCAGATGAAACGTTCCGGGAATCGCTGCGGAACGGGGGTGCGGTTGCTCCTTGGTAGCCGGAGGCGCTGGAGCAAAGCGCGCCGTATCGACAAAGATGCGGTCCGTTTTTGCGTCAAAGCCCATCGTCTTGGCCCCCAGTTCGGTCTTCACCTTCCCGGCCTCGCTATAGTGGTCCGGCGAATCTTCATGAAAAATGTGAACCCATCCTTCGCGCGTGGAGACAAAGATCCGGCGGCTCGCGGGATCGAATACAGCTGCGTCGGCGCCGCCGCTGATGGGGAATGACTGGATGACTTTACCGTTATCGGCATTCATGACCACCAGCGTTTGCGGATCCCGCCCGGCGACAAACAGCCGCCGATGCGCGCGATCCATCGCCATCGGGGCCGCTGCCCCCGCGGGTGCGATCGGCCAGTGCGACTGGACCGTCAGCGCGAGCGAATCGATGGCCGCCACCTCGCTCTTGTCGACCAGATTGTTGTAGATCATGCCGTTCCCGTCCGCGACCGCGAACTCGGGCTTGGCGCCGAGGTCAATTGTCCCCACCAGCTTCCCGGTGGCCGGATCGATCGCGGTGGCGCTATGGGCGTCGCCGTTGAAGGTAAAAACATGTTTCGATGCCGGATCATAGAGGATGCAATCGGCATCTTCGGCGGCGTTGGCCTCGCCCACTGTCTCAAGCGCCTTCAGATTGAAGATGATGATTTTTCCCTGCGCGCCGTCGCTGATGAAACCTTTTCCCAGCGCCTTGTCGAGGGCGACGCCATGGCTAAGCTTCAGCCCGGAGATCTTGCCTTCGAGAGCGCCGCTATCGGCATTGACTACCAGCACCTCAGTGCCATGCGACAGATACACGCGGCGCGAGGCCGGATCGACCGTGATGTAGTCGAAAGTCTCGCGATTGCCCGGGGCCGCTCCATACGTATAAGTGTGGAGTAGGTGATAGCCGGAGCCCGTGGCTCCGAATAGGGCGATTGACCACAGGAGCACAAAACATGCCGTTACGGTGGGGCGATTTCCGCGCGCTACGTTCATGAAGGTCCTCTTTCGTTCGGCATTGCGCAACCCCCGGGATTTCTCGCGCCAATCGCTCCTGCTGATCGCAAATGCGAACGGCAAGCCCGAAGGCGCAACGATTGCGCAAACACACCAGTGTAAGAGTCCGAACCTGAAGCGAAGCTGAAAGAGTGAAGCGCAGACTCTGCTCGCCAGGGAACGCCTGGGTGCGAAGTGCCTGAAGAACACGGGCCGGGCCGGCTATGCGGGTTTCACCTGTGGCGTGGGGACTGGCTTTTCAGAAACCGGTTGAATGGTTGGCGTGCCGGAACCGACGAGCCTCAGGCGAGGGGACTGCTCGATGGCGCGCAACAGCTCGCGGGATACAGCGTCGTCCATCTCGGCCGAGTCCTCCAGTTCGGTGGGGAAGCGGATTACCACCTCCAGGCCACTGTTAGTCAGTCGCAGGCGAATATGCGGTCGCGGCAGGGCCACCTCGACACTCAGGCTTTCCTGCATTGCGTGATGCTGACGTTCCATACGGTCGCGGTAGCGGGCGTATACGGTTTCAACCGCATTCAGCATGCGCTGCTCCGCGGCGTGGTAGTCGGTCTCGGGAGCCAGCGTGAGCGTAACTTCGTGCCACATGAAGCTGGTTCCGGGAATTTGCTTGAAGAAGCTTGCGCCAGCCTGAAAAACGATGGCGTTGGAGAATACCACTACACGTCCCGTGGGCTGGCGGCCGGTTTCGGGCGAGCTCAGTTCCATCAGGTGCAAACGGACCAGACCAATGTCGACCACGATGCCGGTAACCGATGCCATCTGCACGCGGTCGCCGACGCGCACCCCGTATTTGCCAATCAGGAAGAAATAGCCGGCCACGGCCAGGATCACGTTTTGCAAGGCAACGGCCACGCCTGCTGTGATCAGCCCTACAAATGTCGCCAGCGAACCAATCTGCGATGCCAGTGCAAATGCAATGGCAATGGAAATCACAATCCAAAGGATGATCCGGCGGATCACCAGGAACTGGTAGCGCCGGCGAATGTCGTGCACGTAGGCAAAAATCATCTTCCGCCAAAGTTTGGCGAGCGCTATCACGACGAACAGCACTAGCGCGAGAACGATGAGCCGCACCGGTCGGACATCAATTGACTCCGCCCCAATCGGTGGAACAAAGTGCGGCGGAGAGCAGAGATAAGGTCCGCCGGAAAGGTTTGCGCTCTAGCGCGCGATTTTCGTCCGTGATCCCGGCCGGTCGTGCGTACCCAAAGCGAGAATCATCTCCATCCCCTCGGGATAGACCACGTCATTGCCGCGCGTCAGGAAGTGCGAGTACACCGATATTGCTGCGCCATACGCGCTCATGCCCGTAGAGAGCGCTCGGGAATGCACGAGCGCGCCCAGTACCATTCCCACGACTTTGAATCCCGATGCGCCGCTCGCCGCCGACGGACCGGCATCGCGACCGCCCCCCTGAAGCCGGTCTTCGTGGTCTCCCTCCGTTGCGGACGTGGCAAGCATCAGCGCCATGGCCGTACTCAGATAGCGGGTCTTCGACGTGGTAGCCCTGGTTCCGCTCTCGGAATCCAGCTTCAGGTTGCTGCCGTTGGCGACAGCCAGCCCGGCCAGCGTGGCCTCGATCTGCTGCTTGCTTCCCTGCGGAGGCACGAGCTGATGAAACGCAATACGCAACTGGCCGCTGCGGGAGAGCCGCCTCGCTGGTTTTGCTTGCAGAACCGTACCCATCAGAAGGCTGCCTTCGGGCACGTACAGCCGCCCGCCCACCATTACAGGCTGGGTCACAATCGCTTTGATTGCCTGCCCTTTATCCGCCGTCCTGGAGCTCAGCGGCGTGGCCAGCACGGCATGGACAACGCTTCCCGGCGGAGGCAGCGTTCCGATACCGGTAAGTTCAGTAGGAGGTACGGTCTCGTACCCAAAATCGAGGGGCTGAATTAAGGGCACGTCGAATGCGGTGCCCGCCTCAAGATACTCCGGACGGTACGGCAGTTCGGCAATCGCCAACTTCTTCATGCGGTGCAGTTTGCCAGGCTCATGCAGTTGTTTCAGGGCGCGGTCCCACTCCTGCTTGGCCTGGGCATGAGCCTCGCTCACCTTGTTGCGAACCTCGTTTTTGCCGACGCCAATCGCACCTTTAGGCTGCTGCTGTTCGGCCGTCACGAACCTCAGGGTTCCGCTGGAACCTGCCGAAGGCCTCGTGCTCAGGCGAATCGTGCGCCCATCACGGAGGCGCACCGAGTCGAACTGCACGCTTACCTTGCGATACGGCGTAAGATCAGCGTTCAACGCCGAAATCACGCGGCTTCGGGTGGTGAGTGTCTGAATGGACGAAATCTTCCCAGAGACTGGACTGCCGGCCGGAATCAATAGTTTGTCAAAGGCGTAAACCGGCTCGGTCAGCTTGCCCTGCACGGCCTGGCCGACATGCCGTATACGGACTTCCTTGTCGAGAGCCACCTTGAGAATGGCGTCTTCCGGCACTACGAGTGGAAGGGTAATCGATGCAGGCGCCGTGGGCTGCGAGTCGGCTGCGGGCGGGCCGGGGCGCGGTGTCAGAACTTGGGCACAGGCTGCCGAAGCCAGCGTGAGGACGAGGGTGCAGGAAGCGAAGATTCTCATTGCAACATCATTTGCCGCTGACCGTCTGCACGGCTAGGCAATAATTCGCGGGTAGTTCAATAAGGAGTGCTCAGGCGCTGCTGTCAATTCTAGCACTCCGGTAGGCGACCCGCGCCAACGCCCATGGGCAAGTTGGATTGGCGGGCACCTCGGCTTAAGCACGGCTTAAGCTTTACTCTGGTAAGCCTCCCGTCGAACATGCCTCCTTTTTCTCCTTAACACTGATTCGGAAAGGAACCTCGCAATGCGAAAAGTTATCCTGGCCCTTGCCGCAGTATTCTCCCTGCTGACGTGTCTGTCGGCGGCGCCTGTCAATTACCACCTGGTCAAGCAGGTGACGCTGGGAGGAGAAGGTGGATGGGACTATCTTGCTGTGGATCCGGCCACCCACCGCATTTTTGTTTCCCATGCCACTCACGTGCTGGTGCTCGATGGAAACAGCGGTGCGCAATTAGGCGACATATCCGATACTCCCGGCGTGCATGGCATCGCCATAGCGGACGATCTGGGAAAAGGATTCATCAGTAACGGGCGAGGAAACAGCATCACCATCTTCGACCTGAAGACTTTGAAGACCATCGGCGAGGCTCCGGCGGGTGAGAATCCGGACGGTATCATGTACGACCCGGTCAGCCACCACGTGTTTGCCTTCAACGGGCGCAGCCACAGCGCCACCGTCGTAGATGCAAAGACCGGCCAGGTTGCCGCCACCATTCCGTTGTCCGGCAAGCCGGAGTTCGCGGTCGCCGACGGCAAGGGCCACGTCTACGTCAATATCGAAGACAAAAATAGTCTGACCGCCATTGATGCGAGGTCCATGAAGCCGACCGCCACCTGGGAGCTGCCAGGATGCGAAAGTCCCAGCGGCCTGGCCATCGATCAGGCGCATCGTCGCCTGTTCTCGGTGTGCGACGGCAAGGTAATGGCGGTAACCGATGCCGATTCGGGCAAGCAGGTGGCCAAGGTGACGATTGGGGAAGGTCCCGATGCCGCCAGGTTCGATCCCAAGACACAGCTCGCGTTCAGCTCCAACGGCGGCGACGGCACGCTGACCGTGGTGCATGAAGACAGTCCCGACAAGTACACCGTGGTGCAGTCCGTAAGCACGCAACGCGGAGCGCGCACCATGGCGCTGGATCCCGGCAACGGCAAGGTTTACCTGGTCACCGCTAAGTTCGGCGAGCGTCCGGCGCCTACGGCCGAAAATCCACGCCCGCGTCCGCCCATGGTGCCAGGATCGTTCACGCTGCTGATATTGGAAAGATAGCCGTTCCACCCGCGTGGAAGCGCGGGGTGAAAGCGAAGCTCAGGGAGCGCCCATTCACGAGAGAGGCAGCTTCACGGAAAAGATGGCGCCCCGGCCAACTTCGCTGTCCACGGAAATCGAGCCGCCATAGGCCTCCACCAGAGTCCTTACGATTGCGAGTCCCAGTCCGGTTCCGCCGGTATCGCGGGCCCTTGATTGATCGCCGCGGTAGAAGCGCTCGAAAATTCTGGCGTGGTGCCGGGAGTCGATGCCGCACCCCTGGTCGGCAACGGTCACGGTTGCGTCTTGCCCGCCGCTGGCATCCACCTTGAGCAGCACGGTCCTGCCCTGCGGGGTGTGGCGGATAGCATTTTCGAGGAGGTTGCTCCAGATTGCCAGCAGATCGTCGGGATCTGCCGCTACGCGTGCCTCGCCGTTGGGGACGAATTGCAGGACAACGCCGCGCGATTCCGCGAACGGCTGCATTCGGGCCAGCGCCATTTCGCAGGAAGCGGAAAGAGCTGCCGGCTCGTTCTGCCCCTCTCTCCCGGTTGCCACCTGCTCCGCGCGTGCCAGACGCAACAAACGCTGCAGCAGGTCCTCCATGCGCTCCGTATCGCTCAACGCCTGCTGCACTCCCCGCTTATATTCTTTCGCCGACATCTCACGGTGCAATAGCAATTGCAATGTCGATTTCTGGATTGCGACGGGAGTTTTTAACTCATGCGCCGCGTTGGAGATGAAGTCGCGCTGCGACTCGAATGCCTGCCGCAGCCGGGCAAGCATCACTTCCAGGGATTCGACGAGCGGGCGAAGTTCGGAAAGTTGCGATGCGCTTTCGGGCGGCTCGAAGCTCCATTGATGGGCCGAGATCCCGCCGGCTTCGGAAGCCAGCTTTCGCAACGGCATGAGCGAACGGCGCACCACAAAGAACGCGAAAAGTGCGGTGATCGCCACCAGCAGGAGAGCGGCGCCTCCAAAAATATAGGTCGTGGACTCCATTCGCTCGTACATGGAGCGTGTGGGGGTGGCATAGACCACGGTCAGCGTGGACGCCGAAAGAGGGACGCCGGATTCCTCATCCAGAATGGGAACATGCTCCAGGCGAATCCCGCGGAGATGCCGGCCGCCCGCGCGTACGGTCCAGAAGCCGCTGGGTAGGTTCATTCCCGGTCCTAGCTCGTGCGGCCAGTAATCCGAACGCGCGATGAGACTCCCATCCGGTCCGAAGACCTCATATGCATCCGGCAATGCAGGATCGAGCGTGGCCGGAACCACGCCTTTGTCGAAGACAAGGCTTCCGCTCCCGTCCTCCGCATAGCGAACCAGCGCGGCGACGGCCATGGCGCGGCCCGACACGGCTGAATCCAGCCCCGCGACCAGTTGTTGCCAGAGCGAATAGCGCCACACCACGATCAGTCCGCCGGCGAGCAGCACTTCTGCCAGCAGCACCGCAGCTACGAGTTGCGCTTGCAGCGATTTTCCCATTGCTTACTCGCGCAGAACATACCCATGTCCCCGAACCGTGTGGATCAGCGGCGCCGTGTCGTTCTCCAGCTTGCGCCGCAGTCCCGATATGTACACTTCGAGCACGTTGCTGAACTTTTCCCAGTTGAAGTCGTATAAGTGTTCCAGCAACTCCGATTTGGAAACCACAGCTTTGGGGCGATGCGCCAGATATTCCAGAACCCGGTATTCCATCGGAGTAAGTTCCACGAGCCGTTTGCCGCGCATGACCGACTTTTCCACCGTGTTGACTTCCAGGTCTCCGACACGCAGTACCGGCGAAGGCTGGCCCTTGGCGCGACGCACCAGCGCTTTGGCCCGTGCGATCAGCTCTCCCAGATCGAACGGCTTCGTTAGGTAATCATCGGCGCCGGCATTGAGAAGGTCCACAATCACCGGCTTCTCATCGCGTGCGGTCAAGACCAGAACGGGGGAAGTCTGGCCGGATTTGCGCAACTCCTGCAAGACTGTCAGGCCGTCCATTTCCGGCAACATCAAATCGAGCACAATCAGGTCGTAGTCGGTGACCTGGGCCATATATAGCCCCTGCCGCCCGTCTGCTGCAGCATCGACCGCATAACCGCACACCTCGCGGAAGGCCCGGCTCAGATTGTGCGCCAGACGGCGCTCGTCTTCTACGATCAGTACGCGCACTCTCGTCCCGGACCATCGCCTCGAAAGCAGAACACGCTACCAGATTATTCCTTAATGCAAACTTAAAGTACCGGCTTCAATTGGACTGAGAATGCCGCATGGGATGGACTACTGGCTTCGCAGGTTCAAAAAAATCGTCAGGGCTTGGCGGCAGCGGCAGGAACCGGAAAGGGGATCCCGCGTTCTTGATTGGCGTGAATCGTCCGCTCTAAATTGAGGTCCGAGAGCGGGACCTTGGTGGCGCGCTGGTCGGTAAGGATCCAGAGTGTGTCTCCGACGATGGCGTAGTTGCCGACTTCAAGCTGGTGTCCGTCCCGGAATACCAGCACCGTTAACGGAACGGCCGGCTTTGACGACGGTTGCTCCTGCGCAGGAAGCTGAGAGGTCGCCGCATGTTGCTGCAATTGCTGGCGCAAGGCGTCGTCTTCCTGCTGGAGTTGCTGCACCTGGATATTTAGATCCTCAACCAGGGGATTCGCCTGCAGAGAATACGGACTCAAACCATAATCATAACCATAAGCGCCGAAGAGATATTCGTTGTCGAAGAACGGATTCGCATAAAGCGAACCAAAGTAAAGCGGATTGCCATATGGATATCCGAACGAGCTGTAGGGAAAAGCATAGCTCCCGTAAGCCGGAAATGGCACCACAACGGGGCGTGTGGGAGTCGGGTAGGGACGTACCGGTCTGTGAACGATGGGAGCATGACCCTGACTGCCTTCCAGCATCGCTCCCCCGGGGGATGTTGGAAACATCGGCCGGTTTCGTCCGGCTGGCGCCGCGAACGACGGAGACCGCGGGCGCGGTGCAGCCAAGCGCGGGCTGGCGTGCGGGGCAGCCGCACGTGGGAAAGCAGGTCGAAATCCGCCGCCTCCGCGGGCACCAGCATGCCTCTGAGCGTTTGCCATTGAACCCAGCATCAGCCCCAGAACGACGACGATGAACACCCGCCGCATGTCTTTATTTTACTCCCCATAGGGCCGCGCAGCCGGCCATTCCAGCGCTGCCCGTCAGGCGCATTCATGAAACACCCGATATCCCTGCCTCCATCCGGGGGTGTTCTCTGCTGCTACAATTCATGGACCACATACTTCGGAGTTAAAGGGGAACGGGAGCCTTTGCTATCCGGTAAATCGAGAAACAGGTTCCGGCTCGAACGGTTGCTTCGGGCCAGCGTGCTGCTGGCGATTGCCACGACTGTCGTGCCTGCCGCCTCCGCCCAGACGGACGAGATCCAGGTCTACGATGGCTCCATTGCCGCACCCGGCGTGTTCAATCTCACCCTGCACAATAACTTCACTCCCGATGGCCTGAAGACACCGGCATTCCCCGGCGGCCTGATTCCTGATAAATCATTCAACGGTGTCGCCGAATGGGCCTATGGTGTGAGGGATTGGTTTGAGGCGGGCCTTTATCTGCCGCTGTACAGCGTTTCCAAGGACCGCGGCGCCACCATCAACGGCGGCAAGATTCGTCTGCTGTTCGCGGTGCCACATGCCGCGGAACGCAAGTTCTTCTACGCTGCGAATTTTGAGTTCAGCTACAACTCCAGCCATTGGGATCCGAGGCACTTCACTTCCGAGATTCGCCCCATTGTCGGCCTTCATCTGCACCGCTGGGACTTCATCGTGAATCCCATTCTCGACAACTCCTTTGCCGGCGGCTTTCAGAGCCTCGACTTCGCGCCGGCATCCCGCGTTGCTTATAACCTGGACCCGAAGTGGGCTCTCGCAGTCGAGGAGTATGCCGATATCGGTGCGCTGAACGCTTTCTACCCGGCCAAGGACCAGTCCCACCAGATCTTTGCGGTGTTCGATCACGCGGCCAGATGGGCGGATATCGAAGCGGGTGTGGGCTTCGGCCTGACTGGCGCCTCGGACAACGTGACGTTGAAGTTGATCGTGTCGCGCGACCTCCACATCCCCAAACATTAAGTCAGGCCCCAGCGTTTGCTGCTACGACCCCAATTTCAGGGACGTGGTTTGCCTCAACGCGAAGCGGATGTTTCCGGGATCAGCCGAACCGGACCGAGCAGACCGGAAGGGATCGGTTTCACTTCGTTCATGTCCTGCGCGTCAAAACGCTTCCCATACCGCAGGTCGAGCAGCCTGTAGTCAGGCAGGGAATACCCCGCCATGGAGTTGAGGGCGAGGTTCCCAACCACAATTTTGAGTTCATTTGCTCCGGGCTTCACGTAATCGGAAATATCCAGTTCGTAAGGAGGACTCCACACTGCCCCGGCCTTCTTTCCGTTGACATAGACAACGGCCGCTTCTCGAACCGGTCCGTCGAGCCATGCCTGCATCCCGTTTTTCCGGGGTAATTCGGGTATGGGTGTCCCCTCGCCGAAGCTCAGAATCAGCCGTTTGCCCTCGCCCATCATTTCAGATGGTAGCTGGACCTCTTTCTCATAGGTCGCAGTGCCCGAGTAATCAAGCGTTGCCGCATCATCGGTCCAGGAGTGAAGCTTCTCCATTGTCTCCGTGGGGCCGCTGGTTCCGAAGCTGACTTTCCATCCCCTGCTGACGTCAACCGGGCCGCCTGTCGACCGCCACTGCTTCGATGGGGCGGCTTTCATCCCCTTGGCAAACACGAGGAACTTTGCCTCGTAGGGGGCCAGGCTTAGAGAAACGGTGGTAGTTTCTCTGCCGCTCCCCGATACTTCGGCGGGAGAGGACTGTCCGGTCATCGGGTCCCACCACTCCGGCGGGGTACCGGCCACGCGAAATGTCATTTGGCCGCGCTGGCGAGCATTGCCCGTATTGGCAATGAAGTAGATGTCTGCGGAGTCCGTGCGGCGGTGCACGAACCCAATTTCCGGCATTGCCGGCGTTGTAGTGGCGTCGGGTGTGGCGAGAGAACGCAATTGCCGTGCCAGTTCATTTACGCTTACCAGGTGACCCTTCGCCGCCGAACCTTGGAACAACCGTGCGGCGGTTTCACGCACTTCTTTATTTTGTTGTGCGGTCGCCAGAAGCCCCGGCGCCGATGAAGGAATTCCCCCGGTAGCAACCAGGATTCCGCCACTTTGCGCAAATTCTTCGAATGTGCTCAAAGTAGCAGGTGGAATGGACTCGACTGCCGGAAGCAGCACGATTTTGTATCGGTTCTCTCCCAGCATCAATGCGCCGCGAGCCACCTTCCCGGCGAGATTCAGCGATCCATCATCGAAAAAGTCGAATCCAAAGCCGGCATTGAGAACTTGCCCTGGGACCTCGGGTCCGATTCTTGCGCTCAGTGTCTTGAAAAGATTGACCTGCCCGGGTTGCAGAGCGGAATAGGCGTCGGCGGCTGGCAGGTACACGGCGACGTCGTTGACGGGCTTCCCCTGGCGCAGCATAAAGCTGGAGCGTTGCAGATAGCGGGTCACGTCGGGCATCACGATCCACCAGGGGTTCTTGTCGTCCAGCACCGAGGCTGCATAAAACCGCCACCCTGGATACGCAATTCCTTCCGAGGTGTAAGGGAACCCGTGGCCGATCAACTGGTTGATGCCTTCCAGGAAGTGGAGGTTCGCCTCAGCTTTGAGGTCGAGCGGGGTGGCGCGGAAAACGGGCGAATGCAGCCACGTCCAGGTTTCCGAAGAGGTCACGGCTTGTCCATAGATGTGGCTGGCAGACGAAGCCCAGCGCGTCGCGCTCAACTCTCGCCACTGCGCGCCTTCGCCCTCGGGAAGGTCTACCAGGGAATAGCTTGATAGAAGCGCGGGAGGCATGCCGTAGGCCTGCATCCGCAAAAGCGTATGGTGACCCTGGGCCCACTCATGCAGCGGTGTGATGAACCGTTCGTTGAGCAATTCCGTCAGGGTCCGGGCCCAGTCGTATCGTACCGCGGCCGTTTTGGGACCCATGTCCGAGACCAGTTCCGGCAAGTGCGGAACCAGATCGTAACCGCGGCGTTTTCGGAACTCGGCGAGGAAGTCTCCCGTCCAGTCGGAACCGTAGACTTCCAGGCTGTCGCAAAAAACCGCATAGGGCGGATGGGTGCTGAAGGCTTGCATCAGCCGGTCGCCTGTGTTCCGCAGGTAATCATCAATGGCGGCTTGGTCGTAGTGGTCCAGCACAAAGCCCTCCGCGCCCACGGCAGGCCGCTTGACCATCATTCCGGTCCGACTCGAAATGAAGAACCAGACTTGTTTCGGCGAATCGTCCTGCGGGTGTCCGGCTTCCGGCAAGTAGAGGGCTCCGTCGCGGATGTCCGTGAGCCGCCGGTCAGTGCCGCCGGCGAACGCGGCGATGAATTTCTCTCCCTCGGTTATCGTGGGCAAGGGAACCCGGCGCGAGTCCGGCTTCACTGCGACCCGTTCCCACCGCAGGCTGCCCGCGGCCTCGGTGACTGGCACTTGTGGCCCTCCGTAAGGCCAGCCACTGCCGAGTGTCAGATCGAGGCGAAGGCCATACTCCTGCGCTTTCTGGGAAGCAAACCGCAGCGCGTCGATGAAGCCGTCGGAAAGATAGGGCAGGTTCTTAAGGTTCTGCGACGGGTCGTCCAGAGCCAGGGGATAGGTGGCCTGAACCTCGAATCCTCCAAAGCCGCCTTCCTTCATCGTTCGCATTTCCCGGTCCAGTTCAGCTTTCGTCACTGACGAACCGAACCACCACCAGCGAACCATGGGCCGCGCGTCGTCGGGAGGCTTCACGAAAGCCCGATACAGGGAGGCTGTGTCCTGTGCGGCGGCCAAACCGATGCAGCAAAGCATGGCCGTGCAGGCTGCCAGGAGCTTGTTCATGAATCGATCCAAGCTGCCATGATACCCGACGGCTCGCCCGCCAGGGGCACGCGCCCACCCACGGCCTATCCCATGGAACCAAACTGGGATATTGGAATGGGCGCTCGTTTGTTGCACGCTCAACGCAGCACGTCAGAAAGATCTTTGTCTGGAGACATTACGTGCCTATATCGAGTGAACCCCGATACCATTCGCAGACCTCACGAGATTCAGTCCGCCGAAAGCGGCCAGTGTTCGACGAGCAACGAGTACACGTGGCGGCAATCTGTTACCGAGCCAACGGCGCGCACATCGAGTTTCTCCTAGTGCGCACAAGCAGTGGCCGGTGGACATTCCCCAAGGGAGGAGTAGACGATGGCCTCACTCGAACTCGCGCCGTGGCTCGAGAAGCCCTGGAGGAGGCGGGTGCGACCTGCCGCGTCGAACCACGTCCATTTGCTTCGTATATGCACTCCAAGCGGCTCCTGAGGGCTCCTTTTCAGAGGCACGAATATACGGTGGAGGCCTATCTCTGCTCGGTCAAGAAACTGGCGGCGCCCGAAGAACCGTATCGTGACCCGACATGGTTCCCAGCTGGTGAGGCGAAACGGCGATTACGCCAAGGCCGGGCTGCAAAGTACGCTCGCGAGCTCTGTACTGTTGTGGATCGCGCAATCATGCTCGTTCACGCGGACGCATGACGTTCGAAGTTCCATCGGTCTCCTTCGGCGCCTTATCCCGACCCCGGCTCGGTTCATCGTAGAATAGGATCAACGCGGAAGCACGTGCTGGCACGTCAATGATGGAATCACCAAAACCAGATGCGCAGCGGGGAGTCGGATACTGGATGGAGCAGGTGGTTGCCGAGGGCGCGAAGGTTCGCGTCAGTTTCGACGAAGAAGCCGTCCATGACCTGCGAGTCGCTGTGCGTCGCTGCCGCTCAATGGCAGAGAGCATTTTTGTGCTTGATCCGGATGATACCTGGAAGAAGATGAGGAAGGCTGGCAAGCGTTTGTTCAGCGCGCTCGGGGAACTGCGGGATATCCAGGTCCTGGCAGGCTGGGTGCAAAAGCTGGGAGCTCCAGACGATCCGGTACGGGAACGCCTGCTGCAGCACTGTACAGCTACAGAGCAACGCTTGCGCGATCAGGCAGGAATGGTACTCCGCGGATTCGACGATCGGGAGTGGTTGCGCTGGGCCATGGTGCTCGACCAGCGCGCCAAGCGGTTCGAACTTGGTGGGGATCTCTTCCAGGTCCTTGCGGTAGAGAAGTGGCAAAAGGCCCGGGAGCTTCACCGCGCCGCCATGCGGAACCGCAGCAAGATCTCGCTGCACAATTTGCGGATCGGAATCAAGCGCTTCCGCTACATAGTGGAGAATTTCCTGCCAGTGCATTATCAGCAGTGGGGAGAAGACCTTAAGCAGCTGCAGGACTGGCTTGGAGAAGTTCATGATCTGGATGTTCTGTGGGAGACAGCTCTAAAGACCAGGGTTTTTACGGACTCGGCTCAGCGAGCACGCTGGCGGGAATTAATCACCACGAGGCGTCAGATACACGTCCAGGCCTATCGCCATAAAATGACGGGTGTTCACACACTGTGGCAAGTGTGGAGGTCTCAGTTGCCGAGCGGGCCGGAGCTGGGAAAAGCCGTATTGAGCCGCTTTGACGTATGGTCCTCTTTCTTCGATCCCGATCCTTCTCACACGCGGCACGTGCTCCGGCTGGCGCTTGAACTTTATGACGGATTGGAGGCAGCAGGCCTAATCAGGTTGAATGCGCAACTCCGGCCACGCGAGCTACTCACCGTCTCCGCGCTGAGTCACGAGATCGGTCGGGCAAACCGCAAGCGGGAACATCATCGGGAACATCATAAGAGATCCGCGGAATGCTCGAACAGGCGGGAAATCCACCGGGATGGACGGCGGAGCAGCTGGAAATTGCGGCGCTGGCTGCCCGGTATCATCGCGGCGCTCTACCGCAGTCCAAACATAAGCATTATGGTTCCCTTTCTTTCTCGAGCCGGCAAACGATTGCTGTTCTGGGCGGCATTCTGCGACTGGCGGATGGGCTCGATTCGCAGCATGACCGCGCCATCAAACGCGTTACTGTGCAAAAGCAGAATGGGTTCGCGCTGGTCAGGGCGCAGGGCTATCGGGCGGAAACCCGTACCGCCGAGCGCATTGCAGCGGCGCGGCATCTGCTGGAAAACACCTGCGGATTGCCGATTTTGTTAGCCGGCAACGATTCTCCGCGACGGCAAATACTGTAAGAGCCGAACTCCCAAGTCTGCCAGCCCGGCGAATTTTTCATCGGGCCGTGATGAGCGCAGGCATTAGAAGGCATTTTGGGCAAAACAGTTCCCAGGAGACAGCGCTTCGCAACCCATACAGATTCAGGGGCGGAGCACTCGGTTGGCGTCTCCGTGCCCCCGAAGTCCGGCCATCTGGCCATGCCTGCAACCCCACAGGCCAGGATCACTGGCTTGAAGCCCCGCATCCGGGCACTGGTTGTGCTCGCTGAAAAAGCTTGCCTTGTCGCCATCGACGCCGTGTGCAACGTGGAAGATGTCTTGAAGACATCGTCCATGCTGGCGATCCACGCGATCAAAGAGTGCGAGAGAGAGCTGGACCAAATCGAGCGGGAAGCCGACGAGAGCATGCCAGCTGCGATCACGCGTGTCTCTGAAGCTAGAGCACGGGAACTGCTTGCGTGTGCCCGCTTCATCAACGACCTTGAACGCATTGGGGATCTCCTGCTTGGGTTTGCCAAGGGGTTTCAAGGAATGTGTTCCCGGCCGCACGCCGCTGATGTCGACCGCCTGGCAGCGCATGACAGCGATATTGAAGAAGATGCTGGAACAGGTCCATAAGGGCTTCGTCGAAAGGAACCCGAGGGCCGTCGCTCCTGTCCTGCGATTGGATGCGGACATTGACCGGCTACGGCACGATATCCTGCGGTCTCACCTGGAGAGTAAGACGCGGGACGGCCGGCGCTCGGCAACCGTTCTCTTCATGGCACAAGCATTGGAACGTGCCGGGGATCACGTGACCAATCTTGCAGAAGAGCTATTTCGGCTTTCCAGCGGTCACACCCTTCGACACCTCCCGCCGCGGCAACGCTATTCCCGATTGGCGGAAATTGATTCGATGTTGCAGGAATGAGTGGGCAAACGGCGCGGCAGAACAGCGTCCACCCGGCACGGGCTGCCGGCAAGTCAGCATAATATGGCGGGAGCGGTGCAGAGACCGGCAGGAAGTTCCGAGCTGATGCGGGCTCAAGCGAACCAAAACTGCATCGTGGGAGAGACCACTAGCGAATCAGCAACCAAGTTCTGAAACAGTGTTCTTCGCGGGCTGCGTACCGCTGCAGCATCGAAGATAGGCCCTGCTCGCCTATGCCGCGCTCTTCTTGTAGGGATTCCCGACCTGAATGAAATCAAACTGGCTCAGGCCAGCTGTGTCACATTGCTCCGCCATTGTCCACAGCCGGTCCATCAAAACATCAACTTCTTCCTTGCTCATGCTCTGGGTGGCGGCCCAGAACTTAGGAGGATACAACCACACACGGTCAGGATATTCTTGGGTCATTCCTACGGTGCCTCTCCTGAATCGACGAGAACTAGTGATTATCCCCTATAATCTGCTCGCGGGGAAGGCAGTTCTGTGCGTGAACCCCCTGGCCTTACTCCGTCTTGAGGTTAGGCCCGGAATCCATCTTGGCCCATGGTGAATTGGCTCATCTCCTGCCAACCTGCTGGATGGATTTAGGTTTTGGGGTGGTGAGCGCGGTAGGAATCGAACCTACAACCTACTGATTAAGAGTCAGTTGCTCTGCCAGTTGAGCTACGCGCCCTGAGGGTGGCTTGCGTGGGATGCTGCGGGATTCAGACTCAGTCCCGTTGTGTGGAACTTGCGTTTGATTTTAGCACACGTCTTTTGGCCGGAATGCGTGACTTGTCCTGTCCGGGCTCGCGTTGCCAGTGAGACGAATCCGGCGGAATCGTCAGTCCTGCGACTGCAGCGGCTCCGGCGCACAAGGCAGCGCTAGCCAGCATTACGATGCGGAAGCCAAATCCAAATGCTTCTCCAACCAGTTTTTGGATGGCGATTGCGTCGCTGGGATCAACGCCGGCGGGAGGCCGCAACCCGGCGAGCTTCACCGCGTTGGTTCGAATCTCCTGCACGATGTTGGCAGCAAGTGGCAAGCGGCTCAGACCCTGGTCGAGCCGCCAGCGAAAAGCGCTCACCATGAGGACTCCGAAGACGGCAATCGCGAGCACCCCCGCGACCCGGGCGACCGCATTGTTGATTCCGGATGCCGTGCCCACACGGTCCCGGTCCACCGAACTCATCACAACCGTAGTCAGTGGCGCCACCGTGACCGCCATCCCGAGCCCCAGAACAACTAGCGCCGGAAAGAATGCCTTCCAATAGCCCGAGCCACCCGAGGACAGCGCGAACCACAGGAAACCGGAGGCGGCAATCAGTGGACCGAGGATCAGCGGACCTCGTGCGCCATGGTCTATGACCAGCCCTCCAGACCAGCGGGACAGGAAGAACATCAGCAGAATGAATGGAAGCAACGCGCTTCCGGTTGCCGTGGCGGAATAGCCTTGCACTTGAATCAGGTTCAGGGGGAACAGAAAGAAGAAGACTCCAACGGCGGCATAGAGCAGCAGCGTAAGCAGGTTGGCGCCGCTGAAGCTGCGCGACGCAAATAGTGCGGGCGGCACCATGGGAGAAGCTGTTCTGCGTTCCATCCACGAAAGCGCAAGCAGGCAACCCAGGCCCGCAATCAATCCGCCATAAACCAGAGGATTCCCCCAACCCAGATTGGCCGATTCGATGAACCCTGCCACCAGGCCTCCCATCCCAATGCTGCCAATGAGCGCGCCGAACCAGTCCACGTGGCCGGCGGTGGAGCTGCGGCTCTCCGGAATTCGCCGGGCGGAAATGGCGACCACCGCCGCCGCAATCGGAAGGTTAAGAAAGAATACCCAGCGCCAGGAAACATACTCCACCAGATATCCGCCCATAACCGGCCCAATCGCGGTCGTGATCGCGGTAAAGCCGGACCATGTTCCAATCGCCTGGCCGCGGCTGGCCTCGTCGAAGGACGCGCTGATAATCGCCAGACTCCCTGGCACCAGCAGCGCGGCTCCCACGCCTTGAACGCTGCGGGCAAGAATCAGTTCCTGGAGGTTTAACGAGGCTCCGCAAGCCGCGGACGCCAGCGCAAAAATCGACACGCCCAGCAGAAATATGCGGCGGCGGCCGAAGTGGTCACCCAACGATCCGCCAACCAGAATCAATGTGCTGAGAAACAGGCCATAGGATTCAATGACCCACTGCACGCCGGCTAATGTGCTGTGAAAGTCGGCCTGCAGGGCGGGCAGAGCGACGTTGACCACGGTGCTGTCGATAAACGCCATGCTGGAGCCGAGGATGGTCGCGGCCAGAATCCACGATCTCGCGTCACGCCGGCAGGGGGCTTCCCCAGCCGCCGACCGGATCACGGCTTCATCGCAGGGCAGCTTCATGGAGCCTATGGATGCCATGCAATTGCGATTCGGTTCTGAAGTTGAAATTCTGAAGTTGAGAAGTTGCGCAGCCGCTGGAACCGCGTCGTCGGCCAGACCCGCCTAGATCGGTTTGGAAAAGTATTTCGCCGCCTGCAGCCGCTGTTCGATCCACTGCTCCACCAGCTTATGGTGTGCCGACAGCAGATCGAAGCGGAAGCCGAACTCCTTGTCCTTTTTCCACCATACTATGCCGGCCATGCGAATCTCCGGCCCATCGGGCGGCAGCCGGAACTCAAGTTCTACAGGCTGGGAGACGGCGAGCTGGGAAACAGCCAGAGGATGCTCGCAGCGTACCGACATTCCGCCCGCGCCAATTTCTCCGGCCTCGCCCTCCACGCGCGCGCGCGAGGTCACAATCGTCACCCGGGCGGCGATTGGAATGCGCGGATGTTTGCGTGTGCTGAGCACGATGCAGCATATTAGCTGATATCGCCCCCAATGCCGTTGTCCTTTCGGGGACCTGCGCTCGCCGTTTCCCGGGCGGAAAATGCATGGACAACGGCAGTGCTGCCGCCGGTCTCTAACCTTGGGTGTTTCAGCCGCCTCGGCGGGGTAAACTATAGGCCGGAGCGAGTGAGGCGTACTATGCAGAACTGGAAAAAGGCAATTGTCATCGGATCGCTGAGCGCAGGCGCCCTGATGGCCATCAAAGGCAACCGCTCGGCGGCGGTGATTCTGGGGACCGCCGGGCTGGCGGTGCTGGCGGCGGAGTATCCTGACAACTTTGAATCCATCTGGGAGCACGCGCCCGACTACGTGAGCCGTGGAGTGCAAATCTTCACCGTGCTCACCAAGATCTCCGAGCGCTTGGCGGAAGAGGCTGCCCGGCGTGGACTGCCTACCGTCTGGCAGGAAGAGAGCAGCGAATACGCCCAGTACTGAGGTGCTCGCGGCACGCCCGGCAGCTTCATATAGCCGGGCCGCGTTTTAACCGCGACCGCCAGGCTCTGTCCCAACCTCAATCCTGCGGGCGCCTATAGTCGGCGCGCCGGTTCGGCCACTGGACGAGAAGGGGGCGATCCATGAGCAGTCGCGGGCGGTGGACCCTGGTGGTGGTTTTCGCGGCAGCCATGGCCTGGATGGAGTCGGCAACCGTCGTCGTACCTGCGCATGCTTGTGGACCGGGTCCTTCCCTATCAGGCGCAATCCGCTGCCGCCCAACCACGTGCTGGGCGCAACGGAACTGATCCGCGAGCTGGCGACTCTGGTCATGCTCTTGGCGGTCGGTTGCCTGGCCGGGCGCAACGCCCGCCAGCGCTTCGGATACATGGTGATTGCCTGGGGAGTCTGGGACATCCTCTATTACGTCTTCCTCTATGCCATCGTGAGATGGCCCACATCGCCATTCGACTGGGATGTTCTCTTCCTGGTTCCCGCTCCCATGGTGGGCACCGTGCTGGCTCCGGTGAGCATCGCCGCGCTCATGATCCTGGGAGGGACGCTCATTACCCAGTTCGACTGCGATGGAAGTCCGCTCTGGCCCTGCCGCCGGACTGCCGCCCTGAGCACGCTGGGTATGGCGCTGGCGTTGGCTGTGTTTCATGGCCGATTCCTTGCGGGCAGTCGGAAGCGGCGAGCAGGCCCTGCGGGCCATGCTCCCGCAGCACTTCCGCTGGCCGCTGTTTCTGCTGGCCCTGGCCCTGATGGCCGTCCCCGCCGGGGATATGTTCCGCCGGTTGTGGCGGAGCCGGGCTCGACTTCCGCGATCCCAGCCGGAAAATAATCTTGAGGTTAGCGATTTCGGTGGAGCAGTTTAGAATTGGGATTCTTGCGAGGAACGAACCTTGGATCTGAACACAGAGGAACTGAAGCGTAGGCTGCGAGAGGGCGATTACCTGGAAGTCACCACCGGAGGGGGAGCCTTCGAGGTATGGGCCGAGCCGTTCGGCTCTCCACCTTCCATTTACTTTGAAGGCGAGCAACATCCCATCGAGGAACTCGACGCCATCGCCGAGCGCATCATGGCCGAGATGCGCCAGGGGCAGCTCCGATGCCGCTGGGTGGAAGATTAGTCGGGCAGAGCTTTCGCGACCCCGCAAGCGGCGAAATAGCTTCCAGGTCTATGGATGTGTACGGAAGAAATGTCCTGCTTGTCATTTCGCGTGAAGCGAGGACTCGGCTTTTTCCCGTGATCGCTTAGGATTTCTTTGGCGGCCATCAATTAGCCCTTGAGGGACAAACGCTTTACCGTGGTAGTGCGCAGTGCAATTCAAAATCGATCAGGTGGTGTGCCGTGGCCATTGTCCAGGGAGAACAGCCTCAAACCCAGATGAGTACCTACGATCAGATCGTGGAACGCGAGCAGCGTTATGTGCTGCCCACCTACGGGCGCTACCCCCTGGCCATCGCCAAGGGCAAAGGCGTCTATGTGGAGGACTACAGTGGGCGCAAATACCTGGACTTTCTCTCCGGACTCGGCGTGAATGCGCTAGGGCACGCGCACAAGCGCATCGTGAAGGTCATTCGCGAGCAGGCGGCGCGGGCGATCCACATCTCCAACCTCTACTACAACGAATACCAGGGCGAACTGGCGGAAAAGCTGGCCCACCTCTCCGGGCTGCACCGCGCTTTTTTCTGCAACAGCGGCACGGAAGGCATGGAGGCCGCCATCAAGCTGGCGCGCGCCGCCGCTCACAAGTCCGGCCGGAGTTCGAAAACCCGTCTGGTGTCGGTTGATAACTCCTTTCACGGACGCACCTTTGGCGCGCTGTCCGTGACCGGGCAGCAAAAGTACCGCGAAGATTTCGAGCCCCTGCTCGGAGGCGGAGTTCAGTTTGTGCAACCCAACGACGTCGAAGGGCTGCGCTCAGCCATCGACGATGACACCTGCGCCGTAGTGATCGAGCCCATCCAGGGCGAAGGCGGCGTCTATGTGAGCACTCCGGAGTTTCTGCGGGCCGCCCGCGAGGCCGCCGACCGGCACGGCGCTACGCTGATCTTCGACGAAATCCAATGCGGCCTGGGACGCACCGGCAGCATGTTCGACTATCAGCACTCGGGGGTTGTACCCGATATTGTCACCATCGCCAAGCCAATGGCAGCGGGTTTGCCCATGGGCGCGATTCTTGCCAATGAAGCGACGGCGGCAGCCATGACTCCCGGCCGGCACGGCACTACATTTGGCGGCGGTCCGCTGGCATGCCGCGTGGCCCTGGAGTTTCTCGCCATCGTCGAAGATGAAAACTTGCTGGAGAACGTGCGCCGCGTAGGCGGATATTTCCGCCACGGCCTGGAGCAGTTGCAGGAGAATTTTGCCATCGTGCGCGAAGTGCGCGGCCGCGGCCTCATGCTGGCCCTCGACCTGGACACTCCTGCCAAGCCCTTTATGGAGGAGGCCCGCGAGCAGGGAATCCTTATCAACAGCACCCATGAAACCGCTCTGCGCTTCCTGCCTCCTTTCCTGGTGCAGGAGAAGCATGCGGATAAAGTGCTGAAAGTCCTCCGCAAGCTGCTGAAGACGCGGCGCTGAATCGCGGCCCCGAAGTGAAGATCCCGGACGCCCGCGATGACCGGCACGACGGCGCTCACGAGAGCGGAGAAGAGCGTTGGGTGGAACTGCCCGCCGGGCGAATGCGCTACTTGTTCGCCTCCGGGGATCATCCGCAGCTTGCATCCAGCCAGCCGCCATTGCTTCTCATTCACGGGCTTCTCGGCTATTCCTTCTCCTGGCGCTTAAATATTGCCGAGTTGGCGCGGCATTTTCGCGTCTACGCTCCCGATCTTCTGGGCGCGGGATTTTCCCAGCGTCCGCAGCGTCTGGACTGCAGCCTCCCGGCCTCTGCCACCCGTCTTCTGCAATTCATGGACGCACTCGGCCTCGACTCCGCCGATGTGATCGGCACCTCTCGCGGCGGAGCCGTTGCGGCCCTCTTGGCGGAGCAGGCGCCCCATCGTGTGCGACGTCTGGTGCTGGCGGCCCCGGTGAACCCCTGGTCCCAACACGGACGCCTGCTGATCGGCCTGCTGTCGACGCGCTTGGGAGCGGTTCTGTTCGAGCGTCTGGCCCCTCTGCTGCGGCCCTGGTATGGCTACTTCCTCCGCCGCATGTACGGCGACCCGCGCCGCATTCCGCCCGGAACTCTGCAGGGCTACACTCGTCCGCTCCGGATTCCGGGTACGCTTCGCTGTCTGCTGGGAATTGTCGCAAGCTGGCGGAAAGACATGGAGAGGGTGCGTCGGGCCTACCAGCGGACCGGCAATCACCCGGTGTTGTTACTGTGGGGCGAGCGGGACAGCGCCGTGCTTTCGGAATCCGCCCGCGAGTTGCAGCGCCGGATTGAGGGCTCTCAACTCGTGCTCCTGCCGACTGTTGGACACCTGCCGTACGAAGAAGTGCCAGACGAGTTCAATCGTATCGTACTGAAATTTCTGCTGGATTAAGCGACCGGGATGCTCACTGTCTTGCCAGCACCGGCGGCTCAGGCGCAGGCTGCGTATTGCGCCGCCTGCCTCCCGTCCAGCGAGACCACAAGCGGTTGCTCCAGGTCTGGATGGAATCCAGGTAGATGTAATAGACCGGCGTGATATAGAGCGTAACCATTTGCGAGAAGATCAGGCCTCCGACCACGGCCAAGCCCAATCCGCGGCGCGCGCCGGAACCCGCTCCGAAGCCGATGGCAATCGGCAACGTGCCCATCAGAGCTGCCATGGTGGTCATCATGATGGGACGGAAGCGTACCAGCGCGCCTTGATACACCGATTCCTCCGGACTCTCTCCCTTGGTGCGTTCATTCTCCAGGGCGAAGTCGATCATCATGATGGCATTCTTTTTCACGATGCCGATAAGCATGATGATTCCCACGAATGAGTACAGGTCCAGTTCTCGATGGAACAGGATCAGCGTGGCCAGCGCCCCTACCGCGGCCGAAGGCAGGCCGGAGAGAATCGTGAGCGGATGGACGAAGCTCTCGTACAGAATTCCCAGCACGATGTAGATCACCGCGATGGCCGCGATCAGCAGCAATCCCAGTCCCGAGAAGGATTGCTCGAAGGCCTGCGCCGTTCCCTGAAAACTTCCCGTGATCGTAGACGGCAGCACCTTCGTTGCCGTGTCCTGGACGACCCGGGTGGCATCTCCCAGAGCCACTCCGGGAGCCAAATTGAAGCTGATGGTCACAGCGGGCAATTGCCCCAGGTGATTGACGGTCAGCGGTCCCTGGCCCGGGATCACTTGCGAAACGGTACTCAGCGGCACCAGTTTGCCGTCCGAGGCCTTCACATAAATCATGGAGAGCGCGTTCGTATTGTTTCGATACTGAGGCGCAAGATCCAGAATCACGTAGTACTCATTGTTAGGTGCGTAAATGGTGCTTACCTGTCGCTGCCCGAAGGCGGAATAAAGCGCGTCGGAAACCTGCTGCGCCGTCAGCCCCAGGGCATAAGCCTTGTTGCGGTCCACCTGCACTCGCAGTTGCGGATCGGCCACCTGCAGATCGCTGGTCACATCCTGCAGCATCGGACTCTGGCGCAGCGCCGCTTCCAATTTGGGCGCCTGCGCGTAGAGATCACTGGTGTTCGGACTCTGCAGCGTGTACTGGTACTGCGCGTTGGTAAGATGCCCACCCACGTTAATCGTAGGCGGCGACTGTAGGAACACCTGTACGCCTTGCACTTGCGCCAGCTTGGGCCGCATCTCCGCGATGATCTGTTCCACGCTCATCTGGTGGACCCGGTCCTTTACGTCCTTGAGCACGAAAAACACCCGGCCCTGGTTCACCGGATTGCCATAGGAGGTAAACGTATCCCGCACACTGGGATCGCTCTCCACGATTTGCGCGATCTTTTGCAGTTGAGCGCCCATCGTGTCGAACCCGATTCCCTCGGGCGCCTGCACGAATCCGAAGGCCAGGCCCTGATCCTCGTTGGGAATAAAGCCGGTCTTGGAAATGGTGAACAGATACACCGTCAGTGCCAGCAGACCGAAGCTGGCCAGCAGGGTCACCAGCTTCCAGCGGAGCACACGTTTCAGGCTCCAGTCATAAAAATGCAAGGCGCCGTCGAACAGGCTTTCAAACGCGTTGTAGAGGTGGCCGTGGCGGGTCTCCGACGCGGGACGAAGAAAGCGGCTGCACAGCATGGGCGTCAGCGTCAGCGAGACCAGCCCGGAAACCAGGATGGCCGCCGTGATCACCACCGCGAACTCGTGCAGCAGGCGGCCCAGGATTCCGCCCATGAACAGAATAGGGATGAACACCGCCGCCAACGACAAGGTCATGGACAGAATGGTGAAGCCGATTTCCGCCGAGCCGGTCAAGGCCGCCTGCATGGGCGGCTCTCCCGCCTCCATGTGACGCACAATGTTTTCCAGCATCACAATGGCATCGTCCACCACGAAGCCTACCGAGAGGATCAGTGCCATGAGCGATAAGTTGTCCACCGTGTAGCCCAGCAGGTACATGACCACAAACGTCCCGATGATGGACATGGGAAGCGCCAGGCTGGGAATGATGGTGGCAGAAGCATTGCGCAGGAAAATAAAGATGATCAGAACCACCAGTCCGATTGCCAGCCCCAGAGTGGCCTTCACGTCATCCACACTGGCCCGGATCCCGGCCGAGCGGTCGTGAAGCGTGGTCACCGTGATAGAGCTGGGAATTTGCTCCTTCAACTGGGGCATCAGCGCGAAAATCGAATTCACGATTTCCACAGTGTTGGTGCCGGGCTGCTTCTGAATGGCCAGAATCACGGCCTGCTGTCCGTTGAACCAGCTCTTGGAATACTCGTTCTGCACGCCGTCCACCACGTTGGCAAGCTGGTCCAGGCGGACTGGCGCTCCGTTGTGGTAGGCGACGATCAGTGGGCGGAACTGGGCCGCATTGCTCAGTTGTCCGTTCGACTGCAGCGTGTACGTGTGGTCGGGCGCATAAATCGTGCCTACCGGCAAGTTGGTGTTGGCGTTCTGTATTGCCTGCGAAAGCTCATTGATGCCCACCTGCATGGCCGCCATCTTGTTTGGGTCGGCGTCCACGCGCACCGCGTACTTGGCCGCCCCGAAAACCTGAACCTGGGCCACCCCCTCGATCATGGAAAGCCGCTGCCCGAAGGTGGTTTCCGCCGCTTCGTCCACCGCGTAGATGGGCAGTGTGTTCGAGCTCAGGGCAAGATAAAGAATAGGAGATTCCGCCGGGTTCACTTTGCGGAAGCTGGGCGGCGAGGGCATGTTGTTCGGCAGTTGTCCTCCCGCCGCCGCGATTGCCGATTGCACGTCCACCGCCGCCCCGTCCAGATTGCGCGAAAGGTCGAATTGCAGCGTGACGCTGGTCGATCCCAGCGAGCTGGTGGAGGTCATCTGGTTGATGCCGGCAATCGTGCTGAACTGCTTTTCCAGCGGCGTCGCCACCGACGACGCCATCGTCTCCGGGCTAGCGCCCGGAAGGCCCGCATTCACCTGAATGGTGGGAAAGTCAACGTTCGGCAGGTCGCTTACAGGCAGCACCCGGTAGGCGAAGACTCCGAAGATCAGAATGGCCGCCATTACCAGGGCGGTCATGATGGGGCGGCGGATGAAAAGCGAAGTCACTGTGGTGTTCCGGAATCGTCATTTGCTGCGTTGGGGGAAAAGGGCGCCGCCTCGGGCAGCGGGACCGTTTGGGTTACGTTCACCTTATGGCCGGGAATCACTCGCACCTGACCATCTACAACCACCCGCTGCCCGGGGCTGAGTCCGCTGGCAATTACCGCCAGTTGCCCATAGGTCTGCGACGTCTTCACAGTTTGCATCACCGCTGTTCCGTCCTGCTGGACGACATAAGCGTACTTTCCCTGGGGGCCCGTCTGGACCGCTACGGCCGGAGCGACCACCGCATGCGCATTCACCCCGACCTTCAAACTGGCATTGACGTAAGCTCCTGGCCACAGCCTCTCGTCCCGGTTGGAAAAGGTCGCCATGAGCCGGATGGTGCCTGTGGTCGTGTCGACGCTGTTGTCGATAAAGCTAAGCGTGCCGACTTCCGGCTTGGACTCATTGGGAAGAAATGCCCGCACCTGAAAATGCCCCACTCCTTTGCTCTGCACGGCGCCCAGTTGGTCTTCCGGCACGCTGAACGACACGTAAATGGGCTGGATTTGATTGATGGTGGCAAGGGAATTGGTGTCGTTCGCCTTCACCAGGTTTCCCAGGTTGATCAGGATCGCTCCCGCCCGGCCGCTGATCGGCGCTTTGATGTCGGTGTACCCCAAATTGACCTTGGCGGTTTCCACCGCCGCTTTGTCCGCCTCGACAGCCGCCTGGTTGGCCTTGGCCTGTGCCTGCGTCGCTTGCGCGTCCTGAGCCGCCAGAATCCCCTGTTGCAGAAGACTGGTGGCGCGTTGCGCCTGTGCCTGGCTGTTTGCCGCCGTGGCCTCGTCCTGCGCCAGCTTGGCCTGCGCCTGATCGAGCGCCGCCTGGAAGGGCCGCTTGTCCAGTTCAAACAGCACCTGGCCCGCTCGCACTTCTTCTCCCTGAGTCAGCAGTACTTTCTGGATCTGACCGTCCACCATGGATTTCACTTGCACGGAGCGGTAGGCTTGCGCGTTTCCGATTGCGCTGATTTCAATCGGGATTGACTTCTGGCCGGTAATCGCCACAGTCACCGCGGGTTCGGCAACCCCGGCAGCCCCGGCAGCTGCCTGTGCATTTTGCGAACTCGATCCGCAGCCTGTCACCATCAGCAGGAGCACAAACCATGCTGCTGTCCACATCCATTTTGCTTTCATGCGCCCCTGTTTTCCTTCTTGCTTTCTCTTCGAAGATACATCTGCACGCTCTTGCCCACAAAGGAAATGCGATGTTGTTCCGCGGATCAAAGCCACTTGATTCTCGCTTTAGTTGCTCGATTTAATTGATGCGATAACCGCCAGTGACGGTTCCCTCATCCTGGGCGGTTCTCTTCAATGCGGCGCCGGTGACCGGGTATCCGCTATGGCTGTCGCTAAAGTGCCATACTGCGGGCACTCCTGGGGAACTCTTAGTCAGAAATTTACGCGCACCAGAGTGCTTGCCGGCGCGTGCCTACGAAGGCAAGGCGGGAATATCCCCGCACGATATAACAACCCGCAATTGTACGAAATGATGCCCTGTAAGTGCGCGATGGGCTATTTACGAGGGGTATTTTTCCCGCATGTACTCGCCAATTGCAGCGAATGCCTGTTTCAGGACACGCTCTTGCGGCAGATAGACGACCCGCACGTGGCGCGTCCCCGGCTTCTGTCCGAATCCGCCGCCGTGTACCAGCAGAACGCTTTTTTCGGTGAGCAGGCCCTTGACGAAGGTCAAGTCGTCATCGGGAATTTCGAGCTTAGGAAACCCGTAAAAGGCAGCGCGCGGCGGAACGCAACTCACGTGCGGCGTCGCATTGGCCCACTCGACCAGCAGGTCGCGGCGCGCCCGCATTTTCGCGGTCGCCACCTGTAAGTGATCCTGCGGTCCGTCCAAGGCGGGAGGAATGGCGCACTGCATGGGATAACTGGCGCTCAGACGGGCACGCAGCAGCTTGTAAACGCCCTCGCAGTAGTTCCGCACCTGCGCCGGATCTCCGCTCACGATGCCCCAGCCGATCCGCCACCCGGGAACCAGATAATTCTTGGAAAGGCCTCCCAGCGTCACCACCGGCACGTCCGGCGCCAGGCTGGCCATCGCGATGTGCTGGACGTCACTGTCCAGAATCAGCTTGTCGTAAATTTCGTCGCACAGAATGACCAGATTGTTGCGCCGGGCAATTTCGGCAATTGCCTCCAGCGTCCGCCGCGAGTACACCGCGCCCGTAGGATTGTTGGGATTGATCACCACGATGGCGCGCGTGGATTGATCCACGCTGGCGGCCAACTGGTCGAGGTCAGGCTCCCAGCCGTTGCTTTCGTCCAGATCGTAGGGCTTCGCTGGCGCCTCCAGCTTGGCCAGCACGGCAGTGTAGAGAGGATAATCCGGACGAGGCACCAGAACCGAATCGCCGGGATTGAGCAGCGCGCTCAGGCATATGTCGACACCTTCGCCCGTGCCCTGCGTCACGAACACGCTTTGAATGTTGGCAATGCCCTTGCGTTCGGCATCCCGGCGAATGGAGTCCAGCGCGGCATCAGCGCCCAGCGAGGGCGCGTACCCGTTGTAGCCGTCGCGCATAGCCGCAGCCACGGCCTCGATCATATGCGGCGGAGCCGGAAAATCAAAAATCGGCGGGTCGCCAATATTGAGCGGCAGAATCTTCCGGCCCTGGCGGCTCAGTTCGTCGGCCAGCACAACCAGGTCGCGGATGGCGTAGTGGACCTTCTCCAGCCGGGAAGCCGGAACAACTTCGTGAATACTTGTAAGGGGCATAGGATGCGCTCAACCCTGAGCGCGCGTTCCTTCGTCGGAATCCAGGCAGCACAAACTGCCCAAGCATACTTCTTAAGTTTATTCTAAAGCCGGCGGAAGTCCCTAGGCGGTATCCCTGCCCGCCTTTTTGCCCGAAAGGACAATCCCGGCATTCGTCCTCATGGTTACTGTCGATGATGGTTACTGTCGATGGTTTCCGGTGGAGCGGGACGTCCAGGTGATGGTCCTGCTCAGCCGAATAGCTGCTCGCGGCTGTATTTCGGAATCAGCGGGATGCTGCTTCATCTGCCGCATACCGTCATTCTCTGCTGCCAGCCTTCTTCCGGCGGGTATCGTTCCTGGGGGGAGTGCGCACAATTTGCACCGAACACTTGGCATGCCGGGCAACACTCTCGGCAACGCTGCCCAGCAGCAGCCGGCCCAGGCCTTTGCGGCCGTGCGATCCCAGAACGACGAGATCCGGATGCCAGCTTTCTTCGCACTCCAGAATCAGCCGGCGGGCGTTGCCTTTTTTCACCAAGGTGCTCGCCTGGAATTCGAGTTTCCGCAGAGCCGCCGCCGCCTCGCTCACCAGCCGCTGCGCCAGTTCGAACGCCTGATCCTGAATCGAAATGGGGTCCTGGCCCAGTGGGGAACCTGCTGCCGGCACGAAGGAAACCGGAAGAATCGCTTCCCAGTCCACGGCGCTGAACACCAGCACCTCCGTGTCCTCAGCCCGGAACTGGGTAGCCACCGCCTCCACCGCTGCGATGGAGCTTTCAGAGTCGTCAATCGCCAGGAGGACCTTCACCGCCGCCATCTCCTTCGTCATCGCAGTTCCATGACTCTTGGGAAAGTCATGCGTGAGTAGGAGCTAATCGCTCGCAGGGAAACTCATCGGGTCATCACCCGGGATCCCCGCCACGCGGAAAGATACTACCAGCCGGCAACACAGATCGGTTGCTTCCGGCACGTGGTCCCGGGCTAAGTGTTTTGACGGGCACCATACAAGTACAGATTCCTTGCGAGTATTTTTCCCTATGATGGACTTATCGTTTCCTAGGGCGGCTCCCGGAGGTTCTATGAGCATCAGGAAAGTGATTCTGTACTTCGAAGATGAAAGTGACGCGCTGCACTTTACCGTGGCGGCAAGTTCGCTGATTTCCGATGGAGATTCGCAGGCCACGCCGGACGCAAACAAGCTCATCCAGCCCCTGACCCGCGCGAATCGGATCCGGGTGGCCCGCGGCACCACGCACGCGCCTGGGGTGCTTCTGAGCACCAGCTGATTTCGCCCGGACCCTAGTCCTTTAGCAGTTGCCGCGCGATCACCAGCCGCTGGATTTCGCTGGTGCCTTCGCCGATCGTGCACAGCTTCACGTCTCGGTAGTATTTCTCCGCCGGATAGTCCTTGATGAAGCCGTAGCCTCCATGAATCTGCACGCATTCGTTGGCGCAACGAACGGCCACTTCTCCGGCATAGAGCTTGGCCATGGAAGATTCCAGGGTGGTCTTCATGCCCGCGTCTTTCATGGCTGCGGCCCGCAACGTAAGCAGGCGGGCGGCGTCGATTTCCGTGGCCATATCGGCCAGCTTCCACTGAATCGCCTGAAACTCTGAAATCGATTTCCCGAACTGCTTTCGCTGCTTGGAGTACTTCAGCGCCGCCTCGTACGCGCCCTGGGCCATTCCTAGTCCCAGGGCGGCAATGGAAATCCGTCCGCCGTCGAGAATACGCATGGCGTCGCTGAATCCATCTCCTTCCTTCCCCAGCAGGTTCTCCAGCGGAATCGCGCAGTCCTCAAAAATCAATTCGGAGGTGTCGCTCGCGCGCAGCCCCAGCTTGTTCTCCTTCTTCCCCGGGCGAAAACCCTTGCTCCCTTTCTCCACCAGGAAAGCTGAGAGCCCGTGGGTATGGGCCGTCTTGTCGGTCACCGCAATCACAACCAGCACGTCCGCGTAGGATCCATTGGTGCAGAACGTCTTGGTTCCGTTCAGAACCCAGCGGTCGCCCTTGCGGACGGCCGTCATGCGCGCGCTCCCCGCATCGGACCCCGACCCCGGCTCGGTCAATCCCCAGGCGCCGATGAATTCGCCACGCGCCAGGCGCGGCATGTATTTGCGCTTCTGCTCCTCCGTGCCCGAAATCAGGATGTGATTGCTGCACAGCGAGGTGTGGGCCGCAACGATGATCCCAATCGAGCCATCCACACGCGAGAGTTCCTCAATCGCGGTGGCATACTCGACGTATCCCATTCCTGCGCCGCCGTACTCGACGGGGAAAATGATGCCCATCAGCCCCAGATGCCCCAGTTCCTTTACTGCCTCCAGCGGAAAACAGGAATTCTCGTCCCACTGCATCACGTGGGGCGCAATTTCCCGCTCGGCAAACTCGCGCACGCTTTTTTTCAACTGTCGTTGCTCGTCATTGAGCTGAAAATCCAAGCGCTTTCTTCCTCCGCTGGTCGCCTTGGCCGGGCCCGCTGCACCGCGGCCCTTAGTGTCGCTTATGGCAGTCAAAGAAAATCGAATACTCATTTCCTATAGCACAGACTGCGCGCTGGGGCCAAATGCGGGCCGTTACTTTGGTCAGGAGAGGCCCCGCCAGCCGCCAATGCGCGCCTGAAAGTAGCACCGTTCGCTGTTCCTGGATGGAGCGGACAAGAATCGCCATTGCCAATTGGGTGCTGGGCCGTAAAGGGAAATCGCTGTCCTCGAAAATTGCTTTTCCAGCAGACAACTCTGACCTGAGTGCCTGAATCTAGGTCGAAGGATACGCCCGGAGGTCGGAATGTCCGTAAAGTTCGCGCTGGTCTGCTTCGTCGCTCTCGCCCTTCTTTGCCCTCAGCTTTTTGCCGACTCTCTGCTCCCACGCTGCGGTAACACCGGGCCCATGGAAACGGCCGGCGCCGGCTACCCTGGGGAAGATTTTCAGGGCCAACAGCAAAGCGTCACTCTTGGCTTTCTGCAGGTGGTATGCACGGAGGCTCCTGACACTCGAAAAGGAGTCGCACACCGTCGTTTTGGTTCTCCCCTGCTGGTGGCGGCACTGGTGAACGATTCCGTGGAACCCGGTCTATCTCTGCCTTCAGGGGAATTCCGCACCAAGAAAGCAGCTTCGTTCGAACTGGGAAACGCGAGTCCCGGGTTCTCCGCCTTCCATGCTCCGGGGCCCGCTTCGGAATTCTCGATCGAAGGCGTCGATGGCGCAGCGAACGCATTTACTTTTGCGTCCTTCGGCGGCCCGTTTCTGCGGGGCTGGGACAGCTGGAACGACGGTAAGAACAACGAATTCAGGTTCTCGGAAGGCGAAGCTGCTTATGGATTCAAGACACATCCACGTTTTGACGGACCCAGCAAATTCGACTTGCCTGGTAAACCTGGTAATGAAGACGGGTCCGACCCTGTGCAGCCTGTCCCCGAGCCGGGCAGTTTGCTGCTGTTATCCTCGGGCCTTGCCAGCGTAGGTGTTTTTTCGCGGAAGAGAAAAGGTTCCCGCAAAGGGCGCGTTAGCGGCAATTCCGAGACTGTGCTGTAATCCAAACAAGCTGCGGAACCGGCTGCCTGCCAGGCGTCCAGATTTTTCCATTCCTCCTCGTGCTCTTAGGGCTACACTAGCTGGTTGCCGCTTGCCTCGGTTTCGTGCATGCGGGGGCGAAAACCTTCCTCACGAGGTGACCCGATGTCGGCCAATCCTGCTGTTCCGTCTCCCGGGCTCGACATGGAAACCATTCTGCGTCGCGTGCCAGCGGAGTTTGCGTCGCAATACAACCGGCGCGACTTGCAGAAACTCGTCTCACTGTTTTGTGACGACGGCATTTCCATGCCGCCCTTCCGCCACGCTGCGCAGGGGCACGCCGCTCTGCGCAAGCTCTACGACGAGGTTCTTCAGCAAACGGATCCGCACCATCTGAAGATCGAAACCAGCCACGTGGAGTACGACGATAATGTGGCCTTCAACCATGGCAGCTACAGTGTGAACCTTCGCCTGCCCGACGGCACGCGCATGGACGATCACGGCAAATGGATTTGCACCTTGCGGCGCGAGCGAAACGACCAGTGGCGGATCGCAGGCCTGTGCTGGAACACGGATCTTGATTTGCTGAACCGGTAGGTTCTTCGTTCAGCTCTGCTGGTGGCAGCTTGCCGGCCCGCGCGCCGGAGCTGGTTTGCGGTTCGCGGCCGTCCCCACCGCCTTCAGGGGAACTGAGGCTCGGCTTCCCACGACTCCAGGTCACAGGAGCGCACGAAAAAAACATGTCCCTCGTGACAGATGTACCCGAGCAGTCCGTCGCCTGCTCCTTCAGCGTTGTCGAAGTCGGAGAAGTTTTCTACCAGCCGCCGGACATCGAAGCCGTTACAGATTGGGCAGAAAAAAGGATCTCGCAAGATTGCTCCCTTGTTGTTTGCGCCACTTGAGGGGGAACAACTCGCGGCGGCTCTGTCAGGGAGAATAGTGGCTGCCCCCTTGCCCGTCGAGATTACTTTGGGTACCGCGATCCCCGCCCGTCTTCCCACAGATCATCGAACCCGCGATTACCGGCGCCGCCTCGGCAGGCTCCCCCTTCTGCACCCGGAATGGACTTCGGCGGGTCGCTGTCTATACTGGCTCTATCCCCCGGCCGAAGTCCTCTCTTACCCGGGGCTGGCCCGTTGCTGAGGAAGCAACACATTTTCCTTCCGAGTGTTACCGGTCCAAGGAGACCCAGATGAACCGCTTGAGAACATTCGCCGCATTAGCGCTGGTTGCTCTCGTTTTCCTGCCTGCGTCTTCTCTGCCTGCCTGGGGATTTGCCCAGGGCGTGGTTCGCACCAATCCGGGATCGAGGCCGTCCATCCGCACCATTGCGGCGCCGCGCCTTCCGTTGGAAAAGTACAAGCTGAAAAATGGCCTGGAAGTCATCCTCTTGGAAGACCACCGGTTGCCGCTCACGGCAGTCGACCTGTGGTATCACGTGGGACCGGCCAACGAGAGGAAAGGCCGCACTGGTTTTGCCCACCTCTTCGAACACATGATGTTTCAGGGCTCGCGGGACATCGCCGAGCCGTTTCAGGTCCTGGAAGCCGCCGGGGCCAGCCAGATTAACGGCACCACGGATTTCGACCGTACCAACTACTTTGAAACCGTTCCCTCCAACCGCCTGGAAACCGCGCTGTGGCTGGAAAGCGACCGCATGGGGTTCCTTGAGCAGAAGCTGGATGCGGCTCAACTGGAAAACCAGCGCGCCGTCGTCCGCAACGAGCGCCGCGAGGGAGAGAACCGTCCCTACGACCTGGTGGAGGAAGGCGTCTTTCACACCCTGTTTCCGAAAGGTCATCCTTACTATGGCTCCGTTATCGGTTCGCACGCCGACATCGAGGCCGCCGAACTGGAGGACGTCCGCGCCTTCCACAAGCAGTACTACACCCCAAACAATGCCAGTCTGGCGATCGTGGGCGACATCGACAAGGTCAAAACCAAGGCGCTGGTGGAGAAATACTTTGGCACCATTCCCGCGGGTCCGCCGGTCCCCAAAATCGATGCCACCACACCTCCCATCACCAGCGAGCGGCGCGCGGTCATCACCGATAAGGTGGAGTTGCCGCGCGTTTACCTGGCCTGGATCACCGATCCCATCTACAAGCCGGGCGACGCCGAGGCGGACATCTTGGCGCAGATTTTGGGCGGAGGAAAATCCAGCCGGCTCTATAAGAAGCTGGTGTATGAAAAGCAGATTGCCCAGTCGGTGGACGCCAGCCAGGAGTCACTGATGCTCGGGTCGGTGTTTGAGATCAGCGCCACAGCGCGTCCCGGCGTCAAGCCGGAGGAACTGGAGAAAGCGATCGATGAGGAACTTGCCGCCATGGTCCAGTCCGGGCCAACGCCGGCGGAAATGGAGCGCGCGCGCAATACCATTCAGTCTTCCATGATTCGGGGACTGGAGCGCATGGGAGGCTTCGGCGGCGTGGCCGACCGCCTCAATCAGTACAACCATTTCCTGGGAACTCCCGACTACCTGGCGCAAGACCTGGCTCGCTACCAGAACGCCACCGCGGCCGGTGTGCAGAAACTCGCGGCCACCGAGCTGGCCCGCAACAAACGCGTGGTGGTCTACGGCGTGCCTGGCGAGAAGGTCATCGAGGATGTGCCCAGGCGCGCTGCCGCAAAACCGAAAACGGAGCAGACCGTTGCGCAGCAAACGGAAGAGAGGGAGAGTTGGCGCGCCACCCCACCCTCAGCGGGGTCCTCTCTGGAGTTCAAGCTGCCGGTTCCCAGGCGCATGGATCTGCCCAACGGGCTTACAGTCTTACTGGTGGAGCAGCATCAGCTGCCGGTCGTCTCCGCCAGCATCGCCATCCTCAGCGGGGCCGATGCCAATCCCCTGGACCGGCCGGGGCTGGCCTCGTTTACCGCCGACATGCTCGACGCGGGCACCACGACTCGCCCCGCGCTGCAGCTTGCCGACGACGTTGCCCAGATTGGCGCCATCCTGAACGCGAGCTCCAGTACTGATTCCTCCAGCGTGAGCCTGCGCGTGCTGAAAAACAATATCGACAAGGGCTTCGAACTGCTCTCGGATGTAACTCTGCATCCGGCATTCGTGCCCCAGGAACTGCAACGCGTGCGCCAGCGACGCCTGGTTGAGTTGCTGCAGATGCGCGATAACCCAGGCCAGCTTGCCGCTAGCGTTTTCAGCCGCGTGGTCTTCGGCAGCAACCATCCCTACGGTTTCCCGAACCTGGGGACAGAAGGATCCAACAAGGCAATCACCCGCGCTGACATTCAAAGCTTCTGGAAGACGCGTTATGTCCCCGGCAATGCCGCGCTGGTGGTAACCGGCGACATCAGCGAGAGTGAAGTCCGGACGCTGGCGAAAAAGTACTTTGGCCAATGGACGGGACCAACGCCCGAGTTGGAACTCATGCCCGCCGATAACCCGCTTACCCGCCATATCGTGATCGTCGATAATCCCGGAGCGCCGCAGACCCAGTTGCGTGTCGGACATATCGGAATTGCACGCGATAGTCCTGACTACATTTCCCTGGGCGTCATGAACGCCGCCCTCGGCGGCAACTTTTCCAGCCGCATCAACATGAACCTGCGCGAGGAGCATGGCTACACCTACGGCGCGTACTCGGTCTTCGCCTCGCGCCGCGTGCCGGGACCGTTCTTCATCGCGGCCGGCGTTCGCACCGACGCTACCGCGCCGGCCATTTCCGAAATCTTTAAGGAAGTCGACCGCATGCAGCAAGAGCCCATCACCGCGCAGGAACTGGCGCTGGCCAAGGATTCCATTGCGCGCTCCTTGCCCGGCATGTTCGAAACCACCGCCTCCACGGCCAACAGCATCGGCAGTCTCTTCGTTTATGGCCTGCCGCTGGATTACTATCGCGACTTTCCCGCCAAGGTGGACTCGGTCGACGCCAGCGACGTGCAGCAGATGGCAAAGGAGTACCTCAGGCCGAGGCGCATGGTCGTTGTAGCGGTCGGCGACCGCGCCAAGATTGAACCCGAGCTGAAAAAGCTCGACCTCGGCGCAACCGAACTGCGCAATTTCGAAGGGAATGTTTTACCGGAGGCGCAAGCTGCGCCGGCAGGGAGGTAAGGCCTCAACCACAAAGGGCACGAAGGTCGCACCAAGGAGTTCGAAAAGCGCCTTCGTGATTTCCTTTGTGTCCTTTGTGGTTGGCTTTGTCCTGAAGTAGCTGAATTATTTGTATCCTGCTTCTTGCAGGCGTTGGTTTACTGCGTCCCAGTTCACTACGTTCCACCATGCCTTCAGGTATTCGGGACGGCGGTTCTGATATTTCAAGTAGTAGGCATGCTCCCAGACGTCGTTTCCCATGATGGGGAAAGCCCCCTGCATCAGGGGCGAGTCCTGGTTGGCACTGGAAATCAATTCGAAGCTGCCGCCTTTGAAAACCAGCCAGGTCCAGCCGCTTCCGAACCGCTTGGCTCCGTTGTCGTTGAATTTTTCCTGGAACGCCTGCAGGCCTCCCAGCTTGTCATCGATGACCTTGGCAATGGCGCCGGTCGGGTTGCCGCCGCCGCTGGGTTTCATGATCTTCCAGAACATGCTGTGGTTGGCGTGTCCGCCTCCGTTGTTCTGAACCGCGGTGCGAATCGCCTCCGGAACCGTGTTCATGTTGCGCAGAATGTCCTCCACGGACTTCTTCTGCAGCTCGGGAGCCTTCTCCAGCGCCGTGTTCAGATTGTTGACGTAGGCGGCGTGGTGCTTGTCATGGTGCAGACGCATGGTCTGCTCGTCGATGTGTGGTTCCAGCGCTTTGTAATCGTATGGCAAGGGTGGAACTTCATAAGCCATCAGGTCTTCCTCCACAAGAGTCTGGTTACGACACTCTGAAACCTCTAAGCATAGTCCCCTTGCGCGGGATTCGCCAGTCCTCGGCATCGGCTTGCAACGAACGGCCAGCGGAGGTTCACACGAGGTTTAGAAGATGCGAGGTTTTGAAGGAATGACAAGAATTGCCGCGTCGTCCCGCCCGTCGTGACTAAGGTTTGCCAGAGCCGTGATTAAGGTTTGCCAGAGAAGCGGCGTTTTTTGCGTGTCGCGCCCCACAGGCCGGCAAGGCCGCTTCCCAGCAGGAGCAGCGTGGCCGGCTCTCCGTTGATGAACGACTGGCTGTTGAACTTGAGTTCGAGATAGAAGGGG
>CAVTBJ010000002.1:0-238448 GCA_963732925.1 Terriglobia bacterium
TCCTCCGCGCAGATCGGCGGTTGGGCTAAACGACTCTCGCAAAAGAGATCTATCGGAGGGTAGCCCCTCCCAATTCCTCTCTGTTCGCACTAAGCTGGGCCAGTGGACACTTGAGTGGTAAATTTCACACCTGGTCAGATTGAATTGGTCTGACGACTGATATAAGGTCTGGTGCGTCCGGGTTCCGGGTGAGCCCCGACACCTCAGACTGAAGAACGATTTTCGAGAGCCTCGGGACTGTAAACGCTTCCGTCGCAGGCCGCCGCCAGATGCCCGGGACTTCTTCGAATCGCCCCACACAAAGGGAAAAAGGCTTTGTTCCCTCTGGCGAGGGGTGGCAATCGATTCACGAACGACAAGCAATCGTAAAGGTTCCCCATGAGTCTCCAATGAATCCTATGAACCGTCGCGAAATGTTAAAGCTGAGTTCCGCTGGGTCGCTGGCCGCCATTGCTTCCGCAGTCCCGGGAGCAGCGCAGGCTGCGGTCGCTGAAATCACGCATGCCGCGGTTCCCCGCTGGGAAGTGTTTGAACTCATGCTGTCGGGTCCCTCCTCGGGCAATCCGTTCACCGACGTGCAGCTTGCCGCGACTTTTTCGCTGGGCCACCGCACGGTGGCGGTTGACGGCTTCTACGACGGCGATGGCAGTTATAAGGTCCGGTTTATGCCGGATACCGAAGGCCAATGGAGTTATGCAACCAGCAGCAATGCAGCGTCCCTGGACGGAAAGACCGGGCAGTTTCCCTGTGTTGCTGCCTTGGCGGAGGCCCATGGTCCGGTGCGGGTGCGAAATGTACACCACTTCGCGTATGCAGATGGAACTCCGTACTTTCCATTTGGGACTACGTGTTACGCCTGGGTGCATCAGAGCGAGGAACTGCAGCGCCAGACGCTGGAAACGCTGCGCACAGCACCGTTTAACAAAATCAGGATGTGCGTCTTTCCCAAGAGCTATGAATACAACCACAACGAACCGCCGCTCTATCCGTTCGAAAGGAATGGGGCAGGAGTCAGCGACTTTTCCCGGCTGAATCCCGCGTATTTCACTCACCTGGAGCAGCGCATTGCCGATCTTCGCGCCCTGGGAATCGAAGCCGACCTGATCCTGTTTCATCCCTACGATCGTTGGGGATACGCGACCATGCCGCCTGAAGCAGATGATCGCTATCTGCGTTATGTGCTGGCGCGAATGTCAGCTTACCGGAACATCTGGTGGTCTCTGGCGAACGAATGGGACTTGATGAAAGCGAAGTCAGTGGAAGACTTCGACCGCTTTTTCCACATCGTGGAACAGCACGATCCGGTAAGCCATTTGCGTTCCGTCCACTATTCCCGCGTGATGTATGACTACTCACATCCCTGGGTGACGCACGCCAGCCTGCAGACCTCGGACTTCGACGCGGCGCTAGGATGGCTGGAAGCGTGGCGAAAGCCGATCTGCTACGATGAAGTGAAGTATGAGGGAAACCTGAACAGCCGGTGGGGAAATCTCTCCGGAGAAGAGATGGCACGGCGCTTCTGGCTGGGGGTTATCGCGGGCTGCTATGTCACCCACGGCGAGACCTATCTGGATCCCAATCAGGCTTTCGATGAGAATGCCACGCCAACCATTTGGTGGTCCCATGGGGGAAAGCTGCATGGAACCAGTCCTGCGCGTATTGCCTTCCTGCGCAAACTGCTGGAAGAAACGGCTGCCAGTGCGGGCAAGGAAGACAAGCATACAGGACTGGAGGCACAGTTTCCCTCCTACTATCTGAATGCTTCCAGTTACGATGCAACCGGCAAAACGCCCGGGGAAGTACTCTACTATCTGGACTACCACCAGCCCATCTACTATGAATTTCGCCTGCCCGAGGGGAAATTCGCGGCGGACATGATCGACCCCTGGGAGATGAAGATCGATTCGCTCTCCGGCACGCTCAGCGGCAATCCCAAGGTAAAGCTTACGGGACGCCCGTTTCAGGCTGTGCGGCTTCGAAGAACTGGGTGAGCCGTGCGCAACTGGGAATCGCATTCTGTCCCCCTGGCAGCAGCCGGGGCAGGATTATTTTCCTCGGCTCCAACGCTGAACGGGCGCCTGCGGCGGGCGTGCAGTAAAGACCTCGTCCAGTAAAGACGAAAGAAAGGCCACGGCTTGATGCAGACAGTCCACTCGGCAGAGGTTGAAACAAGGCTGCGGAAAGCAGCAACCCAAATACGGATCGCTGCGCTCAAGATGGTGCACCATGCCAGGCTGGGCCATCCTGGCGGCGACCTCTCTTCTGCGGACGTACTGGTAACCCTGTATCTGGCGGTGATGAAGGTCGATCCAAAAAACCCGGCATGGGCCGCGAGAGACCGCTTCATCATGAGCAAAGGACATTGCTCGGGAGCGCTCTATGCCACCCTGGCCGCTGCGGGCATCCTGGATCCCGCCGCGCTCAAAATTTACATGGAACCGCTGTCGAAGCTTAACGGTCACCCCGACCGGAACAAGGTTGCGGGCGTGGAAGCGAACACAGGTCCTCTCGGCCACGGACTGCCGATTGCTTTGGGATGCGCCCTGGCTGCAAAGATGCAGGGCTCCACATGGCGAACTTTTGTGCTGACCGGCGACGGAGAGTTGCAGGAAGGAAGCAATTGGGAAGCTGCCATGTGCGCGGCTCAGTATAAGCTCGACAACCTGGTGCTGATCATCGACCGCAATCGTATCCAGCAGGGCGACTTTACGGAAAGCACGATCAACATGAACCCTTTGGGAGAGAAGTGGCTCGCCTTTGGCTGGAGCGTCGTCGAGGTGGACGGCCACGATTATGGTGAGCTGTTGCGCGTGCTTGGCTCCCCGCCGGTGGAATCCGGAAGGCCCACGTGTGTAATCGCGAATACCATCAAAGGGCGCGGGGTCTCGTTTATGGAGAATAAGCCGGAGTGGCACCATGGAGTTCCGACAGACGAACAATTGGCGGAGGCCATCCAGGAGTTGACGAGGAACGGCCAATGAATGCGGCGGAGGGGAAGCAGGAGGGCACCTTCGACTGTCGCGACGCCTTCGCATCAACCCTGGAGGAATTGGCAGCTACCGATGAGCGCGTCTGCGCCATCGTCAATGACTCGGTCAGCTCGACCAAGTTGAAGAAATTTCGCAGCAGATTTCCCGGCCGCTTTGTCAACGTTGGAATCGCTGAACAAAATATGGTGGGCGCCAGCGCGGGGCTGGCGAACGGCGGAATGATTCCATTTTGCTGCGGCGCTTCCTGCTTTCTTACAGCGCGTTCCATGGAGCAGGTAAAGGTCGACCTGGGTTACGCGAAAAACAATGTGAAGTTATGCGGCATGTCCAGCGGCATGGCATACGGCGAACTGGGCCCAACTCACCACTCGATCGAAGACCTGGCGTGGACGCGGGTGATTCCCAACCTGATGGTCGTGGTTCCCGCCGATCCGGTGGAAACGCGCGCCGCCATGCGCTGGGCGAAAGATTATGTGGGTCCGGTTTTTCTGCGCATCAGCCGCATGCCTGTTCCCGTGCTGCTCGCCGAGAATTTCACCTTTGAGCCCGGCAAAGCCGTGCTCATGCGTGACGGCGGCGATGTGGCGCTGCTGGCAAATGGGGTTCTGGTGACTCGCGCGCTCGAGGCCGCCGGGCAACTGGCACAGCTGGGGATTCAGGCGAGGGTGTTGAACATGTCCAGCATGGCGCCCATGGATCGCGCTGCCGTGGTAAAGGCCGCCAGAGAAACACGCGGGATTGTGACTGTGGAGGAAGCTTCGGTCTACGGCGGGCTGGGTGGAGCAGTGGCCGAGATTGTAGGCGAGGAGCATCCCGCGCGGGTCATTCGATTGGGCGTTCCCGGCGTGTTTGCTCCAACCGGCAGCGCGGAATTTTTATTGCAGCACTTTGGCCTCACAGCCGGCGGAATCCGGCAAGCCGCCATGAAGCTTTTCGACAAGGGTGCGGCCTGATGAGCATTGAGCAAACCGGGCGGCGCTGGATTCTCGCAATCGACCAGGGAACAACCAATACCAAGGCGCTGCTGGTTGGATCTGACGGGCAACCCGCTTTCCGCACCGCTGTGCCTGTTTCGGTTACAACTCTGTGCTCAGATTGGGTGGAGCAGGGTGCTCTGCAGTTGTGGCAGAGCGTAGTTGCATCGGTAGAGGCATGTCTGTCCTGGCCTGGCCGGCAAGACGGGGTGATCGCCGCTATCGCCTTATCGAACCAGCGCGAAACCGTGGTGTGCTGGGAAAGGGATTCGGGCAAGCCCGTGTGCCCCGCGATTGTATGGCAGTGCCGCCGCTCATCCGGAATATGTGAGAGGCTGCGTGCGGCAGGTTGCGAGTCTCTGTTGCGCGAGCGTACGGGACTGGGAATCGATCCCTTGTTCTCCGCAGCCAAGATGCAATGGCTGCTGGAAGAAGTAGACGGCCTTCGTTCCAAGGCCGAAAGTGGAAAGATATGTTTCGGGACCGTTGACAGCTGGCTGATCTGGAAGCTTACCAGGGGCAGTGTTCATGCGTGCGACATGTCGAATGCCTCGCGCACGCAGCTCCTGAATCTGCGTACCGCGGAATGGGATGATGAGTTACTGTCATTGTTCGGCGTGCCGCGTACAGCCCTTCCCAAGGTATTGCCGTCACGGGGAAAATTTGGGGACTGCACTGCAATTGAAGGCTTGACCGGTGTTCCCATCATGAGTGCGCTGGGAGATTCCCATGCCGCAATGGCGGGCCATGCTTCGTTTCTTCCGGGTACGATCAAGGCCACTTACGGAACAGGCTCGTCGTTGATGACGCTGCTTCCGGCGCTGCCTAGGGAAAATAAAGAGAGCCGGCTTGCAACCACCATTGCATGGGCCGGGGCCAACGCGTGTCAGAACCATCAGGTGCAGTATGCCCTTGAGGGAAACATCTCCATGACCGGCTCCGCCTTGCAGTGGGTCGGCGAGTTCCTGGGTCTGGCGGAACCCGTGCGCGAGGCTCTCGAATTGGCCTCAACCGTGGACGACAGCCACGGTCTTTATTTCGTGCCTGCGATGCTGGGACTGGGCGCTCCACACTGGGACAGCGAGGCGCGAGGAACGATTTCCGGGTTGACCCGCACCAGCCGCGCAGCTCATTTATGCCGGGCTGCGCTGGAGGCCATCGCCTTTCAGGTGCGGGATGTATTCGAGGCCATGGAAGTCGAAGCGGGGTGTTCGTTGCCGGTGCTGTACGCGGACGGCGGTGCGACCCGGAATGACTGGCTGATGCAGTTTCAGGCGAATGTGCTTGGGCGTCCGGTGGTGCGTTCCGGCTGTGAGGACCTGTCCGCACTCGGCGCCGCCTGGTTCGCCGCCCTGGCGCTGGGGTGGTGGCAGTCGCCGGATGAGCTGGCATCCGTTCAACCGCAGACCCGGACCTTTGTTGCGCAGATGCCGGCGAAGGAGCGCGAGCGCAGATACGCAGAATGGAAGCTGGCCGTTGCCCGTGCCCGATTGGCGAAGGACCGGCAATGACCTCACCTCAAATCTTGACCGGGCATGAGGTAATGCTTGAGGCCGTGCACGTCACCAAGGAATATGGCGCAACGGTTGCCTTGAATGATGTAACGTTCCGCGTGCGGCGCGGCGCAGTGAACGTCCTGATCGGGGAAAACGGAGCTGGGAAATCCACCCTCATGCGGCTGCTGGCCGGCGTCGAAAAAGCAACCGCAGGACGAATTCTGATGCAGGGCCGGGTGCTCGATCTCAGGTCGCCGCGCGATGCTGCCGCGGAAGGCATTGCAATCGTGCATCAGGAACTGGCGGTTCTCGGCAATCTGGATGTTGCAGAGAATGTCTTTGCCGGCCGCGAGTTGGTGCGCAATGCGATATTCGTCGATCGTGAGGGTGAAGACCGACGCAGTTCGGCTTCCCTGGAGGAACTGGGCATGCCGATGGAGCCCTGGGCTCTCCATCGGGCGGCTGAAACGTTCTCCCTTGGTTGCCGCCAGATTGTGGAACTTGCGCGCTCCCTCGCGTATGGGGCCAAGGTCCTGATCCTCGACGAGCCCACTTCGGCGCTCAGCGCGAGCGAGGCAGAGAACTTGTTCCGGGTGATTGAGGATCTGCGGGCAAAGGGTGTTGCGATTGTGTATATCTCACACCGTTTACACGAGATGATGCACCTCGGCGACTACTTCACGGTTCTTCGCGACGGGTGCGTGGTAGGCGAGGGCGTGCGGGGTGATGTGGATCGTACCTGGATTGTGGAGCGAATGAGCGGGAGGGCGGCTGATGCCGTTGTTGCCAAGCCCACTGGCGTACCGTCAGGAAAGCCCCTGCTCGAGATTGCAGGACTGTGTGCCCGCGAATCTGGCCGCCCAGCGGTGGAGGGAGTAAGCCTTTCGCTGTGGGAGGGGGAAATTGTTGGCCTTTATGGGCTCCTCGGGAGCGGGCGGACGGAATTGCTGGAAGCGCTGGCCGGGTTACGGAAGCCGGACCAGGGCAAGGTCACGGTGCGCGGCGCGAGAGTTGAGCTGGACAACGTCGCAGTGGCGATTGCCGCGGGAATTATGCTGGTTCCGGAAGACCGGCAACGCGATGGCCTGCTTCCGGATTTGTCGATTCGGGAGAACATCAGCATGGCCTCTCTGGGAGAGTTTTCGCGTGCCGGATTCCTGGACCGTGACGCGGTGCTTGCGCGGGTAAAAGAACTGTCGGCGCAGATGCGGATTGCCGCAGCCGATCTGGAGCTTCCGGTCACCTCCTTGAGCGGTGGAAATCAGCAAAAGGTAGTGCTCGCGCGCTGTCTGATGCGGCGGCCTGCGGTGTTATTGCTGGACGAGCCGACTCGCGGCGTCGATGTACGGGCCAAGGCGGAAATCTACAAGGTCCTGCGCGAACTCGCAGCACAAGGGCTGAGCATTTTGTTTACCTCTTCAGAAATTGAAGAAACAAAACTGCTGGCGGACCGCATTCTGGTTTTGTCCCGCGGGCGCGTGGCAGCGGAGTTTGTTGCAGAAACAGCTGCGGATGAGGATCTGTTTGTCGCAGCCAGTCCAGTTGTGGGTGACAAGGCATGAGACGCTGGAGCTGGGCGGATGTGGTTCTTCTCCTCGTAAAGCTGCGAGCGCTGGTAGTGCTGATCGTACTCCTGGTCTTGTTCGCGGCCATGACTCCCACTTTTCTGACGGTCAATAACCTCTCCATTCTGGCCAAGCACGTTTCCATCAACGCCCTGCTGGCCGTCGGGATGACCTTTGTGGTCTTGACCGCCGGCATCGATCTCTCGGTAGGCTCGGTCGCAGGATTGGCCGGAATGGTAGCCGGGGGACTGCTCACGGTGGGAATCGGTGGTTACTTTGCCCCGGTGTGGATTGCGGTAATCGCGGCACTGCTGGTATCTGCCGGAGTAGGTCTGCTGAACGGAGTCATGGTGACTCGACTGGGAGTCGCCCCGTTCATTGCAACTTTGGGAACGCTCTATATCGCGCGCGGAGCCGCGTTGCTCTTCTCCAATGGCAGAACATTTCCCGATCTGGCGGGAGATGCCGCCCGCGGCACAACCGGCTTCACTTGGATCGGCCAGAGCTTCCTGCTGGGCATTCCCACGCCGGTCTGGATGATGGCGGTGATTGCCGCAGGAGCGGCAGTCGTTGCCGCTCGCACGCCCTTTGGGCGTCACGTATATGCCGTAGGCGGCAACGAGCGTGCCGCGCGGCTTGCCGGAATTCGCGTGGAGCGCGTGGTTGTCCTGACCTATGTCTTTTCCGCCCTGTGCGCCGGCCTTGTGGGAATGGTGATTGCTTCTCAGCTGGAAGCAGCCCATCCGGCAACGGGGGAAAGTTTCGAACTGAATGCCATCGCGGCGGTTGTGCTCGGCGGCACCTCCCTGATGGGAGGACGCGGCTCCATCGGCGGTTCGCTCATTGGCGCCTTTGTCATCGGCGTTCTGGCCGACGGCCTTGTAATGCTGGGTGTTTCGGAGTTTTGGCAGATTGTGATCAAGGGCGTCGTCATCGTTCTGGCGGTAACCGTCGACCAGTTACAGAGGAACCTACAGGCCAGGATGATGCCCGCGCTGCTGCGGAGCCGGGCCAGAGCCCTGAAGGCGGCAGTATGAAATCGCTGTGGGCAGCGGTCGCGATCCCGTTACTCCTGTTGGCGGGATGCGGCGCCCGTGCTCGCAGGCCTCTTGTGGCGATCCTTGTTCCCTCAGAAGACAACCCGTTTTTCAAAGCCGAAGCAGACGCGGCAGCGCGGCGGGCGACGGAGCTTGGCTATCGCGTGCGGGTCGACAGTCACGAGGACGACGCGTACCGGCAGGACAATCTCATTGATTCGGCAATCGCCAGCAATGCAGCAATTCTGATCCTGGACAATGCGGGCACGGACGCCTCCATCTCGGCCGTGCGCCGGGCTGCCAAGGCCGGCATTCAGTGCTTTCTCATCGATCGCGAGATCAATGCGGAGGGAATCGCGAAGGCTCAAATTGTAAGCGACAATGACCAGGGAGCCCGTTTGGTGGCTGCGGAGTTCGCCCGGGTGATGGGCGGCAAAGGCGCATATGCAGAACTGCTGGGGCGGGAGTCCGATACCAATGCCCGGGTCCGCACGGAAGGATTTCACGCGGTGCTGGACAAGGTGCCGGGACTGAAACTGGTGGCGGCTCAGAGCGCCAACTGGAGCCAGGCTGAGGCGTTCTCCAAGACGGAGACCATGCTGCAGGGGCATCCTGAAATTACCGGCATCATTGCGGGAAACGACACCATGGCGCTCGGAGCGGCTGCCGCGGTGAAGAGCGCCGGGCTAAAGGGAATCAAGATCGTCGGGTTCGATGGCAGTCCCGATGCGATCGCCGCAATTCAGGCGGGCGCGATACAAGCTACGGCACTGCAGCCCGCGGTGCTGATCTCCCGCCTTGCTGTGGATGAAGCCAACAAACTGCTCAAGACCGGAACTACCGGCAAACCGGAGCGGCAGGTCATTCCCTGCGAACTGGTGACCAAAGCGAATGCTTCCGAGTATGTCAACTTTGAACATAAAGCGCCCGCAACGGGAGATGTAACGGAGACACGGCGATGACGGGAACGACTGCGATGGTGCTGGGAGTGATCTTCGGAAACCGGGACTTTTTCCCCGATGGATTGGTGGGGGAAGCGCGCCGGGATCTGATGCATGTGCTCGGATCGATGGGCGTGGAGCCCGTAGTCTTGACTGAGCAGCAGACTAAGCTGGGCGCGGTGGAAACCTGGCAAGACGCCGTCGCCTGCGCGCAGTTACTGCGCGAGCAGAAACAGCGCATCGATGGTGTGCTGGTGTGCCTGCCGAACTTTGGCGATGAAAAGGCAGTCGCGGATGCGCTCCGCCTCTCGGAACTGAATGTTCCAATCCTCGTGCAGGCCTGTCCCGATGATCTGGATCAGTTTGGACTCGAACGCAGGCGGGATGCCTTCTGCGGCAAGATCTCCGTCTGTAATAACCTGCGCCAGTATGGAATGAAGTACTCTTTGACCGGGCATCACGTCGTTGCCCTGCAATCCGAGGATTTCAAGAAAGATCTGGCGGAGTTCCTGGCAACCTGTCGCCTGGTTCGAGGCCTACGGCGGGTGAGGATGGGCGCCGTGGGTGCGCGGCCCAACGCATTCAACACTACGCGCTATAGCGAGAAACTGCTGGAAGCTTCCGGGATCAGTATCAACACCATTGATCTCTCCGACGTCTTCGGACGAGCGAACCAGCTTTCAGAGTCGGACGCGCGAGTGAAAGACCGGGTTCAGCTCATCCGTGCTTACGCCGACAGTTCTGCGGCTCCTGAAGAAAGCCTGCTGCGCATGGCTAAGTTTGCGGTCGTGCTCGACAGCTGGATGAGCGACCTCGGCCTGCAGGCCACGGCTATTCAGTGCTGGAGCAGCATGCAGCAAAACTATCATATGAATGTCTGCACGATTATGAGCATGATGAGCCAGCAAATGATGCCCAGCGCGTGCGAGATGGATATCGCCGGGGTGCTCAGCATGTATGCCCTGCAACTGGCCAGCGCAAGGCCGAGCGCCTTGGTGGACTGGAACAACAATTACGGCAACGAGCAGGACAAGTGCGTCTTCTTTCACTGTGGCAATTGGGCAAAGGACTTCCTGCCCGACATCCGGATTGGCACGGCGCCCATTCTTGGCACAGTTTTGGGCGAAGCCAACACCGTGGGCGCTCTCGCGGGCCGCACTCCCGCCGGCCCGGTCACCTTTGGACGCATCAGTACGGACGACACCACAGGCAAGATTCGCGCCTATGCCGGAGAGGGACGCTTTACAGACGACCCGCTCGACACCTTTGGAACCAAGGCGGTAGTACAGGTGCCGCGGCTGGGCGATCTCATGCGGTATATCTGCCGCAATGGCTTTGAACACCACGCTGCCATGACCAGCGCACACTGTGCAGCCGCGCTTACGGAAGGATTGGGAAATTATCTGGGATGGGAAATCTTCCATCACGCCTGAGGGCATGAGCGTGGGAAAGGAAGGCGCGCTAAAGCGATCCTGCCGGAAACAGTTCCCCAACCAATCGAATAGGCCGCCACGCGGTTCAATGCTTGGAGCAAGTCCAGTATCAGGGTGTTTTGGCCGGGAGCGCTGGCCGGGACGCTAACTTGCGCAGTGTTTCACCAACCGCACTGGCCTCCGGACCGTTGGGCAGGAGCGTCAATGCGGTCCGAAGCTCTCTGGTTGCGCTTTCCATGTCGCCCTGGCGCGCATAGATAAATCCAATATCCTTGTGCAGGGTTGCGAGCTGGCTGCACTGGCCACATAAATCGATGGCCTGTTTCAGGCTGTCAATAGCCTGCTGCCAGTCGTTGTTCCCGGCAGCCTCCAAGGCGAGGTCGTTGAGCAATTTTACCTGGTCGTGGATCTGCCAGCGCTGTTGTACCGCGTGGAGTTGCGCCGCGTACTTGGGGGCATCGGGACTACCGGCGCGCTTCAGGCTTCGTGCAAGGCTGGAAAGCGCCGCCACGTTTTCCGGGTCTGCTTCCACAGCTCTTTTCCACAGCTCGATGGCCTGCTCTTCCTTGCCCGCCTCCAGAAGATTTCTGCCCAGATAAAAAAGAGCGTCAGCGTTGGCCGGCTGCAGCTTGACCACCTTCGCAAACAGCTCGGTTGCCTTAGGGGAGGAGTGTTCGATCACACCCAGCAGGAACAACGCGTCCACATAGTCAGGAGACAACTGAACCGCCCGTTCGAGTTCCTTTCGGGATTCTTGCAGCCGATTCAGCGTGTAAAGAGCACGGCCCTGGTTGTAGTGAGCCAGCGGGGAGTTTGGAGAGAGACGGGAGGCTTCCGAAAATTCCGCAAGCGCCCCCTGCAGTTCGTAGGTGTCGCCCAGGGCCATGCCCAGGTTGAGATGTGCATCCGCGGAGTCAGGGTAGAGCTTTGTTAGTTTCTGGAACGTATTGACGGCTTCTTTGCGCTGTCCTGTCTTTCCTTGCAGCATGCCGAGGCTGGTGAGGGCACTGGCGTTATTGGGCTCCCTGCGCAGCGCGTTCTGGAACTGGAGCTGGGCGTTCTGGTAGTCGCCTTCGGCAGCCAGAGTCAAGCCCAAATTGACCATCGCCTGCACGTATTCAGGGTCCTGGTCGAGCGCCTCCTGGAACAGCTTCTTCGCTTCTGCATTCCTGTTTTCACGGGCGTAGAGAATTCCCTGGTCGTTGAGTGCCTCAGCATTTCGCGGATTGATCTTAGCGCCCGCCTGCTGCGCAACTGCAAGCGGGGCCGCGCAGGCCAGAAGCACCAGCATCAGGACCACGCTGTTGCCACTCCGCTTCATCCGCACCTCACAGAAATCATTTGCGCACAGTCCGTTGTTCCGCAAATGGCGGCTTGCCCGGCTCGCAAGTGCGATCGTTCTCGATGCCGCTGCCTTCACGGACCACGTAATACCGATTTGCCGCCAGGTTTCGCAGCGTCTCTACCAGACCACTGGGCCAGCGAATCACAATTTTCTCCGCCTGCGCCGCCTCTCCCAGGCCGAAGTGAATTCTCAAGTCGCTTTGGGAAATATAACCGTCACCGCTCCGGACCTCCTGAGCATACTTGCTGGTTCCCTGTTCGAGCGTGACCAGTGCGCCCAGTGCGGCTCGATTCGATTTCACTCCAATCAGTCGCAGGGAAACGAAATTCCCGGCCGGGCCAAAGTTATAGTAGAGCGACGGCTTTTCGTTCATGTTGTTGACCAGTGCTTCCACATGGCCGTCGTTAAACAGATCGCCGAGTGCCAGGCCCCGGGCCGAATGTCTCTCGCTCAGCACCGCACCCGCCTGCGGGGTAATATTTTTCAACTTGCCGTCGCGTAAATTGGAATACAGGACCTTTGGCTCACGGTAGCTGGTTCCCAGGTTTTTGCCGTCCACTTCGGGAAAAGAGTGGCCATTGCCGATCAAGATTCCCGGCCACCCGCTGTTGTCAAAATCGTAGAACTGAACTCCCCACCCAAGCCAGTTCCGGATTAATCCCAGCCCGGAACTGTGGGTGCTGTCGTCGAAACTGTTGTTCCCGCGATTCAGATAGAGGGTCGGGGTATCATTGCTGAAGTTTGTTTTGACGATGTCTTCAACACCCTGGTGCCGAAAATCTCCGGCGGAGAGCCCCATTCCCGCCTGCATCAGGCCGTCATCGTTATAGGCAACGCCGGCCTGGTTCGCGATGTCGGTGAATGTACCCTGATCGTTGTGGTAGAGAATGTTGGGCGTGGAGTCACAGGCAACGTAAATATCCGGCCAGCCGTCCTGATCGAAGTCCCCGGTAAGCGACGTAAGTCCGTAGCATGCAGGTACGTTCGTAATGCCCGATTTCCGGGACACGTCGCTGAAGGTCCCGTCGCCGTTATTGTGGTAGAGCGCGTTCGTGCTGGTCTTTAGCCCGCGCGGGCCACACAGGACGGCGAGGCCTTTCCACTGGCAATACTGTCCGTGCCCAGGACGGGGAACAGTGTCGTAGCTGAAATCCACATAACGCGTGATGAAAATATCGGCTTTGCCGTCGCGATCATAATCCACGAAACTGCAGCCCGTGCTCCATTCGTCGCGCGGAGTCTTCAGCCCCGCTGCCGAGGTTACGTCCGTGAACCCACCGTGGCCGTTATTGCGATAGAGAATATTCTGGCCCCAGTAGGTGACCAGCAGGTCCAAGTTGCCATCGTTGTCGTAGTCGCCGACGCAAGTTCCCTGGGCCCAGCCGGGCTGTCCCAGTCCCGCCTGCACAGTCAGATCCGTAAACGTCCCGTCACGGTTGTTGTGGTACAGGTGTCCAGTCGGCTCCTGGCCCTTGGGAAAGCCTTCGACACGGGAGCCGTTGGGCAGATAGATGTCCGGCCAGCCATCATTGTCGTAGTCGAAAATGGCAGCTCCATTGCCGGTGGTTTCGATGAGGAACTCTTTGTGGTCGTCTCCGCCAAAGACGTTGAGCATGTCCAGCCCGGCGCGCGCGGCAATATCTTGGAAGCGGACAGCTCGCGCACTCGTATTGGCCGCCGCGGGCTTCGGTTTCTGCGCTTGCGCATCCGCGCACACCAAGGCGGCACAAATCGCGACCGTAACCGGGAACCGTAATCTCATCGGTCTGGCCAGGAACTAACCACCACCCGCAGGCCACCATTTTCGATAACATTTGCCATGACCAATAGTGCCACAACCGCCGGTAGCTCCGGAAGATTTCCCCCTGCCGGGTTCGGCGGCATTCCATTGGAATAGTCCGACTGAGCGCAGCCGGTGGCCTTCTATGGCTTTGCGCTATTGCTCCCGGACCAGCTCTGGCCAATAGCATGCGCGTGCGTTGTGCCGGTGCGATCAGTCGTGGATTTCTGCACCCCGCAAGGGATTTGGGCGATTCATTGTGCGGCTTGAATCCGTCGAGTGGGAGGGCGCTAATTGTATTGCGGCGCGCCGCTGTAATCGAGGCATGGAGTCTGCTGCAGGATTTGCCTGTCTGTAGAGTTGTTGTACCAGACCCACTTCACATAGACGAGCTCTGGACGATGGATGAACCACCACAAGCCATTGCCGAGTGGCTGCCAGAAATCGTTGAAAGTGTCGCCAAGGTTCGTGCAGTCGGAGCTCGAGTAGGAATACCCGATCACTGGGTAGGCACCCTGCGCGTTATAAATCTTGATCGCCTGGTGGTAAAGGCTGTCCGTGTCGCGATATTGATACGCTTTCCACGACGCCACGGGCCCTGTACCCTCGTACGCGCTGCCCGACGGGGGAGGCATTGTCGCGGGTGTCACCGCCACCTGTGCTGCTTTGAGTGCTGATGGATCTGCCTGGGATGTCGCATACACGGTCACCATCGTGGATGTGCTCACACTGGGGGCAGTGAACAGGCCGGTCGTGGTGATGGTTCCGCCTGTCGCCGTCCAACTGACCGCGGTATTTGAGCTGCCCGTCACCGTGGCGGTGAACTGCTGGGAGGCTCCCGCCAAAAGCGAAGCGCTTGCCGGAGAGATGGAGACTGCGATCCCTGAGCTTGGAGGCGGTGCTGCCGGTGCTTTCACAGACACCATGACGCCAGCAAAGGTGTTGTTGTAGGCCGCGGCGATCGATACCGACGTGTCCGACGAAACGCTGCTGGCGGTCACTACGAAGCCGGCGTTGGTTTGACCCGCGCCAACCGTCACGTTGGCTGGCACGCTGGCAGCCGATGTGTTGCTGCTTGTCAATGCAATGCTGGCTCCGCCGGCAGGGGCTGGGGCATTCAATGTCACGGCTGCCGGCGAAGCTGCCCCCGATGCAATCGAGGTGGAAGGGACGGTTACGCTTTTGACAGAGCTGGCGGTGATGGCGTTGCTACCGCCGCTGCCCGAATTGCCGTCGGTTACAGGCGTCCCGCCGCCTGACGGCGAGCCGGAGAACGTATTGTTTGGGGTGGTTCCGCACCCCGTCAGGGTCGTCGCCGCAAGCAGCGTCGCCATCGCAAGGACGAGCGTACGTGTTGCCGAATTGGGCCTGAAACTGGGGAATGGCCTGCGCCGCACATCGAAATAGTGCGCTCGCACCGGCATACGGAGAAAGGTCACTATAGCCGTCCCTTCCAAGCTGAACAGTCGTAGAACTTCGGAGTTATTTTCCTCGGCGAATTTACTTAGTTACTTAGGGACGAGGTCAGGTCTGCCGCTGGGCATCGGGATATTATCGGCCGCCCGGCTCATCCTCGGCCGCGCAGGATGCAACGGCAACAGGGGAGATCGCATCTTCAGACGAGCTGTTCGCCGCCGGCAGCCCCATTCAATGGGCGAGCCATTTGTCTGGCATCGGCTCATGATTTTCCGACGTTTCGAAGTAAACTGCTCGTGTCGCGATGTTCGTTTGATTTTGGGCAGGGGCAAATCCAACACCCGCGACAGACGCCGTAAGGCTCCGGCGCCCCGGAGAGGCGTGCCGTTTATTGCCGGTGGGCTCGGAAGCTGATCCATGAGGGGGAACACACAGTCATGACGAAAAGGTTGTCCATCACACTGCTGCTCCTCGCATTGGCTGCCGCGACTGCGGAGGCCCAGTCATTCCCTGACTGGAAAAGTCTTCACAACCCTGTCCTCTCCTATCCTAACTGGTCCATCAAGGATGTGGCGATGGCGTCCCAGGGGAAAACATTCTACGTTTTTTTCTCGGCCTTCTATCAGGATCACGGGCGCATCCGCAGCCACGTGGTTGAAGTGAGTACCCGCGACTTCAAAACGTATTCCCAGCCCATCCTGAATTTTGACGGGGAAGAGGCAGGATGGATCGGCATGTGCTCGCCGGACGTGCAGAAGCTTGGCAACACCTGGGAGCTTTCGTTCAATTCCTGGGGCGATCAGCTGGGAAAACCGAACCAGCTCTTCTATATGACTTCTTCCGACCTGGTTCACTGGTCGCCGCGGCGTGCGTTCGCGTCGAATCTGACGGCCGGCCAGGGTGTGATTGATCTTTCCATAACGCGGAACGGTGCCGGCTATTACGCCATCTGGAAACAAGATTGGCACTCCCCGCGCAAGCCGCGTCCTCGCCTGGCCTCGGCAAAGAGCCTGCGGGGTCCGTGGCACTTTGTGGAGTCCGGTTACGTCTCGCTGGCGATGGCGGACGGAAACGACAATGGCCTGTTGCATGAAAACTTCGAATTCATCTGGATCGACGGCGTTCTGCATCTGCTCACGAATGATTATCTGCATGGACCCCGGGGGTATGAATCGTACGAGTATCTGTATACCCTCTTGAATCCGGCCCGGCCGCTGGACTGGGGCAAGGGATTCAAACTCGCGATCGACGGTCAGGCATTCAACCAGCTGGTCCCCAGCACCGCCGGCGCGCTCTACGACTGGCGCAAGGAAGACGGCTACTACTATCTGATCTATGCCGGACGAAACGACGAGACCACGTATCTCCATCGCGGGTGGAACCGGCTGGCTCTTGCCCGTTCCAAGGACCTTACCCATTGGAACCCCGCCGGTACGGGCAACTGATCGGGAACCCGGATGCCGACACCCGCAATGAATCTCCCGGCCCAGAAAGGCCGCGTTCACGGCTTGCGCTGGTGGATCGTCAGCCTCGTTTTTCTGGCGACGCTGATTAACTACATCGACCGCCTGACCATCTCGATCCTGGCCCCTGTCATCTGCTCGGACCTGCACCTTTCCAATGTGGACTACGCCAGCATCAACACCTGGTTTCTGCTCTCTTACTCTGTCGGCCAGACGTTCTTCGGCAAAATTCACGATCGCTTCGGAACGCGGCGCGGTTATGCCGTGGCAATGACCGTTTGGTCCCTAGCCGAGGCGGCGCACTCCAGGGCCCGAAGCCTTTTCAGCCTGAGTGCCTTGCGGCTTGCTCTGGGCGCGGGCGAGTCCGGGCAGTGGCCCGCGGCAACCAAAACTGCCGCCGAATGGTTCCCCGTGCAGGAACGCGCTCTGGGAATGGGAATCATCAATACCGGCGCAGCCCTTGGACCTGTGGCGGCCGCGCCCCTCGTAGTCTGGCTGCAGATCCGTTACGGCTGGCAGATCACTTTTCTGGTTACGGGCTCGTTCGGGTTCATCTGGCTCGCGCTATGGCTCCTCTTCTACCGGCGTCCGGAACATCATTCGATGATTACGGCCCAAGAGCGCGACCACATTCTTGCAGGGCAGAAAGAATCAGAAAGGGCTGTCGCGCCCCGGTGGCGGGAACTGCTTCAATATCGGGAAGTTTGGGGCATTGTGCTGGCGCGGTTCCTGGGCGACCCGGTGTGGTGGCTCTACCTGATCTGGCTGCCGCTCTATCTGCACACGGCGCGCGGTTTCACCCTCAAGGACATCGGCTTTTTCGCGTGGATTCCCTACCTGGGAGCCGCGGGAGGCAGCCTGCTGGGAGGATGGAGTTCCGGCTTTCTCGTGAGCCGGGGCTGGAAGATCTACCGGGCGCGCGGGGCAGCCATCCTGTTCGCGACCTTGCTGGCGCCATCCGGGCTCTTCATTGCCGGTGCCAAATCTCCGGTGGTAGCCATGGGTTTCATTAGCATCGCGCTGTTCAGCTTCCAGTTTTGGGTGAACAATGTACAGACTCTGCCCAGCGACATGTTCCCCACCGGGTCGGTAGGATCCATTGCGGGAATGGCGGGCACCGCGGCGGGCATTGGCGCCATGATTTTCACCATGGCCACCGGCTGGATGGTCGATCATTTTTCTTATCAGCCGGTGCTTCTGGCCTCCAGCCTTCTCCTTCCCGCCGCCACCCTGACGCTTTATTTGCTCGTCAAACCACGTCGCTTTCACCAAACCTAGTCGTTGCGCGGAAGCGGCACGGATGGCGTTCGCCAGCCAGTGCCCTGGCATTGCCTTCGAATATGCGGCGAATGACGCATGCAGTATCATCCACGATATGGGTTACCTTCCGCGCGCAAGCTTCTTCTTCTGTGATGTTACGCATTCTGTCCAAACCACTGGCCAACTCAAGACGGCAATTCCGGCGATGAAAGTGTTCCCTGCCGGCAAGAAAGATTCCCAATGACCCCATCCCGTTCCGACGCGCTCGTGATCTTCGGTGTGACCGGCGATCTGGCTCACAAGATGATCTTCCCAGCTCTGTACGCAATGGCGAAACGGGGAGCCCTCAACGTTCCGGTGATCGGCGTCGCCTTCCCCAAGTGGAGCCTGGATCGTCTGCAGAAACGCGTGGCGGACAGCATTCGGCGATCAGGCGGGATCGATAATCCGCGTGCCCTTCACGACCTTCTTTCGGTGCTCAAGTATGTGAGCGGGGATTACAAGAATCCCGGCACCTTCGCGGCGTTGAAAGAAGAACTGGGTAAGGCCCGGCGCCCGGCGCATTATCTAGCCATCCCGCCTTCTCTTTTCGAGACCGTCATTCAGGGGCTGGGCACCGCTGGCCTGGCGGAAAATGCGCGCGTGATTGTCGAAAAGCCGTTCGGACGCGACCTGGCTTCGGCGCGGGCCCTCAACCGTGTGGCGCGAAAGGCGTTCCCGGAAGATTCCATCTTCCGCATCGATCACTTCCTGGGAAAGGAAGCGATCATGAATATCCTTTATTTCCGCTTCGCCAACTCCTTTCTGGAGCCGATCTGGAACCGCAACTACGTGGCCAGGGTGCAGATGACGCTCTCCGAGAATTTTGGAGTTGAGAAGCGCGGTGCGTTTTATGAAACTGCCGGCTGCCTGCGCGACGTGGTCCAGAATCACCTGTTTCAGATCGTCGCACTGCTTGCCATGGAACCGCCGGCCGGCAGGGACTATGGCGCCGTGCAGACCGAGAAAGCCAAGGTCTTTCGCGCCATGCGCCCGGTGAAACCCGACGAGCTGGTGCGAGGGCAGTATGCCGGCTACCGGGACGAGCCTGACGTGGCGAAGAACTCCGACGTGGAGACCTTCTGCGCGCTCCGGCTCTTCATCGATTCCTGGCGCTGGGAGGGTGTGCCCTGGTACCTGCGTTCCGGCAAATGCCTGGCAAATACCGCCACCGAGGTCCTGGTAGAGTTAAAGCCTCCGCCGCAGGAGCTGTTTGCCGACTCGACGCCAACCAGCGGCCGCGCCAATTACCTGCGCTTCCACATTTCTCCCACCGCCGCCGTTGCTCTTGCCGCTCGCGTGAAGCTTGCGGGCAAGGAATTCATTGGACAGCAACGAGAGCTTTACCTGCTGGAAGAAGAACTGGCGGCGAATTCGCCCTACGAGCGGCTTTTGAGTGACGCCATGATCGGCGATGGAGCGCTTTTTACTCGTGAAGACGCGGTCGAGGCCGCCTGGGCGGTGGTCGATCCGGTCCTGAAGAACCATGAGCGGGCGCGACCTTATCCGCGCTGCAGCTGGGGGCCGAAACAGGCTGACGCACTCATCGCTCCCGGCCGCTGGCACAATCCCCAGCCCGAGAAAATATCTGGAAAATAACTCTGGCTGGGGCCCGGCGCTGAAATCGAAAGATGGGAGTACTGCCTCCCCGGAAGCCTCAATAAGCGAACAGCCTCGCCGGATTTTCGACTAAGATCGTTTTCCTTTGCCCCGGATCCGGAGCCCAGCGGGCGAACAGATTGAAGATATGGCCGTCATCGATCCGCAACAACGGCGTCACGTCGGTGGCTTTCTTTCCCGGACCAGGCGTGGAGTTCACATGGGGCCAATCGGTCCCCCACAAAATACGCTGCGGGTTGGCCTCGATGAGAGCTTTGGCCAGCGGCGCTACATCGGGATAATCGGGTGGTTGGTTCGAACTGCGATAGGGCGCTGAGACTTTCACATACGCCTGGCCCGCCCGCAGCAGGTCCAGCAGCGCGGAAAAGCCGGGCTGCCGTACCCCAAGCGCCGCGTTGGCGCCGCCGAAATGATCGAACACCACGGGGACGCCTGCCGCCATCACTTCATCCTTGATGGCTTCAATCACCGGCAATTCGGTGTACATCTGCAGATGCCATTTGCGGCCTTTGACCCGCGCGATCGATGTCCGGATACGCTGGCGGGCAACGTCAGGGTTGTCCTGGCCGCCTGTGGCGAGGTTGATCCGTATGCCGCGAATCCCCACGCGCGCCATCTCGTCGAGCGCGGATTCCGGCGTTTTGTCGTCAATCACCGCAATTCCGCGGGCCCCCGGACCGAGATGCCGGATGCCGTCGAGCATGCAGGAATTGTCCGTGCCGTAGATGCTTGGCTGCACCAACACCACGCGGTTAGTATGCAGGGCGCGGTGAAGAGCGCGCATCTCCTCCACCGATGCCGGTTCCGGGGTGTAAACCCGCCCAGAGAAAAAAGGAAAATGCGCGGGAGAACCGATAAGGTGCGTGTGCGCGTCGCAGGCTCCGGCAGGCACTTCAAAATTCACTGGGGTGGAAGGTTGGGAAGCCGCGGCGAAGGCATCCGGCACCCCATGAATCATCGCCACGCCGCTCGCGGCCACCGCGGTTTTCAGAAGATCGCGTCTCGACAACATCCAAATTCCTCCCAGCTCTTACCGGCATGCCGAAAATGCAGCCCTGCCGCCGCTCAAGTCCGGCAAGGGATGGTACACCACACGGCCGTTACGCGACCGACTGGGACATTCCCCGGCGGCCCGGTCCGGATGGCTCCGGCGCGGGCCGCGAGTTCATTGAGTCTTATTGAAGGTTCATGTCAGTTTTTATGGTTTGACAGGCCTAGCCGCGATTTTAGTACTCTAGGTGTTTGTTTTTGTCAGCAAAGCGGAACAGGATGCCAGGTTTGCGCGCCAGCAGGGTCTCGCCGCCGATTCGGTCTGCCCTTGATGGCTCGGCTGTTCCTGGATTCAGGACGCCGGGTTGCGGTGTTTTCGGGCGTGTGCGCGATGGAGACTAACGCTTGAAAACGCCGAGGCAAAACGAATCGAGCGAATGAATGGCAGACAGTCTGAAGGAATCCGGCCAATCAACGTTTCTGGTGAGAGATCCAGCATCGGACGGCGCACCTGCGTCAGGTCCCGGTCCGGCGCAGGGAATCAGCCGCGGGCAGGAACTGGCTGCCGGGGCTTCCTTTGCCGCGCTGTTTTCCGTGGTGGGTCTGGCGCTCTGGGGCTTGCCCTTCTACTACGATTTCATGGTCAGGGACTTTGGCTGGACGCGGGCCCAGGTGACCTCGGGAAACGCGCTCAGCAAATTACTGGTGGGGCCGCTTTTTGGGTTTTTTGCGGGATGGCTCATCGATCGCTTTGGCGCGCGCCGCATATTAATGCTGGGAATTCTGCTGGCTGGGGCCGCATTGGCCGGACTGGGCAGCATTTCCACCCTCGGTTTCTTCTACCTTTTCTACATTCTGAATGCGCTGGGATACGTATTCGGCGGACCCCTTCCGTGCCAGGTTATGCTCTCCCGCTGGTTTGACAAGTCGCGCGGCAAAGCCATGGGATTCGCCTACATGGGCATAGGATTCGGGGGCGCGGCCGCGCCCTGGGTGGCCGAGTCCCTGGCACAGCATTTCGGCTGGCAATTTTCCCTGCGCGCGCTGGGGCTGCTGGTCATCGCCATCGCTTTCCCCTTCGCCTTCTTCTCCAAAGACGCGCCCCAGCGTCCCAACCCCCCTGCCTCCGATTCTGCGACGGTGAAGCGCGCTTTTTTCACGGTTCCTTTCTTTGTGCTTATGCTGGGCAGCATGTGTTCGGTGGCGGCGGTCAGTGGCACGCAGCAGAACCTGAAGCTCTTTCTGAGCCTCGACCGTCATTACGCCCAGGTGCAGGCTGCCTGGATCCTCTCCCTGGTGCTGGCGTTCAGCATTGTCGGACGCCTGATAGTTGGCTGGCTTGCTGACCACTTCTCCAAGAAATACGTGATGTTTGGCGTTTACGTGCTGGTCGCCGCCGCGATTCCCCTCTTCTTTTTGGGCGGAAGTCCCGTAACCATGTACCTGGCTGCGGCCAGCTTCGGAATTGGGCTGGGCGGGGACTACATGATCATTCCGCTGGTGACCGCGGAGATTTTTGGCGTGCAAATTCTTGGGCGGCTCATGGGCGTGATCCTGGCGGCCACCGGCATTGCGGAGGCCATGTCCCCTTTCCTGATCGGACGGCTCCGCGATACCACCGGCAATTATTTTGAGGGCTGTTTTGTGCTGGTGGGACTGGCCCTGGCGGGTGCGCTGGCAGCCATGGCCCTGCCAGATCGGCGGAAGTCGGCATGAGCCCGAGTTCCATTCCCCGGCTGGGAAGCCTGAAGGACGTAGCGCATTTCCAGGAACATCTGCGGTCGCTCGGCATCTCCCTTCCCTGCCACCGCGAGCTGATTTCCGGAGCTCAATCTCCACTTTCGCAGCCCCTCGTGCGAGGTGGCCTGCGGATCGGCAACCGCATTGCGGTGCATCCCATGGAAGGCTGGGACGGCACTCCGGAAGGCAATCCAAGTGAAAAAACGCTTCGGCGCTGGCAGAATTTTGGCCGCAGCGGCGCGAAATTGATCTGGGGTGGAGAAGCGGTCGCCGTCTGTCACGCTGGGCGCGCCAATCCCAACCAACTGGTAATCGCTCCGCATACCGAACGGGGCCTGGCGCAACTGCGCGCCGAACTCCTCGCCCATCATCGCAGCACGATGGGCTCGGAAGAGGGTCTTCTGGTCGGCTTGCAGTTGACGCATTCCGGCCGTTTCTGCCGCCCCAATGCCCACCATCGCAACGAACCGCGCATTGTGTACCATCACCCGGTTCTGGACCGCCGTCTCGGCCTGGGGCCCGACGATCCCGTGCTGAGCGATGCGGAAATCGAGGACATCATCCGGGATTTTCACTGCGCCGCTCGCCGGGCGTGGAATCTGGGCTTTGCCTTCGTGGATATCAAACACTGCCATGGATACCTGGCTCACGAGCTGCTGAGCGCACATACCCGCGAAGGACGTTACGGCGGCAGCTTTGAGAATCGGACCCGGTTTCTGCGGGAGGTCGTGCGGGGAGTGCGTTCGGCGGCTCCGGGGCTGGCAATCGGCGTGCGCCTCTCGGCGTTTGATATGATTCCTTTCCGGCCCGATCCGGAACAATCGCGGAATGGCAAGCCGGGACCGGGGATCCCTGAAGCGGGCGACGATTTGCGCCCCTATCGCTGGGGATTTGGCGTGGATGCGCTGAATCCGGTTGAGCAGGACTTGACTGAGCCCATTCGTTTTCTCTCCTTGTTGGAAGAGCTCAAGATCCCCCTGGTGAACGTTACTGCCGGAAGTCCCTATTACAATCCCCACATTCAGCGGCCCGCCCTGTTTCCGCCCTCCGATGGATATCAGCCGCCCGAGGACCCGCTGGCCGGTGTGGCCCGGCAAATGGAGGTCACGCGCAAGCTGAAGCAGCGCTTTCCGGAATTGATTGTCGTAGGCACGGCATACAGTTACCTGCAGGAATTTCTTCCCCACGTGGCCCAGGCCGCCGTGGGAGAAGGATGGGCCGATCTGGTGGGGCTGGGCCGCGTGGTTCTGAGCTATCCTGAGATTTTGTTGCACGCGGTCAATGGGCAACCTTTGGAGCGCAAGCGGATTTGCAGGACGTTCAGCGATTGCACTACGGCCCCGCGGAATGGGCTGCCTTCCGGCTGCTATCCGCTGGATGCCTATTACAAAGATTCGGAATTGGGGGCACGGCTCACCCGGCTCAAGCGAGGCGAACAGGCATGACCACAGGCGCGACCACAGATGTGACTCTGGGAACATTGGCGGCACGGCGGAGGCTCGGCCGCAAGGTGCGGGGAATCGCCGCAGCCCTCCTGCCTTTTGAGGCCAGCGGAGAAATTGCGGTCGACGCATTCCAGCGCCACCTGGTGGCCACCCATAACGCGGGACTCACCAACGCCGTCAATATGGATACCGGGTACGTCAATTACCTGAGGGAAGCGGAACAACTCGATGTGCTGGGCTGGACGCGCGCGGCGCTGGGCCCCCACGTACCCTTCGTAGCCGGAGCTTACATCGAATCGCTGGAAGGAGACACGGTCGCTCTCTATCGCCGGCAGATGGAGGCCATTGTTGGCCACGGCGGAGTCCCCATCCTGTTTCAAACCGCGCGGCTGCAAGGCAAGTCTCCTGTTGAGAAAGCTGCCGCCTATCGCGCCGCCTGCCAGGGGTTCCCGGAGGTGCTGGGGTTCGAGTTGAGTCCCGCATTTGCGCCGAATGGCGAGATGTTCGAAGAGGAAACATTCCTTCGCATCATGGAGATTCCCGAGATCACGGGAATGAAGCACTCTTCTCTCGACCGATTACTGGAGATGCGCCGGCTCCAACTGCGCGACCAGCATCGTCCCGAGTTCCGCATTTACACGGGCAACGATCTGGGCATTGACATGATTGAGTACGGCTCCGACTACCTGCTGGGCCTGGCGACCTTTGCGCCCGAGAAATTTGCCGAGCGGGATCGTTTGTGGGAGTCGCAAAATCCAGCTTACTGGGCTCTTTCCGACGCGCTGCAGTACCTGGGAAACGTGGCCTTTCGCGAGCCCATTCCAGCATACAAGCACTCGGCGGCGGTTTTTCTGCACGCCGCCGGCCGGATCCCCAGCAACCGGACCCATCCGCGCAATCCCGAGCGTCCCTCTTGGGAGCAGGAAATCCTGCGCGACTGCGCCCGCAGGTTGTGCGGCAGCTAGCCGCGGCAGGTAACGTCGAAGTTCCCGGAATAGGATTCCCGGGATTTCGCAAATTGTTCAAGGAGGGCAGAGAATGTCTGGCGATCGTTTTGCAGCAGAAAGATTGGCAAAATCCCGGCGGCAGCCCGGAGGCTGGCAGGCGATTCTCGTGTGCTTGTGCGCGCTGCTATGCACGCCGGCGGCAAGCGCTCAGAAGCCGCCCCTGGCGGGGATTGCCCATGCCGCCCTTCGGGTCGCCGACCTGGACCAGTCGCGGGCGTTCTATGAAAAGCTGGGGTTTCAGCAGTTCCTGGAGTTCACGGCGAATGGCAAGACCAGCGTTTCCTATATGAAGGTGAACGACCGCCAGTTCATCGAATTGTATCCGCGGCGCGAGCCCTCGCAGGAACTGGGGCTCATGCATGTCTGCTATGAATCCAAGGACCTCGCGGCAGTGCACGACGCCTATGTTGCGCGAGGTCTGACTGCCACCGACGTCAAAAAGGCGCACGCTGGCAACCTGCTGTTCGTGATGCACGACCCGGAACAGCAGACCATCGAGTACACGCAGTACGAACCCGGCTCACTGCATTCCGAAGATCATGGAAAACATCTGGGGGCGAATCGAATTTCCCAGCGCCTGGTGGGAGTAACAATTCCGCTTCACGATCTCCACACCGTGCTGGCCTTCTATACCGGCAAGCTCGGGTTCATGCCGGAATCCCCGAATCATCGTTTGCGCGTTCCGGGCGATTCCGGCGACTTCATCCAATTGGAACCCGCCAGCGGGGCCGCGGAACCCGGCATCACATTTCACGTGGATGATGTGAAGCGGGCCGCTCAGGAGTTACGCCAGCGCGGGCTTACTCCGCAACTCGACCACGGCAAGGTTACGGTCAAAGACCCGGATGGAACGACGATCACTTTTCAGCGGACTTCCAGCAGGTAACACCCGTAACTTTCATCGAGGCCCCGACGACGGCGATTTGACGATGAACTGCGCGTCATCCACAATCTTGCGGGTTCCCTTCAACAGCACTGTTCCGTCCGCCGCTTTTGACCACTCCTCGCGTAACAGGTCCTGTCCATTCAGGTCGGTGTAGGTCGCGTGCAGAACCGCACCGGAAAAATCCAGCGTAAGAAAGCCATTCATGCCGAAGCCGGACTGGTTCGACCGCTCGTCGTAAAACAGCAGAGGCCGGTTGCGATGCGCCTCGGTCGTCCGCTTGACGGGCATGCCTCCGTGGCCGAGACAGCGACCGTGGGCACGAATCCCCGAGTCGCCCGCCAGGGCGTAGCCGGCCAAGCGATGCTCGTGTCCCCAAAACCAAAGCACCGGTTTGTTACCGATAAATTTCGAGAGTTGCTTTGCCGCGGCAGGATACTCGTCTTCGAAGGCGGACACATATTGATGATGAGTCAGGAGAATGACTCCGCGGCCATTGCGTCCCGGCTGGGCAACATCAGCGAGCCAGTCGAGTATCTCAGCGTGCAACTTACAACTGGGGCCAATCAACGGCAGTCTGCGAATCAGCGGAATCTGTTCCAGAAACGGAATGCCGACCGAGTAGTAGCCCGTGTCCAAGCCGAAAATCTGCCAAAAGTCATTTTCCAGCAGGAAGAAGCTGGTCTTCTGCCCGCTCATTGCGCCGTTCTTTTGTTTCAGCCCCAGAACCGGCAGGAATTCCCGAAAATACGCGGTCCCGTTCGCATACATTTCATGATTCCCGTTCAGAGCGAAGCTGCCGCGCGACCCGAGCGGCCATTTTACAGGGGCATAGTTGTTTGCCGGGTTGGGAATGCCCAGGCAATTCTCCCCGACTTCCGGTGGGTCGCCCACGTAATAGACGTCCCCCAAGTGAATCGTGAAATGCGGATGGCGATCGAGCATATGCAAAGCAACCAGCTCGGATTCCTCGGTTCCCGTCGCCCAGTCTCCGGCCAGGCAGATTCTGCTTTCATTGGCGATTCGATGCCGGCAGTGATGGATTGGATCCGCCGTGGAGGGGACGAAGGATTCTCGCGGCTTGAAAGCATATTTCGCGTAACTTGCGAACCATCCTTTCAGAGCTCCGTAAGAAAACAGCGCCAGGGGAGCATAGTTGGGCGGAGAAGCCGCCTCCGCCGCGCGGTATAAGTGCGATCCCGCCGCAGATCGCGGCAAGCCCTCTAGATCTTTCAACTGTCGCCGCTGACGAAGCTCTTGAGGCTGGCGCGCGGAACGGAAACCGGGCATCTGGACATCCCTCCCTCTGGCTGCGAAATCGCCACGCAAAAGTGTGCTGTTCCATGCATAGCAGGCTCGGAGCAAAACTCCAACCAAGGCAGAACAAGAGCAAGGTTTCGTTTTACTCAAGACTTGCAGCGGATGCATGCACTTCGCTCCCGATTCACTGAAGCAGATTCGAATGCGGGAGCTCGGCACGAAGAAAGTTCCGGCGCTCTTTCATTCGGCTAAAGCCTGGGAACAGGTCGAAAATTCCATCTGGTGAGACTTGCGCTGCAGAATTGCATCGTCTTCGCTGCAAAACTCCTGAAAAATTTTTTTCGCCTCGCCTGCCTTGTTCCACCTCCAAACCTTTCGTGCTAGTATCCGGTCAGCTCATGAAGAGTTGCCCTGCTGTCATACGAACTTCAGTTTCCTAAATCACAATTCTCCGTTTCGCGCGGAGAATCCAGGTGGCATCCAAAGGCGTAAACCGGCGCGGGTTGCCAGAGCGAGAGTTAGTGCCTCCGGGCAGCGTTTCCTTGGGCCCATCTGCAATCGGACGGGATAGATTTCGGTCGAGTGTTGTGGCCGAAGCGAGAAAACGCAACTGCAAACGCAGCTTCGCCCGCCGGTCAGTCTGCACATAAGAATCGGGCTGTGAGTTCACGGCCGTTAAGCTGGTTTTTCTATGTCGCTTTCCACTGCTACGACAGCTGTTTCCGCGAATCCATGGGTGCAGATCCTTTCTGCGCTGGAAAAGAAGATCAACCGGCACTCGTATGACACCTGGCTGAAGCCCACGCGCTACAGCCACGCTCAGGGACAAATTCTGTTTGTTCGGGTTCCTAATGCCGACTTTCGCCATGTGGGCGAAAAATATGCGGACCTGATCCAGGAGGCGATCGAGAATCTCGGGCTGCAGTATCAGGATGTCGAATTCGTGACCGATGAATCGCCGGCTGCAGCCACCCCTATCCGCCACGATGGAGGACTCTCGGCACCCGCCCCGGCAACCCCCACCAAGGGATCGCAGTCCCGCTTCGACTGGGACGGAGCCGCGCAGCTCAATCCCAAGTACACGTTCGACGCTTTCGTTGTGGGTAGCGGCAACCAGTTTGCGCATGCCGCGGCCAAGGCCGTGGCGGAAAATCCTTCCCGGGCCTACAACCCGCTGTTCCTGTATGGCGGCGTTGGAATGGGCAAGACCCACCTGATGCAGGCCATCGGGCATGAAGTGAAGCGCCGGCAGCCGCACGCTTCCATCTGCTATCTCTCCAGCGAGCGCTTCACCAATGAAATGATCAACTCGCTTCGCTACGACCGCATGACCAGCTTCCGCGACAAATTTCGCAACGTGGACGTGCTGCTGGTGGACGATATTCAGTTCCTGGCACAGAAAGAGCGGACCCAGGAGGAGTTCTTCCACACCTTCAACGCCTTGCACGAGTCCATGAAGCAGATCGTGATCGCCAGCGATCGCCCCCCGAAGGAACTGGCCGAGATTGAGGACCGGCTGCGCAGCCGCTTTGAGTGGGGCCTGATCGCCGATATCCAGCCGCCCGACCTGGAGACCAAGGTCGCCATCCTGATGAAGAAGGGCGAATCCGAGCAGGTGGCCCTGCCCACGGACGTGGCGCTATTCATCGCCTCCAACATCCGGTCCAATGTGCGCGAGCTGGAAGGAGCCCTGATCCGCTTGATTGCCCACGCTTCGCTTACCGGCGGCGAGCTGAGCCTCCCCTATGCGCAGCAGGTTCTGAAGAACTTTATCGATTCCCAGACCCGCAAAGTCACTATCGACTCCATCCAGAGATCTGTGGCCGAACAGTTCGGGCTGAAGCTTCCGGAGATCAAGGCTAAGAACAACTCCCGGGCCATTGTCTATCCGCGGCAGATCGCCATGTACTTGTCGAAGCACCTTACGGACGCTTCCCTGCCCGAGATCGGACGGCAGTTCGGAGGTAAGCACCACACCACGGTGCTGCACTCGATCGACAAGATCGAGGAGTGCCGCAAGAGCGACAAAGATCTGAACCGCATGCTGAACAAGTTGACCGAGACCCTGGGCGGCTGACCCCAGTCGCTTGCCCGCGACCCGCTCGCACAAACAAAAGCCCGGCGCCTGCCGGGCTTTTCGCTGCCACAAATTGCCTTCAGACACCTATCTGAACCGGCCAGACCGATCTCAATTACTGCAAATTCTTCAACCAGAGATCTTTTGCGTAGACCTTGGAAGAGCCCCGAGTTTCGATTTCAATGCCAATCAGGCCTTTGAAAGCTCGCTTGGTTGGATCATTGTCGATCGTAACGCTGGTCACTCGGCCATTAACGATGTGCGTCAGCACATTGCCGCTGGCGATGATCTCGTACTGATTCCAGCCATCGGCGTGCATCGATTTCAACAGTACGTCCGGATCCTCGCCCTGCCCAACCACCTGCGGCGCTTGCCCTTCATCTACGCGCACGATCTGTCCCATGACAGGATTGATCCAGCCGCGGCCAAACATTTCATACAGCGTGCCGTTGTCGTTGTTGGAGCGGAAATCCATTTGGTAACCGGCGAGGTTCCACTTCTCGCGCTCTCTATGAAACAGCCCATTATTTGGGTTGGCACCGCGGCCAGTGTTTGCATTAGGCCCACGGCCGTTGTTGGCGCTGGGCCCGCGGCCATTGCGCGGCCGAGGAAAGGGACTCACGTGGCTGCGATACTGTACGCCGGAGTTGCCCGAGCCCTCGTACTTGAGTTCCATTTTCAGATCGAAATTGGAAGGCTGCCCGCCCCTCCAGATGATGAACGTCGTACCGGAAGGATTGTCCGGCTTGGACTCACCGACAATCGCGCCATCCTCTACGCTCCAGATTCCCGGAGCCCCATCCCAGCCGTTCAGAGTCTTGCCGTCGAATATCTGCGTGAATCCGGTGTGATCTTCGAAGTTTCTGGGAGCAACCGGCAGCCCGCCACCACCTTTCGCCGGCCCCTTACCCGCGGGAATGACCGGAGGCGGAGGTGTCGCCGGTCCCTTCATCACCATCTGCTGCGCTGCAAGCACCGTACTGGCTCCGCAAGCCAGCGCCAGCAACGCCAACTCCAAGCTGAGCTTCTTCCAGGATTGCAATGTCGAATTCAACATGGATCTCCCTCCTGAACCCCCTCCCAGCCACACGAATCTGCCGCTCGGGAGTCTCGCGATAGTGTATCTCGCCAGCGTATCGCTCCGCGATGTGAATTACTTGCTGGCGCGTACCTTGATCCAGATAGGGGTGCCCAGAAATCCGAACGCCCGCCGAATCTGGTTTTCCAGAAAACGCTCGTAAGCAAAGTGCAGCTTCACGGCACGGTCGGTAAACAGAATGAATTTGGGCGGAGAGATTCCCGCTTGCGTCATGTAGTAAATCTTCACCCGCTTGGAAACGGGAACGGAAGCGCGCTCGAAATCCACCGCCGCCAGAAAGCGGTTCATCTCGGCAGTGGAGATGCGCTTGCGCCGCTCGGCCGCCACCTGCGTCACCAGATCGAAGATCTTGTCCAGGTTGCGTCCGGTGGACGCCGATACGAATACCACCGGGGCATACGACAGAAACTTGAGCTGATCGCGCACTTCCTGCTCGTACAGCTTGCGGTCGATGGGGCGGCGTCCGTCTTTGCCGGTGCGGCGGGCCTTCTCTACCCGAAAGCGGCTCTGGCGCGAGGATCCGGCAAGGGGTGCCGCTTCCGCATTGGGTCCGCTCACCAGGTCCCACTTATTGACAACGATGATCACCGAGCGTCCGCTCTCGTGGGCATATCCCGCGATATTGGCGTCCAGCGCGGTCACGCCTTCGCTGGCGTCCACCACCAACAGGGCGATGTCGGCAGCTTCGAGGTGCTTGCGGGCCATCACCACGGACAGCTTCTCCGCCATGAGCTGAGTTTTGCCCTTGCGGCGGATTCCCGCGGTATCGATGAAGCGGTAGCTGCGGCCGTCGCGCTCAACCAGTTCATCCACGGCGTCGCGCGTGGTGCCGGGAATGGGAGAAACAATGGAGCGTTCGCTGGAAGTAAGCGCGTTCAGCAGCGTGGACTTGCCCACGTTGGGACGACCGATGATGGCGATCTTGGTTTCGCGTGCCTCGGCTTCCTTCTGTGACTCCGAGGGAGACCCCTCGCTCTCCACCTGCGCTTCACCGGAAGCCGTCTGAGACGTGGTCTTGGCCTCTTCTGCGACCTCCGTGCCCTCGTTGGTGAGCTCTTCCTCTGTGGTTCCGGCCTCGGGCAAAACTTCGACCACAGCCTCCAGTAGCTCCGCCACTCCGTGGCCGTGCTCGGCCGATACAGGCAGGAGCCGCTGGATGCCCAGCCGGCGGTATTCTTCCGCGTAAGGCTCCTGCTGGACGCTGTCAATTTTATTGACCGCGAGGAACAGCGGCTTTCCGGTCTTCTGCAGCAGGCGGGCAAGCTCCAGGTCGGGACCGGCCAGTTCGCTGCGTCCGTCGACCACCATGACAATAGCGTCGGCTTCTTGCAGGGCAACGCGCGCCTGGCGAAAGATCTCGGAAGGAATCAACTGCTTGTCTTCCGGAATGATGCCTCCGGTGTCAATCATTCGCAGGCGGTGGTTCAGCCACTCGGCTTCGCCGTAGATGCGGTCGCGGGTAATGCCGGGCTCGTCCCCGACAATGGCGCGCCTGTGCCCAATCATGCGGTTGAACAGCGTGGACTTGCCCACGTTGGGGCGGCCTACGATCACAACCGTGCCGGCGCGAGGCATAACGGCGGTTTTTGCAGTTTTCGTCAATTCAGGTGAGCAACGCGTTTTTCATTGTTCACAGCTATTATAGGGATATCTTCCTCCTGACCTGTGTCCAGCCCGACCAAACCCGCAGTGGCGGCATCCCCGGAAGGGTCGCTGTACAACTTCTTCGCACCCGGCGGCCTTCTGGCGCGTACGCATCCTGCTTACGAATTCCGCCGCGGACAGTTGCAGATGGCGCAGGCGGTGGAGCGAGCCATCGAAGAGAAGCGCCACCTGATCGTCGAGGCTGGTACCGGCACCGGTAAGACCCTGGCCTATCTGCTGCCCGCGATTCGTTCCGGCAAACGGGTCATCATCTCCACCGCGACCAAAGCCCTGCAGGAACAGCTTTTCTACAAGGACATCCCATTTCTCGCGCAGCATCTGGGCGAGCTCCGGGTGTGCTACATGAAGGGCCGCAGCAACTATCTTTGCCGGCAGAAGCTCTACGATCTGACCAACCAGCCGGTGCTGAACGGCCTGGAGGAAATCGAGCACTATCGCGCCATTGCCGAGTGGGAGCAGACTACGTCCACCGGAGACCGGGCCGAGCTGGCGGGCATTCCCGAGTCCAGCCCACTGTGGCCCAAGCTGGACGCGCGCGCCGACCACTGCATTGGCCAGAAGTGCCCGCAATACGAGCGCTGCTTCATCACCGAAATGCGGCGCAAGGCAATGGAGAGCGACATCATTGTGGTCAACCACCATCTCTTCTTCGCCGACCTCTCCATCAAGCTGGCCGCCGAGGAGGCCCCCGACGTGGGCGTGCTCCCGGACTGCGCGGCTGTAATCTTCGACGAGGCGCACGAACTGGAAGATGTGGCTGGCAGCTACTTCGGCGTGGGCGTCAGCAATCTGAAGATGGAAGAACTGGCGCGGGACACGGAACGCGCCCTGCAAAGCAACAGCATCAAATCCGCCACGCTGACCACCGCCCTGGCCTTGCTGCGCGAACGCTCCCAGTTCTTCTTTTCGCTGCTCCCCAGCGGAGAGGGCCGCTTTGCCTTCGACAGCCGCGGCGAGTTCCTGGAAGAGCATGGCGACGCCTTTCTGGAACTGAACCGGTCGCTGGACCAGATACGCTCTGAATTGCAGCGGCTCGACAACAAGCCGGACGCATTGCACGGAATGATTCGCCGCGCGGAAGAACTCAAGACGCAGCTCCACGTGGTAATGGAATCGCAGGATCGCAATACCGTGTTCTGGATCGAGCGCCGCGGACGCGGAGGCAGTTCAGACCCAGCTTCGTCGGCCAGGGGACGGCAGGGTTCCGGCAAGTTGGGCGGCAGGCAGAACGTCTTCCTCCAGGCCACCCCCATCGACGTATCGCAGATCCTCCGGCAGTTCCTGTTCGAACGCCTCGATTGCGCCGTGCTGACCTCGGCCACCCTGGCCGTGGGTGGCGGTTTCGACTATGTTCGAGGACGGCTTGGTCTCGAGCATCCCCGCGAACTGGTGGTGGCCTCGCACTTCGACTATCAGCAGCAGGCGCTCCTCTACGTTCCGCCGGACTTGCCGGAGCCGCGCGAACCTCAATTCGTCAGCGCCGCCACAAATCGCATCCGGCAAATCCTGGAGATCACCCAGGGCCGGGCTTTCGTGCTGTTCACCAGCTACCGGCAGATGCATGAAGTCCACGATGCTCTGTTGAGCGAACTGGATTACCCCATGCTGATCCAGGGCTCGGCGCCCAAGAACGCCTTGCTGGAAGAGTTCCGCACCACGCCCAACGCGGTGCTGTTCGCCACGGCTTCCTTCTGGCAGGGAGTGGACGTGCAGGGAGATCAGCTCAGTTGCGTCATCATCGACCGGCTGCCCTTTGCCGTGCCTAACGATCCAGTGGTCGCGGCGCGGATCAACGCCATCAACTCTGATGGGGGCAATGCCTTTTACGAATACCAGGTTCCCGCCGCCGTGATTACCCTGAAGCAGGGCTTCGGCAGGCTCATCCGCTCGCTCGACGACCGTGGCCTGCTGGTGCTGCTGGACAATCGAGTTCTCAGCAAGGCTTATGGGCGGGTATTCCTGAGTTCGCTTCCCAATTATCAGAAGACGAAAGAGCTTGCGCGCGTGAAGGAATTCTTCCCGGTTCACTAGGGACAGATTTCACAGCCGTCCTCTGCGAATGCGGCTCGCGAATGCAGGGTAACGATCCGCCTCTACATAGCTCTCAATGCGGTCAGCTATAGTGGTGCCGGGTTCGTACTCAGGCTCCTTGACTTGAAGATGAACAAGCTCAGACTGATTCTGCTTTTCCTGATTGCTGCGGCGGTGCTGGCAGTTGCTTCGGGACCGATGTTGGTCTCGGATCACCCGCAAAAATCAGATGTGATCGTGGTTCTCGGAGGCGACCGTAACGACATCCGTTACGACCGCGCGGTGGAACTGCTGCGGGCCGGCTACGGGCAGCATCTCCTGCTGGACGCCAACGCTGGCGGGCTGATGTACGGAAAAACAGAAGCGAACTACGCGCAGGAGTTTCTCAATCAGGCTCCTGCTGACATTCGCTCAAGATTGCACGTATGCCCCTATATGGCGGACTCCACGTTTGAAGAAACGGAAGACGTGGCGCGCTGCCTCGATAAACTGAATGCCCACTCAGCGCTGATCGTGACCTCTACCTATCACACCCGGCGGGCGCTTTCGACCTTTCGCAAGCGTGAGCCCGGCTACCACTGGTCGGCCACGGGGGCTCCCGACCCTGTGGTCTGGGGTCCGCGGTGGTGGCGCCATAGGGAATGGGCCAAAACCCACCTGGGAGAGTGGGAAAGAATGATCTGGTGGCAACTGGTGGACCGCTGGAGAGCTTAGCTCGCCCGCCGGGGTGCTCGCCGGTTCCGCAATCCAGTTCAGAATGCCTGGGGCTGGCACATATACGGAAATTGCCGTCGAGAGTGTCGCTCACGGAGAAATAGCGGTCCGTGGCCAACAAGAGCTGCACACGGAACATGAGCGTTAGAAGGCTGCAAACTTTCCCCGGCGAGGAGATTGGCAGGTAAGTTCATCCAAGTCGTTTCAACCACATAGGAGCCACCTCCAGCTCTTCGCCACGACCAGGAGAACCACCTTTTTCTCCTTACTTTTTGCTATAATTGTCGGTGTAGTTCCCGCGCATAACTTCCTGTAAATCCAGCACGTTAGTTGTCTTTCCCGAAAAGCGGGATGGGCACGGTCCGGGCGCGGTCCAGAGCTGAATTTTCCAAGCCCAGCTTGGCCAACGGATTTGGCTGAAAGCTGATGGCCGAGAGCTGAGAACCAGATCTATGGCAGACGAACAGAATCCCCAGATTCCCCTCTCCCCGGACGGCGGTGGTCCAACCGGGGCGGCGAACATCCAGCCCATCAACATTGAAGAGGAGATGCGGCGGTCGTATCTCGACTACTCCATGTCGGTGATTATCGGCCGCGCGCTGCCTGACATCTACGACGGGCTGAAGCCGGTGCACCGGCGCATCCTCTACCACATGCACGACAGTGGCGTGCTGCATAACCGCAAGCACGTGAAGTGCGCCAAGGTTGTGGGCGAGGCCATGGGCAAATACCATCCGCACGGCGACGCCGCGCTCTATGACGCCCTGGTGCGCATGGGGCAGCCGTTCTCGCTGCGTTATCCGCTGATCGATGCCCAGGGCAACTTCGGCTCGATTGACGGCGATCCGCCGGCGGCCATGCGATATACCGAGTGCCGCCTGGCGGCTATTGCCGAAGAGCTGCTCGCCGATATCGACAAGGACACCGTCGATTTCACCGCCAACTACGACGAAACCACCGTGGAGCCCGTAGTGCTGCCCGCCCGCGTGCCCAACCTGCTCATCAACGGAGCGGACGGCATCGCCGTGGGCATGGCTACCAAGATTCCACCACACAATCTGACCGAAGTCGTCGATGCCGCCATTACCCTGGTGAACAATCCGGCGGCCAATCTCGACGACCTCATGAAGTTTGTGCAGGGGCCGGACTTCCCCACGGCCGGCTTTATCTACGGCAAGAAGGGAATCAAAGACGCTTATAAGAACGGACGCGGACGCTTCATCATGCGTTCCAAGGCCGCCATCGAGAGCGTCACCAAAGACAAGCAGGCGATTATCGTCACCGAGATCCCTTACCAGGTGAACAAGGCGAGGCTGATTGAGCGCATCGCCGACCTGGTGAACGACAAGGTCATGGAAGACATCAGCGACATTCGCGATGAGAGCGACCGCGACGGCATGCGCATTGTGATTGAGCTGAAGCGTGGCACCGAGCCGCAGATCGTGCTCAACCAGCTTTACAAGCATACCCAGATGCAGGAGAGCTTCAGCATGATCTTCCTGGCCGTGGTCAACGGCCAGCCCAAGGAGTTGGGCCTGGTGCAGGCCATCCAGCACTTCATCGATCATCGCGTCGATGTGGTCCGGCGACGCACCTCCTACCTGCTCAATAAGGCCCGCGAGCGCGAGCACATTCTAGTGGGATACCAGATCGCGCTCGATCATCTGGATAACGTGATCTCCATCATCCGCGGCAGCGCCAACCGCACTGAAGCCCGCGAAAACCTGGTCGCTTACTTTGGCGGCAGGACGATTGAAGTCAACGTCAGCGGCAAGCGCTCCAGTGTCTCGCTGGGCCGCAACACGCCGGAAAGTCCATTCACGGCACGGCAGGCGGACGCCATCCTGGAATTGCAACTGCACCGGCTGACGCGGCTTTCGATCGACGAGATTGTCAACGAACTCAGCGGCATTCGCCAGGACATCGCCGAGTACGAATCCATCCTGGGCTCGGAAAAGAAGCTGCGCGCGGTGATCGTAAAGGAGCTGGAAGAGGTCAAGAAGAAGTATGGTGACGCTCGCCGCACCCAGATCGTGGATGAGGCCAGCGAGATCACGCTGGAGGACCTGATTGCCGACGAGCAGGTAGCGGTCACGGTCAGCCATAACGGCTACCTGAAGCGGACGCCTATCACCACCTACCGCCAGCAGCGGCGCGGCGGCACCGGACGCACCGGCATGAAAACGCGCGATGAAGACTTTGTCCAGCACATGTTCATCGCCTCCACCCATAACTACATCCTGGTGTTTACCAATACCGGCCGGGTGTTCTGGCTCAAGGTGTATGAAGTTCCCGACGTGGCCGCCGCCGGCAAGGGTAAGCACATTGGCAACCTGGTGGCCCTGCAGCCCGGCGAGACCGTCCGTGCTTTGATGGAAGTGCACGATCTGGAGGAAGAGAGCCGGTATGTGTTCTTCGCGACTCGCCAGGGCACGGTGAAGAAGACCGCGCTCAAGGACTTCTCGAATGTCATGGCCAGGGGCATCATCGCCATTAAGATCGGGGATGGAGATGAATTGGTCGCCGCGTCTCTTACCGACGGACAGCAGATTGTCTTCCTCGCGTCTCATGACGGCATGGCGATTCGCTTTGACGAGAATGACGTACGTACCATGGGGCGTCCCGCCGCCGGCGTGCGCGGCATGGACCTGGGCAAGAACGACTACATTGTGGGCCTTGCGGTTACGCCCAAGAACCCCAAAAAGAATGGCAAAGTCAAAGGAGAGGCCGAATCCGTGGCCGACATGATTCTTTCGGTCACCGAGAATGGCTATGGCAAGCGGACACCTATTGACGAATATCGCTTGCAGTCGCGAGGCGGCAAGGGCGTCATCAACGTCAAAACCACCGCGCGCAACGGCAAAGTGGTATCCAGTCTGCTGGTGAGCGAGCACTCCGAGGCCATGGTGATCAGCCAGTACGGTAAGATCATTCGCGTGGACACGGCGGGAATCCGGGAGGCCGGCCGCTCCACTCAGGGCGTCCGCCTGCTGCACCTGGATGCCGACGACAAGGTCGCGGCGGCCGTGGTGATTCCCGAAGAGGAGAAGGAAGAGACCACGGGAACGCTGATTCAGTAACGACCATCACTTAGGGGGCACAGCCGTATTCCGGCTGTGCCTTTTTCTTTCTACACGCTGGCGTGCACTACAATGGCAATCGCGTCATCTGATCGCCCAGACGCTACACCCAAGGAGAACCATGGCGCGAGTCGAACTCATTCAGCCCGAATCTGCTTCCCAGGAAGTGCAGCACATCTACGAACATCGTCTGCGGGGACGCCCTACTGAGGTCCACAAGGCCATGGCGCACCTGCCGCAAACTCTCATTTCTTTTCTCTCCTTCTACACCACCGTGGGCCGGACCCTGGAGCGGCGGCTCTACGAGCTGGTCTATATCCGGGTTGCCATGATCAACGGCTGCAACTACTGCATGCAATCGCATATCGCTGCAGCCAAGCGGGCTTCTCTCCTGGGCGATGAAGATTTGCAGCAGCTCAAAGACCCGGCTTCGGGAAATTTCAGCGCTGCGGAAAAAGCGGCGCTGGCCTTCGCCGAGAAGCTGACTCGCACGCTCTCCGCGATGAACGACGACGATTTTGACGCGCTCCGCCGTCACGGCTTCCGCGACGCGCAAATCGTGGATCTCGACCTGCTGGTAGGGCTGGCGAACCTGACCAATCGCTTTACCGACCCCCTGGCCCTTCAGGTGGAGGCTCCAAAGGCCGCGGCGCAAATAGCAGCGGTGCAAGCCAACGAAAAGGTCTGAAAATGAGCTGTGCCCGCGAGGGGCGCACATCAGCCTCTGAGTTCGATATACTCGACTACGGGAAGTATGGGCAGCACGATATTTCACGCTCTGGCTTACGATGCGCGGCGGGAACGCCGCAAGAAGATCATCATCGCCGCCGTCGTCATGGTGGTGATCGTGGCCGGGGTCCTGCTGTATCTGTTCCGTTTTACCGGCTACGAGGACAGGGTTTCCAATTTCTTCAGCGACCTGCAGGGGCAGAAATACGAAGCTGCATACGCCATCTGGATGAACGATCCGAACTGGAGACAGCATCCGCAGAAATACAGCAATTATCCCTTCAGTAGCTTTTATCAGGACTGGGGCCCGGGAGGAGAGTGGGGCCTGATTCACACCTTCAAGGTCGAAGGAGCCACCGATTCCGGGGGCAGCGGCGTGGTGGTTCGGGTCCGGGTCAACGACCGCGCCGAGCGCGCCAACATCTGGGTAGAGAAAGGCGACAAGACGCTGACCTTTTCTCCCTACGAAACCATCCAGTGAGTTCCCGTGCGTTCTTCCGTCTGGCTGAAGATGGCCCCGGTTCTTAATCAAGCTTTCCAGCAGGTTCCGGCGGGGCTGGCCGCGGCGCGAACGTAAAAGTTACAGCCTGGCGTTAAAGAAAAGGGCGGATCATGCCGCTTTGAGGCAGAATTCCATCCCACAGGCCACTGTCATGGAGGCACCCCACGCAGATTCCAATCAAGCGCACGATTGATCGTATTCCCGGCGGATTCATGGTGGTGCCCCTGGCCGTGGGCAGCATCATCAATACCTTCGCCCCCAACACCGCGGCCTTTTTCGGCTCCTTCACCGGGGCCCTGTTTACTGGCGCCCTGCCGATCATTGCCGTCGTATACGTGTGCATCGGCGCCACCATCTCCGCCCGGACCTTGCCCCAGCTCATGCGGCGGGGGGGATTGCTCCTGGGTACCAAGATCTGCGCTGGCCTGACTGCTGGAGTGGTGCTGGGCCACCTGCTGGGCGAGCAGCCGGTCTCTTCCGGCTGGTTCGCGGGCCTCTCGACCCTGGCCGTCGTCGCCGCCATGAATGACACCAATGGCGGGCTTTACATGACGCTCATGGGCCAATATGGCAAGCCCGAAGACGTAGGCGCGTATTCGGTCATGTCGCTGGAGTCAGGGCCGTTCTTCACCATGGTGACGCTCGGGGTGGCAGGCTTGTCCGCGTTTCCCTGGCAGACCCTGGTTGGCGCCGTCCTGCCGCTGGTGGTGGGGATTCTCCTCGGCAACCTCGATAAGGAAATGAGCACGTTCCTGGGACGCGCCATTCTGCCCCTGATTCCCTTCTTCGCCTTCGCCCTGGGAACCACGCTCAATCTCAAACTGGTGTGGCGCGCGGGGCTGCTCGGTGTTGGCCTCGGTATTGGCGTCTTACTGGTTTCCGGAACCTTGCTGCTGGTTACCGACCGCCTCGCCGGAGGCAATGGCATCGCGGGTGTCGCCGCGGCGTCTACCGCCGGCAATGCTGCCGCGGTTCCGGCGCTGGTCGCGGCCGCGAATCCCGCCTATGCGGACGCGGCGGGTCCGGCGACGGTTCTAGTTGCCACCAGCGTCATCATAACCGCCCTGTCGGTGCCATTGCTCACCGCCTGGTGGGCACGGCGTATGGGCTACACGCCCAATTCCGAACTGCTTGATGCGGACGCTGCCCCCGCCGGCGCCACCTCCAGTACCCACAAAGCTGCGGAGTAGCATGGCCGGGATTCTGATCGTGTCCGATGACCTCTCCGGCGCGGCCGACTCCGCAGTTGCCGCGGCTGCTGCCGGGCGGGAGACGCTGGTCGTCCTGGGAGTTTCTTCCCCGCCCGGCCGCGCCCAGGTCAGCGCGGAAGTCCTTGCCGTCGACGGTGACACCCGGCATCTCCCGCCAGCAGAGGCCGCCGCGGAGACTGCGCGCGTGCTGCGGGCGTGTTACCGTCCCGGTCAGATCGTATTCAAGAAGCTGGATTCCACCTTGCGGGGAAACATCGGCGCGGAGCTCCGGGCGGTGCTGGAAGCCGTGACCGCCAACGAGACCAATGCGGAGCCGGCAATCGCCATTGTCGCCCCCGCCTTTCCCGCCGCCGGACGCAGCACGCAAAACGGCACGCAGTTTTTGAACGGGGTGCCTTTGGAACGAACCGACATCTGGCGCCGCGAAGGCCTCAGCGGGCCGGCCCATATCCCGGAGATGCTGCTTAGCTCCGGACTGCGTCCGGCGCAAGTGGGCCTGGATACGATCCGCGGCGGGGCGCCGGCTCTTTCCGCGGTCCTGCGCAAGCTCGCCGCGGTTCACAACGCCCTGGTATGCGACGCGGAAACGGAAGACGATCTGCGTGCCATTGCAGTCAGCGCGGCTTCTCTGGGACGCAGCACAGTCTGGGCGGGGTCGGCCGGGCTGGCGCGCTGCCTGTTCCCTCTCCAACCCGGGCAGTCCGCCGCCGCAGGCGCGCATCGCCCAACCCGGCAACTGCCTGCGATTCAAAGGCCGATTCTGTTCGTTGTCGGAAGTGCCGCTACCCTGTGCCGGCAGCAGGTCCGGGAATTGAGTTCGGAACCGGACGTGGCCTCTGTCGTGGTCTCTCCCGAGGTGCTCCGGGCTGGTCCTCACGCCGCCGCATGGGAGCAGTACAATGCGAGTTTGTCGTCGGCACTGGCGGCTGGGGACACGATTCTGGCATTGGGGGACGCGCCGGAGGCGCGGCGCGAGCTGCGGGGGGAGGGCCGGGAACTGTCCCGCGCCCTGGGACAGCTCGTTGCTCCGCATGCACATACTATCGGGGCCCTCGTGCTGACCGGCGGCGAAACTGCCCGTGCCGTGCTGCAGGCTTTGCAGGTCGAGGGTCTCTGGTTGATCGGTGAGTTGGAGCCTGGGGTCCCTGTCTCCATCACCGCGGATGCTTCCCTGCCGGTCGTGACCAAGGCCGGGGCTTTCGGGGCTGAAGCAACATTGCGCCGCTGCCGCCTGGCGCTGCGGAGCAATCGGGTTCTGGAAAAAACGCGGTAGGTTTTGGCGCCGCTACTGGGATCACGCGAGGGTAAGTGAGCTTATATCGGCCCATCATTGCTATCACCATGGGCGACGCCGCCGGCGTCGGCCCGGAGATCATCATGAAGAGCCTGGCACATCGCGAACTCCACCAGCGATGCCGGCCACTGGTGATCGGAGACGCTGCCCGGCTCCGGGAAGCCGGGGGCATTGTGCACAGCGGCCTCAAGGTGCGGAGCCTTTCTTCGGCGAACGATGCCCACTACACGCCGGAAACGGTGGACTGCATCGATCTGAAGCTCATCCCTCCGGCTTTGCCCTGGGGACAGATTTCGGCGAGAGCCGGCGATGCCGCATTTCAGTACGTCAAAGCCGCCGCCGAACTTGCCCAGCGCGGCCAGGTCGACGCCATCTGCACCGCGCCTCTGAACAAAGCCGCTCTCCAGGCCGGCGGGCACATCTATCCCGGACACACTGAGCTTCTGGCCCATCTGACGGGTACACCGGAAGTTTCCATGATGCTGGTCGCGCCCAGGCTGCGCGTCATCCACGTCACAACCCATATCGGCCTGCTGGATGCCATTGCCCGCATCGAGCCCGGCCTGGTGGAACGCACCATTGCCCGGGGCCACGCAGTACTGGTCCATGCCGGCATCCCACGGCGAAAGATCGGGGTGTGCGGTATCAATCCTCACGCGGGAGAAAATGGCTTGTTCGGCCACGGCGAGGAAGAAAGCAAGATCGTTCCCGCTGTTGAGGCCTGTCGCGCAAAGGGATGGGACGTGGAAGGTCCGCTGCCCGCCGATACGCTCTTCTTCCGTGCCGGCCGCGGCGATTTCGATATGGTGGTGGCGATGTACCACGACCAGGGACACGGTCCAGTGAAGGTGCTGGGCCTGGAGGCCGGCGTGAATATCACCGTGGGACTACCAGTGATCCGCACGTCAGTGGACCATGGCACGGCATTTGATATTGCCGGCACCGGCGCCGCCGACGAACGCAGCATGCTGGAGGCTCTTCGCCAGGCAATCGAACTGGCGCGGAGAACGGAACCGCAGCCGGCACCCGCCTAATTGCTTGCTCTCGGTCGAGCAAGCCCCATCCGTGCGCTGGGCTTATCGTGTCCGTTGGGCCGAACAGATGCGGGGACGTCTTCGATTTTCCTTCCGAACGCGCCGAAGTGCTTCTGCAGAACCAGTGCCACGGCTCCCCGCAAGCGCGACATGCGCGAGTCGCCGGCTGGCCGGAGCCGCGGAGGTTTGCCCACCAGCATCGCCGAAGCCACCTCCGATTCGACAATCGGTCCCAGATGTTCCCACATGCGGGTAAACTCCCCCACCACCACAATTTCCTCCGGCGCCAGACCGGTGACAACCAGTCGCAGACCGCGCCCGACGGCATGCGCCATCTTCTCCAACGCCCTCAAGGCCAGGGGGTCTTTGGATTCGGCGAGCACTAGCAGATCCTGGAAATTGGGGCCGTTGAGCGAAGCTTTCGATTCGTGATAGTACCTCTCCGCCGCCCGATGGGAAGCATAGACCTCCCAGCATCCCCGCCTGCCGCAGGTGCATAAGGGACCCTCGGGGTCCAGGGAAATGTGGCCAAACTCGCCCGCCATGGCATTCATCCCGAGCACCAGCTGGCCATTGGCGAAAACGCCGCCACCCACTCCCTCGGATATGGTCACCACGAACAGATCGCGAACCGGTTCCGTGCTGCCGAACCATACTTCGGCCAGGACGCATGCGTTGGCCGCATTCTCCATCTCCACACTAAGCCCGGTGGCCCGCTCCAATGGACCTTTCACGTCGCATTCCGGCCACTTGAGATTGGGAGTAAAGACAATGCGCTGCGTCGCCGGATTGAAGCGGCCGGCAAGACTGATACCGATACCCTCAAACGTCAGATTCGAATGCACCTCCATCAGCTTCAGCATGGTGGAAGAGAGTTTGTCAGCGGCCAGGGTGGGATCGTTCGGCGTGGGAATTGCTTCCTGCGAGAGAAATCGGCCGTTCACATCGGCCACGGCCACCGTGGTTTGTCGCGGACGCAGATCGGCCACGATGATGGCTCGCCGGTCATTCAACCGTAAAAAAACTGGCCGCCTTCCCCGCGGAAGCCTTCCCATGGGGCCGTGAACTACCCAGTCTTCGCGGATCAGCTGTTCCGTGATTACCGACACCGTGCTGCGCTGAAGGCCGGAGATTCGCGCCAGCTCTGCGCGCGAGATGGGCTGCCGGCGGCGAATCAGATTCAGCAGTACGCCCCGGTTGATGTCCCTGGCGGTCTCGCTCGATGCCACCTGTGTGTTGGTGAAGTTAATACGAGGCATGGGTTGTTCTTCGAGTCCTGATTTTACAAAATGAAACGAGATTTTTGATAGTCGAAAGAACTACAAAGATCTACAACGATACCAAAATTCCGAACGAAACAATTGCGTCGGAAGCTTCGCAAGTTCGCTGCAGTGCCTGGTAGGTTTAGAGTTTGCGCCGGCTTCAGAAGGCAAACCTGCCACGGGACTAGTCCAAGGCGCTAGTCTCAAGGCATAGCGGCAACAACGTGGATGGCGGTCAGGCGCGCGGGGCGGGAAGTCTGTGCAGACCGCGTCTGTTCCTGGTTGTACCCAGGCTCTATCCCCTCGCGCGGTAGGTACGGTCTCGCTCAAGATGCTGCGTTCCGATCATTTTCTGCTGCTCAAGAAGGCCACCGCTTTCGCGATACCGCGGTTGCCCCGTGCAAAGCAGCCCGGCTGACAGCGAAATCGGGAACGCACTATTTTTCGGCATGGTTCAAACTTCTATTAGCTTTCGCGTCACTTTACAGAAGCTCGCGCGGTTCGTAGGATGCAGAAATTCGCTGATCGTTCCTGTTGTGGTTGCAGATGTCTTTCAGGCGTGTACACTACTCCAGGCGGTCACGTTCATCCCATCCAGGAAAATTGATCCAGATCCATGAAGCCTAAACGGACGATCCTCTGCGTTGACGATAATGAACAGTCCCTCTCAATTCGCAAAATCATGCTGGAGACCCGCGGTTACCGCGTCGTTACCTGCAACAATGGCGAAAAGGCGCTGGAGGAATTCCGCAAGGGAGGAGTGGACCTTGTCCTGACCGACCTGGTGATGCCCGGCGTGAACGGGCATATGCTGATCGACGAAATCAAGGAACTCTCTCCCCAGACCCCGGCGATCCTGTTTTCCGGAACGGTCAAGTTCTACGACCGCAACATGCGAGCCGACGTCTTTCTGCCAAAAGGGGAATACGCCCCGGTCGAGTTGCTGGAGCGTATCCGGCTTCTGCTGTCCCGCCGGCGCACCTCCCGGCGTTCGGGCCAGGCGCTTTCCGCCCGCGCGGGCGCGGCCTGAGAACAACCACAGCCTCAGCTTTCGTAATCCCTTCCCCAGCGATCTTCCTGCGCACCGCCTGGTGTAATATCAAGGCTTTGCATGCCCCCTATCATTCAAGTTGAGGCGGTTCGCAAGGTCTACCGTATCGGGAAAATCGATGTTCCCGCTCTGCGCGGGGTTTCCTTCACTGTCGAGGCCGGCGAGTTTCTGGCGGTGGTGGGTCCATCGGGCAGCGGCAAATCGACCCTGTTTTATCTGCTGGGTGGGTTGACTCGTGCCGATGGAGGCCGGGTGATCATCAACGGCGTCGATTTTTCCCGCCTCTCCGACGCCGAGCGCACCCGCTTTCGCAAAGCCCACATTGGCTTTGTCTTCCAGAAATTTAATTTACTCCCTACGCTGGACGCGCGGACCAACATCGAAATGGCCCAGAACATCGCCGGACGTAACGGTGATCCGGAGTACTTCAAGCGGCTGGTGGGCCTGCTGGGAATCGCACACCGTCTGCATCACCGCCCCTCCGAACTTTCCGGCGGCGAACAGCAACGAGTGGCGCTGGCGCGGGCTCTTATCAACAAACCGACAATTGTCTTGGCGGACGAGCCCACCGGCAATCTGGATACCCTTACCTCGGAAGCCGTGCTGGGACTGCTGCGGCACACCAACAAGGAATTGGGACAAACCGTCCTGATGATCACTCACAATCCTGAGGCCGCCGCCTATGCCGACCGGCAATTGCACATGCGCGACGGACAGATTCTGGAAACCGTGGTCGCCTAGGGCTTTCGTCCGCGTCCTAGTGTTCGCCCTGTGAATGGCGAAGCTCGTAGGCCTGCTGATAGGCCTGATCGGCAGCGTGGCTCATGCCTCTTCCTTCGTAAGCATTGGCGAGCGCCATCAGGACGTCGGGGCTCCCGGGTGCAAGCTTGTGCGCCTGTTGTAGCGCCGTGGTGGCGGGTTCGTACTGCTTCAGATGCAAATACGTGATTCCCAGGGCCTGCATGATTCCGGCATGATTCGGATCCAGTTCCGCCGCCCTTTGCAGTTGCGGAAGCGCCTCCTTGTCTTTTCCCATCTGCTGATACAAGACTCCGAGTTCCAGAAATGTCTGCACGTCGCGTGGGCTGCGCTGGCCCGCTTCCTGCAGCAGTTTGACGGCGGCCTCGGAATTGCCGATCTCCACATCGACCACTGCCAGTTGCTTGCGCAGCTTTACGCTGGAGGGATTCAACTGGAGAGCCCGGGCATACTCCTTCTGCGCAAGGGAAAGCCGGCGGGCAAGAGCGTAGGCCGTGCCAAGAGCTTCGTGAGCGGCTGAGTCGTTGGGCCGCGCCTGGATCACATGCTGAAGCTGCTCGATGGCAGCGCCGGCATCGCCACGCTGCAGGGCTTCCCTCCCAAGATCCATTTGGATCTCAGGACCGCGGAAAGTGCGCACGTAGGCCGCCGAACCGGCAATCAGGACTCCGACCAGGGGAAACAGCACCATGGCAGGCGAAAGCTGCATACCCCGCCTGGCCCAGCGAAAATCCAGGCTGAGAACAGCGCCCAGCAGGAACCCGGTAATCAGGCCTCCAATATGCGCCCCATTGTCGATCCTGGTGTAAAGGAACCCAAACGCCAGATTGGCCGCGATCACCAGAATCAGGCTGCGCATCGCATGAGGAGCAAGCCGCAGGGGGGAAGATCCGATCCCGAACAGCGAGCTGGCGACCAGCGCTCCCGCAATGCCGAACAACGCCCCGGAGGCGCCCGCGCTGACCACCATGGGGTTTCTGGCCAGACTGGCTACACTTCCGCCCAGTCCGGAGAGCAAATACAGCGCTACGAATCTCCAGTTGCCGTAAAGATACTCGCCAACTCGCCCCAGCACCCACAAGCCCCACATGTTCAACAGCAGGTGCAACAATCCTACGTGCACAAACATGGAGGTGAGCAGTCGCCACCACTGATGATCCATGGTGAAGGGCCCGAAGTTGGCGCCCCAGCGCAGCAGGTCGCTGCTTCCCGGCGCCCAAAGAGAAACGCCGGAAAGAACCATGGCGGCGAATACCAGCACGTTCATGCCGACCAGGTATGTGGTAGGGGAAAACAGAGTAATTCCGGGGAGAGAGACTTTCACCCAGTCTCCTGCGCGCGAGCCGGTTGCCGCCTTCATGGGGGCAGTGAGACACTGAGGACAGATGTCCGGCGGCGGCAGGGCACCGGGGGAGCCCGGGGCAGAAGAAGTTCGAACCGGTGCAGGCGAAAATTCCTGCCCGCAGTGATGACAGAGGGCCATGCCAGGTGGCGAGATCAAAGTTTGAGACTGAGACGATGCTACCACAGCGGACGCGCTGACCGGGTCCACACCGGAATGGCCGCTCGTTGAACCGTTAATGGAGGAACGCTTCGTGAAGGCCCCAACCATGCAATCGCCCTCCTGCCCCCGCCTGGTCATTATTGGCGGAGGATTCGGCGGACTTGCGGCGGCGACCTCTCTGTCCCATTTTCCCGGCTCCATTACCGTCATCGATCGCAAGAACCACCACACCTTTCAGCCGCTGCTCTATCAGGTGGCTACGGCGGGACTTTCTCCCGGCGAAATTGCCGCGCCCATCCGCGGAATTCTCGGCAAGAGAAAAAATGTGCGTGTCCTGCTCGGAGAAGTGACGGGGTTCGACTTGCAGCGCCGCAAGGTTCAGGTGCAAGGCATAGAGGTTGGCTACGACTACCTGATCGTCGCCGCTGGCGCCGGCCATTCCTATTTCGGGCACGACCAATGGGCTCCGCTCGCGCCCGGTCTCAAGACCATCGAGGACGCGCTGGAAATTCGCCGCCGTGTGTTGCTGGCCTTCGAAATGGCCGAACGGCAGGAGACCGCAACCGGGACCCACCAGCACGTCCACTTCGTGGTTGTGGGAGGCGGTCCCACCGGTGTGGAACTGGCGGGCGCTCTGGCTGAGATTGCCAATCGCTCGATTCCGCGGGACTTTCGCGCCATCAATCCCAAGGAGACCCGCGTCATCCTGCTGGAAGGCGCGCCCCGGGTACTGCCGGCCTACCCGGAAGACCTTTCGCGCAGCGCGGAAAAGCAGTTGCGCCATTTGGGGGTGGATGTCCACACCTCCGCCATCGTCAGCGCCGTGGAACCCGGCCGAATCAAGGTCGGAGACACATACATTCCATCTACCGTCACCCTGTGGGCCGCCGGGGTCTCCGCCTCGCCGCTGGGCCGCCTTTTAGGAGCTGCCACTGACAAGGCGGGCAGGGTTGTGGTGGAGCCGGACCTTTCCATTCCAGGCCACCCTGAGGTTTTTGTTGTCGGCGACCTCGCCAATTTTCAGCACACTCCGGGTGGCAAGCCGGTTCCCGGGCTCGCTCCCGCCGCCATGCAGGAGGGAAGATGGGCCGCAAAGAATATCCTTCGCGACGTTCGTGGCAAGCCGCGTGCCCCCTTTCACTACCGGGACAAGGGCACCATGGCCACGATTGGCCGGGCGGCCGCCGTCGCCGATTTGGGCAAACTGCACATTTCCGGCTTTCCAGCGTGGATCACCTGGCTGTTTGTTCACCTCATGTACCTGGTCGGCTTCCGCAACCGGCTTTTGGTGTTTATCGAGTGGGCGTGGGCGTATTTCACTCATGAACGTTCTGCCCGGCTGATTACTGGCAGTTGCGATCTTCCGGGAGAGGCACAAATCGCCTCCGCCCTTCGAGGCGCCTCTCCGGAAAAGCACTCAGCCGCCGACTAGCATCACAACCAATTATTGCTTTTTGGCATCTCACTTGCGATAGGTGTATGGAATGGGAGCAACCTGCTGAAGCGGAACTCGGAGTCGCAGAGCGACCGGGCAAGGTACGTTTAGGACTTGACCGAGACCAGTAAACGTCCTATTGATTAATTGTAGCGAGTAGCGACCTTGCTTTCGTTCTTGGGTTTCTAACAAATGGGTCTTGGTGTTTCTTTGTGGAGAGGGTAAGCTAGGGAATCGATTATAGATTGATTCGCGGATGGGCCCGTCATTATGGAGCGGATTCCGTCGCTGACTCTCTTGGGAAAAGGTTTTTCAGGCTCTCCTGTCTCTCCTGGGCAGGAGTGGACCTCTCCCGCTACTCTCCTCGGGTGAGGTCTTTAATCGCGGGCGGCTCCCCTCCAAACCCATTTTCGGGCCGCCCGCTTTTTTCTTCTGCTGACGGAATTCCCTACAGAACCAAAATCTAGGTGAGCGTGGCCTCGGGCGGAGTTTCGTCATGGGGTCCGGCCTGGCGGTAGGCGCGGAGAATGTCCGGCATCGTGATGATGCCTTCCAAGCGGCCGAAGTCCGCACGGTGGACCACCGGCAGCATTGGCCAGTCATAGATAAACCGCAGCGCTGTGTCCAGGGTGTGATCGGGATGGAGATGCGGAACCGGCGTCAGGGAAAGAATGGAGGCCAACGGCTGAGAGGCGTCCCCTTCTTCGGGAAGCTTCTGTAGTTCCTCCCGCCGAATGGTTCGCCAACTGCCGTCCCCGAATCGCACCAGGGCCACATCTTCGGTCGATTTGCGCACTCGCTCCAGCGCCTCTGTCACCGAAAGTTCGGCGTTCAGAACGGGGATGCCGTCCGGACGCATGGCATCTTCCACCCGCAGGATCGGCAGTTCGCGCTGCTCCTCCATGGAGGGAAGATCGAGTCCGTCCTGGCGCGACAGCATGTCAAACAGCGGGACAGGCTGGAAAAACCGGGAAATCAGGTAGGCGACGGTGTTGGAAACCAGGACAGGCAGAATAATGGCGTAATTTCCGCTGACCTCCAGGACGATAAACACCGACGTCATGGGCGCGCGCAGAAACCCAGCGAACAGAACACCGATGCCGACCAGCGCGTATCCCGCCGAGGAAATGGCCACCGCGGGAAAGAAAACGCGTTCCACCCCGGCGACGGCTCCGCCCAGCATGGCGCCGATAAAGATGGTCGGGGCGAACATTCCTCCCGGCGTCCCGCTCACGAAGGAGAACGTGGTGGCGAGGATTTTCAGCACCGCCAGCAGCGCCAGCAGCTTCCAGGTGAACTGGTCGTGCATGGCGCTGTCCACGTATTCGTAGCCCGCGCCCATGATCTGCGGGAAGCCCACGTAGCCGATAATTCCTACGATCAGCCCGGCCATGGCGGGCTGCACCAGCTGCGTCCAGCGCGGCATCGCTTTGAGTCGCGGACGCAGCACCTCCACCAGCTTGGCAAACAGCAGGGAAGCAAATCCCCCCACCACGCCCAGAATGGCATAGGCAATCAGTTCTCCCGGGCGCGTGAGCTCAAACACGGGGACACGGAACAAGGGAGCAAACCCCAGAAACCAACGCTCCACCACGACGCTGGAAACCGCGGCCAGCACAACCGCGCCCAGCACTCCCGCGCTCCACCGTCCGATCACTTCTTCAATGACAAAAAGCACGGCCGTCAGGGGCGTGTTAAAGGCGGCTGCCAGCCCCGCGGCCGCTCCCACCGGGGCAATCAGCCGGACTTTTTCACGCGACAGGCGCAGGCGTCTTCCTAATGCGGAGGCGAGGCCCGCCCCGATCTGCAACGAAGGATCTTCTGGCCCCAGGGGGTGTCCACCGCCGATGGCCAGCGTACAGGTGATCAATTTTCCAATGACGGTTCGGAAGGATATGTAGCCGTTATAGATGTAGAGAGCGGCTTTCGTCTGGTTCACGCCGCTGCCTCGAACCCCGGGGAAAAATAAAACCGCTAGCCCGGCAATCAGCAGCCCGGTAACTGTGGGAGCCAGAATCAGGCGATATCCGCTGGGCGGCACCGCCGAGCCCAGAAGCCGGAAACGGGTCCACTCGATGGCCACCCGGAAGCAAACCACCGACAGGCCCGAGAGAATTCCGATGAAGATGGAAAGAATCAGGAAAAACCGTTCTTCCCTCAGGCCGGGACGCGAAAGGTCGCCCAGCCTGGACAGCATGGCCGGAGTTTTCGATTCGGGTCGCTCAACCGCAGCCGTGGCCGACGAAGAATGTGCTATATCCGTCATTGCTCGGACTGCTCCCGCTGCTGGCGGATCAGGAGCAATGCCTCATCATGCCCGGTGGCGGCGCCACAGAGCTGCGAAGCAGCCTGTTCCCCCCTTGCAGCGGCGTCGATGACCGTGTCCGCCAAATCCGGATTGCGAACCACCACGGAAGTCCGCATGCGCGGCTTCAGGTCGACCAGGCGCTGATAGGCAACCTGCAGCTCGCTGGGTTGGGCGGCCCGGGCTGCAGCCAAGGCTTGCGCTGTCGCATTGGATTGCGTAGCCGGGGACGCTTTCGTGGACGCCGGCTTCCCTGCCGGGGACCCGGTGCCTGCCGGGGCCTGTGTTGCCGTCGGCTGCAAATCCTCTCCTTGCTGGCTGGCGCACTGTTCAAGCCGCCGTTCCGCCTGCTGATACGCGGCAATCACGCGACGCGCACGTTCCCGCGAGGACAAGCGTGGCAAGAACGGATTCATCTCTCGCACCAGCGTCGACAGTTGCAACAACTCGGCGGTGTGAGGATCCCTCGCGCCTGCTGCCCGGGCACGCTCCAGATCGCGTTGTGCGTCGGCATACTGTTGCAGGTTAAATGCCGCCTCTCCCGCTCCTCGCAGGGCGCTCTGGTTGCGCGGTTCCATCGCCAGGGCCGCGCGATATTGGTCCAAGGCGCGCCGCGGCTCATGTGCCTGCTGGAACAGATCCCCCACCCGGACATACATGGCGGCGTCGTGCGGCAGGTCGCCTTCCAAGGCGATCAATTCCGCCTGCGCCTGCTCGATGGCGCTGACCCGCAACAGGTAGCCGATCAGTTCCAGCCGGGCTTGCCGGCGGCGCTGCTCGGGGACTTGTTCGAAAACCCCGTAGATCGCTCCGTGGTAGTAACGGAGCGCCTGCTCGTAATTTCCGTTCCGCGCCTGAATCCTTGCCAATTCCAGATTCACCGTGCCGTTGCCCGGCTGCTGTTCCCATAACGCCAGCAAGTACGACTGGGCCTGACGAAGGTCGTCGTCGCCAATCAGGGCCTGCGCCAGCAGAAGCCGGTACTGAAAATTGTCGCGGGAATAGGCCAGCGCACTGTGCAGGCTGTGAATCGCTTCCTGGGTTTGTGCGGCCTTGAGTTCCTCCTGGCTTCTTTCAAACCAGAATTGCGCCTGGGACTGCTGCTCTCGTTCAAACGACCGTGCGACATAGTGGGTGACCACAAACATGGCCGCGGCCAGCACCGCCAGCACCGCGATCATGAACGATTGGCTGCGCAGCACCTCCCGCACCCGGCGGCGCCGCGTACACCACACACATTGCCGCCCCGCGACCGAGACGCGCCTGCCACATGTAAGACATTGGGGAAACTGCATCCGGCTCACTGGAAATGAAACAATATCGTTGCCCGACAAAACCCTAGCTTAGTAGTGAATCATGACGGGCCACCACATGCAACTACTACATAGACATTGTACGGCGGGATTGTGTTGTATGGGAGGATTCAGCAGCACTCCAGCCGGATGGAACCGCGCTCCCGCGCGCCCTCAGCCTAGAGATGGGTGATATCCTCCTCTTCCCGCCTGGCTTCCGTCGTCGATAAATATCTCCGCAGAACGCTGCGCGCCAAATCCTGTCCCGCGACCCCGAAGGCGATAGCGAGCCCCAGCATGACTGCCCCAAAAAAGATGCTGAATGCGATCAGCACAGTCCGGTTGGCGAGTGCAATCTGCTCCAGTGCCATGGTGATGGTCAGCAGGACCACCAGAAGGCGCACAAACCAGCTCAGCAGCCCGGCAAAGGGAAGGTCGGCGTTGACCGCTGCCAACAACGCCCCCCGGCCAAGAAAATTGGCCAGCAGGAATCCCAGGAACAGAATCAGCACGGCCACAAAAATCTGCGGCAGAAACAGCAGAATGCGCGAGATCTGGTCCTGCAAGGCGGCCACTCCCAGGGCATTGATCCCCAGAAGGAGAAAAACAACCCAGACGATCCAGAAGGTCAGTTGCGCGACCAGATCCACCGGTTCCGGCAGGGCGGCATCGCGCAATAGCTTCGCCGTTCCGGCGCTTTCGGAAAGAGTATTGAAGCGGGCCAGGGCCAAACCTCGGCGCACGATGGCCTTGGCAATCACCGCGATCAGCCATCCCACCGCAAACAGAATCAGCATGACCAGCAGGCGTGGTAGAAAATCCTCCAGCGCCGCCGAGAAACGGGCAAACATCTGGCTGAAGCTATGAACGATTGCGTTCGCCATTATTGCGCTCCCTTCTCCATCTTCCAGAGCTCAATCAGGTAGGGTTTCAGGCGCTCGAAGGCCTGGGAGAGCTCCTCCAGGCGTCCCTCCACCTCCTGCGGCGTGTCCCGCTCGGTATCGGCTACGAACGAGAAGATGCGGCCGCGGTAGAGCGGCAGCAGCGCCTGCAGAAGATGGTCCCGATTGAGGATCCGGTGATGGTACGAAGCGGCAAACTCATACACGACCCGAACCCATAATTCGTCCGGGAAGCGAAACGCCGCGTCTCCGATACGGGCAATCTCCTGCACGCCCTGCCACGTCTCCGCGGTCAGGACTCGCTCCAGAATCTCGCCCAGTTGCCCGACGCCCAGGCGGAATGCCTGCAGCAGACGCTTGCGGCTGATCCGCACCGGCTGCAGCGCCACGCTGTATTCAAAACCGAACGTCGGCAGAGCCGAACTGCCGTTCCGCTCGATCCACGAGGATTCGTTCACTTCAAGTCCCTGCAGAAGTGACCCCAGGGTATCCTGCAGCACCTGCACCAGGTCGCTCTCCTGCTGATGCGAGCGGTAAATCCGCGGTCCCAGAAACGACTGGCATATGCGGTAGTTGTTGATCACCGCGGTGGTGAGCAATCCCAGTCCCAGGCCGGCATTGCAGCAGGGACCGTGCCCGGGACCGCCGTTCACGATGTAGGAGACCAAGCGGCGGGAAAAGGCAAACTCCCCGCTCACCGGCTCCTGCACGCGCACTCCATAGATGGCCCGGAAGACGGGGGCCACCAGGTTCTTGATCAGCAGGCCCTCGTATTTATGGCGATGGAAGATGGGCGCGACGAAATCGAATTCCTCGCGCCGGACTGGCCGTGCCAGGCTCTCGATCCATTCCGGAGTAATACTTTCCAGATCGGGAGAAACCACCGCGCAGACTTTTGCCCGTAAAAGATCAGCCGCCGTGAGAAGCAATTCCATTGCCGCCGCCGAACCCCGGGCGCCCTCATAACTGGTGGTGATGCGGTGCATCGTGCGCAGGGGGTTGGCGGAAAGAAAGCCGCGAAAATCGGTGATGGCGGCATCCCGCGCCAGCTCCGGCGTTCCGTCCTGCGAACCCCCGTCGGCACTGAGAAGCGCCGCACGGTCCCGGGGAAAATACTTCACCAGTCCCAGTTGCAGCGCATTGAGCACGCGGGCGATGGTTGCGCGGTTGTTGAGAGTGGGAACGAAAACAAGGATGTCCACTTCTCCCACCGCGGTCAGTTGCCGCAAGAAGTCCTCGGGGAGCCGGAACTCGCGCTCGGGCTTGAACGGCTCTGCGGCGACAGTGGCAGGGGTCACAGCCCGAAGCCTCCAAAACGGCGCAGGCGAAACCAGTAGAACTGGTAGGGACCCAGAGTCAGTCCATAGGGCGCGGTCCCGATCGGGGGGAAAGGATTGCCTCCGAACATTTCGATCGGGATCGATCCCGCATAGGGCTGCAGATCCAGTTCGGTGGACAGCGCCGAGCTGCAGAGATTATTGACGATCAGAACCCGCTCGCCGCGAAACTCCCGCACATACGACAGAACACTGTGATGCGCCGGTGCCAGAAACTCCAGCGAGCCGCGGCTGAACACTTTGCTGGAGCGGCGAAGCAGCAGGATCTGCCCGGTCCAGGCCAACAGCGAGTGCCGCGAACGCCGCTGCGATTCCACATTTACCGCCGGGTAACCGTACACGGCGTTGCCGATGGGAGGAGAATAAAGCTGCTCCGGATCCGCCGAGGAGAATCCGGCATTGCGCCCGGGACTCCACTGCATGGGCGTGCGCACGCCGTTGCGGTCGCCAAGATAAACGTTGTCCCCCATGCCAATCTCATCGCCGTAGTACAGAATCGGGCTTCCCGGGAGGGAAAATAGAATACTACTCATCAGCTCGATTCTGCGCCGGTCATTCTCCATCAAAGGAGCCAGGCGGCGGCGAATGCCCAGGTTTAGGCGCGCGAGCTCGTCCTTGGCATACTCGTCATAGATATAGTCCCGCTCCTCGTCGGTCACCATTTCCAGCGTAAGCTCGTCGTGGTTGCGCAAAAACAGGCCCCACTGGCAACTATCGGGGATGGTGGGCGTTTGCCGCAGAATGTCGATGATGGGCTTGCGATCCTCCAGCCGCACCGCCATAAACATGCGCGGCATCAGCGGGAAGTGAAACGCCATATGGCATTCGTCGCCGTCCCCAAAATAGGGGCGCACGTCCGGTGGCCACTGGTTGGCCTCCGCCAGCAGCATCTTGCCCGGAAACTCCTGATCCATTCTGCCGCGCAGGAACTTTAAAACAGAGTGGGTTTCCGGCAGGTTCTCGCAGGACGTGCCCTCGCGCTCCACCAGATAGGGCACGGCATCGAGCCGGAAGCCGTCCACACCTATCTCCAGCCAGAAGCGCATCACTTTCCAGACCTCTTCCAGCACCTCGGGATTGTCGAAGTTCAGGTCGGGCTGGTGGCTGAAAAAACGGTGCCAGTAGTAGGAGCGCGATACCGGGTCCCACGCCCAGTTGGAAAGCTCGGTGTCCAGAAAAATGATTCTCGCCTGCTGGTAGCGATCGACGGTGTCGCTCCACACGTACCAGTCGCGTTTCGGGTTGTCCCGTGAACTGCGTGACTCCTGAAACCATGCGTGCTGGTCCGAAGTGTGATTCAGCACCAGTTCGGTTATCACCCGCAGGCCGCGCGTGTGCGCCTCGTTCAGAAACGTCCGGAAGTCGTCGAGGTTTCCATAGTTGGAATGAATGTTGAGATAGTCGGAGATGTCATATCCATCGTCCCTGAGGGGGGAGGGATAAAACGGCAGCAGCCAGATGGCGGTGATCCCCAGCTCCTGAAGATAATCCAGCTTCTGCGTCAGCCCGCGAAAGTCGCCAATGCCGTCGGCATTGGAATCGTGGAAGGCGCGCACGTGCAACTCATAAATAATGGCGTCCTTGTACCAGAGAACGTCGGGTTCGGGCTGTTGACGTTGCACAGGAGGCATAGCAAGCGATCGGGCCTGGAACGCCACTGTTGGCCCATTCGCATTTTACCTGTCCCGGGAAAGAAAATCTGACCCGGAATAGAGCTAGTCAGGAGAGCGGGTGGCTTTCATCCGCGAGTCTGGCCGCGGCCAAGCGCCAGAGGCGCTGCGCGATCATGAAGCTCGTGTGTCCCCGCATGAGCTGCTCGGTGGCTGCAATGATGGAATCCCCGGAGGTTCGGGGGAGGCTCCAGGACCCGGCGTCGCCGCGCTTTATGGGCAGGCGATGCTGGTATATTGGACGACTGTTTCCGCGGCGTGAGCTTTTGTGGCGGCGCTGCATGATTCCTCAAGGGGGAGAAGGCATGGCGCAACCGGACGCGACGTTCGAAAAGCAAGGCATCGACTCGGTACTTCAGGAACAGCGAAGGTTCGCCCCTTCCCCCGCATTCAGCGCGCAGGCCCACGTCAAGAGCATGGAGGAATACGAGCACCTCTACCGCGAGGCCGCCGGCAATCCGGAAGCCTTCTGGGGCAGGATTGCCTCCGAGCTGCACTGGTTCAAGCCCTGGGACAAGGTCCTGGAATGGAACGCGCCCTGGGCAAAGTGGTTTACCGGCGGCGAGAGCAACATTTCCTATAACTGCCTCGATCGAAACGTCGCCAGCGGCCGCGCCAGCAAGATCGCGCTGCTTTGGGAGGGTGAGCCGGGCGATCTGCGCACCCTGACCTATTCGCAACTGCTCACCGAAGTCAGCAAGTTCGCCAACGTCCTGAAATCCCTGGGCGTGAAAAAGGGAGACCGGGTCGCCATCTACATGGGCATGACTCCGGAGCTGCCCATTGCCATGCTGGCCTGCGCACGCATCGGGGCGCCGCACTCCATCATCTTCGGAGGATTCTCCGCCCATGCCCTGATCGACCGCATTATCGACTCCCAGGCGGTTGCCGTCATCACCCAGGACGCTGCCTGGCGGCGGGGCAACGAACTGAAGCTAAAGCCTGCCGTGGATGAGGCGCTGGCGGCCTGCCCCAGCGTGCGCAATGTAGTGGTCTACCAGCGGACCGGCAGCTCAGTCGAGATGAAGCCCGGACGCGACCACTGGTGGCATGAACTCATGGCCAGCGCCTCCAGTGAATGCCCGGCCGAACCGCTCGACGCCGAGCATCCCCTCTACATCCTCTACACCTCGGGCACGACCGGCAAACCCAAGGGTGTGGTGCACACCACCGGCGGCTACTCCGTCGGCACCTATCTCACAACCAAGTGGGTCTTCGACCTGAAAGAGAACGACATCTACTGGTGTACCGCCGATATCGGCTGGGTCACCGGCCACAGCTACATTGTTTACGGGCCGCTGCAGAATGGCGCGACCTCGCTGATGTACGAAGGCGCGCCCAATCATCCCGAGCCCGACCGCTTCTGGAGCATCGTGGAGCGCCACAAAGTCACTGTCTTTTACACCGCGCCCACGGCGATCCGCACCTTCACCCGCTGGGGCAACGAGTGGCCCAAACGGCATGACCTGGGCAGCCTGCGCCTGCTGGGAACCGTGGGCGAGCCCATCAATCCCGAGGCCTGGATGTGGTACCGCGAAGTGATTGGCGGCAATCGCTGCCCCATCGTGGATACCTGGTGGCAGACCGAAACCGGCATGATCATGATCGCACCGCTCCCGGGAGCGGTTCCTACCAAGCCAGGTTCGGCAACCCTGCCCCTGCCCGGCGTTGTCGCCGAAGTGGTCACCATGGAGGGCAAGCCTGTGCCCGAGGGTTCCGGTGGCTACCTGGTCATCCGCCAACCATGGCCCGCCATGCTGCGCACCATCTATGGCGACCCCGACCGCTACGTGAAGCAGTACTGGTCGCAGATTCCCGGCTCTTACTTCACCGGCGACGGCGCGCGCAAGGACCAGGACGGCTACTTCTGGATCATGGGCCGCGTCGACGATGTCATCAACGTCTCCGGGCACCGCCTCAGCACCATGGAAGTCGAATCCGCGCTGGTGGCACATCCCAAGGTGGCCGAGGCTGCCGTAGTAGGCCGTCCCGACGAGGTCAAAGGCCAGGCTATTGCCGCGTTCGTCACCCTGGAGGGTGGACAGCAGCCCACTCCCGCTCTGAAAGAGGAATTGAAAGCCTGGGTGGCCAAGGAAATCGGCGCGCTCGCCCGCCCCGACGATATCCGCTTCTCGGACGTGCTGCCCAAAACCCGCAGCGGCAAGATCATGCGTCGCCTGCTGCGCGAAGTGGCCGCGGGAGGAGATGTAAAAGGGGATGTGACCACGCTGGAGGATTTGAGCGTGATCGCCAAACTGCGCCAGGGAGAAGAATAGGAGCAGACCCGAAGATACGAATGATGCCTATGCTGGAAAAACCTAAATTGGATGTTTTCTGCATCGACGGCACGCCTGACGGAGTTCGGGTTATCAGCAACTTCAACTGGTCAGGTCAGTGCATCGTCTGTTCCCGAAGCGCTTATGAGAGGGCACCAAGTCGCAAGGAATTTGATGTTCCTGGCGTATATTTGTTGATTGGGCCGCCCAGTCCGGATCGCCCACGTGTTTACATCGGCGAGGGAGATACTGTCAGGGGTCGCCTTAGAGCCCACACAAAATCCAAGCTCTTCTGGCAAACACTGGTTCTATTCACGAGGGTTCCATCCCCGCTCGGCAAGACCCAAATTCAATACTTGGAATCACGGCTGTGCAAGTTGGCAAAAGCAGCGAGCAAATGCACCCTTGACAATGAGAACGGGCCGGCTCTCCCCTCAATGTCAGAAGCGGATATCGTGCAAGCGGAATCTTTTCTCGGGCAATTAGTGTTCATTCTGACTGCCCTGGGGTGGGACTACTTCTGGATTGAGAGCCAACCGTCGGCTGACGGCAATCATACAAATATACCGCCGAGACCATCCATAGTCGCGCCCCCACATTTGGAGGGTGTACTGCAGGAGCTAAGAGACTTCTGCACAGGCTTTCCTGATGTGGAGTTTTACTCGACTACCACTCAATTTCGAGCGGCGGGTCCGAAACGCGTGTTCGCGACTTTTTCTTGTACTCGAAAAGGACTACGAGGGCGCCTCCGACTAGGGAATTACGACCCAAGTGGATTGGTGTTTCGACGATTGCACAAGGACTCCGCCACGATCGCCATTAATCTCGCCGCGGGCGAAAAGCTTTCAGGCTCCCTCAAAGATGCACTTCGCGCAGCTTACGAACTCAATAAGTAATACGAAGCAATGCACGAACAAAAATCTTAGAAAGGTTGTGCCTAGGTCTTTGTTGCCTTCATGCTGTCACTGATCATCACGCCGCCGCGGGCGTAGCTCTCGGCGTCGATGTCCACAAAGGCAACCATAACGCGGTCCTTGCCCACGTTGCCCTCTTCGGAAATGGCTTCTGTGATCCGCTCCGCCATGCGGCGCTTCTGCTCCGGCGTGCGGCCCTTTACCAGTGTAATCAGTACATGTGGCATGAATTCAGGCCCCTCTTTGATCTGTAGTTTCCGATCTGTAGTTCCGATCTGTAATTCCCAACGGGTGTTTCTCTGCCTTACAAGCCTGCTGAGCTAATCAGGCCGGTGGCGCAGGCCTTCAGGCCCGCGTTGAATTCCCTGATCCCAGAGAGCGGCTTTCGCCGCTGAAGTACCTCGCACAACGGTGCTCTTGGCCCGTCAGATTCTTCTTGCATTACTTCGCCAGTTCAAATCCGGCGAAGAAATAGCTGAGCTCGAAGCGCGCGGTATCCTCGGCATCCGAGCCATGGACGGCATTGTGCTCGATGCTGGCTCCCCACTTCTTGCGCACCGTTCCTTCGGCCGCGTTGGCGGGATTGGTCGCGCCCATCAGCTCGCGCCAGTCCTTGATGGCATTGCTTTTCTCCAGCGCCATCACTACGATCGGCCCCTGCGACATGAAGTTGGTCAGGGAATCGAAAAAGGGCTTGCCGGCATGCACCGCATAAAAGCCCTCAGCCTGCCGCTTGGTGATTTCCAGCATCTTGATGCCGAGAAGGCGAAAGCCTTTGTTTTCCATCATGCTGATGATGTCCCCGACCGCGTTGCGGTTCACGGCGTCGGGCTTGACGATGGCGAGTGTGCGTTCCAGAGTCTTCATCGTGTGTTTATGGAATCCCTTACGTTAATGTAGGTGGCCGCTCTCTGAGGGCCCGCTGCCTGCTTGGCAGCACGCTCAACCAGCGAAAATAAGTCATCTTGAACGAAGCGAAAGATCCCTGAGCCTACGGTCAATCACAAATGCGGACGGGCTTTCTCCGCGAAAAGCCGCAGCCGGACTTCCGGAGCAGAGCCTTTTGGGGTTTTTGGCAACCGGGAACGCCTACGCTTTGGCTCCCGCCGCCTGCAGCGCCTGCACCATTCTTTCTCCCAGGTCCGCCGGCGACACCACCACGCTGATTCCCGCGGCATCCAAGGCCTTCATTTTCTCCGCCGCCGTGCCATGCCCCCCGGCAATGATGGCGCCCGCGTGCCCCATGCGCCGTCCCGGAGGCGCGGTCTGTCCGGCAATAAACGAGACCACCGGTTTCTTTACCTGCCGCTTCACGTACTCCGCCGCCGCCTCTTCCGCGTTCCCGCCGATCTCGCCGATCATGATGATGGCCTCAGTCTGGCGGTCGCGGTTAAACAGTTCCAGGGCGTCCGTGAAGCTGGTGCCGATAATGGGATCCCCGCCAATTCCGATGGCCGTGGACTGCCCCAGCCCGCGCAGCGTGAGCTGGTGCACGGCTTCGTAGGTCAGCGTGCCCGAGCGCGAGACAATCCCGATGGAGCCTTCCCGGTGAATGTGTCCGGGCATGATGCCGATCTTGCACTTGCCGGGCGAGATAATGCCCGGGCAGTTAGGACCAATGAGCCGGGAACGGCGCGTCTGCAGAAACTCCCAGGCGCGCACCATGTCCAGCGCGGGAATGCCCTCGGTGATGCACACAATCAGTTCGATCTCGGCGTCGGCGGCCTCCATAATGGCGTCGGCCGCGGCTGGCGGGGGCACAAAGATCATGCTGGCATCGGCGCCGGTCTTGTCCACCGCCTCCTGCACCGTGTTGAACACCGGCCAGCCTTCGTGTGTGGTGCCCCCCTTGCCCGGAGTAACTCCTCCGACAATCTTCGTCCCATAGGCGGCACAGGCTTTGGCGTGGAAGGTTCCTTCGCGTCCTGTAAGGCCCTGCACGATCACTTTTGTGTTCTGGTCAACCAGTATGCTCATGATTACGCCCGCCCCGCCGCGCCCACGACTTTCTCGGCCGCGTCCTTCATGGTTTCCGCCACGATGAAATTCAGCCCCGAATCGCGCAGAATTTCCCGTCCCTGCTCAACGTTGGTGCCTTCCAGCCGGAGCACAATCGGCAACTGGATATTCGTCTTGCGCGCCGCCGCCACCACGCCATTAGCCAGCGTGTCCACCCGCAGGATGCCGCCGAAAATATTGATCAGTACGGCTTTCACGTTTTTATCGCTGAGCAGAATCTCGAACGCGTGCGTCACCTGATCTTCGTTGGCGCCGCCGCCCACGTCGAGGAAGTTCGCCGGCGCACCACCCGCGTACTTGATGATGTCCATGGTCGCCATAGCCAGGCCGGCGCCGTTCACCATGCAGCCCACGTTGCCGTCCAGCTTGATGTAGTTCAGTCCGTACTTGCTGGCCTCAACCTCCAGCGGGTCTTCTTCGGTCACGTCGCGCAGCTCTTTCAAATCCTTGTGCCGCATCAGGGCGTTGTCGTCGAAGTTGACCTTGGCGTCCAGCGCAACCACGCGGCCGTCTTTGGTAGTGATCAGCGGATTGATCTCCACCAGCGAAGCATCGGTCTCCCAGTAGGCCTTGAACAGGCTCACCATCAGTTGCACGGCCTGATTGACCAGCGGACCGGTCAAGCCCAGCCCGAAGGCCAGCTTGCGCGCCTGGAACGCCTGCAGCCCGATGCCGGTGTCGAGGTACTCACGCAGGATAGCTTCCGGACGTTCCTCCGCAACCTGCTCGATCTCCATGCCGCCCGCCGAGGAAGCCATCAGCAGCAGCTTGGCCTCGCCGCGGTCCATCAGCAGGCTCAGGTACAGCTCGCGATCGATGGGCAGCGTCTCTTCAATCAGGAGAGTGCGCACCACCCGGCCTTCCGGGCCGGTCTGATGGGTGACCAGTGTCATGCCCAGCATCTTCGCCGCCAGTTCGCCGGCTTCCTCCACCGATTTGGCGATTTTGACGCCCCCGCCCTTGCCCCTGCCTCCGGCGTGGATTTGCGCTTTGACCACCACCCCCTGGGCGCCTGCGTCGAACAGTTTGCGCGCCACCTGTTCGGCTTCTTCGCGGCTGTTGGCCACCTCGCCGCGGGGTACCGGGACACCATACTTCGCAAGAATGCTTTTTGCCTGATATTCGTGAATCTTCATGAATAGTCCGTTACCGCTGAAAACTCCGGTCGAGCCAAGGAAACTCGTGATTGTATCGGACTGAGACCCAGCAGGCAACGAGAACCGGGCGGACACGTCGCAATGACAGCCAATCGACTCGGCGTCGCCTCGAGTGGAACGAGGGTCGGTCTAAACCCACATTGCCCCGTATCGGGCAGATGTGGACCCGCTGAATCCATGGGATACTAAAGATTCACCCCGATGATCCTGGAAGCCCTCCATCGCATTGCCAACCAGCGCGAGTCCCTCACTCGCGATGAGGCCCGTGGCGTCATGTCCGAAATCCTGACCGGCCACGCTTCCGATGCGCAGATCGCCGGCCTGCTGGTGGCCCTGCACATGAAGGGCGAAAGCGTGGACGAGATCGTAGGATTCGCCGAGGCCATCCGCGCCGCGGCCACGCCGCTGCCCGTTTCCGCCGCCCTGGCCCTGAAGAATGAGGACGTGATCGATACCTGCGGCACCGGCGGCGATGCGCGCGGCACCTTCAATGTCTCGACCGCTACGGCCCTGGTGCTGGCTGGGGGCGGGGTAAAGGTCGCCAAGCACGGCAACCGCAGCATCAGCTCCCAATGCGGCTCGGCTGACGTGATGGAAGCTCTGGGCGTCAATATCAATCTCTCTCCCCAGCGCCTCGCCGAATGTCTGCAACAGGTCGGTTTTGCTTTCCTGTTCGCTCCCGCTATGCATTCCGCCACGCGCTATGTTCAGCCGGCGCGCCGGGAACTCAGAATGCGCACTGTCTTCAACCTGCTGGGGCCGCTTACCAATCCCGCGGGTGCCTCGGCGCAGATCGTGGGAGTCTATGCTCCCGAACTAGTCGAAAAAGTGGCGGAGGCACTATGGATGCTGGGACTTCGCCGCGCTCTGGTCGTCCACGGCAGCGACGGATTGGACGAAATCAGCCTTTCCGGCCCCACTCGCGTGGCCGAACTGCGCGACGGCAGGATTCGCAGCTCCGAAATCGCGCCGGAAGAGTTTGGTTTGCAGCGTGTTCCGCTCTCGGAGATCGCGGGAGGCGATGCCCCAACCAACGCCAGACTGATTCGCGGAGTCCTCGAAGGGCGCCGCTCGCCCCACCGCGACATCGTCCTGCTGAACGCGGCCGCAGCATTTGTGGTAGCGGACAAAGCCGATTCCATCCCCGAGGCCCTGCCGCTGGCGAAACAGTCGATCGACTCTGGCGCGGCCCGCAGCAAACTCGAGGAGTTGGTTCGCTTCACCACGCGGCAAGACGCGGCGCAGGCGGACTTGCATGGTTCTTAGCCTTGACCTTGCGCCTTGCGGGCAACTCTAATCGGCACTTTCTCCAGATACTCCGCTCTCTCCACCGTCCATCCCAACTCGCGCACGATCACCTCGCGCAGCATTGCCGAGGCTTCTGGCTCGCCGTGCACCAGATACGTCATGCCCGGCGCCTGAGGGAAGGTTCGCAGCCACTCCAGCAGCTCCGGCGTGTCCGCGTGATCGCTGAACTGCTCCAGCGCGACCACTTCAGCACGGATGGGAATTTCCTCCCCGAACATCTTCACCGCGCGCGCCCCGGACTTGATGGTCGCTCCCCGCGTCCCCTGCGCCTGGAACCCGATGAACAGAACCAGATTCCTGGGATCAGGAAGGCGCCGCATCAAGTGGTGCAGAATACGCCCGCCGGTCACCATGCCGCTGGAGGAAACGATCATGCAGGGATATCGCACGTCATTGATCTTGCGCGAATCCTCAGACTTCTCTGCAAAGGTGAAACCCTGCCACTGGAAGGGCGAGCCGAAACGGTGAATCAGTTGCCGCGTGGATTCACTCAGCTCCTCCGTGTGCTCCAGAAACACCTGCATGGCCTTGATGGCCATGGGACTGTCGGCAAACACCGGCACCCGAGGCATGGCACCCGATTCCATCAGCTCCTTCAGCATGAACAGGAATTTCTGCGTCCGCTCCACTGCGAACGCCGGGACAACAACCGAGCCGCCGCGTTCCACGGTTTTGCGTACCAGCCGCGCCAGTTCCGGGCGAGGATCTTCCGTGGGATGGCTGCGGTTGCCGTAGGTGGATTCCATCACCAGAATGTCCGTGGCCTCGCCCGCCGCGGGACCGCTCGGCTCGACCCGCCCAGGGGCGATTTCCGCGTCATGCACCCGGCCGATGTCTCCGGTGAACAGAAGGCGCACCGGCGCGCCGCCGGTTTCCACCGTAATCTCCGCCATGGATGAGCCCAGAATGTGCGCCGCGCGCACAAAGCGGAAGGAAAGCTCCGGGCGAAGCTGCAGCCTCTGCTCGAAGGGCACAGGCTTCATATATTGCAGCGCCTGTTGCGCCTCCTCCTCGGTGTAGAGCGGGAGGGCAGGAGCGTGCTTGGAGCTTTTATGCTTGTTGTGGAAGGCCGCGTCTTCTTCCTGCAGGTATCCTGAATCGGGCAGCAGGATACCGCACAACTCGATGGTGGCCTGCGTCCCGTAAATCGGCCCGCGAAAACCCTCTTTTACCAGGCGAGGCAGCCATCCTGAGTGGTCCAGGTGCGCATGCGTCAGGATCACGGCGTCAATTTCCGGCGCCGGCACCGGCAGCGGCTCCCAGTTCCGTAGCCGCCATTGCTTCGGGCCCTGAAACATGCCGCAATCGACCAGGACCTGAAAACCGCGCTTGCCCGATTCATCCTCGGAGATGTTCACCAAATGCTTGGAGCCCGTGACCGTCCCCGCCGCGCCCAGAAACTGAATATATGCCAAAGAGCCTCCCCCCACTTCCGGTAAAATTCCGCAATTAATGTACACGAGGGCAAGCACACGGTGGCACAGGCATTCATGCCTGCGATCAAAGGCAGGGCACTATGCCGTCTTCAGCCGCTGCGGTGACTCTCCGGAATTCTTGCCAGAAGACCTCGAACCGTAATAGCTCAGCGGGTGGTAAGCTGACAGCCCAGAAGTCTCCATGATTGCCCACCTTCGCGGAACGCTGATTGCCAAGCATCCCAACCAGGCCGTGGTGGAAGCCGCAGGCGTGGGCTATGACGTGGCCATCAGCATTCCTACCTTTTCCGACCTTCCCGACGCGGGCAGCGAGGTCGCGCTGCACATCCACACCCACGTTCGCGAGGATGCCATTGCGCTGTTCGGCTTCCGCCGCATCGAAGAGAAACGGCTGTTTGAAAAGCTGCTGGCCGTAAGCGGCATTGGGCCCCGGCTCGCCATCACCATTCTGAGCGGCATGCCGGTGGCGGAGATGATCGGCGCCCTCCGCGGCGGCGACGTGGCCCGTCTGACGCGCATTCCCGGAATCGGCAAAAAGACCGCCGAGCGCATGGTGCTCGAACTGCGCGACAAGGTGGGGGAGTTCGGGGCGGCCGCCCCCGCCAGGACAGGCTTCGGTCATCGAAGAAGATGTTCTTTCCGCACTGCTCAACCTGGGCTACCAGCGCTCTGCCGCCGAGCGCGCGCTGGCCGCCGCCACCCGCAACGGGGCTGCTGACGAATTCGATACGCTGTTCCGCGAAGCCCTCGCCACGCTCTCGAAATAGCCCGGGCTGTTGGTAAAATTGGCTTTTCTGCCGCAGCCGCGTCTCGCCCGTGCGTTCCCGGCGGGAACTCGCTGGGGTTAGACCCATACCGAAAGGACACTGGCAGTCTGATGAGAATGCTGTTCGGGACCGATGGCATCCGGGGAGTCGCGGGCGATCCCCCACTGGATCACAACACCGTGTTTGCCGTGGGGGCTGCCTTGGGAGGGCACCTCACGCGCCAGCAGAAGCAGCATTCAGCCACCGTGGTTCTGGGACAGGACACGCGCGAGTCCAGCTCGTCGATTGCCGCCTCCCTCGTTCAAGGCCTCGCCTGGGCGGGAGTCCAAACCGAGAGCGCCGGGGTGATTACCACGCCAGCCGTGGCCTACCTGGCGCGGCGTAATGGGTTCGCCGCCGGCATTGTGATCTCCGCCTCCCACAATCCCTGGATGGACAATGGCATTAAGGTCTTCGGCCACGACGGCTACAAACTCTCCGACGAAGTGGAAGAGCAGATCGAAACCGACATCCTGAATCTGCTGCACGGCAAATCGCCCGACCTGGGGAATCCGCCGCGCATTCCGGCGCCCGGCAATCCGGCGGCGACAACTCCGGCGCACACCCATTCCGAACTGCTGAAGTCCTACGTGGATTGGCTTGCGGCCAGCATTGCGTGCGAAGGCCTGCGTGGGCTGCGAGTGCTGGTGGACTGCGCCAACGGAGCGGCATCGCCTGTGGCTCACCAGGTGTTTGCCGCCTGCGGCGTCAAGGCCGCCTACATCCACGATTGCCCCTCGGGCCGCAACATCAACGAGAAATGCGGAGCTCTGCATCCCCAGGTGGTTGCCGATGCTGTGCGCAGCTCGCAGGGAAGCTACGACCTGGGAATCACCTTTGACGGCGATGCCGATCGCGCGCTGTTTTCGGACTCCGAAGGCCGCGTGGTCAATGGCGATGGCGTGCTCCTGCTCGCCGGACGAGACATGAAATCCCGCGGCTGGCTGCGAGGCGACACCGTCGTCGCCACTACCATGTCCAACATGGGCCTGGAAATCGCCTTGCGCAACAGCGGCATTCGCATGCTGCGCGCCCCCGTGGGCGACAAGTACGTGCTGGAAGAGATGCAGAAGACGGGAGCGACCCTGGGGGGCGAGCAGTCCGGCCACATCCTGTTTCGCGATGGCGAAGCCACCACCGGCGACGGCCTGCTGACGGCCCTGCGGGTCATGGACATCATGGCGCGCAGCCAGCGCAGCCTGGCCGAACTGGTCTCCGACCTGAAGGTCTTGCCGCAGACCATCAAAAACGTTCGCGTGCGCGAGAAGCGCCCGCTCGACCAGATTCCCGAAGTTGCCGTCGTCATCCGCCAGGCGGAGCGGGAACTGAACGGCAGCGGACGCGTGGTGGTGCGCTACTCCGGCACCGAGGCCCTGGCCCGCGTGATGGTGGAAGCCGAGTCCGAAGCAGCCATGACGCGCATCACGGACTCCATTGCGGGAGCGATCCAGAAAACCCTGGGGATTTTAAAATAGGTAACTTGTAATTTGAGAATGGGTAGCCTTGGAATTCGCGGCGCTTTCTCAACCAGCTTGTCATCTCGAGCTTTCATTGAACGCACCACAACTTCCGTTCCACAAAAAAGCCTCAGTACTCCAAATCGCGCCAGTTCTTACCCACGCCCACTTCCACCAGCAGCGGGACCCGCAGAGGATGTACGTCCTGCATCAGGTCCGTCACCATGGCACGCACGAATTCCACCTCTTCCAGAGGGGCCTCGAACACCAGTTCGTCGTGCACCTGCAGCAGCATGCGGGTTTTCAGCCCTTCGTCGGCAATGGCGGAATCAATACGGATCATGGCCAGCTTGATCAGGTCGGCAGCCGTGCCCTGCAGGGGAGTATTCACGGCGGTGCGCTCGGCAAAACCGCGCAGGTTGGGATTCTTGCTGTGAATATCCGGGATGGGCCGCACCCTCCCGAACAGCGTGCTTACCTTCTGGTCGCGGCGCGCTTCCGCGAGCGTCTGGTCGATAAAGCGGCGCACGCCCTGGTACTTCTCGAAATAGGCGTCGATAAATCGCCGGGCTTCGGCCTGTTCGATGCCAAGCTGCTGCGAAAGCCCGAAGGGCGATAACCCGTACACGATGCCGAAGTTCACCGCCTTGGCGCGGCGGCGCTGCTCGGCGTCCACCATGAGCGGCGGCACGCCGAATACCTGCGAAGCGGTAAGGCTGTGAATGTCGTCGCCCCGGCGGAAGGCCTCCACCAGCAGCAGGTCCTGCGAAAAGTGCGCCAGCAGCCGCAATTCAATCTGGGAATAGTCCGCCGCCAGCAGCACCCGGCCCTCCTCGCCTACGAATGCGGCGCGAATCTCCCGGCCCAGTTCGGTGCGAATGGGAATGTTCTGCAGGTTGGGATTCTTGGACGAAAGACGGCCGGTGGCTGTGTTCGTTTGATCGAAGGTGGTATGCAGCCGCCGGGTCGCCGGATTCAACAGAACCGGCAGCGTATCCACATAGGTGGATTTCAACTTCGAGAGCTGGCGGTAATCGAGCACCATGCGGGCAATTTCGTGCTCGGCTGCCAGCTCTTCCAGCACCTGCTGCGCCGTAGAGATGGTCTTTCCCTTGCCATATTTGACTGGCTTGGGCAGATTCATCTGGTTGAACAGCATGTCCCCAAGCTGCCGGGGAGAATTGATGTTGAACTCGGCGCCGGCGCGGTCATAGACTTCGCGGGCTTTGGCCTGCACATCGCGCTCTAGACGCCGCGACATTTCTGCCAACACGCCACAGTCGATCTTAATTCCGGCCTGTTCCATCCGGGAAAGAACCGGTACGAGCGGCAGGTCGATACTCTCGTACACGCTCAACAGTCCGGCCTCTTCCACCTGGGTGCGAAGCGAAGCAGCCAGGCGTCCCGTGATGTCGGCCGCCTCACTCAGCAGACGCACGGGATCAGGCTGCGGCCCGCCTTTTTCCGGCGTCGTAAGCTTCAGATTCAGGTGCCGCAGCGCCACCGCCGCCAGATCGTGATTGGAGTAGGTTGGATCCAGCAGGTAGGAATACAGCTGCGTATCGTCGCGTACTCCCTGCAGCACGGTTGCCGAGGCCTTCGAGGTCAGCACGTGCAGCGCGGTCTTCCAGTCGTGCACCGCCTTGGGTACGTGCAAGGCCAGCAACAACGCCCGCAGGCGTTCGGCAGTATCGCCGCCGTTGAGTTTTGCCGTGAGCGCACGGGCCGGAGCGGCGGAAATGGCCACGCAGAGCTCGCGTCCGGCCGCTATCCCGGAGCGCGCCTCGCCTTCCGGCATCGCCGACAACGACGGCGGACCCACAGGAAAGTTCAGCTTGCCGGACTGCGGATCGCGAACCTCCCCTTCGACCTCTTCCTCTTCTTCTTCCGTATGCTCGAAGGCCGGAGGCGTGCCCGCATCCACGGCAACCGCCAGCGCGCTATTGGCGGAGAGGGACCGTAGTACCGCGTCGATATCCATGGCCGAGGCGGCTTCCCGGTACTCGGTTTCGGCCACTTCCACCCGCGCCACAAAGTTTTTCAGCAACGACGTGAATTCCAGTTCCGTAAACAGGGCACGCGCGGCCGACGGATCGGGCTCCGCGGCGCGCATGGCTTCCAGGTCCAGCTCCACCGGAACGTTGCAGTCGATGGTCGCCATTTGCTTGCTGAACAGGATCACGTCACGGTTGTGCAGCAGGGATTCGCGGTAGGTTTTCTTCTCCACTTCGGCGGCCTGGTCCAGCGCCGCTTCCAGCGAGCCGAAGCGGCGGATAATCTCCACCGACCCCTTGTCGCCGATGCCCGGCGCTCCCGGGATATTGTCAATGGCGTCGCCGCGCAATGCCATCACGTCCACAACTTGCCTGGGTGGCACGCCCAGAATCTCTTCCACCTTGGGGGCGTCGCAGATCAGGTTGTCCTTGGTCGGATTCAGCACGCAAACTTTGTCGTTCACCAGTTGCAGCATGTCCTTGTCACTGGACACCACAAACACACGGTAGGATTGTGCCGCCGCCTTGCGCGCCAGGGTCCCGATCACGTCGTCGGCTTCGAAGCCGGACGCCTCCAGAATGGGGATGCGGTAGGCCTCCAGCAGCCTGCGAATGTGGGGAACTTGCTGCGCGAGCTCCGCCGGCATCTCGGCCCGGTTGGCCTTGTAGCCGCCATAAGCCACTTCCTGAAAGGTCTGCGTCTTGATGTCGAACTTGCGCACCGACGTAATCTGTTCTGCCTGCTGATCGCGAAAGGTGGGCGCGGCAACATCGAAAACCGCGGCGCGGTACTCGGGGTGAAAGTCCTCCACCAGCTTGAGCAGCATGTTGGTGAACACAAAAGTTGCACTGGTGGGCACGCCTGTCTTGGTGGACATTCCCCGCTGCCGCGCCATAGCGTGATAGGCGCGGAAGATGAATGACATGGCGTCGATCAGGAATACCCGGCCCTTGCCCGATTCAGCTCCGGCCCGGGAAGGCTCCGGCTTGACCGCAACCGCTGCCTGCGAGGGGGCCGACTTCGTAGATGTCTTTCTCGGGGCCAACGCTTAAGTGTAGCAAGAAGGACTGTGCCGCTGACCGGCCAGGGCTCGGCGCAGCAAACCGCTGTCCCACCCCTGCGGGTCCGCAACACTGGCCTGCCACGTCCAGACAGAAACCGGAACCGAAGAACCGCCCTCTACCCCCGCCGCCGGTGATAGATGTTGAATTCAAACCCCGGATTGGGAGGAAACAATTCGGCAACCTTGCGAAGCCGTTCCCCCAGCGGCACCGGCGCCAGCAGTGGATACTCCCGCTCCCGCAGGTCGTAATAATCCATGTCCAGGCAGGTGGCGAGCAGATAGATGCCGATGGCGTCGGAAAACGCTGTCGTCACGTACTCATTCTTGGCGCGTTCGGAATCGGGACCTGCCGTGGTCGCCAGCTTGCGGGTTTCCCAGGCATCCATACTGGTTTCTCCCCGCACCCGGCTCTCCGCCTGCTTCCACACCAGATCGGCAAACTCCTGCGAGACTCCGGCATGGTCCACGAAGGCATGGGCCACATTGATGTAGAACTCGAACGCGATGGAAAACTTGTCGTCCATCAGCCGGGTGGAAAGGAACACGCACTGCGAATCGCCCAGCATCAGGTTGCGGTGGCAGACGGCATGGTCGCTCAGTCCGACGTCATAGCGCTCGGCAATCACTGTGCCGTCCCCCTGTCCAACCACCAGGGGCACGAAATAATAGGCTTTGCGCTCCAGGGCAGCAGCCACAGCGCGGGGAACGACGGCGACAATGTGCTCCAGGTCGCCGGGGGCAAGGGTCATTTCGCCCAAGGTGGCGTAACACACGCCATTGGGACTCTGGGTGACAGGCGCGCGGCGCAAAACTTCGGCCGGCGCCAACGTGGCAACCTGCGCAGCTTCAGACACCCCCTTATTCTAGAACAAGCGCCCTGGCGCCCTGAAGAGGAGGTCATCGCTAGCTGGTGGCTATCGCTCGGCTGGCTACGCCTTCCACCACATTCCCCTCCGTGCCCGTCGGGGCTCGCCGCCAGCTCAGGCTGCGCCGAATAGCCGCAGCTTTACCCGGTAAGCACAAATGCCCGTCAGCTTTACGGCAGAAAGCCGAAAGCTGGCAGCCGAAAGCGGCCTGCACTACAATCGTAGCGCGGACCATGAAACTGTTTCTCAAGAGCTTTTTTACCGGCATCCTCGGAGCCTGCATCTTTTTTTCCTTTCTGATGCCGGTTTCCGTTGCTGTCCTGGCCGTAATCAGCCGCCTTACCGTGGAAACCGGGAACACCAAATCGGTCGTGGTCGATCCCACCCCCTTCCTTCAGCACGTCGGGATTCCCCTCAGTGCCGTGGTGTTCCTCGCCTGCTTCGCCGCCGCCGCACGGCACTTCCATCAACTCGCGCGAGAGCCCGGCCGCTCCCACTGAGGCTGGCTAAGTTAGCCCGAGCCGACCGCCGGGTGCCTCCCGGCGGGCAGCCGAACTCAATCCAGATGAATCCAATGTTTCAGGAACCATGGCCCGCGCCCACCACTGGACCAAGTCGCGCATTACTCTAGCCATTGGCCTGCGAATCCTGCTGGTCACATTGCTGTTCAGCCTGTTGAGCTTCGCCGTTGGGCTGGCTGCGGGGCTTACGGCCGCAGGCGTCCGCGGCGCATTCGGCCATCGCTCCGCCTACTCGCTGGTTTACCGGAATTTTGGCCTGCCGGCTGCGTTTCTGGGGATGTTCGCCGGCCTGGTAAGCATGCTTGTCGTGGAGTTGCGGCAGTGGCGCCGGCCCCGCACTCCGCGCGCTTCGCACTAGCTCGCAAAAGAAAACGGGCGGCTGCAAGCAGCCGCCCTTGTCCATCTTCGGAACTTCGAAGCGTCAATTTAATTTCAGGCTTGCGCCGGACGTTCACCCGGAACCACGTTCGGCTGATGTCCCGGAGCAGGCTTCAGTACCTGTTGCATGCCGCCATCATCGGTCGGCGTCGGCTTGCCCGGAACAGCTGGCAGGTTCTTGCCTTCGATCAGAGCTTTGATGTCGTCCCCGTCCAGCACCTCGCGCTCCAGCAGCGCCTGGGCGATGCGGTGCATGGCATCCCTGTGAGAGGAGAGGATGTCCACCGCCGACTTATATCCCGCATCCACCATGCGCCGAACTTCCTTGTCGATCAGAATGGCCGTGTCCTCGCTATAGTCGCGATGCTGGTTGATCTCCCTTCCCAGGAAAATCTGCTCATCCTTCTTGCCGAAGGTGATCGGGCCCAGCTCACTCATGCCAAACTCGCATACCATCTTGCGCGCCAGTTCGGTCGCCTGCTCAATATCGTTGCCGGCGCCGGTGGTCATGGTGTTCAGGAACAGTTCCTCGGCGACGCGTCCGCCCATCATGATGGCCAGCCGCGTATCCAGATAGGTTTTGCGGTAGGTGTGCTTGTCGTCGATGGGCAACTGCATGGTCACGCCCAGCGCCATGCCGCGGGGAATAATCGTCACCTTGTGCAGCGGATCGGCGTCGTCACGCAGGGCGGCAACCACAGCGTGTCCCCCCTCGTGATAGGCGGTAACGCGCTTCTCCTCGTCCGAGAGCAGCATCGACTTGCGCTCCGCCCCCATCAGGACCTTGTCCTTGGCCAGCTCGAAGTCATACATAGCGACCGTCTTGCGGTTCTGGCGGGCGGCATTGAGCGCGGCCTCGTTCACCATGTTCGCCAGGTCGGCGCCGGAAAATCCAGGTGTGCCCCGGGCCAGGATGGAAAGGTTCACATCGTCACTCAGGGGAATCTTGCGGGTATGCACCCGCAGTATTTCCTCGCGCCCGCGAACATCCGGACGAGCGACCACCACCCGCCGGTCGAAGCGGCCGGGGCGCAGCAGCGCCGGATCGAGAACGTCGGGGCGGTTGGTGGCTGCCACCAGGATCACGCCCTCGTTGGACTCGAAGCCGTCCATCTCCACCAGCAACTGGTTCAGGGTCTGTTCACGCTCGTCGTGTCCGCCGCCCAGTCCGGCGCCGCGGTGACGGCCCACGGCATCGATTTCGTCAATGAAGATGATGCAGGGAGCATTCTTCTTGCCCTGCTCGAACAGGTCGCGGACCCGGCTGGCGCCCACGCCCACGAACATCTCCACAAAATCCGACCCGGAGATGCTGAAGAACGGCACATTGGCTTCACCGGCCACGGCGCGCGCCAGAAGCGTTTTGCCGGTTCCCGGAGGTCCCACTAGCAGCACGCCCTTGGGAATGCGCCCACCCAGCTTCTGGAACTTCTGCGCTTCCCGCAGGAACTCGATAATTTCGCGCAGCTCGTCTTTGGCTTCATCCACCCCGGCCACGTCCTTGAAGGTGACCTTCTTCTGCTGCATGGAAAGCAGCCGCGCCCGGCTCTTGCCGAATGACAGCGCCTTGTTCCCTCCGGTTTGCATCTGCCGGATCATGATGAACCACAGAGCCGCCAGCAGAATGATGGGAGCGAAATTGAGCAGCCAGGTCCAGCTGCCGTTCTGCACATCCTTGATCGTGATGTTGACGCTCTTCTCGCGAAGGATCTGGAACATCTCCGGATAATTCGAAGGAACAGTCGTGTGGAAAGTAGTCTTCTCTCCGCGGAACGAGCCGGTGACGTCGCTGCCCGAGATGGTCACATTTTGGACGTTTCCGCCATCCACCTGGGACATGAATTCCGTGAAGTTGATTTCCCGCTGCTTGGCCCCGCTGCCCCCCGCCTTGACGACCTGCCACAGCAGGACGCCCGACAGCACAATTACGAGCCAGAAGACAACTGTCTTGACCGTTGAGTTCACTGGAGCTCCTCTACGACTGCAACATACCGGCTTGCAACCTGCAATGGACCCGGCCAAGCCTTGGCACGACTACCGATTAGATGCCCGAGGAAGCAAATGGTCTCGCTTTCCCCGCTACTAGATTGTAACCCGTCTTTAAGCAAAAGCCGCCCTCGCCGAGGTACTAGGGCTCAAGGGGGTCTTTCGAGGACAATTGTTCCTGCTGCAGCAGAACGCCGGGTCCATTTCTGCGGAGTTGCAGCTCTTCAGGAAGGGCCCAGCCCGGCACCCAAACAATTCTCTCCCCAGCCATAACAACTGGCCATAATGCCTTCATGGGTTGAGGGATACGCCGCTCCTGCAGAAGCTCCTTGAGTTTCCGGGCGGATTTGGTATGCGCCGGCCGGTAGCGGTCTCCAGCACGCCAGTTCCGCACCCGCAACCCCGGACCCAGCAGCTCCGGGTCCAGCAAGTGCTGCTGATTATACGCCTCAGAATCCGCCAGCAAGGCCCGAATGGCCAGCCTGAGTCCCGGGATCCGGGCCACGCCCGGGACCGGAAGTTCGTACTCGTAAGACTCCGGCACAACCGGATTGCCGCAGGCCCGAAACCAGAGCCGCCCACCGCTGGCCATGGCCACGACTCCCCCGGACAACCGGGCATGCCTGCTTTCCCCTGAGGGAGACGCCGCCAGGACCAAAACCTGCTGTACATGATGGAAGTCAAGCTGCACCCCCAGGCGCTCCGCCGCGGCCCGAATCAGCCTGCGTCGCAAGGCCAGCGGTTGCCGCTGGAGAAGCCCAATCTCCAGCACGACGGAATCATCCGCTGACAACCCTGCCAGCACCTGGGGCAGTACCCGGGCGGTCTCCTCTGCCCAGAAGCGCTCTTCCTCGCCAGCCACCTCGGCCATTTCCCCCAGCACCGGCTGCAAGCCGGGGTTGTAGTCCCGTTCCAGCAGCGGAATCAGCTCCTGGCGAACCCGGTTGCGGGTGTGCTTTCGATCGAGATTGCTCGCGTCTTCCTGCCACGACTGTCCAATGGAAACCAGATAGTCGCGAAGGGTTTGGCGGCGTGTCTCCAGCAGCGGCCGCACGATCATCCGCGAGCCCGCTTCCCCGATGCCTGCCGCCACCTTGGGGTAAATGCCCGCCAAGCCCCGCGTTCCCGTGCCGCGCAAGACGCGCAGCAGCACCGTTTCCGCCTGATCGTCAAGCGTATGAGCGGTTGCGATCCGGTTCAGCGCGCCTTCAGCCAGCAGGCGATGGAAATAGCCATAGCGCAGTTCGCGGGCCGCCGCTTCCAGCGAAAGCCGCGAACTCCGGGCGTGCGTCACGGCGTCTCCCGAGCCGCGCCGGAATTCCAGATCATGGCGCTGAGCCAGGGCGGCCACGAAGCTCTCGTCCCTATCGGCTTCGGCGGCACGAATCCCGTGATGAAAATGCACCACGGCCAGCACGATTCCCAATTCCGAACGCGCTTCCAGCAATAGGCGCAGAAGGGCCGTCGAGTCGGCTCCCGCGGACACCGCTACACCCACCCGGTCGCCAGGTTGCAGAAGCTGGTGCCGCCGAATGCAAGCGAGCATGGAAGTCAGCGGGCTGGACACCCACTTATGGTAAGCGCCTCGTCCACTCTTTTCATCTGATCAGGATGGCTTGATCTTTGGGCATCCGTGCGCTCAATGCCCGTGCCCGTCGCCCAGCTCGCGCGTAATCTCGCCCACTACGGTTTTGGCGTCGCCGAACAGCATCAGGGTCTTGTCCAGATAAAAGAGAGGATTGTCAATGCCAGCAAAGCCGGGACTCAAGCCCCGCTTGATCACCATCACGGTCCGCGCATTGTCCACTTCAATGATTGGCATGCCATAAATCGGGCTGCCCTGGTCGGTCTTGGCGGCCGGGTTGGTGACGTCATTGGCGCCAATAATCAAAGCCACGTCAATCTGCGGCATCTCACTGTTGGCGTCCTCCATTTCGACCAGCTTGTCATAGGGGACGTCCGCCTCAGCGAGGAGGACGTTCATGTGCCCCGGCATACGCCCAGCGATCGGATGGATACCGAATTTCACGTCGATGCCCTTTTTGGTGAGCACGTCGAACATTTCCCGAACCTTGTGCTGCGCCTGGGCAACGGCCATGCCGTAGCCGGGAACAATCAGGACGGTGTTGGCTGCGCTAAGGATAGCTGCGGCCTCTTCCGGCGTCGCGCTGTGAACAATTTTTTCTTCTTGCTCGCTCTTGGCCGAGACCTGGAGCTGGCCAAAAGCTCCGAAGACAACGTTCGTGAAAGACCGGTTCATGGCCTTGCACATGATCACGGCCAGAATGAAACCGGAAGAACCATCGAGGGCGCCGGCCACAACCAGTACCTTGGAGTTGAGCACAAAGCCGAGCAAGGCGGCGGTGAGGCCGACGTAGGAGTTCAAGAGCGCAATCACCGTCGGCATGTCGGCTCCGCCAATCGGCGTCACCAGCATCACGCCGAAAAGCAGCGAGATAATCACCATCGCGGGGAAAAGGTAAGGGGCGACAGGATTGAAAATAAGGACAAGCGCCGACAGGACAGCCAAGCCCAGGACAGACAGGCTGACGTAATTCTGTCCCTTATACACAATAGGCCGCTGGGGCAGCACTTCCTGCAGCTTGCCGGCCGCTATTAAACTGCCGGTAAAGCTGAGCGAGCCGATGATGACTTCCATCGCGATCTCGGTCATCTCGAACTTGTTAATGTGCGGAATGCGCAGGTAGTACTCGGAAATTCCAATCAAGGCTGCGGCAAGGGCGCCAAAAGCGTGGCTCATGGCTGTCCGCTGGGGAACGGCCGTCATTTGAACCATGCCGAGTGGAATGCCGATGATGAGGCCGGCCAATAACGCGATCAGGATCCACTTGAACTGCACAAGATCGGGGTTAAAGAAGGTGGTGACTACGGCCATGCCCGCACCGATCTCACCCACCAGCACCCCGCGCCGCGCGGTTGCAGGTGAACTCAGCCACTTCAGCGACAAAATGAAGAAGGCGATGGCGATAATGTACGAAAAATCGCTGAGGTATTGTGTCTCCGCTAAGTTCATTATTTTTTGCGCCCACTCAGTTTGAACATCCGCAGCATGCGGTCGGTAATTAAAAAGCCGCCCACCATGTTGCTGAAGGCTGCGGCAACAGCGATCGCGCCCAGAGTTTCGGAAAGCACGGTTCCCTGCCGGCCGGCGATGATGATGGCGGCGACCACCACAATCGCATCCAGAGCGTTGGTAAGAGCCATCAATGGAGTGTGCAGCAGCGGCGACACCCGGCGGATCAGCTCGAATCCGAGAAACGCCGCCAGCACAAATACGTACAAGTTTGAGATAAACCCTTCTGGCACCGTACGCTCCTTTCAATGCACATTTGGCGCGCAAACCGCGGCATCGGCCTCGGCAAGCCAATGCGCAGCCTGCAGCCTCTGCTAAGTGTTCTTTTGCATGCTTGGACCTGGCAAAGAGTAAAACTCCCGCACGCGACCGTGGACAATTTCCCCGCCGCGCGTGATCAGCGTCTCCCGCGTTATCTCGTCTTCAAGATTGAGCTCCGCCTTACCCTGTTTGAACAGATGGGTCACAAACGCGCTCATGTTGCGGGAGTACATCTGGCTGGCGTGATAAGGGACAGTGCTCGCCAGGTTAATCAGTCCGACAATAGTTGTGCCGTGTTCCACTACCACTTCTTCCGGGACTGTGAGTTCGCAGTTCCCCCCGCGCTCCGCCGCCAGGTCCACAATCACGGAGCCGGATTTCATTCGCTCCACCATCTCCCGCGTCAGCAGTACCGGAGCCTTTTTGCCGGGAATGACCGCCGTAGTGATCGCGATATCGCTCTCCGCGACCACGTTTCCCAGCAACTCGCGCTGGCGTGCATAGAAGGTTTCATCCTGTGCGCGGGCATAGCCGCGCTTGTCTTCCGCGTCCTGCACTTCCAGTGGAAGTTCGACAAAGCGGGCACCCAGGCTGTGCACCTGCTCCTTGGCGGCGGGACGGAGATCGTAGGCGGAAACCACCGCCCCCAGCCGGCGCGCAGTGGCAATCGCCTGAAGTCCAGCCACTCCGGCACCGATCACCAGGACGCGCGCCGCGGTGATGGTTCCGGCGGCCGTGGTAAGCATGGGCATCATGCGCGGCAGGCGATCGGCAGCTACCAGAACGGCCTTGTAGCCGCAGATGGTTGCCATGGAGGAAAGAGCGTCCATGCCTTGCGCCCGCGTGATGCGCGGCATCAGTTCAATGGCAAAAGAGGACACCCCTGTGGCGGCAATTTCTTCCATGACTTGCAGCGAACCCAGAGGGCGAAGAAACCCGATGACAGCCTGCCCCCGGCGCATCAGTGCCAGATCGGCCTGGCCGGTGCGGTCGTTGGAACCGTAGCAGAGAACCTGCACGATAATGTCCGCAGCCTGGAATACTGCCGCACGGTCGGGCAGAAGCTTCGCGCCGTTGGCGGCATAGTCCGCATCAGCGAAGCCGCTGGCCGCCCCGGCGCCACTCTCCAGCACCACCTCAAATCCGGCCTTGGTCAATCCCGGGAGCACATGGGGAACCAGCGCCACCCGGCGCTCGCCGGGAAAGGTTTCCTTGGGAACTCCTACAATCACGAACGGCTCCTCCAGTCCAACCCGTCATTGTAAGCAACGCCCAGCATTGCACAAGTATGTTGGTGTTATCCCGGCATGCACGCCTGGGAAGCGACCCTCACTTCCCGATGCAAAACCTGCTGAAGATCAGGTTCAGGATATCGTCCGCCGTGGTAGCGCCAGTGATCTCGTCCAGAGCATGTAGCGCGTTGTACAGGTCCAGTAGAAGCATTTCGTGCGGCACCTGAGTCTGCACCGCCTGCCGAGCCGCTTCCAGCGAGCCGAGCGCGTCCCGCACCAGCCCTTCCTGCCGGAGATTGGTCAGGAAGCCGGCTTCCGGCGACGGACCCTGTTCGCCGGAAATGTGCCGCAGAATTTCCCCGCGAAGTTCCACGATACCCTCTCCTGTCGTGGCCGAGGTGCGCACGCGAGGGATACCGTTGTGCGCAATCTCGCCCTGCGCTCCGGCAGGTGCGAGGTCGGATTTGTTCTCCACAATCACCGCGGTGCGCTGGCTGATCTCGGCCATCAGTTCGGAATCTTCTGCCGTCACCGGCTGGGAGGAATCCAGCACCACCAGCACCAGGTCGGCGTCGGCAAGCGCCTCCATCGACTTGCGGATCCCGATCAGTTCGGCCTCGTCGAGAGCCTGGCGAATTCCGGCGGTGTCCACCAGGTGCACGGGAATTCCGCCCAACGCCACGGTTTCCGTAACCAGGTCGCGGGTGGTGCCGGGAAGGGGGGTGACGATGGCGCGTTCCCGCTCCACCAGTCGGTTAAACAGGCTGGACTTGCCGACATTCGGCCGTCCCACGATGGCCAGCGTGATGCCGTGGCGAACCAGCTTCCCATAGGCAAACGAGGCCAGCAGGCTCCGCAGGGGCTGCTCTACCCCAGCCAGGCGTTCCAGAATGCGCTCTCCCGGCAGAACCGCAACGTCGTCATCGGCAAAATCTACCCCGGCCTCCAGCACGGCGATCAGTTCCACCAGCTTCCGCTTGACCGGCTGCAACTGCTGGGAGAGAGCTCCGCCGAGCTGCTGCGAGGCTACCCGCGCCTGGTACAACGTTTGCGATTCAATCAGGTCGCGCACGGCTTCGGCCTGGGTGAGATCCAGCCTGCCGTTCAGGAACGCGCGCATGGTGAATTCGCCGGGCTCCGCCAGGCGAGCGCCGCGCTCCAGGGCAAGCTCCACCATGCGCCGCAGCACCACCGGGGAACCGTGGGCAGAAATTTCCACCACATCGTCGGTGGTGTAGGAGTGCGGCGCGGCGAACCAGGTGACCACCACCTCGTCGAGGCGGTCTCCCGTGGCCGGCTCGGTCACCGCCCCGAACAGCGCCCGACCAGGCTCCAGGGGCCGCGCCAGGCGCAGCAACGGTTCGCTGATGGCCCGGGCGTTGGGGCCGGAGAGCCGCACCACCCCGATCCCACCCCGCCCAGGGGGAGTCGAGACGGCTACGATGGTGTCGTCCAGATTCACAGGGACATTCTATTTGCCTGGCCTCTTGTTCATGGCTCTTTGTCTGGCCGCTGCCTGGGTTCGTTCAGGGAACTACGGAAATGGAGTTTCGGTTTCCCGGGCGGAAAACCCACATGCCAGAGGGCACCCTGGAGTTTTGTTATCATGCTCTTCAGGATTTCAGCTCCAGTCGTTGCGGGCTGCGTTGACACAATGAGTGCGTCGGTGCCAGTTGGCGAGCCACTCATCGTGAGCTGCAGCATAGACGAAACCGGGTGGTAGCGAGGGAGAGTAGTTGCCTAGCCAGCGTCAGATCCAATGGTCGGAATTGCGTGTCGGCCTGGTCGTGCTCTTCGCCAGCATAACGCTGGGCGTACTCATTTTTCTTATGACCGGCGCCACCGGTCTGTTTACGCAAAAAATTACGCTCTTCGCTTATTTCGACAATGCCGAAGGACTGCGCGTAGGCGCACCCGTGCGCCTGGCCGGTGTGGATATTGGCAATGTGACTGACATTCGTGTGGTGCCCAGCCGGCTGGAATCGCCCGTGCAGGTCAGCATGAAGGTCAATACCAAGTATCAGAAGGCCATGCTCAGCACCTCGGTGGCAACGCTCTCCACCGCGGGCGTGCTGGGCGAAACCTTTGTCGATATCCTTACGCCCGCACCCGAGCCCGGTTCGCCGCAGGGACAAGTGCTGCAGGACAATGCCGTGCTGAACGCGCAGCAAACTCCCGCGCTGCAGGACGTGGTGCGCGCCAGCCAGACCACCCTCGCAAATGTGGAAGTCCTGGTGCGCCGCATGGACCGCATCGTGGCCCAGATCGAGAGCGGCAAGGGCACCATTGGAGAGTTCATCTACGACGAGCAGCTCTACAACCGGCTGAACGCCATGGTCAATAACGTGGACTCCATCGTCGCGAGCATTAATCAGGGCCGGGGAACCATTGGCAAGCTGATCGTCAACGACGAATTGTTCAACCAGGCCAACACCGCCGTCGCCAAGCTCAATGCCATTGTGGACAGTATCCAGAACGGGGAAGGAACTGCGGGCAAGCTGATCAAGGACCCCACGCTCTACAACAATGCCAACGCCACTCTCGCCAAAGCCGACCGCATCATGAACAAGATCGACCAGGGCAATGGACCGGTGGGCAAGCTGATCAACGATCCGCAACTGGCGCAACGGCTGGATACGGCCATCACGCAGCTTTCGGAGATCACCAGCAAAATTAATTCCGGGCAGGGAACTCTCGGCAAATTGGCGGTTGACCCTTCCGTGTTTGACAACACTAACCAGATGCTGGTGGAGACGCGCCATCTGGTGCAGGCTATCCGCCAGAACCCGCGCAGATACCTGACCATCCATTTCCAGATCTTCTAGGTCTCCGCCGTGGGTGAAAACAGCCCCACGGATTCACACGGATGAGCAAAGAAAAGCCCGGCTTGACTGAACCGGGCCAAATTCTTCCTCTACGCAAATCTCTGGCCAATATCCCTACAACTGCACCGCGCGCGCTTCCAGCACCGCCGGCAGCTTGCGCAACTGCTGCAGCACCTTCTCCGGAACCATTTCATCCACGTGCACCACAGCCAATGCCTGGCGCACGCCGGCGGACCCTTCTCCTCCGGCGGCGGCACGCGCCGTCATGGCGGCGGGCTCCTCGCGTCCCAGGGAGAAGTTGGCGATATTGATGTGGTTCTCGCCCAGCAGGCTGCCGATGTGGCCAATCACTCCCGGCACATCCTGGTTGCGCAGGAACAGCAGGTTACGTTCCAGGGGAGCCTCAATGCTGATGCCGTCCACCTGCAGCAGCCGCGGCGAGGAGCCGTGCAGCACGGTCCCCTTTGCCAAGTGCTGCTTGCTGTCCGTGTGCAGGGTAATGGTGAGCACATTGGCGGCCCCACCACCGGAATGCCCGCTCTTGCCGGATTCGCGCACGCGAATCCCGCGGGATTCGGCAATGGCCGCCGAGTTCACCAGATTAGCCGGTTCCGCCAGGGTCACGTTCAGCACGCCCATCAGGGCCGCATTGCGCAGCAGCGTGGTCTTCCAGTTGGTAATCGCCCCGGTGTACTGGATGGAAATCTCCTTCAGCCCCGCGCCGGAGGTCTGGCCCAGAAATGAACCCAGCCGCTGCGACAGCACGATGTAGGGCTGCATCTCCACGTACTCCTCGTAGGAGACGGAGGGCACGTTCACCGCGTTCTGAATCACTCCGCGGCTCAGGTACTCGCGAATCTGCGCGGCAATCTGGTCACCCACCGCCACCTGCGCCTCGTGCGTCGAGCCGGCAATGTGGGGCGTGGCAATCACGTTGTCGAGGCCGATCAGCGGAGAATTCTTCGGCGGCTCGTGTACGAACACGTCCAGCGCCGCTCCCGCCAGGTGCCCGGACTTCAGGGCTTCGGCCAGCGCGGCTTCGTCAATCAGTTCCCCGCGGGCGCAGTTGATCAGGCGCGCGCCCTTTTTCATTTTGCGGAGCGTCTCGGCGTTGATCAGGTTGGCTGTCTGCGGAGTCAGCGCCATGTGCAGGCTTACGTAATCGGACGTCGCCAGCACCTGATCCAGCGGAATCAGCTCGATGCCGGCATCGCGCGCCGCTTCCAGGGTCACAAAGGGATCGTGCCCGACCACCTTCATCTCGAAGGCGCGGGCGCGTTTGGCCACTTCCATGCCGATCCGCCCGAGCCCGATCACGCCCATGGTCTTGCCGCGAAGCTCGGAGCCCTGCAGCGACTTCTTTTCCCATTTGCCCTGGTGCATCGACTGGTTGGCACGGCTGATCGAGCGGGCCAAGGTCAGCGCCAGCCCCATGGTGTGCTCGGCCACCGCCACCGCATTGGCGCCCGGCGTGTTCATCACCGCGATGCCCTTGCGGGTCGCGGCTTCCAGATCGATGTTGTCCACGCCGATGCCGGCCCGGCCAATCACACGCAACTGGTTGGCCTTATCCAGCAGGGCGGCGTCCGCTTGCACCGCGGAGCGCACAATCAAGGCGTCGGCATCAGCCACCTGTTCGGCCAGCTTGCCATCCAGCTGATCGTGAGTGAGAACGTTCCAGCCAGGTTCCTGGCGCAACAGGTCAATGGCAGAGGAGGAGATTTTTTCCGCGACGACAATTTTCATAGTTCGATGGGTTCTCAGGCGTAGCAGTCCGCCGGCTTCTGGAGTGAACTGAGTCGATCGGGCACACAGAGCCAACCTGCTAGTGTACTCCGTGTGCCCTCAGATGTGGATCAGGCAGTCACTGCGACGGGTGCGGCAGCGTTGGCGTAGACTTCCTGGGCCGCGGCCACTGCTTTTCCGAAGCTCGTCTTCCCCGGAGCCAGCGACGCCATGATCTGCTCCAGCCCGGCGATGATGCCTATGGTGTCCAGGTAGTCGTAGTACCCGATATGGGCAATGCGGAACATTTTGCCCTTCATGTCGCCCTGCCCGTTGGCGATTACCGCACCAAAGCGATCGCGGAAGGCCTTGACAATCGCGCTCGAGTCCAGCCCCGCCGGCGGCACAATGGCCGTCAGCGCCGCGCTTTGCGGAGCCTGCGGAAACAGCTTCAGTCCCATGGCGTCGGCGGCCGCGCGTGTCATGTCGGCCGCCAGTTGAGCGTTGCCGATCAGGGCATCCCGTCCGGCGGCCATGTCGCCTCCGCCGGCCTCGGCAATGTACTTCAGCGCAGCGCCCAGGGCCGCGATCAGCGCAATCGCCGGGGTAAAGGACGATTCCCCTTTGGCCGCGTTCTTACGTTCCTTGCGCAGGTCGAAGTAGTAGCGCGGGTTCTTGGTCGTTTCCATGCGCTGCCAGGCGCGGTCGCTTACCGCACAGTAGGCCAGCCCGGGCGGAATCATCACCGCCTTCTGCGAACCGCCGATAATCACATCGATGCCCCAGCCATCCACGTCGAAGGGCATGGTTCCCAGGCCGGTGATTGCGTCCACAACCAGCAGGGTATCGCCGCCGGCCTTGCGCAGCAGCCGGGCCACGCCTTCCACGTCGTGACGCACCCCGGTGGAGCTCTCCGAGGCCTGCATGAAGACCACGCGCGTCTCCGGCGTCAGCCGCGAGCGTACCTCGTCCAGCGACACCGTGTAGCCATACTCAGCGCTGAGCACGTCCACCGCGCAGCCGTAGGATTTGGCCAGGTCGCGCCAGCGCTCGCCGAACTTTCCCGCGGTGATCACCAGCACCTTGTCTCCCGGGGAAGTCAGGTTGGCCACCGATGCCTCCATGGCGCCGGTGCCGGAAGAGGCCATCAGGATGACGTCATTCTTGGTTCCGATAAACGTCTGCAGATCTTTCAGCACGCCGCTGTACAGGGCGCGGAAATCTGCCGTGCGATGGTGAACGTCAGCCGCCGCCATAGCCGCAACCGCGGCTGGCAGCAGGGGAGTAGGACCAGGAGTAAAAAGGCGATTCTTCTTTAGCATCTCGCTTCTATTATTGCAGATTGGCGAGCGGACTTGTTATTGCAGATTAATTTGCTGATAGTTTTCCGGAACAAAAGAAAGCAGGCGCGAGTCCCGCACGAACAACACCACGGCGGAGGTATTCTCGCCGCTTCCCGTCACCACCAGCAACCCGTCGCCTGTAACCTGCTGAGGGCCATTGCCCCCGGCCCAGGCGATGGAACCCGCATCCCCCGCCGGAACCCGCGCCACCACGCACAACGCGGGAAAGCTGGAATCAAACAGGTCGCGGTGATCGGAGAGCACCACCACGCGCCGCTCCCCGTTGGCCGCGGTCAGCACGTAAGCGGCATCGCCCGGACTGCCGGCGCCGGAGAAATCCAGCTCGATGTGCCCGCTGGGTTCCACTCCGCGGGTTTGCATCCAATATTTCCCCACGGGATCAAAATCGCTCTGCCCCCGCCACTCGCCAGCCGGAGAGCGCGGGAATGACCTGCGCGTCCAGGGGAAGCACTCCCGCCGTGACCCGGGCCTGTACCTCTTCCCGGGCTTCCACCGGGCGGACGCTGGCCCGGGTCGCCGCCAGCACGCTTCCGATCGTAAGCACGGCCCCGGCAACAATGGCGGCGCGCGCCACCACGTGGCGCTCGCGGCGGAATGGGGTCACCTGCACCTTGTCCGCTCCCGGCATGTTGCGGAATTCCGCCGCCAGCTTCGCCATTACCAGCAGGTGCTCTGTAACATGGTTGGCGGGGTCGAGCGGCGTCAGCAGTTCGCTGATTTCCAGCGCGCCCTGGCTTACCGAAAGCAGCGTCTTGCTGGAACAGCAGAGCTTTTGCAGCATGCCGGCGGTGGCCCGGGTCAGAAACAGCCTGGCCTGCGCGGGATGATTCGTGCGCGCGGTAAAGCGCGCGTCAAACAGATGATCTCCCGTCAGAACCACATGCTTGCCGCCGTCGATCACCTGCATCCCCGCCGGCGCCAGCGAGAGCGTGAAGCTGGAAGGGACCATCATCCGCAGGTTCAGCCCCGGGGTGCTGTCGGCGTTGGAGAAACGCACCACCACCGGATTGTGCTGAAAAGTTCCCGTGATGACCAGGTCGGAACTGTCACGGAACACCATGCCGTTCAGGGCGGTGCGCAACTGTTGGGCTTCGGCGGTAATTTCGCGGTATCCGGCAAAAACCGAACGGTTCCGCAGAAACGCGATCACCATGCCAACGAGGGAAATGACGCCCGCCACCAGGAGGGTGATTTCGACTGGAGAAAGGAATTTCATAGACTCCTGCGATTGGCCAAGCTCGCCACGCACCAAGCAGTTTCAGGGGCTTGCCGCGATCCTGGTCTGGCTGGCCGCGGTAGCCAGCCTCCCTCGGCAACCCGAGCATAATCCCGGCCCGACCTTGGAGCACCTGATATCGACCCGCTTGTACAGGGCGCGACACTATAATGGCAGGTTTTTCCGGAAAGGGAGCCCCCGATGACCATAACGGAAACCATCCAAAAGGACATGACCGAAGCGATGAAGGCGCGCGACGAGCGCCGCCTCTCCGCCCTGCGCATGATGCGTTCTTCACTGAAAAATAAGGAGATCGACAAGCGCTCGCCGCTCGAGGAGAAGGAAGAGCTGGCCGTCCTCAGCACCATGATCAAGCAGCGCAAGGAATCCATCGAGCAGTTCCTGAAGGGCGAACGCCAGGACTTGGCCGAAAAGGAACGCGCCGAAATCGAGATTATTGAACGCTACATGCCCAAGGCCCTGGGCGAGGAGGAAGTGGCCGCTACCGTCCGCCAGACCATCGCCGAAATGGGCTCCCCCACACTGAAGGACATGGGCACCGTGATGAAAAACGTCATGGCCAAATTCCACCACCGCCGGCGTCCGCGTGGACGGCAAACTGGTCAGCGAAAAGGTGAAACAGGAGCTGGCAAAATAGCCCCTCAACATTCAGCCGGCTTCCTTCGGCTCAATGCTGACGAACCGGAAACCCGGTGGCGCAGGCCTTCAGTGTGCGGGAGAACTCACTTGATTTCCAGGTGGTGCAGCGCTTCAGCGCTGCAGTTTTCGGCTGCTAAAAGCACTTGAGGGCTTCAGCCCCTGAGGTATTCAAGACGCGGTTCAAGGAAGTACCCCAGCGGCTAAAGCCGAAACATTGCCAACGTGACAAATCGCATGAATGCCTGCGCCACCGGTTTCTGTCGGGCGCAGGTTCAGATCAGCCTTCCTCTTGCAGCCGCTAAGACCAGAATCGCCAAGCACCGGCTTCAGCCGCTGCCGTAGGGCTCGACGGCTCTTTTTCGCGGTACGGCCTCACCCCTATATCACCGGCATTGGTGCTGGTGTCTGACGGCTGATAGCTCCCCCTATGCCGCCATCTTCCGCACCGACTTCCGAATGCGGTCCAAACCCCGTTTTTCCCCGCCCGCAGCCAGGCTCAGCGGCCAGCGTTCCACTCCCACGAGCGTCAGCGCCGACCCCAGCAGTGCCATGTTCTTGGTGAAGTTCACCATCTCGGCCATGCGCTGATTCGGGTCCTCGTGTGCCCAGAAATCGTGCATCATGGGCGACACTCCCGCCAGAAACGCAATGATCGCCAGCGCCCCCCAGCGTGGCTTCAGCCCCAGCAGAATGCTCGTCCCGCCGAACAACATGAGCGCCCCGGTACCGGGCACCGCCACATGCGGCGCAGGCACGCCCTTAGCACCCCCATACTGAGTCATCGTTTTGTGGTGCTTGAAGTGGTTGATGCCGCCGTAAATGAAATACCCGCCTAAAACGGCGCGTCCGATCAGAAACGCAGCCTTTTTGCCCGCACTGGCCATAATGCAATCCTCCCGAGGAGAGTTGGATTCGGAAGAGATGGGGAGAGTGGCTTTGCCAGGGAATGAGATTATGTCAGCTATCTCCCAGCCTCGCCAAAGGGCCGTCAAGGCCCCTGTCACTGTCCCTCGGCTCCAACCCCGTCATTCCACTCGCAAAAAACTTCCCGCCCGCCTGTCACACTTACCCCACCCCAGCAGCTATACTGAAAAAAGCACCAAATTGCATCCCGCAGCCCGCGCAAATATCGCCAGCAACCCTCTTGAAATCAATATTTCACCTCCAACCCGAAGCGGCTCAATATTTTGCGCCGTTTCAGGCAGATTGGCGCCCTGTAACTCCCTGCCGCTCAAGATTTTGAGCAAAAAATATGGGGGGAGGGGGTCCCCCCCGGTTCGCTGGCCTCCAATCGAACTTGAAACTGGAAACCAGAAACGGGAAACTGGTTCTCCATGGCGACGACCACTGAACTCTCTCCGGCCATTCGCGCCAAGTACGAGCCCGTCATCGGGCTTGAGGTCCACGTCCAACTGCTCACGGCGAGCAAGATTTTCTGCGGATGCTCCACCCGCTTCGGCGATCCGCCCAACACCAACGTCTGCCCCGTCTGCCTGGGCCTGCCGGGAGCCCTGCCCGTGCTGAACCACAAAGCCGTGGAGTTCGCCGCGCTCGCCGCCATGGCGCTGAACTGCCGCGTGAACGAGCGTTCCATCTTCGCCCGCAAGAACTACTTCTATCCCGACCTCCCCAAGGGCTATCAGGTTTCCCAGTACGACAAGCCCATCGCCGAGCACGGCTGGATCGAGATTCCCGTCGACGGCGACAGCAAAAAAGACGGTGGAAGCAAAAAGAGAATTGGCATCACGCGCCTTCATCTCGAAGAAGATGCCGGCAAGAGCCTGCACGAGGGGTTTCCTGACTCAGGCGAGCACACCTACCTCGACCTGAACCGCTGCGGCGTGCCCCTGGCCGAAATCGTCAGCGAGCCCGACATCCGTTCGCCCCAGGAGGCCTACGACTACCTCACCCTCTTGAAGGAAATCATCCAGTTCACCGGCGTCAGCGACGTGAGCATGGAGGAGGGCTCCCTGCGCTGCGACGCCAACATCGGCGTGCGCCCCGTGGCCAGGAGAAGTTCGGCACCAAGACGGAAGTGAAGAACGTGAACTCCTTTCGCTTCATCAAGCAGGCGCTGGAATACGAAATCGAGCGCCACATTGAAGTGATCGAATCCGGTGGCAGGATCCAGCAGGAGACGCGCCTTTTTAACGCCGCCGAAGGCCGCACCTACGGCATGCGCAGCAAGGAGCAGGCGCACGACTACCGCTACTTCCCCGAACCTGACCTGCTGCCCCTGGTAGTCGATACCGCATGGGAGCAGCAAATCCGGCGTTCCATGCCGGAACTGCCCGAAGCGCGCCGTGCCCGCATGGTCAGCGAGTACGGCATCACCGGGTACGACGCCTCCGTGCTCACTGCGAACAAGTCCTTTGCCGATCAGTTCGAGGAAGCCGCCCGCCAGGCAAAGAATCCCAAGCGCGTCGCCAATCTTGTTCAGAGCGAACTGATGGGACGTCTGAAGACCAAGGGCCTGCCCCTGGAGCAGTCACCAATCTCCATGAAGGGCGTCGCCCTCTCCGCCGATCTGGTCGAGTCCGGCGACATCTCCGGCAAGATTCTCAAGGACCTCTATGACCGCGCCTTCGAAACCGGCGAGGACTTCCCCGTGGTCTATGAGCGCGAAAAACCGCAACAAATCACCGACACTTCGGCGATTGAAACGATCATCGACGAGGTCATCGCTGCCAATCCCAAGCAGGTCGAGGGCTACCGCGCCGGCAAAACCACGCTGAAGGGATTCTTTGTCGGACAGGTGATGAAGGCTACCAAGGGCCAGGCGAATCCCGCGCTGGTCAACGAGCTGTTGGACAAAAAGCTGGCAGGCTCTTGATATCAGCAAAGGATCCTGTTGCGAACGGATGTCTTAGTTGTCATTCCGAGCGAAGCGAGGAATCTGCCGTGGCTGCCGGCTCTTTGAAAGGGCGCGGCTTCAGCCACGCTAAAGCGGGGGAGCAATTCGGGGGCTTTAGCCCCTGAGGGATGCTTTCCAGGGCGGCCCCATTACGCCTCCAGAATGTTGTCTCCGTCGTCCGGCGTAAAACCGGAGTGCGCCGGCTTGGCCGCAGGCTGCGGAACGACTGCCCTTGCACTTGCATCGGGTGCGGCTGCCGTGCTCACCGCCTCTCCCTCTTCCGCGTCCCGGTTGGCTTCATCCAGCATGCGCAAGCCTTCCATGAGCAGCGCCTGGGTGGAGAGAGTGGTGCTCTGCTCCTGGGGAACGGTTTCGCTAAAATCAATCTGGAAGTCGCCTTCGCTCCAGGCAATCACCCCGAAGACAGCCGCGTCGCCCTTCAGCTCGCCATAGGCGGCGTGGCCGATCTGTCCTTCGGAAAAGTAGAGGTCGCAGCGCTCCCCCCCGCGGGTCAGCGTCAGGCGGCAGGTCTTGTGTCCCAGTTCCAGCGACTGCAGCAGGTCAATCACGTTCATCTGCGCCAGCGTGCCGCGCAGCGTGCCGTCGGCGGCGGGAGCCTCCCTTGCCATCCGCTCCAGCGCGATCTTGTCCACGATGCGCTTGATGCGCTGCACAGCTTCGCGCAGAAAAAACGGCTTCTCGATGAAGTCCTCGACCGAATCCTGCACGGAATTGCGCAGCTTTTCGTCGATGTCCGCCTTGCTCGCCATCAGGATCATGGGAAGCCGCGCGGTGGCGGCTCGTGCCTTGATCTTCTGCAGCAACTGGCGCCCGTCCGTGCCCGGCATCTGGTAGTCGGACACCACCAGGTCGAATGGTTCATCCACAATACGCAACAGGGCATCCGCTCCGTCACTGGCCGTGGCAACCGTGCTCACCGCCGGGGCCAGCGCCTTGCGAAGCATGGCCAGCACCGTTGCATTGTCGTCCACCAGCAATACTCGAAGATTCGCCGGCATTCCACTCCTGGAGTTGTGCGCTAGTTTGCCGCTCCTGCTGTGCACTACGAAGCTGTGCGCCGCGGGAAAAACTGGCGGTCCGGCCGTTGGCTAAGATCAGCGCCGGCTCCGGAAATCAGCGCTTCGCTGCCGATTTCCCTTCCACCGGCTGGCGTTGGTATGTCCCGCTTTTCCCGCCGGTCTTGCGCTGGAGCACGATCTCGCGGATGGCAATGCCTTTGTCCAGCGCCTTGCACATGTCATACACGGTCAGCGCGGCTACGCTGGCAGCCACCATGGCTTCCATTTCCACTCCCGTGGCGGCAGTGGTGAGGGCCTTGGAGCGAATCGCGACGCCATTCTCGCATAGCCGCACCTCGACATCAATTTGCGCCAGCGGCAGGGGATGACACAAAGGGATCAGGTCGGAAGTGCGCTTGGCTGCCATAATGCCCGCCAGCCGTGACACCTCCAGGGGATCGCCCTTGGGATTGTTCTCCAGCGCCCTCAGCACCTCGGGTTTCATCTCAACCCAGGCGCTGGCCTCGGCTTCGCGCCGCGTCGGCGCCTTGGCGGAGACATCCACCATGCGGGCCTGCCCGGAACGGTCATAGTGGGAGAGCTTTTTCGGCATTTTGAGAATTTCACCACGAAGCCACCAGCGAGCGGAGAAAAATCGCACGATTATGGCTCGAAAGCTGCCTCCGGATTCGTCTAAGGCAACGGCACCACGGAAACCATTTCCCCCGCCGCTATCGACTCCCGGTCCGGCGGGACCACCAGCAGGCAGTTCGCGCGAGCTGCCGTCACCACGTCGCCCGATCCCTGCCAGGGCAGCCGCTCCACTGCGGCGCGATCGAATTCGCCGCTGAGGAGCGCGGGAAGAAAACGCGTGAGTCCCGTCCTGGTGCGCACTTCCTGTTTCAGGCGCGCCTTCAGAAAGACCAGCGGCTCGGGAACCGCTCCTGCGAGCGCCGCGATCACCGGGCGCACGAACAGATGAAAGGTGACGTAGGTGGAGACGGGATTCCCGGGCAGCCCGAAAAAGCACACCGGAAGCGATTCCCGGGAGGGCCGAATCCTGCCGAATACCAGCGGCCTCCCCGGCTGAATCAGCGTGCCGGTAAAGAAAAACTCCGCGCCCAGTCCGGCGAGCACCGGCTCGACCAGATCGTACTTGCCCGCCGAAACTCCGCCGGCAAGAAGCAGCAAATCGCTCTGCAGGCCTTCCTGCAATCTCGCGCGCAGCGATTCCGCAGTGTCGCGCACGATGGGCAGCCGAAGTGGAATCGCGCCTGCGGAGGCCACCTGGGCAGCCAGCGCATAGCCATTGGAGTTGCGAATCTGGACGGGTCCGGGCTGCTCTTCCACTTCCACTAACTCGTCCCCGGTAGCCAGGATGGCGACTCGGGGGCGGGCGAACACCCAGAGCCGGGCTTTCCCTACGGAAGCTGCCACAGCAATCGCTGCCGGCGTGAGGGGGCTTCCGGCGCGAAGCAGAATATCTCCGCGGCGGGCTTCCGCGCCCAGAGGAACAACATTTTCTCCGCAGGAGACAGAGTGGAGGATCTCGACATCGTTTCCCTGGCGCCGGGTGCGCTCCACCATCACCACGGCGTCGGCGCCCGGCGGCAGGGCGGCGCCGGTCATGATCTCGGCCGCCTGGTGCTGCGCAATGGTGACATCGGGGGCGGTTCCGGCGGGAATTTCCGCCACTATGCGAAGGACGGTGGGAACCTCCGCAATGTCAGTTGAGCGAACCGCAAAACCATCGCGGGCAGAGCGCGGAAATGGAGGCAGGTCGCGATCAGCCTTCGTATCCTCTGCCAGAATGCGTCCCGCAGCGGCCTCCAGGGAAATTGCTTCCGTTTCCCGCGGCCCAAGCGCCGCAGCCTCATGCTGGACGGCACGATAGGCCTCCTCAAAGGACAGCACCGACTCTCGGGCAGGGCTTCCGGGCATGAGAGCCTTAGATTGTACTCTCTGCGCTGGCGGCGGGCAGAAAGTGACAACTGACGATCTGCCGCTCCCAAAAAAAACGGCGCAGGAAAAACCTGCGCCGCGAGAAAAGAAGCTCGTGAGAATGACGTCCTTACTTTTTCAGTGTTTCGCGGATTTCTGTTTACCGAACGTGGTCTGCACCTTGCCTCCGATGCTGGCCAGCATCTCCTTGGCGGCACCGGCAAACTCGCCGTTCGGTTGCAGCTCCAAGTACTTGTTGAAGGCTTCCTCCGTCCCCGCCGGGGCGATCATCTTGCCATCCTGCAGCGTGGATTTGCCGACCATGTTAACGCCCTTCCAGTAGTAGGCATCCGCGCGCGTAGGATCGGCCGCAATGGCCTTATCAAACGCGGCAACCGCCGCGTCCACCTTGCCGCTGTTGGTCATTACCGCGCCGGTATTGAAGTAGTACTTAGCCGCGTTGGCGGGATCCAGCTGGGCGGCCTTGTCGTACGCCGCAGCCGCCTCGTCCGTCTTGTTCATGCGCCCGTAAGCCTGGCCCATGTTGTTGTAGTAAGCGGCCACCTGTGCCGGTGAGGCCTTCGGGCCGGCAGTGTCAATCGCTTTCTGGTAATCCTGAACGGCCGCGGTGGAAAGCTCCGTGCGCTGTTGCGGATCGGTTGCCTTGGCGCCCGCCAGGCGCTCATATTCGCCCAGCTTGGACCAGAGCACGTCACGCGTCCCGTCCGCCGCCGTCGCCTGTTTCATCACGCTGATTGCCTGGTCGAGATTGCCGGCCTGCTCCGCCGCATTGGCCTGAGCAATCAGGTCGTTCAATTGCTTTACTTTGGAAGCTTCTTCCTGATTCTTCTTATTGGCCTCGATGGCTTCCTGCAGTTGTTTCTTTTGCTCGTCGGTCATTCCCTTGGTGGAAACATTCTCCGGCGCCTGCCCCTGCTGAGCCTGAGCTCTTTCCAGGGTGATGGGCAGGTCGTTCTCGGTAATTTTCACCGGGAATCCAGTGATCTGGTAAATCTGCTTGCCATCCCGCAGCACCTTGACCGTGTACATGCCCAGCATGACGCCGAGGGAGACGAATTCGCCCTTTTTATTGGTCTTCAAGCTATATTTGCGGCCGTTTTCCGTCCCCAGCAACTGCACTTGCAGGTTCGGAACCGGGTTACCATCGGCGTCCTTCACCATTCCCCGCACCTCTCCCAGCTGCGCCAGGGCCGCGGGCACCCACAGCGAGGCCAGCACAATCGTAACCATGGCCATCACGAGCTTGCGTTTCATGTATCCCTCCGGAACTTGTCTCTGGAGCGCACACCAGCGCCCGCATTTTACCAGCAAATCCTGTTCTTAGCGCTCACCCTTCGCTAGTGAGTGGTCGTACAGCAGCGGATCCACCGCTCCCGCAGCCTCAAAGCCGCGCTGGCGCAACTGGCAGCTCTCGCATCTGCCGCAGGCGCGATCCTCGCGACTATAGCAGGACCATGTTAGCTCCAGCGGGGCGTTCAATTCCAGTCCGAGGCGTACGATTTCCGCCTTCCGCAGCCCGATCAGCGGGGTCTGAATTTCGATCCGGCCCTCCCGCGTCCCGGCTCGAATCACCTCATTGAACGCTCGGTAGTATTCGGGACGGCAGTCGGGATAGCCGGAGCTGTCCTGCTCCACCGCGCCAATCAAAATCGTGCCCGCTCCCAGCACCTCGGCCCAGCTCACGGCAACGGCAAGAAAATGCGCGTTGCGGAAGGGGACATAGGTGATGGGGATATCCGAAGAAGCGGATGGCACGGAACCTTCGCCACCAGATTGGTGCGGCTTGCGCCCGGCAAACCCGCCAGCCTCCGGCACTTCCAAAGCAGCATCCGTCAGGGCCGAGCCCCCGATTGCCGCCAGAGCTTCATTGCGCACCACCAGGCGGCGCGCGATCCCCAGGTGATCGCAAATCTGCTGGAAGGCCAGGCGCTCGCGATCTTCGGTTCGCTGCCCGTACAGGATATGCAGTGCGGAGGCCTGGTAGTCGCGGGCTGCCAGCGCGGCGCAGACGCAGGAGTCCATCCCCCCGCTCAGCAGAACGACGGCGCCCGGCTTGCTTGCCATGGAGTTGTTGCTCATCTACAAACAACTGCCCGCGACGGAAGAAACGGCATGGATGGAATCGGCTGCCTCTATTTTACGTCGAATTCCCGCGGCGAGAAAACCCGCGCCAGGCCCCTGCGGAGATTATCAGACACCTTTCAACGCCGGGTCCCAAATGAACTTATGAATCTGCAGGCTGAGGCGAACGTTCAAGCCATCATCGAGAATCCACCCAACCAGCAGCCGCGGATCGAGCAGGCAATGAGAGGCATCGCGCGCTCCCGTAGCCTGCTTGTCGAAAGCGGGAGAAAAAAGGACCGAAGCCACACGCTCCTGCAACCGGTGCTGACGGACAAAGTCGCGGGCAAATTCGTAATCCTGGCGTCCGGCAAGCACGAACTTCAGCTCATCGCCCGGCGCGAGCGTGTCCAGGTTTTCCAGGCGGAAGCTGCCTCCCTCCCCGGACTGCGGACATTTGACGTCCACGATCTTGTGGACCGCCGCGGGCACCCGCTCCAGGGGACGCTCGCCGCTGGTCTCCAGCAAAAGGGTATAGCCGCGCGACAGCAGGCACTCCATCAGGGGGACAAGCTCGCGTTCCTGCAACATGGGCTCGCCCCCAGTGATCTCAACCAGGGCCAGGGATTGCGGCCCCGACGATTGCGACCGCCCCGAGGGGGGCGGCAGTGGCGTGAGCCGGCCCACCTCGGCTTCAACTTCTTCCAGGGTCATGCGCACGCCACCCTGGAAGGTGTACTCGCTATCACACCAGGAGCAGCGCAGGTTGCACCCGGTAAGCCGCACAAACGTGCAGGGCAATCCGGCGAACGACGATTCTCCCTGCAGCGAACGATAAATTTCGGTGATCTGCATGGAACTCTTACGTCATCGGGTGCGAGATTGGTCTCCTCGGAGGTTGCGCTCTGAAAAAAGGCTAGCCCGGTCCCCGTGACTCGACGACTCCGTGGCTCAGCCGCTTAATCCTCGAAGTAGGTTGCAGTGGTCGTATCCGTTTCCCACACCTTGACCTGTTTGACCTCCACGCGGCCCTGAGTGCGCTCCGGCCAGCAGGGAAGCCACTTCGCGAAAGAAATATTTGGCCATATTCTCCGCCGAAGGGTTGAGAGTCTGGAAGGGCTCAATGTCGTTGAGGAACTGGTGATCCATGCGCTCGATGACCTTGTTCATCGCCAGTTTCAGGTCCTTGAAGTCATAGAGCAGGCCGATGTTATCCAGTTCGTTGCCGGACAAGGTGATGCACACCTTGTAATTGTGACCGTGCGGATTTTCACACTTGCCCCGATACCCGCGCAAGGCATGTCCGGCGGCAAAACTTTCCTCGACGCTAACTTCGAACATAGTTCCTCTGTTTGCTCAGCTTCCGATGCGGCCTTCTCCCCCGGAGGACGCAAGACAGCCGGATCCACATCCGGCGCGCAGCCATAATTCAGAGGGGGCACCTGCAATCGGTAACAATTCTATTGTAGCGTTTTCGGGGTCGCAGTACTCAGCCGCCGGCCTGCGGTCTACTTTGCAGCCGCCACGCGCGCCTGCATCTCTTCCAGCGTGTAGCCCTTGGTTTCCGGGTAGAAGAACAGCACCACGAAGAACTGCATCACCATCATGAAAGCAAAGAAGACGAACGGATACGCCCCGGAGGACGCCGCCATGACGGGGAAAATTCCTGAGATCACGGCGTTCATGAACCAGTGAGAGAAGGCTCCCAGGCTTTGCCCCTTGGCCCGCACGGTGTTGGGGAAGACCTCGCTGATGTACACCCAGATCACCGCGCCCTGCGAGACGGAGAAGAAGGCAATAAAGGACACCAGGAGCCAGAGCAGCAGACTGCGATGCTGGCCGGTGAAAAAGATTCCGGCCACGCCAGCCAGGCTGACCGCGGTTCCCACCGATCCGATCAGAAGCAAAGTCTTCCGGCCCAGGGAATCGATGACGGCCATGGCGACAATGGTGAAAACCAGAAGCGTGACTCCCACCACTACCGCCTGCAAATTCCCCGAAAGCTTGCTGTAACCGGCAAAGGAGAAAATATCGTTCAGGTAATACAACAGGGCGTTGATGCCCGAGAGCTGATTGAACATGCCGATGCTGACAGCGAGAAAGATGGGATAGGCATATTTCGGAGAGAACAGCTTTTCGGCTTTCTGCCGCTGTTCCACATCGACGGACTCGACGATCCCCCGCAGGTCGCGCTCGGAGTTCTGGTCTCCTGTGAGCTCGAGCACGCTGCGGGCTTCCGGCACCCGCCCCTTTTTCACCAGCCAGCGCGGACTGCGGGGAATGGTAAACAGCATCAGGAAGAAAAATGCCGCTGGAACCGCCGCCACGCCCAGTGACCAGCGCCACTCGGCAGCTCCCAGGTGTTGCAGGGCAATGACGTAGTTGGAAAAGTAGGCCAGCAGGATACCCACCACTACGTTGAGCTGAAAGAATCCTACCAGCCGCCCCCGCAGCTTGGCAGGCGCGATTTCCGCGATGTACATGGGGCCGAGCACGGAGGAGCCGCCGATGGCCAGTCCGCCCACGAAGCGAAAGGCGAGCAGCGCGTCCCAGTTCCAGGCGGCGGCGCAGCCGAGTGCAGAGATGACGTACCAGAGAGCGATGACGCGCAGGCTGTCGCGTCGTCCGTAGCGATCCCCCAACACCCCGGCCACCATCGCACCCAGCACCGTTCCCCACAAGGCGCTGGCCACGGTCACGCCCAGCAGTGTTGGGGACAGGTGAAAGAGGCTTTTCAGCGCGGCCGTGGCGCCGGAAATAACGGCGGTATCAAACCCGAAGAGCAGCCCGCCCAGAGCCGCTACCACGGTGCTCTTCACCAATAACGCATTCAGCTTCATAGAGCTTCCTGGAGCAATGGGTTCCGTCCTAGCCAGCCACGTGCGCCTGCTCTCCGCGAAATAGCGCCGCGCCACCGGCAATCCCGGCGTCGGCGCCATATTTTGCCCGTACCAGGGGGATTTCCTGGGAGCGCTGGTTGATGCAGTGGCGCGGGAGCTGCTCGCGAATGTAGCCGAAAAAACAGCTCATCAGTTGCGAAAGGCCGCCTCCGAAAATAAGGACGTCCGGCTCCAGCAGGTCGATGATGTTGCCCAGCCACACGGCCAGCAGATCCGCTGTCTCTTGCAGTACCGCCGTGGCCAGCTCATCGCCATGGCTGAAGGCTTCGCCTACGACGCTGGTTCCGACCTGCTCGATGTTGCCAGCGGCAAGTTCCAGCATCAGGGAGGTTTGCGGAGCTTGCGATAGCCGCTGGCGGGCGCGCTGAGCAATTGCCGGCCCCGAGCAGTAGACTTCAATGCAACCGCGTTTGCCGCATTGACATTGCGGGCCGCGATAGTCGATGGTGACGTGCCCGCCCTCGGCGGCGCCGCCGGTGCGACCGTGATAAATCCGCTGATCGAAAACGATGCCGGCGCCCACGCCGGTTCCCAGGGTAGTGTAGAACACGTTCCGGTATCCCACGCCGCTTCCCCAGACGGCTTCCGCCAGGGCGGCAGCGTCGCCGTCGTTGTCAACTCGCACGGGAAGGGAAAAGACGGCCTGCACCGCATCCGCCAGCGGGAAGTTGCGCCAGCAGGGCAAATTGGGGGGATTGAGAACCATCCCGTTGCGGGGATCGAGAGGTCCGGGAGAACAGATTCCAATTCCCATGGGCGAGGCCTGCATTTCCCGGGCGGCGCTGCGAACCTCCTGAATAGCGCGTTTCACCGCCTCCAGTCCCCTCTGCGCGTCGCCCCCGGCGACCATGGGACTACGCGTCTGAAACAAGATGCGGCCGGAGTCGTCCACAAGACCGGACGCGATCTTTGTGCCTCCAATATCGACGCCGATGATGGAGCCGGCTTTCATGGTCCCGGAAGGATATCAGGCTGAGCAAGAACAGGGGAAAGTGCGTGGGAGCATCCCCGTCCGCCCGGTTCCTTGCCGGACCGGGGCCTCAAGCCACGCGGAAAACCATCCAAGAGCCATCTCTACACACCCCGCTCAAGGACGTGTTAGGGTTCGGACACCCATGGCTTCCCTGCTTTCCTCGAACGGCGACCTGCAATTGAACGTGCGCCTGCTGAAAACGACCCTCGATCCCTTTCAACAGGACCTGGAGTGGTTTGAGTACGAAGTGTCGGTCGAAGGAGGACTGCAGGATGAGGAGACCGAGACAAGCGCGCGGCCGGCGCTCCACACTGCGGTTCAGGGCAAGCTCAACCGCCAGGAATTCCAGCAGCTACTGCGCGACCTGGACGCGCTTCTCGGCCCCAGCCAGCCCATGCGGTTCGAAGCGGCGGACCTGAAGTTCTATTTCGAGTGGTCCCACGAAACGCCTTCGGTGTATCTGCTGATCACCTGGTTTGATCTGGCGCTGTCCGCGCGCACTTTGGAGCAACGCTTTCCCACTGCACACAATGGCTACCGCTTCCTGGCCGACCGCGAATCGCTGCAGGGATTCCGCCGGCAGCTGGAAGCGGAATTCCGCCGGCCTGCCTCCGCACCGAGCCGTCCTGTATAGGGTCCGTGAGTTCCCTCCGGCAATGTGTGCAGCGAGCGCTTTGTCGAAGTCACCCGCGGAGCCGGATCAACCCGGATCAACTTTGAGCTCCCCCAAAAGAAAAAGCCCGGACCATCTGGTCCGGGCTTGGGAAAGTAACTGCGGTCAGTACTTGGGCATGGAAGGGTCGACCTTGTCCGCCCACGCCAGCACGCCACCAGTCAGGTTCTTCACCTTCTGGAAGCCAGCTTGGCGCAGGAATTCCACCGCCTTGGCGCTGCGCGCGCCTGAACGGCAGTGGGCGATGATCTCCTTGCTGGAATCCAGCTCGTGCACGCGCTTGGGCAGGTCGCCCAGCGGAATCAGATGCCCATTCAGGTTGCAGATCTGGTATTCGTGGGGCTCGCGCACGTCCAAAATAAACAGATCGTCGCCCCGATCTAGCCGCTGCTTAAGTTCTTCCACGCCGATGGCAGGAACACCATTTTCCACTGGTTTCTCTTCTCCTCGGATGCCGCAAAATTCGTTGTAGTCGATCAGTTCATGAATCGTGGGATTCTTGCCGCACGCCGGGCATTCGGGATTCTTCTGAAGTTTCAGCTCGCGGAAGCGCATGGCCAGCGCGTCCACCAGCACCAGGCGTCCGATCAGGGGATCGCCCGCGCCCAGGATCAGCTTGATCGCTTCGGTGGCCTGCATCACTCCCACCAGCCCAGGCAGAATGCCAAGCACGCCGCCCTCGGCGCAAGACGGAACCAGTCCCGGCGGAGGCGGCTCAGGATAGAGGCAGCGGTAGCACGGCCCTTCCTTGGTGGCGAAGATGCTTACCTGTCCCTCGAAGCGGAAGATCGAGCCATAGACATTCGGCTTGCCGGTCAGCACGCAGGCATCGTTCACCAGGTAGCGGGTGGGAAAGTTGTCAGTGCCGTCCACGATGATGTCGAACTCGCGGAATAATTCCAGCGCGTTGGCACTGTTCAGGCGCGTATCAAGAGGACGAATCTCGACGTTGGGATTGATCGCCCGCAGCTTGTCGGCCGCCGAATCCAGCTTCTTGCGGCCCACATCGGCGGTGCGCATGGATGATCTGCCGCTGCAGGTTGGTGAAGTCCACCACGTCGAAGTCCACCACGCCCAGCGTGCCCACTCCCGCCGCGCCAAGGTACAGCGCAAGCGGAGAGCCGAGTCCGCCGGCGCCAATGCACAGCACCTTCGCCGCCTTGAGCTTCAGCTGCCCTTCCATGCCCACCTCGGGCATGATCAGGTGGCGCGAATAGCGCAGAATCTCTTCGTTGGTGAGCGAAACTCCCTGCGGAGCTTGCGTCAAAGTAGCCATAAAAACCGGGCAATCGGGCCATGGAGCGATGTGTCATTCCGGGTCCAAAACAAATGACCCGATGACACAATCAATCAATGGCGCAATTTCTCCTTCCCTCCCGCGATCGAGGGCACGATGGAAAGCGTGTCACTCTCCTTCACGGGCGTGTTTTCCTTCTGCAAATAGCGGATGTCTTCGTCGTTCACGTAGACGTTCACGAAAGCGCGCAGCTTGCCGTCGTCGGTGTACAGGTGACGCTTCAGGTCGGGATGCGACGAGGTGAGCCGGTTGAGTGCTTCTCCGACGGTGCCGGCGCTGACTTCGACGGCGTCTTTTTTGTCCGCGTACTGGCGGAGTGGCGTAGGAATCAGAATTTTCATAGTTCGTTCTAACCAGTTTGTTCCAGCCAGCTAACAGATGCTGGAATATTCTCCGGGATTCAGCTTTCAAAGCCGCAAGCGGCCTTAACCAGGGAAACAGCTACTCTAAACCGAGAGCGCCCTGTGCACACGGACTTCTTCATCCGTAAAGCGTTTGTCCTCTTCCGTCATGCCTGCAAGCAGGAAGGCGTTGGTCTGCGCGGCCTTGCCCTTTTCCACGGCGGTAATCACGTAGGAACAGCCGATCCAGTGGGCCTCGGCCAGGTCCGTCTGCGACCAGCGCGCCGGGTGGTCGGGATGAGAATGATAGAAGCCGACAATATCCAGCCCGCGCTCGCGCCCCTGGCGCTGGATGCGCACCAGCTCGCGAGGATCGATATGGTAGCGGTCCTGCGGCCGGTCGTCACGCAGTGTTGCCGGCGCGCACGACCTCGCTTACCACACGGTCTTCATCCTGGAAGCGGCCCAGCAGCACCCCGCAGCACTCATACGGATAGGTTTCCTCGCCATGGCGGCGCAGTTGATCGTAAAGCGATGGATCGAGTGTCAGCATCCTAGTCTTCGTCCCAGAACCTTTCGCTCAAGTACTTGTCTCCATTGTCGGGGAAGATGGTCACAATCACCGCCTGCTCGGACGCAGGCAGCCGCCGGGCGACATCCAACGCGCCCACAATGGCCGCGCCTCCGGAGATGCCCACCAGCATTCCTTCCTGCCGCGCCAGGCGCTTCACCATGGCATAGGATCCCTCCGAGGATACCGCCAGGTCCTCATCCGCGATCCGGGGATCATAAATTGCGGGAACAATGGCGCTGGCCATGTGCTTGGCGCCTTCAATGCCGTGGAAGGGCGAATCCGGCTGCAAAGAAATGCAGCGAATCTTTGGGTTCAACTCCTTCAGCCGGCGGCTGGTCCCTACAAACGTACCGCTGGTACCCATCATGGCAACGAAGTGGGTAACGCGCCCGGCGGTCTGTTCCCAGATTTCGTTGGCGGTGGTTTCGTAGTGGGCGCGCCAGTTGGCGTCATTCGAATACTGATCAGCGTAGTAGTAACGTTGCGGCTCGGCCTCCGCAATGGCCCGGGCCTTGCGAATGGCGCCATCGGAGCCCTCGCCCGGATCGGTATAGATGATGCTGGCGCCATAGGCGTTGAGAATGCGCTTACGCTCGGTGCTCACGTTCGAGGGCATGCACAGGGTGACGCCAAATCCCATGGCGGCGCCGATCATGGCATAGGCAATTCCGGTGTTACCGCTGGTGGAATCCAGAAGCTGTTTGCCTTCCAGCTCCCCCGAGCGCAGGGCCTGGCGCACGATGTTGAAGGCCGCCCGGTCCTTCACCGATCCGCCGGGGTTGTACCACTCCGCCTTGGCCAGCAACTGCAGGTTGGAAAACTCGCGCCCGATCCGCTGCATGCGGAACAACGGCGTATTGCCTACCCGGTTGAGCAGCCCTTCACCGGGAAGCTGGGCCAGGGCTCCCGGCTGGGAGGATTTGGCAGCCTCTTTCGAGGTGGTTACAGATTTGACCGTGCCACTCACAGGGATCGCTAACCTTCCGTAATCCAGCACGATGGACGTGCTACTCGCTTCGTTCGCGGCTGAAAAGCGATTCTCGGCCGGCCCGCATTGGCGGGTCATCATCGGAAATTCGCTTCCAGCTAATTTGGCGCTGCCGAGGGAGGATTCAGAACGGCCAGCGCGCAGAAACTCGGGGACGCACGCCTAGGCCCTACATCGCACGGAACATGGAAACGCAGCGCGAAACGCGGCGCGGATTGTCGTCACAAGAGCCATCCTGAGTGCTAACAGCCTGCTTCGAGGGAGCCAGGGAGTGGGAAGGCCCAACTCACTGGCTGGTTTAAGCATACGCAACTGCACAGCCGGAGGCAACCGTGCATAGCCTGAATAAGTAGGCTAGTCCGCTGGACGAAGCCGGGAGAGTGACCAGGCATAATCCAGTAACCCATTGATTTTAAATGAACTTATGTCGGGCTAGTACCCCCGTGACCTAAGCCTTCGGGGCGCTTGTGGTAGGTTGATGCTGCAATCGTCCCCGCAAGACCTCTAAGTAAGTAGGAAGCGCCGGGGCGTCAGGCAAAGGACTCAGAATGGCTAAGAGCAGTAAGGCGGAAGACAAACGTACCTACGAGGATGTGGTGGGCTGGTTGAAGGACCACGGTTACGAGCTGCTGGAGGCTCCCGGAGTCAGCAATCGCGTCTTTATCAAAAAATACGGCTGCTCGGCGGCGCTGGAAAAGACCTCCGATGGGGGAGTGCGTATTTTCGCCTATCCCGGATATTTGATCAGTGGCGAAATCGCCAAGCTGGTCAATCGCGGATACCAGCAGGTGCTGAAAACCAGCAAAACGGAGGTGGCGGCCACCGCCGACCACTTGAACGCCCTGCACCACTTCGCCGAGGAGCTCAAGGAAGCGCTGGGCGTTCCCAGCCTCTACAACGAGTCTCTCGGAACGGTAGCGTCGACCTATGAGTACGACCGCATCTTGAATCGCGACAAACCGGCTTCCGAGCGCCCCGCCCGCGCCTGGGACAAAAAGCGCGCCTGAGCTGGATGCCGGTTCCGCTACGGCTGATTGCTGCGGCTCGGCCATTGTGACCCGGCAATGGCGGACCGCTGCTTTATACTCCCCCACACATGGCGCATGCGCAGCAGCCCCTTCCTTCCCTGTCCTGGTACGGCCTCGCTGGTGGTCATTACCGGCTTCTTCGGCATGAACCTGGCTTTGCCCTGGCAACACGATTCCCTGGGAGCGGTCTATGCTGTTGCCCTGATGATCGCCTCCTGGGTGGATCATCCTGATTTACTTCCGGCGCAAAGGCTGGTTTGAGCGCCGGGAGCGTCCGGTAGCAAAATACCAGTAGCAAAATAGAGGACACGGCATGCTGGAGCGCTCTCAACGCGCAGAACGGATGGTGCAGTCGGCAATTCGCACCATGACCGTGGAATGCGAGAAGATCGGCGGCATTAATCTGTCGCAGGGCGTATGCGATACCGAGGTTCCGCCGCCGGTGCGGCGAGGCGCCGCGCGCGCCCTGGAAGAGGGCCAGAACCAGTACACTCGCCTCGACGGCATCGATGCGCTGCGCTGCGCTATTGCCCGCAAGCTGGAGCGCGACAACGGCATCACGGCCGACCCACAGCGCGAAATCGTGGTCTCCGCCGGTTCGACGGGAGCGTTTTACTCCGCCTGCATGGCCCTGCTGAACCCCGGCGATCAAGTCGTAATCTTTGAACCCTGCTATGGATACCACGTCAATACGGTGCTGTCGCTGGGATGCCGCCCGGCGTATGTCACGCTGCAGCCCCCCGATTGGACATTCACGCCCGCCGACTTGGAGCGCGCGGTTTCAACTAGAACTCGCGCAGTCATCCTGAATAGCCCGGCGAATCCCTCGGGCAAGGTGTTCACCCAGACGGAGCTGGAATGGATTGCCGAGTGGGCCCAGCGCCACGATGTTCGTCTTCACCGACGAGATCTATGAATATTTCGTTTATGACGGGCGCAAGCACATCAGCATTGCCAGCCTGCCGGGGATGAAAGAGCGCACCATCACCATGTCGGGCTTTTCCAAGACCTTCAGCATCACGGGATGGCGCATCGGGTACGCCGTCTGCGAGGCGCGCTGGGCGGAGGCCATCGGAACCATGAGCGATCTGGTGTATATCTGCGCACCGGCTCCGCTGCAGTGGGGCGCGACTGTGGGCCTGGAGGAACTTCCGCCGCAGTTTTATTCCGACCTGAAGAACGAGTACGTCGCCAAGCGCGACCTGATCTGCAACTCGCTCGCGCAGGCAGGCCTGAGGCCGTGCATTCCCCAGGGCGCCTACTACGTCCTTGCGGATTCTTCGCGCCTGCCGGGCGCAACAAGTAAAGAACGCGCGATGTACCTGCTGCGGGACACCGGCGTGGCCAGCGTACCGGGAGAGTCATTTTTTCAGGGCGACACGGGCGAAAACTTCCTGCGCTTCTGCTTTGCGAAAACCGATTCGGATCTACAAGAAGCGTGCCGAAGATTGGCAAATTTGCGGGTTGGAGCATAGCCTGTTGCCCATACCCGCCCGGGGGGCGGCAGATGCGGGTTTGCTGCCTCCCAGCGTCACGCCGGCGCGCTCACGCCTTCACGCCGGCCTTCACGCCCTCGTCCACCGGAAACCCAGCCTTCTTCCAGGCGTCAAATCCTCCTGTAACGTTCACTACGTTGCGATAACCAGCGCGGCGCAATAGGCTGGCGGCAATCATGCTGCGGTATCCGCCCTGGCAGTGCACTGCCAGGGGAACGTCGGGAGAGAGCGGCGGGAGCTGTGCGCGAAAGCTGTCGAGGGGATAGTGGAGAGCTCCGGGAAGGTGGCCGGAATCCCACTCCGCGCCGCGGCGCACGTCGAGAATCTTGAGCCCGTTCGCCGTACTACGGAGTTCTTCCACGCTCAGCATGGGCATGGTGGCCAATTCATACCCCACATCCTTCCAGGCTGCCGACCCTCCCTTAAGGTATCCCATAACATTTTCGATCCCCACACGCGCCATCCGCAGGCGAGCTTCCCCAATCTTCTCCTGCATAGCGGCAATCAGGACCACAGGAGCTCCAATACCGATCACGGCTCCAATCCAGGATGCAAATTGCCCTCCCAGTCCTATATTCACCGACCCCGGCACGTGTCCGGCAGCAAACTCCTCAACCGGGCGCACATCTACCAGATACGCCCCGGTCTGACTGGCCAAACGCACCTCCGCTGGAGAAAGCTCCGGCAGGGGCGGAAGTTCAGAAAGCGGCGTAGCGCCTTCACGATTGATGTCCGCGTCTTTGGCGAAATACTCCGGACGAGCAGGCAAATTGCTTGTAAGTTGCCGGATGAACTCCTCCCGGCTGGAAATCTGCAACGCATAGTTGGTACGCCGCTCGGTGCCGATGGTCGAAAAGCGCTCCGCCCGCATTTGCCTCCCGCACAGCGACCCGGCGCCATGCGCGGGATATACCAGCGTGTCGTCCGGCAATGCCATTAACTCATTGTGCAGGCTGTCGTACAGCATGCCCGCCAACTGCCCGGGCGTATGGGTGGGAGACAGATCCGGACGGCCGACATCGCCGATGAAGAGCGTGTCGCCGGTCAGCACGCACCAGGGCTGCGGCGTGCGTTCGGGATCGTAGACGGCCAGGCAGATACTCTCGGGAGTGTGGCCCGGGGTTTCCAGCGTCCGGATGCGGCCTTTGCCGAAGCGGATTTCATCGCCCTCGTGCAAGGGTTGATGGGGGAATTTCGCACCGGCTTCGGCGCCCATGTAAATGGTCGCTCCGGTCAGCGCAGCGAGTTCCCTGTGTCCGGAAACAAAGTCGGCATGCAGATGAGTTTCGAAGATATGCCGGATGAGCACTCCCAAATCCGCCGCCGCCTTCACATAGAGATCGACATCACGCTGGGGATCGACCACTACCGCTTCGCCGCCCGATGCGAGCAGGTAGGAAGCGTGGGAAAGGCAGCCCAGATAGAACTGCTCGAAGTGCATGCATGATCTCCTCTGCACCACGATTTCGATGATTGCCTTGAGGCTACCACAACAGCGAAGGGTACCTGCCTCTCGACCCTGTGCCAAAGAAATGGGACATTTCCTTTTCCGGGCAGGACTGGCATTAAAATCCGCTCTCTCACGCTCTGACAACCCGGCTCTTGAGGGCGGGAGTTTCCCAGGCGGAGGTTGCGGAACCCGGGAAGACATCCCCGCGATCCATCGCGAGCGCACATAATCTGTTTGGTCGCATCCGAACAAGCAGTGCCGGGACGGTGATAGCTAAGAACATGGGGTGATCGAAGATACCAGGCCCGATGCAGTCAGAGACTCGCAGGACGCTCGTGTCTTTCACCATGCCCGGAAGTATGGTAGTTCTGGGCGCGGCGGTCCTGCTATGGACCGGCATTTTGCCTCTCGAAGCCTATTCGGCCGTCGGTTTTTATCTATTCGCTCTGATGGCCGCGGGCGCGCTGCTCGCCTGGCGGTTTTACTCCAGTAGGGCCCTGTATGCCCTGCTGCTGGTGGCCTTCGCCTACGGCGTGGTGTGGTGGCTGCTCAACACACCTTCTCTCCCGATGCGGGTGAAGGGAACCGGCATGGCCCTGGTGGCCATGCTGCTGCCGGCAAACTTCGCCATTCTTGCCCGCTGGCGCGAGCGCGGGCTCAGCCTGGAGTCGCTGGTTCCCAAGCTCACGTTTCTGATCGTGCAGGTGGCGATGGTCGGCCTGCTGTGCCGCCCCGAACAGGTCACAAACCTTCACTGGTTACAGGCCGGGTTCCCGTTCGCGGTCCTGGCCTTTATCCACCTGCCACCGCTCGCGAGTCTGGCTTGGGCAATTGCCTTTGTGGTGATTGCCGCTTCCTGGTGGCCTAAACGGCGACCCCTGGAAAACGCCTGGTTCTGGGCACTTTCGGCCGGCATGCTGGCGGTGCGCACGAATGTCGCTCCGGGAGAGTCCGCCTTTTATTTTTCTACTGCGGCGCTGGTGCTGGTGCTGGGCCTGATCGACACCTCTTACGTGCTTGCCTATCACGACGAACTCACCGGAATTCCGGCGCGGCGGGCGTTTAACCAGGCCGCGGCCGAACTGCAGGAGTGTTACACCATCGCCATAGTCGATGTGGACAACTTCAAGAAGCTGAACGATACCTTTGGCCATGAAATCGGGGACCAGGTACTGCGCATGGTGGCCGCCAAAATGTCCCGGGTTGGCGGTGGAGGACGGTCCTACCGCTGCGGCGGAGAAGAGTTCGCCATTGTGTTCTCCGACCGATCTTTGCCGGAAGCCCTGCCCCACATCGAAGCGGTTCGGCGCACCATCGAGCAGACCCGCTTCATCATTCGTGGTCCGGACCGCAGCCGCCGTCGCCGGCCGGAGCGCCGCTATCATCCCGCAGAACGCCGAGGAGCACCCCCGCGGGGCATTTTTGTGACCGTGAGCATCGGCGTGGCGCAATCCGATGCGAAGCTCGCGGTTTTGAGCGATGTGACCAATGCCGCAGACCAGGCGCTGTACCGGGCAAAAGGCGCGGGGAAAAACCGGGTCGAGGCCTGGAACCGCTCTCCGCTTTCCAGTTCAATGGTTTCCGAAGGATCGTCCGCTTCCGGGAAGCGCGCCAGACCTGTAGCCCGCAAGTAAGTCTGGCACCGGAAAGCCTCGCAACCTCGCGAAGCGACGTTACCGCCAGCGCACGTTCTGAGTGTTCCAACGGGGAACTCCACTACACAACCCGGAACCCGCCGGAGCTTTCCCCGCGACTGGTAGAATCGCGGTACTCATGGCCTTGGAATCTCCGGCTGCCGAACCGAAGGCGACCTTCCTGCGCCGTCTTTTCCGAATCTTGCGGCCTTCCCACGTGCACAGCCCGTTTTCCGCGACCCTTCTGCTGATGGGCGCGATCATGGCTTCGCGCGTGATCGGCTACGTGCGCGAGGCTTACATCGCATACGCCTTCGGCGCGGGACCGCAAACCGATGCTTACGTCGCCGCTTTCACCCTCCCGGACTGGCTGAACTATCTGGTCGCGGGCGGCACGGCTTCGATTACTTTTATTTCCATCTTCACTCGCTTCCTGGCGGAGAAGCGCGAGGCCGAAGCGGAAAAGACCTTCTCGGTCATCATCACGGTCATGACAACCGTGCTGAGCGTGGGCGTCATCCTGGTCGCGATCTATGCCAGGCCGATTGAAAACCTCATCTTCCCGCATTTCTCTCCCCAGCAACTGGAGCTCTGTGTCTTTCTCACGCGCATTCTGCTTCCAGCGCAGATCTTCTTTTACGTGGGCGGAGTCGTCTCCGCGGTGCTGCTCTCGCGACGGCTGTTCCTCATTCCGGCGCTCGGCCCTCTGCTCTACAACGTCTTTATCATCCTGGGCGGCCTCTTCCTGGGGGCGCGCATGGGGGTGGCCGGGCTTGCGGTCGGCGCCGTCGCCGGAGCTTTCGTGGGACCGTTCCTGGTCAATGCCATTGGCGCGGGCCGCACGGGAATCCGTTACCACTTCAATTTCGATGTGCGCGATCCCGCATTCCGCGAGTGGGTAAAGCTCTCGATTCCGCTGATGCTGGGAGTCTCGCTGGCCACGGCGGATGACTGGATTTTGCGCTATTTCGCCTCCGGCCAAGCCGGCGCCATCACGCGGCTGAACTATGCCAAGCGCCTGATCGCCGTTCCCATCGCGGTGCTGGGACAGGCTGCGGGACAGGCCTCGCTGCCCTTCTTTGCGCGGCTGTGGGGGCAAAGCCGTTTGCGGGAGTTTGCCGCTTCGGTGAATGCTTCCATCTACCGCATCAGCGCTGCGTCCTTCCTGGCCACCGCCTGGATGATGGCCGCCGCTCTGCCCATCGTGGATCTGGTGTACCGCCGGGGACGCTTCGAGCTCTCCGATTCCCGGCAGACGGCGGTGTTTTTCTTCTGGTTCGCCATTTCGCTGGCGTTATGGTCGACCCAGGCGCTCTACTCGCGCGCCTTTTACGCGGCCGGTAATACTCTGGCCCCAATGATAGCGGCCACGGTGGTCACGGCCCTGTCGTTGCCCATCTACTGGGAGCTGTTTCACCGCCTCTCCACCACCGGCCTGGCCATTGCTTCCGACCTGGGCATTGCCGCCAATACATTGGTGCTGGCGTTCTTACTGGACCGCCAGAGACTGGTTTCTGTCGCGGACCTTCCCTGGGGAGAAATAGGCAAAGCGGCATTGACGGCCCTGATCGCCGGAGGGCTTGCGTTCCGGGTAAGCGCGCTGGTCCCGGTGAACCATTCGAAACTCACCAGCCTGGAGTCTCTGGCGTTAGCAAGCATCACCTGGGCGGCTGCGGTTGCCTCCGGGCTGTGGATGACCCGTTCCCACCTGCTTTCCGATCTGCGGCGCAGAAAGCACACCCCCGCGTCCGCCGCCGAAGGAACCAAGTTGGGAGTGAAGCTGGAGCCATAGGGCTCGAGAGAACCGCAAAGTACGCAGTGGCGCGGAGAAGTTCTGATTGACGATTGCGAATTCTGGACGATTGCTGAATTCTTGACGAATGACCGCGGATGCGCACATCAGGCCGGCACGATCGCCCGCAGGAAGACCGGGCCTAGCTCACGATCCGCATCTGCTGCCAGTCGTAGTTGAACTTCCTGCCGCATTCCAAACAAACCACGTAGTGGCTGGCAGACGGACCGGGCTTTTCCCAATCGCTGGAAGCGGACGAGGAGCGCGGGCTGGCCGCGGTAAATGGTTGCGAGGTATTGCGATGATTGCAGCGAATGCGGAGAATTTGAAGCAGCTTTTCCAGCACGAAGAGTTCCCTACAGATTACGAAAACGCTGAAGATCAGCGCAGGCTCCGGTTGCCTGACCCGGAGCCCGCCACGAAGTCTGCAAACAGTACGGAAAACTGCTACCCCGGTCAGGCGCGGGCCGAAGCCGCTGCCGCCGCCGTTTCCATCGGGGTTTCCTTGGCCTCTCCATTCGCCTTCTGGCCCGGCTTGCGGATGTCGATCCCGCCCTTGAAGAACGCGCCGTCCTCAATCGAGATGCGCTGGGCAATCACGTCGCCGGTCAGCGAGCCCTCATTGCGGATATCCACGCGGTCGCTGGCCTGGAGATTGCCGCGGACTTTGCCGATCACCACGATCTCGCGGGCAGTGATGTTGGCGTTGACCACGCCATTGCGGCCGACGGTGACCCGGTTTCCCGGAAGGTTGATGGAGCCTTCCACCCGGCCATCAATGTAAAGCGATTCTGAACCGGTCACCTCACCCTTGATGACCAGCGATTTGCCGATGGTCGCCTGATCGGCGGAGTTGACGGCAGCGTTGCGCGGAGCAGCGGCCGGGATGGGCTCGACCGCGGCGGGCGCGCTGGAGACGCTCGGACGCTGCGGTTCAGGGCTCGGAGACGGAGTCGAAGAAGGTTGGTTCGTGGGCTTCCACATGCGAGTCGAAATCCTTTCGTCGTTGGGGGATCTGGTTCTGCCGTCACCCCCTGGCGGCCAACTTTCACCTCCGTGGGAGCAGAAAACCGCCTTCCGCGCTTCCGACCCACGCCAGAGGAGATGCTGAAAACTTTTGTAGCACAGTTTCCCTGTGGAAACCGTGCAAAAGGAAATGTTGCTGCGGTATTAATCTTGCTACTCCCGCGTGGCTTCTTATATCCGGCAAACACCCTAAAGTCCAAACTCCAAGGTCTTGCTCCTTTTGGGCCACAGGGGCAATGGTCCTTTGTGGAGGCCCGCCGGCTCCGCTGAATCGTGCTCATCCCTGGGCTTGCATCACGGGCAAGAAGGCAGTCAGGTTTTGTCTCCTCATCTGTGAGCGCGATCAACTCTTCTCTACGCCAAAGAAGGTGAAATGCCAGCCTCTTCAACTCTCTTCAACGATTGAGCAAACGCGGTCCGCCCTATTCCGCATCGCACCTAATTGTCGGGACGCCAGATCGCTCCCGGCAGCAGGAAAGCAAACACTCATAGTTTTCATGTCGGACAACGATGCATATTTCTCGCTTTCCAGATTGGCCGTCGATCAGGTCCCTGAAAGTCACTGCTTTCACCCTGCCTACCGACGATCCCGAATGTGACGGCACCCTTGAGTGGGATTCCACCACGATGGTTCTGGTGGAGGCGACGGCCGGCGGCAAAACCGGCATCGGCTACACCTACGGCGATCGCAGCCTGGCGGAGTTTGTGCACCGCAAGCTTGCACCGCTGATTCAGGGGCGCGACGCCATGGACATCCCCGGAGCATGGGAAGCCATGGTACAGGCCATCCGCAATGATGGACGTCCCGGACTTTGCTCCATGGCGATTGCGGCCGTGGATTCCGCCTTATGGGACCTGAAGGCGCGCTTACTCGACCTGCCGCTGGCCAAGCTTCTGGGCATGGCGCGGCCGTCCGTGACGGTTTATGGAAGCGGAGGCTTTACGTCCTACTCCGATTCGCAATTGCAAAACCAGCTCAGCGGATGGGTCCGCCAAGGCATTTCCCGCGTCAAGATGAAAGTCGGCCGCGAGCCGGAGCGAGACGGGGTTCGCGTACGGTTGGCGCGAGAAGCTATCGGCCCGGAAGCAGAGTTGTTCGTCGATGCCAACGGCGCCTATTCCCGCAAGCAGGCGCTAGCCATGGCCGAACTCTTCTCCGACTTCCATGTGAGCTGGTTCGAGGAACCGGTTTCCTCCGACGACCTGGAGGGCTTGCGGCTCATGCGCAATCGCGCGCCCGCCGGGATGGACATTGCCGCCGGCGAGTACGGTTATGACCTGACCTATTTCCGTCACATGCTGGAGGCCGAGGCGGTCGACGTGCTTCAGGCCGATGCTACCCGCTGTGGCGGCATCACCGGATTTCTTCACGCTTCCAGCCTGACGGCGGCCCGGAGCATGCCGTTTTCCGCTCACACGGCGCCGAGTCTGCATCTGCACGCTTGCTGCACGGCGCCTCATATGCACTTCATCGAGTATTTTCACGATCACGTGCGCATCGAATCCATGCTGTTCGACGGCGTTGTAGCGCCAGTTAACGGCCAGCTCACTCCGGATCTGTCCCGGCCTGGCATGGGCCTGGAGCTCAAACGCGCGGATGCTGCCCGCTATGCAGCCTGAGGGGATCTTTGCATGAGTGCCTTACGCAATGTTTTGCCGATTGTCTCGCCGCAAAACCATCCCGCCAGCGACTTCCAGGAACTTGCCCGCGAACTGAATGCGCGCATTGAAGGCGAAGTGCGCTTCGACGCGGGGAGCCGCGCGATATACGCCGTGGACGCCTCCAACTACCGGCAGGTTCCCATCGGGGTGGTGATTCCCCGCAGCATTGAAGATGTCGTGCAGACGGTCGCACTGTGTCGGCAGTATGGCGCACCTGTTCTCTCCCGCGGCGGCGGCACCAGTTTGGCCGGCCAGTGCTGCAATGTTGCTGTCGTTCTGGACTGGTCGAAGTACATGAACCATATCCTGGAAGTGAACGCGGACGCGCGCAGGGCCCGGGTTCATCCCGGCACCGTTCTCGACGATCTGCGCAAGGAGACGGAAAAGCACCACCTGACCTTCGGACCTGATCCCGCTACCCACAATCACTGCACCCTGGGAGGCATGCTGGGCAACAACTCCTGTGGCATTCATGCCCAAATGGCGGGCAAGACGGTCGACAACACTGAAGAACTCGAAATCCTGACCTATGACGGCTTGCGCATGCGCGTCGGATGGATGACCGAGGCCGACCTCGAGATCGCTACCCGCCAGGAAGGACGCCGGGGAGAAATCTTCAGCGGGATCAAGCATCTTCGCGAGCGTTACTCCAATCTGATCCGTGAGCGCTATCCCAAGATCCCGCGGCGCGTTTCGGGCTATAACCTGGACCAGCTTCTTCCAGATGAAAATGGCCGCTTCAATCTCGCACGCGCCCTGGTCGGCTCGGAAGGAACGCTGGTCACGATTCTCGAGGCCCGGCTGCACCTCGTTCACAGCCCGTCCCATCGCACCCTGGTCGTCTTAGGATACCCGGACATCTACGAGGCCGCGGACCATGTTCCCGAAATTCTGCAATTCAAGCCCATTGGCTTCGAAGGCATCGACTACCGCCTGGTGGCAAACATCAAGAAAAAGGGTCTTCATGCGAAGTATTTGAACCTGCTTCCCGACGGAGAAGGATGGCTGCTGGTTGAATTCGGCGGCGACACCCAAGAGGAAGCCGATGCTCACGGGAAGCGGATGATCGAGGAACTCGGCCGCCGTCCTTCTCCGCCTAACATGAAGCTCTACGAAGACAAGGAAGAAGAGGAGCACGTGTGGGAGACCCGCGAGTCCGGCCTGGGTGCAACCGCCTTCGTTCCCGGTGAGCCCACTACGTGGCCGGGATGGGAAGACTCGGCGGTTGCTCCGGACAAGCTCGGCGGATACCTGCGAGACCTGTGCAAGCTTTATGAAAAATATGAATACCACGGCTCTCTGTATGGACACTTCGGCATGGGCTGCATCCATAGCCGCATTAATTTCGATCTGACCAGTGAACCGGGAGTGCGTAAGTTTCGTTCCTTTATCGACGAGGCCAGCTCTCTGGTGGTCAGCTATGGAGGCTCTCTCTCTGGCGAGCATGGAGATGGTCAGTCGCGCGCGGAATTCCTGGGCAAAATGTTCGGCCCGGAGCTGGTGAAAGCCTTTGGCGAGTTCAAGGCCATTTGGGATCCCGAAGGCAAAATGAACCCCGGCAAGGTTGTGGATCCTCACCGAGTGGACCAGAACCTGCGCTTGGGAGCCGACTACAACCCCTGGCAGCCCAAGACTCATTTTCGATTCCCGGACGATCACGGCAGCTTTGCTCACGCCACGATCCGCTGCGTGGGAGTTGGGAAGTGCCGGCGGGAAGAGGGCCGTGCCGGAAACAACACCATGTGCCCCAGCTACATGGTGACGCGCGAGGAGAAACACACGACGCGCGGCCGCGCCCATCTGCTCTGGGAGATGCTCCAAGGCGACCCCATTCGCAACGGCTGGCGGGATGAAAATGTCAAAGAAGCTCTGGACCTTTGTCTCGCCTGCAAAGGTTGCAAAGGTGACTGCCCGGTCAACGTAGATCATCGCAACCTACAAGGCCGAATTTTTGTCCCACTACTGGGATGGACATCTGCGGCCCAGGTACGCGTATGCCTTTGGCCTGATCGATCAGTGGTCGCGGCTTGCTTCGCTCTGGCCCGGCCTGGTCAACCTGTTGACCCAAACTCCCGGCGTGAGCACGCTAGCCAAGCTGGCGGCTGGCATGCCGCTGGAGCGCGAAATTCCGGAATTCGCGCCGCAAACCTTCCAGCGCTGGTTCCGCGAACACAGGAGCGGTCGCAGCGGCGGAAATGGCAGCGTCCTTCTTTGGCCCGACACCTTCAACAACCATTTCTTCCCTGAAACGGCGCAGGGCGCTACTCGTGTGCTGGAGAATGCCGGCTTCGAGGTGACTGTCCCGAAAGGTCATTTTTGCTGCGGAAGGCCCCTCTACGATTACGGCATGCTGGATTTGGCCAAGGACTACCTGCGCGGAATTATGCTCAAGCTGCGGCCGCAAATCGAGGCCGGCATCCCGTTCGTGGTTCTGGAACCGAGTTGCGCCTCTGTTTTCCGCGACGAACTTCATGGGCTGTTTCCGGACGAGCCGCTGGCCGAGAAACTCCGGAAACAGACCTTTCTGTTCAGTGAATTTCTGGAACAGAGAGCTCAAAATTACGAGCTTCCCCAACTCCCGCGCAAGGCCTTGGTTCAGGGACACTGCCATCAGAAATCGATTCTGAACTTCGACAGCGAGAAATCAGTTTTGAAAAAAATGGGCCTCAATGCCGCGATCCCACCAACCGGATGCTGCGGCATGGCGGGCTCGTTTGGGTTCGAGAAAGATAAATACGGCATCTCGGTCGCGGTAGGCGAGCGCATGCTGTTGCCGGCAGTGCGACAGGCCCCACTCTCGACCATGGTCCTCGCCGACGGCTTCAGCTGCCGGGAACAGATCAAGCAGCAGACAGGCCGGCGGGGTCTGCACCTGGCGGAGGTCATCGATATGGCCAGCAAAGGCGAGCAGCAGTTTCCGTTCATCTATCCGGAAGCCAAAATCACCGCCACTCTCAACGCAGCGCGACGGCGTTCGCGGTGGCGCGCCGCCGGCATCCTGGCAGCGATTGCCGCCGCTGGTCTGGCCCTGGCCGGGTATGCCATTACGGGCAGCAAGCATTGAAAGACGGAGGAACCATGGGCAAAGCCATCGGAGCACGAGAGTGGGTGATTGCGGATGGGTACATTCCCGGGAGGAGCCACGGGCCGGAGCCGCAGATGTTGAGCCACGAAACCGTATGCCTGCTCAACACCTCCGACCAGGACGCGCACATAGAGATCACTATCCACTATTCCGACCATGAGCCGGTGGGGCCATATCGCGTCACCGTTCCCGCGCGGCGTACCATGCATCTTCGTTTCAACGACCTGAACGATCCCGAACCAATTCCGCGGGACAAAGACTATGCCAGCGTAATTCGCTCGGACGTGCCCGTCGTGGCGCAGCATACCCGTCTGGACTCGCGCCAGGCGGAGAACGCGCTCATGACATCGATCGCCTATCCAGGTGCCGCGTGAAAATCCCAGCACAAGGCGCCCCTTCCGGAACCAGTTCCGGCCAAACGCGCTCGCGAATCAGGCTTGCTTCGCGGTGCACGCTGGCGGAAGTTGACGCAGCTCACAGCTAGCGACTTCCACTCACGAGAGGAGAGCTTATTCATGACCGCTGCAGACGTTCTCATTGACACACTGTTGGACTGGGATGTTGAGGTCATCTTCGGACTTCCGGGCGATGGCATTAACGGCATCTTTGAATCCCTTCGCCAGCGGCAGGACAAGCTCAAATTTGTGCAGGTTCGGCACGAAGAAGCGGCAGCCTTCATGGCCACCGGCTATGCCAAGGTGACGGGAAAACTGGGGGTGTGCCTTGCTACCTCCGGACCGGGAGGCATTCACCTGCTGAACGGCCTCTATGATGCGAAGATGGACGGCGTTCCCGTTCTGGCGATTACCGGCATGACGTTTCATGATCTTCTGAACACGCACGCACAGCAGGATGTTGAGCTCGACAAGCTCTTCATGGACGTCTGCATCTACAACACCCGCGTTATGGGGCCGGCGCATGTGGAAAACGTGACGCAGCTTGCCTGCCGCACTGCGCTCTCCTACCGCGGAGTGGCCCACATCACCATTCCCAAGGACATCCAGGAACAGAAGCTCGACAACGCGCACCGTTCGCGCCGGAACAAGCCGGGCCACACCTCCAACGTGTACGCCGAGGGCTCGAAGGTGCCCACGGACGCCTCCCTGCGTCAGGCCGCGCAGCTCATCAACGAAGAAGGCAACGACATCGTGATCCTGGCGGGACAGGGGGCGCTCGACGCCACCGATGAACTCGAGCAACTGGCCGAAACTCTCGGCGCACCGATTATCAAAGCCTTGTTGGGAAAAGCTTGCGTTCCCGATGACAGCCCGTACACTACCGGCGGCATCGGCCTGCTGGGCACTGCGCCCTCGCAAAATGCCATGAACAACTGCAAGACGCTGATCACCGTTGGCAGTTCTTTCCCCTACATTTCGTTTTATCCGAAACCAGGGCAGGCCAAGTGCGTGCAGATCGATCGCAATCCTGGCCGCATAGGGCTTCGTTACCCGGTCGATGTAGGCCTCGTGGGTGACAGCAAGAAAACGCTGCAGTTGCTCCTGCCCATGCTCGAGCGCAAGGAGAACCGCAAGTTTCTGCAGACCGCGCAAAAAGAGATGAAGAGCTGGTGGGAGTACATGGATGATCTCTCCCACAGTATCAAAAAGCCCATGAAACCGCAGGTTGTAGCTGCCGAACTGAACAAGCATCTGCGGGAGGACGCCATTACAACATGCGACAGCGGCACTATCGCCACCTGGTGGGCGCGGCACATCATAGCGAAGCGCGGCCAGTTTCATACCTTGTCGGGCAACCTTGCGACCATGGCTCCCGGACTGCCCTATGCGATTGCGGCCCAGGTTGCGTATCCCAACCGACAAGTCGTTGCCTTCGTCGGCGATGGCGGCTTCAGCATGCTTATGGCGGAGATGGCTACGGCGGTCAAGTACGACCTGCCCATCAAGGTTGTGCTCATAAAGAACAACTACCTCGGCCAGATCAAATGGGAACAGATGGTGATGGAGGGCAATCCGGAATTTGGAGTGCAGTTGCAGCCCATTGACTTTGCACAAATCGCGCACGCTTGCGGCGCCGTTGGGTACACCGTGGAAGACCCGAAAGACTGCGGCGATGTGATGCAGAAGTTCCTCAATGCTCCCGGCCCGGCGGTGCTCCAGGCCGTGGTGGATCCGTTCACCGCTCCACTGCCTGGCAACATTCGCGCCAATCAGGCTCTGAAGTTCGCCGAGTCCATTGCGCGTGGCGAGGAAGATCCCGTGGAGATCATGAAGGAAGCGTTCCGCGACAAGGCACGCCAGATCATCTGATGATCGGTCTGTCTGAAGAATAAGGCGCTAAAAAACAGGGTGCCCACACACTCAGGGCACCCTGATTCTTTGCCCTACAGCCGGTAGAAACCGCCCAGAATCGCTCCGAACACCACATGCGAGAGCAGCACTGCGATCGGCGTCCGGATGCCGTAGTTCAACGCCATGAAGCCCGGCGGCTCCAGCATTCTGCGCGACGTGGGGCCGAACTCTTCGCTGGCCATGCGAGGATGCAAACCGGGCAAAATCGCCATCAGCACAATCAGCATAAACAGCGCATGCAGAATTCCCAGCAGGACCCCGCGCCACCAGCTTACCGCCCCTATGGCTTCGAACATCAGGGCATAGATGAGGGAAAACACCATACCCACTCCCATGTGAACAAAAAACCCATAAAGCTTGGCGCGGTCGCGGTCCGAAGTAAACAGAGTCCCCATTATGTAAGGCAAATTCATCCGTGTCAGCCCCAGGCCCTGGGCGCCTGCGCTGATGGTAGTAAGCATCACGGTTGCCGCCATTCCCCACAACAGCCAGCTTCCCCAGTTCATACCTCCACCTCCCGGCCCGCGGCGGCAGGCTGGTTTTGCGTATGGTGGGCTGGATGCGGCTCGCCGCGTTCGCGCTCCTGGATCGACAGCGCCGCGCTGATCAGGCCGATGTGGGTAAACGCCTGGGGAAAGTTCCCCAGCGCATCCCCCGTCTGGGGATCGATTTCTTCGGCAAACAGCCCCAGGTCATTGCCGTATGCAAGCAGCTGCTGAAACAGGTCATGGGCCTCCTGTTCAGTGCCTCCGCCCACGGCAAGAAATTCGACGGCCCAGAATCCGCAGATCCCAAAGGCGCCTTCGGAGGGATTGCGCTCATAGCGATAGAGCAGGCCATTACCAGCGTCGAGCTGCCGCCGCAGCGCGCGATAGGTGCTCTTCATTCGTTCGGAAGATCCTTTCTCCAGCCCGTACCAGGGAATGCGGAGCAGGTTCGCATCCAGGGAATCCCCGCCAATCGTACTGGCATAGCTCTGCAACTTCTCATTCCAGGCACCCTCGAGAATTTGCTTGCGGATCTTGGCGGCTTCCGCGGCAAACAGGTCCACGGGCATATTTTGCAGAACATTTTTCTTATAAAGCTTTACCAGCCGGTCCAAGGCCGTCCAGCACAGCAGGCGGGAATAGGTATGGTTTTCCCGTCCGGAGCGCACCTCCCAAATGCCTTCGTCCGGCTGGTTCCAGTTTTTCGCCACATACTGTCCCAACCCCGACAGTACTTTTTGCGTGGCAGGGTCAAAACGCCCGCCAAAGGTCACGTACTGCGCCGCCGCCTCAATCACTTCGCCGTACACGTCCAGTTGCAATTGATGGCGGGCGCCATTGCCCACGCGCACTGGGCGCGAATCGCGATAGCCGCTCAGGTGGAAGACTTCCCGCTCATGCGGAGCCATCTGGCCGTAGACGGTGTAGAGCACGCGCAACTCCGGTTGGGTGATGCGGGTGGCATCCAGGAGCCAGCCCAGGAAGCTCTCCGCCTCCGGCAGGTATCCCAGTCCCAGCAAGGCACGGATGGTGAGGGAAGCGTCGCGCAGCCAGCAATAGCGGTAGTCCCAGTTCTGATCGCCACCGATCGTTTCCGGCAGCGACGTTGTGGCCGCCGCAGTAATCGCTCCCGAGGGCGTATAGGTAAGCAGCTTCAGCACCAAGGCACTGCGCACCACGGCTTCGCGGTACGGACCCTCGTATTTGCACTGCCTGGCCCACTGCTGCCACCAGCCCAGAGAACGCTCGATGGCGGCATGCATCCACTCGCCCAGGGGAGGAAGAACCATGGGCGATTCCTCGCCATAACTGAGCGAAAACTGCGCCCGGTCGCCACGCTTCATGCGCACCCGGGAAGTGGCACGGTCGCCGTGAACGGAAAACAGCGCGCTGCTCCGCAACCAGTATGCCCCGCGGCCTACGTCAGTCCGCAACCCCAGCGCTCCCTTGTCCCGGATGCGCGCCGCCCGCGATCCATAGTGGGGACGCGGATGAAAGCACACCTCGAACTCCATCTCCCCTTCCGTGCACTCCAACTCCCGCAAGAGTTCATGGGAGGGAAGCGGATTCTGGTCTTTGAACTTTTCGGATGCGACCGGCATCAGGTCCCGCAGTACCGCCAAGCCGGAGGAGCAGCGAAACTCCGTTTCCAGCACGTTGGATTCGCCTGCGTACCGGCGTTTGATTTGGAACTCCCCGCTAGGATGGATGGACCAGCGGCCACCCTTTTCCTGGTCCAGCAGGGCAGCGAAAATCGAGGGACTGTCGAAGCGGGGCCAGCACAGCCAGTCAATCGAGCCGGTGCGGGAGACGAGTGCGGCCGCACGACAGTCGCCCACGATGCCGTAGTCCTGAATCTTACAGTAGCCCGTAGCGTGCGTTGACACTCGAGAGATAGATGAATTGTAGTGGCTGAGGCGATGCCCCGTCGAATGGTTCTTGCCGTGATTTGTTTCGGATTCCTGAAGTCCTGCGAAAAAAGATCGCGCCCGCCACCGGTAGAGCCCGTTTGGCCAGAGCCTCCAGATCCCCGCGATCCGGTCCGCGGCACCCACGATCCATGGCCGCGTTATCGGCGGTCCATTCTTGAGAATCTCTTTTCTCGGGAATCTCTTTCCGGCCGCGCGAGTCCGGGGCGCGTAGCGGAAGTCCCGCTCCCGTGAGGAGCTGCTTTTCAGCCTTTCAAAAGATGGAGAGGACTTTTCTCCGCCTCTGCCGTCTTCGGGGGCTCGCTTGGCCTTTCCTGTTGCGGCGCACTGATCTCGTGTTGCCCGCTGCGTTTCAGCTCCGCGATGGTGTTGCGTAACCAAACCCTGAGCGCTTCCTGTGCCTTCGCATCGTTGTCTGGGTCCGCCAGGCTTTCGACCGTGTCACCCCCCGCGGTGAGCGGAATGTGATGGCAGGGAATGTTCTCCGATCGCTTGTCCTGGGGGACAAAGTCGAAAAGCGCGCAGCGCTCGCAGGGGAATGTCCGGCTGCGGTCCCCGAAGTTCAAGCACGTGGGCGACTCAAGGAAGATATCTTTGGACAACTGCGGGCTGTGTACCGACCGCCCGTAGCCGCCCTGTTCCAGGAAGTTGAGCTCGAATTCGAGCGCCTCCAGAGCGTCGCGACCAAACATGTCTGGGTTGGACATAAAATCCTCCGTCCGAAAATTCAACTAGCGTAGCTCCGCCGGTCCCCCTACTCCTATTCCGGGCCCTCTTGCATCTTGGAAACTTATTGCCTGTTCAAACTGCTCGCCGTGAGCTGCGTCACACGCGGCAGTGACGGGGTTCCACGCTCCGAAGGTAACCGATCACAACCAGATGTGACGTGAATCACGGGAGCACGCACGCCGACCTTGTAACTTGCACAATGGAGATCGAGAAGCAATGGAAACCATGAGCCGGGCAGCAGCCGAGTCGTCTCAGCAACCGCAACGGGTCCCGCTGGAATACAAGCCGCGCCTGGTCTTCTGGGAAGTCACCAAGGGATGTAACCTGCGCTGTGTGCACTGCCGCGCCAGCGCCACAGAGCTCAGTTCTCCGGACGACCTTTCGACCGAAGCGGCCTTCGCAATCATCGAGCAGATTGCGGGCTATGCAACTCCCATCCTGGTGCTCAGCGGGGGTGAGCCACTGTTTCGTCCCGATATATTCGACTTGGCTGAGTTTGCGACCGCAAAAGGACTGCGAGTTGCCCTGGCGACCAATGGGACCAATGTCACCCCGGAGGTGGCAGGCAAAATCGCGGCTGCTGGCGTCAAGCGCGTCTCCATCAGCCTGGATGGCGCGGATGCCGCGACTCACGATGCCTTTCGGGGTATCTCCGGCGCCTTCGATGCCGCTGTCCGGGGTCTTCGCAACCTCAAACAACTCGGAATGTCCGTCCAGATCAACATGACCATCGCCCGGCACAACGCGCACCAGTTGCCGGACGTGCTGCAGCTGGCTCGCCACCTGGGAGCCGATGCCCTGCACACGTTCCTGCTGGTTCCGGTGGGATGCGGAGTCGATATCGCCGCCGAACAGATGGTTCCCCCGCAAGAATACGAAGCCATGCTGAACTGGTTTTACGATCGCTCGCTGGAAGGGGAACTCGAACTCAAGGCCACCTGCGCTCCGCATTATTTCCGTGTCGTGCGCCAGCGCCGGGCGGCCGAGCGGCGGGAGGCAGAGCAACAGGGGTGCGAGCGGCGTACCGCGGAGCCCGTTTCCTCTGCCTCCCCCGCGATTGGTGCTGCAGAGATGCTGCTGCCGGGCGGCACTGGAGTGGTTCTGCATCCCCGCAGCCCGTCGCCCCAACCCGGACACCCGCACGGGATGAATGCCAGCACCAAAGGCTGCCTGGCGGGTACCGGCGTATGTTTCATCTCCAACCGGGGCGAGGTGTATCCCTGCGGCTATCTGCCCGCGCTCGCCGGTGATCTGCGCAGGCAACAGTTCCGCGATATCTGGGAAAAGGCGGACGTGTTCGCCGCCCTCCGCGACACCACGCAGCTCAAGGGCAAGTGCGGTGCTTGCGAGTTCCGTAACTGCTGTATGGGATGTCGGGCTCGCGCCTATGCTGCAACCGGCGACTTCATGGAAGCTGAGCCGTTCTGCATCTATCAGCCACGCACAACGTATCGCACCAACCAAAGGTCAGGGGCTTCAAGTTAGGTATCAGGAGCTCGAACTCGAACGGGAGCGCTAACTGGAAGTAATAACCGACTAGCCCTGCTTCTTTTGTGCTGCCCAGCGCTTCTTTTGGGCCAGGCTGATGCGGCGTCTGGCATCCGCGCTCAAGCGGCGACGCTTGCGGCCAGCACCGGGGTTTAGCACTGCGTCCCTGAGAGCTGCCATCCAGACCCTGCAATGCCTGAATCGCTTTGTCGATCCGTTCCTTTTCGGAACGGAGCTGTGTGAGAATTTTCCGTGTATCCATAGGAAGCCAGTATAGAACATCCGCCTTATAGGTTTCTAGAATGTATCTTCTCGAAGGCTTAGATAGTCTGCTTGTTTCCTCTTGACTGCAGCGGAAATTCGATTCGCCGATTCTTTCTACTGGAAGAATTCATCCATCGTGGGGGCATTGGCGGCGGCGCCGGGCAAACCGCTAACTCCCAGCATACTGAGGCTAAGGCGTAAAAGACTTTCGTGCTGATAGAACATGGTGGACTGAAATCCGGTGTTCACCTTCGGACCAGCCAGGATCACCGCGATGTGCCCACCACCGTTGGCGGAATCGGACGCGTCTCCCTCGTCCCAGGTGATGACCAGGAGACCGGATGCAAGAAGCTCGCGTTAGTGAGTAGCGGGTCGATGTTATTGCGCAGCCAGTTATCGGCTGCTCTCAGTTTGTCCTGGTCCTGGCATGGACTCACCGGACAATCATGCGCATTGTGCAACTGGTTGGGAATGACGAAGGCATAGTTGGGAAGCATTCCGGCTGCAAGATCCTGGGAAAACGAGGTGAAAGGGACAAGGTTTTGCCTCTGTTGCGGATCATTGATCACATCCGTCAGATAGGCGAATGGGTTATGCCGCTTGACGTAAGATTTCACGTCCCCGCCGGTATAACCGGCTGCCGGGAGATCCTCAGCGTACGACTTCCAGGTTTTGCCCGCCAGGACCAGTTGCCGGACCACATTGTCGGCGCTTACGGTGCCGGTAAAGCTATCGTTATTGGTGATCACCTGGCCCGTGGTCATCATGAAGTAATTGCCAATGGAGGGGTGGGTGTCGGCGAAAAAGTTAGTGGCCAGCGCATAGCGGGCGGCGAGACTATTGAGGTAAGGCATGTCCGGGCTGCCAATCACCGTTTCATAGCTGTGGTTCTCCAGAACGACAATCACGACATGGTCCGTCTGCCCCGTTCCCGGCCCGGCCGGAGTGGTATTCGGGGGAGATGGGGAACCGGAGGGAGGAGTTTGGCCCGGGCCGGGCCCCGTGGAAGACACAGAAGCGGCTTGTCCGCCGCAACCAGGAGGCTAAACGGCAGCACCAGTACGCAGCAGAAGAGAAAGGCCCAGCCAGCTCGCCGGGAGCGGATTCGGACGCTTTTCATACTCTCAATGGATGCGCTCCAGGTATGTTGTGGCTGGCCGCAGGGATCGGGTCGCCCCGGGGCAGGGAAGACGTTCCGCTAGCCGGTTTCGTCCCCAGTCAGTTATACTTGCTGTTTGCCCCGCGCAAAATTTTCGTACTGAGGAGCAGCCAGCTGTCATGCCGAAGCGCACCTTCCAACCTAACCGGCGCCGACGTTCCAAGACGCACGGGTTCCGGACCCGAATGAAGACCAAGAGTGGACAGGCCGTTCTGTCGCGCCGGCGGGCCAAAGGGCGCAAGCGCGTCTCGGTGAGCCCCGGTTATCGCGAGTAAGAACGCCCGCAGGGACTGGGTAAGAGATCTGAGCTGTCATTGTGACCGACCGACGCGAAGCCGGGCCAGGCGCCCAGCCGGTGGCTCGCCAGACGGTCGGGCGGGCAGGCATCCGGCCGCTTCCGCCGCCAGTCGCGGCTCTTGAAGCACGCCGATTTGACCGTGTGTACCGCAGCGGGCGGCGCCAATTTGCCGCCAGGATGACCTTTTTTACCTGCCGCAGAGCGAGCAGGGGCGCACTCCGCGGAACGGACCGCGCGTGGGACTCACGGTGGGCCGCGCTCTGGGCGGGGCGGTCGCTCGCAATCGCCTCAAGCGGCGCATGCGAGAGGCGGTTCGCTTCAGTCTCGGCAAGCTGGCCGTGCCGGTCGATGTGGTCATCAATCCGAAGCGCTCCGCCGCGCGGCTGAATTTTCTCACCTCCGTTCCGAGGTGCGGCAGGGGTTTCGTGCCATCGAGCAGAAGCTGAGAGAAGGTGCGGAAAATGAACGCCTTCCTCCTGGCCGGCAGAAAGAAACCAGAAATGAAGTTGTGCTGCTGCAGTGCATTCGAACCTACCGGCGGTTGCTTTCCCCGCTGTTTCCACCGGCCTGCCGTTACGTGCCGACCTGTTCGGAGTATGCTCTTGCAGGCAGTCGAGCGCCATGGCGCCTGTCCGGGGCGGCATGAAAGACTTAGGGCGGATTCTGCGCTGCCATCCTTTCGCGCGTGGCGGATACGACCCGGTCGACAAGATCCGCGGGAAAGCCAGATCCCACGTGCGCTGCCGGACACGGGCACGGAGAGCAATACGTGACCCGTTGAAACCCAGGAAACCAGATTTCAGGAACGGATAGAAACTTTGACCCAGTATCACAACCCCCAGCAGGAACCAGGTTCGGAGCGCCGCCTGCTGATCGTTTTTGCTCTGACTTTTCTTGTCTTAATGGTGTTTCAGCCGCTGCTCTCACGCTATCTGCGGCAGCAGCAGCCTGCTCAATCCGCGCAGAAGGCGCAAGTCACCCCGCCGGCGCCGACCGCACAGCCGCCGGCGGCCTCTACGGCTACGGCTCCCGGCCCCCCTTCGTCCGCCGCCGCCCCCGTAGCATCGTCGAAGACGGCTGCGTTGCCTCCAGCTGCCCTCCGCCAGGCCAAGGGCGAAGTGGAAACCGTGGTCGACAATGGCCTGTATCGCATCACCTTCAGCAACCGCGGTGGCCAGGTAAAAAGCTGGATTCTAAAGAAGCACCTCGACGACCAGGGGCATCCCCTCAACCTGGTGCATGAAGCGGCGGCCCAGCAGTTTGGCTATCCGCTTTCTTTGTGGACCTACGATCCCAAGCTTCGCACGCGGCTCAATACGGTTCTGTATGTTCCCAACGTTACCGGGGAACAGAAGGCCCCGTCGGATATCACGTTCGAATACGCCGACGAGCACCTGCAGGTCACGCAAGACTTTCCACTTCAACGATTCCTATGTCGTCGGCATCGATATCCAGGTGAGCAGGACGGGCAAAGCGTCAGCGCCTATCCCGGCATGGCCCGCGGGTTCGGCGATCAGCGTCATCTCCGCCGCACTACGCGTCGTCTCGCTTGGAGTGGCAGTACGGCGACGACGTACAGCGCATCGCGCCCAAGGCGTAAGCGGGGGCAATACGCTCACCGGTCCGTTCGAGTGGGTCGGAGTCGTCGATCAGTACTTCGGGGCCGTCTTTCTCCCCAACGATCCCTCGACGGTGAATGCGATTACCCTGCGCAACGCGCATGGAGGTCCCCAGAAAGCCCTCGGACCCGCAATCGCAGCAGGTCCGGGTGGAGTTGCTGGGAATGGCCGCGGGCACTCCCGGCGGCGCCTACCTCGGAACGTCTGTTTGTCGGCCCCAAGGCGCTGGACGTGCTGCAGTCCGTGAAGGTCGCCGCCATCGCCGGAGAAACCCAGCCTCCGGACCTGAGCAAGGTGCTGGATTTCGGTAAGTGGCTGGGCTGGATTGCGTATCCCCTGTTTCTGTGGCTGCGCTGGACCTACCACCACATGGTCTCCAACTGGGGTTGGGCCATTGTGGTGCTTACTGTCATCATCAACCTGGTGCTGTTCCCGCTGCGGCTTTCCAGCATGAAATCCGCTATGAAGATGCAGAAGCTGCAGCCGCAGATGAATTCCATCAAGGAAAAGTACAAGAAGTACGCCATGCGCGACCCGCGGCGCCAGGAAATGAACCAGGAAATGGCGGAGCTGTTCAAGCGTGAGGGCGCGAACCCGGCGGGTGGGTGCTTGCCCCTCATGCTGCAGATGCCCTTCCTGATCGCCTTTTATTCCATGCTGGCCAACGCCAATGAGCTGCGCAATGCCAGCTTTCTTTGGATCCGGGATCTTTCTTCTCCCGATCCCTACTACATCATCCCGATTCTCATTATCGCCACCACCTTCGCCATGCAGAAAATGACGCCGCAGGCGGGCATGGATCCAACCCAGCAGAGGGTGATGACCGTGATGATGCCGGTCATGCTGGGCGTGATCAGTTGGACCTTGAGTGCCGGGCTGGGCGTGTACTGGATCTTGGGGAACATGATCGGCATCGGGCAGCAGCAGTTTCTCAACCGCACCCGGTTCGGCAAGGAAATGCGTGCCATGGCCGAAAAACGAGCACGCCAAAAAAGTATGAAGCCCAGTAAGGTCTGACTTGCGGCGAGCCTAAGATCGTCCGCTCGCCCCGCAATATGGGACGGCATCTGGATTCTGCCTACATGGATTTCGGCGAACGCTGCTTTTCTGATACAAAGACTTCGATGGCCATTCCGGAAAAAGTCGCGGCAGCCCGCAAAGTAGAAGCTCTGCTGAAATCCGTTCTGCAACATGGAGGCTTGCGCCTGCGCTATCGAATCACTGTGGACCCACCTCTGCCCGAGGGAGGAGAGGGAGTGGGAGCGTCCCCAGATTCTGGTTGAGCTCTCCGGCCCCGATCAGGAGATGCTGCTGGAGCGCAACGCCGAACTGCTGCGCGCCCTGGAACTGCTGGCCATTGAGATCCTGCACCTTCCGCCCGGCGACCACGACAAGCTCAGTTTCGACACCATGGGCTATCGTGCCGCACGCCTGCGAGGAGCTGAAGCTGGCGGCCAGCGTGGCTGCCGACAAGGTCCGCGAAACCGGACGCCCTTACGAGTTCGGCCCCATGTCGTTCGCGTGAGCGCCGCGTGCTTCACCTGGCCCTGCGCGATCTCCCGGACCTGCGCACGGAAAGTGACGGCGACGCGACCCGTCGCCATGTGGTGGTCTATCCCAAGGACTACCAGCCACCCAGGAGCCCAGCTTTTTCGCGCCGAAGATAGCTTGAATTTTGCGCGAGCCCGCGCTCGCCCCGCCCCCCCGCGTTTAGGAAGATGGGACGCTTGTTGGGCTGGGGCAGGGTTTAGTGGGCGTGGGGGCTTTGCGCGGGATTCCGCCGCCGATGCACGGGTCGCACCACCGTCACGTCGAATGCCACTGGAAGCTGAGTGGGCGGATAGCAGGCGCGGTTATCGCAGGCCTGGTATTTCAGGTCCCCGCGCACGCGGTATTTGCCCGGACGCATGTTCCGCGCCACGACCACGCGCGTGGTGACCTGGAAATTTCCCGTGTAGACATTCAGCTTGTGGCTCGGAGCAAACGGGAACGCCATGTTCTTACCCTTGGGGTAGGTAGTGCTGGCGATGACATCGGTCGGCGGATCCAGCCTGAGCACGGTAGGAATCAGCAGGTCGGAGCCGGGCGTATTGGAATTGATATGGAAGCTCGGCCGCACGCCGAAAATTCAATGCCACCGTAGATTCGCTTCCGCCGTGAGCCGGACGGGAGAGCCCACGGAAGCTGCCTCAACTTTCGGTTCGGGATCGCCGCCCGGATCGGTCCAGTCGCTTCCCCAGAGGCCCGGGGATGCCATACAGGCCAGAGAGGCTGCGCAGGGTCACTGCCGCGGGCATCCGGCGCAGAGCTCATTGCGGAACTCCTCCCGGCTGGCACCGCGGGTCTGGCGTGTACTCGCTTCGCTTCGCCCTGTTTGAGCGCCGCCTGGATGTTCTCTTCGATTTCCCGGTGGCTTACCAGGCCAAAGTAACGGGTAACGAGTTTGCCGTCGCGTCCCACATAGAACGTGGTCGGCAGTCCCTGAATCCCGCCATAACGGTTTCCCACATCATCGTTGCCCAGCAGAATCGGGTAGTTCACCCCGATCTTCTGGGTGAACTTCCTGATATCGGGAGGATCGCTTTGCAGGGCCACGCCCACGATCTGCAGCCCCTGGGGTCCGTACTGTTTCTGCAGGTCCACGAACCAGGGCATCTCGATTTTGCAGGGATCGCACCACGTTGCCCAGAAGTTCAGCAGCACTGCCTTGCCTTTCAGGTCCGAAAGCCGGAGAGTCTTCCCGTCCAGCGTTTTCAGCTCAAAATCAGGCGCCACCTGTCCCTTCACGTCTCCGGCCGCCAGGCCGCCCTCGCTAGCCTGCTGCCGTGCCAGGTATTTCCCCGCCACCAGCATTGCCGTGATTACCGCGATAAGGATTGCTACGATCGTCAGGTTGCGTTTCACTGCGTCCTCGCTATCGAATGTGGCTCTCGGCCCGGACGATAAAGTCGTTCAGGAACCCGAGATGATTATTCAGCACGGTGAAGCGATTGGTCATCAGCAGAGCGCCGATCAGCACCAACAGCACGCCGCTGGCAATTTCCACTTTGTGCAGCTGTGAGCGGAAGCGTCCATAGAACACCAGAAAACGATCCACTCCCAGTGAGGTGATCAGAAATGGAACTGCCAGTCCCGCCGAATAGACCGCCAGCAGCCCCATGCCCCGGTAGGCGGTCTCCTGGGCGGCCGCCAGGGTCAGAATGGTGGCCAGGATGGGCCCGATGCAGGGAGTCCAGCCAAAGGCAAAGGCGAAGCCCACAACGAATGCTCCCCAGGGAGAACTGCTGCCCTGCACCGAGTGCAGCCGCTTGTCCATGTAAAGGTAGCGGATCTTCAGCAGGCCGATCAGATGCAGGCCAAACACGATGATGACCGCGCCGGCAATAAACGAGATGATGCCGCGGTAACGCCCAATCACCTGCCCCAGCGCGGTCGCGCCCGCGCCCATCAGGATAAACACCAGGCTGAACCCGAAGATAAACATCAACGAGTTCGCCATCACCTTCTGCAGCAGGCGGTCGCGGTTGTGCGCCAGTTCATCCACCGTCGTTCCCGAAATCAAGGACACATATCCGGGGACGAGGGGCAGGACGCACGGGGACAAAAATGACAGCACGCCGGCCAGAAAAGCAGCCACCGGCAACGGGGCGTTCGACATAATGTTTATTCTACAGTGCTGACCGGGATTTGCCCCAGAGTTGTCGTTCCCCGGCAGCTCATTGGGACAAGCGCCACCGGGCCAATTACGCAAAGGACTCTGGTAATGCGGAAGCCGGCATTCTGAGGAAACGCCGCCGGTGCTGATCTAGGCCCGCAAGCCCTTCCAGTTCTCTGCCACCACAATGGAATTGCCGGGATTGTGAGGATCGTATTTCACCGAAGCCGGCAGTCCGATTTTGCAGGTATGAATGTCGAAAATGTCCCGCAAGTATGTGATCTCCTGCGACGCCTCATAGGACACTCCGGCAACGTCGTACTGGAAAATTACAAATTGTGCGTGGCCATTGCCATTGGCCGGGATCTCCTGAATGTCAATCAGCGTCCCGTCCGTGATCCGGCCGATCACGCTTACGCGCTGGCGGCGTTCGCGCTCGATTTGCTCCGCGGTCTTCCGCCGGCTGCGGAGATAAAACACAATTGCAAGGCTGGCGACTCCCGTCGCGCCGAAGGTCATCAGATAAAAACGAAGCGCGCCCATAGCGTGGCTCCCGTTCCGCGGCAAACCGGCGCGGGCGGGTTCCTCCCAAGAACAGCTTGAACCCCGGGACTTTGCGGCAGAAGCGGAGACGAACCCAACCCTGCCGAACCCACTCAGCGTACCCCTTGCGAAAGGTTTTGCGAAGTTACTTCCGGAACTCGCAAGCAACGCTGGTGGAATGCATTCTAGGACAAAAACCATTGACTGCAACGGTGAAACCCAGGGTGGCGCCAGACGCGCCCTTCCTCTTTCCGTCGCTTCTTCCTGTGAAACAAGCGCCAGGGCGCGGCGGTTCCCGATTTACAATTCTCCGCGTGCTCCCCTATTTTGCAGGCGCCGGTGCAGCCGCGCTGGTTTTTGCGGGCTATCACACCATGTCCCCGCAATCCCAGCTCTACGGCAGGACATTCGTCGGCGAGACGCCGCCCTCGCGCCGGCTGGCGCTCACTTTCGACGACGGGCCCAGCGATCCATCGACGCTGCGTCTGCTGGAGGTCCTGGAGCGGCACCAGGTCCGCGCATCGTTTTTCATGATCGGACGGCACGTGGCCCGTCTCCCGGCCGTGGCCCGCGCCGTCGCCCATGCGGGACACGAAATCGCGAACCATACCTATACCCATCCCCTGCTCAGCCTGCGCACCCGAGCGAGCGTGCGCGGGGAACTCGAGCGCTGCCGGGAAGTTCTGGGGGAGACCGTGGGCGTGCATTGCAATCTCTTCCGACCGCCCTACGGGGCGCGCCGTCCCGGAGTACTGCGCGAGATCCGCGCACGGGGACTCAATCCTGTGATGTGGAGGGTGGCCGGCAAGGACTGGCAAACGCAGTCACCCGCCACCATCGAAGAAACCGTCTGCCAGGGGATCCGCGGAGGCGACGTCATCCTGCTGCACGACGGCAGCCCCGACGGCGGCAGCGACCGGCTCGGCACCGTCGAGGCCGCCAACCGCATGATTCCACGTCTGAAAGACCAGGGCTACGCTTTCGTCGCAGTGGGCGACATGTTGCAGCATTTGCAGAGCGTCCTACCCCCGGGCGCCGTCCTTCGCAGCTAGAGCGCCAACTCGCTGCATGCGGTAATCCCCGCCAGTTACCTTTCTTCCTTGCGGCGGTTACCGCTGAGATCATGACGCAAACCTTCGAGTGCCCTACCCTCTTGGTGTTGGTCTGAGTCGGGCCGGAATCGAAACTGGCCACGCCCGACTGAATCGTAATTCCCCATAGAGGGAATGAGGGGAGAAGCCAAGTGCTGAACTCGAGACTTCAGAAGGGCCGTTCGGAACCGCGTCACGCCAAGAACGAAGTTGTCCAGGTCTTCGGAATGAACGGCAAGGGCCGCCCCTTTCATCAGTCCGCTTCCACCGTCGACGTCAGCCACTGCGGCGTGCGCCTGCGCGGCCTGAGCTGCTGGGACCGCCCCGGCGAAGTCATCGGCATCCGCTGCGGCCCCGAAAAGGCCCGCTTCCGGGTGGTATGGGTCGGCAAGCCCAATACTCCTTATCAGTCTCAGGTGGGCCTTTCCTGCCTGGAGCCAGCCAGGAACATTTGGGATCAGGAAGCCTGTGAGGTTGAAGCAATGCCGACCCACTTGGGACCGGCCACTCCTTCCATGTTTCGTGGAGAATTGCCCGCTGGGCTCGAAATTCCCGGAAACCGCCGCGCCAGCACTCGTTATCGTGCCAGCGGCAGAGCTCAAGTTCGCGAAATCGGAGGCACTGCCTGGCGATGGGCCATGATGTGCGACATGAGCCAGGGAGGCTGCTACCTGGAAATGCCCGCGCCCTTTCCCGCCGGAAAACAACTGGAGCTCAATCTGACCGTCTCCGGCGTTCAGTTCCATGTGCGCGCTGAGGTGACCGGCTGCCACCCCTATGTTGGAATGGCCCTCCAGTTCAAGCTTCTAAGCCCGCTGAACCTGGAACGCGTGCTTAAGGTGATGGACCTGCTTGCCAAGACGCAAATTCCTGTCTAACTGGCCGGACGCCTCGCTCCAGGCATCAACTGACGGATGCTACGAGCATCTCATCTCTTGCCGACGGCCCGGAGGACGCAGCTTTTCTGCGCGCCAGAGGTAAGCGTCACTTCCCTCCCAGCAGCAGCTTGGCAATCGTCTGCAACTGCATATTGGACGTGCCTTCATAGATCTTCCCGATTTTGGAATCCCGAAAGTACTTCTCGACTGGATAATCGCGGGTAAAGCCATACCCCCCGAAGATATCGACTGCCAGCGAACTGACCCGCTCAGCCACCTGTGAGGCGTACAGTTTCGCCATGGCTGCCTCTTTCACGAAATTCATGCCGGCATCCTTCATGCGGGCAGCGTTATAGACCATCAGGCGGGCGGCTTCGATTTCCGTGCCCATCTGCGCCAGCTGAAACTGGATCCCCTGAAACTCTGCAATCGGCTTGCCGAATTGCTTGCGTTCCTGCGTATACCGCAGAGCATGCTCGCATGCGCCGCGGGCCACGCCCAGCATCTGCGCTCCGATACCGATGCGGCCTTCATTCAAGGTCTCAATGGCAATCTTGTATCCTCGGCCCTCTGCGCCCAGCCGGCTTTCCGCCGGGACGCGGCAGTCTTCCAAAATCAGCTCGCAGGTCGACGATGCCCGAATCCCCAGCTTGTCTTCTTTCTTGCCCACGGCGAATCCGGGAAAATCCCGCTCCACCAGGAAGGCGGTAATGCCGCGATATCCGGCTGAGGGATCGAGGGTAGCGAACAGGATGAAGAGCCCGGCTTCTTTGGCATTGGTGATCCAAAGCTTGCGGCCGTTCAAAACGTATTCATTTCCCTGACGCTCCGCGCGTGTTCCCAGAGCGAAAGCATCCGATCCTGACCCGGCCTCGCTCAGAGCGTAGGCGCCCACGGTATCGGCCGCCATGCGCGGGAGATAGCGCGCCTTCTGCGCTTCGCTTCCCCAGCGCAGCAAAGCATTGTTCACCAGCGTGTTCTGCACGTCCACGATTACGCCCGCTGAAGCATCCACGCGCGAAAGTTCCTCCACCGCCAGGATGGCTTCGAAAAAAGTTCCCGCGCCGCCGCCGTGCTGTTCGGAAATCTCGATGCCCATCAACCCCAGCCGGAAGAACTGCTGCACCAGTTCCGGACGAAATAATCCCTTCTCGTCCATCTCCCGTACTAGTGGTTTCAGTTCCTCCTCGGCAAACTGGCGAACGCTGTCGCGAAACAGGAGTTCCTCTTCGGTGAGCGCCAGCAGCGGCGCCGGGCGGTTGGATTGTTCCCCGGATTGCTTCAAGGTTTCGGGCATTGGAGACCTCGCTCCGTAAGCAGAAACATACGAAAACTGCGGGATCACATTGTATCGCGCAGGGAGGAGCACCCCATTCACTGCGTAATTTCGGCCAAGCCGCAGGGCTGCAGCTTGGGTGGCCGCTAACCCCGGCAGGTTCAAATGTGCATGGGTTCCTGGTTGGAGTGCTTTGCCGAGGGAGGCATTCTTCCTGGCGGAACCGGCTGGTTCGGAGCCATGTCGTGTTCCGCTGCCACCAGGGCTCCTGTGATCCGCGCAATCGCTTCATCGCAGATCTGAATCACCGAGGGATCGTTCGTCAGATAGGCGGCATATTGCACCCCAGTGAGTGCATTCCGCACATGGTGGTTCAGAAAGCTGGCAGTTTGCTGAATCTGCTGTTCTCTTTCACGGCGCAGCCGGTCTTCTCGCGCAGCCAGATAGCTGAAGTAGGCTGCCACACCGGCATTAAACAGATTCACGCTAAACAGGAACAGCAGCAGCCAGAATCGGGCGGGGTGGTGCAGCAGATCCAGGGTAGACCCGGGGTAGATCACCTCAAAAGCCAGCAACTCGGCAGCAATGGTGCTCCCGAACACCAAAGCGGCAACGTGCAGGAAGCGAGAGCGAAACACCTTCGTCAGGCCCTTTCTCTTCTTTAGACGAGCGCTCGAGAAAATAGTTACAAAAAGGATGGTAGTGGAGGAAAGTTACCGGCCCAGCGCTACATAAAACACATTGTGACCCGAGCGCAGGTCCTTTCCATAAGTAAAGACGACGCCCAGCCCCAACAGTTGCGTCTTAACCTGGATACCCGTGTCCCACAGCCACTGCCTGGGAGCAAGAGCCAGGGAGGAATCGAAGACCCTCCCGCTGTCCAGAAATGGGGAAAGCCGCAGGTTCACCCATCCATTTCCATAAACGATTTTATCCAAGTCGCTATTGATCAGAACATAGTTCCTACCCAGAGGAGCGCTTCCCTTGCGGCCATCCCGCGTGCCGATATGGCCGCGCAAATCAAGATTGTTGTCCCGCTCCAGGCCAAGCTGAAACAATTCGTCAAAGGGCGACTCCCCGATGGTCTTCCCAGCCCGCAAGCGGGCATGGACCTCATAATCCTCGCCTCGTGCCTGCGGATCCCAGCGAAGCGCAGATTCGCCCTGCAGCTTGGTAAAAAACTGCGCGGGCCGCGACCAGATGCGCCCCAGCTCGGACTTTCCGGAACTGGAGATCAGCAAACGGCGCTCGGGAACTCGCAGAACGTCGTAATTCAACTGCGCTGTTTGCTTGAGTTCGTATCCCGTCAGCAACAGCTCCGGAGATACGGCGCTTCCCGCAAAAACATTGCGGTAGTCGCGATGCGAGAACTCCACTCCCGCGGACCCGCTCCAGCGCCCGGTCGGAACGAAGGAGACCTCAGCGCTGGCTGCCTGCCTCCGCAGATTCATGCTATCCAGCCCCGGCACCTGACCTTGCGAAGAGCTCCGCAGATCCCAATTCTCGTCACGCACGTCCAGCCCCAGGCTGTATCGGCGGGACGCGTTGTTGCGCAGCGGAGCGGAGAATGTCGCCTGGTAACGCCGCTTCTCCTTGTCCCAGCGCGCCAGGGAAGTGAAGTTCATCGCCGCGTGCCCGATATTGAAGTACTCGGGATACACCGTCTGCGCGAAGGCGCCGCGCAAGAAACGGATCAGACCCTCGGTGCGCGTCCGGCCCCAGCCACGGCGTTCATAGGAACGAAACACCACGTCAAAACTGCCTTCCGGCCGCGCCGCCAGCTGCAGTGAGTTCAACGGAAATATTCCCAGGCCGTCGATGCGCGCCTTCGTGGTTCGCAGGTCGCCTGCTTTCAGGGTAGAACCCGGAGCGAAGGCGAATGCGCTGTCCAGCAGCACCGGGTTCAGAGACGGCTCGGGCTCCGAGCGGACAGTCTCAATGCGCGGCTTGCCCACCCGGTTCCAATACTTCAGCGCCGCTTCCAGGTTGCCATCCAGAAAATAAAGGGTCGCCAGGAAATTGTTGGCATAGGGATCGTGCGGATCGATGGCCAGCGCGCGCTGCAACCAGAACGCCGCCCGCCGGTTCGCCTTCCGGCGGAACTCCACGCCCGCAAGCTCTACGGGAAATCGCTTGTCGCCCGGCAACCCACGGAAACCCGCAAGCGAGTGCTCTCCGCGCCTCATCCAACCGTCCCAGTTGCGCCAGCGCCACTCCGTAGTAATAGTTCAGCTCGGGCGAGGGTCTTCCCGCGGCTTCGGCCAGACGCACCACCGCGGCCCAGTTGTGCTCGTCGGAAAGTTGTTGTGCCGACGAAAGCGGATTGAGGGAGGAACCCGCGGTCTGTGAGTAGACCATGGCCGGCAAGAGCAGAAGGAACACCAGCGCGAGCGAGCAGCGGCTCAGGGAGTCTCCGCCTGTGGCAGGGCGAGCAGGGTCCAGTTGCCGGCCGATTCCCATTGCTGCTCAAAACCGCGACGTTCGCGCTTCATTAGCTTGCGTCCGGCAGGATCATTCACCATCACCAGCCCCCGCTCCCAGTCCATCCCGGCGACCACAACATAGTGCAACGGGGCTCGTTGAGCGGGCCGCAGCGCGACCACCAGGGGGCGGCCTTTCTCCAGGTGGTGGCGCAAATCCTTCCATGCGCCGCGAAAAGCAAAGGTGCGGAAGCCATGCTCCCGGAGGTAGCGTTCCAGGTCGGAAGCATAGATCCCGCCGGCCTGGCGGGAGTAAAGAGCTTGATAAATTACAGATTCCTGGGCGGCTTCTCCGGCGTGCTGCCCTTCGCGGCCGAGCCAGTATTGCATCACCATGGCCACGCTGGCGGACCCGCACCCCTCTTTCGATTGCGCAATAAAGGGTACGTCCAGCCAGACGCCCGGCAGTTCCGCCGCCAGTAGCGAGCCGCTCAGGCAAACCGCCAGCGCCAGCCGCGTTCCAGCTCTACGCGGCATCATGGCAGCTCAACGCACGGCAACGATGATGAGCACGAGGACGGCAATTCCCAGGATCAGCAGCAGAAGATCATGTTCGCTCAAGTCGCCGGCGGCGAAGTCGTTCTGCGCCTTGTCCGCCCGCGCGGCAAGCTGCGCGAGTTCGGCGTCATTCAGGCTGGAAACCGCCGTCTTTACCTCTTGCGGATCAATCTTGGCATTTCCCAGCGCCTTGTTTGCCGCCGACGACGAAAGGAACGCGTCCACCTTCTCGAGATTCTGCTGCCGCGTCTGGGTGGCGGAAACAACCTGGGCCTGCAACTCAGCCGGGCTCACAACGTGCGTCTCCGCCATCAGGCCCAAGGGGACCACAAATAGAGCAATCAGAATAAAGGCTGCCGCCGCGTGAACAACTCCCTTTTTCAAAGAACACATCAGATTCAATCTCCTTGCCTGATCGAGTTTTTCCGAGTGGCGCCCGAAAATTGGATTATACGAGCAGCAGCAAAGATTGCTGAACCACCGCTTCGAGTGGAGGTTCCCCCTTGGTCATCATCACCACTGCATCACGTTTTTCGCACCATCGCAAATATTCCATGGAACCGCTCTGGCGCCCGTTCGCGCGCGGGCATCTAATTCTGGTGGAAGACTTTTCCCCGGAGGCGGCACTACGAACCGAGACGAGAGAGAGCAGGACGAGAATGCGCTGGAAAGCGGGCTGATCGTTCGCGACCGGACCGGGGTCCGCAAGCGCATCCTCCGTAGCCAAGGCGACACGATCTTCTGGGAATACGCCGACCGTTTTTCTGCCCCTGACGAGGCGCAGGAGCATAGCAGCCAGTTTGACGAATTTGCCGATACCCACTTTGTCGTCCCCCAGCCCCGGCAATCACAAAGCACGCAAAATGAGGTCGGGGAACAAAGCCAGACAGAGAACAACCTGGCGGGCAAGATTCATAAAGATACGATCTACGTGGACGACGAGGGCAGGCGGGTGCGTGTGATAGAAGCCGGGCAGAAAATGGTGCAATGGATCGAAGTGGACAACGACTCTGGCGGGGTAACGCCGCTCACCGAATTTCTGAAGAACTATCACCCGGAAGGAAAGGCCGCCTGAAATCCTGGCTACACCGCGGCGGCGGATTGCGGTGAGGATTCCGGCTCACTCGAGGGCACCCCGTCGCGGTAGGTGACTGTTTTGCCGGAAATGGCCGGCACCCGATCTCCCGGAACGATAATGCCGACCAGATTCAGCGGATCCGCCGCGGAGAGCGTTACCTGCTCTCCTTCCGGCTCCAGCTTGCGCGAGGCGCGCAAGGATTCCACGGCAACCGGCAACGCGAACTGCTCGCCGATCAATCCACTGACGAACCGGCCTCCACGCACTTCACCGCGATCTTCCATGCGGCGGAAGGCCATCACCAGTTCGCGCCACTTGGGCAGCAGTGCCTCGCGAGCCAGCAACTCCCGGAACACCACGCCGTAGCGATTGAGCAGCATGCGGCAGGTGGCTTCCACGGCCACGGAGCGATCGCCAGCCTCCGCGGAAAACAGCAGCGACCAGCGCCCGGCAGCATGGCGTGGACGCGAAGTGCGTCCCGAACCCTGGCCGGAGCGGCGCTTGGGATCGATCAGTGCGCGCAGATTGTCGAAACCGTCAGCCGTCACCACCCCTGCGGCCACCAACTCCCACAGTCCGGTTTCAATCTCCGACTTCAGCTTGCCGGCGCCGCGCACAATATCGGCAAAGAACGATGCCCCACGTTGCCGCAGAAGCGTAAGCACCTCGCGAGCGGTTTGCGAAAGCGCACGCTCGTCCGTATGGGAGTGAGCGGGATGGGGTAGCATCCACTCGGCGTCGTCGCGCACGAAGAACGTGACCGGCGCCACGCTGGTGGGAATCACACGCCGCCTGCCCGGCGGCCGTCCAGCACTCTCCGCGCCGGAAACACCAGTGTCATCTCCATCGCGCGGGGCGGTATCCAGTGTCGCCGGATGCGGCGAGAGCCTCCCCCAGCCCACCGCGCCCGTCAGGCAAAGCTGGTCCAGCACTGCGGGATCGTAGTCACGCACCCGCCGCGCCAGCACCTGACGCTCCCATGCATTGGCGGGAATTTCAAATCCCTGCAATTGCCGCAGCACCTCCAGCAGTCCGCGCTCACCCGATAGCTGCGAGCCGGGAGCCACATGCTGCCAGCGCAGCAGCCAGCGCAGGAACTGCGCTTCCGTGACCGGTTCGATCTCCTTGCGTAATCGCCCAATGGTCAGCCGGTGAATGCGCGCCAGCAGCCGCCGCTCGCAAAATTCCGTCCCTGGCCGTGGACCACCCTCGGAATTCCCCGTCTGCGGCGCAAGCAAGACACGGAAGCTGCCCCGCAGGATCGCTCCGGTTGCTTCCAGGCGCAGCAGGGCCTGTTCCACCTCGTTCTCAGGCAGAGTCAGCAGAGCGGCGACTTCCTCCACCGTCACCGGACCCGCGTGTCCCATCCAGCCCGTGACCAGCGCAAACACTGCATCGCCACGTGACTCCGGAGCGGTACCGATCGCCGCCACCGCGGTCTCGAACTTTGCTTGTGGGTAGATTCCCCGGAACACGGGAACGCGTTCGGCGGCCACCCAGAAGCGACGCCCGTTTGCCACGGCCACTCCGGCGCGTGCTGTGGCGGAAAGCTGGGCAAACTCGCGGCTCCAGACTTCTTCGGCTGTGGGACGTCCCCGCAGCGCTTCCCCCTCCGGCAGCGCAATCAGGGTATGCAGGGCGTCATGCAGTTCGTCCTCATCCCGTACGTCCGGCCAGGCTTCGTCCTGCACCTGCGAGATGGCCGCCTGATCGAGCCGCCCCACCTCGTTCAGCATCGACTCCGGCAACACCCGCCGCATCTCAACCGCCCGGGCGCGGCGCTCTTCCAGGGGAGCATCGTCCAGGTACGCGTAAGGATTGGCATTCAGAATCTCGTGCGAAAACTGCGAGGGAATCGCCGTGTCCACCGCCACCACACGAATCGCGCCTTCCTGAATTTTGCGCAGCACTTCGCGCAGCGCCTCAATATCCATGGCCTCGGTCAGAACGTCCTTCATGACCTCCTTGACCAGAGGATGTTCGGGGATCTTGATGTCGCCTTCGATATTCTCCTGGCAGGCGGCGACATCGGGGAATACCGAAGCCAGCAGATCGTCGGCCCGCATGCGCTGAATCTGCGGAGGCACCTTCTTGCCGCCCTGGAAGCGCAGAAGGGCCAGCGAGCGATTCGCATCCCAGCGAAAGCGCGTGCCGAATATGGGGGATCCCGTCAGCACCGCCTGCTCCACCACCTGTTGCACAGTCTCCGGCTGCAGAAAGTTGAAAACGTCCGCCAGGGAAAGCTGTGCTGTTCGGCAAGGGAAATGTTCAGCCCGTCGTCTGTGGCGGCGGCCTGCAATTCGAAATTGAAGCTGCGGCAGAAGCGCTTGCGCAGGGCCAAGCCCCAGGCCTTGTTCGACGCGCCCGCCGAAAGGCGCGTGGATCACCAGTTGCATCCCGCCGCCTTCGTCGAAGAAACGCTCGGCAACCACCGTCTCCTGGGTGGGGACTTCCCCCAGCACCGCTCGGCCCATCAGTACGTGGTGGATCGCCTGCTCGGCGCCCGCATCATCCAGCCCGCACTCTTGCTGGAGCCAGGTAACACAGGCCTGGGCTTCGTCCGTGCTCCGCCAGCCTGAGACCGGGGAAATTCCCGGCAGCATGTCGCTGATCTTCTGGCGAACTTCGGCGACCTGTGTGGAAAGTTCGGAGGTGCGCGCCGGAGCTTCGCCTCGCCAGAAGGGAATTGTAGGCGGAGCACCGTGCGCGTCTTCCACCAGCAGGCGCCCGGAGCGGCCCTCGACACGGCGTATCCTCCACGAGGTGTTGCCCAGCAGAAAGATATCGCCCGCCATGCTTTCCACGGCGAAGTCCTCGTCCACGGTGCCGACCATCGCGCCTTCCGGCGACGCCACCACGGTAAAGGCCGCGGTTTCCGGAATGGCGCCGCCGGACGTGATGGCCATCATGCGGCTGCCGCGTCTTCCGCGCAGCCTTCCATGCACGCGGTCGCGGTGCAGATAGGCGCCATAGCGTCCGCGCCGGGCGGCAATCCCCTCGGACAGCATGTCCAGTATCGCGTCATAATCTTCCAGGGCCAGCTTGCGGTAGGGATATGCCCTGCGGACCAGTTCCAGCAGCTCCGCTTCGCCCCAGTCTTCCGCCGAACAGGCCGCCACAATCTGCTGCGCGAGGATATCCAGCGGGGCTTCCGGAATCAGGATGCGATCCAGTTCGCCGTGATGGATGGCCCGCACCAGCGCCGCGCACTCCACCAGTTCATCGCGGGTCAGGGCCAGAATGCGTCCCTTGGGAACCGCGCCCGCGCCAGTGGCCGGCGCGTCCAATGCGCTGCAAGCCCACGGCGATCGATCGCGGAGAGCTGATCTGGATCACCAGGTCCACGTGCCCGATGTCAATTCCCAGTTGCAGCGAAGCCGTGGCCACCAGCACCTTCAGCTCTCCGGCTTTTAACCGGCGCTCCGCGTTCAGGCGGGTCTTGCGCGCCAGCGAACCGTGATGCGAGGCCACAGCATCCTCACCCAGAATTTCGCCCAGATGATGTGCCACGCGCTCCGCCAGACGCCGCGTGTTCACAAACACCAGGGTCGAGCGGTGACTCGTCACCAGCGCGGCAATCCGCTTGTAAACCTCGTCCCAGTGATCGTTGGTCGAAACCGGGCCCAGCTCGCTGTCGGGAACCTCGATCTGCAAATCAAGCTGGCGTTTATGGCCGACATCGACAATCGCAGGCGCAGGGCGCCCCGCTCCGGTCAGAAATTCCGCAATCTGCTCAATCGGCTTCTGCGTCGCCGAAAGTCCGATGCGCACCGGCGGCTTTCTCTGCGCGCTCTTGCCTTGCGAAGTGTCAGTAACCAAAGCATCCAGCCGCTCCAGGGAAAGCGCCAGGTGTGCCCCGCGCTTGTCCCCGGCCACAGCGTGGATTTCATCGACGATCACCGTATCCACATTTCGCAGGATGGCGCGGCTCTTCTCCGCGGTCAGCAGAATGTAGAGCGACTCGGGGGTTGTAACCAGGATGTGCGGGGGACGCTTCAGCATGGCCCGGCGGTCCGGCATGAGGGTGTCGCCGGTGCGAACGGCGGTGCGGATCTCCGGCATGAGCAGGCCGCGTCTCCAGCGCCAGGTTCAGAATCTCGCCCAGCGGCACTTCCAGGTTCTTCTGAATGTCATTCCCCAGCGCCTTCAGCGGAGAAACGTAGAGCACCTCGGTGCGGTCTTCGAGTTCTCCCGCCAGGGCCTGCCGCACCAGGCGGTCAATACAGGCCAGGAACGCCGAGAGCGTCTTGCCCGACCCCGTGGGAGCCGCGATCAGCGTGGCCCGACGCGCCAGAATGTGCGGCCAGCCCTGCTCCTGGGGCTCGGTGGGCGAGCCAAAGCGGGAGAGAAACCACTCACGGACTACGGGGTGCGCCCACGCCAGGGACTGCTGGGAAAACATAACCATAATTCTACCCTGTTTTCGCCTGCTGTTCGCCAGTCCACGGCTTGGCGCTTCAGGCTTTGCGCTTTCGTCTGCGGGGCCCTCTCTTGCCCTTCTTTCTCTCCTGTTTGCGGAAGCGGTATTCGTGGTCCTTCATGCGGATGAGCGGTCCGGCAAATGCCACGCCCTCGGACTAAAGGCGCAGCCGCTGTTCCAACCCGGCTTCCCCAGGTAAGAGAATCCTTCCACCGGCGCCGACCACGCGATACCACGGAGCTCCCTTCGCGGCGGGAGAGCGTAGCGCCCACACCACCTGCCGGGCCGCACCTGGGTGCCCAGAGCCTCGCGCCACCTCACCATAGGTGGACACCTTCCCTTTGGGAATCCCACCAACGGCCTTCAAAATGGCCGAAAACATTCGTTAGCCCCGCTTCGCCCCTTCCGAACCGCAACAAGTGGAGGAGCGGATTGAAGAATGGCGGACTGGAACCATCCTCTCCACCGGGTCATGTCCGCCGGTTGCTCGACACCGAATACTCGCGATGCTAGCATCGGCTTCAGAAGGCGATGTTCACACACGATTGCCTCCGGCAGAGCGTAGCTCGGAGGTATACACGATGAAGTTGGTAAAGTCCCTCTTGGCCATCCTGGTGCTTGTGATACTGGTGCAAACCTTGTGGCAGGTGGTTCCTCCCATCTTCTACAACTACGAGTTTCAGGACGCCATCCGTGAAGAAGCCATGGCGGCCTCCTACAATTCCAGGAGCAGCGAGGACGATATCGAGCAAAACGTGCTGCGGAAGGCCGCCGACCTCAATGTTCCTGTCAGTCGCGAGGAACTCCACGTCCAGCGCACCGGTAGCAGCGTCTCCATCTCGGCTGCCTATACGGTCCACGTCGATCTTCCGTGGTATCCATTTGATATGACATTCACCCCCTCCACTAACAACAGCGCTATCCCAGGGGCCAATTAGCCCGCCCGGGGGTGAACCATGGTTTGCAATGGCAGGCTCGCCTGCCGCAGAATTCCCAAAATCGTCAATTCCACTTGCTTTACAATCTAGGTAAGGTTTTGGGGCAGTGGCATGCAGTACTTCAATAGCCGGATTTTTTTGGCGATCAGCTTCTCTGTCTGCAAACTGCATCTTAATTTGTGACATTTCCACTCGCCATGCCGTCGAATAGAACTCAGACCCCTTTTTCCGGGACCCCCAGCAAGACGTCCTGGGGAGACGATTGTGGCCAATAAATCCAGAACTCCGAAGAAAACCTCAGACAGAACCGCCGGGAACGTTCGCGCCCGGGTTACCCGCTGGCGCCTTTCAGATCCTTTCATCAAGGTTGCGCTGGCCGTATTTCTGGTTGGCTCCGTGGCAATGATCGCGGTGTTTGCGCACTACTATCTGGAATTCGACCGCATCATCGACCACCGCCTCTCAGGCCACCTGTTCAGCAATTCGGCCCGCATCTATGCGCGCCCCCACCCCCTGTCCGTGGGACAGAAGGTGCAACTCGATGACATTTCTTTCGAACTGCGACGCGCCGGGTACCGCCAGGAGGGGAAGGGCGAGTCGCCCATGGGCTCCTACCGCCTGCTCGACAATGGCATTGAGATTCATCCCGGAGCGGAGTCTTTTCACAATCAGGACGGCGCCATCGTCACCTTGAAGGACGGTGTGGTCGACAACATCACCGGACTGGGGGGCCTGAGCGGCAAGCGGCTCAGCGAATACAAACTCGAGCCCCTGCTCATCACTTCCCTGGACAGCCATGACCGGTCCAAGCGCAGGCTCGTGCAATACAAAGACATCCCCAAGCTGCTGGTCAACGCGGTGACCTCCATTGAAGACCGACGCTTCTTTCATCACAGCGGTGTCAACTTCATGCGGCTTACGGAAGCGGTCTACACCGACCTCGTGGAAGGCGATCGCGGCCAGGGCGGCTCCACCCTCACCATGCAGGTGGCGCGCGCTTTCTTCCTGAACTACCACAAGACCATTAAGCGCAAGGTTTCGGAAATTCTGATCGCATTGGAGCTGGAGCAGAAGCTCACCAAGGAACAGATTTTCGAGGTCTACGCCAACATGGTGAACCTCGGACAACGGGGCTCGTTCTCCATTGATGGCTTCGCCGAGGCCTCGCGGGCTTACTTCAACAAGGATCTGCAGAGTCTGACCCTGCCCGAGGCCGCCCTCCTGGCCGGCATGGTGCAGCGGCCCAGCTATTTGGACCCGTACCGCCACCCGGAGCGGGCGCTGAACCGCCGCAATATGGTGCTGGACGCCATGGTGGAAACCGGGGCAATCAGCCGCGAGCAGGCCGACAAAGCCAAAGCCGCTCCCCTCGACCTGGCTCCGCCGAACGTCGAAGCCAGCGATGCTCCTTACTTCATCGATCTGGTGAAGGACCGGCTTCTCAGCAAGTACAACGAGACCGACCTATCGGAAAACTCCTACCGCATCTACACCACGCTGGATCCCGACTTGCAGGGCGCCGCCGCCGAGGCGGTTCAGAACGGGCTCAAAAACGTGGACGAACTGGTGCAGCACATGCGCACCCGCCGCGTGCGGGTAGGCAAAGGCCGCAATGCCAAGGTTGAAACCAAGGTCCTGGATGGGCCCAAGGCGCAAGTGGCCCTGGTGGCCATGGACCCCCAAACCGGGGAAGTGCTGGCGCTGGTTGGTGGTCGCAACTATGGCTTCAGCCAGCTCAACCATGCCATTGCACGCCGCCCTATCGGCTCGGTGTTCAAGCCTTTTGTCTATGCCGCCGCGATGAATAGTGCCCTGGGCGGGAGTGCTGGACCCGCAGCGCCCGTTTCCGCCAGCACCGGCACTCCTGGTGTCACTCCGGCGAATGCTGCTCCCGCCGGCTCTGCTCCCGCCATTGTTGCCTCCAACGGAGCTCCTCCTGCTGATCCCGCTTCCGGCGCAGGACCGGTATGGACTCCGGCTTCCCAGCTCGAAGATGAGCCCACCACCTTTACTTATGGGAACCCGGACGATCCCCAGATCTACGAGCCGCACAATTACAAGGAGGAATACTTCGGGCAGGTAAGCGCGCGTTTTGCTTTGGCGCACTCTCTCAACAACGCCACCGTGAGGCTGGCCGAAGAGGTCGGATATGACAATGTGGCCACGCTGGCGCACGCCGCTGGGCTCACCTCCGTGGAGCCCACTCCCGCAATGGCCTTGGGCGCCTACGATGCCACCCCCCTCGAGGTCGCCGCCGCGTACACCATCTTTGCCAACGACGGCGTGCGCGTGTCGCCCCGCCTGATTACCTCCCTGCGCGATGCTCAGGGTAATCCCATCGAGTCGTTCGAATCCGACAAGACGCCCGTACTCGATCCCCGCATCGCCTACGTCATGACCACCATGATGGAAGGTGTAGTGAACAGTGGCACGGGAGAGACGGTGCGTGCTCTGGGCTTCACGGCGCCGGCTGCAGGAAAAACCGGAACCTCGCACGACGGGTGGTTTGCGGGTTATACCTCCAATCTGCTCTGTATCGTCTGGGTGGGTTTCGATGATTACAGCGATCTGCACCTGAGCGGCTCGGCTGCGGCCGCCCCCATCTGGGCCGATTTCATGAAGCAGGCCGGCAAATTATGGCAGTACTCCGACACTAAGGAGTTCGAGGCGCCCCAAGGCGTGGTGAATGTCAGCCTCGACAAAGTCACCAACCGGCTGGCCACCCCTTCCTGCCCCGACGATTATTCCGTGGCCTTCATCTACGGGACCCAACCGCAGCAGACATGCGACCAGACTGACAATCGCGGCTTCTTCTCCCGCATCCTGGGCCTGGGTTCGTCGCAGCCCCCGGGAGCAGGCGAATCGTCCAGCGCCCAGCCTCGCCCGGGAGGTGGCCCTACGTTCCGTTCCGCGGCCCCAGCCGGCCCGAACTCCAGGGGCAACGGGTCCCAACCCCCGGCCAACGCGCAGGACCAGGGCAAGAAGAAGGGCATCTTCGGAAAGATCTTCGGCATTTTTAAAGGCGACGACAGCGAACCCGACCCGCGGAGGAACCGCGACCCCAGCCAGCACTAATTCCCGCGCCGGCCAAGCACAACTTTCGTGCTCGCCAGCGGTGGGAATGGGTGTCTAATACTCCTAAATGCGGCTGCCTGCCGCCTTCGGTTCAGGGCCGCAGTCAGGAGGTTTGTGATGTCCCGCCACAGTTGCCGAGGACCGCTCAGTGCAGTCCTCATGGTATGGATTGGTTTGGGCCTTTGCTTCGCTCAGGTCGAAATGCCCGCCGTGAGCCAGCCTGCTCCTCCGCCCAAAGTAGCCCCGCCTTCGCCGACAGCCAGCTTGGAGCAGTTGGATTCCCAGGGTGATCTGCTTCGCCAGGACAAGAGATACCTGGACGCGCTCGATTACTATGAAGCGGCCCTGAAGCGGATTCCCAACAGAGAAGCCTTGCTGCACAACAAAATCGGAATCACGAATCTGCAAATGGGCCAACTGGATGAGGCCAAAAGGGGCTTTCGGGACGCTTTGAAAGCCGATAAGAATTTCCCCGAGGCTCATAATAATCTGGGCGTGCTCTACTACATGCAGAAGAAGTACGGGGATGCGGTAAAGGAATACGAGCAGGCCCTGAAGCTGCGGCAATCTGCGTCCTTCTACGCCAATCTGGGCAATGCCCATTTCGCGCAAAAAGACTTCGAGAAAGCTGCTCTTGCGTTTCAGCAAGCGATTGCGCTAGATCCGCGCGTTCTGGACCGGCGGTCGAACTTGCCGGGCGCGTCCGCCCAGCTTCCCAACCCGCAGGATGAGGCAACATTCAGCTTCGTGCTCGCCAAGATATTTTCCAAGCAAGGGGATCTGGACCGCGCGCTACAGCACCTGCGTATGGCCATGGAAGACGGCTACCCGGACATCGCCAAGGTCTACCAGGAACCAGATTTTGCGCCGCTGCGCAAGGACCCCCGCTTTGCTCAGCTGATGGCGGCCAAACCCGCAGCGCTCAAGTAGAGGAAGCCATTTCTCCGCAGCGCCCCGAGCAACAAATCGCTCCTCGCCGGGTTTAGAGAAGTGGCAAGGGACAGCATTCCGGAGCCCTTTCGGAATGCGTCATGGAGTCGCCGCCGAGAGCTATTCACTGCCCCGCGATGGCTTTCGGCGGTCCTCTTTTGAGGCGGTAATCTCTATCGTGGAGCGATCTGCTGGCGCTCGAGCGCCAAGTCCGCCGGACTTCGCTGGTCGAGATACCGTTGGATGGCTTCCTCGAGTTTCCCTTGCGCCCGCAGGACAAAATCCACGGCATCCCGGGCCGCGCCCTGCCCGCCGGCATGCTCCGTCACCCAGTGGGCCTCGGCCAGCGCCTCCGGGCGGGCGTCCGCCACCGCAATCGCCAGCCCGCAGTTGCGCATCACCGGCAGGTCCACGATGTCGTCGCCCACGAATGCCGCTTGCTCGGCTGTCAGGTTTTCCTGGCGCAGAATCTGCTCGAATGCTGTCAGCTTGTCGGAAATGCCCTGTAGCACGTGGTCCACTCGCAGGTCGCGCGCCCGCAGGGCCACAGTTTCCGATACCCGCTTGGTGATCAGGCCGGTTTTGATCCCGCTCAGCCTCGCCAGCGAAATCGCGGTCCCGTCATGCGCGTGGAACCCCTTGGCTTCGATCATGCTCTGGCTGTGGATGCCGTACCCGCCGGCATCGGCCAGCTCTTCCCTGCGTGAACTCGTCTTCTGTTCGCTCTCCGGCGGAGCGGGAAACAGGAAAATGGTTCCGTTTGTCAGGACCCCATCTACGTCAAACAGCAGCAGCTTGATTCGTTTCGCCCGCTCTTCGGCACTCATGCCGGGATTCTAACAAAGAAGCAGACACCGCCCGCCAGGGCCGCTACAGGTTGCCGGCCACAAACTCTTCAATTTCCAGTTTCAGCACGGATCGGCAATCGCCGCAGAGCAGCAGAATCTGGTCTACATCGGAGCTCAGAATGGCGATCTTCAGGCTGTCGCAGTTGGCGCACCCGGTGGTCGGCTCGCCGGAGAGGGGCTCGCTGGCTACCAGCGGGGATTCGCGGTCAAACTGCCCCGTTCTCTTGGTGTTGAGCTCGAAGGTGCTGCGGCAGTCCGCGCACACGTGGTTGTAGCAGCACTTGGGTTCACAGGAGTAGATAATTTCGCTTCCGCCGCATTGCGGGCAGCGGATCAGATCTTTGAGCTCGGCAGACACGCTCCCGATTCTAGCGCAACTCCGCCCCGCCAACCGGGGTTCATGGTCTAGACTTATACAGGAAGCAGGGAGCGGGCTGTCGCATGTGCATCGCCTTCCACCGTCTCGCGTTGGACCTCGTGGTCGCTCCGGCTCTGCTTGTGTCCGTTGCTCTAGGCCAATCGCTGCCTTCCGCAAGTCCGGCGGCGGGCGCGCAGCAGAATTCCAAGGCCGCAATCTCTCCGGCGCAGGCTCCACCAGCGCCGGCTAAAAAGAAGCAAACTCAAAAAAGTGCGTTGCCGGTTTCTCCCGCGGAGCAAATCCGCGAGGAGCGCACCCAATTGGCCCGGGACCTGTTAGAGCTCAGCTACTCCATCGGCGCTACCATCCCACCCAACGAGCGCGTGAAGGTTCTGCCCCGGCAGATTACCGCGGCCAATTTCATTGACCCGAGATTGGCCTCCCAGTGGGCAGAAGAAGCGTTGGCTTTTGCCCAGGAGCTTACCCCCGGAGACGATCGGGATTCTGTCTACGCCAGCGCAATCCCTGTCCTGGCCCGCCGCGACCCGGAACACGCCCTGGAAGTTTTCCGCACCGTGCCCGCCGAAGCGGCGACCAGCCCGGCATTCAATTTTGCTCTGCAGGGTCTATTTGCCACCCTGGTTCGGGAGCAGGGCTCCGAGGGCATGGACTTAGTGCGCCAGGAAGCTCTGCGTCTTTCGCAGGCCAGCTACTATCCCTACTCCGCGGTCCTGAATGCCTCGCGAGAGCTGCACAGCTCGGACGCTCAACTGCGCCAGGCTTTGTTCTACGAGTCGGCCTCTGCCTACAATCAGGGCACTGATTCTCCGGAAAGCGACGCCGAGTTCGCCCGCATGCTCCAGCGGGAAGGGCCACGGGTCCCGCTTCCCGCGGCGCAATTGGCGTATCACTCCCTGGTGGACAAGCTGCTCGCCCGGGCTGAGCGCGAAGACCAGCAAGCCTCCGCTCTCTCGTCCAGCGACTCCTCTTCTTCGTCCTCGCCTTCTGCCTCACCGGCGCGGGATTCTGCCGACAGTCTGCTGCGCCGTCTGCTTCCCGTGCTGCAAAGAATCGATCCGGAACTGCGGCAACAGGTACTGGAGGAGCGTCCCTCTGTGGCGGCTTCCAGCGTGGTGGGAAACGGCGTTTCGCGGGCGGGATTGTTCTTCCCGAGCGGGGGTTTCGGCCCTTCTCCATCGCGGCCCCAGCAAGCACGGATGGGAGATCAGCAGCAGGAATTTATGCAGTACAGCCAGGCACGCCGTAATCCCGCAGGCGCACTGACGGCCAGCACCGCTATCTCCGACCCGCTGCCGCGCGCGCTGGCTCTGGTGGGGGCTGCCGCCGGGCTGGCGCGCAAGGATCCGGCAGGCGCAAGCACCGCGCTCCAGCAGGCTCTCGACGCGGCCGGCCAGATCACCGATCCTGGTCAGCAGTTGCAGGTTGCGGTGACCATGACGATGGTGACGGCCCAGATGAAAGACAGTGCCGCTCTGCGCACCATCCTGCAACGAGGGTTTCAGGCTGCGGACACCTTGCAGCAGAGTGACGACGAAGCTGCATCCTCGCGTGCTCAGTCCACTCTGCAGCGGCTGGCGCGCAGCGGATTTCAGCAGGATCCCGCGCTCACGCTCTCCTTCGTGAACCAGGAGCGCGTGCCCGTAACCCAGGCGGAATTGCTGATCGAAGGCGCCGAGGCCATTGTGCGAGGCCGCGGGCGCGGCGAGTCAGGATACCGCTTCGGCGGAGCGCCGCAAAGGCAGGAGCCAGCGTCGCCAGCTCCCAATCCCTCTCCTCCGGCGCAAACTTCTTCCGCGCAACTTCTTCCGCGCAAACCAGGCAGGCCGAAGAATCGCGCCCCTAGTAGTGCGAGGTCGTTGGGCCCCTAGGCCGCTTGCGAAGCCAGTTGGTCCAGCAACTCCTTCCCCATCTTCTGCAGTTCTCCGTACTGTCGCTGGTATTCCAGAAACAGGCGGTTCATCTCAAGCGACCGTTCCGGTTTGAGCCTGGCGCGCAGCAGCATATCGCGCACGTGAACCGGATTGGGCAGAACCGCCTCTTCGCGCAACTCGTCCAGAGCGGCATTGGGATCGTAGTGATACATAGGAGTCTCCCTGCAACAGCCTACAACATCTGCGTTCCCCACAAATCATGAAGGTGCAGAATTCCCAGCAAGCGGCCCTCGCCGTCCACCACGGGAAGCGACGTGATGCGCCGCTTCTCCATCAGGTTTAAGGCCGCCGTAGCAAATTCCTCAGGCGAGATCGTCGCCGGCCCCGGGGTCATGCACTCTCCTGCCGCCAGGTCCATCACGCTTTGGCCGCGCGTTTCCAGCAGCCGGCGCAGGTCACCGTCGCTGATCACTCCCTTGAGCGCGCCATTTTCTAAAACTGTAGTAACTCCCAGCCCCTTGCGCGACATCTCATAAATCACCTGCGGCATTTTCGTGTGGGGAGCGACCTGGGGAAGCGCCTCGCCGGTATGCATCAGGCTGGCCACCCGCGCCAGCTTCTTGCCCAGTTTTCCTCCCGGGTGCAAGCCGGCAAAGTCATCCTCCCGGAAGCCGCGTTTTTCCGCCAGCGCCACCGCGAGGGCGTCGCCCAGAGCAAGCATGGTGGTGGTGGAAGCCGTCGGAGCCAGGCCCAGCGAGCACGCCTCCTGCGCCACCGAGCAATCCAGGACCACATCGGCAGCCTGCGCCAGCGTGGACAGCCGCACGCTTCCCGCAGGATTCCCAGACGCCGCGCCGCCATCGCACGTCATGGCGATCAGCCGGACACCCAGGCGTTTGATCGTGGGCAGGAGGGCCAGGATTTCCGCTGTCTCGCCGCTATAGGAGAGCGCCAGCACCACGTCACCGCGAACAATCATTCCCAAGTCGCCATGGGCCGCCTCCGCGGGATGCAGAAACAGCGCCGGAGTACCCGTAGAGGAAAGGGTCGCGGCTACTTTGCGTGCCACCAGCCCGCTCTTGCCCAGGCCCGTAACCACCACCCGCCCGCCACAGTCATAAAGGCAATCGAGCGCTTGGTTGAACGCCTCCGCCATTGTGCCCGCCAGGCGTTCGGCAAGCGCCCGCAAAGCTTCCGCCTCAATGCGAACTACGTTTTCGCCAGTCCGGTTCACTTAGGAGAGATGTTAGCAAACCGGGGTCGATCGCGGGGACCTGCCGACCCCCGGTAAGCTTGCTTGCCTGCCCGTGCTCCCGTTGATGACGGCTATCGCTGGTGCGGGAATCAACGGAACACGAAGCGCCGCAATGACCGCTATGGAGGGAAACCGTTCACAAAGAGCACGTTCCAGTGAAGTGTTCGCGACGGGGTCAGATGGGGGCACCCCCACTCAACGAAAACCGCGTTGAGTGGGCCACCCGCCATTGGTGACCACCCGCGTCGAGCCCAGATGATCCAGAAAATAGAAGTCGGGGATGTTCCCACCGTTCGAAAATCGCGGAGGGTGGGGCATCCCAGCCTGGGGTAGGGCTTGCCCGCCCGGAACTCACCTCCCAGACGTGTCAGAAAATGGGGGGCTACTTCTGGAACAAGCTCAAATTCGATTTTCTGTCATAGGGAGAACTCGCCCCGCCATAAAGTTCTAAACGAGGCGGGCAAATTCGATCAGCCACCAGTACGTATATCAACAAACTCGGAACCCATAGCCCCGCAGTCCCAAAGAACAAAGCCCATCCCCGGAGTCCGAGACCAATTAATACCAACAGAGTTAAACCTATGGCACCCCAGACCTCAAATTGTGACTGTTTTCGCGGAAGTTGCAATTCACGTGCACAACCGGGGCATACCCAAGGTTTTCCTGCCCAAATCTCGTCGTTGCGCATTAGTGCTCCACAACTTGGACATCGATACCGAGCCCTCAATCGCAATCTGGATCTCCCCGTCGAGAAGTCTTGCACTTAGTTTTAGGACAATTTTAGTCCTCTCTTGTCAACTCGTAGCCGGTGACCGCTCCAACAGCGACAGCCGGTCTTAGAGCGTTTGGGAAATTCATGGCCTGATCCCCGCTCCGGGGTAGACGAAGAATGGGGTCACCTCACCCTAGTTAGCAAGTCCGTGCGTAAGTGGCTTGAGACACCGATTGATCCGGTGATGCCCGTCTCTTCGAAATAGAAAAGGTCAATATTGATTTTCGCTAAACGTGAATGTCGAGCTTCTGCACGTACAGTGACCGAACCTTTATGGTGACAGGCATCCAGATAGCTGAGGCGATACGAAGGAATATGATGTGGAGTATCGGACCATAAATAATAGCCATAACTATCAAAACGACACTTTCAAAGCCCTGCAAATATGCTATCCCCAGTCCACAAGCAAACCCGATCAGTCCGTAAATCCAATTGTATTTGAAAATTACCATCAGCCTTGTGCCGCACTGTGTGCAGAGAAATTCCCGATGCATATGAACATCGCTGATATCCAAGGGAAAGTCGCATACCGGACATTGATAATGTGTTTTGCTGCTGATTTTCAACATAAACCATAAGCCTCTCGCGAATCGATCTGACCTCGTTAGTTTCCGATCGCATCACAAGTCTTCTGAATCGAACCGGCCACAAAACCAACAGCCGGGTGCCCCATCCTGAGCGCAGCGAAGGGTGGGTTTAAACAGTAACGTAGAGCCTCGGGCATGACAACATATCCCACAATGACAAACCCGAACCGCTTGCGGGCCTGTTCGAGCGCCCGCAGAAGGTATCCCGTTTGGCCGCCGTGCGCAGGAATAGCCGCCGCTGATAGCAACTGAAAGTAATGAAGTGGGTCTGACCGGTATTCTGATACCGCTTCAAATTGCGCGGCATGCAGCAAATTGTCGCACACCTTGTTCCGCCCACCCTTCGCTGCGCTCAGGATGGGGCACCCGGCAGCGACTCCAAGCGCCTTCGTCAGAGCCCCGCCGATTGCGGTCTCGCCGAATCTGATAGCGGGTGTGGAACTGAATATGAACTGAAAGCCCGAATCGACTGACACTGCTCCCGCGCCCTTGGCGGTTATGCGGAGCGCCGGGCTGGCTCCTACATTTTCCGCAAGCCCAACGGCAGCACCGGGCCGACCGGGACCGAGAATGAGGTTTGTAAGCGAAGAAAAGTCATTAGAAAAAATATTGGAGGCTAAGGGGACATTCTGCAAATGAGCGTAGTGCGCCACACTCATGCTGTTCGCGAGGTTTGCCGCACACTGAAACACTTGTCCCTGAGATTGGGGCGTCGAATGCCACTGTACATAGTTCATTTTGCGCGGTGTTGTGTGAGGATACGGATGCAGAAACCGGTAGCACTGCCCCACAGCATCACCATGAGCACTCGACCCCAGATGCCAAGTGCCAATTGCAAATTAGGAACTAGCGCCAAAATGACAACAACAAGGTAGGCCACTGCCACGGATAGGAATAGCAGGCGCTCTTCAGCGCATTTGGTCTTGGACAGCAATATCCCGAGGATCAAGAGAAAGGTCAGAGCGACTGGATGTTCGGAAAGGCCCGGTGGTACAGAAAGTGGCACGTTAGTTATGAGACGAACAAAATGAATAACGAGCAGAAGCAGGCAATAGGAAAAGGCAAACCACCCCAATAAGCGATCCTCGTGAAAGCAGATACGGCCGCTATCGCCCATTAGCTCTCTTTCACCACTAGTTGATTTAATGTCCATACTGCGGATTCCAGTTTTGTTGAGTACAAGTTGTTCGTATTTGTGAGGCGGCCGAAAATGTTACTGCGGCATTCGTACCCAAAAACATCAGCGCAGTTTTGGGTCTTCCCGTTGCTGCCGCAGCAAAAGCGGTTGTAGCGGAAGTTACCCATGCAGTCCCGGTAGAAACATCTGAATTGCCTCCAAGTTTCAGTTCGTCACTAAAGAATTGCATCCAGCTATCAACGACACAACCCACATATGCTGAGTAGGACTGTTGAAAGGCTGGCGGCCCCTTTACCTCAGCATTGTCATTTCCCCCGGTTGCTGGCCCATTGCTTGCAGCTCCCTGACTTTGGGGCGGCTGGGTATCCGCTCCCGGCGAACTTCCGGACGGCGTTTGTCCTGAATTCTGTTGCGCCCAGTAGGCCCGCACTGCCTCCGCGTAAGCATCCCTGTTGAGCCAAGCTAGGTAGGCTTCGTCGACGGGGGTGTTGTTCGGAATTCCAAGTATGGGATAAGCGCTGGATAGGTCATCGCCCGTTACTCCCCCATCCACCCACCGGCATCCTCCGCTTGTCAGTTGGCCGTCAATCGAGCTGGTGATGCACTCCACGCCAAGACCAGAGGGATCACGCAAGTTTATCGGATCATTCAGCACGTACGCGTACCGGTTCCAGGTCTGCGGGTTCAGAACATTTCCCATAGTTGGGTCCGGACTCATGAAGCGCCCTATGGTGTGCTTGTAATAGCGAGCTCCAGCATAGTCCAGGCCCAGAGTTGAATCTCGATCATATCCTGTGAATTTGTGCGTGTCCGTTGTCGAAGCAACCACCTCGCCGCCAAACGATAAGTACTCCAAGTCTCCCTGGACCGAACCCGTGGCATCGGTAATCAGTCGCGTCGAGCCCAGATGATCGGCAAAGAAATAGAAGACGTTACCGCCGGCATCATCCCGGCGGGCAACGCGCTCCCCAGCGAAAAAGATGTACTCGTAGATAGTACTGCCGCTGGCATCGGAAGTAGGCAGCTCCTGCCCGCGCTGCCCTGGTTGCAAGCTCGATACCGGGGACACGCATGGATATCCCTTTTTGCGATGGGACTGATATAGGCTGCTGAAATAGCACCGCAAGTGCGAGGCGTGCCGTCAGGCGTGACCTGCGCACCCTGCCGATGTGGCGCTTTACGGCATCGGCATTTCGACACTGGAGTCGCCGTCTGCACGGCGCCTCTTGCTGCGGACCGCGCCGGGCAAGTTTCCCGATCTTGTTCCTCATTGGCCACCGGAGGAAAGCTCAGGAATGAAACCTGCAGCCAAGCTTTTCATTGGAGCGACTGCCGCACTCGGAGCGGCGGCTATGCTGGCGGTGTTTCCGCATTGGTCGTCACAAGGCGTGCTCCGATTTTCCGTTTACCTCAGCATCGCTCTGCTTACGTCGGGCCTGAAGGTCGTAGTCCCGGGAATTAACGGGTCCATGTCGGTCACCTTTCTTTTTGTCCTGCTTGGGTCGCTGGAATTGTCCCTGCCGGAAACCATGTTTCTGGGCTGCGCCGCTACCCTGACGCAGTGCTTCTGGAAGATGAACCGCCCGGCCAAGCCGGTGCGGATCCTGTTCAATGTGGTCAGCATGATGGCGCCCACGGTCTACGCAACCTGGTTTGCCTTTCATGTGTCGCTGCCTCTCCTGGGCCACCAGGCGCCTAGCCTCATGGTGGCCACGCTGGTCTTCTTCCTGTTCAACACCATTCCTATCGCCGCCGTGATCTGCCTGGCGGAAGGTGGCGAGTTCAGCAAAATCTGGCGTGAATACTACTTCTGGACCCTTCCTCTCTACCTCGCCGGCGCGGCCCTCGTCATGCTCGTGCATCTGCTCAACCACTGGGCGGGATGGCAAACTTCGCTGCTGATTGCCCCCGTCGTCTACTGGGTCTATCGGTCCTATCGGCTCTATGTCGGCAAACTGGAAACCGAGAAGCTTCACGTCGAGGAAATGGCGGCCCTGCACCTGCGCACCATCGAGGCCCTGGCTCTGGCCATCGACGCCAAGGACCACACCACGCACGACCACTTGCTGCGCGTGCGTATTTACGCAACCGAGATTGCCAGGGAAATGAACCTGCCGCCAGACCAGGTGGAGGCTCTGAAGGCCGCAGCCATGCTGCACGACATCGGGAAGCTGGCTGTCCCCGAACACATCATCAACAAGCCCGGCCGGCTCACTCCCGAAGAGTTCGAAAAGATGCGGATCCATCCCGTTGTCGGCGCTGAGATTCTGTCCCGTGTCAAATTTCCTTATCCGGTGGTTCCCATTGTTCGCTCCCATCACGAAAAATGGGACGGCAGCGGCCACCCCGACGGCCTGAAGGAAGAAGAAATTCCCATCGGCTCGCGCATTCTCTCGGTTGTCGATTGCCTGGACGCTCTGGCCTCCGATCGCCAGTATCGCCGCGCCATCCCGCTGGATCGCGCGATGGAACACGTGGCCGGCCTTGCGGGAAAGGACTTCGACCCCAAGGTGGTTGCGATTCTGCGACGCCGCTATCTCGAACTGGAGCAGTTGGCGCGGGCCCAGTCCGCTCCCAGTCAGGAAAACGGCGGGCACAGTTTGGGCCCGCAGCGCGCCGCGGTTCCGGCCAGCGGCTTTGAGCGGGAGAATAGCGCCGGCCCCGCGTCGGAAGTCGACTTTCTCACCTCCATCGCTGCTGCGCGGCAGGAGGCGCAAATGCTCTTTGAACTGACCCATGACCTGGGCAGCTCTCTCAGCCTCGACGAAACCTTGTCCGTCGTTTCCGCGCGCCTGCAAAAGTTGATTCCCTACGATGCCATCGCCATCTGGATCCGCGATCAGGACGTGCTCACGCCGCGCCATGTCCATGGTGACGACTACCGTTTGTTTTCTACTTTGCAGTTGCCGGTCGGCCAGGGACTCTCCGGCTGGGTAGTGCAGAACAACCAGCCAATCCTGAACGGCAATCCCTCGGTAGAGACCAGCTATCTTAACGATCCTTCGAAGATCAGCACCTTGCAGTCGGCAATCTCCGTGCCCTTGCAGGGCCTGACCAGCACCATCGGCGCGCTCACTTTGTATCGCGCCGAAGGCGACGCTTTCAGCCGCGACAATTTGCGCATTCTGCTGGCCATCAGTCCCAAGCTCGCGCTCTCCATTGAAAACGCTATGAAGTACCAGCAGGTGCAGGACTCAGCGGAAACCGATTACCTGACCGGCCTGCCCGATGCCCGCTCGCTCTTTATTCACCTGGACCGGGAAATTGTGCGCTGTGAGCGCACCGCAACGGGCCTGGCCGTCCTTGTCTGCGACCTCAATGGCTTCAAGGCCATCAATGACCGTTTCGGGCACCTGGAGGGCAATCGCGCCCTGCGCCTGTTCGCCCAGAAGATCAAGGAAACCTGCCGCGAGTATGACTACGTGGCCCGCATGGGCGGAGACGAGTTCGTGCTGGTTGTCCCCGGGCTCACGCCGGATGCCGCTCTGGAGAAAGCCGCGCGCCTCAACGAATGCGCGGCGGCGACGGGCACACACCTCGTCCCCCGGGGAAGCGGGACTGCTTTCGCTCGCAGTGGGGAGCGCTTTCTATGGCAGCGATGGCACCCAGGCGGAGCAGTTGCTCGCCACCGCCGACCGCCGCATGTATCTCGGGAAGGGGATTCATCGCCGGGCGGACGGCTCGCTGGCTGGGATGCAATCCTCCGCTTTCCCGCAAAGCACGGTGGTGCACTGAGGTGCAGGTTCTTGCCATATGCACTCGTGAGGGACGGTAATGCTAGAATTCCTGGCCAGTATTTGGAGGCAAGCTCATGAGGACTTCACACCTACTTGCGGTTGGCGCGACTTTGTTGATCGCCCTCAGCACGGCCGCCGCACAGCAGATGCCATCCGCTCCCAAGGCCGCGGCCCAGCCCGGCCTGACTTTGCGATCGTCCGCATTTCAGGACGGCGGCATCATCCCCGATAAATACACCCAGGTCACTCCCCAGTTTGTCTCGCCCCCGCTCGAGTGGAGCAATGTTCCCGCGGGCACGGAGAGCTTTACTCTCATCCTGCACGATCTCGATGTCGCCCGGCAGAAGACGACCGAAGATGTGCTCCACTGGATGACTTTCAATATTCCCGGCTCGGCGCGCTCGCTGCCGGGGGATGTTCCCCACTCCGACCGCCTGCCTGACGGCTCCATTCAGGCCAAAAATGTGCGCAACTCAGTGGGTTATCTCGGACCCGGTGCGCCTCGCCAGGGCCCCGACCATCATTATTCATTCGAGCTTTATGCTCTAGACAGCAAGCTTGAGCTGGGCCCCGACGCTACTCGCGACCAGGTACTGCGGGCCATGGACGGCCATATCCTTGGAAAAGGTGTGCTGGTAGGCCGCCACCACCTTCATTAGAGCAGGCCGATTCTAATTTCGCTCAGGCGCCAGTCTGCGGCTGGCGCCTGAGCCGGGAACTATCGAAACTGCAGTCAGATCTCCAGAACAAGTTTTCCCACGCTTTTTCTCTCCCCCATCAAGGCAAAGCCCTCGGCGGCACGCTCCAGCGGCAGAACCGTTCCCACCAGCGGCTTCAATTTTCCCTCCGCAACCCAGCCCGCGAGCCGCTTCCATGCGGCGGACATTACTGTCTCCCGCTCCGCCAGCCGGCTCAGCCACAATCCGTGCACGCTGGTATTCCGCGCATATAGCGTGCGGGTCTCTACCTGCGACGGCTTGCCCGTGGCCGATCCATAGGAGATCACGCTGCCGAACAAACCCAGGCAGCGGACACTCTTGGCGGTATGCTCGCCTCCCAGCATCTCCAGCACGCCATCGACGCCTTCGCCTGTGGTAAGTTCGCGAATCTTTTCTTCGTAGTCGTCGCGCACGTACTGAATGCCATGGTCCAGCCCGAGTTCCCGCACCCGGGCAAGTTTTTCGTCGGTGGAGGCGGTCCCATAGGTCTCGATTCCCAATGTCCTGGCGATCTGCAGCGCGGCGGTTCCCACCCCTCCGGCTACAGCATGGATTAGCACCCGCCGCTTGCGGCCCAAATGTCCGTCGCCGGCGGGCTCCACGAACCCCGCCTTCCACAGCGCAAAATAGGCGGTGAAAAAATTTACCGGAAACGCCGCCGCCTCGGCAAAGCTGAAGCCTTCGGGTTTGGGCCAGACCAGACTGCGCCGCACCGCCATTGTTTCGGCGAAAGCGCCCCACTGCGCGTAACCCATCACGGCTTCGCCGGTCTCCGCCAGGATGCCGGAAAATTCCCGTCCGGCGACAAACGGCGGGGGCGGAACGCCCTGGTACCCCCCGCGCATGGAAAGCAGATCGGCAAAGTTCAGCCCCACCGCCTGCACTTTCACCAGGACCTCACCCGGCTGTGGAATCGGGTCCGGTTGCTCGCGAAGCTCCAGAACTTCCGGACCGCCGGCGCGTACTACTACCATGGCTCGCATAGAAGAAAATTGTACTCGGAGTTTCGTGGGTGCTTCCGTGCACCCATCTCGGGGTTACATTAAGAACCTTCAGGACGAGCCTATGAAGCCATCTGGCCAGCGTAGAAGTTCTAATGAATAGGCCATTGCCCTAAGTTCAGCGGAGCGGATTGTGCCGCAAGATCAGCGGGTCGCCAAAACAAAACCGGCGCGGTTCTCCCCCGAGACGTGCGCCGGTTGCTTCGAAGCTCCAATCAGACTGCTGGCATGACTGTAGGTCTGGCAGAAACTGGAAGCGGCTCCACCATGCTCCCCCGCTGGTTTCCAGGTCAACGGAGAACCCCAGTACACTTATTAGCATTCTAGATAACCTGTCGCCCTTCGCAGGGGAAAGATTCCGGGGGCGCGATTTCGCAATGTGGACGTCCAAACAGCTATGAAAATCCAGAAAAGACCTTTTTTAGGCGTGCATGCCCGTTGCTGGCGGTGATATAACTCTCCCCACATTTCGGGGCAAGCGGGCTAACCGCCTGGGCAGGGAAAAGCTTCATAGAGTTTTATTGGTTTCCGTCCAGGCGGCAGACGGAAACGATCCGTTGCCGTGAATAGGCGATGGGGGGACCCTTGGATCTCATACTGATTCGCCTCATATTTGTTGTTGTGGTAGCGGTGATGTGCTTGGTCTTGCAGCCCTTCGGGCTGGACGAGGCTCCCAGTGCCATCGCCGGAACCGTGATTGGTCTAGGAGTTGTGCTCTTTGAGCACCGCCTGCATTCTGTCAGCCTCAAGCGCCTGATTGGAGCCGCCGTGGGCAGCGTCCTCGGCATTTTGGGCGCCTACCTGTTCAGTCTGGTCCTGCACAACAGCGTGCCTCCCGGCCCTACCCAGAGCTTCCTGCAAATCATGGTCATGCTGCTCATGGCCTATGTGGGACTGGTTGTAGGCGCCAACAAGGGTGACCTGCTGAATCTTTCCGCGCTCGGCGGAATCTTCGGAGGCGAAAAGCAGGTCAGGAAAAGCATCAAAATTCTGGATACCAGTGTCATCATTGACGGCCGCATCGCCGATATCGCCGAAACCGGCTTTCTGGACGGTATGCTCGTGATTCCCCAGTTCGTGCTTCGCGAGTTGCAACTCGTGGCCGACTCGGCCGATCCTCTCAAGCGCAACCGCGGCCGCCGCGGGCTGGACATCCTGCAGCGCATCCAGAAAATCGCCGCCGTCCAGGTGCAGATTTCGGAACAGGATTTTCCTGCCGTCCGCGAAGTCGACCTGAAGCTCATTGAGTTCGCCAAAATGTTCGAGGGCAAGATCGTCACCAATGACTTCAACCTGAATAAGGTGGCGCAGCTTCAGGGCGTCGAAGTCCTCAATATCAATGAGCTTGCCAATTCCCTCAAACCCGTGGTGCTTCCGGGCGAGATCATGCGCGTGTTCATTCTGAAGGAAGGCAAGGAATACAACCAGGGCGTCGCCTATCTCGACGACGGAACGATGGTGGTGGTGGACAATGCCCGCAAGCTGATCGGCAAGACCATCGATATCGCCGTCACCTCGGTTCTGCAGACGACGGCCGGCAAGATGATCTTCGGCAAATACGACGAGCGCGGAGGCTCGGCGCTCCGCGTTGAAACTCTGAAGCCGGAAGTCCGCAAGCCGATGCCGGTTCCCGGGCCCGCGACTCCCGCGGTAGTAGCCGACTTGCCCAAGGAGTAGGTTGTGGATAGCATTGGGCTCGTCCTATGCCCGCTGGAGAGCACTGCTGCGACTCGTCCACACAAGAACTGGGGAAGGTTCAAATCACAACTTCGATACCCTGAGCGCCATGAAGTACGGTCTTTCTCGACTTCCGATGATCTGTCTGCTCCTGGTCGGATTCGCCTATTCGCAAGAACCTCTTCAGCCTGCTGTCTCTCTTAAGCCCGACACTGGGACCTTTTTCGAGGATACCTATAGGAGCAACTACTTCGGCTTTTCGTACCCGTTGGAGGAGGGCTGGTTTGAAAATGAAACACTCTCGACGAAAACCTCGGCCAACGAAGGTACTGGGATCTCCGGTCACTTTCAGTTGCTGGTAGTGGACCGGCACACTGGAAATTCCATGCGGGAGCGAGTCATAATTTTTGCCGATAAAGCCAGCCAATTCCCGAGCACAGATGTTGCGGGGCTCCTTTCGAAGGTCGCTCGAGCTCAAATCCGAAACCCGCAGACAAAGCTGCTGAGCGATGCGTTGCCAGCCACCTATGCTGGCAGGAAGTTCTACCGCGCAGAATGGGCCGAGAGCTATAGCGGGGGCACGCTCTTCAAGGCAATGGCTTGAACCCAATTGAGTGGATTCCTGCTGACTTGGGCATTTGCTGCAAATTCGCAGGAGGACCTTGAGAGACTCATAGGCAGTCTTAACGGAATCACCTTCTTGCCCCCGCCCCCGGTTGTGCCGCAGCCGAATGTCGCGTCATCTTCTCATCCGGGCAGCACCTCAGCGCCCCGGCCGTTTCAGCCAAAGCGAATTCGCGTCTCTCAAGCCACACTTGAAAAATACATCGCGCGTACGATAATGCCGAAGTATCCGCAGGCTGCCATCAAAAAGCGGGTAGAGGGCGCTGTAAGAATGCATGTCTTGCTGGATCAGTCGGGTCAAGTTTTGGCGCTTGAGGTGATCGACGGAGCTCCAGAATTGAGAGGGGCTGCGCTGGACGCTGTTCGCCAATGGAAATTCAAGCCGTATCTCCTCAATGGCGAACCCGTCGAGTTGGATAGCCAGATTACCGTCAACTTCGAGCTATCGTCAAAGTAATCTCGAATGCCGCAGTCATAGCAATAGAAAAGCCCGGCTTGCCAGCCGGGCTTATTTCTGCATGCCTGCCTATCCGCGTGAACTAGCGTTCTATGCCTTCTCCGCCGCCGGTTCCACCAGAATGAACTTTCCCATCGCACCCTTGTCCACGAACTTCACCACGCCGGTGATTTTGGCGAACAGGGTGTCGTCTTTGCCGCGCCCCACATTCAGCCCGGGCTTATAGCGGGTACCTCGCTGGCGCACGATGATGGAACCTCCGGGGACAAGCTGCCCGCCGAACACTTTCACTCCCAGCCGCTGCGCATTCGAGTCGCGGCCATTGCGTGAGCTGCCTAAACCTTTTTTATGTGCCATATCTCAATTCCGTTTCTGTTCGAGAAATCCCGGGGTTACTTCTTCCCCTTGGGCTTCGATTTGCTCTTGCTCGCCGACTTCGCGGGAGCCTTTGCCTTCCTGGCTGCTCCGCCGCTCTTGGCCTTTTTCGCAGCCGGCTTCGCCTTCTTCGGAGCCGCGGCAGCGGGCTCAGCCGAAACTTCCCCGCCTGCGGGCTTTGCCTTCTTCGGAGCGCGTACTGGCAATTCCGGCGCGCTGAAGGTCTTGCCGTCCACGGCAATTTCCATAATCCGCACCGAACTGAACGCCTGCCGGTGACCCTGCAGCTTTTTGTACTGCTTCTTCCGCTTGTAGTGGAAGACCAGGATCTTGCCGCCGCGGCCTTCATCCAGAACTTGCCCGGTTACTTGTGCGTTCTCTCCGGGACCGATCTCACCATCGCTGCTGGACACCGCCAGCACGTCAAACTGCACCTGGCCATTGTCGCCAGGGGTCAGCCGTTCCAGCCGAACTACGTCTCCGGGCGCCACACGATACTGCTTTCCCCCGGCGCGGATCACCGCGTACATAAAGCCTCCAGAAACTGCCGAACCTACGGGACCTCAGCGCCCAGAGCGCGGGTCCTCTTCATAGAATTGCCGCATAACTTCCCGCATCCGCGACCCGGAAGGCCGCAAACCTGCCCTCAGAAAGGGAATGGAAGGAGGGGCAAACCTTAGGATTTTAGCCTGTTGGGCGAGAAGCCGTCAAACCCGAGACATACAACGATCTTTAGGATCCGATATGCTGATTTTCCTGGACAAAAAAGGGCCGCACCGATTGGGGCAGCCCAGGAACCCACACCGTTCCTTGACTAGTTCGTCACATTGACGCCTAGTTGCACCGAGTGCTGCGGCGCACTACTGCTCCCCCCGGCGCCCGTGGCAGTGACCGTCACGGTCTGTTGTCCGACGGGAGTCGCAATGACGTTATTGGTCGCCCGGGTCGAGTGATCGCCACAGCCTGGCAAGGTAACCAGCAGCGCCAGCAGAAACAGCCGCGCAAGTCCCTTCCGCCAACTTCCACTTCCCATGACCACAGTGGCGAACAACCCTATCAGGCCAAGCGTCCAGCCTGCCGGGCCCGGGCCCGTGCGCGCTCTCGCGAGTTGCGTCCCCGTGGTTCGCACCACCAGCGTCGAACTTACCGGGCTATCGCCGGTCGCGGTCAGCGATGCCGGCGTGAACGTGCAGGTCACTCCCACCGGCACGCTTCCACAGCTCAGGTTCACAGTGCCCGTGAAACCGTGCAGCGGAGTCAGGGTAATGGTCGCCTGCGCCGACTGTCCCCGCGCGACGGTCAGCGCTGACGGACTGGCCGTGAGCGTGTAGTCCGGCGTGTTCTGTTGAGGCACAACCACGCTTAAATCGACAGTGTTCGACGTGCTCCCGAGGAAGCCCTCGGTTTCCTCATATTGTGCCCTCAACGAGTGCGCTCCCTCCGAAAGGCTGGAGGTTTCCAGTACCGCCATGCCGTCGCTCAGTTCCCCGCTTCCCAACCCAACCTCGCCGTCATAGAAGGTTACGATGCCTGCCGGCGTTCCCGACGAAGCGCTTACCGTTGCGGTCAGAGTCACCGTGTCCCCCACGTTTGCCTCTCCGCTCGGACTTGCCGCCAGACTCGTGCTGGTGGATTGCGTGAGCGCGACCCCCGTACCCCCGAGCAATACCAGATGTGGACTATTCGCGGCGTTGCTCGTGATGGTAGCCTCTCCGGCCGCAGATCCCCCCGCGCCTGGCGTAAACGCGAGCTGGACCGTGCAGGAATCGCCTGCTGCCACTGGAACCCCTCCGTCACAAGTTCCGCCCACGGCTGCAAACACTTCGTTGTCAATGGCGCCCTCCTGCAGGTTGAGGTTGGCAGTACCGGCGTTCCGGATGGTCACTGTCTGGGCGGCGCTGGTTTCGCCAACGTTGGTGTCGGCAAAGGAAACAGCCGTTTTGCCCACATCCACCTTACGCAGAGCGCTGTTGCTCTTATCCGCGATGTAGAGGCTGCCGAAGCCGTCCGCGTCCACCGCAACGGGATCGTTCAGTTGCGCCCCCGTGGCCAGCCCCTCGCTGGAGCCCGCGCCTAAGGTCGCATTGCCCGCGACGGTGTGGATGTTTCCTTCCGAGTCCACCTTCCGAATCACCTGATTGCTTTCCGCAATGTAGATCGCGCCTTCCTCATCTACCGCGACGCCATCCACTGCGCCCAAAGTGGCGGATGTCGCAGCCCCCCCGTCTCCGGCAGAACCCTCGCTGCCCGGCGTACCGGCAACCGTCGTGATGATTCCGGTGCCCTGGTCCACTTTGCGCACCGCGTAATTCAATGTATCCCCAATGTAGACATTCCCCGCCGCATCCACGGCGACCGAGGAAGGCGAGTTCAGTTGAGCGCTGCTCGCCGCTCCTCCATCGCCGCTATATCCGGCTTCCCCAAAAAGCTGTCCCGCAAACGTCGTAAAGGTGCCGGAAGGACTCACTTTGCGGATCACGCTGTTGGCTCTGTCGGCGATATAGAGGTTGCCGGTGTCGTCGACCGCGACATCCTGCGGCTGACTCAATTCCGCCTCTGTGGCCGGTCCGCCTTCGTCGCAGGGACTGGAACCGGCTGTGCCGTTTCCTGCCACAGTCGAGATGGTTCCCTGAATGTCCACTTTGCGTACCACGTTATTGTCGCGGTCAGCGATATAGAGATTGCCCGAGGCATCCACCGCCAGGCCGGCAGGACTGTTCAGGCCCGCCGCAGTCGCCAGTCCACCATCACCCTGATATGTTCCCCCTTTGGTTTCATCCCCCGCGACAATGGTTGGCGAGCTGCCATCGGCCTTCATGCGCCACACCTGTTGATGCGCGGTATCGGAAACGTAAACGTTTCCCGCCGCGTCCGTGGCAACACCCTCGGTGCTGCCCAGATCGCTGGCAATTGTGGTCATCACGCCCGGAACAAAAGTAAATACTGGACCTGCACCGAAGCCGGTCAATCCAAATACATAGGCCCTGCCGTCGCTATCGGTCACGATGAGTGGCGCAGTGCGCGTTCCCGGGGCGCTGGGACTAAACGTAACCGGAACCGTGCAAGTGGAACCGTCGCTGTTCAGCGTGGCTCCATCCACAGTGCAGCCGGTGACCTCTCCCAGGCTGAAGTCCCCGTAGCCCGGCGAAATTTGAATGGAGGAGATTGCCAAATCCTGGTTAAATCGCAGCACGACATTCTGGGCGGCGCTGCTTTCTCCCACTGTGGTTCGAGGCAGGATCGTGCTCGCAAATGCCACTCTGCGCACGCGACTGTCCTGCAGAGACGCGATATATAAATTCCCCCCGGAATCAATTGCCAGCCCGGTTGGTCCGCTGATTCCCGCCTCCGTGGCCGGTCCTCCATCGCCGCTGTAGCTGCCTCCTGTACCCGCGACCGTGGTGATGATTCCGCCGCCATCAATTTTCCGTACCCGGCGGTCGCCGTACGCGGAAACATAGAGGTTTCCGGCAGGATCGAAAGCCAGGAAGAATGGAAGGGAGATGCCGGCGCTGGTGGCGGGACTACCATCGCCGCTGAATTCAGCATCGCCAGTGCCGGCAATGGTGGTAATGACGCCCTCAGCGTCGATTCGACGAACCCTGAAGTTTTCGAAATCGGCGAAGTAGAGATTGCCCGCGGCATCGAACGCCATTCCGGCAGGATCGTCCAACTGCGCTTCCGTAGCCAGACCGTTGTCTCCGCTGAAGCCTGGGGTCCCCGTCCCTGCAATGGTGGTAATGACTCCCTCGGAATCAACGCGACGAATCACTGAATCCGTCCACTGTGCAATGTAGAGATTATTGTCCGCATCGAATACCAGGCCGCTCGGGCTGGGCACACCTGCTTCAGTTGCTGCTCCACCATCGCCACTGCTGCTCGAACTTCCCGAACCAGCGACCGTGGTGATGATCTGAGTGCCGGCATCGACCCTGCGGACCCGGTTATGCCCCTGGTCTGCAATGTACAGATTGCCGTCAGAGTCCAGAGCGACAGCGGCGGGGCCGGACAAGACGGCTTGCGTGCCCAAGCATCCATCTCCGACACTGTCGGCCTGCTCTTCGCAGCCGGAACCGCCGCCGGCAACCGTGGTAATGATTCCCTGCGCGTCCACCTTGCGCACTCGGGCGTTGCTGAAATCCGAGATATACAGATTGCCGTCGCTGTCCATGGCGATGCCGCGCGGGAAGTCAAGGTCGGCGGAAGTCGCCGGACCTCCATCCTGCTCCACGTTGTAGCCGCCGGTGCCGGTGCCGGCAACCGTACTAATCGCTGAATCCAGTGTCACAGCGGGCAGGGGTATGCCAAAGGCAAAAGGCGCGGAGATCAGAATCACAATCATTAGGGATGCGGCGAGCAGCCGTAGCCCGCTGGCGCGCAGAAAGTTGCAGTACCGGAGGTTCGTCATCGTTGGTAGAAATCTCAGGTGGAAATTGTGTGCGCTGCACACCGGCGGTCCCAGCAGAGCCAGCTTGCCGACGCTGGTCCTGGCTTTGCCTTCTCCACTGAAGGAAATGCAGTCACGGCTCACAATGCAGAAAGAGCTTCGCCGCGTCAGGGGATCGGAAGCATTCGCACTGTAGGGCGTACGTGCCGGATGGCTCAAGGAATGAGCGACGTTCAGTGTGCACTGCTGTGGTACGACGATGGCAGGATGGGAATTTTCCGGATGTGGGAGCGAGAGCGATTGCAGAAGCGGGCTTGTCCCCGACGGAAAACACCCGTCTGGATCAATCTGCAGCGCTGTTCAAATACCACGATGTGTGTCGCTTCTATTGCGCGAACGCCTCGCGCGCCGCGGCCACCGTTTCTCGCACGTCTTCCTCCGTGTGCGCCGTGCTCAGGAATGCCGCCTCGAACTGCGAAGGAGGCAGCCACACCCCCGCCTGCAGCATGGCGCGATGAAAGCGTCCGAAAGCCTCGGTATCCGACTTCGCCGCTGAAGCCCAGTCCTTCACCGGCTCGGCCGTAAAGAACCAGGTGAACATCGAGCCCACGCGGTTGGCCAGCAGCGGCACTCCGCCTTCCGCCGCCGCCTCCAGGACCATTGCCACCAGCGTCGCGCTCAACCGCTCCATGCGGCCGTAGACTTCCCGGTTCTCCCGCAGGTAGCGCAGCGTCGCCAACCCGGCAGTCATGGCCAGCGGATTCCCCGAGAGCGTCCCCGCCTGGTACACCGGCCCCAGGGGCGCGATCATATCCATGATCTCAGCCGGTCCTCCGTAAGCGCCTACGGGCAAGCCTCCGCCAATCACTTTGCCCAGCGTCGTCAGGTCAGGACGCGTCCCCAGCAGTTCCTGCGCTCCGCCGTAGGCCACGCGGAAGCCCGTCATGACTTCATCAAAGATCAGCAGCGATCCATCCCGCGAGGTCAGGTAACGCAGCGCATCCAGAAAGCCCTTCTCCGGGGGCACGCAGCCCATGTTGCCTACCACCGGCTCCACAATCACGCAGGCAATTTCGCTCTTGTATTTGCGGAAGGCTTGATCGACCGCGTTGCTGTCGTTGTACGGCAGCGCCAGCGTGAACTGCACGAACTCTTGCGGCACGCCCGCCGACCCGGGGATGCCCAGTGTTGCCACTCCCGATCCGGCCTTCACCAGCAGTGCGTCACTATGCCCGTGGTAGCAGCCCTCAAATTTCACAATGTGCTTGCGCCCGGTGTAGGCTCGCGCCAGCCGAATCGCGGACATCGTCGCTTCCGTCCCCGAGCTGACAAAGCGCACCTTCTCCATTGCCGGATAGGCTTCCAGCACCATCTCGGCCAGTTGCACCTCCAGCTCCGTAGACGCCCCAAAGCTGGTGCCGTTGCGCGCCGCGCACACAATGGCTTCAACCACCTCGGGCGGCGCGTGGCCCAGGATCAGCGGCCCCCACGAGCCCACGTAATCGATATAGGAGTTGCCGTCCGCATCCCGCACCCGCGATCCCTCGCCCCGGGACACAAACAAGGGCTCGCCACCCACCGAACGGAATGCCCGCACCGGAGAATTCACTCCTCCGGGGATTACGGCTTCCGCCCGCTTCTGCAACGCACGTGATTTGTCAAGTATTCGGCTCATCAGCGCAAAATCATATCAGCCGGGACCAGGTGCCCGTTCTGTGCAGGGGCGGCGGCCAGCTTCGCGGAATTTTCAGGTCCTTCGTTTACGACTTTCCCGCCTTGCCTCCTCCGCCGCAATCCATGACAATCCCGTTCATGTCCCGCGATGTCCGCGTCTCCAACTGGTCCGAACTTCACAATCAGCTTTTCGAGGACACCTGGAATTTGGCCATTGGCCGCTTCCGCTCCAACTACGTCTACCGCGGTCTGGGCGATCTCAGCGAGGACTTGCGCACGGGCCTGATGCGTCTGGGTGGTAACGTCCGCCAGACTCGAATACCACCTGCTGCGCAACTTCAAAAAGTACGCTCGCCAGGATGCAGTCCTCACCGGCTCGGAATGGAACTGGCTGGCCATGGCCCAGCACCACGGCCTGCCCACCCGCCTTCTCGACTGGACGTATTCTCCCTATGTCGCCCTGCACTTCGCCACCGAAAACCTCGATGAGTATCACCACGATGGCATTATCTGGTGTATCAACTACGTGGCCGCGCATCGTCTTCTTCCCGCCAAGCTCCGGGCCGTGCTCGACCGCGAGCGCGCCAACGCCTTTACCGTGGAAATGCTGGATTCCGGCCCGCACTCGCTCCCCGAACTGGAACGCCTGTCGCGCCGTCCCTTTCCTGTGTTTCTGGAGCCGCCGTCGCTCGATCAGCGCATCGTGAACCAGTACGCGCTGTTCTCCATGATGTCCAGCCCGACCGTGCGCCTGGACGAGTGGCTTCTCCGCCACACGCCTGATCTGGTGCGCCGCATCCTCATTCCCGCCGAGCTCAAGTGGGAAGCCCGCGACAAACTCGACCAAGCCAACATCACCGAGCGCGTACTCTTCCCCGGCCTGGACGGCCTCAGCCGCTGGCTGCAGCGCCACTACACTCCCAAGCCGTAACAACATTCCTTGGGATGTGAGCATGCCTCTCCAGATGAGGACCGTGTACGGATGCTGTCTTGCAGTTTTTCCTAACTGCTAAAATCAGAGCGAAATGGTCTTGCCTTTCGTCCGCGAGCTGTTTTCGGACGTGAACAGCATCAACGACTTCGCGCGTGCCGTGTCCCACCTCAAGACCGGCGCGGGGAAGGCTCGTGTTTCCGGCCTCACCCCTACGGCCAAGGCACTTTTCATTCCCATGCTGCAGCGGGCGGCGGCCCGCCCCCTGCTGGTCATTGTGGACAGCAATCGCGCCGCCGAAGAGCTGCTTCCCATCGTGCAAAGCTTCGCGGAGCTCACGGGCGGCGTTCCGTCTTCCGCTCAGCGCTCCGACCATGCCGGTTCCGCGCTGGCCGACAGCATTGTCACTCTGCCCGCGCCGGACGTTTTCCCCTTCGAGGGCATGTCGCCCCACCCGGAGATTCAGGAGGCGCGTGCCATTGCCTTGTGGAAGATGGCCACCGGCGTTGCCAGCATCGTCATCGCCCCTGTTGCCGCGGTTCTCAGCCGGATTCAGGATCGCGACTACTACGCCGGGCTCGCCCGCATCATTCGCCGCACCGAGACCCTTGACCTGGAAAACCTGACCGGTCACCTGCGCACCGTGGGCTACACCGAAGCCGACATCGTGGAAATGCCCGGCGACTTTGCCCTGCGCGGCGGCATTCTGGACGTCTACCCGCCCGATACCGACCGCCCCCTGCGGTTGGAACTCTTCGGCGACGAGGTCGAGTCCATCCGCAAATTCGATCCTGGAACGCAGCGCTCTACTACGTTTGTAGATGAAGTCGTCTTGCTGCCTTTGAGTGATACCCCAGTCCGCGAAGCCACCCTGGCCGCCATCCATGCCCGCCTGTCGGGAAACCGCATTGCCGGGTCCCAGGAGGAGTTGCAAAGCTCGGTGCGTGCCGGCGGTGTGGGCGTCTTTCCCGGCTGGGAATTTTACGCGGGCGTCGCCGGCGCTTCGCAGGATGTTTCTTCCCTCCTTCCCCAGGCTGCGGTTATCGTGGTCGAGCCTTCGGAAGTCGGCCGTGCGCTCGAAAGCTGGTGGGCGCGGGTGGAAGAAGTACACGAGCGCAGCGGTGTAGGCAACCTGGTGAGGCCGGAAGAGTTGTATTTGCTCCCCGCAGAATGGGAGAAACGGCTCACTACGATTCCTGCCCTGGATCTCGAACTCCTCGGTATTGCCGCCGCTTCCGATGACCCCGATTCCCAAGCTGCCCCGGGTCGGCAAGTCCGGGGCACAGAACTACATTTGTCGTTTCTATCCCGTACCGGCACCCGCTTTCACGGCTCCCTGCCCGCCATGGTGGAGGAGGTCCAGAAGCTTGTTGCCACCGGGGAGCGCGTCTTGTTTGCAGCTGCCAATACTGGAGAAGTCGAGCGTCTGGCCGAGATGCTGACCGAGTATGGCGTGCCCTTTCGCCTGGGCAGCCGCACCCCTCGTCCCGGCGAATCCTATGTGGAAGACGCCGCCTATCTCGTGGGCGAGGAAGTATCTACAACTGTAGTACGAGCGTTCGTCCCAGATGGCGTCCTCCTGCCTGAGGCTCGCCTCGCCATCTTCGGCAGCCGCGACCTGTTCGACGAGTCTGACCTGGTGGTGCAGCGCCCCATGCGGCAGAAGTCCAAAACCGCGGCCTTCACCTCAGACTTCCGCGATCTTCAGGTCGGGGACTACGTGGTCCACATCGAGCACGGGATCGGGCAGTACCAGGGCCTGCGGGAAATCGCTGAGGGCGACGGACAGAAGGCCGAATTCATGATTCTGGAGTACGCCGAAGGCGCCCGCCTCTACGTTCCGCTCACCCGCCTCGACCTGGTGCAGAAATATCGCTCCGCCGAAGGAGTTCGCCCGCCCTTAAGCCGCCTGGGAACGCAGCAGTGGGCCAAGACCAAGGCCCGCGTCAAGAAGGCCATGAAGGACATGGCCGACGAACTGCTTAAGCTCTATGCCTCCCGCAAGCTGGCTCCTGGCCACGCCTTCCCGGCCGATACCGAGTGGCAGCGCGAGTTTGAGGACGCCTTCGAGTTCAGCGAGACCGAAGACCAGATCACCGCCATCGCCGACATTAAGCGCGACATGGAGTCGTCCACCCCTATGGACCGCCTGCTCTGCGGCGACGTGGGTTATGGCAAGACCGAAGTGGCCATGCGCGCCGCCTTCAAGGCCGTCAGCGATAGCAAGCAGGTTGCGGTCCTCGCGCCCACCACCGTGCTTGCTTTCCAGCATTACGAAACCTTCAAGCAGCGTTTCGCGGCCTTTCCCTTGCCATCGAGATGCTCAGCCGCTTCCGTACCGCCAAAGAACAGAAAGAGATTGTAGAGAAAATCGAAGCCGGCAAGGTGGACATCATCATCGGCACCCACCGCCTGCTTTCCAAGGACATCCACTTTCACCGACCTCGGACTCGTCATCGTCGACGAAGAACAACGCTTCGGTGTGCGCCACAAGGAACGGCTCAAGCAGATTCGCAAGGAGGTCGACGTGCTCACCATGTCGGCCACTCCGATTCCGCGCACCCTGCACATGTCGCTCATCGGCCTGCGCGATATGAGCGTGATCGAGACCCCGCCCAAGGACCGCATGGCCATCGAAACCGTGGTCGCCGCCTGGGACGAGAAGCTGGTCCGCTCGGCTATCGAACGCGAACTGGAGCGCGGCGGCCAGGTTTATTTCGTGCACAACCGCGTGGACACGATCTACGAAATCGCCGCCCGCATTCAGGAACTGGTGCCGCGAGCGCGCGTCCTCGTCGGGTCACGGCCAGATGGGCGAGGGCGAACTGGAACAGGTGATGCTCAGGTTCATGCGCCACGAGGCCGACGTGCTGGTGGCCACCACCATCATCGAAAATGGCCTCGACATCCCGCTCTGCAACACCATGATCATCAATCGCGCCGACCGCCACGGCCTCAGCCGAACTCTACCAGCTTCGCGGGCGCGTGGGCCGCTCCAACCGGCGTGCCTATGCCTATTTGATGGTCCCCCCGGATGTGGAACTCACGCCCATTGCCCGCCGTCGCCTGGCGGCGCTGAAGGAATTTTCGGATCTGGGCGCGGGATTTCAAGATCGCCGCCCTCGATCTGGAATTGCGCGGCGCCGGCAACATGCTGGGAGGTGAACAGAGCGGCCATGTCGACGCTGTCGGATTCGAGCTTTATACGTCCATGCTGGAGCGCACCGTGCGCGAACTGAAGGGCGAGGTGGAAGCCGAGGAGCTCGAAACCCAGCTCAACCTCGGCCTTAACGTGCGCATTCCCAACGACTACATCCCGGAAGAAAACCAGCGCCTGCGCATGTACAAGCGTGTCGCCGGGGTGGAGACCGAGCAGCAGCTCGGCGAAGTCGTCGCGGAACTGGAGGACCGCTACGGCCCACCTCCCCCGGCGGTTCGCAACTTGCTGGAATATGCCACCCTCAAGCTGTTCGCCCGCCGGGTGGGCGTCGCCGGGATCGAGCGCAAGCGCGATCAGGTGAGTGTGCGTTTCAATCCCAATACCGCCGTCGATCCCACGCGCCTGGCGCAGTTCGTCGCCGGCAGTCCCGGAGCCCAGTTCACACCGGCAGGGATTCTGAAATTTCCATTGAAAACTACCGCTCCCGGCGAAGTCCTGGCCAACCTTCGCGCACTGCTTCTCGAACTCGCGGGCGAAGCGGCCACGGTCGCATGACGCAGCCGTTTGCTTCTGGTACAACTAAGGGCTGCTATCGAGCAACTTACATTCGCAGGAGCATACAATCCAGTGTTCGGAAGAGATCTGCATGAAGATGAGGGTTCGTAAAGCCGTTTTCCCCGCCGCCGGCCTGGGCACACGTTTTCTTCCCGCCACCAAGGCGCAGCCCAAGGAAATGCTGCCTCTGGTGGACAAGCCCATCATTCAGTACGGCGCCGAGGAAGCACTCCATTCCGGCTGCGACCAGATCATCATCATTACCGGGCGTGGCAAGGCCGCCATCGAAGATCATTTCGACGTCAGTTACGAACTGGAAAAGATGCTGGAAGAGCGCGGCAAGTCCGAACTGCTGGCCGTGGTGCGCCAGATTTCCGACATGATCCACGTCGCCTACGTGCGCCAGAAGGAGGCCATGGGACTCGGCCACGCAGTACTGATGGCGCGGGAACTGGTCGGCAACGAACCCTTTGCCGTCCTGCTGGCTGATGATGTGATCGACGCCGACCCTCCCTGCCTCAAGCAGATGATGGATGTCTTCGAGCACACCCAGTCTTCCATCATCGCCATTCAGGAAGTCCCCCACAAAGCGATTTCTTCCTACGGCGCTATCGCTATGCAGCCCGTTGATGGCTTTGGCGGCCGCCTGTTTGAGGTCACCGACCTGGTCGAGAAACCCAAGCCCGAGGAGGCGCCCTCCAATCTGGCGGTGATTGGCCGTTACATCCTCACGCCCACCATCTTCGAAACCCTTTCCCACACACCTCTGGGCACCGGCGGCGAGCTGCAGCTTACCGACGGCATGCGGGAACTCCTCAAGACCGAGAAAATCTACGGCTATCGCTTCGAAGGAAAGCGTCACGATACCGGAGACAAGCTGGGTTTTCTGAAAGCCACCGTGGAATTTGCCCTCAAGCGCGAGGACTTGGGCAAAGATTTCCGCGACTACCTGAAGACGCTCTCCCTCTAATCCCAAAAAGAGAGGCGCCCTCCGGGGAGGGCGCTTTCGACTTGCTTTTTGTTCCGTTACGCTGCGGCGCTCATCTTGCGCTGGTTCTGTACCGCCTTCTGCATGCCCGGAGCCGAGTTCTTCAAATCCTGCAAACTCATTGCGGGGTGGAATTCAACGTGAGCATCGAAGGCCAGAAACCAGGGCTCCGCGAACGCGGGAATCTGTGAGCTGTCCTTCAGGTCGCAGACGATCATTCCTGTGCGTTTGCCGTTTTCCTCGTAGAAGTACACGGCCTCCGGTTTTTGCTCGGCGAGAATGGATTCGATCGTGGCGGGCAATGTGCCATTCATTATGGCCTTGTTGCCGGTGTCCACGGGGATGACAACTTTCAAAAGACAACGCATATAGCCTCCATGAGGGTGAGGTGAATCACGAGCCGGTGATCACCGGCAACTTGAAGGGCTCAATTATGCGCTTCTCCTCGCTATCGCTCAACCTGCTTCGACGGACTTCGGCTTCACTGCGTAACTTGATAAATCTTCGCGCCGGCACTGGCTCCGGCCGCATCTTACAAGGCAGAGAGGAAAAGAATGCCATCATGAAACTCAATACTAAAGCCGTTGCGATTTCCTGCGGAGTCTTGTGGGGTGGGGCAGCCCTGACGAGCGGAATTGCTAATCTGGTTTCCCCGCGCTATGCGCGCGAGTTTCTTAGGGTTCTGGCATCCATTTACCCTGGCTACAACGCCCGCCGGACTCCTGGCCAGGTGGCGCTCGTGACGGCTTGCGCCCTGGCGGACGGAGCCCTCGGGGGCGCGCTGTACGCGGCGATATACAACCGCGTGAGCGAGTCCTGTGGCGAAAAGCAGCTCACGCGCGTGGCTTAGTGCCTCTGAGAAGGGCGCGACTTCAGCCCCCGCCCATAGCTTGTGCGGGAATCTTTCCTAGCTCGTGCAGGGATGGGGTTTGCCCCGTTCCCCCGCTAGCCGGCTGCTGAAAAACCCGATCGAACTACCTCAGCGGCTAAAGCCGCCATTTAGATTTGGCCATTTAACGCAGGCTTGGGCCTGCGCCACCGGTTTTTGGGTGTTTTAAGCAACCCCTAGAGCGCCACGCGGCCGGCCGCTTAGCGGCACGGAGGAGATGATCCCTTCAAGGAACCAGGACCGCCCGGCGAAGGCTGCGGCGGCGCTCCGATGAAGCGAAGCAGAATCTGCCTTCCAACCCGAACTTCTGCCCGGAATCATTCCCATCACTACACCTTGACATCTAGGTATCGGCGGGCGCACAATGCCAAGCTGTCTAGGGAAAAAAGACACCATGGCAAAAAACGACCTGCAGGGAACGCTCGATCTGCTGATTTTGAAAACCCTGGCCCACCGCGGCGCGATGCATGGCTACGGCATTGTTCTCCACATCCAGCGCGTCTCCGAGGAGATGCTGCGCGTCGAAGAAGGTTCGCTGTATCCGGCGCTGCACCGCATCGAGCAAGCCGGCTGGATCGCCTCCGAGTGGCGCGTCTCGGAGAACAATCGTCGCGCCAAGTTTTACAAGCTGACCGCCGCCGGCCGCAAACAACTCGCCAAGGAAGAACAGGAATGGGGACGCCTCGTCGAGGCCGTCGGCGCCGTCTTGCGCTTTGCGTAGTTGAACCGGTGACGCAGGCATTCATGCCTGCGATAAGGGCCGAACCCCCAACCGGCTTAAGCTGCGGGAATTAGGAATCACAGATGCCTTGGCTGAATCGCTTTACCGAAATGTTTCGCAGCGGCGATCTGGACCGCGATCTCGACGACGAGTTGCGCTCGCACATCGAGATGCGCACCCAGGACAATCTCGCCTCCGGCATGTCCACCAAGGACGCCCGCCGCGACGCCCTGCTCCGCTTCGGCAATCCCACGACGACCAAGGAAGACACTCGCTCCACCCGTATCATCACGTGGCTGGAAAGCCTGGGGCGCGATTTGCGCTACGGCTTGCGCCAACTTCGCAGAAGCCCCGGATTCGCCATTGTGGCCGTGCTTACGCTAGCCCTGGGCATTGGGGCAAACACCGCCATCTTCCAACTCATCGACGCCGTTCGACTGCGTTCCCTGCCGGTCGACAAGCCCGAGCAATTAATGCTCATCGATTTGCTTCAGGGCAATCGCGCCGGGAATGCCTTCCGTACCCGTAGCCTTACATATCCCCAGTACCAGCAAATTCGCGCTCAACAGCAGGCATTCTCGGCTGTGATGGCGTGGAGCTCCGCAAGGTTCAACCTCGCCGAAGGTGGCGAAATGCGCTTTGCCGAGGGCCTCTACGTCAGCGGAGACTTCTTTCAGGTGCTCGGTGTTTCTCCCGTTGTGGGGCGCCTGTTTAACTCGCAAGACGATACTCCCGCGTGCAGCGCCCCCGGGGCTGTAATCAGCTACGCCTTCTGGCAGCGCGACTTCGCCGGCAGCGCCGAGGTTCTGGGCCGCACGGTTAGCCTTGATGGCCGCCGTTTTCCGGTTGTTGGAGTCACGCCACCGTCGTTCTTTGGCGTGGAAGTCGGGACCCGCTACGACGTGGCGATTCCCCTATGCGCCGATGCCCTGCTCGCTCCCGACGGCAAAGGGCGCATCCCGGTCGCGCGTGACTGGTGGATTGCCATGATGGGCCGCCTTAAGCCGGATTGGACCGAGGAGCGCGCCGGCGCACATCTCCAGGGAATCTCTCCGGGTATTATGCAGGCCACGTTGCCTTCGGGCTTTCAGGGGGGCCAGGCCCAGCTCTATCTGGCGAACAAGCTGACTGCCGTACCGGCAGGTGTTGGCATTTCGAATCTGCGCCAGCAATACATGCAGCCTCTCTGGTTGCTGCTGGGGATTACCGGGCTGGTACTCCTGATCGCCTGCGCGAATTTGGCGAATCTGCTCCTGGCCCGCGCCAGCGCCCGCCAGCGGGAAATCGCCGTGCGTTTGGCCATGGGCGCCTCGCGCTGGCGTTTAATTCGCCAACTGTTCACCGAGGGCTTGTTGCTGGCGATTTCCGGTGCTGCGTTCGCCGCTCTAATGGCAGACGTGCTCGGTCGCGGGCTACTGGCATTTCTGAGCACTGGAAGCAACTCCACTTTTCTTGCTTTGCATACCGACACGCGCGTTCTCGGATTCACCACCGCCATTGCAATCGGGGCCTGCATTTTCTTCGCACTCCTCCCGGCGTTTCGCTCAACCTCGGTTCCGCCGGCGGCGGCGCTACACAGCGGAGGACGTGCCATGACGGCAGGTCCTGAGCGCTTCAGCTTGCGCCGCGCACTCGTTAGCGCCCAAGTTGCTCTCTCCCTGGTATTGCTTTTTGGCGCTCTGTTATTTGTGCGAAGCCTGCGCAACCTCTCCACTACCGATGCAGGCTTCCAACCACAAGGCGTGCTCAGCGTTACCTTGCACTTCCCACGCAATTCGTATTCTCGCGAGCAAGTGGACGTGATCCGGCGGGAACTGGTGGAGCGCTTGTCGCACCAGCCCGGAGTGGTTTCGGCTGCACAAGTGCGACTCACACCCTTGGGCGGCAGTACCACAGACGGTCAGGTGGGAATTGATGGAGGAATTGCGGGCGGCAGCGGGAACCCGTCAAACCTCAATACCGTTGGGCCGGGCTACTTTCGCACTATGGGCACGACGCTGGTAGCGGGTCGCGATTTCGATGACCGCGACAGCTTCGGCGCTCCTAAGGTCGCTATCGTTAATGAGGAATTTGCGCGCCGCTACTTCCACGGCGCCAATCCCATTGGCCATACCTTCCGGCTTGCACTCGATGCAGGTAAACCGGAGCCTGTTTACCAGATTGTGGGTCTCGTGCAGAACACCAAGTATCGCAGCCTGCGCGAGGAGTTCAGTCCCATTGCTTTCTTTCCTATTTCGCAATCCGAGGAAGCCTCCGGTCTCGGAGGTCTGGGCACCAGCTTCGTGCTGCGCGTCCACGGGCCAATGGCCGAGACAAAGCGAAATGTAGAGAAAACCGTGGCTGAGGTGAACCCAGCCATCAGCATTGCATTTCAGGTCCTTACTGAACTCATCAACGACTCCCTGCTACGCGAGCGCCTGATGGCCACGCTCTCCGGAGCCTTCGGGCTACTGGCGGCACTACTGGCCGCGCTTGGCCTCTACGGCGTCATCAGCTACATGGTGGCGCAACGCCGCAACGAGATCGGAATTCGCATGGCGCTGGGAGCGAACCGCGGCCGCGTCATTCTTTTGGTGCTGCGGGAGGCGGTCCTGCTCCTTGCCGCTGGTCTCGCAATCGGCGCCCTACTCGCGCTGTGGGCAGGGCGTGCCGCAGGAACGCTCCTGTTCGGCATTGCGCCTTATGACGTGGTCACCATGCTGGGAGCCGCGCTTTTGCTCACTGTCGTGGCACTCGCTTCCAGCTACCTTCCTGCGAGGCGCGCCGCCGCGCTCGATCCCATGGTGGCCCTGAGAAACGAATAAAGAGCGCAACTGACCTCTTATGGATATTCTACGCCAATCCGCAGCCCGCAGCCGCCGCCGGCGCCGTGCCATTTACGCCATCGTTGCAGGCGTATGCATTCTGGTCGTGACTCTGGGCGTGTCGCGGCTGAAGCCCGCGGCCCCCACCGTGGAGCGCTCTACGATCTGGGTGGACACCGTGAAACGCGGGCCGCTGTTGCGCCAGGTGCGCGCGCTCGGATCGCTGGTGCCCACCAACATCCGCTGGATCTCCGCTTCCACGGAAGGTCGCGTGGACAAGATCCTGCTTCTGCCCGGAACGCGCGTCTCTGTCGATACTGTTCTGGTAGAGCTTGCCAATCCACAACTGGAGCAGGAAACCCTCGACGCGGAATACAAGCTGCGCGCCGCCGAAGCGCAAGCCAGAAATATGGAAGCGCAGCTCCGCAGCCAGGCGCTGGCGCAGAAGGCGCAGGCGGCCGAGGTGCAGGCCGACTACAACCAGGCCAAGGCGCAGGCGGAGACCGACCGTGAACTGTTCGACTACGGCATTGTTTCCAAGCTGGCTTTGAACGTCTCGGAGAGCAAGGCCGAAGGGCTGAAGACGCGCAACGATGTCGAATGGCAGCGCCTGGACAGCGCGCAGAATGTGATCGACTCGCAGATGGCGGAGGAGCAAGCCACCATTGCGCAGGCCCGCGCGCTCTACGAGCTGAAGCGCAAGCAGCTTGAAGCACTGCGAGTGCGCGCCGGCACCGACGGCGTGTTACAGGAACTACCGCTGCAGCCCGGACAACTGGTGACGCCAGGAACCACGCTGGCCAAGATCGTGCAGCCCGATCAGCTCAAGGCCGAGCTGAAGGTTCCCGAAACCCAGGCCAAGGACATCGAACTGGGCCAGCCTGCTTCCATCGACACACGCAACGGCATCATTCCCGGACACGTGGTGCGCATCGATCCTGCCGTGCAGAACGGCACTGTCACCGTTGATGTCACGCTCGACGGAGCCTTGCCTGCGGGCGCGCGTCCCGACCTCAGCGTGGATGGCGCCATCGATCTGGAGCGGCTGGCGAACGTGCTCTACGTGGGCCGTCCCACGTCCGGGCAGGAGAACAGCACGATCAGCGTGTTTCGCCTGGAGCCGGATGGGAACAGCGCGGTGCGTGTTCCGGTGAGGCTGGGGCGGGCTTCGGTGAACGCCATCGAGATTCGCGAGGGCCTGCGCGCAGGCGATCAGATCATTCTCTCGGATATGTCGCGCTGGGACGATTACCAGCGCATTCAACTGGAGTAAGGAGCTTCCACCATGAGCAAGGCACAAGAGTCGGCATACAAGACGGGAACGAGGACGATGGACTCTCTCATCCACCTGGAAAACGTGAGCAAGGTCTTCCAGACGGAGGAGGTGGAAACACATGCCATCTCGGGCATCGAGCTGGAGATTTTTCCGGGAGAATTCGTGTCCATCGCCGGGCCCTCGGGCTCGGGAAAGTCCACGTTGCTGGCCATCATCGGGCTGCTGGAATCGCCTTCGGCGGGGAGTTACTACCTGAAAGGAAAGCCGGTGGAGCAACTGGGATTAGGAGAACGCGCCACGATTCGCAACCGGGAGATTGGTTTCATCTTTCAGAGCTTCAATCTCATTGGAGACCTTACGGTGCGGGAGAATGTGGAGTTGCCGCTGACCTATCGCGGAATGTCTTCGTCAGAGCGTAGCCAGCGGGTGCAGCGGTCCCTGGAGCGGGTGGGAATGCTGCCGCGCGCGAAACACTATCCTTCCCAACTCTCCGGAGGACAGCAGCAGCGGGTAGCGGTGGCGCGCGCGCTGGCGGGTTCTCCTTCCATTTTGCTGGCCGACGAGCCTACAGGGAACCTGGACTCCGCCAATGCCGAGGCGGTGATGAACCTGCTGCGCGAACTGCACCAGGATGGCGCGACCATCTGCATGGTCACGCACGACCCTCGCTTCTCCGAGTACGCCGACCGAACTGTGCACCTGCTGGATGGGAAGATTGTGGAGAGATAGAAGCCCGCACTCGAGGCTGAAAACCACAGTGGTGCGGGGAAGCCGGGCGGTAGGGTGGTACATAGGCGGGGGCACCCCCTCCCCCTATATTTTCATGTAAATTCTTGCCGCTCAGTCACATGCATTGTTGAAGCGCGGCAAAATATTGGGCCGCAGGGACTTACATCAAAATTTTGAAAATAAAGGGGTTGTCGGCCTGCTTCGAGAGTTGGGCGGGGATGTGCGGCGGAAAAAGCCTTCTTATTTCAGTATGGCAGGTCGGGAAGGAAAGTGTGACGGGCGACGTGAGAATTTATCTGGCGTGTATGCATGGATTTGGGAGGAAACCGCAGGCGCCAGGGGATTGACAAGGGGGAAGCTCTGTCGCCAGTGGTGGAACTGACTCTACTCGGGCCAAAGCTGGGGCTGGAATGGGGCCATCGAGAAGCGCTTAATGCACCAGTTGGGAAATTGTGGTGTATCTTCTTGGCCTTCAGATGTTGGCGCTCAGTTGGTTGGCATTCCGATGAGGATACAGATTCGAATTGTGGCGGTTCTGGCGCTGGCGGCTACGGCCGGCGCGGTTTCTCTGCGCGCGCAGCAGCCGACTCCTGCTGAGGCCGCGCAGGCGCAAATGGTCCCGGCGCAGTCGGAGACCCGGCCGACGGCAAAGCCTGAAGATACGGAGGTCTGGCAGCCGGTGCCGCAAGTGGTGACGCCGGGGAGCGACAGCGCGGCGCCTCCGTCGGATGCAATCGTGCTCTTCGACGGGAAGAATCTAGACGAGTGGGTTTCGGTGAAGGATGGATCTCCGGCCAAGTGGTCCGTTGCGGATGGCGTCCTCACAGTGAATAAGGCTGCGGGCAGCATTGAAACCCGGCGTAGATTCAGGAATTACCAGTTGCACCTTGAATGGAAGATTCCCCTGGACATCACCGGCTCCGGCCAGGCGCGGGGCAATAGCGGGTTGTTTCTGGCCTCGACGGGACCCGGCGATGCCGGATACGAGCTGCAGATTCTCGATTCCTATCACAACCCAACCTATGTCAACGGTATGGTGGGCGCCATCTACAAGCAGGGCATTCCGCTGGTGAACCCGGCTCGCAAACCCGGCGAGTGGCAGACGTACGACGTGGTGTGGACCGCTCCGGTGTTCAATGATGACGGATCAGTGAAGACGCCGGCGTATGCCACTGTCTTTTTCAACGGCGTGCTGGTGCAGAACCATTTCGAGCTGCAAGGGCAGACGCTGTATATCGGCCGGCCTTTCTATAAAAAGTACGACACCGCGCCCATCAAGCTGCAGGCCCACGGCGACCCGAGTGAGCCGATCAGCTTTCGGAATATCTGGGTGAGGGAGTTGAAATAGCGGGTGGGAACGCGCTCGACCGAAAAGGACGCCGAGCAATGCTGATTACGCGGAGATCGTGAATCCGTGGCAGCGCGTCAGGAAATGCCTTCGCCCATCGAAAACGCGCAGGGGCGGACGCGTTGTCCGCCCCGCATAAGTCAATCCGGGATCAAAAACCAGGGAACCGATTCCTTAGTCCTCGAAGCTCTTGGCTCCGCTACCCAGTTTATCTTTCGTCAGCTGCGGAGGTCTCAGTTCCCCGATTCCATTGGATCTGCACTGAGTCCGGCCGAAACTCGCGTTGGCTGCGGGCGATAGCCGTTTCTCGTGCGGATGTGGAACTTCTTCAGTTTTTCCCCCACCAGTTCGACCTTGATGGAGCGCCAGCCGCGGTTCGGGTTGGCCTGCGGGTAGTAGCTCACAGAGTACAGATGGCCGAGATCGTCGCGAATCGAACTAAAGGCCTTCTGTTGGTCCTGCCAGGTCTTGGCAAAGTAGGCCTTTCCGCCGGTTGCCGCGGTCAGCCGTTCGAACACCGCCGAGGAAACCGGCTCAGCCTTGGCTTCCCGGGTGCTGATCATGTACACCGGAATGCCGCGCGACTGCGCCAGCTCGGCGACGTCCTCGGGAGCCACTTTGCTGGCGTTGTCCGGCCCGTTGGAGAACACCACGATGACCTTCCTTCCGGGGTGGTGGGAGGCATCGTTAAGAGTGAGCAGCAGCGCGTCATACAGCGCCGCATCATCCCCCGCAACCGTCGAGCGCACTCCCCGCAGCACCGGCAGCCGCTCCGGCGTAAGCGGCGTCTCCCGTGCCAGGTCCCGGCTGTAGGAATAAAACGCCACCTCGTCCGGACGGTCCAGAGAACGCACGAAATCCGCAATCGCATCCTGCGCGTAAACGAAGCCGCGATACATGTAGTTGCTGGTGTCGAACAGGATGTAAACGTTGGCCCCGGCAATCATCGATCCCAGCGTGTCCTGCTGGGAAATCTGGTTTTTCAAACTGGAAGTGTAGGTCGTCGGCCCCGCCAGCCCTCCCAGATCGCGCACCGGCTGGTTCCCTTCCGCGAAGGAGGCGATCTTTTGCGGAATGCCGTCTTCCGTAATGCGGAAGTCCTGCGGAGTGAGCCCGGTTACGTAGTTGCCGTCGCGGTCCGTCACCGCCACGTTCAGCTGCACCAGGTCCACAACTACCCGGAAATTCCCCTCTTCTCCAAGCTGTTGCGCGCTACTTCCTGTGGGAAGCGCCCCGAGCAGGGCCAGGGCCAGAATCAACGGGAAACAATGCTTCGCCATAAGTCGCATCCTTTGCCAGCCGGCGAAGGCTGCATCAAAATTCTTCTTCGCCAGCAAACTTCCTGTCACAGAATCGCGTTTCTCGCCTCGGCTAGACCCCGGCAACGGCCCCTTAGGGCTGGGAGCTTGTGCCTTCCGGCGGCAGGAACACAGCAACCTGACCCCGCCGGAACTCGTCGCCGGCTTCGTGCAGGGCGCGCAGCAGTGCCGGCCAGTCTTCGAAGTCGGTCGCGAAAATCTTCTCGACCATGTGGTACGTCAGCTCGGGCACCAGCGTGTTCAGGACCACAGGCGCGTAGTTCTTCTCGTAGGCCAGGCGCGCCCAGTAGAGGTTGTTCGAATCCCACGATTCGGCCAGTAGCCGGCTGGCATAACCCATGAACGCCGGCAACGGTTTCAGGTGCAGCAGTTCCTGCCCATAGCTCTGGGTCAGGATGGGGTGCGGCACCCCGAAGAGCTCCGAAAGCCGGCTCAGGCTCACTTCTTCCGGATGCTGCTGCGTGAGTTTTTCCAGTTCCCGCGCCGGTCCATCCAGCTTGGCGCTTTCTTCCGGAAACCGGCGCGGAATTCGGCTGCCAGGTAGAACGTCTCCGCCGGCATCATCTGGCTCAGCACGCTTTCCGCGTCGCCTTTCTGCAGGGCGTTCTCTACTTGCTCTTCCCTCTGCGGAACCATGCCATCCACCAGAATTTGAGTTACTGTTGGCCGCAGCTTCGCGTCGCTGGCTGCTGCGGTCAGAAGCTGTTCCCCCATTTCCTGGTAAAGCGTCACCGCTTCCAGTTGATTGCGGGTAACGCCCCACCAGCGCGGCAGCACTGCGTCCGTCATCAGCGTAGGAACGAGCTCCTGCCAGATCAGAGCCTGTTTGTGTTCCGGAACCAGAAAAGTCCTGCTCGGTCGAGGCCAGCACATAGGGCAGGTCCGCCAGCGATCCCACCATGATGCGCCCCCCGCCCGCCGACATTCCCGCTCCGAAGATCTGAGGCGTGCGCCAAGATTGCCCGCGGTCAAGCGTGGTGTCGCCCGGAGAAGTCGTGCGAGCGCACAAACAGGGCATTGTGATGGAGTACGTTGGCTCCGGGAGGCTCGTAATACGCATAATTCAATCCCACCAGCGTGTCCCGCAGGAAGGGCGACAGCTTTCCCCGGGCCTCGGCCAGATCGGTGGGCGATCCCGAACGGATCACCTTCGTCAGGTCGGTATGAATTTGTTCTTCCGCGTGGCGCCGGCTATGCATGCCCGCCGCCCACATCAGGCGCTCGCTGGAAGTAAACAGCGGACGGGGAAGCTCAAATTCGCGCAGTTGCTCTGCCAGCGGGATCAGCGAGGCTTGCATTTTCTTGCCCGCCGCCATTCATTCAGACCGCTTCCCAGCCCCAGAATCGTGTCCAGGGAAACCAGCCGTTGGGCGCCATGACCGAGTGCATGCGAGCCGCGAGTTCCTGGCGGATCGGCTCATCTCCGTATTGCCCGGGTTGGGGCCGGCGAGCAGCGTGATGAGTTCGCTCTGCGAAAGGTTCGGGAAACCCGGCGTTGCCCGCAGCAGTTCATTCAGCGCGATCTGGGCCGCGTCGAAAAGTTCGATCGAGTAATCGATCCTGAAGTACGGCTGGATGATCCGCTGGAAAGAATTGTTCAGCAGGCGATCCGGAATTTCTCCCTGGCGGGCCAGGATCTGCCACAGATCCGAGACTCGCTTGAAACATCCCGATCGCGTTGGCGCGTACGATGCTGTCGGAAATGTCGTCGACGGATTCCTCCGCGCGAAGAAACTGGAGATGGACTCATTGTCCAGCCCATGAAATTCCACAAACAGCTTGTACTGGTCGCGGAAGCGGTCAAAGTGCTCCGCCAGCAGGCGCACGGTTGCGGGAGTCAGGCGCTGCTCCGGAAACCGCTCCCGGTCCATTTCTGTGAGCGTCAGGAAAAGCTGGAGCGGTCCCGACGGAAGACCGCACTCGCGACAAACCCACCAGTGCATCGACCAACTGTTCGCTGGATGTTCCAGTTTCGCGCCCGCCTGCTCCATTCCCGCGTCGATGCCCGTGTCGTGGTTGTTTCGCACGATCTGCTGCCAGACGCTCAAATTTCCCGGAATGTGTCGGCTCGCCGTTAGCGTCCAGTTCCAGCCGCGCCATCAGTAAAAACAGCTCCGGATCGGAACGGAACACCGGCCGGGCGCGGGACCCGGCGACGGGTCCCGCCCCCGCAATGCGCCTGGTAGAAGTCGCAGCAATGCGATGCGGAATCGGTGAAGTAGGCCTGCTGCCGGCGGTTGACCCGCGAAACCGCGTCAAAGAATGCGGCCAGCCAGCCTTCATCCGCGGGTGACCAGCCTGAGCACGAAATCGCCCGGCTTCCCCGGGCTGGCTCCCACCAGAACTTTCCACGCATGCTTCCGCGCCGGGGCCTCCCGGAAGCATGCACTCGCCCCGACCGGATCCGCAGGTAGCCGCCATAAAAATCCAGGACTGCGGCCGTGCGGAACCAGTTTGTCCAGTCCCACACTTTGCTTCAGCTCGGTCCGCGTTTCCCCATCCATTCGCGCCAGCGCCCAGTACAAGCGCGCCAAGTTCGGATTGGTCATCAGAACATCAAGCAGCGTCTTGCCGGATGGGTTGTTCTGGTCCTGCTCGATCCAGTCCTTTGCCCGTAAACAAAATCGGCAGGCGCGTGCTTTCATATTCGTAGGAAAACGGCTCCCCGGCGCGAAGAGCTTCTTCCAGGTCGGTAAGCGGAAACGCGGAATCCACCGTAAGAAATGCTCGTTCCGGGTCGGCCGTCTCCAGGGAATTTGCGCGGTCCCCGCACGCCCGCCTCAGACGGTACCCCAATCGCTTGCAGCAACGGCTTGGCCTCTCGCAGCTGCTGACCCGAATCACGTGATTTTTGCCCGCCAGTTCCGCCAGTTGCTCCGCTTGCTCGAAGTAGTGACGCAGCAGCAGGAGGAACTCCGTGTCCTGTTGATCGTTCTTCCAGCCGGTGATATCCCTTGCTGGAAATATTCCGCGCCAGCAGAGGAATTACGTCGGACGGCGCGGCCTCTTGGCTGATTGCGGCCATGCGCATGGCCGAATGCAATGGGCCGGGCAAATTCACCCACGAGCCCTCCTCCGATGGGGCCGCAGAAGCAGCAGACGAAGACTCGGGAACTCCTGTAGCCGCCGGCGGATCCGTAACCATCTGCGCGGCCGGAGCCGCAACTGCTGCAGAACAGACGACTGTCAGGAGCAAAAGAATGGGCCAAGGACGAGAGAACTTCATGGATGGGACCCTCTCTCTCCGGTACGACGAGACCGAAGAAAAAACACCTGGGCCGGAAGCAGTTGGGTTTCGCCGCTAGACGCTACCTGAAGCTTCCGTGTCACGGCACTGCTTCAAAAAGTGCGTCCGCCAAGATAATGCATCCCCGGCGCGAATCCTAGGCTTTTGTGAGATCTAGTACGTCCGGCCTAGAGCCGAGCGAAAAACTTCTACTCTTGTGCCGGCGCCCGGCACGTTGAGCAGCTGCTTGCAACGCAGCTTCAAAACCGGTGAAGGAATTAAGGAGCCGCAGCGCGAAAACCTCCGTCCACAAGCAAGAATTAATGACAAGCGAGAAGGTAATAATTGAGGATACGAGGGCTGGCATTCCAAACACGCCACTGAAACTGTGCGAAACCTGGCGCGAAAGAGCGCAAGTCCCGCAGTTCCCCGGCGCCAGGTTGGATGCCAACCCGACACTGCGGCGTTCCCGCTCAAAAGTCTTCCGGTCGGACTTCCTGGTTCAAGGCGGAAGACGGCTATCCTTCCCGAGACGCACCAGCCACCTCCCAAGGGGAAACCGCCCAACCCAGGGTGCCCTCCTGCCGCCCCGGCGCTTCTCGGAGAACCAGAGATCTAACCATACGTAAACTATTAAGGTAATAACAGATATAATCCACCAGGGCCACGCAATGAGAAAGTGGTAAATAACAGGCTATTTAACGAGGTAAGTGGAAATTCGGCGACCTTTATGGCCAAAGATAACTGGTGTAGGTGGTAAACTTCCAATCCAGACAGAGATAATACCACTTACGTGGTGTAATATATGGAGTAAACTACTGACTGCAGGGGACCTTTGCGCCTGCTGGGAAACTCTCCTTTCGGAGGGATCTCCGCTCTGATACCCCCTAGCAATCTCGGGATCTCGCTTCCCAGTTGGGCTGGATTGGGGGCATCCCCCTTGCGGGGCTTCCCTGCCTTTTCTAGATTCAAATCAAGCTGGTTGGAAGCTGCGACCTTAACTCCTATCTCGAAATGTTCCACGTGGAACATTTCCGTTGGCCTCGCCTGTCCGCTCGCTCCACCCCCCAGTGTTCCACGTGGAACATCTTCCCCATTGCACCGAAATCAGGCGTTGCGGTTCCACAAGCTGGTCGTTTACATTCGTCTCGCGATTCTCCAAGACTCATCATGGCAAAGGTAATTGCGGTAGCCAACCAAAAGGGAGGCGTGGGCAAGACCACCACGGCTATCAACCTGGCAGCCTCCTTTGCCGCCGCCGAGGTCCCAACCCTGCTGCTGGACTGCGATCCCCAGTCCAACGCCTCCAGCGGAGTGGGTTTCGTCAAGGACCCGAATCGCTTCAGCACCTATCACCTCATCACAGGCCAGATCCCGGCGGAACAAATTGTTCTGCCCACCGAACTGGAGCATCTCTGGGTGATCCCCTCCCACAAGAACCTGATTGGCGCCAATCTGGAACTGGTGGATACCGAGCGCCGCGAGTTCCAGCTGCGCCAGGCATTGGACCCGATCCGGGAGCGCTTCCAGTTCATTGTCCTGGACTGTCCCCCAGCACTGGATCTGCTTACTCTCAACGCTCTTGTCGCCTCCGATGCCGTCCTTATCCCGATGCAGGCGGAATACTTTGCTCTGGAAGGCATCAGCGAGTTGCTGGACACGATCGCGCGCATTAAGGAGAGCCTGAATCCCCAGTTGGAGGTCGAGGGCGTCGTGCTCACCATGTTCGACGAGCGCACCAACCTCTCGCAACAGGTCTCCGCCGAGCTCAAGAATTTCTTTGCAGACAGGGTGTTCTCGGCGTCCATTCCGCGCAATGTGCGTCTTGCCGAAGCCCCCAGCCATGGTAAGCCGGCCATCCTTTACGATCCCCGCTCTCGTGGCGCCGAGGCCTATATCCGCCTGGCCAAAGAGATCATGATCAAGGAGAAGGACCGCATGCCCCTGGTGCAAAGCAAGATCGCCAACCTGGAGCCTGGTTCCGCAGCCTTGAGAAATGGGCAGGCTGCTGCATCCCCGGAGGGAAGTGCGCCTTCCAGGGTGCCTGCGCCTCAGTTTCAGGAGGTTGCCATCGGTGCCGGAGCGACTTTGGGACGCCTCGTGAAGTCCCTCCGAGGCAAGCGCAACGAATAGGTCCTGGTTTCCGTGAAGCTAAGCCATATCTGGCCGCTTTTGGCAGATGTGGATGCCGCGAATGGTCCGCCGAACCGAGCCTGCCCGAAGCAAAGCCGAAAGGCGCAACCCGGTGGCGAAGGCCTTCAGGCGTGCGATCACCGCACTGTGCTGAATGCGGCTTTAGCCGATGAGCTATTTAGAGAGATTGCAAGCGGAAGGCAGACTGTTTACTACTTAATAAATACAGGAACGACATGATCGCAGACAAGAAACGAGCATTAGGCAGGGGACTGGAATCCCTGATCCCCTCGGCGCGGGCCACCTCCACAGCCACTATTCCGGCGCCCGCCACGCCTGCGACGGCCATCAGCGAGGATCATGGCGAAGCCGTTCGCCAGATCCCGTTGGAGGAGATCGAGCGCAATCCCTATCAGCCGCGGCAGCGGGTCGACGAAGCGGGACTCGAGGAGCTGGCGGCGTCCATCCGCGCCTCGGGCGTCATGCAACCTATCGTGTTACGATATAACTCGCCCGGCCACGGCACCGCTGCGGGGCACAGGCCCCGCGAATGGCGCAGTTGCGGAGAATCGTGCCGCCCAATATCAGTTGATTGCCGGCGAGCGGCGCTGGCTGGCGGCCAAGAAGGCGGGGCTGAAGACGGTGCCGGCTATCGTGCGCCAGTGCTCGAACGAGCAGGCCATGGAGTTGGCCATTGTCGAGAATTTGCAGCGCGAGGACCTGAACCCGCTGGAGCAGGCGATGGCCTTCGACCGCCTGGGCAGGGAATTCGGGCTCACGCAGGAGCAGATGGCGCAAAAGACCGGCAAGGACCGCACCTCAATCTCGAATTACGTGCGCCTGCTGCGTCTGCCGGTGGAAACGCAGTCGGCAATTACCCTGGGACAGCTCAGCATGGGTCACGCGAAGGTGCTCATGGCGCTGGAGTCTCGCGACCTCATTGTGGATGTGACCAAGCGCGTCCTCGACCAGGCTCTCTCGGTGCGGCAGACGGAAGAAGTTGTGGACCAGATGCTGAACCCGCCGGAAAAAGAGCCCAAGACACCCAAGGCGGTCGACCCCAACGTGCGCGAGGCGGAGCGGCGTCTGGAGCAAGTGCTGGGCACGCGCGTACGGATCAAAGACCGCAAAGGCCGCGGCAGAGTGGTGATCGAATACCATACGCTCGACGACTTCGACCGGATCGTGGAGGCGCTGGGAGCGGGGAAGTAGGATTTTGCCGCGGATCGTCGCCGATCAGCCAGAAACGGAACGATGGATTATGCGCGGGATGTGGCGGATCGATTCGAGGAAACGGTTACGAGGATGACGGACTTTAAGCCGATTCAATACAAGCAACTCACCGCTGGTCCGGGGACTTCGGAAGTCTAGGCGGTATCACCTGCCGCTCTTTCTTCCTTTCGCCTGTTTTGGCGTCCTCGCGCTTTATCGGCTTTGCTTCCAACAGCCGACTCAACACTACGTCGAACCGCTGTTTGCCTGTCTTCATCCCGCGATTCTATGGCTTCCATTTTCGGCGGTTCGGTAATGCCAAGCGCCTTTCGTACCAGACGAGCAACGAATTGTGCATCGGTTGCCATTCTTCCAGTCTGCCTCTCCTCTTCCAGAATAGCATCTGACAACGAATTTCAGGTCTTCCGGGAATCCCCTCAGGTTCCATTGGTCCTTCGCGTTTGGTTTGTCAGCTTTCATTGAAAACAAACTGTCTGGCGTTAACTAGAAAAATACTTGATTCTTGCTGTCACATCTGTCACAGTTGTCACTACTGTTACCTATGTCACTGATGTGACCATCGTGACGCGTGTGACACATGTGACAGGGCCAAGGCTACCCAGCAAACGCAAGTGTCGCAAGTCGAAGTTGTTGTGGGGGATGCGCAACGGGCTCAACAGATGGGGCTACTTGCGCAGGTGCTTTGGAGGGATTAGACTTCTGCGGTTTTGATGCGGCGGCAGCGGTGGGATTCGGACCCAAGGATCGGGTGTTTCCGGGAAGGTGACACTCGATCAGGCGATTCTAAGTCGCCCCAGCCTTAAACCACTTGGCCACGCTGCCTGTCAAAACGCCTAAAAGCTGGAGACCCGGGCCAGGATCGAACTGGCGCATGCATCCTTGCAGGGAATGTGCCTTACGAAATTGGCTACCGGGTCTCTGGCTCGACTGTACCGGGTCCACATCATACAGTGGTCAGTCATCATGGGCAACAATATGTCTGTGGCCTACTGTGGGAAAGAGTCCCGTAAAACCCACGACGTCTAACCATGGAGGGTTGCGAGAATGTCCCCGGCTGAGGCGTTATCCAAGGAATTAGCGATCTTCGACGAGAACCGTGCAACTTGGTCCGATTCTCACCCCGGCCAGTACGTAGTTATCCAAGACAACACGGTATTGCCGGAGTTCTTCGACAGCTATGCCGATGCTTTTAGGGCTGGCCTTAAGAGCTTTGGGGCTAGACGCGGTTTTCTAGTGAAGCAGGTATGGATGACCGAACCAGTGTATCTTGTTTCGTAATATGGCTCGCGTTGAACTGCACTGGGATCTCGGGCCCCGCAATCCCGGTCCTTTAATCAAAGTCACAATAGCTAACCCACAAGACTACATCCAAGATCTAGCCGATGTGGGTTTCGAATATAACAAGCCGGTCACAGTAACGGCGCTGATTGATACAGGAGCATCTGTAACAGTCGTTAATCGGAAATATGCCGAACACTGTAAGCTCTTCATAAGTAACCCAAGAAGCGAAATCTCGTCAGTCGGTCACAAGGTGGACTGCTGGGAACATCCAGCGGCAATCGCCTTTCCCGAAACAAGCCTTCGCCCTAGAGATCTCATAAAAATTCTTTCGACCGAGTTTGCACAGCCAAGAGAGTATGTCGTCCTTATCGGGAGGGACATCATTAGGGATTGGCGCGTGACGGTTGACGGGCCCGCAAGGAAACTAATTATCGAGGAATAACTCCCTTCCCTGTCGCGGCATTCTCGAGCTTACATCTGTGTCACGTGCATAATCATCAACTGGAACTTCGCACGGATCACGGATCACGAACAAAGAGCTTTGCGGAAGTCATAGGCAGAGTTTAGCCGGCAATTGACGAATCGCCAGAGATTCGAGTAGCCGAAACTTCGTGCAACATGCATCGCCCACTGCCCCGGCCTCACCTGCGATTTAAGTCCATGCGGTCCAAATCTGTGGTTAGGTCTTTCAGCCGCGAGCCCAGGTCCTACCCCTCTGCAATCTTCCCATCCAGCGAGTGCAGGTGCAATCGGACTACTGGGGGAAACGAGGGTCGCTGCGTGACCATGCAGATGGTCGCGCCGTCCTGGCGCACCTCGCGCAGCAGGTGCATCACCGCTTCGGCGTTCGCAGGTGGGATGCGATACCGCGTACACCGATTGGCCGGTCGGCTGTAGGGCCCTACCTGCAACGACGTTACAAGATCGAAATGACGGCCACGGCGAGGACGGCGGTGCGCAAGGCAAAGACCGGAACAGCAGGTCCCTGCTTGGCGCGGTTCCAAACGAGCGCGATTCCTGCCATCAGGGTAATCAGCAACCCCGCCACCGAGAGCGCCTGAATAAGATTCAGGCCGCTGAAGTGATCGCGCAATCCGGAATTCCAGATCGATCCATAAAGAAGACAGACATGCAGGAAGTAGACGGACAGGGACTCCTGCGCCAGGGAGCGCACCTTGCTGCTGGAGAAGCCCGCAAAGCGGCGAACCAGAAACATGCTTCCCAGCAGACTGACCACGAAGCCGGCGCGAATGAAGAAGAGCGTCGGACTGGTGCTCCAGAAGAGCTGCTGTCCAAAGAACGCGATAGCCGGCTTCTGCAGGGCGTTGCCGCCGACAATGGCGAATATGCCGGCGAGCAGCAGGAGCACGGCAAAGCGGGAAGATTCCGGACGGTAACTCTGGACGTAGAGCCATCCCAAACCGGCGCCCAGGAACAGGTACGCCGCCCAGGGCAGAAGAGGAAAGAGCGATCCGACGGAGCCATCGAGGTAAGCGGCGAGGCCAAGGGGAAGATACCTGCTGCAGCCGCTGGCCCAAATAGCGGGCGACAGCGCGACCAGCGCCACGGCCACGGCGAAGGCAGAGCGGGCGAAGCGGGCGGGAGTGCGAGCCATCCAGACGAGAAGTTGCAGCAGCAGCAGGCTCATGCCGATGCACTGCAGGACATCCACCTGCAGGCCGTCGCGCCAGGCCTGCGGGCTGATGGCTCCGATGTCACGCAGGCTGCTGACGGGCAGATGCATGGCATATCCCAGCAGAATGAAAAACGAGAAGCGCCGCACGCGGCGCAGCACGACGCCGTTCAGCGAGAGGTAACGGTCCCAGCGCTTGATGGTGGCCAAGGCAAAGGAAAAGCCCGACAGCATCATGAATGTGGGCGCGGTAAAACCGCGGCAGAACACCCACAGGTGGTACCAACTGGCAGTCTGGTAGTAGGGAGCCAGGAGGGCGTCCAGGGTGTGCCCTTCGATCATCAGGGCCATGGCGAGGACACGCACCAAATCAATGGCTTCGATACGCGACAACAGATTGGGGTGGGGCTGCAAGCGGGGAGTCCACTCCGGCGTTTTGTACTTTGATGGGTATTGTAAACGGAGAAGCTGCCTGGGGCGGGCGAGAATTCCAGCGTTGACCCGGGGCCACAAATGCTCTACATTGCCGCGCCGGTCGCAGGCAGGCCACAGGGAATTGCGACATTCCCGCGACAGGAGGAAAGCGATGATTGTAGTGAGAAACGTGTTTCGTTTGAAGTTTGGCAGAGCGAAGGAAGCCCTTGATTTATGGAAGGAAGGATTGGCCTTAGGCAAGCGCATGGGAGTCGGCGCCAAATCACTTCGGCTGCTGACGGATCTTACGGGCGACTTCTACACCCTGGTTTTCGAGATGACGTTCGATTCGCTGACGGAATATGAGCGAGCGACAAAAGAACTGATGGGCAAGCCGGAATGGCAGGCGTGGTATCGGAAAATCCCGGAGGTGACGGAGTCCGGACAGCGGGAAATCTTTAACCTAGTGGTTTCCGACTAAAGGGCCTGCGGGACGGGTGCAAGGCCATCCGGCCGGGCGGAAATGCTACATTGGAAGGACATGTCAGCCCCGGGATCGAATTTCGTGCGGGCCTGCAAGGGCCTGTCTGTGCCGGTGACGCCGGTGTGGTTCATGCGCCAGGCGGGACGATATATGCCGGAGTACCGCGAAGTAAGGCGGCGGCATTCGCTGGTGGAAATCTGCAAGACTCCTAAGCTGGCGGCGGAGGTCACCATTACCGCCGCGGAGGAGTTGGGCGTGGATGCGGCCATCATCTTTGCCGACCTGCTGCTGCCCCTGGAAGTGATGGGCGTGCCGTTCCGCTTTGAATCGGGCGAAGGCCCGGTGATTGAGACTCCCGTGCGGACGGCGGCGGACATCGCCATGCTGGACGAAGAAAGCGGCGGGGAACTGGGCTACGTGGCGGAATCCATCCGGCTGGTGACCAAGCATTTTGGCGCCAAGCTGCCGGTGATCGGATTCTGCGGCGCTCCGTTTACGCTGGCCAGCTACATGATCGAAGGTGGCGGCTCGCGGCAGTACACGCAGACCAAGAAATTCATGTACCGCTCGCCGGAGCAGTGGGATGAGTTGCTGGGCAAGCTGGTCAAGGTGCTGGCGGAGTATGCCACCGGACAGGTGCTGGCGGGCGCGGATGTGATCCAGGTATTCGACTCGTGGGTGGGATGCCTGAACGAAGAGGACTACCGGCGTTACGTGCTGCCGCGCACGACGGAGTTGGTGGAAAAGCTCAGGGCGAGTGGGGCTCCGGTCATCTATTTCGGGACGGAGACGTCGATGTTGCTGCCGGCGATGAAAGAGACCGGGGCGGACGTGATTGGGGTGGACTGGCGGATTGGACTGGACCAGGCGTGGCGCAGCATGAAATTCGAAGGCGCGGTGCAAGGGAACCTCGATCCTGTGCTGCTGTTTACCGGGCGTAAGGACTTGCGGGCGCGCACCGAGGAGGTGTTGCAGCGGGCGGGCGGGCGGCCGGGACACATCTTCAATTTAGGGCACGGCATTCTGCCGGAGACTCCCGTGGAGAACGTGAAGGCGGTGGTGAAGTTCGTGCACGACTACTCCTCGAAGTATGCGACCAAGGCCAACGTCCACTGGTTTGGAGATGAAGAGTGAATTCCGGCGCCGCCAAGAGGGGAGTTCTGCTGCTGGCGCACGGCAGTCCCGACGGCCCGGAAGACGTGCCGGAGTTTCTGCGCAACATCACCGGCGGGCGGCCGCTTCCCCAGGCCACGATTGACGAAGTCGCGCATCGCTATTCCCTGATCGGACGCTCGCCGCTGACGGAAATCACGCTCAAGCAGGGCGAGGGAGTGTCGCGGTTGCTTGGGGTTCCCGTGTACGTGGGGATGCGGAACTGGCGTCCCAGCGTGGCGCAGGCGCTGGAGCAGATGGTGCGCGACGGGGTGACGCGCGCGGTGGCGATTTGCCTGGCGCCGCAGGATTCCCGTACCAGCGTGGGGCTGTATCGCAAGGCGCTGTTCGGGGCCAATAGGGAGCTGCCGTTTTCGGTCGAGTTCGTCGACAACTGGCACGATCATCCTTTACTGATACGGGCCTTCGCGGAAAACTTCCTGGCCGGGTGGAAGGCAGCCTGTGCGGAATCGGGTGGGCGGGTGCCGGTGATCTTTACCGCACACAGCGTTCCGCAGCGCACCATCAGCGAAGGCGATCCCTATGAGCAGCAAGCCAAGGAAACGGCGGGGCTGGTGGCCGGGCAGTCGGGTCTGGCGGCCGAAGACTGGAGGTTTGCCTTTCAAAGCCAGGGCATGTCGGGTGGCGAGTGGCTGGGTCCCACGGTAGAGGAGACCATTCTCGGCTTGGCGGCGAACGGCCAGACGGGCGTGTTCGTGCAGCCCATTGGATTTCTGTGCGATCACGTGGAAGTGCTGTACGACATCGACATCGGCTTCCGGGAGTTCGCGCGCGAGCGGGGAATGCGGCTGTGGAGAGCAGAGTCGCTGAACGAGTCCCCACTGCTTCTCGAGGCGATCGCGGACGTGGCGCGGGAGCGCATGATTGTGGCTGCTGGAGCGGGCGAAAAGCAAACCGCGGATTTTCGCGGATGAGCACGGATCAGCAAAGAAATCCCCCTAGTCATCTGAACTGCTCCGAAAGACTCGCATCTGCCACAACCGGGCGGATATGGGCTCCCGCGCACTCGTCCCTATAAATAGAGATTGTGTTCCCCGAGCTCGTGATAAATGTGGTCGTACCCTCGCTCCAAGTTGGGGTCGTTTCGCGGTCTACTTAGAATGGAGGGTTCAGGAAAAGCAGACAGCAGATGCCACGGGTTGCCATCATCGGCGGAGGGATTTCCGGGTTGAGCGCGGCGGTGGCGCTGGAGGATGCGCGCCGCAAGGGCGCTCGAGTGGAGTACGCGCTGCTGGAAAGCTCGGATCGCGTGGGCGGAGTGCTGCGCAGCAAGCAGGTGGAGGGCTGCGTCGTCGAGGGCGGGCCGGACTCCTTTCTCACCGAGAAAAGCTGGGCGGCGGATTACTGCCGCGAATTGGGGCTGGGCGATCAACTGATCGCCTCCAATGACGGCCAGCGCAGAACCTACATCGTGGTCCATGGCAGGATGGTTCCCATTCCAGATGGACTGCAGTTCATGGTGCCCACACGCCTTCTTCCGATTGCGCTTTCTCCCCTGTTTTCCTTGGAGACCAAGCTGCGCATGGCGCGTGAGTACTTTACCGCGGCGAATGGAGCGACGGACACCGAGGACGAAAGCGTGGCCCAACTGGTGGAGCGGCATTACGGGCGCGAGATGGTGGAGCGGCTGGCCGATCCGCTGCTGGCGGGCGTTTACGGAGGCGATGCCGCCAGCCTGAGCGCGTCCGCGGTGCTGCCGCGCTTTGTGGAGCTGGAGCGGCGGTTCGGGAGTCTGAGCCGGGGCATGCTGGAAATTCGCAGGAAGGCAAAGCGGAGCCAGCAGGCGCCGCGTTCAATCTTCACTTCGCTGCGCGACGGCATGCAGCAACTGGCAGAGGCGGCGGCGGCGAGGCTGGACCCGGCGGCGATTCAGTTGGGGAATCCAGTGAGAGCCTTGCAGCAGGATGTGGACGGATGGCGCGTAATCTCGAAAGACTCGGCGAACGAGGTCTTCAACGCGGTGATTGTAGCCACACCCGCATACGTGGCGGCATCGCTGCTGGAGACGGTGGATGGCAAGCTGGCCGCCGAGTTACGGCAGGTTGCCTATAGTTCGTCCATGACGGTGACGCTGGGGTTCCAGCGTGGAGCGCTGGCACATACGCCGGGCGGGTTTGGATTTCTGGTGCCGAGGACCGAAGGGCGGCACATGCTGGCATGCACCTTTGCGCACACGAAATTTCCCCAGCGCGTGCCCGAAGACAAAGCGCTACTACGTTGCTTCTTCGGCGCCCGCAACGAAGCAGCGCTGGATTTGCCGGACGAAGAACTGCTGCGCATCGTGCGCCAGGAACTACGGGAACTGGCGGGCATCACGGAAGAGCCGCTGTTCAGTCGAATTTATCGCTGGCGGCGAGCTATGGCGCAGTACGGAGTGGGGCATTTGCAAAGAATGGCGCGGGTGAAGCAGTCGCTGGAAGCACAAGGCGGATTGCAACTGGCGGGGAATGCCTATCGCGGCATTGGAATTCCTGACTGCATTGCCTCGGGACAGCAGGCCGCGGCAGAAGTACTGAAACGGTAGGGGAGATCCTTCGGCTTCGGCTTCATCTCACCATCACCCGCAATCAGGGAAAAATTCAGCAGCAGGCGCGCGCCCCCAGGCCACCCGCTTCTCAGGCCAGACCATCTCATCTGCAACACACTGAGCGGATTCCGGCTTGTACAGGACATCCCTAGCGGCTGCCGGGACGGTCGCTCGGTGCGGGAAGGGAGAACCCCGATGAAAACCAAACATCTCCTTGTGGCCATGCTGGTTCTGGCGGCGACGGCGATGTATGCGCAGACGGCGCGTACTTTGCCACAGGGTACGGTGGTGAAGGTCAGGACGGACACGGCGATTCCCGCCAAGCCGGACGCCAACACACAGTACACGGCCACCGTCAGCGAGGACGTGACGGACAGTTCCGGAACCGTAGTGATTCCGCGAGGGACGCGGGCACATCTGGTAGCGGTTCCCAGCGACGACGGCAAAGATACCAACCTGGACCTGAATTCGGTCACGCTGAATGGCAGGCGCTATCTGCTTACGACGCAGGACACGGCCAACAAAAGTTCCACCCCTGGTGACCTTGGCATGAACAAGCGCACCGGCAAATACGTGGGCGGTGGAGCGGCTGTTGGCGCGGTTCTGGGGGCGCTGCTGGGAGGCGGCAGGGGAGCGGCCATTGGCGCGATCCTGGGCGGAGCCGGAGGCGCGGGAGCGCAGGTTTATACCAAGAACCACCAGGAGATACCGGCGGAAACCGAACTGACCTACACGCTGGCGCAGAACCTGAAGATGCAGCCCGCTGAGAGCAACGGTTCGAACGGCGACCTGCAGACGCGGCCGGCCCAGTAGGGCAGCTTCGGGAGGCAGGCGCGTCTTCATTTTTGCTTTTGCCCGGAGATCCGCGGCTGGTGCAGTGTTGGGAGCGAAGATTCTGCTTTAGCAATCGTCGCCCCGGAGGGAACGCGGATTACAAACGATTCCTGGGTCGCGTTTCGCACCTCTGCTAGCGGAAACACCAATCCTTCCACTGCGCGCCTGACCGCGCTCCGCTCAGGATGGCACCTATGAGGGGACGCGGTCAGGAGCGATGGGCGACGTTGGTGAGTCTGGCGCGGCGGATTCCTGGTAGGGCTCCATGGCGGGATGGCGCAGGCCGTCGCGGCGGATGACGAGAATGGCCCAGGCAAAAAGCAATGCGCCGATCACCTGCGCGATGACGGCAGCTTCCAGACCATCGACCAGATTGCTGGCGTCGGCGATGCCGCCCACGACGAGGGGCGCCAGGGCCATGGCAAACAGGTTCACGAACAATGTATAGAGCCCGATGGCGGTGCCATGCCCGGGGACGGGAATCAGGTCGTGGATGGTGGCGGCCACCGGGCCGTGATACCAGGTGAGGAAGAACACTCCGGAAGCGAACAGCACGGTGAAGCTAGTTTTGCTGGAAGCGTGCAGGCCGAGATAGGTGAGAGGCGCGGCCAGCAGAAAACCCACAGGAATGACGATGGCGCGGCCCCAGTGCGCCACGCGGAAGAGGCGGTCGGAGAGCAGGGCTCCGGTCATCACTCCAGCGCCACCGGCGAGCACCAGAGTTGCGCCCAGCACGATGCCGGCTTGCTCAGCAGTAAAGCCCAGAAACTGCTGAACGAATTGCGGTCCCCAGGCGGTATAGGCGTATCCAGCGAAGCTGCTGAACCAGCTTCCGGCGAGGATGAGCACGAAGGCGGGGACGCGCAGAAGGTCGCGCACCGGCACGGAGCTGTGGTCTTTGCTGATGTGATGCGCGGGCTCGGGCAGGCGCAAAGCCCACATACCTAGCAGCAGGCCGGGGACGCCAAGGACGAAGAAGGCGGGACGCCAGCCGGCGTACTGGGCGATCACTCCGCCCAGGGCCATGCCCACCGCGCCTCCCAGGAACATGCCCAGGTTGAACCAGCCCTGCACGCGGGAGCGGACGTTGCGGGAAAAGGTTTCGGTGATGATGGCGGTGCCGGCGGGAGTGTAGGCGGCTTCACCCACGCCGACCAGCCCGCGAATTCCCAGTAGGAAGCGGAAGGAAGGAGCTAAACCGCTGAGGAAGGTGGCGACGCTCCAGAAGAGGACGCCGAAGCTGATCACCTTGCGGCGCGAGCCTCGGTCAGACAGCACTCCGAAGGGCAGGCTGGCCAGGGAGAGCACAACGGTGAAGGCGGTGGCGAGCAAGCCCAGTTGCGTGTAGTTCAGGTGGAAGTCCCGCTGAATCAATGGGAACAGAGGAAAAATCATCTGCCGGTCGGCATAATTGACAAAATTCAGCAGGGCCAAAATGAGCAGCACGCGGACCTGTAGCTTGTTGAATTGCGTGCTCATTGGCTGTTGTTGGTTCCCGGACCTCCGGCCACTACGCTTATATCAGAATGGAAACTCCTGCTTTTAGCACCCTCTGCGTCAGCGGGGGGACGGCCTCTCCACCAGGATGCAAGGACGGCTCCCGACATATTCATCCAAGTGCCAAACACAGCCGGAGAGAGCGCTACCAGAGGGCTCTTCAGGACTCCCATGGCGAGGCCGGTGGCCATGCCGCCGTTCTGCAAACCAACTTCGATGGAGACGGTGCGGGCCTCGGAATCTTTGAGGCCGGCGAGGCGGGCTCCCCAGTATCCGAGGATGTAGCCGGCGCCGTTGTGCATGGCGGCAGCAACGACGATGGCCAGGACGAAGGTTCCTGCCAGCAGCGTAGGCCGGGCGACAGAGGCAATGACGGCCAGAACCACGCAGATCGAGATCATGGAAACCACGGGCATGGCGCGCAGGATGGCAAAGGGCACGCGCTCCTTTTCGGGATAGGCGCGGGCCAGACGAAGCAGAATCCAGTTCACCACGATACCGGCGCCCACCGGGATCAGAATCATGTTGATGATGGAGAGCATCAGGGAAAAGAAGTTCACCTGGATATAGGATCCGGCGAGCAGCTTGAACAGGGCGGGCGTAAGGATGGGCGCGACCAGGGTGGAGACGGCGGTCATGGTGACGGAGAGGGCCACATTGCCGCGAGCCAGATAGGTCATGACGTTGGAGGCCACGCCTCCGGGGCAGGCGCCGATGAGCACCATGCCGGCGCCGACCTCGGGATTGGAGGCAAACAGGATGGCGGACAGCTTTCCCATGAGGGGCATGATGGAAAACTGAAGGAGCATTCCGATCACCACCGGCTTGGGAAACAGCAGGACGCGTTTGAAGTCGCCCAGGGTGAGCTGGGTTCCCATGCCGAACATGATGATCTGGGTAAGGGGAATGACAAACTTATTGAGGTCGATGCCGAACCATGTGCCGAACCAGGAGGGGTAAAACAACGCGCTGGCAACGAAGGCGCACACCCAGAGGCTGAAAGCGAATCCGGCAACGCGGGTCTTGCGAATGCCAAGGGCCAGTAGCGCGAAGGTGGCGATCACGCAGACGCCGACCCAGTGCGTCCATCCCATGGCCAGGAAGAGGACAAAAGCGGCGGCGGCGATGAGTGCCAGCCGCAGAGGCATGCCGGAAGGAACGAAGGAACGAGATGCCATTGATGTGCTTCCCGGAAATGGTTCCGAGCGCTGTCTTGCGCGCCCTTTGCCGGGAAGGTATCCGGCGTCGAACTCTCCGCGGGCAATCCCGCGAGGCTCGCTGCGCGTGTCTGAGAAGGGTACCATCTCCCTCGCGGGGGCGTCGAATCTCCTGCCGGACCGGTGCTGCCGGGGCTGAGCGGTCGTGCTATCTTCGCTGTTGGGCGCGAGGTTCTAATGAACAAGGCAGGCAGCTTCAGCGGCAATGTGAACCAGGCTTTTGACCGGGCGGCGGTTTTTACCAGGCATCCCAAGGGCCTGCTGGAGCAGATCCGGTCCTGCAATACGCTGTGCCAGTTCCAGTTTCCTCTGCGGCGAGACGACGGAAATATCGAGGTGATTTCGGCGTGGCGGGCGGAACACAGCCATCACAAACTGCCGGTGAAGGGTGGCATCCGTTACAGCCCGCAAGCTGGGGCGGATGAGGTGATCGCCCTGGCTTCTCTGATGACCTACAAATGCGCTCTGGTAGATGTGCCCTTTGGCGGAAGCAAGGGCGCGGTGCGCATCGATCCGCGCAAGTACTCAATCACGGAACTGGAGCGCATTACCCGGCGCTATACGCATGAACTGGCGAAGAAAGACTTCATTGGACCCGCGGTGGATGTGCCGGCTCCGGACTATGGAACCGGGGAGCGGGAGATGGCATGGATTGCAGATACCTATGCGGCGCTCCATCCCGGACAGCTCGACGCGCTGGGCTGCGTGACCGGCAAGCCGGTGACGCAGGGTGGAATTCGCGGGCGGCGGGAGGCCACAGGTCGGGGAATCTTTTTTGCCTTGCGCGAGTTCTGCCGTCATCCGGAGGAGACGGCCAAGGCGGGACTGTCTCCGGGAATCGAGGGCAAGCGCATCGTTGTCCAGGGACTGGGAAATGTGGGATACCACGCCGCGCGGTTCTGCCAGGAGGGCGGCGCCATGATAGTCGGGATCGCGGAACGCGAGGGCGCGATTGTGGCGAAGGACGGGCTGGACGTGGAGGCAGTTTTTCAGCACCGCCGGCAGACGGGCTCGATCCTGAAGTTTCCCGGCGCCAGCGATGTGACTCCATCACAGAAGGCGCTGGAGCAGGAGTGCGACATCCTGATTCCGGCGGCGCTGGAAGACCAGATTACGGCGGAGAATGCCCCCGAATCCGGGCCAAGGTGGTGCTGGAGGCCGCCAACGGGCCCACCACGCCGGAGGCCGAGGCCATTCTGTGCCAGCGCGGGATTGTGCTGATCCCGGATTTTTACGCCAACTCCGGCGGCGTGACGGTTTCCTATTTCGAGTGGGTGAAGAACCTCTCGCACGTAAGTTTCGGGCGTTTGCAGAAGCGGCACGAGACGCAGGCGGCGGGGCGGATGCTGCGCGCCATGGAACTGGCTACAGGACGAACCCTGCCGGAGAAGGATGTTCACGACCTGATCCACGGGGGAGATGAGCTTGACCTGGTGAACTCCGGGCTGGAAGACACCATGATCGGGGCGTTTGAAGAGATGCTGGAAACCCGCATCCAGCACCCGGGAATGGATTTCCGCACGGCGGCGTTCGTGAACGCGATCGAGAAGATTGCGACCACCTATCTGGAGCTGGGAATTTTTCCCTGAGGGCGGAATGCTTGCGGCCTGACGGAAGCTCGCACCAGCAATCGGTGTGTATCTGAGCCTCAAGCCAGGCTCGTCAACGCAGGCAGGAATGCCCGTTCGCGGGATCCTTCGGCCTCGCCTCAGGATGACCATCATCGTTACCGCTGATTTTGTCTGGGACTAGATGTCTTGGGGTGCGGGGATGGCGGCCATCTCCCAGCGATTCCGGCCATTACGCTTGGCCTGGTACATGGCCTGATCGGCGGCGCTCAGCAGGTCTTCCAGACGCGAATTGGGGCTGCCCACCGCGATGCCCAGGCTGATGGTGCACTGCAAGGCCTGATTCCCCAGTTCGATGGGCCGCTCGGCTACATTTTGGCGGATGCGCTCGGCGACCTTGGCACCTTCCACCGCGTCGCAGGTGGAGGCGATGGCCAGAAATTCTTCTCCGCCGTAGCGTCCCACCTGATCGTAGCTGCGGCAGGCGGAACGCACGCGCTCGGCGATTTCCACCAGCACCTTGTCGCCAGCAGCATGCCCGTAGGTATCGTTCACCCGCTTGAAGTGGTCGACGTCGCACAGAATTGCCGTGACCGGGCGGCCGTCGCGGCTGGAGCGGTCGAGTTCCTGCTGCGCAAAGGAGACCAGCACCCTCCGGTTCAACAGACCGGTAAGGTGGTCGTGCGAGGCCTGATAATTGGCCGCTTCATAGGCGGACACCAATTCTTGCTGTAGCGCGAGAATCCGCGTACCGACGTAAAGGCGACCGCGCAATTCCTGAGGATCGAAGGGCTTGGTGAGGTAATCGTCGGCTCCCGAGCTCAGGGCCTCGAAGACTCTGCCGCTTCCCTTGGAAGTCAGCAGCAAGATATAAGGATAGGTGTTGGGACGCACGGCCGCGCGCAGCTTGGCAATGATTTCGACTCCGCTCTTGCCCGGCATTTCCCAGTCGAGGATGACCAGGTTGGGCGCGTCGGAATCCTGAAGCTTGGCCCAGGCATCGTTGCCATCCACGGCAGGAATGCAAGTGTAATGCCAGCTCTCCAGCAGGCGTTGCACAATGGCGCGCAGCACCGGATCGTCGTCAGCGAGCAGAACCTTCATTCTCATTTATCTCCGGCCCATGATCAGTACCGCCAGTCACGCGGCTAGGCCGGGTGCGGTATCTGGCTGCTCAGCAACGTTCGCGAACCGCAGTGGGATCCCTAGTCTTTCATTTTCATTGAAAACACTTCGTATGTTGATGTTTGCGCGTGACGAAGGTGCCGTTTTGAGGAGCAACCGTTCCCATCGCGGCACTGAGGACCGAATTGCGACAGGAAGGGACGAGGGCGTTCCCACACCAGGAACGCGCAATCGGGGCGTCAGGAAAGTCCGTCCGACGGCGCACGCGAGCAGCTTGCGGCTTTAAGAGCTTTCAGGATTGAAGGAGCTGGCGAAACCCAGCCGGGATATGGAACGCCTAGCTGCTGTGACCACGTCCGTGGCTCTGGGAACGTTCCTGGCGGGCAGACAGAATGCCGAGAATTTCCTGGAGGCCCTGCTTGACGCGCCGCAGATCGGGCGTGGCGACGGGAGCAGGAAACGGCAAGGGCGCGCTTTGCGGCTTGGTCTTCATCTCGGCGCGAAGCTGCTGCCGCGCTCCGGCGATGGTGTAGCCCTCGTTGTAAAGGAGCTGCTTGATGCGCAGGATATTATCCAGATCGCGGCGACGGTACATGCGCTGCCCGGTATCACTCTTCCCCGGCTTGAGCTGGGGAAACTCGGTTTCCCAGAAACGCAAGACATAGGCGGGTAGCTTGCACAGGCGGGCGACTTCGCCAATGCGGAAGTAGAGCTTCTCCGGAATCACGATTTCGTCGCTTTTCGCTTTGGCAGACTTTTTAACAGCACCCATCAGCTATACGTCCCGAGCCGCTGCTTTGGATTCGACGGAGGTGTGCGCTTGTTTAGGTTTCTAGCATGATGCGAGGCTGAGGACAACAGTGTTCTCATGCGTTTTCGCACTTGATCCTCTTCCGGCAATGGCGGACGCAAAACCGGGAGCTTCCATTGACACCGTCCATTGTCCGCTTTAGCATAGCGCCCGCTTTTCGGAGCGGAGTTTCTGTCCCCGGAGGGGAGCGCGATGCGAATTCGATTGTGCATACTCTGCCTGCTCGCCATTGCGGGCGCAAGTCTTCTGGCTGCCCAGTCGAAGGCCCCCGCCACGGGGCTGATGGCGCAGACGGCTCTCTCCCGCGGCGGCCAGGGCACGTCCGGCGCTCCCGATCTTACCAAGCAGCCAACTCTCTACGTGGTGGGATACGCGCACCTGGACACGGAATGGAGATGGGAATACCCGCAGGTCATCGATGAGTATCTGCTGCACACCATGCGGGACAACTTCCCGCTGTTCGAAAAATACCCGCACTACATCTTTAATTTCACCGGCGCCAACCGCTATCGCCTGATGAAGGAATACTTCCCGTCCGACTTCGCCAAGGTGCGGCAGTACGTGAAGGAGGGGCGCTGGTTTCCGGCGGGATCGTCGATGGAAGAAGGCGATGTGAACGCTCCCAGCGCGGAAGGCATTCTGCGCCAGATTCTCTACGGCAACGAATGGTTCCGCAAAGAGTTTGGCAAGGCCAGCGCCGAATACATGCTGCCGGACTGCTTCGGCTTCCCGGCATCGCTGCCCAGCATTCTGGCCCATGCCGGGGTGAAGGGCTTTTCCACACAAAAGCTGACATGGGGATCTTCCGCTGACGTGGGCGGCCCGGAGTCGCAGGAACAGACTCCCGAGGGCATACCGTTCAATGTCGGTGTGTGGACGGGTCCCGACGGGCGCAGCGTGATCGCAGCTTTCAATCCGGGCGCCTATGTGAGCTGGATCACCAGTGATTTGAGCAAGCCGCTGCCGCCGGAGCCGCAACTGGCTTCCGCACAGGAGATGCGGCAGGAACTACAGGCGCGGTTGGGGCAGGAAAAGGATTCCGGCAATCGCGCCCCGTTATCGCGGCTCCAGGCTCTGCAGCAATCCTTCGATGACTTCCAAAAGTCCGAGGAATTTGATCGCTACCAGCAGGACTGGGCCTCGCGAGTGGAAAATAACGGGAAGCTGACCGGTGTCTACACCGATTACCGCTACTACGGCACGGGAGATATTGGGGGCGCTCCCCGGGGGGAGTCGGTAAAGCTGCTGGAAGACATCATCACAAAAGGCAAGGGCGTGCTGCCTCCTCCCGGCACCAATTCGCGGACTCCGAAAGAGGAAATACCCACGGGACCGGAGGTGCAGTTGGGCCAAGGTCCGGTTCGCGTGGTCTCGGCGAATGCCGACCAGATGTTCCTGGACATAACGCCTTCCGAAGAAGCCCGCCTGCCGCAATACACGGGAGAGCTGGAACTGACCAACCACTCGGCCGGATCGCTGACTTCTCAGGCTTACCAGAAACGCTGGATTCGCCAAGAAGAACTGGTGGCCGACGCCGCCGAGAAGGCGTCGGTGGCTGCGCAATGGCTGGGAGGACGGGAGTATCCGCTGGAACGGCTCAACAACGCCTGGACGCTCGCCATGGCGGGCCACTTCCACGACATTGCCGCGGGGACGGCGACGCCGAAATCGTATGAGTTTGCGTGGAATGACGATGTGGTTGCGCTGAACCAGTTCGCGGGCGTTCTGGCAGACGCCAGTGAGGCGGTGAGCTCCGCTCTGGATACACGGACGACGGGTGAGCCCGTGGTGGTCTATAACCCGCTGAACGTCCCGCGCGAAGATCTGGTGGAAGCCGCAGTGGATTTTCCCGGCGGAATGCCAAAGGCTGTGCGCGTGGCCGGGCCGGACGGCAAGCAGGTCCCGGCCCAACTGGAGGACGGGAAAGTGTTGTTCCTGGCCAAGGCACCTTCGGTGGGATACGCGGTCTATGATGTACGGCCCGCCGCGGCCGTTCCACAGGGGGATTCCTCGCTGAAAGTCGAGATGCCGGGCGCAGGCCAGCGGGCGGCGGTGCTGGAGAATGCACGTTACCGCGTGACCATCGATGGCGACGGCGACGTCAGCGGCATCTACGACAAGTCGCTGGGCAGAGAATTGCTGGCCGCTCCGGCGCGCACGGAGCTTACTTACGACGATCCGACGCACTACCCGGCCTGGAACATGGATTGGGACCAGGCGGAAGCAAAACCGCGAGCCTACGTCGGCGGCCCGGCAAGCATCCGCGTGGTGGAGTCCGGACCCGCACGGATTGGGGTGGAAGTAACCCGCGAAGCGGAGGGCTCGAAATTCACGCAGATCATCCGGCTCTCGGCCGGAGAGGCGGGCAATCGCGTGGAGTTCCATAACATCATTGATTGGGGCACAAAGGAATCCAATTTGAAAGTCGATTTCCCATTCACCGCCTCGAACGCCATGGCGACCTACAACCTGGGGATTGGCACCGTGGAGCGTCCCAACGCGAAGTCCAAGAAGTTCGAAGTGCCCACGCACCAGTGGGTGGATCTGACAGACGCGACCGGCGAGTTCGGCGTCACGCTGCTGACGGATTGCAAGAACGGTTCGGATAAGCCGGCGGACAACACGATTCGTTTGACGCTTCTTCGCTCTCCTGGAACCGACGGCGGCTATCACGACCAGGCCACGCAGGACTTCGGCCATCACGAATTCACCTACGGAATTGCCGGGCATGCCGGCGGATGGCGGCAAAATAACGATGAACACGGGACCCTGTGGCAGGCGTATCGGCTCAACGATCCTCTAATGGCATTCAACGCCAGCAAACATGCGGGTGGGCTGGGAAAGGAATTTTCGCTGCTCAAGATCAACAATCCGCACATTCGCGTGATGGCGCTGAAGCAAGCCGAACAGAGCGACGAAATCATTCTCCGCATGGTGGACACCGAGGGCAGGCCAGAGCCGGATGTGCGCATCTCGTTGGCGGCGCCAGTCGCTTCCGCCCGCGAGGTGAATGGCCAGGAACAGCCGGTGGGCGAGGCCACGGTGCAGGGCGGAGCGCTGGCAACTTCGTTCACCGCTTACCAGCCGCGAACGTTTGCCATCAAGCTGGCGGCGGCTCCGGCCAAAGTCGCTCGGGTGGAATCGCGCCCCGTCGAGTTGTCCTATGATCTGGCCGCCTCGAGCAGCGACGGCGCCAGGTCCAGCGGCGGCTTTGACGCGCAGGGCCGGGCTCTGCCAGCCGAAATGCTGCCCTCGGAAATCAACTTCGACGGCGTGCAGTTCCATCTGGCTCCCTCGCGCACAGGAACACCTGACGCAGTCGTTGCCAAGGGCCAGACGATCCAGCTTCCCACTGGCGACTACAACAGCGTGTACCTGCTGGCGGCCTCAGCGGATGGCGACCAGAAGGCTGCGTTCGGCGTGGGCGCGAAGGCGGTCGAGCTCAATGTGGAAGACTGGGGAGGGTTCGTGGGGCAGTGGGATGATCGTGTCTGGAAGAGCAAAGAAGGGCCGGAGGCGCCGCGGAATGGACCTTCGCAGACGCGCACGGAAGACACCTATGCGGAAATGCTGGGCATCCGGCCGGGTTACATCAAGCGCGCCAACATCGCCTGGTTCTGCTCGCACCGTCACTCCGCGAACGGCGCTAATGAGGCGTACTCCTATTCGTACCTGTTCGGGTACCGCATCGACCTGCCGCCCGGCGCGCGCACTCTTACCTTGCCCAACAACGACAAGATCCGGGTGCTGGCGGTGTCGGTCGCGCGAAGTGACGCACCCATCCATCCGGCGCACCCGCTCTATGACACTCTGGGAAGGTCCGAGCCTGGTCCTATGGTTGCCGGGCACTAACCGGCGAGCGGCCGTCCTCAGCGGATAAGATAGAGCCGGTACCCCATTCCGGGCGTGGCTGAAGCCACTCTTGCAAGAGAGAAAGCGATTCCGAGTTGTGCGGCGGCCTGCGTGATCTTTAATCTTCCATGATGTATGTCTTGTACAGCGGCGCGCTGGCGGTTGCAGTGCTGGCGAGCAGTCCCTGGTGGCTGCTCAAAATGCTGCGCCATGGCAAGTATCGCGCCGGTCTTGGTGAGCGCCTGGGGCGGGTGCCGGGCCGACTGGAGCTTCCCGCCGCCGGAGGATGCATTTGGGTGCATGCGGTGTCGGTGGGAGAGGTTCTGGCATGCAGTGGCGTGATTGCCGGATTACGCGAGCACTTTCCCGGCCGTAGCGTGCTGATCTCGACCACAACCGCTACCGGGCAGGCCCTGGCGCGACACCGCTTCGGGGCGGAAAACGTCTTTTATTTTCCGCTGGATTTTGCATTCGCCATCCGGCCATGGGTGCGCGCTCTGCGGCCTGAGTTGGTGGTGCTGGCGGAAACCGAGTTCTGGCCGAACTTCCTTCACCTTGTGCGGCGGAGCGGAGGCTGCGTGGCGGTGGTGAATGCACGGGTTTCCGACCGGTCGTACCCGAGATATCGCCGCTTCCGCTTTGCTATGCGGGGCATTCTCCGGAATGTGGACCTTCTGCTGGCGCAGACGGAGGAAGACCGCCGCCGCCTGATTTCCATGGGAGCCGCGCCGGAGCGCGTGAAGGTAACGGGAAATCTGAAGTTTGAAGTCGCGCCGCCCCCGGCATCTCCGATGGTGGCAGAAATTCGCTCGCACCTGGAGACTACCGGAGCCGGGCCGGTGGTTGTGTTCGGCAGCACGGCCGAGGGCGAAGAAGCGCTGCTTCTGCCCGTGTTCCGGGCTGTATTGGCGCGGTTCCCGAGGGCCGTGGTTGTGCTGGCGCCGCGGCACCCGGAACGCTTTGCCGCAGTTGCCGGGTTGCTGAACGAGTCGGGGCCGCGGTTCTTCCGCAGGTCACTGTGGAATGGCAGGGAGGCTCTGGGGGGAAGCGTTTTTCTGCTGGACAGCATCGGAGAACTGGCGTCGATGTACCAGCTTGCCAGCGTGGCCTTCGTGGGCGGGAGTCTGGCGCCGCGCGGCGGGGGTCACAACATCCTCGAACCGGCGCAAGCCGGGGCGGCCGTGCTGACCGGTCCTTATACGGAGAACTTTCGCGACATTGTTCGAATCTTCCGCCAGGCAGGAGCGGTACGCGTCGTGGACAGCGCGGAGTTCGCCCCGGTGCTGCTGCATCTGCTGGAAAACGAAGGGGCACGCGCGGAGCTGGCCGAACGGGCGCAGCGAATTGTGCACTCGCAATTGGGCACAACTGCGCGTACTCTGGAGGCCGTCGAGGCGCTGCTGAGCCGGCACTCTCCTCCTGTTGTGGAGGTCCAGGGTGCATCGCATTCTTCAAAGATTAGTTCGGAAGCTCTGTCCGGCCATTCGAAGGCCGGGTCGGAGGTCCATACGGAGGAAGGATGAGTGCTGCCGCATCCGTGCTCTTTGCCGCCGCCGTGCAGGCGCGCAATGCCCTTTATGACCGGGGGGTACTTGGGACCCATGCGCTGGAAGGCCCCGTGGTCAGCGTAGGCAATGTCAGCGTCGGTGGTTCGGGGAAGACTCCGTTCGTTATCCTGCTCGGCGAACTGCTGCGCGCCCGCGGCATTCCTTTCGACATTCTGACCCGCGGCTACGGCCGGGCGAGCTCCGGAGCCGCCTTTGTGCATCCGGAAGGTTCCGCGCATGAGTTCGGGGATGAGCCGCTGCTGATGGCGCGCCGCCTGCAAGCGCCGGTGATTGTCGGAGAGGACCGCTACGAAGCGGGCATGCTGGCGGAGCGCAGGCACGGACCGCGGCTGCACCTGCTGGACGATGGCTTCCAGCACCGGCAACTGGCGCGTGATTTCGACATCGTGCTGGTCACGCCCGAGGATGCGCGCGATCGCCTGCTCCCGGCGGGCCGCTTGCGCGAGCCGGTTTCGTCGCTGGCGCGGGCGGACGCTGTTGTGCTGACCGGAGGCACCGATGCGGGCGCCATTCCGACCGCTTCTGGCACGCAGGTGTGGCGCGCGCGGCGCGGGATTTTGCCCAAAGACGTGCCGCCGCAGCCAGTGGCGTTTTGCGGAATCGCGCGTCCCCAGAGCTTCTTCGCACAACTGCGCACGGCGGGGATCGACACCATCGGAGAAGCGGTGTTTCGCGACCATCATCCCTACACTCCGAATGACATTCGCCAGCTGCTCGACCTGCGCCAGCAAAGTGGTGGCGGCGGCTTTGTAACCACCGAAAAAGATGCCATCAACCTGGCGCAGTTCCTTCCTCTGCTGGAACCGGTTGCCGTGGTCCCGGTGCGCATGCATCTGGAGAATGCCGAGCAGGCCGTTGGTACCATGCTGGATACCCTGATCCGGCGCGGCAAGCGGATTGCGTGAGAAAATGCGGGCTGATCCGCGTGGCTGTTCTCTCGCGCCGCATGGGACGTGGTGCGTGTGGCCGGGGCGAAAAGGCATTGAACGGGATTTTCGCTTCCCTCAGACTGACAGCTCGCGAAAAGCGCAACCTTGAGAGTTCGAGTCCAACAGCAGCAGCATTTGCAGGAAATCGTCCGCAGATTTCCCCAGACCACGGTGACCGTCCTGGGGGATATGGTTGCGGACGAGTTCGTGTTCGGGGAGATCTCCCGCGTGTCGCGCGAGGCGCCGGTGCTGATCCTGAAGCACCGGAAGCGCGAGATTGTTCCGGGAGGCGGCGCCAACGCGGCTTATAACCTCGCCGACCTGGGAGCGCGTGTTCTGCCCGTGGGTTGGGTGGGGGGCGATGAGGCCGGGCGCCTGCTGCTGGAGCGCTTCCGCGAAAAGCGTATTCCTACGGGCGGGATTCTTCAGTTCAAGGATCTGGGAACCGTCACCAAAACACGTATTCTCGCAGGAATGGCGCATGCCAGCCGGCAGCAGGTGGTGCGTATTGACCGTGAACCGTCCGGCGAAATTGGCTTGGGCGCGCAGCGCCGGCTTGCCAGCCTGGCGCGGAAGAATCTGCGCCGCTCGCATGGATTGCTGGTATCGGATTATGGCTACGGCAGCGCGACCCCGGCGTTGCTGGCTCAAGTACGGGGCTCGCGCGGCGGGAATTCGCTGCCCATTACGCTCGACTCCCGCCATCGCATGCTGCAGTTCTCAGGAATCACGGCGGCCACTCCCAACCAGCCGGAAGTCGAAGAGGCCATGCAGATGACGATCGGAGAAGACGACAGCCGGTTGCCGGCCGTGGGGCGGCGATTGTTGCAACGCATGAAGCTGGAGTCACTGGTAATCACCCGTGGCCGCGACGGCATGATGGTCTTCTCGCGTGGCGAAAAGCCGGTGGGGATTCCGATTTATGGCTCCGACCAGGTGGCCGACGTGACCGGCGCGGGAGATACCGTGATTGCCACTTTCACGGTGGCGCTGGCGGCCGGCGCCGATGCGGAGTCTGCCGCCCGGCTGGCCAATTATGCAGGCGGCATCGTGGTGATGAAGCGTGGCACGGCTACGGTGACGCAAAAAGAATTGCTGGCGGCAATCGCCGACGACAGAGAACCCTTTCCCGCATGACAATCGAGCCCTGCAAGAAGATTGTTTCGCGCGAGCAACTGCGCCGCAAGGTGAGCCAATGGCGGGATGCGGGAGAACGCATCATCCTGACCAATGGCTGTTTCGATATGCTGCACGTGGGCCATATACGCTACCTGCACGCCGCCAAGGCCCTGGGAGGGAAAGTTGTGGTCGGCGTGAACGGAGATTCGAGCGTGCACGCGCTCAAGGGGGAGGGCCGCCCGCTGATGCCGGCGGCGGAACGGGCCGAGGTGCTGGCCGCGCTGGCGGACGTGGATGCCGTTGTCATCTTCGAAGAGCCCGATGTGCGCGCATTGGTGCGTGAGATTCGCCCCGACATCCAGGCCAAAGGGACGGATTACACCGCGGAAAGGGTTCCCGAGCGTGACGCGGTGGAAGAGTGCGGCGGACGTGTGGCGATTGTCGGCGATCCCAAGGACCACTCCACCACAAACTTACTGGCACGGCTGCGCAGGCCGTGATGCGAATTCTGATTGTGCGTCTCAGCGCCATGGGAGATGTGCTGCATGCCATGCCCGCAGTGGCGGCGCTGCGCTGCGCCTTCCCGGCGGCCCAGATCGGGTGGGTGGTAGAGCGGCGCTGGCAACCTCTGCTGGTGGCGGAAGATACTCCACTCTCCGGTCCTGCGTGTCGCCGGGCGCCCCCTGGTGGAACAGGTACACGTGGTGGACACCATGCGCTGGCGCAAATCTCCTTTTACGCGAGAGACTTTGCACGAGATTCGAGTGGCGCGTGGGGAATTGCGCGCCAGCCACTACAATATTGCGCTCGACTTTCAAGGCACCATGAAGTCGGGGGTGCTGGCTGCGGTTTCGGCAGCGCGGCGCGTGGGCTTTGCCCGTCCTCGCGAAACCGGCGCGGCAGTGTTCTACACGCGCCGGATCGAAGCGCAGGGAAAGCATGTAGTGACGCAAAATCTTTCCCTGGTAGGGGCGTTGAGCGGTGAAGAACCCAGGGCGGGGCTCGATTTGCCGAGCTCTGGTCTGGCGAAATTCGATCTGCCGCATGACGAGTCCGCCGAACGCTCCTGCCAGGCAGAACTCTCGCGGCTCGAACTTGGCGAGTTTGCGCTGCTGAGTCCCGGGGCGGGATGGGGCGCCAAACAGTGGCCGGCAGAGCGCTTCGGGGAAGTGGCTCGCGCGCTGGGGCAGCGCGGCCTGCGGTCGCTGGTGAATGCTGGCCCGGGCGAGGAAGGAATGGCGCGCGAGGTGGTAGCTCGCAGCGGCGGCGCCGCCCTGGTTCTTTCCTCCAGCTTGCCTCAACTCGTGGCCTTTACCCGGCGCGCCCGTTTGTTCGTTGGCGGAGACACCGGACCCATGCACCTGGCGGCGGCCCTGCGCGTCCCAGTGATCGCACTGTTTGGTCCCACGGACCCGGAGCGCAACGGCCCGTTCGGAAGCCGGCACGTGGTGTTGCGCAGCCGGCTCAGCGCAATCTCCTATTCCCATCGGCGGCGAAGAGATGCCGGACTGGAATCCATCAGCAGCGCGGAGGTGATCGCGGCCGCCGACTCTCTGCTGGCGCGCGCCCCCGGGGTATGGCAATGAGGCGCTGGTCCGGGATTGCGCGCCGGTTGCGGGTCCCGCTAGGCTTTGCCTTTGCCGCCATGTATCTCTGGCTGGCGCGGCCCACAATGGTTTCCATCATGCTCGGCGGGACGGTGGCGCTGACTGGAGTGCTGCTGCGGGCAGTCGCCGCCGGACATATCACCAAGAACACGGAGCTCACCACGACCGGACCTTATGCGGTGATCCGCAATCCGCTTTATGCAGGCTCGATCATTCTTGCCGCCGGGTTTGCCGTGGCGGCCCGCAGTGCCTGGGTGGTCGCGGGGCTGGCGTTGCTGTTCGTACTGATCTATCTGCCTGTGATAGGTTCGGAAGAGGCGTTCCTGCGTTCCCAGTTTGGCGAGTTCACGGATTACGCGCGGCGCGTGCCGCGTTTTTTCCCGAGGCTCACCAACGTTCGTAATATCGCTCAGGGCTTTTCCCGGGAGCGATACTGGGGAAACCGCGAGTACAATGCCCTGCTGGGAACGCTGGCCATGCTTGTGGCCCTGATGCTGAAGCTGCTGCTGAAATTGAGCTGAAGCGTGATCGCGAGAAGTTGGACCGGAGGAGGAGTTGGCCCGGTGCGGAAGCGAAACGGAGATGGAGGTGTGGTGACGAAAGTGAGGTTCTGCCGTCCCGCACATTGGGCGGTGTCCGCAGGCTTCGCCGCAGCGTGGCTGGCCTCATGAGGTTTTTCCCGCCCCGGTTCCTGTTCGCGGTTCTCGCCTTGACGTGTCTGTTTGCCAGCAGCGGCCTGTCCGCCCCGCCACAGCAGCCCGACGCTACGATTCCATTATCCAACGGCACTGCCCAGGGCGAAGCGGCCACCATCGGGCCGTTATCGCATATCCAGCCTGCGCGTGGTTTCCAGTTCCCGGTCAACCAGAACTTCGTGTATCAGGTGGAGTGGCGCCTGTGGGAAGCGGGAACGGCTACCCTGGGGCTCGCGCCCGACGGCACGGGAATGATGCGGTCTTCCGCCAGCGCGGATTCTTCCGGCGTGGTGTCGGTTCTGTACCCGGTGCATGACCAGTTCCACGGGTTATTCGACCCGCGCAGCTTCTGTTCCCAGAGCCTGACCAAGCACATTGAGGAGGGCTTCCATGAACACGAAACGCTGATCTCCTTCAACTACGGCCGGCGCCGGTCCATGCTGGATGAAACCAACCCAAAGAACAATCAGCGCAAGCATCAGGAGATGGAGATTCCCGGCTGCGTAACCGACGTGGTCTCCGGAATTTTCTACGTTGCGTCTCTTCCTCTGCGGCCCCAGACGAGCTACACCTTTCCACTCAACGACGGCGGAAAGACGGTGGATGTGACAGTCCAGGCCGAAGCCCGGGAAGCGATTACGACGCCCGCGGGACAGTTCCAGACGATTCGTGTGTCTCCGCAGGCGGCCTCGGGACCGGTGAAGGACAAAGGGCAGATCTGGATCTGGTATACGGACGACGCGCGGCGTATGCCGGTACAAATGCGGGCCCGCATGTTCTGGGGGACGCTGACGTTCCGGCTGCTGCGGATCGATAAGAAGGCACAGTAGCGCTCCGGCCAACAAAAAACCCGGTCTTTGGAAACCGGGCCGGCGAGCATCGGTATTGAAGGAGGGGCTACTGCAGGCGGAATCTCTCGTTCATGATCCGCTGCAGGCGCGGCCGGTAGATGATGTCGTAAGCCAGTTCCTTGTCAGGAAACAGGGCCAGAGCCGCGCGCTTGGAGTTGGCTACCAGCTCGGCGGCTTCCTCGACGGTCATGCTGGCGTCCTGGCTGATGACGGACATGACCATGCTCATCATGATCTGCAGTTTGCGTAGTTTCCGGTTTTCCTCTTCAATTTCGGCTTGGGTTTGAACTTCCGGTTCTCGCGCTCGAATCTCCATTATGGCCTCAATCGGCACCTGCTGCGGGAGCGGGAGAATCCCGCCCCGGCCCCGGAATTCGCGCAGTTCCACGCTATTTCCAAGACAACAGCAGAGCTTGCTGGCGTTTGCCCGCTCAACAGTTAGATGAACTCCACGGTGGTGGCGTTGCGTTTTTTTAACCCTGCCTGGAGGGGGTATCGGTGACCCTCTGGGGGAGGATGCCCGCCGGATGCAATAATAGTGTGACCTTCTTTGTTTGCAATTCTTTTCACCCGACAGGGGGAAGCGGCACTGTGGCTTGCAGTCTTTGTGAAATCCGGAAAGAGAAGCGGTTCTGTCCCGCTGTGCACGACCGCATCTGCCCGCAGTGCTGTGGCGAGCAGCGGGAAGTGACTCTGGACTGCCCCAGCGATTGCCCTTACCTGCTGCAGGCGCGGGAACACGAGCACGTCCGCCCCAGCGAGGAGATGGATCCAGAGCAGACGTTTGCCCAGGTGGAGATTCCCAGCACGTTTCTATATGAACGCGAACCGCTGATCGTGGGCCTCACATTCGGAGTGGTGAAAAGCGCGCGCCGCGACCGCAGCATCCAAGACCGGGAAATCCTGGCAGCACTGAGTTCGCTGGCGAAGACCTATGAGACGCGAGTGAATTCCGGATTGGTATATGAACCTCCCACGGCCAGTCTCGGGCAGCAGGCAATCGCGGCCGAGCTGCAGAAGCTGGTGGGCGAATATCGCAAGATGGAAGAGGAGCACCTGGGCTACGCCAAGCTGCGCGATTCCGACGTGCTGAGAGGGCTGGTGTTCGTGCTCAGGCTAGGACTGACACGGACTTCGGGACGTCCAAAATCCCGCGCCTTTCTCGACTTCCTGGCAGCACAGTTTCCGGAGGAAAAGGGGCTGGTTTCGGCGGACACCGCGGGCAGCCGGATTGTGGTTCCGTAGGAAAAGCTCACAGGGAGCTTGGGATGCGGCGCACCGCCGGACCTCCCGCGGGCAGGGCATCGCGAAGCTGGCGCACAGTGCGCTTGATGACGGGATGGCGGACGTCCGGGGCGATCTCCGCCAGGGGCTCCAGGACAAACCTGCGCTCGTGCATGGCGGGGTGAGGAATGGTGAGGGAACCGGTTTTGATCACGGAGTGCCCAAACAGCAGGATATCGATATCGATCAGGCGGGGTCCCTTGGGCTGGGCGCGGCGGCGGCCCATGGACTGCTCGATCTGCAGGACGCCGGAGAGAAGCTGGCGGGGCAACTTCTCCGTTTCCAGCGCGACGGCGCAGTTGAGGAACCATGGCTGCGCGGTAAACTCCACCGGCTCGGTATCATAAAGAGACGACGTGGCTGTAATTTCGCCCAGGGAGCGAAGAGATTCCAGGGCGCTCCGCAGATTCCGCTCGCGATCTTCCAGGTTCGATCCCAGCGACAGATAGACGGTCTTGCGCATGGCTCCAGTTTGCAGGTTTGCTGCCGGGATTACCATGCTGGCAGTAACCGCCCCAGCAACCCCGGCGAGAGCTCTAAGTCTAGTACGCGAGTCACTTTCCCGAAGTGGAAATCGGTACTAACATGGAACTGTGTTCCAGGGTCTCCTCCTCAGCCGCGATGACGCTGTGATTCGCATGTTCCGCCGCATCTACCAGGAACTGGAAATGGAGCTGGAGGTGTGCACCGGGGCGCAGCAGGCGGCCACGGAGCTGGAGGAGCGGAAGTTCCATGCCATCATCATAGATTGCGATGACGTGCATTGCGGGCCGGATGTTCTGGCAAACGTGCGCAGCAGCAACCCCAACCGACGGGCCACCACCTTTGCCATCCTGAACGGGGTCACCAGCATGAGCGAGGCCTTTAAGCTGGGCGCCAACCTGACCCTGCAAAAGCCGGTTTCCTTCGACCACATACGCAAGAGCCTGGTGGCGCTGAGAGGCATGGTGGAGCAGGAGCATCGCAGATACTATCGCGTGCCTGTCGAGTTTCCCGTGGCCCTCACGGTGGACGACAGCCAGGATTTCCAGGGAGTGGCCAGCAATATCAGCGATGGCGGCATGGCGCTGAAACTGAACCACCCCCTGCCTCCGCATCGCGTGGCGGAAGCTCGCTTTGCGCTTCCCGGAAGCACGAACCGGCTGACGGTGAAAGTCACCCTGGCGTGGTCGGACGCCAAGGGAGGAGCCGGCATGCGGTTCGATTACATGCCTCCCGGGGCGCGCCAGGAACTGAATGCCTGGCTGGTCCGCAACGTTGAACTACCGAAGAAACAGGCCGCAAGCACCGCACCTGAGCCGGTTGCTTCCAAATCCCTTCCCTGACGTTCCCTAAGAATTTCCGTCTTGGAGAATTGCGCAGTTTGACCTAGGGCCGGGGGCGTTCTCTTTCCTTGCCTTTATCCTTCCTTGTTTGCTTCCGCTTAGCTGCGCTCAGGGTCTGAATGACAATTATGAAGGGAGCTCCACGGTGGCTGCGGGCTCGGGCAGGAGATCGTCGGCGGCCTCTTCCCACAGCGAGTGGTCCTTCAGCAGGCGGGAAACCAGGGCGGTGTGCATGGCATGGCCGGCGCGGTCGGCGACCACGCGTCCGATGAGGCGCTGGCCCAGGAGAGCAAGATCGCCGATCAGGTCGAGCACCTTGTGGCGAACGAATTCGTTGGGGAAGCGCAGGGGACCGTTCTCCACGCCATCGGCGGTCAAGAACAATGCAGTTGTCGCGGGAAGCGCCGCGAATGAGGCCCATGTTGCGCAGGGCGGACTCCTGTTCCAGAAAGCCGAAGGTGCGGGCGGAAGCAAGCTCGCGCAGAAACTCTCCGTTGCTGAGATCGATGCGGAAGGTTTCGCGGCCGATGAGCGGATGGGGAAAATCGATGGTGTAGGCGACCGAGTAGTTGCTGTCCGGGTAGACGGCAATGCACTTTCCACCCTCGCGCAGCTCCAGCGGACGCAGAATGCGAATGGAAGCGCGGCGGCGGCGCTGGCGGCGGATGCCGGCGCGGACGATCATGTCCACAAAGGTTTGGGCGCTGCCGTCAAGGATGGGGATCTCCAAATTATCGAGCTCGACGATGGCATTGTCGATGCCCATTCCGATAAATGCCGCCAGCAGGTGCTCGGTGGTGGAGATGAGCACGCCCTTTTTCATCAGACTGGTGGCGTAGCTGACCTTGGCAACGTTGCGGCCGATGGCCTCGATTTCGAAGCCGTCGAGATCCACGCGGCGGAAGACAATACCCTTGCCGGCGGGCGCGGGGAGGATCTTCAGGCGCACCGAAACCCCGGAATGCAGGCCGACCCCTTGGCATTCGACGGCCGAGCGGATTGTCTGCTCGCAGCTCAAGTGTTAGGTAGATGAGCAGATTACCGCGAGAGATGCAGGAGGTGAGTGTGGTAAAAATGCAACAGTTATTGGTCGGGAGGGTGCAAGGCTTGAGGTACAGTCCAGAATTGCAGTTCTAACTGGTGCGTAGTGTGTATCCTTCAGGGCAAGTGTTGCCAAAGATGTACATGCAATCACCACAATTCAAACTCACCGACGTGCTGCATACAGTGGCTGACGAACTGCGCATTCTTCTTGAGGCTGAAGGCGAGACTGAACTGGCCAGGCAAGTTGCGGAGCTCTCAATTGTGGACAGGTGCCGGTGCGGCGACGATTTCTGCTCAACCTTCTATACGCAACCCAAGCCAAAAGGAAGCTATCCGCCTGGGCACCGCAATGTCATTCTTGAACCTGAACGAGGCATGATCATCGTTGACGTTGTGGAAAACATGATCATGTCTGTCGAAATCCTGAACCGAGATGAAGTGAGGAAAGAACTACTTGCTCTCTTACCGTGACTTAACACCGCAAATCGAAAGCCCAGCCCAGGCGGCTGGGGCCTACCGACAGCTAGATATCCAGGTTCTTCACGTCGAGCGCGTTGTCTTCGATGAACTTACGGCGGGCTTCGACGTCTTCGCCCATGAGCGTGGTGAAGATGGCTTCGCAGGCTTCGATATCCTCGGCTTTCACTGAGAGCAGCGTGCGCTTCTCCGGGTCCATGGTGGTTTGCCAGAGCTGCTCGGCGGACATTTCTCCCAGGCCCTTGTAGCGCTGCACGGTGAAGTCCTTGCGGCCTTCGTTCAGGACATACTCGAAGAGCTCGCGCGGGGACTGCTTCTCCACCGGCTCGGCGGGAGTGCCCTTGCGCTTGGCGACAGCGGGAGCTTTCTTCTCCGCCTTCTCCCGATCGGCCTGTTCCACGTCGCTGAGTTCTTCTCCGCCGGCGCTTTCTTTGTCAGCGGCGGCAGAGTCGCGCTGCTTGAATTCCACCACAAACGGAGGTTGCATGAACTCGGCGATCTGGCGGTACTTGGCGATCATCTGGCGGTACTCGGGAGCGGAGGCCAGTTCCCAGTTGATGGCGTACTCGGCGCCTTCGCTGTTCACGAAACGCGTTTCCCACAGGTTGTGCTCGTCGTCAAAGGTGAGCTTGACCTCGCGGAAAGCACGCTCCTTTTCAGCCACAGCACGCGCAACCCCGGCGCGTGCCGGAGAGCCGGCCATTAGTTTCTTCAACTCTTTTTCGAGCTGCACAAGCTTTTTGGGCGGATGCTGCTTTTCGCCTTCAAAGTCGGCGCGCTTGGCCAGGTCCAGCGAGGGCAGAAGCTCGGCGACCCTGGGGTCGCGCAGGCGTTTTTCCACCTTGTCCAGAAACTGCAGATATTCGTTCAGGGTGGTGATGAAGCGGGTAAGGGCCGCGCCTTCCAGCGCGGCTGCACCTTCCCCGTAGCGCACGATAATGCCTTCGGAAGCGCGCTTGACCATGGCACGGACGAACTCGCGTTCGTCCTTGATGTACACCAGCGACTTGCCCTTCTTGATGGAGAACAGCGGGGGCTGTGCGATGTACACGTGATTGCGCTTGATGAGCTCCTGCATGTGACGGAAGAAGAAGGTGAGCAGCAGGGTGCGAATGTGGGAGCCGTCCACGTCGGCATCCGTCATGAGGATGATCTTGCCGTAGCGCAGCTTGGCCGGATCGAAGTCTTCCTTGGCGATGCCGGTGCCCAGGGCGGTAATCATGGCGCGAATTTCTTCATGCCCGAGCATCTTGTCGTAGCGGGCTTTTTCCACGTTCAGGATCTTGCCTTTGAGCGGCAGGATGGCCTGGAAGCGGCGGTCGCGTCCCTGCTTGGCGGTGCCGCCGGCGGACTCGCCCTCGACCAGGAAGAGTTCGCAGCGTGCGGGATCTTTTTCCGAGCAGTCGGCCAGCTTGCCGGGCAAGCCGCCGCCGTCGAGCGCTCCCTTGCGGCGGGTAAGGTCGCGGGCCTTGCGGGCGGCTTCGCGGGCGCGGGCGGCGTCGATGGCCTTGTTGATGATCTTGCGGGCGACGGTGGTGTTCTGCTCGAAAAACGCTCCCAGGCGCTCGTTCAGGAAGGCCTGCACGGTGCCGGCAATATCCGAATTCAGCTTGCCCTTGGTCTGGCCTTCGAACTGCGGCTGCGACAGCTTGACGCTGATGACGGCGACCAGGCCTTCGCGCACGTCGTCGCCGGAAAGGTTTTCCTTCACGTCCTTGAACAAGCCGAGCTGCTGGCCGTAGTAGTTGATGGTGCGAGTCAGCGAGGTGCGGAAGCCGGAAAGATGGGTGCCGCCGTCGACGGTGTTGATGTTGTTGGCGAAGCTGAACACGTTCTCGCTGTAGCCGTCGTTGTACTGCAAGGCGATCTCCAGGGCCACGCCGTCGCGTTCGGCTTCCATGTAGATCGGCTTCTCATGCAGGACGTTCTTGCCCTTGTTGAGGTGCTTGATGAACTCGGCAATGCCGCCGTTGTACTTGAACTCCAGTTTCTTGGGCTCGCCGCTCTTGGCGTCGGTGGCGCGCTCATCGGTCAGGGTGATCAGCAGGCCCTTGTTGAGGAACGCCAGCTCGCGCAGGCGCTGGGCCAGCGTGTCGAAGTTGTACTCGGTGGCGGTGAAGATCGTAGCATCGGGCTTGAAGTGAACCTTGGTGCCGCGCTTGCGCGTGTTGCCGGTCTTGCTGAGCTTGCTGGTAGGCGCGCCTTCCGAGTAGTTCTGCTCCCAGACAACGCCGTCGCGCCAGATTTCGAGATTCAACTCCTCGCTGAGGGCATTCACGCAGGAGACACCCACGCCGTGCAGTCCGCCGGAAACCTTGTAGGTGGAGGAATCGAACTTGCCTCCCGCGTGCAACGTGGTCATGACCACCTGGGCCGCGGGCAGGCGTTCTCCGTCCACATTCATTTCATCGACGGGAATACCGCGGCCGTTGTCGACGACGGTGATGGAATTGTCGATATGAATGGTGACTTCGATCTTGTCGGCATGACCGGCGAGAGCCTCATCGACGGAGTTGTCCACCACTTCGTAGACCAGGTGGTGCAATCCCAGCTCGCCTGTGGAGCCAATGTACATGGCGGGGCGCTTGCGCACGGCTTCCATCCCGCCCAGGACCTTAATGGAATCGGCAGTGTAATCCCCGCTCACGCCATTGCCCGAGGGTGCGCCGTTATTCTTCTTGGCTTCTTCGTTCAGTTCGGCCACGGCGGTCGCATTCCCCGTATCTTCATTTCGCGTGTCTTTAGGACTCATCGCTCTAGGACTCATTGCTCTCCATAATTATCAACCGGAGACGCGCACAGCACGCTTGCTCCTGCAGGTCAAAAAAACACTGCGAATCATGCAGGAAAAATCCGGACAAAGTGTTGAAAATTTACGTATTTAGAGGTAACCCAACTATCTTGGATTATAGCACACGGAGAGCCTCCCACCGGGGCTCGGCAAGGGCTCTATGTGGCGCGTCTGCAAGGACTTGCGGAGCGGGTTCCCAGGCAGCCACGGGCCTCGGCAGCAGCGGCCCATTTCGACCGCGAAGCAGCGGGAGCTCCCAATCCTGCATGACACAAAGCCGCGCTGAGACGGCACTGTAAGACGTGGCAACTCCCGACAGCCACTGTCGCTCCTATTGAAAATACGGAGAGAAAAAATCGTAAATGAGAGGAGCAGGCTTATGGCATATGAAGACCCCCGGAGACCGGGAGATCCGACTCCTGTCCGCCGTGGAGGCTGGGGAGCAGGATGGTGGATCATGTTCTTTGTCGTGATCGCTTTCATCATCTGGGCGGTGGCATGGAGCTGGAACGGGCGAGGAACCCGGGCAGCGGTGACCCCCGCGTTGCCGGCGGGAGCAATAGCCGCGGCGACGGGAGAGACGGCAACCGCGCCGCATGTCAGCGTCGCGGAACTGCAGCAGCCTAATCCCTGGATCAACCAGAATGTTCAGGTCAACGACGTGAAGATGGCCAGCAGCGCCGGGAAGCAAGCATTCTGGGTGACAGGAGCCGATGGCAACCGGCTGCTAGTGATTCAGAACCAGAATGCAATGCCCGAATCCGGTCAGGCGACTACGGGGACCGCAGCGAACCAGCAGTTCCACCAGGGCGAACTCCTGAATATCACGGGAAGGGTGCAGAAGGTGAACTCTCCCAATGAGCTTCAGCAGCAGTACGACCTGCAGAAACAGGCCGCCTCAGAGCTGAAAGCAGGCCAAGCTTACCTGCTGGCGCAGCAGATCAACCCGCAAAACAACAATCTGCAAAGCAATCAGAACCAGAATCCGTAAGGTCGACGCGGGAGGGGGCATGGCCCCGTCCCGCGCAATCGAGATCACTGCGTCACTCCTTGGAACCAACAGCGGGGGAACCAACAGCGGGGGAACCAACCGAGGGCACGGAGACCGCGACCGTGGGTACGGAAACCGGCGGCCGGCGGGCCGTGAGGAAGCGCATGTTCAGGGGAGGCCGGGACTGCAACACCAGTTCGCGCTGCACCACGCGGCGGGCGTAGTCACCCACCGCTCGCACACCGGCGGCATACTGCAGATTCGGGTTCTTCAAGCCACCGTTATAGGCGCCTGCCGCCAGTTCTACATTCCCGTTTTTCTGGTCCAGAAGATTGCGCAGGAGCAGGCCGGCGTAGGTGGTGAGCACGCGTAAGGTGACCGCATCCGGATTGAGCTCCTCCTGGGGCCGCAACTGGGGAGGGAGGAGCGAGTAATCGCGCGTCTCTTTGTCCTTCAAATAAAGTTCGTGCACGCGACGCAGGGTTTCGCGGGTGATCTGCCAGGCGCCGAGGGCGTAATTCCGCACCAGGACACGATGACGCGCACGGCGGAGGACGATGTCTCCCTGATCCGGACGTCGCTTCCACACGGCATGATGCAGGTCGCCCGCCCAGTGCATGTAGTTGTTTTCCATGGCGCCCACGCCCAACAGCAGGTCCAGCGGGACATTGTAGAAACGGGAGACCGCGATAATGTCGGAGGCGAACTGGCGCGCCTCATCGAGAGTGAGACGTTGGGGGCCCGGCATATTGCGCACGCGCACCCGGGGATCCGTCTCCGACTTGAATAGCAGGAAACGAGCCACGGGCTCCACCAACTGGCCGGGAGGAACGGCCTCCAGTTGCTGGACATCCTCGCGGGAGTACTCCTCGACAAACATAGCTGTCTGGCTCTGCTCGTAATTCAGCACGCTGGGGGCGAGAAAGCGCATTTGAAAGGCGCCGATGAAGCCTTTGGCCTCCAGGTCCGCCAAGTAAGGAATGGCGCTGATGTATTCGTCGGCGAGCACCATGCGCACCAGGTAGTGGGGGCCGGTCGCTGAAGGAGAGAGGGTAAGCAGAAGCTTCATTCCCGAGGTAATGTCGCGGCTGCGCAGGTAATCGAAATAGAGAAAGGCACTGAACTGGTCGTCAAAGCTGGCGACGTCGGCGGCTAAAATTCCGGTTGGAGACTGCAGGCCGGGACCTTGCTGATCCCAAACCACGCGGGGCAGAGCCGCGGTTGGAAATGTAATGTCGTCCCGGGGCGTGAAGCGTCGCCAGGCGTAAAGGCCGCCCACAATCAATCCACACCAGCAAAACGCGAAAATAACTGCCCGGACACTGCAGGTTCGCAGCCCACCGGCAGTGACATTCGGATATTCCATACCTTCGATGAGGAGGGCGCGTCCTAATCAGTAGTATAGATGCCCACAGCGGGTTTCCGGTTGCGAATTCCGGATTCCATCGGGACACGACCTAACGCGCGGACCGCACCGGCAAGGCGGCCATGGCTACTCGCGCCCCGGTAACGGGGGCGATTCCTAGTTCGGCGGCTGTGCCGACTGAGCCGCGGCGACGCCGGTCGGGTGCAGGGCCGAGGCCAGTTGATTCAGCGTGTCGTGGGAATCCGTCAAGATCGTCACCATGATCGCGGTGCCTTTATCCTGCGTAACCAGGAGCGTTTCCAGGATTTGGCCTCCACTGCCATTGTCAGTCGAAAGATCCTGGCGGTAGAACTTCAAATTTCCCGACGTGGGCTCCGTGGTGGCGCCGGCTGCCTGGAATCCCGAGCTTTCTTCGCGCTTTGCGGCCGTGGCGAGCAATTCCTGTGCGGTGCTTCCGGCAGGCAAGGCGTGAACGTCGATGGTGACGCGGCCGATCCCCTTCGGCGACTGGAGAGCCAGAATGCGGCAGGTATCCTTGGCGCATCCTCCTTGGGCGGCCACGGCATCGGGCCCCAACAGGACCTTCCAGGAGTTGGGAAACTGGAAATTGAATCCGAAATAGGTGTTGGTGTAGACGTCGTTTTTAATCGCGCCGGTCCCCGCCATGGGATCGATGCCGGCAGCGCCATTCTCCTGAGCTACGGCGAACATCGCCGAAAGCAGCAGGAGGAACACAACCGATCGGCAGGTAAACATGGCAATCACTCCGAAGTGAGCGCAGAAACAATCTCGCGCAGGTCAGGACAAAGCACTCATTCGGCGTAGATCGTACCACGAAAGTGAGGTTCCTAAACCCCGATGGCGGCAAGTGCTGCTCAATTTTGAGACTCCACATGCTCTCTCAGGCGTGCGGGACGGCGGAAGGAAGTACCGGGAGAATTATGATTTGCCTGCCGAGTCTCCATATTCCCATTCATACGGCACGCCCGTATCCCCGAGAATAAACCGGACCAGATCCGCGAAGCCGGCTTCAGCGCGAACGTCATTTGACAGGATCACGACACAACGCTGGCTGGCTTCGATGCAGACCATCGTGTTTGCGGTCTGGCCGTCATGTCCACCTTTGTAGAAACCACGGCCCTGCCGTCCATCGAAGACAATAACACCCAAGCCCGCGTACAAATCCTTGCGCTGTTCAGCCACCGGCAGGTCAGGGCCGAAGTTGGGGAACTGATGCGCCGTGGTGATGTGCAGTTGCGGCTTTGTCATCTCGGCCCAGGACGCGGCGCTCAAACCATCGCCTCGCACCAGCGCGGCGGCAAACTTCGCCAAGTCACGAATGGTGGTATCCATCGAGCCCGCCGCGCGCACTTTGCTGCGCAGGTCGTGTTTCCGTGGCTGGCCTTGATCGTTCCAGCCGTCGGCAAGATTGGCGGCGAAGCTGTCACGCCACACCAGGCTTGTGCGGGTCATGTGAAGGCGGTCGAAAATGGCCTGGGTCAGGGCGCCAACATCGAGCCCCAGTCCCTGCGCCTTGCGCCCGTGTTCGATAACGAATTGCAGCAGAATGAAGCCTTCTCCCGAATAGCTGAAGCGCGTGCCAGGATCGAAATGGATGCGCAGCTTGTGATCGGGCTCGGCGAACCAGAAGTTACGGAACCCGGTGGAATGGGTCAGGCACATGCGCGGCGTGACCTTCTCCCAGCGCGGATCGCTTGCCAGGTCTTTGTACGGCCCGTATTTATCCGGAAAAACCGGATCGGGGCCATAGCTTGGCAACGGGTGGTCAAGATCGTCTTTGAGAGGCGTGTCGAGCTTGAGCTTACCCTGATCGACCAGCTGCATTACGGTGTAGGCGAACACAGTTTTCGTCAACGAGGCGCCGTACATGATGGTGTCCCTGGTCAGGGGATCTCGCTTCGCATTGCGGACCCCATAAGCCTGAACATACCCAACCTTCCCATGGTCGATCACTGCAACCGCCATTCCGTTGGCATGGGTTTGGGCCATGATCCTGTGTACTTCGGCATCAATCGTGGCAGACCTGGGAATTACAGATTGCGCTACTGCCGGAAAGCTGAACGTGAGGAGGATGAGACTGAGGAAACACATGGCGGCCATTATGGCGCGTCGTGGCGCGCATGACACATGACGTAAGCTGCGGCCGCCGAGGACAGCATTCAATCGCACTTGCCTCAAATCCGCATGGGCATGACGACGTAGCGGTACTTGAAATCGCTGTCGCCATTTTCCGCCGGGCGCAGTTGGCCCGCTGACTGGGGATCCTTGAACTCCAGGCGTACGTCCTCGGCGGTGGCGGCCTTGAAAAAGTCGAGCAGGTACTGGCTGTTGAAGCCGATGGTTAGTGGGTCAGCCTGGTAGGTGGTTTCAATGGAGTCCTCGGACTCGCCGGTTTCACTGGAGCTGGAGGAGACACGAATCTCGTTCTTGTCGAGCCGCAAACGAATGGCGCCGGAGCGCTCGTCCGCGAACTGGGCCACACGCTGGATGGCAGAGGACATCTCCCCACTGTGCACGGTCACGCTCTTGGTGTTGTCCTTGGGCAGAACGGCCTCGTAGTTGGGGAACTGGCCGGTGAGCTGGCGGGAGGTAAGCAGGCGTCCGCCAATGCGGAAGAATAGTGTGGACTCGTCCTTGGCAAACTCAATGGCCTCGCCGCTGTAGTCGTTGAGTAGGGAGTTGAGCTCGGCCATGGCCTTCTTGGGGATCAGCGTGCGAATTTCACCGTTCAGTCCGGCAAAACGAGCGCCGCTATTTTCAATATGCGCCAGGCGGTGCCCATCGGTCGCTACCATGGCCATGGATTCCGACTTCAGCACCAGCAGACCACCATTCAAGGTATAGCGCGATTCTTCGTTGGAGATGGCGAAAATGGTGCGCCCAATCATAGTGTGCAGGGCCGGGGCGGGCAGATGGTAGACATCGGCTTCCGGAAAGGCCGGCAGGCTAGGAAAATTAGCGCGCGCCATCCCGACCATTTTGGTGTTGGAACGTCCCGAGCGGATGTTGACCCAGTGGTTCTCCAGCAGCTTGATGCGGATGTCGCCTTCGGGAAGCAGCTTGACGTAGTCATAAAGCTTGCGGGCCGGAATGGTGCAGGAGCCTTCTTTTTTCACGTTGGCCGAGCAGGACGTACGCAGGCTCAGGTCCAGGTCCGTGGCCGTAATGGAAAGGCGGTCGCCAGCTGCCTCAAACAGGAAGTTGGAGAGAATGGGAATCGTGGTCTTGCGTTCCACCACGCCCTGAGTGGCAGTGAGCTCTTTCAGGAGTTCTGACTTGGCAACGGTGATTTCCATAACGTGCGCTCCCCCGGTCCAGTTGCCGCCCGGGCACACTGGAACGCGGCCTAATCTGCTGAGGCTTCCACATCAGGCTGGCAAGCAGTTGTTCCACTTTCGTATCCACTCCCGGGAGGACACACTGCAGGCCTCTACTGCCCCAACTGCTTTGCCTTACTTATATCAAAAGAAAAATCATTAAAACAGAAGCAGTAGTAGATTGCGGTGGAAATGTGGATATTGCGGACAAGTGGCAGAAGAAGCGGAGCTTGCGGTTTTGAGCGGGGCTGTTTACAAGGGCTGACGGCGGAGGAGAGGCGAGGAAGACAGGGAAGCTTTCCGGGAAGTGGACGAGTCCTCCACTGTTTCCACAGGCCATGCACAGGGAAGCAAGAGGAAGAACGGTCCCAGGCGTGGAAAAGTGCGCTCGCGGGCACTAAGAGAGGCTGGGAGGTGGACGAGATTTCCAGAAACGATGCTTGAGACTCGAGGACGGCGACCTAACCTGAATCGATCGAATCGAGGATTGAGCAGCTTGAACTCAGCCAGCATCGACGGTCGAGAGACGCCGCCTGCCGAGGTGCAAGCGGCGATCCAGCATGTGTCCGGTCCAAAACAGCGAAAGCAAGCGAATCGCAGCACGAGATCACCCCGCGAAATGATTCGCTGCCAGGTACCTGTGCGACAAGTTAGATGCCAGCCGGAAGAAGGGTGTATCTCCGCAACCTTTATGGAGATTCCGGAGCAAGGTTCATTTCGCAGGAGTGAATTTCAGGCTGGCGGAATTGATGCAATAGCGCATGCCGGTCGGACGCGGGCCATCCTCGAAGACATGGCCGAGATGGGCGTCGCAGCGGTCGCACAGTACTTCGACACGCTGCATTTCATGGCTGCTATCGTCGTCTTCCCGCACAACACCTTCTTTCGCGGGCGCCCAGAAGCTGGGCCAGCCGGTTCCCGACTCGAACTTGGTTTCCGAACTGAACAGATCGGCTCCACAGCAGACACACTGGTACATGCCGGGGGCTTTGTTCTGGTGGTACTCGCCGGTGAAGGGACGCTCGGTAGCCTTCTCACGGGAAACTGCGTACTGCTGCGGGGTAAGCTGGCTGCGCCATTCCGCTTCGGTTTTCCTAATTTTTTCCGCCATAAAAATCTCCAGGCTTGCCCGCCAAGCCTCCCCAGTCTACCTGCTGGCGAGGCGGAGGCGGGAATTTCCTCCGGTAGCCACGGTGCGCGCACCCGCTCTCTGCTTAGACGCGGTCGCCTGGCAAGGTCGCGGCGAAGAAGAAGAGGAGCGGAATCACCGGGTTGCTCCGGCTGTCCCGTTCGCTTGCCGCGCACCGTTCGATGTAAAATCCCCACCTTCTATGTCTGCCACGGCCCCCAGGATTGCTTCCCAGCCTTCTCCCAGACAAAGGAAACGCTCCGGACGCTTGTGGCGCTGGGCGATGGTTGCGGCCGCGGTAGGACTGGTTCTGGCGATGCCGCGTCCCAGCGGAGTGGACGCCAACTCGTGGCATCTGCTGGCCGTGTTTGTTGCCGTGATCGTGGGAATGATTCTGCAGCCATTGCCCGGCGGGGCCATCGTTCTGCTCGGGGTGACGGCCGTGGCCGTGCTGCACATCATGCCCGTGGGGCAGGCTCTCGCCGGTTATGCCAACCCGGTCGTATGGATGGTCCTGGCAGCGTTCTTCATTGCCCGGGCCATGGTCAAGACCGGGCTGGGACGTCGCATTGCCTATCAGTTCATCCGCCTGATCGGCCAGCGTTCTCTGGGACTCGCCTACGCGCTGGCGCTCACCGACGGGGTGCTGGCCAGCGTGATCCCCTCGGTTGCGGCGCGCTCCGGCGGAATCGTGTTTCCTGTCGCCCGCAGCCTGTGCGAAGCCCACGGATCCCGTCCCGGCGAGACGGCAAAGCGCCTGGGAACGTTCCTGATGGTTTCGGTTTATCAGACGGACGTGATTCTGGCAGCGCTGTTTCTAACGGGACAGGCTTCCAACCCGCTGATGGCCGGCTTTGCCACGCAGACTGCGGGAGTGGACCTGAATTATGCCCGCTGGTTCGTGGGCGCGATTGTTCCCTGCGTGGCTTCGCTGATTGTGGTTCCCCTGCTGGTGTATCGAATGCTGACGCCCGAGGTGCGCCACACTCCAGAAGTTCGCGAGCTGGCCAGCAGGGAGCTCCGACAAATGGGGAAGATGGCGGGGAGGGAAAAGCTGCTGCTCGGCGTCTTTCTGCTGGTCGGCGCCTTATGGGCAACCAGCACGTGGAATGGACTGCACTATGCTGTGGTAGCGCTGGGCGGAATCGGACTGCTTCTGCTGGCCGGGGTTCTGGAGTGGGAGGACATTGTCACGGAACGAGGCGCCTGGGATGTTTACATCTGGTATGGAGGCCTGGTGCTGCTGGCGGGCAAGCTCGGAGATACGCCCATCACCAAGCGCTTCGCGGAGGCTTCGGCCGCGCTGGGTGCGGGATGGCCCTGGCTGCTGGCGTTCATCCTGCTCCTGCTGATTTACTTCTATGCCCATTATGGATTCGCCAGTATCACCGCCCATGCCACCGCGCTCTATATCCCCTTCCTCACCGTGCTGGTGGGCGCGGGGGCTCCACCGCTGATGTCGGCGGCGGCCCTGGCGTATTTCTCCAACTTCAGCGCTGGATTGACGCATTACGGAACCACGCCAGCTCCCATCTATTTCGGGGCCGCCTATGTTTCGCAAAAAGACTGGTGGCGAGCGGGATTTCTGATGTCGCTGATCAACATTGCGATCTGGTTTGGGGTTGGGCTGCTTTGGTGGAAGATTCTGGGCTGGTGGTAGGGTTTAGCTCGAAAAAATGCTCTTTCCAGGTCATTTCAGCGAACTTTGGCAGGAGGAATCCAGTTGGTTATCCAAATCGGGCAGAAATCCAATTTTGCACTGAGTTTCCACAGGTTCAGGAGAGCATCTTTCCAGAACGTTCTAAAGTCCTGTTGTGAGCGTCGCCGCCACGATTCTTGGATTTTGCGGACGTTTATGGTCGCCAGCACGATCAAGAGAAGCCCGGAAGCGAGGTTGCTTCCCACTTGTTGCAAATTTGATTCTCCGGACGCAGTCAGGTCGGAATCGTTAAGGTAAACACCGCAGCGATTTTGCAATTGGCACGGTGTTTTCCACTAAGCTTGGCAAACACTGCATCGTTTTCCCACTTTTGCCACGAATCCGGGCCTATTCCGCCCCAACCGGACTCACCGGGTTACCTTGCTGGTGCACAAATTCGGGGGCTCCCCGGAAGTTAACAAAAACCTGTGCAAATCTTGTGGATCGGCCTTTCACGCCCTTTTTACCTACAAATCGGGCTGCTCGCCGACGAGCAAGACTCGGGAATGCGAGCGCGGGATGGGCATAGGAACTCCCCAGGAAAGCTGGGGCACCAGTTGGCGCGCTTGCGCCTGCTGCCCGGCGCCAATCAGCAGGGCCAATTGGCCGCGAGCAGGCCGGCCTTGGGTTGCACCAGCGCTTGCCTGACTGGACTGCAGGCGCCAGCAGTGGAGGATGGAAGACGCGGCGGACAAAGCCTGCTCAAACCGTTCCACCGCCCTGAGGGTGACGATCAAGGCAGCAGAGGGCGGCGCCGCATAGCGCTCGGCGCGATCGTTGAACACCTCCACATCGGGAAACTCCAAAACCCGCGCCGCTTCGCGCAGGAATGCCGCCTTGCGCTGGCGCGATTCGACAAGCGTAACCATAACCGGGTGGTAAAGGCGCATCGCCAGCCCGGGGAAGCCGGCCCCGGAGCCGACGTCGGCGACTCTGGCGCCGGCCGGTTCTCCCGGGAGCAGATGGGAAGCGGCAAACAGGGACTCCCCAAAATGTCGTGTGACGATGATTTCCGGGTCGCGAATGGCGGTGAGGTTGAGGCGCAGGTTCCAGCGAATCAGCAGGTCGAGATAGCGGCGAACCTGGGCCACTTGCGTGTCGTTGAGAGGATGCGGCAGGTAAGGGCCGAGCAGTTGTTGAATACGGGAGGCTTCCATCTGGATCAGGCCTAAGAGTGCATTTAGCTGAATCGGTCAGCGGCGTATGCGTCTACGGCATCGCCCAATCGGGCATCGGCTTGCGTAATAGTAACGCGCCTAGCGGAAAGGCATCCAAGCTATTAGGTTCAGTGGTGGGAATTAACCTCCTCGGAGATCGCAATTGCCCACTGAATTACAAGAACCAATTCGAGCCCGTCGCTTCCGCTTGCGCCTGCCGTTAAGGTATCGCGCCATCGGGGAGCGGCGTTGGCATCGAGGCGTCACTGTGAATGTGAGTTGTTCCGGGGTGCTGTTGCGGGGCCGCAGGATTCCGCAGCCGGCATCCATGCTGGAATTATTGCTGCCGGTTCCCAACCAGCTCGCAGGAGGAGCTCAACTGACGATGCTGTGCCGCGGGCGGATCGCGCGCGTGGTGCAGCGCAGGGTCCCTTTATTGCCGAGTTCGGTGGGCATCCGGGTGATCGATTATGAACTGATCGGCTACGGCGGCACGGAAAACCACGGTAGCAACGTAGCTCTGCGGCTTGCGGAATTGGTCCACGATTTGAACAATTCGCTGGCGGTAGTGATCGGGTCCTGTGACCTGATTCTTTCGGACCCGGAGATTAACCCGGCCGCCAGGCGTCATGCCGGCAACATTCGCACAGCGGGGCAGCGGGCGGCCCAGTTGGTGCAGCAACTGGCCCGCCGGGAAACGCCATGACGCGGAGAAACCGGGAGGAGAATATGGCAAAGCAGATGGAGCGAATTCAAAACGACGCGCAGCGGATCGCGTCCGAGGCCAACTCCCTGGTGGTGATGGCCGGCCCGGCGGCGGAAGGCGGCGGCACTGCTAAAAAGAAATTGCGCCACCTGCAGGGAAGCGTTGACCGGCTGCGCCGCACTCTGTGGCGCGTACAAAGCTCGAGCGAGGGGTCCGTGGTTTCCTTTCCAGTGGAAAAGGGCGAGACAGAAACCGAGCCGTCGCTGGTGGATCGCGTGCTCGCCCTGATCGACCGCCGCTGCGGATAGCCCGTCGCGGTGCCGCCCTCCTGCTGGCTCCAGTACAATAGGCACGCTATGGCGCAATTGGTGGAAACCAAGGCGTCGCGTGTTGCAGAGAGAGTTCCAGGAGAAAACGGCAGACATGACGGAAGCACCGACGACGGGCAAACCCCAGCAGGTCTATGTGACCCTGCATGGCCTGCCCTTGACCATTGAACTGAAGTGGCCGTTTTTCCATTCCAAGACCGGAGCTGATTTTTACATCCTGCAGGGCACGGTTCGCCTGGAAGATGGCCGCGGCCTGCATGCTTTGGTGTCTCTGCAGCTCACCATGACGCTCAAGGAAGTCCTGCCGTCGCTGGAAGCAAAAGATATCGAGTGGCCGGTCATCAACACCCTGCGTAAGGCCGTGGACACCAAAGAAATCGAGTTCGTCAACTCGCCCAAGCGGATTCCCATCCAGTTCGGCAGCCGCAGCTGGGATTTCCGGCGCGAACGCTGGGTATTTCTCCAGGCTACGGAACCACAGGTTGTGGAGTTTCTGGAGCGCAAGGTTTATTGGCAGACCAAGTATCAGGGCAGCGGAACCGCCGTCTGGGTGGCGGACCCCGCCGATGCGCAGTATCTGGACACTACGCCCGCGCGCATTGCAGGGTTTGCCGCCAGCTTGAACCAGGCCGGCATGTTGCATCTTGAGGGAGAGTACGCTACCGCCACAGAGAAGCTGCTGGCGGAAAGCGAACGCTTTGTCACCGCCATGCTGCACGCGCAAGCGGAACTGGAACAGAAGCACGCGTTCGAGCGGGGATAACTCGGCCAACAGGAGTTAGCTGCCATGAATCCGCAAAAACCACGGAGAAAATTGCTGCTGGGCCGAGCTGCAGCCATGGCGATTGCGATACCGCTTGCCTTGGGCACCGCGGGCTGTGCATCAAAAGATGGAATCCATGGAGCGGAAGCGAGCAACGGCCAACATCCTTCATTTAAAACCGCCTCAATCAAGCGGAATGACGACACCGCGTGGTGCTGCTCAATCTATACGCTTCCGAAAGATCGATTCGTTGCGACAGAATCCGCGCTGGGCATGATCATGCTCGCGTACGGCGAGCAGCGTCCACTAAAGCCGGCTCAAGTCTTTGGCGGGCCGGACTGGATGAAGACTGAGGTGTTTACCATTGACGCGGAGCTGCCGAAATCCTTATCGGATCAACTCCAGCCTCTTCGCTCCGCAGGGCCACCTCTTATATATCCCGCTGAGGTCCGCCAGACGGACGCAGTGAAGCAGATATTTCGCTCCCTACTGATCAATCGTTTCAAGCTGCGGATAGAGCACGAGACGAAGCAGCTTCCCGTCTATGAGCTGGTTTCGGCCAAGAATGGCCCAAAGATCGCCGAAGGCAAAACCGCCGACCGGTCTTGCCGAATAGGTACCGACCCGCGCGCTCCTGCCGCCACACTTGGTCCGGGAAAGGGCCGCTGGTTGGACGTGAAGTCCTGCGACTTCCCCGCCTTCGCCGGAGTCCTTTCGGCTAGCCCGGAGTTAAGGAGCCGCGTGCTCGTGGACAGAACGGGTCTTCTCGGACGTTACAGCTTCAAGCTCCATTGGACGCCCGAAATCCTACCGAAGGCCAAAGCCAGGATGGATACTATTTGTCCCGGTCGGTGCTTGGACTTCTCCTATAAACGAGCAGCGACTTGAAAGAAGAGGTAGAAAGTCTTTCCCCGCCGAGAAGACGAAACCGGCTAGTTGCTAACGGACGTCACTCCAGCCGGTAAAAACTCAAGGCAGCATCTCCCTGTTCGAGCAGGCGGAATCGCCGCAGGGCGCTAAAGCGGTCTCCGGGATCGAAACGGCGCTCGTGTTCCGCGATGACCTGGCTTTGCGCGGTGAGAAGGCGCGAAGTGGAAAGGAAGCCCAGGGCATCGGTATAGGCTTCCTGGTCGCGATAGGGCGGATCGAGGAAGACAAAGCAGCAGCTTACGGCTTGCGAATCCAGCAAGCGGAGAGCGCGAAGCGCCTGATGTTCCTGGACCTCGAAGCCCTCGCGGATCCCGAGGTTGGCTAAATTCTGCCGAATGGTGGCCGCCGCTTTGGCGGACGATTCAATGAAGTACACCATGCGGGCTCCGCGGCTGAGGGCTTCGATGCCGACGGCTCCGGTTCCGGCATAGAGGTCGAGCCAGACGGTGCCGTCCAACGTGTTGGGGCGGCCGCTGGTGACCACATTGAACAGGGTTTCGCGCAGGCGGTCGGACGTGGGGCGGACATCCATGCCGCGCAGGGAACGCAACGGCCGGCTACGGAACTTGCCTGCAATCACGCGCATACTGACTACAGTACCCCACGCGCCGGGCGACGGATCGCCGGGATTGCGGATTTGCCGCCCGGCAGTGTTTACAATGGGGCGATGACCTCCACAGACGAGACTGCGCGATGAAGAGCTGGTCCATCAGCATTGGACGGCTGTTCGGCTCCGAGCTTCGGATTCATATCAGCTTTCTGTTTCTCCTCGTCTTCGTCTGGATGTCGGAGGCGTCGCAGCTTGGGGCGCGGGCCGTTGAGCGCTCGCTTGCCCTCACCGCGATTGTTTTCGGATCGGTGCTGCTGCACCACTTTGGACATTTGATTTTCGGCTCCGGGCAGGAGAAGGCCGCTGCGCGGCAGGCGCGCGGGCGGCTGCTGAACTCGGTGATCGTGCTGATGCCCATCGGCGACATTGCGCTGACGGGCACGCCTACCGCCACCAAGCCGGATGCAGACCAGGAACTGAAGCTCGCGATTCTGGCTCCGGCACTGAATCTTGCCGCAGCCCTGATCGTGGGGGCTCTTATCTTGACCGTGCTTCCGGAGGCGAGCCTGCGCCAGGCTCCGCTGGTGACGGCCACCAACCTTCCGCGGAGTGCGGTATGGATCAATGTCATGCTGGCAGTGTTGAATTTTCTGCCGGCGTATCCCATGGATGCCGGAAGGGTGGTGCGCGCGCTGTTTCTACGGCGCATGGATGTGCTTCCCGCCACACGCAAGGCGGCGGGCATTGGACAGGCGTTTGCCGTGCTCTTCCTGCTGGCGGGCATCTGGAACACGTGGTGGATGCTGATCGGCTTCTTCCTGTTTCTGGCGGCGCAATTGGAAGAGCGCTCGGTGCTGTTCCACGCCGTGCTGAACCAGGTGAAGCTGGAAGACGTGATGCTCACCGATTTTGCCACGCTCTCCCCGGCGGACACCCTGGAGTATGCCCTGGAAAAGGCCGTGCATCGTCTGCAGGACGACTTCCCGGTAGTCCGCGGTGGCGACATGGTGGGAGTGATCTCCCGGCGCAACATTGTGGAAGCTCTGCGCGAGGAAGGAAACGGCTACGTGCAGGGAGCCATGAACCGGGCGTTCGCCGTGGCCAATCGCACCGATACGCTGGGAGCGGTGCTTTCCAGATTGACAGCTCCGGGCAACAGCATGCTTCCCGTGGTGGACGAGGATCACCTGGTGGGAATCGTCACTCTGCAGAACCTGATGCACAGCATGTCGCTGCTGGCGGAGAAACGGAGAGCGGGATTTGGGAGCAGTTGAATTCCCCTCCACCTTCTTCGATTAGAGTCCACGCAAGAATGCCCACATCTGCCAAAGACGGGCAGATATGGGGCACCCGCTCCCCAACACGCTACGCGATCGCGAACTATAGCGGAATATTCCCGTGCTTCTTGGGCGGGTTTTTGTCGCGCTTGGTTTCGCAGCATTCCAGCGCGTGGATCAGGCTGCGGCGGGTTTCGCGCGGCTGGATGACGGCGTCGACGTAGCCGCGCTCGGCGGCGATGTAGGGATTGGCGAAGCGGTCGCGGAACTCTTCGATCTTCTGCTTGCGGACGCCTCGTGGTTCTGTTTGCTTTCGGCGCGTTCCAGCTCGCGGCGGTAGACGATGTTCACCGCGCCCTCGGGTCCCATGACGGCGATTTCGGCCGTGGGCCAGGCATAGTTCACGTCGGCGCGGATGTGCTTGGAGCCCATGACGCAGTAGGCTCCGCCATAGGCTTTGCGGGTAATCACCGTGAGCTTGGGCACGGTGGCTTCGGCAAAGGCGAAGAGCAGCTTGGCGCCGTGGCGTGATGATGCCGCCGTACTCCTGCTGCGTCCGGGGAGAAAGCCGGGAACGTCTTCGAAGGTGACCAGCGGGATATTGAAGCAGTCGCAGAAGCGCACGAAGCGCGCTCCTTTGACCGAAGACGTGATGTCGAGGCACTCCGGCGAGGAACGCCGGCTGATTGGCCACGACGCCGACGGAACGCCCGCCCAGGCGCGCAAAGCCCACCACGATGTTTTTGGCGTAGTGCTCGTGGACCTCGAAGAAGTAGCCGTCGTCCACCACCCGCGCGAATGACGTCCTTGATGTCGTAGGGCAGGTCGGATTCGGTGGGCACGATGCGTGTCGAGCGCGTCGTCGCGCGCGGTCGATGGGATCGGCTGTCTGGCGACGGCGGCGGCGGGTCGTCGAGATTGTTCTGAGGGCATGAAGCTCGAGCAACTCGCGGATCATGCCGAGGCATTCGGCGTCGTCGTGGGCAAGAAAGTGGGCCACGCCGCTGACGGCGTTGTGGGTCATGGCCCCGCCGAGCTGCTCCTTGGTGACCTCCTCGTGGGTGACGGTCTTGATGACGTCCGGCCCGGTGACGAACATGTAGCAGGTCTTCTCGACCATGAGGGTGAAATCGGTAATGGCGGGTGAGTAGACGGCTCCGCCGGCGCAGGGGCCCATGATGGCGGAGATCTGGGGAACGACGCCGGAAGCCAGCGTATTGCGCAGGAAGATATCGGCGTAACCGGCGAGCGACATGACGCCTTCCTGAATGCGCGCGCCGCCGGAGTCGTTGAGTCCGATGACGGGCGCGCCGACTCTTCATGCGCCAGATCCATGATCTTGCAGATCTTGGCGGCGTTGGCTTCGCGCAGAGCGAGCCGCCGAAGACGGTGAAGTCCTGGGCAAAGACGTAAGACCAGGCGGCCTTCGATGCGGCCGTAGCCGGTGACGAAGCCGTCGCCGGAGATCTTCTGCTCGGCCATGCCGAAGTCGCTGGCAACGGTGCGTGACGAGTTTGTCGATTTCCTCAAAGGTGCCTTCGTCGAGCAGGAACTCGATGCGCTCGCGGGCGGAGAGCTTGCCTTCCTCGTGCTGGCGCGCGCGGCGTTCCGGGCCGCCGCCGGCTTCGGCAAGCTGATCGCGACGCTTCAGTTCGGCAAGCTTCTGCTCCAGGTCCATAGCGAGGGATTATAGCGAGAGCTATAGCTTGCCTAGTCGTTCTGCGAAGATCGGAGCAATTTGGCGATCAAAATTACCAACCCGTCTCGCATCTTGAGCCACGGGCTCCAGGCTTGCGAACTGCAAGTACTGGCCGTTCATTCCGCGAGCAAAAAGTGATTGCAAGCCTCGCAGAAACCTGAGTAGGATACGCGCCCAGCCCACAACAGACAATGCATCAGAAGCAACAAGAGCATTTTCCCGCTGTGCAGCAGAAGCAGGTACCGACTCCGGGGGACAGAAGGGATGAGCGGAAAGCTGGGGTGGTTAGGAACCGCAACACTGGGATTGACTCTTATTGTGGCGGCAGGGTGCGGGGGCGGTGGCCAAAGCGGTGACTCTTCGAAGTTGCCGGCAATCTCCCTGGTCCTGCGCCAACCTTCACCAGCACACCGCCGGCACAGGCATCGGAAGGGCAAAGCTATCCTTATCCCATGGCAGAACGATCCCGCCGGCGGGAGCATAAGTACAGCTTAAACAGCGGTCCAACGGGGGCCTCCATCCCCGGCCAACACGCTTACCTGGGTTCCGGCGCATGCGCCAATCCCGCGCAACCAATTCGTTCAGCGTGAAGGCGAAACTGCGAGTGGGGGACGGCGACGCAGACGTTCATGGTGGCTACCAGCGGCAACTTCCACGGTGTGACCAATACCATCCATGTGAGTTCGCAGGGAAACGTTTCCGTCCCGCGGAGGACAACTCCGCGCTCAAGATCGCCGCCTATGTCCCGGGAGCGAATGGCTATACGGAAATTGACGGCACCGGCTCCGCCGATGGCACCTTCACCATCCCGGGGGTTCCCCCGGGCGAAGTTCGGGTCCACGAAGGCAACCGGTTCTATTGGACGGACCGCAACGACATTGATACCAGCACGGCCGTGCGAGGGGCGAGCGGATGCCGGGTGCCCGCCACGCCAGTTACGTTGAAATTAAACGTCAATTTGGCAACTCCACAGACGGGGGGGCAAGATGTGTATTGGTGGAGTGCCGAACTTTGGAATCAAGATACCCTATGGTGGCGACCTCGGGCGACCCTTCCTTTGTTTGATAGCAGAACCTGGCTCGAACGTCGCGATCGACAGCTCCGCTGATGGATTCGAACCAGGGCGACATCGCGTATTTCTATCGCAGGCAATTACCGGCCATGGGAGGGCCGATTCCCACGGCAACCGTGCAGACTCTCATCGAGTCTAGTCCTGCTCAAGCGCTAGGAATGACGAGTGGTGGCACAACAAGCATTTCCAGCAGTACGGCTTCAGTTACTCTGAACCGCGCGTTGCACGTCAACATACAGGGAAGTGCCTTTCGAGCTCTGCTGCCACTGTTGAATCCGAATGCCACTTTGCCGGCGACGATCGCTCCGTCAAAAGAAGCGGGGATTGTCGTAATAGCGCAGCCATTCACAGACAGTTTGGTGAACTCC
>CAVTBJ010000003.1:0-84665 GCA_963732925.1 Terriglobia bacterium
GCATTTCACTTGGTGGGCGTCACGCAACCAACGCTATCCGTCGCCGACCCAAATGTGTGATTCGGCTTGCAATCACGAAGAGAGTTGAAGGTAATTTATAGCCATGATTTTAGCACCGTTTCGGTGTTCTATTATCGGCCTGTTTGCGCTTGTAACTTTCAGCTTCGGGTTTGCATGGGGCACCGAGGTGTCGCAGGAAACGGCGGCTGAGCATCTCACGAAGCGGATAGAACCCGTTTACCCGCCCATTGCGAAAGCCGCGCGCCTTCAAGGGAAGGTTCTGGGGGGGTGGCCCACCCTTGTGTAGCAGACGAGAAAGAGGGTGCCCCACCCTTCGCGCCTTTCGAAGGGTGGGAAAAGACGATGTACACTGCTGAACCGTGCCGGCCAGATTGAAGCGATACCACGGAGTTCGCGATCTTCACTTCATAACATTCAGTTGCTTCCGGCGATTGCCTTTGATGGGCACTGGGCGAGACTCGAAATGAGTTCTTCGGGTTCGCGGAGCCGGAGGCCCCATCCTTCGCGGTTTTCGAAGGGTGGGAGCGAAGAGGCCTGTTCATCTTCACCAGCTCCGGCCTCGATAAGCATAGGATCGGAAACTGCTCCATCCGAAGTACCGCAGCGGCTGAAAGCCGAGTGCAATCTGGCTTACGTCTCGCAGGCATCCATGCCTGCGCTACCGGGCCTGCGCCACTGGTGTCAGACTCGAATGGGCCATCCGCCCGAAATTCAATTTCAATCAGTCAAAGCGCCAACGAGTGGCTGTTTTGGGAAAGCTTTTTTCGATGAGACCGAACACCCGGCGCGGGGCCACTCGAAAGACGGGTGAGTCTCCCGGGACCTCCATTTTGTACTTTTGTCCGTAAACTTTCATGACGCGCTGGTACACTGCGCTTCCCGCAGAAGCTATCTCGGCAATGCCTTCCAGAATTACGGCATTCTCTGCGTCGTCCGTGCAAACCGTGCAATACGGATTGCGCTGTAAGTTTCGCGCTTTCTGCGTGCCTTCGCCGGTGCCGAACCAGAATGCGCCTTCCACCCACGCCGCCCCATACCGGCATAGTGTGCGGACGGCCCCCGGAACGTGCGGTGCTGATCCAGTAGGTGCGCGATTTGGCAAGCTGCTCCTCGGCCCAGCTCCAGGGCAGCAGCCCGTCTTTTGGGTCCTTCAGGCCGTAGCCCTTCGCCACTGGCCGGTCGGCGCGGGGGCCGGGGATCGACACAGCAGCTTTCGCGGCCTTGGTCTTCATTTTTCGCCGGTGTCGCTTTCCTGGGCATCGTTCCCCTGCCTTGAATCTCGCAGCCATCCTGCCTGCGCCACCGGTTTCCGGAGTCTGCAATTGCGCGCCTGACGTCAGCTTACCGGAGCAGATTTCCATCTGAGCCCTACGCACTTCCGATCAAAATTCCCGTGGCAAACACCAGGATGCCGCCGATGAACACCTGGAAGGCGGCCGAAAGCGGCGGGGTATCCATGTAACGGGAGCGGATCCAGGTGATGGCGCCGAGCTCGAGCACGACGACGACCACGGCGACAGCCATGGCCAAATGAAAGTTGGGAATCAGGAAGGGCAGGGTATGGCCGATGCCTCCAACGGTAGTCATGAGGCCGGTAATCAGGCCGCGCAGCCAGGGATGGCCGCGGCCGGTGAGGCTACCGTCATCGGAGAGGGCCTCGGCAAAACCCATGCTGATGCCCGCGCCCACGGAGGCGGCCGCGCCTACGAGAAAGGCGTCCCAACCGTCGCGAGTAGAGAAGGCGGCGGCAAAGACCGGGGCCAGGGTGGAGACCGAGCCATCCATCAGGCCCACCAGGCCGGGCTGCACGACCTGAAGAAGAAACAGCCGGCGCTCGGCTTCCTGCTCCTGGCCTTTGACTTCGGGGCTGAGCGCTTTCTCGTCGAGCTCCTGGGCACGCACCTCGTGGGTACGCTCCTCCTGGGCAAGGTTGTCGAGCAGTTGGCGCACGCCGGCGTCCTGGGCCTTGGCGGCGGAGCGCTCATAGAAGCGCCGCGTTTCGACTTCCATGGCGGAGGCCTGCTTGCGGATCTTATCCAGCCCTAAGGGACGCGCCAGCCAGACCGGCTCGCGGGTAACGAAGCCGCGCACATCCTGGCGGCGGATGAGCGGAATATGCTCCCCGAACTTCTGCCGGTAGAGCTCCAGCAGGCGCTGGCGGTGGCTGGTTTCCTGGGCACGCATGCCCTCGAACACGGCGGCCGAGCCGGGAAAATTTTCGCGCAGGCCTTCGGCGTAGTCGGCGTAGACGCGCTCGTCTTCTTCTTCCAGGGAAATGGCGAGGGCCAGAATTTCTTTTTCCGAGAGGCTATCGAAGTCTTTCATAGGAGTCTGCCATGGGAACACGAAAGACTACACGGAGACGCGCGAGGATGCTACGCGGCGCAATAAGCCGTGCCACCGGTGTTCCGGAAAAGATATGGGGCACCGGCGTCTCATCCCCGTCTCATCCGGCCTCGGGAAAATGCAAGATGCGCCGCAAGAAAGCCCGCTTGAGCAATCGGGCTCCATCTTCAGTGAGCGTTGAACCTTAAACTAGGGGACGATATTGGCCAAATCGGAACCTGTGGCCGATGCAGCGGCCTGCAAGCGGCTTTCAGCAAGGGCGAGCGCGGCCTGGATCTCTGGAAGTTTTTCTCCGCTGGCCGAGGGAATTTCCTGTTCCGCCTGCTCGCGGGCGCGATGGGCCTCGGCCACGTTGATTTCCTCGGCGCGCTCGGCGGTTTCCGCCAGGATGGTGACTTTGTCGGGCAGCACCTCGGCAAATCCCCAGCCCACGGCGAGCCAGCGGATGATGTTGCCCTTACGATAGGCGATCTGGCCCACGCCCAGTTCGGTAATGAGCGGGGCGTGGCCGGGCAGGATGCCGAGATAGCCATCCTTGCCGGGAATCTGCATGGCTTCGGCCTGGTCCTGAACCACGAGGCGGTCGGGAGTGACGATTTCGACCTGGAGAGTGTCTGGCATGGACGGTTAGGACGACCTCGAATTGGAAAGCTTCAGTGCAAGGTTCCAAGCCTGGCGCGCCACCCGGTCGCCAAAATGCGCGCGCAGCGACTGCCAGGCCAGACGCCGGGTGTTGAGCCTGGTGCGGAAGAACGACCACTCAGGGCCGTACTCCGCACTCTCGATGCGCCCGCCAGTGGCCCGGGGATGATTGTAGGTCTTCTTCCGCATCTTTTCTCCAGAAAGCTTTTTCTCTAAAAAGCTTTGCCTCCAAAAAGCTGGCCTCGAGCTCTCAACCAACTGGCAGGTTATGCCGCGGTGCTGGCCATCAGCTTGCCGCCCTTTTGCACGGCCTCTTCCATAGCGCCGACCATGTAGAAGGCCTGCTCGGGCAAGTCATCATGCTTGCCTTCGAGAATTTCCTTAAAGCCGCGAACCGTCTCCTCCACCTTCACGTAACGGCCGGGGGTGCCGGTGAACTGCTCGGCCACGAAGAAGGGCTGCGACAGGAAACGCTGCACCTTGCGGGCGCGGGTGACGATGAGTTTGTCATCCTCACCGAGCTCGTCGATGCCGAGAATGGCGATGATGTCCTGCAGGTCCTTGTAGCGCTGCAGGATGCGCTTCACACCCTGGGCCACGTTGTAATGCTCCTGGCCGACGATATGGGGATCGAGAATGCGCGACGTGGAAGCCAGGGGATCGACCGCGGGATAGATACCCAGCTCGGTAAGGGCGCGAGAAAGCACGGTGGTGGCGTCGAGATGAGCGAACGTGGTCGCCGGGGCGGGGTCGGTAATGTCGTCGGCGGGCACGTAGATGGCCTGCACCGAAGTGACCGAGCCCTTCTTGGTGGAGGTGATGCGCTCCTGCAGCTCGCCCATTTCGGTGGCCAGGTTGGGCTGATAGCCGACGGCCGAGGGCATGCGTCCCAGCAGGGTGGAAACTTCCGAGCCGGCCTGAGTGAAACGGAAGATGTTGTCAATGAACAGCAGTGTGTCGGAGCCCTCGACGTCGCGGAAGTACTCGGCCACGGTCAGCGCGGTGAGGGCGACGCGCAGGCGCGCTCCGGGAGGCTCGGTCATCTGGCCATAGATCAGGGCGGCCTTGGAGTGGGCGGGATCGCCGGGTTTGATGACGCCCGACTCGGTCATTTCCAGCCAGAGATCGTTGCCCTCGCGGGTGCGCTCGCCGACGCCGGCAAAGACGGAGAAGCCGCCGTGCTGCTTGGCGACGTTGTTGATCAACTCCATGATGATGACCGTCTTACCCACCCCAGCTCCGCCGAAGAGGCCGATTTTGCCGCCCTTGAGGAAGGGTTGGATCAGGTCGATGACCTTGACGCCGGTTTCAAACATCTCCGCCGTGGTGGACTGCTGCTCAAAGGAAGGTGCGGCACGATGGATGGAAAAGCGCTGCTTGGCATTGATGGGGCCTAGTTCGTCCACCGGCTCGCCGACAACGTTCATCACGCGGCCCAGGGTCTCCGAACCCACCGGCACGCTGATGGGGCTGCCCAGGTCGATGGCTTTCATGCCCCGCACCATGCCTTCGGTGGGCTGCATGGCAACACAACGCACGCGGCCTTCTCCCAGGTGCTGTTCCACTTCCAGGATGACATCGACCGGAGCGGGAACCTCAAAGCCTTCGCTGGTAACACGAAGCGCCTGGTAGATGGGAGGCAAGGTTGCCGTGGGGAATTGCACGTCCACGGCGGGACCTGCGATCTGGATGACACTACCGATGTTTTCCATGAAAGTTTCTCGTTTCCGGTTTCCGGTTTCTGGTCAAGCTCGCCGTGAGAAACGAGAAACCAGAAACCAGAAACTTACAATGCTGCCGCCCCGCTTACGATCTCGATAATCTCCTTGGTGATCGCGGCCTGGCGCGCGCGGTTCATGGTCAGGGTAAGGGCGTCGATCATGTCGGAGGCGTTATTGGTAGCCGCGTCCATGGCGGTCATGCGCGCGGCATGCTCGGCGGCGATGGATTCCAGCAGCGCGGCAAAAATATGCACCGTGACATACTTGGGCAGCAGGTCGCGGAACAACTCGTCCGGGGGCTGCTCGTAGATGTAATCCACCGCAGCGCCGAAACGGGCGGCCTGCTGATCGATTTCAGAGGTATCGGGGGGACGAACCCGGATTCCCGTACCCGCCGCCGCTTCCAAGGCGCGCTTTTTCTGCTCCTCGGTGAGGCCCTCCGCCATATGAATGTCGCGGGCTCCGATCTGCTCGATCGGCAGGACTTCGTCCAGCACCAGGCGCTGGGCAATCACCGACTTGAACTCATTATAGACAACGTAAACAGAATCGATTTCCTGCCGCTCGTAGCGCACGACGATGCTTTCCACCAGGCCGCGAACGTAGGAAAACTCCAGCTTGGTGAGGATGTTCACATGCTCTCCGACGATGCGCACCCGCGCCGTGCGCGGAGGAGCAGGCAACTGCTGGCCGGATTCGGGCTCCGTCTGCGGGGCGGGAGTAAGCTCCACGGGGAAGCGGCGCCGCAGGAAGTCGCGCCCCTTGCGGCCCACGCATTCAATGTCAATGTTGAGATCGGGATGCTCCTGAATGAACCGCATCGCCGCTTTGAGGATGTTGGCATTGAAAGCTCCAGCCAATCCGCGGTCTCCGGTCACCACCAGCAGCAGCGCGGTCTTTTGCGGGCGCCGCGCCAGCAGAGGATGCCGCGGCTGATCGGTTCCCGGCTCATTTACATCCGCGCGCGACACCAGCGATTTGAGCACGTTGGTGAGCATCTGCGCATAGGGACGCGCGGCCAGGGCGTGCTCCTGGGCCCGGCGCAGGCGGGCGGCGGAGATCATCTTCATGGCCTTGGTGATCTGCCGCGTGTTGCGCACGCTGCGAATCCGGCGTCGAATATCGAGAACGTTGGGCACGTCTTTATCGGTTTCTTGTTTCTGGTTTCTGGTTTCTCGTCGTTATTTCCAGCTCACATCACGGCTGCGAAGCGACTGCGAAAGACCTTTGAGGGAGTCTCGACACTCTCGAGCACTGCTCAAGAACTGCGCTCAACGGCTCCTTCCGAGAAACGAAAAAACGGCGGCCTAGCGCGTTGCGCTTGCCGCTGCCTTACGCTCGGCAACGAAGCGCTGCTTGAACTCCTTCAGTACCTTATTCATCTCGCTCTTCAAGACATCGTCGAGCACCTTCTTTTCCTCGATGGACTTCAGCAGGCCCGGGTTCATGGTGTCTGCATACTCGTAGAGCCCGCTCTCGAAGGGCCGGCAGTCTTCCACCGCCATGTCGTCGAGGAACCCGTTGGTCCCGGCGTAGATGATCAGAATCTGCTTGGAAAACGACAGCGGACTAAACTGGTCCTGCTTGAGAATTTCCACCAGGCGCTGCCCGCGGTTGAGCTGGGCCTGCGTAGCTTTATCCAGGTCGGAACCGAACTGGGCAAAGGCCGCCAGTTCGCGGAACTGGGCCAGCTCCAGCTTCAGGGTGCCGGCCACCTGGCGCATGGCCTTGATCTGGGCGCTGCCGCCCACGCGGCTGACGGAAATTCCGACGTTAATCGCCGGACGGATGCCGGAGTTGAACAGGTCGGTCTCGAGAAAGATCTGGCCGTCGGTAATGGAGATGACGTTGGTCGGGATATAGGCCGAAACGTCTCCCGCCTGGGTCTCGATAACCGGCAGCGAAGTCAGCGAACCTCCTCCCTGCTTGTCGTTCAGCTTGGCGGCGCGCTCCAGCAGGCGGGAATGCAGATAAAACACATCCCCCGGATAGGCTTCCCGGCCGGGCGGCCGGCGCAGCAGCAAGGAAATCTCGCGGTAGGCGGCGGCGTGCTTGGAGAGATCGTCATAGATGCAGAGCGCGTGCCGCTTGCTGTCGCGGAAGTACTCGCCGATGGCGGTGGCGGCGTAGGGCGCCAGATACTGCATGGGAGCGGGCTCGGAAGCGGAGGCGACGACGACGATGGTGTAGTCCATGGCGCCGTTGTCTTCCAGAATCTTGACTACCTGGGCGACGCTGGAGCGCTTCTGCCCGATGGCGCAGTAGATACAAACGAGGTCGCGGCCCTTGCTGTTGAGGATGCTATCCAGGGCAATGGCGGTTTTGCCGGTCTGGCGGTCGCCAATAATCAGCTCGCGCTGCCCGCGGCCGATGGGAATCATAGCGTCGATGGCTTTGAGTCCCGTAGCCATGGGCTCGCGCACCGGCTGGCGATAGACCACGCCGGGAGCGATGCGCTCCACTGGATTGTAGGAATCGGCAACGATGGGTCCTTTTTCGTCGATAGGCTGACCGAGGGCATTCACCACGCGCCCGATCATGGCTTCGCCCACGGGCACGCTCATGATCCGCCCGGTGCGCTTGACTTCGTCGCCCTCGCGGATTTCCGTGTACTCGCCCAGCAGCACCACGCCCACCTGGTCTTCTTCCAGGTTCATGGCGATGCCCGCCACGTCGTGGGGAAAAGAAAGCAGCTCGCCCGACATGACCTTGTCGAGGCCATGCACGCGGGCAATGCCGTCGCCCAGCGAAATGACCGTACCCACTTCATCCACCGAGATGCGGCTCTCGTAGTTCTCAATCTGGTCGCGGATGAGCTTGGTAATCTCGTCAGCTTTAATTTGTGCCATAGAAAACGCTCTTAGCTAGCGGCTATCCGCCATCAGCTCCCAGCTAGCGGCATTCAGCCAGCTGAAGCCGATCTACTGTGCGCTCAATTCTTCCCTGATTCTTTCCAACTGCCCGCGTACGGAGCCATCGTAGATGGTGCTGCCCATGCGAACCATGGCTCCTCCCAGGAGGCTCCGGTCCTGGGCATAGCGGGCGATTACGGTTTTCCCGGTCATGCGCTCGATCTGGGACTCCAGCGCCTGCCGCTCGCCGGCACTCAGCTCGCGGACACTGGTGACTTCGGCCTCGGTGACTCCCATGCGGCGGTTCAGCTCCTGCTCAAGCTGGCGCGCGATCGGCTCCAACTGGCCGATGCGGCGGTGCCGAATCAGGACCGCGGCAAAGTTCCGCGCTTCCCGGCAAAGGGACATGCGTTGCGCCAGCGCGTCCAGCAAACCCAGCTTTTCGGGAAGCGCGATGGCCGGGTTGCTCCATACCCGCCGCAGGTCCGAACTGGTCTTCAGGACCTCCAGCAATGCCGCCAGCTGCTGGCGAACGTCGCCTGGCTCCAGTTTACGATCCAGGATCACGTCGGCAAAAGCGCGCGCGTAGCTGCTGGTCACCGAAGCCATGGGCTAACCCTTCTCCCCGTTGACGATCTGCTCGACGAAACCATGAAACAGAGCCCGATCGGCGGCCGGGTCCACCTGAATGCGCTTTGCCGCCAGCGAAACCGCCAGTCCGGCGGCATAGGCTTTCAGTTCTCGTTGCGCCTGGCGGGTGGCGGCCTCAATCTCCTGCCGGGCGGCTTCGATGATCCTGGACTTATCCTGCTCGGCGGCGGCGTGGAGACGGGCTTCCTCGGCGGCGCCTTGGCCTTCGGCGGCGGCGCGCAGGGCGGCGATCTCCGAATCCAGCTGTCCCAGACGCTTCTCCACTTCAGCGAGGCGGCGGTTGGCGTCTTCACTGGCCCTGCGCGCCTCCTCCATTCCCTTCTGGATGGCTGCAGTGCGGGCGCGGAATGCCGCGGGGGCGTAGCCGCGCCAGAACCAGAGCACCACTCCGGCAATGATGGCGAAATTCACGCCCAGCGACATCCAATAAGCGCCGGTGACCGGCAGCCCGGTAACATGCGCGATCCAGCGCACAGGCGCGGAATACTTGAACTCGGCGTGTTCCTCGTTTTGTTCCTGCTGTTCGTAGTTCTCCAGCATCCCTTCTGAAGGACCTTGCTGCTGCGCCTGATTTCCCGCCTGAGAACTCGGGGAAGCAGGAGCGGCGGCAGCCTGGCGAGGAACCTGAGGCTGCCCGGCGGGCACCGGGGAAGGCACTGCCGGGGCCTGGGCGCAGGCGCAGATTGCGAGGAAGAGCAAAGCAAAAAACGCCCCTGCGGGCAGGAGACGCTTCACCGGGCACCTCCCGCGGGAGTAGGAGACTGGGTGGCCGCGGGTTTGAGAATGGTGCGGATGACCTCGGACGCGAGCCGGTCGGCTTCGGTCTGCAAGGATGCTGCCGCGCCCAGCTTCTCCTGCTCCAGCCGTGCCCGGGCCTCGCTGACCATGGCGGAAGCGGTCTGGCGGCCCTGGACCACGGCGGCGCTGCGGGCTTCCATGGCCTGCTTGCGACGGCTCTCCTGGGCTTTGAAAATGGCAGTCCGGGCATCGCTCAACCGGCGCTCATATTCGGCGGTTTTGACCTCGGCGGCGGCTACATCGGCTCGCGCCTTTTCCATGGCTCCCACGGTACGGTCGTGGCGCTGGCGCAAGGTGCGCTCCAAAGGCTTATGCAGGATCACCCGATAGGCGATGTATGTGACTACAAACAGGATAATGGTAGGAACCGATCCGAGCAGTAAATCGCCTAGTTGTCGGAGCGTTTGATCCATTGCTGGTGGCGTGACGTGATAACGAGCGGAGCCCCAAATCAGTGCCCGTGAGATGGTTATTGAACTGTAGAAGCTATCATCCTGCCACGGCACTGTCAACGCGCCGGAGGACCCCGGAGAAGGCTCTTAGACTGCAGGGGTTAAGTCCACCCTGGGACCCTCTCCTTTTGTGCTCCCAGGAGCATGGAAAAGCGGCTGGCGGGCTTGACAACCGCATAGATGCGGGTAACATAAATGACATCACCTCCGATCCGATTCAGGATCGAATGGGCCAGCGGCTGGAGAAAGTCACCGCTCTCCAACCTCTGGCCTGTTTCATTGGGTTAGCCGCGCAGGTTACGTGCTTCCTCACCCTGCTTCCCGGCGCTTTTGCGCATTCAGCCATCAGCATTCAACTGTGAGCTTTGTGGCGATGTGGGTGAGTGTTGGAGCCGAAAGCCGCCACCTCAAAGCCAGATTGCTCAATTTTCCCTTCCGTACCATACTGTCTGGTCTTCGCCACGCAACTGATCCATCATGGGCATCACCGAGCTTCTGTCCCGGCAAAAGCGACCTGTTGTGGTTCTCGTGGGGCTGCTTTTGCTGTTCGGGGTTGGCTGGGCTGACTACACGGCCAGTCTTCCCCTGATGGAGTTCTCCGTCCTCTACATCATCCCGGTCTCATTTTTTACCTGGTTTGCTGGAAGACGATGGGGGATGCTGGTCGCCTTCGGAAGCACCGCCTGGATCCTCTCCACGAACCTGCGCTCCTATGGAGTTTCCGCGGCCATCGCTTATTGGAATGCCGCGATCCTGCTGGCCCTTTATCTGGGATGTGTGTTGATACTGGGGGAGCTACGGGCGCTCTACCTGCGCGAGCGGGACCTTTCGCGGCTGGACTCGCTCACGCAGCTGCCCAACCGGCGCGCATTTTTCGAATTTGCGGAGATCGAAACCAGCCGGGCGCGCCGTTACTCGCACCCGCTCACGCTGGTTTTTCTGGATGTGGATGAGTTCAAACACGTCAACGACCGCTTTGGGCACGTGTTTGGAGACCGGGTGCTGCGGCGCGTGGGCTTGATCACGCAGTCCTGCCTGCGGCGAACGGATCTGGCCGCGCGGATGGGCGGGGATGAATTTGCCATCCTGCTGCCCGAGACCAATCAGCAGGGAGCGCTGCCCATTCTGGAGCGGCTGCAGGCCGAACTGCGCGGCATGATGAAGGCAGAAGGCCAGCAAGTAACCTTCAGCATCGGCGCAGTGACGTTTCGCACGCCTCCTGAAAACGTCGACCAGATGATCCAGATTGCGGATGAGGAGATGTACCGGGCAAAGGAAGAAGGCAAAGATCGTTTGCGGCAGAAGGATCTGGCTTAGCAACCACACACATCTGCCAACATCAGGCACATAAGGGGCACCGCAACATCTGCAACATCCGTTCCATAACCCAATCCAGTCATCTTGAGCGAAGCCAACGATCCCCTCTCTGGGCGGATCGTTCACCACGGCATGCGGGCTCGCTGGCCGGCGACTCAGCGCCTGTCAGCTGGCTGATCCACCACATAGCTTCGCAATTTCCGCAACAGGGACTCGGGCGCTTGCGCCTCCAGTTCCACGAACCCATCCAGGTACTGGCGGCTGGAGATACGGGCTCCCGCTTCCAGTTGCGACAGAACCTTGCCCGAGGACTGCGGCACGCGCAGATGCACCTCACGCACCGGATCTTCCTGAAGAACGGCGTCGATCTGCTGGAGAAGCGCATCCAGTCCGGTTCCCTTCAAGGCGGAAACGTGCACCACTCCCGCCTCATCGCGCAGGGCATCGCGCTCGGGCGGCGGAAGGGCATCCACTTTGTTCAGCACCCGCAAGCGCGGTTTTTGCGCGGCTTCCAGTTCCCGCAGCACGTTTTCGACCTGTTCTTCCTGCTCCTGGCGAACCGGACTGGTGAGGTCGGAAACATCGAGAATCAGCGAGGCCTTCTGGACTTCTTCCAGGGTGGCGCGAAAGGCCGACACCAGAGTGTGCGGCAGGTTGCGAATGAAGCCTACGGTGTCGGAGAGCAGCACCTGACGGCGCGAAGGCAGCATGACCGAGCGGATGGTGGGATCGAGGGTGGCAAACATGCGGCTGGAGGAAAGCACCCCCGCCCGGGTCAGCGCATTAAACAAAGTGGACTTGCCGGCATTGGTATAGCCCACCAGGGCGACGGTGGAAACAGGCACGGAAGCGCGCCGCTGGCGCTGCTGGGCGCGGGTGCGGCGCACATCCTCCAGTTGCCCCTTGATGTGGCGGATGCGGCGGTAGATCTTGCGGCGATCGGTCTCCAGTTGAGTTTCGCCGGGACCGCGGGTTCCGATGCCGCCACCGAGTTGCGACATCTCGATGCCCCGTCCGGCGAGACGGGGCAGCATGTACTCCAGTTGCGCCAGTTCCACTTGCAACTGGCCTTCCCGGGTGCGGGCGTGGCGGGCAAAAATGTCGAGGATCAACTGCGTGCGGTCGATGACGCGGCGCTTGACTTCGCGCTCGATGTTGCGCTGCTGCGAGGGCGTGAGGTCGTGGTCGAAGATGACAACCCCGGCATCGCTGGAGGCCGCCGCGGCGGCAACTTCCTCCAACTTGCCGCGTCCGATCAGGGTGGCGGGATCGGGCCGGTAGCGCTGCTGGAGAAACTCCGCGATGATTTCGGCGCCGGCGCTGGAGGCCAGCTCGCGCAGTTCGGCCAAAGATTCGCGGGCATCGATTGGATGGCGGGGAGGACGGGTCTGGGGACGGGCGGCGTTGGTGGACGCGATTTCCGCGGTAGCACGAGCCGCACGCGCGGCGGGCGGAACGCCGCTCTCCCGCCCGGCAGCAGGTCCTGACGGAGTTTCCGTTGTTCGGGTTTCCAGGCCGACCAGTACGGCCTTCTCTCGCGAAGTCCCGGAACGTAAGCCGTGCGACGAACCGGCAGCTCCGGCTCGGTCGCGCAACCGCGAGCTGGGCTTGCCGCCGGAGGTTCGCAAAGGAATCTTTATCCCTGAGAAGCCGGTGTTGCCGGGGCTTCCGCAGCGGAGCCGGTGGCGGTGTGCCGGGGTTCTGCGGCAGCGCGTGGCTCGCCGCGCTCGTATCCGCGCGACTCGTTTCCACGCCCCTCGGTGAGATGCACGCCCTTGCCCATGACGACGGTAGAGATGGCGTGCTTGAAGATCAATTGTTCCTGGCTGTTGGTCTCCAGCACGACCGAGTATTTGTCGAAGGAACGAATGCGGCCCGTGAGCTTGACCCCGCTTAGCAGGTAGATGGTAATCACCAATTTTTCTTTGCGGGCCGTGTTGAGAAATGTGTCCTGAATATTCTGCGCCGTCTTTTCCATGTCTCCCTTTCCGGCGGCCACGCAACCGCCCGCTGCGATGGGCAAGACCTGGTTGGAGGTCCGGGGGCGGATCAGCCTCCAATGGCAGCACCGCGGTTGCAACGTGTGCCGAAAAAACTACCGGGTCGAACGCCGGCCGCGAAACCCTGATCGCAGCCGAAATAAATGCGCCGGCCCTGGCAAAAACCTGCTCTGTAACGATACGGCCTTGGGACGCGCTTTTCAACCCGGCTCCGCCGGCCCTGGCTAACCTAAGGTCCCCCTAACGCGCCGGTCTTGCGCGGGGTGGGGCAGAAACCGGATGGTACAATCGTCGGCTTGCCTGGAGGTCTCCGGAATGACGCTAGAACCCGCATTATCCCTGCTGCAGATTCAGTTCCCGCACGATGTACGCGTCAACATCATGATGTTTCTGCGCTGGATTCACTTTCTGGGGGGGATTACGTGGATTGGCCTGCTGTACTTCTTCAATCTGGTGAATTTCCCTTTTATTCAGGGACTTGAGGGGAGCACGCGCAGCCGCATCTACGGCCCCCTGATGTCGCGTTCCCTGTGGTGGTTCCGCTGGAGCGCGGTGGTGACGGTGGTGGCCGGTTTCGGCTACTGGAACATGATTGTGGCCGCCGACGCCAGCAATGCCGGGATGAGCGGAGGCCGTGCCATCTGGAGCTTTCTCGTCTTCTGGACCCTGGCTTTCATGATCGAGATGGGTGTGATGATGTCGCCGGCAAAGGCTTTGCGCAAGGGACCGGTCCTGGCAGGGATCACGGCGGTGTTGATCTTTCTCACCGCATGGGCGTTTGTGTACGTCAACAGTACCGGCTGGGAGAGCAACCGTTTGCTGTGCATTGGAGTTGGCGGGGGCATCGGCTGGTTCATGATGTTCAACGTCTGGGGCTTGGTCTGGCGCATGCAAAAGCGGATGATTGGCTGGATGGAGCAGAACGCCCTGAACGGCGCTCCCCTGCCGGAGAAAGCCGCGCAGTATGCGCACCTGACGTTTCTGGCTTCGCGGCTGAATTTCTGGCTGTCGTTCCCCATGCTGTTCTTTATGGGAGCGGCCAGCCACTACACAATGTTCACCGGCATTCGATAGCGTGGACCAGGCAGGATTCCACCACGGAATCGCGCTGTTCAACCACGGCGAGTTCTACCAGGCACATGAGGTTCTGGAGGACGTCTGGCGAGCTGCCCCTGTATCCGAGAAGCTGTTTCTGCAGGGACTGATTCAGATTGCCGTCGCCCTCTACCACCATTCCCAGGGAAATGAAGCGGGCGCGAAGTCGCTACTGGCGCGCGGGGCACGCAACCTGAGCGGTTATCCGGAGGAGTATGCAGGTGTGCGCCTGAAGCCATTGCGCCTGGCGGTGGCGGAATGGCGGAAAGCGCTGGAGGATGGAAGGCCGACTCCGCAACTACCGAAGGTTGTTATCAACCGCTGAGGCGCGAAGGAACGGCTATCTCCCGATTCGGTTATTTCGATGTGACCAGCGAGTGCGTGATGGCATGCACCGAAAGCGCAATGCGGTTCTGCACCCCCACCTTGCGCATGAGTTTGGCGACGTGCGCCTTGACGGTGCGCTCTTCGATATTGAGCGCGGAGCCGATTTCCTTGTTGGAACGGCCTGCGACCAGCAGTTCCAGAACTTCCTTTTCGCGGTCGGTGAAAGTGACGTGGCCGGCGGGAAAGATGCGTCCGGGAGAGCTAGTGACCCGCTCGATGAAGATGGACAACACGCGGCGCGGCGCCCATACCGATCCCTGATTCACCATGCGCATGGCCATGACGAATTCTTCCGGGCTGGCGGCTTCATCGACGTAGCCTTTGGCGCCGGCGGCGAGTGCTTTGAGGACGGTTTCATCATCCACGCCGGAGCCGGTTACGATGATGCGCAAGTCCGGACGGGCCGCCTTCAGGCTGGCCATGACGTCGAACAGGTTCAGGCCGGCATGGCTTCCCAGGAGAACCAGATCGATGTTGGCGGCAGTGACGATCTGCTGCATGGAGGAAGCGACCAGTTCGAAATCCGGCTCGGAGTCGAACAGGGCGCGGAACCCGATGAAACGAAGCGGATCGCCCTCGACGACGGCAATGCGCATCCGCGGCTTCTTCGCGGTCACTGCTTTGGCGGCTACTGCTTTCGACATGGAATCTCCCCTCCGGCAAGCCTCAGGCCGCGGGAAAAGCGCTGGCTGAAGAATGCGCGGGCCTCGCGGACCGATCAATTTCCTTTCGATTCTGGCCCAGGCTGCGCGTAGGATAGCGTTATTTGGCCATCAGCGGAAGGTTGCAGAACGGTTCCCCCATTGTCCGAATGGCCGTGTACCAAAGAGAGCAGGATTGGTTTCAAAATGGGTTCGGGCCGCCCGGCGGGCGGGCGGTTGCGGAGCCGTAGAGCAGCAATTCCGCCGGGGACAAACTGTCCCCAGGGCCTGAGGTGAAATAGGATGACGCCGCCAAGAGAAGGAACAAAGCACGAAGCGGAACCCGCAGACACGCACCTGGAAACCACGCGCCTTGCGATTCGGCGGCTGCTGCTGGCAACCGATTTTTCGGAAACCGCCGAGCGGGCTTGCGCCTGGGCCGTGGCCATCGCTAAGACGTTCGGGAGCAAGCTGTTCCTTCTGAATGCGCTGATGCCGGTTCCCTACATTGGAGAATCGGGCATGGATCCCGTCGTGGTGCAGCAGGCCAGCATGGACGCGGCCAACGAGCAGATGAAAGTGCTGGCAGCGCGTCCGGAGATGCAAGGCCTGGATCGGGAAGAGATTTTCGTCGTGATGCCGCCGGTGGAGGCCATTCTGCGCGCGGCGGAGATGCACAAGATCGACCTGATCGTAATGGGCTCGCATGGAGCCAGCGGGCTGGAAAAGCTGGTGATCGGTTCGGTGGCGGAGGCAGCGCTGCGGCAGAGTCCCAGTCCGGTGCTGATCATCGGACCGCAGTGCAAGCTCGCGCCCAAGCGCTTCGAGTCCATTGTGTTTGCCACCGACCTGGACGCGGGATCGTTGCGGGCGGCGCAGTATGCCGCGGCCCTGGCGGAAGAAGCCAACGCCAGAATCACGTTGCTGCACGTGGTCCCCAAAAACGTTCGCCCGGAAGACGCCCCGGACGACAGCGAGATGCGGCGGGAGATGCAGCGTCTGCTTCCCGCCGACGCCGCTTTGTGGTCGCGGCCCAGCCTGCGGGTGGAACACGGAGACGCGGACCGGCAGGTATTGCAGGTGGCGGGGGAACAAGGAGCGGACCTGATCGTGATGGGCACGCGGGCGTCGGGACCGCTTTCGGATCATGTTCCGTGGTCGACGGTATCCAGGATCATTCGCGGCGCAAGCTGCCCGGTGATGGTGGTGCGGGCTCATGCGGGATCGTAACCCGTCTGGCTGAAATAGAAAGGTAGGAATGCATGCCCTCAGAGACGAAGGTCAAAACGGACTCATGCAGCAATCTCCCTGATGCCGGGCCTGCTGGCAATAATATTTGCCGGAAGTTCTTGCAGCCGCGCGCCGCAGGACAGGCAGGCGAGCGCAACCGTGGTGCCGTCTGCGGTGGCAGCGGTTCCCGACTCCGGCCAGCAGATCTATAGGGCGTACTGTGCCTCGTGTCATGGGGCCAAGGGAGAAGGAGACGGACCCGTGGCCTCGGCGTCTAAGAACGCCTCCCACGAATCTCACCCTCCTGGCGGCAGGCAATCATGGAGAGTTCCCCGAAAAACGGGTCTATCAAGCAGCCATGGGGGAGAGTGCAACGTCAGCGCACGGCACCAAGGACATGCCTGTGTGGGGGCCCGCTTTTCTGGCGCAGGAAGCGCCCAATGAAGCAGAAAGAGCGCGGCGCGTACATGCGCTGGTGGATTACATCAGAAGCCTGCAGGCACAGGTGAGGGCAAATAACCGCCGCTCCAGAAAACCAGCGGGAGCAGAGGGTAGCTAGCAAGCTCCGACGCCGCGCCGGGATTTCCCGGTGATCTGGATCAGAGCATTCCGCCGGTGTTGACCGTCAGATGGTTGAGCGCCATCTCAACTTTCTCGATCGCTTCTTCCAATTCCGGGTGCGTGCCCATCTTCTCGCGCAAGCTCTTCAAGAGATGGCGAGCCCCGGCCAGTTCCTGGGTAGCCTTGGCGCGAGCGCTCTCCTTGTTCAGAGATTCGGCAGTGCCTTGCTTGGTCATGAGGTACCTCCCGTCGGTCCACCTTCTCCGACTCGCCCAACATCAGTCTGGTCCGTTTCGAGGTCAACGCGCTGTGACGGGGATCACCGCAGACGGCCCGTCTTCGAGTCATATTGTAGCTAAAAGCGGCGTTCGCCGGGCATGAGCGTCGTGTACAAGTGGCGATCCCGCCCGGCGTGGCTGAAGGAGGCTCGCCATGTTTGCCTTTCACGACCGTTCCGAGGCAGGCCGCCAACTAGCAACCCACCTGACGGAGTACCGGAACCAGGCCAATGTCATGGTGCTGGCACTTCCCCGAGGCGGCGCTCCCGTGGGATACGAGATCGCCGAAGCTCTGCACCTGCCGCTGGATGTTATGGTGGTGCGCAAGCTGGGGTTCCCCGGCAATCCGGAACTGGCGATGGGTGCGATCGCCGGCGGGGGTGTGCGGGTACTGAACCCGCAGATTCTGGCTTCGCTGCACATGCCGGGCACGACCATCGAGTCGATCATTGCGCACGAAGAGGCCGAGGTGCGGCGCCGCGAGACACTCTATCGCAAAGGGCGTCCACTACTGGATGTGAAGAAAAGCACGGTACTGTTGACCGACGACGGCGTCGCCACCGGATCGACCATTCTGGCCGCGGTTCAAGCTCTGCGGGCGGAAGGCGCCGACAGGATCGTGGTGGCAGTTCCGGTAGCGACCCGCTGGGTGGCTGAGAAACTTAGCAGCGTGGCGGACGGACTTGTTTGCCTGCTCAGGCCAGAGCACTTCGCGTCGATAAGTGAATGGTACGAGGACTTCTCCCAGCTTAGCGACGGCGAAGTCATCCGACTGCTGGATCAGCATGCGTGGCGGGAAGCGGAATACGCGGAAAAGATGTCCGCGTAGGGCAATTTGCCGCTGGCCTCAGGACGTCCGCGGACGTGGGCGGAGAGCTGGAAGAGCGCATTTTCCACGAGCTTCAGAGAGACAGCCCAGTGGCGGCGCGCTTCCTCCTCCTCGTCACCATAGCCGAAGACGTAGAGAGTGAGATAGAACCCCCCGGCGGAATCTGACAGGCCTTCAAAGCTGGCGCGGCGGATGATCAGCTCCACGGCCGAGGGAAGCTCGGGAGCGCGCCGCAGCAGGACGGTAAGCTGACGGGCAAATTCTTCGTGGTCGGCAAACTGCGAGCGTTCCTCGGGCGCGGCAAAAAATAAGTCTACATAGCTGCCAAATTTGGCGCCGACGCCGTAGATCTGTTCCTCCTCGTTGAGCTCGGTGGTGAACCAGGCATCGCACTTGGCGCTCTGCAGATCGGGATCGCTCGCTGTTGACGTGGTCGAGAAATTCTCCCAGTTCCGGGTAGCGAATCGCCTCTTCGATGTAGAGCAGCAGGTCCGGCTGGAGGCGAAGATCCAGATAGCGCTGAGGCCTTCGGGCGAGATCCAGGGAACGCTCAGGGTGGGGTCGTCCGCGCCGAGTTCGACCGAATAGTCAGCCTGCATAGCAGTTGGCACGTCAGACACTCTAAGTCGCCAGTGTAATCGGAAACCTGCAGTGTAAGCAGAACTGGCGAAAGAATTCGACCGTCTGGCGTTCCGCCCAGAAACCATCGTAACCGCTGCGCTTGCGTCGATAAATCCGCAGTGCCCTCCCGCAGTGGCTTCCACGAAGGCCAGATGGGGGTTGCGCAGGATGCGGCCGCGGGTTTGCGGCGTGAGAATGATGAAACGGATCGTCCAGCGGAATGCAGAATCAGCGCAGGAATTGCGATCTGCGGCAGCAGCGGCGAGGCGCTGGCGCGAGTGTAGTAGTCGTCCGCAGAAGCGAATCCGAAATGGGGCGCGGTAACGCGGTGATCGAACTCGCGCACGCTGGCATACCAGCGATCGGAGCCGGGCGCGGAGGCCGCGGGATACGCCCGCAGCTTGCGACGCAGAGTGCGGCGGACGCTGAGCAGAAAGTTCCACTCATACAGCCGGTTGCGCTTCTGATGCAGGGCATGCGAGGAGTGCAGCAGGTCCAGGCTGGGAGAAATGGCGGCTACCGCGCAGAGCCCGGAGGGAGCGGCGGCGCCAAGTTCTCCCGCCAGTTTGAGCACCTGATTGCCACCCAGGGAAAAGCCGGCAAGGCCCAGACGTGGAAGACCGTCCAGCTCCAGCAGCTCGCGCGCCACCGCGCCGACATCGGCGGAAAGGCCGGAGTGATACAGGGTGGGTCCCAGCAATTCGGTTCCGCCACAATTGCGGATGTTCATGCGAACCACGTTCATGCCAGCGGCCCAGGCTTTGTCTGCCGTGCCCAGCACGTAGCGGGAGCGGCTGGAGCCTTCGAATCCATGCACGATCAGCAAGGTGAATGCGGCAGCCCGCACGGGCTGCCAGTTGCAGTGGCAGAGAACGCGAACTCCGGGTTCAACCTGAAAGAGGCGCTCGCTCGCCGGCGGCAGAGAAAAGCGGCGGGGAAGAAGCGCGGCAGCCAGGGTCTGGCGGTGCGGCCCGTGCAGCCAGGGCCAGGGATGAAAGGGCTCGGGAGTCCACACTTCGGCCGCGGACGTTTTTACTGGCAAGCTGGCGCCGGTTCCCACGGGTTAACGCTCCTCCCTTATGATGGAAGCAAAATCGTCAAGACTCAAGCGGGCGCGATCTTACCGCTCGATATTCCAGCCAGATCAGCCAGATCACGATCAGATCGAAAATGGTGAGCGCGATCAGGCCGATGCCGCCGGTTACAGTAAACCGGTAAACCTGGTAGACGATGAATCCGCCGAAGACGATGATCGAGAGCGGGTAACCCCATTGCTTGTTCCTGAGCAGCGCGATGACGACGAATATTTTAACGATGCCATGGCCTAGGAGATAAATGGCCATGAAATGTTCGCTGCTGATGGACAAGTGGCCCGCAGCGTGGCGAAGGTAATTAGCGACAAGATCGTGAGGATCTTCAGAGATTTCGCCTTGGGTTAGAAACCCAGCCAGCCGGACAATGACGCCGGGGCGGATCACCCAGAGTGCAATCCCGCCAACAATCTCCAACAGCGCGTCCAATCCCTTCAGCAGCACCCCAAGACGGAACAGGAATTCACGCAGATGGGCTCTATGAAGGTGCTTCATTGCCATGCTCCTCTTCCCCAGAAACGATGGCGGAAACTTGCCTCCATAGCCTTCGCTTATAATGGAACCAGATTGGCCGCGATTGGGGCGGCAGTCCGAAACGAAGCTTATGCCTATCTTTGAATATCTCTGCGAAGACTGCAACCAGGCATTCGAAGCGCTGCAACTGGGTTCGCGCGAGCCCGAATGTCCGCACTGCCATGGCAGCAAGCTGAAACAGCAGATTTCCGTGTTTTCCGTCGGTGCCCCGCGCAGCCAGACGGCAGCCGCATCGGCCCAGGGATGCGGCTCGCCCTCCTGCTGCATGGGCTCGGGCGGCTGCGGGACGGATGCCTAGATTCCGGCCCTGACCTGCTTTCAGCATAAGCCTTGCGGGATTCTTCGCTTTGCTCAGAATGACGTCCCCGGGTGCTTTCGCTCCGGAGTTCTGGAAACAACTCAAGCTCAATAGATCAAGGGCTCGCCCGGAGGGCGCGTCTTCCAGCGGCGGTGAACCCACAGCCACTGGTCGGGATACTTGCGCACGTAGTCCTCGATAACGCGGGTGAAGAGTGCGGTGTTCTCGACGACGTCCACCTCCTCATTGCCGGTGCGAGTGAGGGCCAGCGCGGGAGCGAAGTGCACGCGATACTTGCCGAGTTCCGGGTCCCAGATGGTAAAGGCAGGTATGACGGATGCGTCCATATGCAGGGCGACCCGCGCCAGGCCGGAGGCGGTGCAGGCGGGAATGCCGAAGAAAGGAACAAAGACGCCTTGCGGCGGGGTCATGTTGGTATCCATGAGAATCCCGACGGTCTCGCCAGCCTTCATGGCAGAAAGTAAACCGCGGGCGAAATCCTGCTTGTCGAAGCAGGTATTGCCGTGGAGCGTACGGTAATGCTGCACCAGGCGATGGAGAAAGGGATTGTCCAGGGGGCGCACCACGATGTGCATGCTATTTCCGTGGACGGAGTGGACGAAGGATCCGATCTCCCAACCGCCGAGGTGAGCCGTGAGGAACAGGACGCCCTTGCCGCGGCGACGGGCTTTTTCGAAATTCTCGTATCCCTCATAGACGGCCACGTCGGAAACATTGGCGCGAGTGTAGGAAGGAAAATGGCAGAACTCGGCCAGCAAGCGTCCCAGGCTGGTAAAGACTCCGCGCAGAATGCGGCGGCGCTCGCGCAGGCTCTTTTCGGGAAAGGCAAGCTCCAGGTTGCGCATGCCCACGCGGCTGAGGCGGGGATGCAGCAGGCGCACCATGTGGGCAAGAATGATGGCTTTGGCTCGAGCCAGCGGCCGGGGCAACAGGCGGAGAACAGTCGCCAGCAGCCAGACAGGCACATATTCCAGACGTTGGCGCATCAGCAAGGGCCCACGAGGGTGATTCGCAAGTCGGTGATTCGAAGTCGAGGAGCGGCCCTGACCGTATCACCCGGAAAAAAGCGCTGTCAATGCAGGAGGGCCGAGCCGAAGACCACCGCGGCTGCGCCAGCAGCAGATTCTGCCGGCACAGCCTGGGAGGAATGGGAAAACTGCAGCCGTTACTGCGGCGTTGCCTGCGACTCCGATGCCTGGGGTTGCGACGCGGGCTGAGGCTGAGCCGGCGCAGTGCTTGCAGCCGGCTGGGAAGCGGGCGTGGCCGGCTTCTCCGTGGTCGACTGCTCCGCGGAAGCCTTGACGGGCGCGTACTTGTCCAATGCGGCGATGAAAGGCTGCAGCGTCCGAAGGAGCCGCGATGGCCCCGGTCAGGATGGTCTTGTAGGGCACCATGCGGCCATAAAAGCCGCGGGTATCGTCATTGTCCTGGCGAATGACGGCGCCATTGAGGCTGATGCCGGCGAACACGCCGCGAGCCCGCGAGTAGGTGAGCACTTCGGCACGCATCTTCCAGTCGGTGGAACCTTCCGCCAGCCGCCCGACGGGACCGGCGGCCACGGAGGCATCCGCGCCCAGCTTGAACTTGGCCTCCAGCAGGTCCCGCATGCCCTTGTCATTCATGACTACCATGACCAGATCCACGGCCTGTCCGCCAATCTGCAGTCCGAAGCTGCCGCCTTCCACGCGAAAAAAGGCAGGGGCGCTCCAGCCCTTGGAAGTTTTGCAACTGGCCACGCCGTTGCCATAGCTGCCGCCCACAATGAACCCGCCTTTGAGCATTCCGGGCACAACCGCAACACATTCGGCAGAAGTGAGGATTTCGTTGGGGATGTTGGAGTCGGGAGCCGCCATAATTTCGTTCAGTACACTGGCGGCCGAGTTGACACGATCGACGAGCTTGCCACGGTCCTCTGCCCAGCCGATCTGGGCCAGCAGCAGCAGCGCCAGAATCAGGACCAGAGGCCGGGCCACCGAGGCACGACTCAACACAGGAGAAACTTCGGTTTTCATTCCACAGAACCTCATCAGGGGAAATCACACAAAGAGGCAACTCTAGACCTTGCCTGCATACTAAACCCAGATCGTTGTCTGGGTAAGATGCTTTTCCCGCGAGGTGCGTTGTTGATTGTGAACATTTCGCCCGCGATGCCAATGCGTCGATTCACGACGGCATCGGGAATGCCGCTCCGAAAAATAGAACAGGGAGCCAAATTCTGTCATGGCTCCCTGTTCTGTCTCCCAGGTTCTGTGGTAGGTGGAGGGAGTATGCGGACATCCGAAAGAACGGACAAGTAACCGTTGTCCCCGGCAGGGCAAAAAGGGGACAGTGTCCGAAGGTAACGTCGCAGGAAGCCAGGCAGCCCGCCCGTTCAGTGCTTCTTGTCGGTGCGCTCCTTGAACATCTTCAAAGCCACCTTGCGCACCGTGTCGGCCACGTTCTTGTTCGTGGAGAGAGCGCGCAGATCGTTGTTGAGCAGGTTCTTCATCAAGGTAAGCTGCACGTCGAGCGGGCAGCGGGGATTGCTGGTGAGATTGCGGATGACGCCGTAATCCTTAAGGAACTTCCGCTTGCCGGCAATGGCGCGCAGAACGGCCTCCTGCACGTTCTTCATGGCCGCGAAGGTCTCCACTTCCTGTTCGGTCACTTTGGGCGATTCCAGGACCGCACCGGAAACCACCTTGGAACCGTCGCGAATCAGGATGAATCGTTCCTCGCGGCTGCCTTTCATGGCTAACTGAACGCGCTCTCCCACCGCCATGCGGGCAATGCGCTGGTAAACAGAAAGACGCTGAAAGGCAGAGGCGCCCGGGGAACGACGCCCGGCCAGCGGCCCAGGCGCATCGTGGGCGGCAATACCAGATTCATCCAGTTCATCCGGTGGGTCGGGTTCGTCCGGATTGTCGGGATCCTTTACCAGTTCGAATGCCTTGCCTTCCTCGGCAGCGATCTCGCTGGCGTGCTCCATCAGGTAGCGATCGAGCTCTTCCTGGTAGTCGTAGGTTTGACCCAGGAGGGCAGGATCTTCTCCCGCGGATTCGAGAGCGTTGCGAATGGCGGCGACCTGCTCGGAGGTAAGGACCGGATTGGAAATGACCGCATTCAGGAGATTGGGCGAGCCGCTCACTCGCGGACTCGCAAGCAGCAAGGCAATGACGTCGCGCGGAACTTTCCTGGGTCAGGGGCAGCAAGTCCGATTCGGGGACGGCGGGATTTGCCAGCAGGGCGGGAACCAGGGCCGGCCGCCGGTTTTCGGCGGCGAGGAAATATTCGATCACCGGCCGGGCCGTCTCGGGATCGCTCAGCACGGCGGCACAGGCGGCGACATCCCAGCCCGCGAGGGTCATGCGGGCCTGCCTGCGAAAAACCGCGTTGTGGGTGAGAAAAACCAGGATCTCGATGGTTTCCGCGGGAGAAACGGGCAGAGCGCCATGCGCGGCTGCGCGCATGGTTTCCGCCGGAACCGCGGATTCCCGGATCAGATCGAGGGTCTTGGGCAAGCCAGCATCCTCAGGCAGTACAGAGAAGTCGAGCAGCAGAGCTGAAGCAGAATTCTAATCCGGAAATGCCCGGCATAGGACGGATTGGGAAGCACCAAAGTAACAGGGACATTCGCACGCGGGATATGCCGCGAGGAGGCTGCATGTGGTCGAACACCGGGGACTTCAGTAGCAGGACTGATGGTGAATGCCGCGATGAGCTATACGCCGACCGCGTAGGGTTTGGCCGACTGACTTTCCTGTATTTGGCGAGGACCGAAAAGGAAGGCCAGCCGTCCCTGAAAAAGCGACATGAGGGCGGTATACCAAAAGCCCAGGACGAACAGGCAGAGGAACGGAACCGTAATGTAGTTCTCGTTCACCACCGCGTACTGCACAGTAGCGGCGAAATAGGCGCCCACGGCCAGTTCGATCCAGGGAACCCATCCCACGCGGCGGCGATATTTGCTGGAGCGAACCTTGTCTTTCCTGGATTCCACCCTGTACTTGGGGGTGCGGGCGAAGGCAGACTTGTGTCCCACCAGAGCTTCCAGAACGACTTTGGCGTTGGTGATGGTCAGCCCGATGCCCAGGGCCATCAGGAAGGGCAGGTACAGAACGTGCGAGTCCATCTGCGCGGGAACAGCTCGCGCTGGCACACCAGATAAAGGCTGGAGATGGAGAAGGTAGATGCCAGAAACAGGGGCAAGTCGATAACAGCATCTGGAACCAGCCCTGGTAGAAGCGAATGATCATGGCCGGCATCAGGAGCACGGAAAGCACGATCATCAGGGGATAGCTGATGTTGGCCGTGAGGTGATACCAAGCTTCCAGCTTGACGCGGAAGGGCAGCTTGCTGCGGAAGAAGCGGGGAAGAATCTTAATGGAGGTCTGGATCAGGCCTTTCGCCCAGCGCGCCTGCTGGGTCTTGAAGGCGGTCATCTCGACGGGAAGCTCGGCCGGGCACTCCACATCCTGCAGGTAGACGAAACGCCAGCCTTTGAGCTGGGCGCGATAGCAGAGGTCGGTATCCTCGGTCAGGGTGTCATGCTCCCAGCCGCCGGCCTCGTCGATGGCCTGGCGCCGCCAGATGCCGGCGGTGCCGTTGAAGTTGAAAAAGACGCCGCTGCGCGAGCGGGCCCCGTGCTCGAGAACGAAGTGCCCGTCGAGCAGGATGGCCTCCACTTCAGTCAGGAATGAATAATTGCGGTTGATATGGGTCCAGCGGGTCTGCACCATGCCGATGGCGGGATTGGTGAAATGATGGATGGTTCGCAGCAGAAAGTCCTCGGGAGGCACAAAGTCGGCGTCGAAGATGGCGACGAACTCGCCGCTGGCCGACCTTCAGTCCCTCGCGCAAGGCCCCGGCCTTGTAGCCTTCGCGGTTGCTGCGATGGATGATAGCTGATGGGATGTCCCAGAGCGGCATAACGCTCGACCAGATTGCGCGGCGACATCGACGGTCTCGTCCGTGGAATCGTCCAGGACCTGGATTTCCAGCTTCTCGCGCGGATATTCGCAGGCGGCACACGGAATCCACCAGCCGCTCCACCACAAACTGCTCGTTGAAGATGGGGAGCTGGACCGTCACGCGGGGGAGTTCGTCGAAATGCGCCGGCGGGGCAGTCACGCGGTTTTTGCGGTGCCGGTAGTACAGAAACACCAGGACGTAGCGATGAATGCCGTAAGACGCCAGCAGGACCAGGACAACGAAATAGGGGATCAGCAGGGCCAGGTCAAAGGCGTTCACCTGATACAGACCCTGGAAGGTGGTATCGAGAAAATGCGTGCGAAAGTAATGGCTCAGGCCGTGGGGCGCCATCAGCGTCAGCAGAAGAGGCATCGTGCTCAGGGTCTTGCTCCGTTCTAACAGAGGCTCAATAGAGCTGCGAGGAGCCCGCCGGAATTCCATTGCCAGCCAGCATGAATCGATGTTTTCAGGGCGCTTCTGGATGCCTTGCCCTCTACCGGATTGTACCCGTTCGCCGCAAGTTCGGGAACTGGCGCCACAGTTCCCTGGTTTGCCGTTCTCCAAAGGAGCCATAAGCAGAAAAGTTCAAGCCTCCGCTGCTTCCCTTCCCTGAAACTCAGGGTCTAACCAGGCGGCGCACGCCTCACCTGCGCCCGGGGAAATAAAGCAGGAACCAGCGACTCGCGGGTTGCGTATTCAAGGTTGGGTATTCAGGGAAGAACCGGGCAATTCAATTCCGGGGATTTCATTCCCCCCCCGCAAGGAGATTCGCCATGCATCGCAGGAATCCAGGCCTCGCTCTCGCTATTCTTCTGGTCTGCACTCCCTGGCTCTTCGCCCAAAACGGGCAGGAAGGGTCGTTTGCCCGCACCCTGAAGGTCACCGGGGCGGTGGACCTGCAGGTGCGCACGGGGGCAGGACAAATCCAGGTACGCAACGGGGCTCCGGGAGAGGTGCAGATCAACGCCATTCTCCGCGCGCACGACAGTTTGTTCGGCGTGGGGGATGCAGGGGAGCGCATCCATAGAATTGAGTCCAGCCCTCCGATTGAGCAAAGCGGAAACACCATCCGCGTGGGATATGAGGACCAGCGCGATCTCTATCGTGACCTTTCGATCAGCTACGAAATTGTAGTCCCGGAGGCGACGCGCCTGACGGCGCGCAGCGGATCGGGCAGCCAGTCGGTGGAAGGGATTCAGGGCCCTCTGGACGCGCATACCGGCTCCGGCAGTTTGAAGATCATGGATGTGGAGCACGAGGTGACGGCGAGCACCGGGTCGGGGAGCATCGACGTTGACGGGGTACGCAGCAGCGTAACCGCGCGGACCGGGAGTGGAAGCATCCGTGCCAACCACATTGGCCAACTGGCGAGCCTTGCAGGGCCCGCGGAAAGCACACCCAACGCAACCTCAGCGCAACTGGATATGCAGACCGGCTCCGGCAGCATTCGCCTGCAGGACGCGCTGGGGGCGTTGCGGGCGCATACCGGCAGCGGCAGCATCCAGGCGGCGGGCGAACCGGAAGGAAGCTGGCAACTGGAGACCGGCTCCGGAAGAGTAACGGTAGAGCTTCCCCACAATGCAGGCTTCGATCTGGTGGCGCACACCGGCTCGGGGTCCATCCGTGTGGACCATCCGTTGACGGTGCAGGGCGAAATGAACAAGCACACGGTTCGGGGCAAGGTGCGCGGAGGCGGTCCCAACCTGGATATCCGCACCGGCTCCGGGGAAATCCAGATCCAGTAGGCAAGGTTCCAGTTTCCCGTTTCGAGTTGCAAGTTGCTCGCGAGAGTTTACATTCCACAGTCGTGCACAACTGGAGGCTTGAAACTTGAAACTCGAAACTCGAAACTAGAACCCGACAATGAGCCAGCGAATCATTACCTTCACCACCGATTTTGGACTGAGTGAGCACTATGTGGGCGCCATGAAGGGCGTCATTTTAAGCATTGCGCCGGATGTGCAACTGGTGGACATCTCGAACGCGGTGCAGTCGTTCGACATTCTGGACGGGGCGATCACCATCGCGGAAGCCTACGATTGCTTCCCTTCCAATACCATTCACCTGGTAGTGATCGACCCCGGCGTGGGAACCGACCGGCGGCCGCTACTGGTCTCTACCACGCGGCACCTGTTCATCGCGCCCGACAATGGCGTGCTTTCGCTGGTCTACGCCCGGGAAGAGCGGGTCACGGTGCGGCATATCACGGCGGAACACTACTTCCGGCAGCCGGTCAGCCAGACCTTCCACGGCCGCGACATCTTTGCCGCCGTTGCCGCTCACCTGAGCAAGGGCGTGGAACCCGCCAAGTTCGGCGACGAGATCTCCGACTATGCTCGCTTTGCGGCGCCCAAACCCAAAGCCGGAGAGCACGGACTCAAAGGCGTGGTGATCAAGGTAGACAGGTTCGGCAATCTCATCACCAACATCACGCCGCAGGATTTGCCGCAACTGTTCGAGGCACAGCCGGCAGGATTCAGGATTCAGGTTGGCAAGGCCGAGGTTCGCCAGATGAGAACGGCCTATGCCCAGGGAGCGGCGGGTGAAGCTTTCGGCATTCTGGGCAGCATGGGCTATCTGGAAGTCGCGTGCAACCGGGGCTCGGCGGCACAACTGGCGGGCGCAGGAAAAGGGAGCGAAGTGGTCGTCAGCTTGGACTAGCAGAGTTTTTGCTTCTTCCTCCAAACTGAAACCTGAAAAAGGCGGCAGGAACGCTGTATTGTTGTCCCGCTTCGGTGGGCCCTGTGTCGTTTTACTTCCTGTTCTCCGGTTTTTGGCATCGAATAGACCCAGATTTTCGCCCCTGATTCCTAATTTGGCGAGAAGGACTGTTCTCGCCAAACCATCAGGGGACGAATCCCTTGCGTGGATTCGATCACTTGGGCACCGCACTCCTCGCGGAACTTTGCAAGCGGCGAGACACGATGGCCGTTCAGGCACTGTCTACTCTCGTCAAAGCGTTCAAAATGAGTCGCGGAGTACATGACGGCTAACGGAATCAGATAGAAAATCAGAAGTACCGCCGACATTGACCGAACCTTATTTGTGGCCGAATCCATGCCACCACCGGCCACGCCGTATTCGTCGGCTTTCTGCCGATGATATTCGTAATGAATCGCAATCGCTCGCTCAAGTGGATAGGTGTCCCCGAACAGAGTCGCCGCATGAACGAACACCATCGCCACAAAACCAACGGCAGCAAATGCAAAAAAACAGGCATATTACGGCCTTCGCCCTAACCTTACTGAATTTATGACTCAGAGAGGCATGACAGTTGCGAAATCCCGTTCCCGCCAAGGCACACCGGATTTCATTTTGGGAGCGCCTCGACTGCAGGTGATTGCGCTGCCAATACGGGCGTGACTGCACCCGCGTAAGGTTTGAGGATGCGCATACAAAAGCCTGCGCCAGCTTGGCCCGTGCAGCAGAGCTCATGGACCGTGCAGCGGAAGCCGGAACGTCGCCTGCATCTGGCAGGCGAAATCAGCCTGCAGGTGCTTCCCCAGGGAAGCCGTGTGATTGCCGGCAAGATCGTTGACATCAGCTCCAGCGGACTTTGCGTGCACTACAGCGGCGAAGCCTTGCAGCCGGGCACCATGGTCGCGGTGTGGGACGCCTTCCAGTTGCGGCTGGTGTGGACCCGCCGGGAAGGGGACGGGCTCGAAAGCGGGTTCGAGCGAATTGCCGGAGCGCAGACGATTGTGACCACGCGGCGCGCGCCCCCCGGCAACCGCAATTCCTAGGCGCGGTTTTGGCAAGCAGACTTGCGCCCTCTCTGAGGCGTCAGCAGAAGCATCGACGTCCGCCCCAGGTGAGTTTCCGCGATCAAAATCCAAAAAGCTTCATGGCATTCAAACCCCTGATTTTTGCGCGCTCGGATTCCGGAGCGAAGTGGAACTCCTCATCAAAGATGGCAGCGTTCGTCTCGAACTGCTCCATGTTCGAACCCAAAGCTCCCCACAGGATGCGGTCGGGACCGAAGGCGTCATACACCCGCCGTACCACCGGCTTCGCGGCTTCCCTGGAGGCATTCGTCACCAGGGAATACTTCATGTAAACGCGCGGTAGCTTCGCCAGTTTGAGCACTTCTGCGAACTGGGCCGGCGTCCCCCGGTCGTAGAGCGCCAAATGGTCGATGATGACCGGCAGGTCGCGAAATTCGGCGGCCAGGGCCGCGACTTCGGGAGCATGAACCGGAAGCATTTGTACCTGAATGTTGATCCCCAGTTGCCGGGCCGCCCGCCAGGTGACCTTCATGGCGGGATGCTTCAGGTCGCGATTGCGAATTGCGCCGCCGGTCGAGGGAGGCGTGTTGGCCGGCTCCATGGCATGGATTCGCAGCGCAACGATGCGGCCCGGATGCCTCTTTGCCAGCGCCGCCATGCGCTGGGGTGTGTCCGGCGCGATCGGATCGAAGAGGCATGTCCCCTTAAAAAATCCCTTTGACGGTTCGTTGTCCAGGCAATACTCCAGGTAGCGGTGATCGTCCTGGTACGGCTCCGGCTGAACGATGACGGTGTGGTCGATCCTGGCCTGGCGCGCGAACGCCACGTAGTTTCCAGCGAGCTGGCAGGCGGTCTGTAAGGCGCCAGCGGGTGATAAGGAAAGCGCTTCTGGTCCGCCGAAAACAGGTGGACGTGCGTTTCCACCAGTACACCCTTGGGTCGCGCTGCAGCCACGGAACCCATCGCGGCAACCGCCCCCAGAATGAACTCGCGACGCGACAGTGGAGCGATCATGCGGCTCACCCCTCTTCCCCAAGCTTGGATTTCGGGCAAGAGTATACAGGCACGGACCAGCGTAGCCGGTTGCGGGCATGGATTCTGCGAATTGCCTTGCCGGCAACCCCGGTGCTCGCGAGTGGTGCGGACACTGCGGCCCTTGTCCTATTACAATCACAGCTTGATCGCTTGCATCCAACCTGCGTACCGAAACCGCTCATGTTGACCGCCCCCTTCCTCCAGCCGGTTTTGTCGGTCCGCGGCCTGCGCAAGACATATGGCAACAATTTTGTCGCGGTCGACGACCTGTGGTTTGAAGTTGCCTCCAACGAGATCGTTGGGCTTCTCGGGCCGAACGGTGCGGGGAAGACAACTACCATCAACATGGTGCTCGGGGTGCTGGAACCGACCGCGGGCGAGATCGCGATCGCAGGCGTCGACCTGAGACGCGATAGATCGGCAGCTCTCGGATGCACCAATTTCGCCGCCGTCTATGCGCAGCTTCCGGGCAATCTCACTGTCTACGAGAACCTCCGGGTGTTTGGCATGATCTATGGAGTCGAGCACCTGGCCACTCGCATCGACGAGGTGATCCGCGAATTCGACCTTGCACGCTTGCGGCACACGAAATGTGGCGTATTGTCCTCGGGCGAGCAAACGCGGGTATCGCTGGCGAAAGCCCTGCTGAACCGTCCCCGCCTGCTGCTGCTGGATGAGCCTACGGCGTCGCTGGATCCCTCCACCGCGCGCGATGTTCGCGCCTACATCCAGGCGTTTGCGGCCAGAGGTTCGGGCGGAGTTCTCTGGACCTCCCACAACATGTACGAAGTTCAGGAGGTGTGCCACCGCGTGTTGTTCCTGTCGCGCGGCAAGATTTTGCTGGAAGGCGATCCCCGGCGATTACCTGAAGAGCACGGTAAAGGGTCCCTGGAAGAGTTATTCATAGCAGTCGCGCGCGAACCCTTGAGCCTGGAGACCGGCAAATCATGAGCTTGCAGCGCTCAGCCGCCATCATGCTTCGCCAGTTTTACCTGATGCGCGGCAGTATCGCGCGCGTGCTGCCGCTGTTTGCCTGGGTCGGCATCGACATGGTGCTTTGGGGATTCATGAGCCGCTATCTCGACGCGCTCACCCGAACCGGGCTGAGCTTTGTTGCCACTCTGCTCGGCGCCGTGCTTCTGTGGGACTTCTTCACGCGCGTGATGCAGGGAGTGACCATGACCTTCTTCGAAGACGTCTGGTCGCGCAATTTCCTGAATATTTTTGCCTCGCCCCTGAGCATCTCCGAGTACTTGTCCGGACTGGTCCTGTCCAGCATCGTGACCAGCTTTGTGGGACTGATGTTCATGCTGGTCGTCGCCAGCGGATTCTTTGGCCTGTCGTTCTTCGGCTATGGTCTGGTGCTTGTCCCTGGCCTGCTCGTGCTGTTCCTGTTCGGGATTTCCCTGGGCATTGCGGCCACTGGAATGGTGCTCAGGCTGGGACCGCCGGCGGAGTGGTTCGTGTGGCCCATCCCTGCCATGCTGGCTCCCTTTGCCGCCGTGTATTACCCGCTCACCACTCTCCCGCGCTGGATGCAGTACCTGGGCAGAATCATCCCGCCTTCTTATGTGTTTCAAAATATTCGCAGCGTGGTGTCCGGGGGAGGCGTCTCTTGGGGAGCGCTCGCCTTGGGTGCGAGCCTGGCTTTCGTCTACGTCATTCTGGCTTCGTGGTTCTTCTCGCGCATGTATCGCCACGGCCTGCGCACAGGCCTGATCGCCCGCTATAGCTCGGAGACACTCAGCTAGGTACGTGTTTGCATTCGAGATGAAAAGCGCCTTTGAACTGCGCGACAGATCTGCCGGAGATACCACAGCCCGGATGCCACAAACACGGGAATGGCACGCCATAGACAGGGACAATCTCAGCTGCACATTCCCAGTGAATGATTCGCTGCTGAGTGGTCTGAAGAACTGGGTACCGAAGTTGCTGGGGACGCAAACGCCGGCGGCATTTCGCGAGCTGTGCCAGCGCTGCAATCAGATCGGAGAACTGGCCGGAGAGATGGGTTTCACGGCGGGGCTGCACAATCTGGGCCAGATGGTTCAGAATCAGGACGAAATCGACGGTTTTATGGCCATGACAAATCCCAAGCTGTTTGGGCTCTCGCCGGACACTTGCCATCTGAATCTCGCAGGTTGCGATGTCGTGGGTACGCTGAACCGGTACAAACAGAAGGGCGTTTCCCAAGGACTCGGAGACGGCCCGCTTCTTCAACAGCAGCTACGACCTGGGAGACGGCCAAGTGAATTTCCCTGGATGCCACCGGGTTTTGAAGAGCGTTGATTATCGCGGGTGGATCTGCGTGGATCTCGACACCGCCCGGCTGGGTCCCCTGGCCGACTTTCAGCGATGTGGCGCATACATCGTAAACAAACTGGAGCCAATCTACCTATGACTATGACTCGCCGGGAGTTTTCATTTGCAAGCCTCGCTATGGCAGTTTCGGGCCCGGCGGCAAATTACCGCATTGTCGACGCCCAGATACACGTGTGGATCAATGACCCGCATTATCCATGGGCGGCGGACAGTACGGATCGGCCGAAGGAGAACCGCACTCCGGCGATGGCACTGGCACTGATGAAAGCCAATGGCGTTCAGCGAACGGTGATCGCGCAATTTATCGGATATAAGTGGGACAATCGCTATTGTCTGGATTCGATCCGGAAATACGCTCCCTACTTCCGGGGCGTTTGCCGTGTCAATCCCACCGATCCCGCTGCGCCAGATCAGCTCTCGCACCTGACAGAGGAAGGGTTTCACGGCGTGCGCATCAGTCCCGCTGCCGATGCGAGCGGCGACTGGATCAAAGGTCGCCTCATGCCGCCGTTGTGGAAGCGTGCGCAGTCGCTCAAAATTCCCATGCAGGTTTACGCGCCAATCACGCGCATGCCGGATCTCGTGCATCTGATCGAGCAATGTCCCGATCTGACGGTAGTGATCGATCACATGGCCGATTGCCCTATTGATCGCCCGCGCGAGCTGGAAAAGCTGATCGCACTCGCGCGTTATCCTCGAGTGTTCGTCAAGATCTCCCACACCTGGTCGATTTCTCGCCAGCCATATCCCTGGCTCGATGCCCAGGAGTACGTCAAGCGGCTGCTCGCCGTCTATGGCCCTCAGCGCCTCATGTGGGCTTCCGATTGGCCTGTAGATTTACGTTGGACAACCTACGACAAGACTCTGAGCGTCGTCCGCAACGAGATGAAGTTTCTCAACGCTGAGGATAGGGCCTGGATTCTTGGCCAAACCGCGCAACGGGTTTGGCCGTTTTCTTAAGGATGGCCCAAAGCAAAGTCAGAGGAATGGGATGTGGAGTTGATTTTTTATCAGCTTACCAATGAGGGAAAGCGCGGTGATCACCGTAGAACGGGACCCGTTGAGCATCCCGTCGGAGGCTGCGGTTGTCTGCAAGGGGGCACGATGGCAAAGCACGGCAGAAACAGCGGCAAGGAATGGTCGCGAGAAGAGATCAATCAACCGAGAATTCTCGCAGGACCAGCGCCTGCGCGACAGATGGTGTAAGTCTCTGGCCGGCGTCAAAAAGCCATTCGAGTTGATCTTTCGGCGAGCAAAAAATGAAGAATGGTCGGGGCGAGAGGATTCGAACCTCCGACCCCCTGCGCCCAAGGCAGGTGCGCTACCGGGCTGCGCTACGCCCCGATCCATTCCGATTATAGCGAACCCTCCTGCCGGATTGAGCGCTGGGGATTGGCCTTGCGGATCATGAAGGCGTGCCGAATTGCGGGTTGCGGACTATAATCAATCCTCAGCATGCCCTCGCAATACGCGTTAGTGGCTTATGTCCGGAATGCAGTGGGCGAGTTCGTGAAGGACCTCCGCCAGGAGTTGTGTGCCGATCACGGACATTCCGCCGCCCACATCAGCATCCTGCCTCCCCGCAGTCTCCGGGGCACGGAACTGGAGGCCCGGGAGATCGTGGAAAACGTCTGCCGCGCGGTCGATCCGTTCGAAGTCGTCATGGGAGAGGTACAAACGTTCATGCCGGTCACGCCCACGGTATTCGTCCGGGTTGCCCACGGGGCCTACCGCGTGCGGGAAGTGCACGACCTGCTGAACCAGGGAGCTTTGCTCTCGCAGGAGCCCTGGCCCTTTATGCCTCACCTGACTTTGTTCAAGATGGAAACTTACGAGCGCGCCAACGCAGCCTACGGCCGCGCCGTGCAGCTCTGGGACCGCTATTCCGGTTCCCGGCGGATCGTCATCGACGAACTCACGTTCGTGCGCAGCGCCGAGCAGAACTGTTGGACCGATATCGCGCCCATTCCTCTGGGCAACCGCTTTGCCAACGTCCCTTAGTCCCAGCTGGTGTCCCTTCCCCGACCCGCCGTACATGTACCTCTTACCCGTTGCGGAGGAATGCCGGTAAGGTTACAACCTTGCTAAGGCTGGGAGCGGCTTTCGGGCCTGCTCTGGTCCTGGACTTCCGGCACGGAAGCCGGTGAAGCCCTTTGCTTGCGGGTGAGATGAGATGCGAATCGGTGTCTATGGCTGCGCCTATCTGGGAAACGTGGTTGCCGCCTGCCTTTCAGACTTCGGTCTGCCGGTAACCTGCTTCGAAGAAGACGCCGATCGCGTGACTGCCGTCGCCGGTGGGTCCCTGCCGTTTTATGAGCGTAACCTCGACGAGGTAGTTCGCCGCAACGTTCGCGCCGGCCGCCTGGTTTATTCCACGGACGTCACCCAGGGAGCGGGACGCTCCCAGATCGTCTATCTAGCCTTCGACAGTGGCGAAGGACTGGAAGAGCGCGGACTGCAAACAGCTCGTTTGATGACGCGGGGATCCGTGCTCGTGCTCTCCACTCCCGTTCCTGTGGGCACAGCGCGTCGCCTGGAAACTCGCTTGCAAGCGGAAAACCTCAAGATTACGGTTGTGTCCCATCCCATCTTTCTTACGGATGGGTGTGCCGTCGAGGACTTCAATTGGCCGGACCGCATTCTGCTGGGCACCACCAGCAGCGACGCCGTGGCTCTCCTGAAGCAGATCTATCGTCCTCTGGTCATGCGCAGCGTCCCTGTAATTGTCACCAATCACGAGACGGCGGAGCTGGCGCGGGAAGCCTCCACTGCCTTCCTGGCAACCAAGATTTCCTTTATCAACGAACTGGCGTCGCTATGTGAACACGTGAACGCCGATGCCGTCGATCTCGCCCTGGCCCTCGGCCTGGACAAGCGCATTGCTCCACGCTGTCTGCAGCCCGGCGCCGGTTTCGGCGGAGCCTTTGCCGAAGCGGACATGAATTCCCTGGCCGATCTGGCGGGCGCGCGCGGCGTCTCGCTGAAGATCCTGGATGCCGCGCGGGAAGTAAACCGCCAGCTTTCGGATCGCATCGCTCACAAGATCGATCAGGCCCTGCAATCGCTTCCCGGCAAGGACCTCGGCATTCTCGGACTGGCGTTCAAGCCCAATACCAATTCGGCGGCAGCTTCCTCATCCATCCTGCTGGCCCACAATCTGCTGTCTCGCGGCGCCCAGGTGCGCGCCTACGATCCGGTGGCCATGGCCCAGGCCCGCAAATATCTCGACGAGCGCGTGCGCTACTGCGACTCCGCCTACGCCGCCGCCCAGGGCGCGGACGCGCTGGTGGTGAGCACCGGATGGCCCGAGTTCCGCGCTCTCGACTTCGACAAGATCAAGCGCCTGCTCAAGCGTCCTCTGATCGTGGACACCAAGAACCTGCTGGACTCCACCCGCCTGCGCAGCATGGGCTTCCAGTACGTGGGTGTGGGACGCGGCTAGTTTCAGGCATTTTTTGCTGGTCAAGCAAAAAGCCAAACAAAGGCCAAAAGAGAGCACGAAGGAACACGACGCGAACTCCTCGTGAAACCCTTGTGCCCTTCGTGGTCAAGTTTTGGTGCGGCAGGCACCCATTATCTCGAGGCTCATTCCCCCTCATTTATACTTTTCCCACTCGACACCTCGACTCGGACCATCTGCTGAACGCTGATCTTGCAGCCTGGGTAGAACGCATTCGCGCCGCCGACCCGCGCGCGCTGGCCCGCGCCGTCAGCGCCGTAGAGAACCGGAGCGCGGACTCCGTGCCGCTGCTCAAGGCGCTGTTTCCCTACAGTGGCCGCGCGCAACTGATCGGGATTACCGGGGCCCCTGGCGCGGGCAAAAGCACATTGGTCGACCGGCTGGCAGGCGAGTATCGCCGCCAGGGTCTTACCGTCGGCATCATCGCGGTCGATCCCAGCAGCCCCTACAGCGGCGGGGCGATTCTGGGCGATCGTATCCGCATGCAATCCCATTATCAGGATGCGGGAATCTATATCCGCAGCATGGCTACTCGCGGGTCGCTGGGAGGTTTGGCCCGTACCACCGCCGAGGTTGCTACCGTGCTCGATGCCGGCGGCCGCGACGTGGTGCTCATCGAAACCGTGGGCGTCGGGCAGGACGAGATTGACGTAGTTCGCCTGGCCGATGTCACCGTCGTGATTCTGGTGCCGGGCATGGGGGACGATGTGCAGACAATCAAGGCGGGCATTATGGAGATCGCCGACGTTTTCGCCATCAACAAGGCCGATCGCGAAGGCGCCGAGCGCGTGGAAGGGGAAATTCGCGCCCTGCAGTCGCTGGCTTCCCGCGCGGACAACTGGACGCCTCCCATTGTGAAGACCGTTGCCACCGACGGCGCCGGCGTGCGCGACCTGGCTGCCGCCATCGCGTCCTATCGCGAGTTTTTGGAGCGTGAGGGCCGGATGCGGCAGAAGCGCATTGAAAACTGGCGCCAACGGCTGCTGGAAATGCTGCGCGGCGCGCTGCTCGAGCGCATATGCTCCCAACTGGGCGAAAGCCAGCTCGCCGGCTATGCCGCTGAGGTCGCCGAGCACCAGCGCGACCCGTATACTTTGATCGAGGAACTTGCCGGCCCGCCGGCCAAGACCTGATGAAGACTTGATTTCGCCATGTTCTCCATCGACCATCTCGGCATTGCCGTGCGCTCGCTTGAGCAGGCAAAGGATTTCTACCGCAAGCTCGGCATGCAGGTGCTGGGCGAAGAGACGGTGGAGCAGGAGCGCGTCCGGCTGGCCATGGTGCCGGTGGGAGAAAGCCGCATTGAGCTGCTGCAAGCCACCTCCGACGATTCGCCCATTGCGCGATTCATCGCCCGCCGGGGAGAAGGCCTGCACCATGTCGCCTTGCAGGTCGAGGACCTGGCGGCAACTCTGGACCAGCTCAGGAGAAACGGGGTGCGTCTGGTGAATGAGCAAATCCAGATTGGCGCAGGCGGACACCTCTATGTTTTTGTGCATCCCTCCAGCACCGGCGGTGTGCTCATGGAGCTTTGCCAGGACCCGCCGGCTGGCGTCTGATCCCGTTCATGCTCATCCTCGCTATCGACACCTCAGGACGCAACGGCAGCCTCGCGCTGGCAGAAGGCGATGCCCGCCACTTCCATGTTGTGGAAGTGGCGCCGCTCGACTCGGGCATGTACTCTGCCCAGCTGATTCCCCGGCTTTCGCAACTGCTGACCCGGCATAGTCTGCAGAAGACCGCCATTGACGCTTTCGCGGTGGTCTCGGGTCCGGGCTCGTTCACCGGCCTTCGCGTCGGACTTTCCACCGTGAAAGGACTGGCGGAAGTGAGCGGCAAACCCATCGCCGCCGTGTCGTCTCTGGAAGTCGTCGCTTTTACAGCCCACGACGGCGGCCACGTGATTGCCGCCTTGGATGCCGGTCGCGGCCAGGTGTTTCTCGGGAAATACCAGGCCGGAGGCGGGGGCTTGCTGCGGGAAAAAGAATGGATCGCGACCGTGCAGGAGCTGATCGACGCACGCCATGAGAACGCGGAAATCCCCCTGGTCACTCCCGATGAATCCATTGCCCGCCAACTGCAATCTTGTGGGCTGGCTGCACGCGCCATCCCCGCCCCGCAGGCGGACGTGGTTGCGGGCCTGGGACTGGGGAAGATTCTGCGGCGGGAAACGGTCTCCGCCGGCGCACTGGATGCCAACTACATCCGCCGCTCGGATGCCGAACTATTTTCCTTGCCCAAGCTGCTGGGGTGAACCGCTGCCATGGCCGAGCGTCCTGGAATTCCGATACGGGCTGCCTCCCCGGACGACATCTCCGCCATGCTCCAGTTGGAACGTGCCAGCGGTGGCGCTTCCCACTGGTCGCTCGGAGATTACCAGCGGATCTTTGAGGCCGAGTCTCCGCGGCGCTTTGCTTTGATCGCCGGAAGGAACCCGCCAGCAGGCTTTCTGGTGGCCCGCAGTCTCGGTCCCGACTGGGAAATCGAGAATCTTGCGGTTGCCCGGCATGTGCGCCGTCGCGGCGTGGGCCGGGCTCTGGTCGCGGAGTTGCTTCGCCGGGCGAGCGCTGCCGGAGCCGCGGGCGTCACCCTGGAAGTTCGCCAATCCAATCAGCCGGCGCGGGCGCTGTACGAAAGTAGCGGCTTCCAGGTTATCGCCTGCCGTTCGGCGTATTACCATGATCCCCAAGAAGACGCTGTGGTTTACCGCATCGTCCCCAGCTCGATGCCGCAGGATTAAAATCCAGTCGGGAGAACGCACATGAAGATTGAGATTCGCCAGGTTTCCCCCACGACCTCCGAAGCCGTGGTTCGCGGCCACAAAGTGAAAGTCGACCGTCCCGCCGAAAAGGGCGGCGCCGATGCCGGCCCCATGGGAGGCGAGTTGTTCCTGGTGGCGGTTGGAGGATGTTTTATGAGCAATCTCCTGGCGGCCATACGGGCGCGCCAGGCTCAAGTGGACGATGTGCACACGGAAGTAAATGGGACGCTTGAGGAATCGCCGGCGCGGTTTTCCCAGGTCGAACTCGCAGTCTCCGCCAACTGCGAAGACCGCGACCTGCTGCAGAAGCTCATTGAAATTGCGGATCGCGGCTGCATCATGATGAACACGCTTCGCGGCAAGCTGGACGTGAAAGTGCGTATTGCCGCGCGCGTTTAGCTGGAGGCTCCGGTGCACAATTTTTCTGGCAGCTCCCGATTCTCGTTTCCGTCGCGTAACGGCATGAGCACTCAGGGGATGCAATGACGCGCCGGGTTCGAGCCCCGGCGCAACTCCGGAAAGCCGTTGAAGCGGCTTAGGGGCTGTGCTAGGTTGAAACACTATATTGCACTAGGAGGTTGGCTGGATGGCATCTCAGGCTCAAGAGTCGCCCCTTGGCAACAATGAAGAATATCGCCGCTTGGCGGCGGAGCACGCGCAATATTCTCAGCGCCTGGACGGTCTAATCCAGAAACGCTATCTTTCCGACGAAGAAAAGATTGAGGAAGTCCGGCTGAAGAAGTTGAAATTGCGTCTCAAAGACCAGATGGAGCGGCTCGAGCGGCAATATCGCCTGGGGAACAACGTCGCCTGACTTCTCCTGCGGCTCTGCCGGTTCAGCGGTTAAGACCTGCCCGGTGTTCCGGGTGCTGAAAATGAAAGGCTCAGTGTGGACGGCGGAAGTTGCCCTGCTCCTGAGGCACCTGAGAGCCGCCGCTTTTCGCTCTTCCCAGGCCCGGGGAACTCTCCCGGGCCCTTATAATTTCCCCTAGATGGTCAGGGACGGAATTTATTACGCGCTGGGCATGGCCGCTGTGGCGGTCCTGGTGGCATGGCTGGCATCGCCGCCCTGGGCCGTGATCCCGCTGGCGCTGGGCGCGTTTTTTCTGTGGTTCTTTCGCGATCCGGAGCGTGCTGTGCCCACGCTGGAAGGGGCCGTGGTTTCGCCCGCGGATGGCAAGGTGACCGATATATTTCCTTGCGTGCTGCAGGGAAAGCCGCGCACCCGGATCAGTATCTTCTTGAGTGTCTTTGACGTGCACGTCAATCGTTCCCCGATCGCGGGTGTCATTCGCGACGTCCATTACCACAAAGGACGCTTCCGCAACGCCATGGCGCGCGACTGCGCGGACACGAACGAGCAGAATGTGGTGACCGTGGAAAACGGCCCCCTGGTGGTCGTCTTCAAACAGATCGCGGGCTTGCTGGCGCGCCGCATTGTGTTTACCAGGAAAGTGGGAGATTTTGTAGCCCGCGGCGAACGCGTCGGCCTGATCAAGTTTGGTTCCCGGGTTGATGTGTTTCTGGATCCGGAAACTGCCGTCCAGGTGAAGGTTGGGCAGCGGGTTTGCGGCGGCTCCAGCATTCTGGCTGTTGCCCCCGTCGTTGCGGGAAGCAAGCAGCCGGCTGCGGCGGGCGGAAGGGAGCGCTCGTGAATCCGACTCCGCGCCGTCGTCGAACCGACCGGGTGGCGCGTTCCAAGCGGATGCGCCGGGGCGCGTATCTTCTGCCGTCCCTGTTCACCACCGTCAACATCGGGCTCGGCTACTACGCCTTGCACCAGACGTTTCTGGCCAGCGCCAGCAATCCCGGCCTCTATGACAACGCGGCCAAGGCCATCGGCTTCGCCATTCTGTTCGACGGCTTCGATGGCCGCATTGCCCGCCTGATGGGAACCACCAGCGACTTCGGACGGGAATTCGATTCCCTGGCTGATGTGATCACGTTCGGGGTTGCGCCTTCGCTGCTGGCCTGGATGTGGGGCTTCGGCAGCCTGAGTTCGTTTTCCGGCCAGGATCTGTTGTCGCGGATTGTGCAGTTCGGGGCCGTCGCCAGTTTTGTCTTCCTGATTGCCGGGGCCAGCCGCCTGGCTCGTTTCAACATTCAAACCAACCCCCAGCCGTCGAACCCCGGCCGTCCGGGGCGGAAGTATTTTGTGGGCATGCCCATCCCCGCCGCCGCGGGCGTGATCGCGGCCACCATTCACTTTGCCGGCGGGGAGCCTCTGGAGAGCTGGTGGATGGCACTGATCTGGGCTGCCCTGGTCTGTACCGCCAGTTTCCTGATGGTCAGTACCTGGCGGTTTTACAGCTTCAAGGACCTGGATCTTCGCCGCCGCCATCCTTTTTGGCGGGTGGTATTCATCGGCGCCATCCTTGCAGCCATCCGTTTCTTTTCGCAGTATGTTTTGTTCTTCCTGGCCCTCGCCTACATGCTTTCCGGCGTGCTGGCCCGGCTGCTGTTTAACCTTCGGCGGCATTCCACCCCGCCTTCTCCTCCGGGGTCTCCTTCCCATGCCGATGTTGCTCCCGGCGGAGTAGTGGCATAAAAAGTAAGGAAGCAAAGAAAGTTTTCCCATGAGCCAAGGTCCGCGCCGAGTCACTTCTCCCGCTTCCAGCCACCCCGCAGGCGAGCAGTACCGTATCGCCATCGTGGGTTCCGGGACTTTAAAGGGCAAGGAACTTGCCGAGGTCCTGCCGCAAAGCGCGCTGGCTGCGTCCGAGCTGAAGCTGCTGGATGACGATGAGTCCCTGGGCCAGCTTGAGGCCCTCGGTGAGGAGATGACGTTTGTCCAGAGCGTCAGCCGCGACAACTTCGATAACATCGACTTCGCATTCTTTGCCTCGCGCCCGGAATTCACGCGCAAGAACTGGACTTTGGCCCGCGCCGCCGGAGCCGGCATCGTGGACCTTTCCTATGCCTTGGAAAAAGAGACCAATGCCAGGGTGCGCTCTCCCTGGATCGAGCGGGAACTTGGGCAGGTCCTGGCGCCTGAACTGGAGCCCGGTCCGGTCATCGCTGCTCATCCCGCGTCGGTGGTTCTGGCACTGCTCCTGCTGCGCGCCCAGCGGCTTGCGCCCATTCGCACCGCGGTAGCCACGGTGTTGGAACCCGCTTCCGAGTCGGGACGCTCCGGCATGGACGAACTCCACGAGCAGACCGTGAACCTGCTGTCGTTTCAAGAAATGCCGCGTAAGGTTTATGACGCCCAACTGGCGTTTAACCTCCTGGGCCGTCTGGGCGGGAACTCCACCGCTGTAGCCCTGGAAAATACAGAGCGCCGCATCGGGGAGCATTACCGCCTCATGACCGGCGGAGATGTTCCCATCCCTTCGCTCATCGTGGTGCAGGCCCCGATTTTTCACGGCCATGCCCTCTCGATTTATGTCGAGCTGGAGACCTTGCAGTCGGTTGGCGATTTCTCCCAGGCCTTGGGCGGGGAGCATGTGACCGTGGCCCGCGTTGCCGAAGACACTCCCAGCAACGTCAGCGTCGCTGGGCAGGAGCAGGTGCTGGTGTCCGTTCGCCAGGACGTCCAGCGACTCACCGGGTTCTGGATCTGGGCGGCGGCGGACAATCTGCGCCTGCTGGCGCTCACCGCCGTGGAATGTGCCCAGCGCCTGGCCGCCACCCGCCCCAAGGGAAAGGTGCAATGACCCGGTTCCGCATCGCTTTCTCCGGCCTTGCGCTTGGTGTGCTGGCGCTGGTTGGCTGTGGGTATCACACCGCCGGCAAGGAGGTGACCGGCCTTCCGCCGGATATTCGCACCATTGCCATTCCCGCGTTCGTCAACCAGACCCAGACCTACCGCGTGGAGCAGGTCCTGACCGCGGCCGTGGTTCAGGAGTTCAATTCTCACACGCATTACCGCATCATCAGTAACGCCGGGGAAAACGCCGACGCGGTTCTCCACGGCACGGTCGTGCACACCGAGTTTGCCCCTGTTACCTATGACTCGGTCAGCGGACGCGTCTCCAGCGCCATCGTCACCGTGGTCGCGCGGGTTTCGCTGGTGGACCGCAAGAATCATGTCATCTGGGAAAATCCCAATTACACGTTTCGCGAGCAGTACGAAATAAGCCGCGAGGTTTCCAGCTTTTTTGAAGAGGACCAGCCCGCTGTCGACCGCCTGGCGCGCGACTTTGCCCGCACCCTGGTCAGCAATGTCGTGGAGGCCTATTAGTGCGAGCCATCGCTCCGACCGAGCGCTTCGTGGCCGAGGTCGAGCAGCGCAAGCTGCGCCCCGCCTATGTCCTGGTTGGGGATGAGGCCTTTTTCCGCAAGCGCTGCCGCGATGCCATCCTGGAGCACCTGGTCCCGTCCGATCTGCGGGACTTCAGCCTGCACGAGCTGGACCTGAGCGAGACCTCCGTCACCGAAGTCCTCGATCGTGCCCGCACGCCATCGCTCATGGCCCCCTTCCAGGTGTTTTTTGTCCGCGGAGTCAAAGCGCTGTACGGCCGAGGCTCGCACAAGGAAGAATTTGCCGCCATCGAGGAGTATGTCGCCCATCCCAATCCCGATGCGCTGCTTGTCTTCCTTGCCGACCACATCAGCATTCCTGCCGATGCCCGCCGCATGGAGATGCAGGACCGCGACCGCTACGAGCGCCTGCGGGAGACCTTGGGAGAGTACTGCGGCATCGTGGAACTGGCGCGGGTGGAGGAAAGCGAGGCCGTCCGCTGGGTCACCGAAGCGGGCGCCAGCGCGGGAGTCAAGGTGGAAGTGGACGCCGCCCGCGAACTGGTGGACGCTCTTGGCGGCGACATGATGCTGCTGGCCAATGAACTGGAGAAGTTGACCCTCTACGTGGGCGAAAAAAAGCGCATCACCCTGGGGGACGTGGAGACCATGGTGCTCGCCGCCAAGCAGCGTTCTCTCTACGATCTGACCGACGCCATTTCCGCCCGCGACCGCGCCCGCGCCCTCGAAGTGCTGGACGCCATCCTCACTTCCGGCGAAGGGGAAGAAGCCGCCATTGGGCATCTCTACATGCTGGCCAAAACCTATCGCCAGATGCTGGTGATCTTCGAAAAGCGGGTGCGCGATCAGCGCGCATTGTGGCAGGCCCTTTGGCAGGGCTTTCGCGTTCCGCCCTTTGCCGCCGAAGACATCCTGCGGCAGGCGCGCCGCTTCAAGTCCCGCCGCGAACTCACCCGCGGACTGCGGCTCATCGCCCGCGCCGACCTGGAACTGCGCTCCAATGCCCCCAGCAAGCGGCTGGTGCTGGAGCGGCTGGTGCTCGATCTCGCCTCCGAGCCGAAAAAGGAAGCTTCCGTTTCGACTTTCAGTTTCGAGTGGCAGGAATAAGCAGTGGAGTTTCGCGTTGGCCGCCGCCCGGTTTCGCACCCAATCTAAAGCTAGCAGCCCGTAGTAAAAAGCATTTCTCGCGCGCCAATGTGCCCGAGATTGAAGCCGCCCGCGTGGATCAGCAACCGCCGTGCTCTCGCAGCAGCTGATTCAACCGACGATAGAAAGGATGACTCGCGGCCGTCGGCAAGTTCGTCGCCGTCACCCACATCGCCGGCTGTCGGTCGCGTTTTCGTTTGCCCATCGACATGGGCGAAGTGTAGTACGATTCTCTCGTGTGTCGAAGTTAATCTACATCACCAATGCGTCACTTGACGGTTATATCGAGGACAAACCGGCGCCTTCGATTGGGGCAATCCGGATCAAGTATTCGATTTCATCACCGAGTTAATGCGGCCGATCGGAACCCATCTCCTTGGGCGGCGACTCTATGAGACGATGGCGCACTGGGATGGGCCGCTGGAGGGCTACCCGCCCGAACACCGCGACTTCGCACGGGTCTGGCAGAAGGCCGAGCAGATCGTCTTCTCACGAACGCTGACACGCGCTCCGACACGCATCGCGCGTGTCGAGCGGGAGTTCGATCCCGAGGCAACTCGGAAACTCAAGCGCGAATCGGCGCACGACATCTTCATTGGCGGCGCCGAGCTGGCAGCACTTGCGCTCGAATCCGATCTCGTGGACGAATGTCACCTGTTTCTCCATCCGGTGATCGTCGGCGGCGGAAAGCCGGCATTCCGAACCGCCATACGACAGAATCTCGAATTGCTTGACACGCGATGTTTCAGCACCGGAGCAATCCACTTGCGCTATCGCTTGCGAGACGCTGTCCGTAAGGCGTGACTGGCGGGCCGACTTGCACCACGGGCTGCTAGGGCTCGTTCTTTACGGGCGTCATCCCAAGCGAGGCGAGGGATCGGCTGACCACATCTCCAGCGCCTTATCTCCCCAGGTTTCGAGTCTGTTTCCCTCTTGTCCGGCTCGGAGCGAAGGATGCTTGCCCTCAGACAAGCGGGTAAGGGCTAGCGATCCTTCGCTTCGCAAAGGATGACAAGATAGCAAAGTGGGAGATGGTCATCAGACTGGAAAAAAGAGGCAAGCTCGGGGCACTCGAAACTGAAATTGAACTACTCGGCCATCTTCACCCAGCATGCGCCCTGCCTGGCCGACTCCACCGCCGCATAGATGAACTGCATTCCACGCAGCCCGTCGTGCACCGTAGGGAAATTGTATTCCGCCGGCTTCATCGGCTGTCCGTCGAGGTACCGCCGAATGGCTTCGATTGCTCCGACGTAAATGTTGGCGAACGCTTCCAGATAGCCTTCGGGATGTCCCCAGGGTGTGCGGCTCGCGGCCATGGCTTCCGGGCTGAGATATTCCGAGCGGCCGCGGGAGAGCGTCTCGCGCGGCTTTCCATGACGCCATATTTGCAGATAGTTGGGATCTTCCTGCGCCCAGGCAATCGATCCCTTGGAGCCGTAGACGCGCAGCCGGAGTCCGTTTTCCTCGCCCGTGGCCACCTGGCTGACCACCAGAGCGCCTTTGCCTCCGCCCCGCAGGCGCAGCAGCGCATTGATGTCGTCGTCGAGCCGGCGTCCCGGAACAAAGATGGTCGTATCGGCGCAGATTTCGCTGATGGGATCTTCGGTGACGTATTCCAGCAGGTTCACCGCATGGGTTCCAATGTCGCCCAGCGCCCCCCCGATTCCCGACACTGCGGGGTCCGTTCGCCACGCTGCCTGCTTGGAGTCGCGCACCAGTTCCGGATCTCCCAGCCAGTCCTGCAGGTACTCGACAATTACTTTCCGCACCGTGCCCATCTTCCCCGAACGGAAAAGATGGCGGGCGTGTCGCACCATGGGATATCCCGTGTAGTTGTGCGTCAGGGCAAAAACCAGCTTCGTGCGTTCCACGATGCGCACCAGTTCTTCCGCTTCTCCGAGGGTAAGAGCCAGGGGCTTGTCGCAGACCACGTGGATGCCGGATTCCAGAAACGCCTTCGCCGGACCAAAATGCGCGTCGTTGGGGGTGACGATGCTGACGAAGTCAATGCGCTTGCCGGCCGGCAATTTGGCTTCCGCCACCGCCATGGCCTCATAATCCTTGTAGATGCGGGCGGGATCCAGATAAAGCTGCCCGCCGGTAACGCGGGAATTCTCAGCATCGCGCGAGAAGACGCCCGCCGCCAGTTCGACTTGACCATCCATGGCAGCTACCAGCCGATGCACGGCGCCAATGAAGGCGCCTTGCCCGCCGCCCACCATCCCCATTCGCAGCTTGCGCTTCCAGGAATTCATAGCTTTGAGTTCATATGCTTTGTGACTTCGCAGAGAAAACTGTTGGTGTCGCAACAGAAGCGAGCGGTTACATCAATCCGGCTTCGCGAGGGAAGCAAGTCCGCCGGTTTTGGCCGGGGCAAAAAGCAAACGGCAGGCGCGCGGCCTGCCGCTTGGGAATGCAATGCAAGCACGGAAGCTACTTGGCGCCAACCGCAGCCACCCGGGCCGCCAGGCGGGATTTATAGCGTGAGGCGGTGTTCTTATGAATCACACCCTTCTGTACCGACTTGTCCAGCACGCTCACCGTGGCGCGGAACAGAGTCCGGGCTTCGTCCTGGTTGGCCGAATTCAGGGCACTGCGCAGCCTCCGCAGGGCGGTCCGCATGCGCGACTTGTTGGCGCGATTCATCTCCGTGCGCCGTTCCGTCTGCCGGACGCGCTTCAAGGCCGAAACGTGGTTTGCCATGTCTTGTTGCTGATCCTTAAGGAGTAATCCTGAATATTCAGTACCCGTCATTCTACGGGATTGTTCTGGCCGGGGTCAAACTGAAGCCGGGATAGCCATGGAGAATAGCAAATCCGCCCTCTCGGGGACGCCGCCCAGGAACAGGGCGACAAGTCGGGATCGGCGGCCTTGCAGCGAAGAACGGCAGCAGGTGTTGCCCAACCCATGACGAGGCTCTGAGCCTCAATCATGGGATTGGTCCGGGTCGATTTCCTGGAATCCTGCGGCAAGCTAACCCCTGCTAATTCTTTCGCTGAGCGGAAGGTGGCAGCATGCCATTGAGTCGCAGGTAGCCGGCCATCTGCGAATAATGGTCTTCCAGGTCTCCAGTCAATTCGAAGAGGGCACGGGCGCGCGTTGCCGGCCGGCCACCGAAGAATTTGATGTTGTCGCCGAGTTTGGAATCCTGCAAGTTCGAAAGCGCTTGGCTGCAGAAGTCGAAGGACGCTTTGAGGGCAGAGACGAGTTTGTCCTTGGAATCCGTGGGCATTAAGTTCTTCACGTCCTGGGGCGCGGCAGTGTCGGAGAGCATGGAGCACACTGCGAAGTCACCCTGGGCGACGTGCGCGATCAACTTGCCATAGGTCCACTGCTCGGGCGTGGGATGGTAGCTGAGCTTGTCCTCCGGCATTTGCTCGGCGGCGGCCACAATGAACTTCGATTGGCGATTGTAGATTTCCCGCGCCGCTGAAACCACCGGATTCGCGGTTGAGCCCTGCGCCAGCGCCGCTGCCGGAGCGGCAAGCCAAAACGCGGCCAGCCATATGTATCTCTTCATGTCGATTCTCCTTAAGTGGACTAATCCGCAATTTCCGATGCCTTCGCCTGTGTTGGGAACGATAGCACGGTAGAGTGTTGACGAGAAATCCCCTTCGCAGCACTTGGCGGTTGCGGACTGGGAATCGTGCAAATGGCCATTATCGTCAATGAAACGGCCAACTTCACCCATGCCGGTTCCGCCATGGCGTTGGGCCCTGCTAGGACGGGATGACACCGGTCCAGAGCGCCATTCTCTCCATGACCTCATTTCCAGTTACGCCGCGGACGACGCCAGAACCATCGAGATGAAGGCTGGCGCGAGTAATATGAGTGATCCACTCGGTCGTCGAGACCAGCGCATCCAGCTTGGCGGGGTCGCCTTTCATCAGAAAGAACCCGTTCAAGTCGCCTCCGTGTGTGTCGAGGAACACAATGTCGAATCCCTGAATCGCACCCTTCTGTTGCAAGCCACCCAGGTACTTTACGAATTCCTCGAAATGCTGCGCGCTGACCTTTTCCCGTCCGGGAATCGACCGATTCCAACCAAAAAGCATGACGTTTGAAGCCATTGTTGTTCTCCTTTTGAGATAGCATCGAGATCGTACTCGTCTGGCGCCGAGGCTGCCAAGGAAGTAGTCGCACAGCCGAGGTCCCTGGTCCCACTGCGGCTCCCGGAGTTTGGCGCGGACATTTCCATTCGCCCAATGTACGCCATGACTGTGCAAGCGTAGAATGTCCCGCGTTCAAAGATCACAAAGGGAGTCTTGGCATCAGGAGGTCCCAATGGCAGAGCTTAGCTCTTCCGGAATCGTGCGGCGAGCTTCGACGTGGTCCATTCTCAGCGGGGTTCTGCTGATCATTCTCGGCATACTGGCAATCGGATCGCCGTTTCTTGCCGCCGTCGCTGTCAACATCGTTCTCGCCTGGCTGATCATGCTGGCAGGCGTCGTCCATCTGATTTTCGCCTTTCAGGCTCATGGGCCCGGCAGTTTCCTATGGAAACTGCTGGTCGGGCTTGCCTATATCGCCTTTGGCGTGTACCTGGTCCTGCACCCGGTTCTAGGCGTCGAATCGCTCACCTTGGTAGTCGCTGTGCTCTTCCTTCTGGAAGGCGTGCTGGAGATGGTGCTGTTTTTCAGGTTGCGCCGCTTGCAGGGATCCATTTGGATGCTGCTCGACGGCATCGTTACGCTCTTGCTGGGTCTGATGATCTACAGTGGATGGCCGTCGAGTTCGAACTGGGCCATCGGCATCCTGGTGGGCGTGAGCCTGATCTTCAGCGGCGTCACCCGTCTGGTTCTGTCGCTGGCAGTGCGCAAGGCGGTGACGGCGATGGCATGATTCGACGCGGCCGGAGGCCGCCACGTGATTGCCCACTCTCTCAGGCTTGCCGGGCGAGGCATTGCCAGCCCGGCCGCGTTTGAAATTTCGTGTTTTTCACCAGTTTCCACCCTCGAACGGAGGCACAAGGCATGGGAGGCTTGATTCCGCTGAGCGATGCGTCCCGGCGCCCAATGCGTACTCCCATTGTCACCGCCCTGATCATCATCGCGAATGCCTTGATGTTCGGCCTGGAGCTGGTGCGCGGCCAGGACTTCGTCATCCAATGGTCGGTGATTCCCGCTGAAATTGTTTCCGGCCACCACTGGATCACGATTCTGACGGCAATGTTCATGCACGCCGGATGGCTGCACATCATCGGCAACATGGTGTTCCTGTGGGCCTTCGGTCCTGAGATCGAAGACGCGATGACTCGCGGCCGCTACCTGATGTTTTACCTGCTGGGGGGGACGGTGGCCATGCTGGCCCAGGTTGCAGCCAGCCCCTCCTCCACAATTCCCAACCTGGGCGCGAGCGGGGCCATTGCCGCGGTCATGGGCGCATTTCTGGTTACCTATCCTCGTGACCAGATTCGAGCGGTTTTATTCCTCTTTGTTTTTGTGCGCATCACCTTCATTCCGGCGTCGCTGCTGATTGGCTTTTGGTTCCTGACCCAGCTCTTCAGTGCCGGGACCGTGGCCAGCGTACAAACCGGCGGGGTGGCCTACCTGGCGCATGTTGGTGGGTTCATCTTCGGAGCCGCCACGGCCCGCTGGTTTGAAGACCCCGCCCGGCTCGCCTGGCAGCGCGGCGGGGATTGAAATCCATGCTAACTCCTTTGCGGCAATGTTCTTGCAGGTAAGTGGCCCGTGCCGTGGAGAAATTCGGCAGCTCCGGAAATCCCCCGTCGGCCTTGTACTTTTTTCTCTCAGCGTCATCTAAGGCTTAGAGAACGCGATCCATGGAGATGTCCCGATCAGCATTGACTCTCCGGGAAGGCCGGGGTACTCTAGTCGCAGATGTCAGCTGCTTCCACCCTGTGGCGAGCACCCAGCCCTTCCTTGGTAGTTCCATCCATTTGCGTGTGCCCAGACGGGTCCTTTTCCAGAAAAACTGGTTTGTGCCAGGCCTGTGCTGTGGCCGTGAGGGATACGCCTAGAGCTAAATGAAGAAGAATATCGACATCAGCCCCAACATCGAAGCGCTGTTTGGAGCCCGGGACGAATACCTCCATCTTATGGAGGAAGGGCTCAACGTCACCATTGACCTGAAGGCAGAGAGCGTGGAAATCCAGGGCGCCGCCCGCGACGTCGCCCGCGCCGAGCAGATCTTCGCCGACTACGACTCTCTGCAGCGCAACGGATTCACCTTTCAGAATGGCGATCTCGGCTCCATGCTGCGCGTGATTGCCTCCGATCCCGCGGCCACCCTGCGGGGACTTGCCGAGGCCGGACGGCAGAGGTCCTTTGGCCGCCGCAGCGTGCAGCCCAAGAGCATCAACCAGCGCCGCTACCTGGATGCCATTGAGAGCCACGACATGATCTTTGGCATCGGTCCCGCCGGCACGGGGAAAACATACCTGGCCGTTGCCATGGCCATTTCCGCTCTGGCGGCCAAGAAGGTGAACCGCATTATCCTGGCGCGCCCTGCCGTGGAGGCGGGCGAGCGCCTGGGATTCCTGCCCGGCACCTTGCAGGAAAAGGTCGATCCCTACCTGCGCCCGCTCTACGACGCTCTTTATGACATGCTTGAGCTGGAGAAGGTGGACCGCTACCTGGAGAAGAACATCATTGAGATCGCGCCCATCGCGTTCATGCGCGGCCGTACGCTCAACGATTCCTTCATCATCCTCGACGAAGCCCAGAACACCACCGCCGAGCAGATGAAGATGTTCGTCACCCGCCTGGGGTTTGGCTCCAAGGCGGTGATTACCGGCGACATCACGCAGATCGATCTGCCCAACAAGCGCAGTGGTCTGGTCGAGGCCATGGACATCCTGAAGGGCGTGCAGGGAATCTCGTTTGTCCGCTTCGACGAGAGCGACGTGGTGCGCCACAGCCTGGTGCAGCGCATTATCCGTGCTTACGATGAACACAAAACGCAAAGCGAAGTGGATCAGCTTTCGCTCTCCCTGGGCCGTTTGAACGACTCGCGTAACGGCAACGGCGCGGGAGTGCAGGGTTTTGAGATACCGGCCCCCGGCGATACTCAGGCGGAATCGCGCGAGGCGCTGGAAAATTGATAACAGGAAGTGTGCGGGAGGGTTGCGGTTGCGCCCCTCCCGTTCACTTTTTACGTTTGGTGATCGTATACAAACCGGTGGAGGGCATTAGCCAGCGAGGCTTAAGCCTCTTCTTGCAGCGGGCCCGCAGTGCGGTCCGTCTTGCGGGCGAAGTGAACGTCATACTCACCTCGAGCGCCCAGATGCGCACCCTGAACCGCCAGTTTCGCGGCAAGGACCGGGCCACGGATGTGCTTTCCTTTCCTTCTCCTCCGGCGCTGGCGGCGCAGTTTTCCGGCGACATGGCGATTTCCGTCGATATCGCCGCTCGCAATGCCTCCCGCTACGGACATTCGCTCATGCAGGAAATCAAAGTGCTCCTGCTGCACGGCATGTTGCATCTCGCCGGTTACGATCACGAACACGATCATGGAATCATGGCTCGCAAGGAGGACCGCTTGCGCCGCCAGCTCGGGCTCGGGGGCGGTCTGATCGCTCGCAGCACTGGAGCGGAGCCTGATAGGCGAAGCCGGCGGGTGGCGGGTGGCGCAAAACGCAGCGGGGGCTCCGCAGCAACGCGCGATTCCCAGCGCCAGCCCCGGCGGGGAACGGCTTCCCTGAGACAGGTACGATGACTTTAGGCTTGATTGCGGCGATTCTGGTTCTTCTCGGAGTGCTTACGCTCGTTTCCTACGTGGAGCGCATTTACACCGAGATGGGCAAGTTTTTGGCGCGGGAGTTTCAGGAAAATATCGAAGCCTTCGAGCAAACGGTGGAGAAGCGCCTGAAGGTCGGCCGGGAGCGCATCTCGCTCTCCATGGCGGTGCTCGAACAATGCGCGACAGCCGCCATTGCCGTCCTGCTCGCTTTTGTGACCTTCCACAACCGGCACTTTACCTCGGCGGAGCTGGCCCAGATTGCCGTCTTGCTGATCGCCATCATTATCATCTTCAACCGGGTGATTCCCTTCGTCCTGTTCTCGCGCACACGCGGAGAGTGGCTCAACGGTTATGTGTGGTTCCTGCGGGGGCTGATTTATCTTGCCCTGCCGGTCACGCTGGTCATTGGATTCTGCCTCTCGGTTGCCACACTCACCCGGGAGCATACGGACCGCGAGCCGGAGCATCCCTCCGAGGCCGTCGATGCCTTGATTGAAGCCGGTCAGGAGGAGGGCATTCTGGAAGGAACCGACCGGGACCTGATCCACTCCGTCGTGGAGTTCAGCGACAAGGTGGTTCGCGAGGTGATGACGCCCCGTCCGGAAGTCTTCGCTGTTCCCGGGGAAATCACCGTGGAGCAGTTTACCGAGATGCTGCGCACCAGGCCCTACTCGCGGGTTCCTGTCTACGAAGGCAGCATCGATCACATCGTCGGAATCGTTTTTGCCCACGACGTGCTGCAGGTCGCCGACAGTGAAGCCCGCACCCGCACCGTGCGCACGCTCATGAAGCCGGAGGTGCGCTACGTCCCGGAAAGTAAGCGCGTCAGCGACTTGCTGCGGGAAATGCAGCGTGAGAACGTGCACATGGAAATCGTAGTGGATGAATACGGCGCCGTTGCCGGCGTGGTCACCATCGAAGACCTGGTGGAGGAAATCGTCGGCGAGATCCGCGACGAGCACGAGGCTAGCGACGACGTGGTTCCCGAAAGCGAGGGTTCCTTCCTCGTTCCCGGCAACATGGATGTGGATCGCCTGGACGACCTGTTCGGTGTCCGCCTCGGCGATGTCGAAGCCAGCACAGTCGCCGGCCTGGTCAGCGAGGCCGCCGGCCACATCCCGCGCCCGGGAGAACTGGTGCAGGTGGACGGGCTGCGCTTTGAGATTCTGGAATCCTCCGAATATCGCGTTCTGCGCCTGCGCATTACTCGCGCCCCGTCGCCGGAAACCGAATCGCCCAGCCCTGAGTCTCGCCAGATCCGGGCATAATCATCATGAAATCCGGTTTTGTCACCATTCTGGGCCGGCCCAATGCCGGCAAGTCCACGCTGCTGAATGCCCTCGTGGGCGAGAAACTGGCTATCGTCACCCACAAGCCGCAAACTACGCGTAATCGCCTGCAGGGTGTTCTGAACGTGCCCGGCGGCAAAGGACATCCCCGGGCCCAGGTCGTGCTGGTGGATACTCCCGGAGTTCACAAACCGGATACCCGCCTGGACAAGCAGATGATGCGTGAAGTCTATGACGCCCTCGACGGCTCCCATCTCATTCTGCTCATCACGGATGCCACGCAGAAGCTTGGGGCTGGAGAAAAGTTTGTTGCCGAACTGGTTGGTCGCTCGCCCACTCCGGCGATTCTGCTGCTCAACAAAATCGACCGCCTCGACAAGCGCAAGCTGCTTCCCATCATCGAGCACTGGAGCAGGAAACATGCTTTTCGCGAGATTGTCCCCATTTCCGCGTTGAAACGCGACAACCTTGACCTATTGCTGGAAAAGATCGTAGAAAACCTCCCCCAGGGGCCGGCCTACTTCCCGCAGGATCAGCTTACGGACATGCCCGTTCGCTTCCTGGTCGCGGAGGCCGTCCGCGAGCAGGTGCTGCTCGCAGCGGAAGAAGAAGTTCCTTACGCCGCCACCGTGCTCATCGACCAGTACGAAGAAGGTGGCAAGCTGGACCGCATTGCCGCCACCATTTACGTCGAGCGCGAGGGCCAGAAGGCCATCGTGATCGGCAAAGGCGGGCAGATGCTCAAGAAGATCGGCACCGCCGCTCGTCTGGAGATCGAGCGCATGCTGGGGAAGAAAGTGTTTCTGGAACTGTTCGTGAAAGTCCACCCGGGCTGGCGTGATTCGACCAAGTTCGTTGAAGGACTGGACTGGCGCCGCCAGTTGCAGGAGATGGCCGAGTGGGAGAGAAGACGGGCCGCTAGCCAGGACAATCCAGCCTGAGATAAGGCCTGACCCAACCGCCTGAGAACCAGCCTGAGGCAAACGTCTGCCATCATTCCTTGCATTGCCGATGCCGCGTGCAGCCCGTTCGGAGAAAATTCGCTTGGTATACTCTGGGTGGAAATGCTCACTCCAGACTCGCGCTTCATAGCAGCAGCCATGCTGCTGTTTATGGCCGCTCTGTCGTGCCTGGCTTCAGGTTTGCTGATCCTCGAGATGACGGCAAAGCTGAATCAGGACCTGCCCGAACAAGAACACGTATCTTTTGCCTTTTGGCGGTACGGTAAATGCCGTGAGCTGTTTCGGCGTTACCACAGCACCTGCCCGGAAGGTTCTCTGGCGAAATACAGCAAGCTCGCCTTTGCAGCCAGCGTCGTTTTCCTTGTGGGATGTGCCTGGGTCCTCGGCTTTTTTGGTTGAAGTTACTCTTTCACCGCAATCCCCAGAGTCTTCATTTTCCGGTACATGTGACTGCGCTCCAGTCCCAGGACCTCCGCGGTGCGGCTCACATTGCCGTGGTTTTCATCCAGCTTTTTCAGGATGTAGTCGCGCTCGTAGGCCGCTCGCGCCTGCTGCAGGGTGGAAAACTCCCCTCCTGCGCGGCGGGCTCCATTGCGATACACCAGCGGAGGCAGGTGCTTGCGATCCAGCTTCGGGGCCGTGGGGTTCATGATCACGATACGCTCGATCACGTTGCGGAGTTCGCGCACGTTGCCCGGCCAGGAGTAGCGCATCAGGGCGTCCACGGCGTCATCTGTGATTTCTCTGGAGCGGCGGCTGTAGGCTGCGGAGAACTCCTTGAGAAAATGCGAGGCCAGTAACGGGACGTCTTCCAGCCGTTCCCGCAGTGGCGGCACGAAGAAGGGAATTACGTTCAGCCGGTAGAAGAGGTCCTCGCGGAAGTTGCCGCGTGAGATTTCCTCTTCCAGATCATGATTGGTGGCGGCGATCACCCGCACATCGACGGTAATGGACTCTTCGCCGCCCACGGGCGTGAAGCGCTGTTCTTCCAGCGTGCGCAGCACCTTGGCCTGGGTCTTCAGGCTCATGTCACCCACTTCGTCCAGAAACAGCGTTCCCTGGTCGGCTTTCTGGAAGCGGCCCTCCTTGTCGGTGGTGGCCTCGTGAAAGGCTCCCCGGCGGTGCCCGAACAGTTCGCTTTCGATCAGGTCTTCCGGGATGGCCGCGCAATTCAGCTCCACGAACATGGCGTCCTTGCGCAGGCTCTGGGAATGGATGGCGCGAGCCACCAGTTCCTTGCCCGTGCCGGATTCTCCGAAGATGAGCACGCGCCCGTTGGTCGGCGCCATCAGGCCAATCTGCTGGCGCAAGGCCTTCATAGGTACGCTGTTGCCCACAATGGCGCTGCGCGGTTGTTGTTTTTGCTTGAGCTCGCGGTTTTCGTGGCGAAGGCGGCGCGCTTCCAGGGCGTTCTTCACCAGGATCAGGGTCTTTTCCAGCGACAGCGGCTTTTCCAGGAAGTCGTACGCGCCCAGCTTGGTGGCGCGCACCGCCGTTTCAATCGTGGCGTGGCCGGAGATCATAATGACTTCCGGGGGGTCTTCCAGTTTCTTGATGTTCTCGAGGACGTCGAGTCCGTCCATGCCCGGCAGCCATATATCCAGCAGGACCAGGTCGAAGCGGCGTTCCCGCAGAAGGTCGATAGAGGCTTCGCCGCTGGCCACCCCCGCCGATTTGTAACCCTCATCTTCCAGCACGCCGCTGAGCGACTGCCGGATTCCCGCTTCGTCGTCGACAATAAGAATCCTAGGCATTGCTGGTCGTCACCTGGGCGCTGTCCGTGTTCAAAGAGTGGGCTAGAGGCAGTTCCACGATAAAGCGGGCCCCCACGGGCTGGTTTTCCTCCACCCGGATGCTTCCTCCGTGTTCCTCCACAATGCGGCTCACAATCGCCAGTCCCAGGCCGGTTCCCCGGTTCTTGGTCGAAAAGTACGGCATAAAGAGTCGCTCTTTCATTTCGTGGGTCACGCCGTGTCCGGTATCCGCGACCACCACTTCCACGCTGTCGTGCGAACTCAACAGCGCCGTGGAAATATGCACCTCCCGCACCATGGAATCGCGCATGGCTTCGGCGGCATTGTCCACCAGATTCGCTACCGCGCGCTTGATCGCTTCCGGGTCCGCCATCACTTTGGGAAGTTCCGGCGCCAGAAATGTTTGCACCCGAATCCCCTCCAGCCTGCCGCTGAACATGTCCAGCGCGCTTTCCACAATCGGGTTGATGTCCGCCGCCTGGGGCTGCGAGGTGGGGAACCGCGCCAGCGTGGAAAACTCATCCACCAGCGAACGCACTGTTCCCACGGAGCGCTCGATTGTCTCCGCGCAATTCTGAATCACCTGCAGCGACGCATCTTCCGGAGGATGCCGGCGCTCCAGATGCCGCCGGATGCGTTCCGCGGAAAGCGCAATCGGGGTCAGCGGATTTTTGATCTCATGCGCAACTCGCCGCGCCACTTCTCTCCAGGCGGCCTGTTTCTGCGCCTTCAGCAGGTCGGAAAGATCTTCGAAAACAATCACGTATCCCAGCCGCTGTCCTCCATGCTCGAGTGACGCCGCCGTCACCGCCACGTTGAGTTGCAGGCGCTGTGTCTGGATATCCATCTGGCTGCTCACCGATCCCATGCGATCGGCGCGACGCAGCAGGTGACTCAAGTCCTCCCATACCTCCGGCGGAATACCTTCCTGCACCCGGTCTCCCGGCTGAAGTCCCGATTCGGCGCCGTCCACCGCCCCGGCGGCGCTGGCATTGCCGTCGTGGCGGAAAATGCGTCGCAGCGCCGGGTTGGCGTGGGTCACTCGCCGTTCGGCGTCGAGCGAGAGCACTCCACTGGGAATGTTCTCCAGAATTGTCTCCATCAACCGGCGGCGCTGCTCCAGGGCGGCGTTGGCATCGCCCACTTCGCGAGCCGAAGCCACAATCTGTCCCCGCGAGTGCTCTAGTTCTGAGGCCATGCGGTTGAACGATTCCACCAGGCGTCCCAATTCGTCGCCCCCGCTGATGGCCACCCGGTAATCGAGTCGTCCGCGGGAAATTTCCTCGGTGGCCGCGGCCAGTGCCTCGACCGGACGGGTTACGAATTTTGCCAGGAACAGCGCGAACCATGTAGCCGCGAACAGCACCATCACAGTCAGCAGCAGCAGCAACCCCATGTATGTCTGCCGCACCAGTTTGCGCTGCTGTGCGAGCTCCAGGTAACGCCGCTGGCTGGCTTCAATATCCTTCATCGCCAAGGTAAAGGATTCGGGCAGCGGCAGTCCCACTAGAATCCATCCCTGAGACCCCACCTCGCTTGCTCCCAGAATGTATTGCTTTTTCCCCAGGGTCATCGAGTCCGGCAGTAGAGAGAGATTTTGTGGCGGGCCGATCGCCTTGCGCACCACCGCCCAGGCGTCCGGCAAATGGTAGCTGGCCTCCGCCTCTCCGTTCACCAGCACTACCGCAAATCCCTTCTGCAGCGCCGCTTCATTACGGCGAAAAGCGCCGAGCGCGGGCGCGAAGCTCCGCTCCTCGAAGCTGCGGCGGACCTCCGGGTCCCGCGACAATGTCTGCGCTTCCGCCTTGGCGTTTTCCAGGGCGTAGTTGGACAGCAGCGCCCCCACCCGCGCCGTGTCCTGCCGCACCTCTTCCACGGGACGCGAAAACCACTTGTCGATGGAGCGGTTCATCAGACCGTAGGCGAACAGAAACAAAAAAATGACGGGAGCAAACGACAGCGCCAGAGCGCCAACCACCATGCGCGTGCGGAACTTCGACCCCAGCACGCCTACCCGGCGCTCCGCCGCCAGCTTGAGCAGGATGCGCAGCAGTACGAAGGTCAGCGCCACCAGGGAGAGAAAAATCAGATGCCGCCAGGGCCGCGAAGATCAGGGTTTGCTGGCTGGTGGTGGGACCGAGGAAGCTGAGATTGAATGCCTGCAAAGAGAAAACGATGGTGAACAGCAGAAAAACCGTGACGGCCAGCACGATAATGATGGTTCGCCTGCGCCCGTGCACACTTCCGGGCGCATGCTCTCCAGGGCTGCCGGAGTAGGCGGCTGGACGGGTTGTGCGAACCGGAGGCACAGGAGCACGCGCGCGCACAGACTCCGCTCCCGGCAATCCGGCGGCGTGCCCTCATTATAGACGCCGGTTCTGGCTGCGGCCGGCACGAAGATCTTGCTACAACTCCGGATCAAACTCAGCCCGGCCGGCCTGCATCCCGTTTTTGCAGGTGGGGAACGGCGCACCCCTGGCGGGGGAAATCGAGATTAACGAAGATCTGGCCTTCCAGCGGCGGCGCATGACCATCATTCCCGGGCGCGTTTCCGCCGCGAGGAATTAGCTTTCGGGCGCACCGCGCCGGCAAAGCTCAACCCCGCAGGTTTCCCGCGCAGCGTTTCCCGCAGCGGACACCGCTCGCACCGGACTTGCGATTTCAGGCAGTAGTTCTTGGCTACGCCCACCAGCAGGCCATGCATTTCATTCAACACCTGCGCCGTCGCGCTGCGCCGCTGGCGGCTCATCCGCGAAGGGCTATGGCAGGATCCCTCCGGCCCGGAGCGTCCTCCGTTCGCTTTCCGCGCCGCGGCTTCGCACTCCGAGGCAAAGGCGGGACGGCCCAGGGCTTCTTCGCACAGGCTCCGCAATTCCTCGTAGTCCGCGCCTTCTTCCGCCAGCCCATGACGCAGCAGGATGCGCCGGGTGTAGGCGTCGACCACGAACACCGGGTGCCCGCCCGCGTACAGCAGGATGGAGTCCGCGGTTTCCGGGCCTACTCCGTTCAGGCCAAGCAATTCCTTCCGCAGTTGTGCTGTGGGCTGAGCGAACATCCGCTGCAAGCGAGCCTGCGTAACGGGATCCAGGAAGTCGATAAAGTCTTCAGCCGGCGTGCCTTTTGCCGAAAGTATCCCGCCGGACGGATAGTTGCTCCAGCCTGCGAGTGGCAACCTCCGGACCCGTCCAGGCTCAAGACGCCTGCTGCGCGAAGGTTCGCGAGCGCCCGTTCCACATTCGTCCAGGCGGTGTTCTGTGTCAGATAAGCCCCGGCGATCACCTCGAAACGCGAATGGGCGGGCCACCAGTGCTGGCGTCCCCAGGCTGCGAACAGCCTGCGGTAGAACTCCTGTAACTCCACTTTTTCTTCCGGCCCGGCACCCACAGCCCCTCTAGGGGAAGTTTAGCAACCGGACCTTCTTAATTATTTCGTCCTTAATGATTTCGCCGTGATCCGGCCGGAAGGCAGGCCACGCGCTGCACGCCTGCCTCGGACTTTCTCGGGAAATTGTTCAGTTCGGGATGAGCCGCGTCGTTCCCAAGCCCGCATTCTGCGCGGATTCACCAAAGGACACGACCTTTTGAGTTACCTTCTGAGCACCCTGAGTAATTGACAATTTATGTCACCAACCTTAGGCTACGCCCAACCTTAGCAGAAACGGAATCTCTAGGAAACTGTGAGAGTTACTGCCTGCGTTGCGGGCAGGGTTTTTCTGTCTATCGGGGCCGGAGTCCAGGATATGTCACAAAGAATCGGCGATCTTCTGGTTAGAGAGAAGGTAATATCGCCGGCACAATTGGAACAGGCACTCAAGGTTCAGAAGGAAACCGGCTCCCGCCTGGGCTCCATCCTGGTCAAGCTGGGGTTTCTCAGCGACGAGGAAGTAACCAATTTTCTCTCGCGGCAATATGGCGTGCCGGCGATCAATCTGGCCTACTTTGAAGTTGATCCCCGGTCGTCAAGCTGATTCCCTACGATACCGCCAAGCGCTACCAGATGTTGCCGCTGAGCCGGGTGGGCGCTCGCTCACGATCGCCATGGTGGACCCCACCAACGTGTTCGCCATGGACGATATCAAGTTCATGACCGGCTTCAACATCGAGCCGGTGGTGGCGTCAGAGAGCGCCATTCTCGATGGCATCGAGAAGTCATACAGCACGGTGGAGCCGGAGCGGAAGGATGACCTGGAAGCAGATCGTCGGCCTTCATGTCGGAGATCGGGGAAAGCCGAGCGTCTGAACTGCAGGCGGAGAGGAGGAAATCGCCACTCTCCGAGCTGGAGAAGGCGGCCGAAGAAGCGCCCGATCATCAAACTGGTGAACTGATTCTGACGGACGCCGTAAAGCGGGGGGCCAGCGACATCCACATTGGAGCCTTACGAAAAGGAATATCGCGTCCGCTTCCGCATTGACGGCGTGCTGCAGCCGATCATGTCGCCGCCGCTCAAGCTCAAGGACGCCATCATCCCGCATCAAGATCATGTCCAAGTTGGACATCAGCGAAAAGCGCCTGCCGCAGGATGGCCGCATCATGCTGAAGGTGAATGCTGACCGGCAAGCGCAAACAGCTCGACTTACCGCGTCGGCACGCTGCCCACACTGTGGGGAGAGAAGGTCGTTATTCGTCTGCTGGACAAGGAAAATCTGCGCCTCGACATGACCAAGCTGGGTTTGAGCAGGAGTCGCTGGTCAAGTTCAGCAAGCGATTCTGAAGCCCTATGGCATGGTGCTGGTCACCGGGCCAACCGGATCGGGCAAAACCAACACTCTGTATTCCGTCCATTGCCCAGCTGAATACGCCGGAAACCAACATCATGACCGCCGAGGACCCGGTGGAGTTTCAGCTTTCCGGGAGTGAACCAGGTGCAGATGAAGGAGCAATCGGCCTGAATTTCGCCGCGGCATTGCGCTCCTTTCTGCGGCAGGATCCCAACATCATCCTGGTGGGCGAGATTCGCGACTTTGAGACTGCGGAAATTGCCGTCAAGGCCGCCTTGACCGGCCACCTGGTGCTTTCCACGCTGCACACCAACGGCGCGCCGGAAACCATCGCCGCCTGATGAACATGGGCATTGAGCCCTTCCTGGTGGCCACGGCCGTTCACTTGATCTGTGCCCAGCGCCTGATGCGCCGCATTTGCCCGGAGTGCAAGGAGCAGGTGGATCTCCCCGAGATGGCCTTGATTGAAGCCGGGTTTACGCCCGAGGAGAGCAAATCCGTCAAGGTGTACAAGGGCGGAGGATGCGGCAACCTGCAACAACACGGGGTACAAGGGCCGCGCCGGCCTTTACGAAGTGATGGAGGTCGACGAGGACATCCGCGAGCTGATTCTGGTGGGAGCCTCCGCCCTGGAATTGAAGAAGAAAGCCATGGAGCGAGGCATGATTACCTTGCGCCGCAGTGGTCTTGCCAAAGTCGCGCAGGGAATGACCACGCTGGAGGAAGTGGCTCGCGAAACGGTGCATTGACGTTCTCGACTCTGGTTTTTGGTTCCTGGAACCCCAGTAGTTCGAGAAACCAAAAACCTGAAACCGCGGAACAGGGTCCCTGCGACCAAAACGGGAGAACCTTCAGGGCTCCCGGGAACGGCCAGGTAAGAAGCGCGGCAAGCGAAGAAACGAGAAACTGAAAACCAGAAACTGGAAACGAGAAACCAGAAACGGACTTTTATGGCTGCTACGTTAAGTGAATTGCTCAGGAAGCTGCTGGAGATGGGCGGAAGCGACTTGCACATCACCAATTCCTCGCCCCCGCAGATTCGTGTTCACGGGCATCTGATGCCCTTGGACGTGCCCCAGCTTGGCCCTGCCGAGACCAAGGCGCTGGCCTACAGCGTTATGACCGACGCGCAGAAACACCGCTTCGAGGAAGACTGGGAACTTGATTTTTCCTTCGGCATCAAGGGACTGGCACGCTTTCGCGCCAATGTTTTTAACCAGCGCGGTGCCACCGCGGCGGTGTTCCGCGTCATTCCCTTTGAAATCAAGTCGCTTTCAGCAGCTCAATCTGCCGCCCATTGTCGCCAAGCTTTGCGACAAGCCGCGCGGCCTCATTCTGGTCACCGGGCCTACCGGTTCGGGCAAGTCCACCACCCTGGCCGCCATGCTGGACAAAATCAACAGCGAGCGGCATGAGCACATGATCACGATCGAGGATCCCATCGAGTTCGTCCACCAGCACAAGAACTGCCTGGTGAACCAGCGCGAGGTGCATGCCGACACCAAGTCATTCTCCAACGCCTTGCGGGCTTCCCTCCGCGAGGACCCCGACGTGGTGCTGATCGGTGAAATGCGCGACCTGGAAACCATTGAAGCCGCCTTACGAATTGCCGAAACAGGTCACCTCACCTTCGGAACCTTGCACACTAATTCGGCGGCATCGACCATTAACCGTGTCATCGACGTGTTCCCGGCCCATCAGCAGTCCCAGATCAGGGCGCAACTGTCCCTGGTGCTGGAAGGCGTCCTCTGCCAGGCGCTGCTGCCCAAGGTCGGAGGCCAGGGACGCGCCATGGCAATGGAGATTCTGGTCCCGAATCCGGCCGTGCGGAACCTGATTCGCGAGGACAAGATTCATCAGATCTATTCCGCCATGCAGACGGGCCAGGACAAGTACGGTATGCAGACGTTCAATCAGTCGCTGGCTTCGCTGTTCTTCCAGAAGCAGATCACCCTGGAGACGGCCCTGCAGCGTTCTTCCATGGCGGACGAGTTGCAGGAAATGATCAATCGCGGCGCTGGCCTGGTCAGCAAGAATGCGGTGCCGGCGGGAGTTGGCGCCAGAAAATAAACGCAGAGATCCGGCTGGCTGCTTGACGCCTGGCCGGCGAATGAGGTGGTGCAATGCCAGTGTTTACATACTCCGGAACCAATCTCGCCGGCGTGAAGATTCACGGCGAGAGGATGGCGGAAAACAAAGGCGTATTGAAATCCCAGCTGGCCCGTGAGCGCATCGCCGCCACGGCCATCAAGGAAAAGGGCAAGGAGTTCGTCCTGCCTACGTTTGGTTCCGGCAAGGTGCCCACGAAGGATGTCGCAATCTTCTTTCGTCAGTTTTCGGTCATGATCGATGCCGGCCTGCCGCTCGTGCAGTGCCTGGAAATTCTGGCCGCCAACCAGGAGAACCTTACCTTCCAGAAGGCCTTGAACAGCGTCCGCACCACGGTCGAGGGTGGCGCCACGCTTTCCCACGCCATGAAGGGGCACGGCAAGATCTTCGATGATCTCACCGTGAACATGGTCGACGCGGGCGAAACCGGCGGCATTCTCGACATCATTTTGCAGCGGCTCGCCACCTACGTGGAAAAAGCGGTCAAACTGCGCTCCGCCATCAAGTCCGCCCTGATTTATCCGGTCGCGGTCGTCAGCATCGCCGTACTCATCGTCGGCTGCCTGCTGAAGTTCGTCGTCCCCGTCTTTGTAAGCCTGTTTATCGGCCTGCAGGTTGACCTTCCATTGCCCACCCGTATTGTGATCGGCCTGAGTAACTTTGTCAGCCAGTTCTGGTGGGTGTTCTTCTTGTTGATGATCGCCCTGGTGATCGCGATCAAGCAGTTCCGAAAGGATCGTCGTGGCCGGTTTCTGTGGGACAAGATGTTGCTGAACCTTCCCGTTTTCGGCATGGTGCTCCGTAAGATCGCCGTCGCCCGCTTCACCCGTACGCTGGGGACCCTGATTACCTCCGGCGTCCCCATTCTCGAAGGCCTGGCCATCACCGCCCGCACCTCCGGCAATGCCGTGCTGGAAGAAGCCCTGATGAGAGTTCGCAAGGCCATTGAAGAAGGCCGCACGATCGTGGATCCGCTGAAAGAGAGCGGCGTTTTCCCCAACATGGTCACGCAAATGATCGGAGTCGGTGAAGCCACCGGCGCCATGGATTCCATGCTCCAGAAGATTGCCGACTTTTACGAGGATGAAGTCGACGCCGCGACCCGGGACATGATGGCCATGCTGGAGCCGGCCATGATCTGTTTCCTCGGCGTGGCCGTGGGCGGCATCGTGATTTCGCTCTACATGCCGCTGTTCTCGCTGATCGCCAAGCTCTCCGGCTAACCCGTAGCGGCTTGGGTGGGTTGCCGCGGGTGGAAAGTTTCAGGCTCGAATGCGGCGCGGCTCAAACCGCGCCAGCGAAAACTCCCGGCAGGTTTCCGGCTCCGCAGGTTGGAGTCCCAGGGTCGCCGCGGCGGCTTGCCGAGGAGGCGGGCGGCGGCGCCGGAAAACTCCCGGGCTCAACGGTTCCGAGAGCCGCTACCTGGGCAATGAACGCACGACGCACGGCGCAACCTTGATTGCAAATCAGGGTTGCGAATCAGGGCAGGCTTCCAGAGCAAAATGGACACTGCATTTCGAGATCACGCCTGGCTTGCGTGGCTGAGCAAAGTACGCATCATCGTCATCACCTTCCTGCTGGGAATTGAACTGGCGGTGACGGTGCTGGCCCCCAGCAATCTCCCGCGCGGATTGTTCATCTCCGCCATTCTGTTCTGGTACACCATCTCCGCGTTTTTCGTCTTGCTGCTCTCCCGCTGGAATGGACCCAGCTTCCAGGCCCGTCTGCAGGTGCTTTCGGACCTGTGCATGGCGACCATTGTTGTGTACCTGACCGGCGGAATCGAAAGCTCGTTTCACTTTCTTTATCCCCTGATCATCATTGCCGCCAGCACCCTCCTGCCCCGCTCCTGGACGTACCTGACTGCCGCCCTGGCCTTCATTCTCAACGGCGCCACCCTGGAGTTGTCCTACTTTGGGGTGATCGAGTCCTACACCCTGAGCCACCCGGACCTGCGCTCGCTGCAGGCTGCCATCTTCATCAACCTGTGCGCTTACATGGCCATCGCCTACCTGGCGAGCCAGCTTGCCAGCAAGCTCCGCCTGGCCAGCGTCCAGCTCGAGGACAAGAGCGGCGCCCTGCAGGATCTGCAGGCGATTCACGGAAATATTGTGGATTCCATCAGCGGAGGACTCATCACCACCAGGCTGGATGGTTACATCACCCTGATGAACGCCGCCGGGCAGAGATTGCTGGAGCGCTCCCCCGAGGACGTGATCGGCCGTCCCGTCGAGGAACTGTTCGCCGAGCCCCTGCCCCGCCTGGGCGAGCATGCCGTGCGCTGCGAGCTGCGTTCGCGCGTCCCTTCCGGCCGTTATAAGACGTTTGCCTTGTCCCGTTCCGCACTGGAAGTTCCCGGGCGCGGCGCCGTCGGCTACGTGTATACCTTCGACGACCTCACGGAAATTCGACGCCTGGAGCGCGAGGTTCGCTTGCGCGACCGGCTCTCCGCCGTGGGACGCATGGCTGCCGCTATCGCCCATGAGATTCGCAACCCGCTTTCTTCCATTGCTGGCTCGGTCAAAATGCTTTCCGAGGTTGTAGTTCTCGACCATGAGCAGCGCACGCTGGTCAACATCGTCACCCGCGAGTCCGACCGGCTGAACAATATCGTCACCGATTTCCTCAGCTATTCGCGTGAGAAGCAATACCAGTTCGCTCTTGCCGACCTTGTGCCGCTGCTGGAAGACACATTGACTCTCCTGGAAAACCGCCACGCCGGGGAAACCCCCGCTGCCGGCAGCGAGGAACAGCAACAGCCGGTGCGCGTGGTGCGCAGGTTCGGTGTGACCCAGGCCTACGCCCTGGTGGATGGAGACCGCATGAAGCAGGTGTTCTGGAACATCTGCGATAACGCGGCCCGCGCCATGCCTGAGGGCGGCGCCATCACCGTCACCCTGCGTTCGCGGCAAGGCTGGTGGGTCATCAGTTTTGCCGATACCGGGCCTGGCCTCGCCGAAAAGGACAAAGTCTTCGAGCCCTTTCAGTCCAACTCCGGAGGCACCGGACTGGGGCTGGCCATCGTTTACCAGATCGTGCAGGCGCACGACGGAAAGATTTTCGCCCGCTCCTCCCCGGGGAAGGGGTCGGAATTTGTCATCGAGTTGAAGCACGTGCTTCCCCCATCCCGCCACGAGCTGGACGAGCACGCTGCCGCAACCGACGCGGACGGCGCCAGTTTCACTGCCGCCGGAAAGGTGTTGCATGGGTAACGTTCTGGTGTGCGATGACGAGCGCTCCATCTGCGAGATGCTGGAACTCGTTCTCCGCAAGGAAGGCCACAAAGTCGAAACCGTCGCCTCCGGCGAAGCCGCCAAGAAGAAGATCGAATCGGCTTTGTTCGACATCATCGTCACCGACATCCGCATGCCGAAAACCAACGGCATCGAAGTGCTGCGCTACGCCCACAGCGTTTCTCCGGATACTGCCGTCGTGCTCATCACCGCCGTCGATGACCTGGAAGCCGCCGTGCAAGCCGTCAAGGCCGGCGGTGCCTTCGACTACCTGCGCAAGGGCCCCGGCCTGATCGAAGACGTGAAAGTCGCCGTGCGCCAGGCCTTTGCCCAGCAGTCGCTTCGCCGCCAGAATTTTGCCCTGAAGCGCGATGCCGCCGGACGCAACTCTTTGGAAAACATTGTCGGCGTCAGCAGCGGCATGGAGCGCCTGAAGGCCACTATTCGCACCGTGGCCTCCACCAACAGCACCGTGCTGGTCCACGGCCACAGCGGCACGGGCAAGGAACTGGTGGCCCGCGCCGTCCATGCCTGCTCGCCGCGCGCCGCCGAACCGTTTGTCTCCGTCAACTGCGGAGCTTTTCCGGAAACCCTGCTGGAAAGCGAGCTCTTCGGCTACGTCAAGGGAGCCTTTACGGGAGCCACGCAGAACAAGCGCGGCCTCTTCGAGGTGGCCCACGGCGGCACGATCTTCCTCGACGAAATCGGCGAAATGACCCTGGCCATGCAGGTCAAGCTCCTGCGCGTGCTGCAGGAGCGCGCAGGTGCGCCCCGTCGGTGGAACAGGCGAAATCCCTGTCGATGTCCGTGTCATTGCCGCCACCAACCGGGACCTGGAGAGCATGGTTGCCGACGGCGGCTTCCGCGAGGACCTCTACTACCGCCTCAGCGTCATTCCCGTGCAGGTGCCGCCCTTGCGCGAGCGTCCCGAGGATGTTCCCCTGCTGGCCAATCATTTCCTGAAGAAGTATGCCCGCGCCGCCAACAAGAACATGACCCACATCGACCCCGAGTCGCTGCGCGCGCTCGGCAGCTATGAATGGCCGGGCAACGTTCGCCAGTTGGAAAACACCATCGAGCGCGCTGTGGCCCTGCAGTCGGGCGAGGTCCTGCACGTCGAAGTTCCCCTCGAACGGCGCGTTCGGGCCGCTGCCGCCTCCGCGGGCGCTTCCACGGGGGTTCCTTCCGACGGCCTTGACATGGAGCGCTTTATCGCCGACCTGGAGCGTTCGCTCATTCAGGATGCGCTGCGTCAATCCGGCGGCGTGCAGACCAAGGCCGCGGAAATGCTCAAGCTCTCTTACCGCAGCTTCCGCCACTTGCTGAAGAAGTACGAAATGTGACCGCTTTGCGGACGGCGTGCAGGCTCTCTCCCTGTTCCGTGCCGTGTTCTGCCCTGGCCCGGTTCTCGCGGCGGCATGCGGCGACTCTGTTAAAATTCACCCTTTTGGAGTTGGAAATTCCCTGATGTCCCAACATGCCCGCCAGATCGCGGAAGACCACTACTACCAGGCGCTGGACTTCTTTGCCGAGGGACGGCACGAAGAAGCCATTGCCGAGTACCGCCAGTCGGTGGAAGCCGATCCTTCGTTCACCGAAGCCATGCACGGCCTTTCCCGCGCCTATCAGGAACTCGGACGCCTCGACGAAGCCATCGACATAGCCCGTCGCATCTCCGAAGTCGATCCCGACGACGTGCTGGCTTACACCTCGCTCTCTATCCTCTATCAGCGCAAGGGCATGGTCCCGGAAGCCGAAGCCGAAGCCAACAAGGCCCGCATCCTGGGATGGAAGCAGCAGTTGAAGGAATCGAAGAAATAGGGCGGCTTTCTTCGTAGTATTGGCACACTCTGGTTTGTTATTCCGAGCAAAGCGAGGAATCTGTTTTCCTGGAATCGGGCAGAAATTCAAACCGTGCTTAAGATTCTGCGATTTTTCTGGAACGCCACCCGGGGACACCGCCTCGCCCCCTGGCACAGTCCCTATCTGCGCTGGCGCATCGAGACCTACACCGGGGTCAAGATGTCGCAGATCGGATTTCTCGAATTCTGCGGATTCTTGTGGCGGGAAAGAACTGAGCTGCAGCGCTTTTTGAAGTGGACCGCCGAAATGGACCGCTATGCCAGACCCAAGCCAAAGAACCCCTAATTAGAATTCACTACGGCTGCTACCATGCAGGAGCGGAAGCAAATTGAAGGAATGCTCTTTGACTTGCTGTCAGGGACTTTCCTCAGGGCGTCCAACCGGCACTCCGCCACCGGCGGACCGAGGGCGCCAGTTCGCGCTATACTGTGAGCACCCAGGCGGGACCGTGGGGCAGCTACCGTGCCCGATTGCGGGTGTCCTGCGATTTCAGGTTCAGTTGAGCGGCATCTTCAGGCTCGGCGCTTATTTCAGGATCCTCCGGAGCCCAGCCCCGGTTCCGCTTATTCCGGCCGTTCGCTTGCCGGGAGCGTTTCCCGCGACTCCGCGTGCCCGGCTTGGTGGCGCGGAAACCTGCCGCGAATTTCCTGCCCCATTGCACAATCGACATTGCGGACCTTCAGGCACACCGGCAATCTCGTGCCCTGAATTGCCCCGTCCGCTGCTGCTGACGGAAGCTGCTTTCACACGGCTTTTCTTTCCTGGGGGAAGCACGCAGCTTGGCAGGGAATCGAACCATGTTGCCGGAAGGCAGCCTCCGCCACCTCGCGGCCAGGGAGTCAGTGCGGTGGAGGCTTAAGCAAGACGCGGAATTACCGCATCCCATGAACCTACGCAACCAACTCGTTGGGCTGGTCCTGCTGGTTATGCTGTGCGGTACGTTGCTGGCATGGCAGAGCTGGAAACCGATGCGATGGGCCATCTACGAGCCCGAAATGGAAGATCCGGTGCCCGATCCGCCGGATGGAAATCAGAAGGCGGAGTTCGCGTTTTGCAAGTTGCGATATCAATCCATCCCCACTCATCTGTGGGGCGATCCTCTAGGCTACCCGGAGCGCAGTTGGGGGATCGACTCCGATAAAGCCGAGGTCTTGTTCTCCCAGGGAATTCGGCGGCTCACCCGGATTGATACCCGGTCCGTTGAAGAGATTGTCAACGCCGGGGACGAGGAGGTTTTCAACTGGCCCTGGCTTTACGCCGTCGAAGTCGGCCATTGGCAACTGACGGATTCCCAGGCGAAACTGCTGCGCGAGTATCTGCTCCGGGGCGGATTCCTTATGGTGGACGATTTCCACGGAACCGTGGAGTGGCAGGTATTCATGGCGGGAATGCACCAGATTTTTCCCGACCGCCCGGTGGTGGATATTCCCGACAACGATCCTATCTTTCACGTGGTCTACGATCTGAGCCACCGCTTCCAGGTTCCCGGCGCTCAATTCCTGTACAGCGGAAGAATCTATGAGAAAGACGGTTATCAACGCCGAGTGGAAGGGGATGTATGACGACAAGGGACGGCTGATGGTGGCCATCTGCCACAACATGGATCTGGGCGACGCCTGGGAATGGTCGGACGATCCGCGCTATCCGGAAAAATACTCGCCTCGCTTGCCTATCGCATTGGCGTGAACTACGTTGTCTATTCCATGACCCACTGAGGCTCCGCGGCCTCATGGACTTCTCCCCTGTGAGGAGGATGCAATGCCCGCAAGCTTTGCAAGATACGGCCGCTGGATCGTCTCCATTCTGGTCCTGGCAGGCGTGCTCTATGCCTTTCAGCGCCCCTTCCGGGAGTATCCCTCGGTGGAGTATGGCGAGTTCCCTCTTCCTCCCAACTGGCGGCAGAAAGCCGAATTTACTTTTGCACGGATGATGTTTCCAGGAGGTTTCAATGATGGATACCGCGGCCGCTTTGACGGGCCGTGGCAGGAGGGCATGTCGCTGTGGACGCAGGACTATCCCCGGGCGGACAGGGCTTTTTCCCAGGCGCTGGGGCGGCTGACCCGCCTTGACGTGCGCCCGGTGGAACAGGCCGTCAACCTGGATGATGGCGACGAGGTTTATAACTGGCCCTGGCTCTATGCCGTTCAAGTGGGGGAATGGGGACTGACCGATGCACAGTGTAAGAAGCTGCGCGATTACCTGCTGCGCGGCGGCTTCTTTATGGCCGACGATTTCCATGGCACGCTGGAGTGGAGCGTGTTTGAAGACGCCATGAAGCGCGTGTTTCCCGATCGCCCCCTGGTGGACATCCCCGACAACGACCCGATCTTCCACACGGTATTCGATCTGGATAACCGCTATCGCATCACCGGGGCAGAGCATCTGGCCACCGGCTATAAGAACAACGGCAAAGTGCCGCGATGGGTGGGGATTTACGACGACAAGGGCCGCCTCATGGTAGCGGCCAGCTTCAACTCCGATATCGGCGACTCCTGGGAATGGGCGGACGATCCCCGCTATCCGCAAAAATTCTCCGACCTGGGAATCCGCATTGGGGTGAACTACGTGGTCTATGCGATGACGCACTAGCCGCGGCTCAACGGCGTTGCTGCTCGGGAATCACGTTGGTTCCGCTGTTCCGGTACTGGAATCGCAAGAGCCATGCACTGGCGAGGTTCTGATCCCCGGCTGGCGGCCTGAACTTCCACTGTTTTGCCGCCTGCATGGCGCGTTCCGCAAAGTAGTTGCTCGGTCCGTGCGAGACGAAGGAAGCCCTGGCAACATTGCCCGAGGGATCGACTGCCACCCTGATCCTGACCCGCACCGTTCCGTGAATCGTATTCAGTGCGTTCTGGGAGACATTGGGCATTTCGCGATGGACGATGAAGTCCTGTTCATTCGCGGGAACGGCCTGCTTCAGCCCGAGTGGAACCACCCCCTCCCTGGAATTGTTTGCCGCCTGCTGCTGGGCGGGCTCCGGCGCCGAGGGCTGGGCCGGCTGCGACGCTGCCTGCTGGTCTGGCGCGGGCCTCATCGCCGGGGAGGACGCCGCCGGGGACGTCGCTGGGGACGCTGCGTTGGGTGCTGCCTGGGATGCCGCGGGGGCTTCCGCAGGCTGGCTTCCAGTTGCAGACTGGCTCGCGATTGAAGAGGCCGGGCCGCCGCTGGAACGGCCTTCGACAAGGATAAAACCCGCCACGATTGCCACGATAGCCGCGGCCGCAAGGGAGGTCAGCCCGTAACGGCGGCCGCCAGATTTCTGCTGCCGGGCGGCAACTGGAACGGTCAGGGCGAGATTGCGCACGGGAGGTTCCGGTCTGCTGCCGGCAGCAATTTCAGCCAGGGTCCATCGCTTCCCGGGATCGCGGCGGAGACAATGGCGCACCACGTCCAGGAAGGGCGCCGGCAGTGTGTCCGGGACCACCGGGTCGTCTTGCGCGCTTCCCCAGGCGGGCGGCTGTCCCGTCAGCGCCTCCAGCAGCGTGACTCCGAGCGACCAGGAGTCGGCTGCGGGAGTGATCCCCTCGCTTGCCGTTTCCGGAGCCGTATAGATGCTTTGCGCGTCCAGACGGGCAAATTCTCCGCTGGGGCAGAGCCCATCGCTCGAAACCTTCACCTGCTCGCCGATCGCCATGATATTCGACGGCTTGATACGGCCGTGGACGAAGCCTTCGGCGTGGAGATAGCCAAGGACCCGCAACAGCGCGTTCAGCAACTGCCGCGCTTCCACCGCGGTGAGCACACGCACCGGAAGAAGTTGCGCCAGGTTTTCTTCCGCGTACTCCATGCGAACGTAGAAGAATTGCCCGCTCCCGGCCTCATAGGGACCGGCGTCGAGAGTGCGAAGCAGGTTGGGATGAGACAGCCGCTCGGCGGCGCGCAAGCGGGCCAACTGCACCTCGGGCGCCTGGGGATCAACCGGAATCAGCTTGATGGCGGTGGGAACTCCAGCGCCGATCTCATCGGCAAGGAAGACGGCGCCGGAGCCGGAGCCACCTAAGTAACGAACCAGAAGCAGCTTTTCATCAAGGACTTTGCCTTCCAATTCTTGCCATGTCTCGGACATCGTGGCAATCACCTCTTGAGGATGCGTCATAATCGCTGGGTTCCGGAGCGACTGTCAGGCGGGAAGGAGCCACGCTTCACGGGAACCTTCACTCACCCGGGCAAAACTCGCGGGACGGCAAAAGGATGCTTCCCGGAGTCCGGCCACAAATTTTTGGGGAGCGACGACCCAGGCAGCGGCAAGCCACCGGGAACAGCAACTTTCGTCGTTCCTCCCAGTTGAGTTCACGAAGCGGGCGCTTGCAGTCTATCACCGAAGAATGGAGTCCTCGGCTGTGAATGTCACGCCAAAGTAGCATTTGGATCTTGTCCTCTTGGGTCGAGCCGGAGGGCAATGCGGAAATCCTCCGCCAGAGTGCCGATTCCGAAAGCTCGGAAACATGCGGGACGCGGAACGAGATGACTGCCGGTCGGAACGGCGGCTAGAATGCACATTAGCGCCGATTGCGGCGAAGGTCGCCATGGCAGACACAAATCCCACTTCCACTCCGCTCTCCCTGCGGCTCGACCAGGCCGAGGCTCGCGTGCTCGGGTCGCTTGTGGAAAAAGAAGTCACTACGCCCGAGTATTACCCGCTCTCGCTGAACGCCCTCACCAACGCCTGCAACCAGAAGACCAACCGCGAACCGGTGATGGAACTGGACGAGCAAAGCGTCCGCCAGGCGCTCGATGGACTGGAACAGCAGGACCTGGCCCGCGCCGTCAACAACCCGGAAAGCCGCGTGACCAAATACGAACACCGCTTGCAGGAGGCATTCAACTTCACGCGCGGCGAGACGGCTGTGCTCTGCGTGCTCCTGCTGCGCGGGCCGCAGACTCCCGGGAGAGCTTCGCGGAAGAAGCGAGCGCCTCTTCCGCTTCGATCACCTGGACGATGTGCAGGCCACGCTGCAGCGGCTGATGCAACACCAGCCTCCGCTGGTGGCGGTGCTGCCCCGCCAGCCCGGAACCAAGGAAGCCCGCTACGCCCACCTGCTCTCCGGCGAAGTGCAATCCTCCGAAGCGCCGGCGGAGCCGCGCAGCTTTTCTGCTTCCGCGGAAAATGACGGCCGCATGGCCCGGCTGGAACAGCAGGTTTCCGAGTTGCAACAGGAGCTGGCGGAATTGAAGCAGGAGCTGTCAAATTTCCGCAAACAGTTTGAGAGTTAGGACTTCGGGCCGCGCCCGGACTCCCTATCTGCGCTGCTCCAGCGTAACCCTGGCCGTGACTGGCTGCCCATTCCTTAATACCTTCACTTCCACGGTTTGTCCCACGTGGCTGCGGCGCAGGGCATCGGTAAAGTCGTAGAGATTGTGGATGGTCATGCCCCCGAACTGCACCAGCACGTCGCCTGCCTTAAGGCCGGCTTTACCGGCGGGCGACTGGGCATGGATGTCGGCAAACTTCACGCCGTCAATTTCCGCTCCAAAATCCGGCACCGAGCCGAAGTACGGGCCATAGCCCGAGACGGCATCCCCTACTCCTTCTCCATGAGGATTCGGAATAGCGGCAGCGGCGACGAACCTGGGCTCGGGATCGCCATTGGCAATCTCGCCTGCCAGTTGCTCGACGAGGGTGACGATGCGGGCTCCGCCCTGAGCGTTGATCTTGTCCCAGGTATCGGAAGGCTTGTGATAGTCGGAATGCAGCCCGGAAAAGAAAAACAGCACCGGAATTTTCTTGCTCAGAAAAGACGTGTGATCGCTGGAAGACTCGCCGCGGAACGAATAGTCCACATGAAAGCCGTCCTTATCCGCCGCCTGCTCGACCATCGAGCGGAAACCGGCGGCGGTGCCCACCCCTCCGACATAGAGCTTGTCGTCGCGCAAGCGCCCGATCATATCCATGTTGATCATGGCCACGGCTTTGTCCAGTGGAAGCGTGGGATGGTTCACCCAGTCGGCCGAGCCCAGCAATCCCAGTTCTTCGCCGGAAAAGGTGATGAACAGTATGCCGCGCTTCAATTGCTCGCCCTGGCGCGCGCGCTGGGAAAAAATGCGGGCCAGTTCCAGCACTCCGGCCGTGCCGGACGCGTTGTCGTCCGCTCCGAAATGAATCTGCCCGATCTGGCTCGGAGCCAGCGAATTGGAGTCCCCGTACCCCAGGTGATCGTAATGTGCGCCAATAACGATGTATTCGTCGGTCTTGCCCGGCAAGTAGCCGACTACATTGGCGACCTTGGCATGCATGTGCTCGATGTTCACCGCCAGCGAAACCTGAGCTGATTCCGGCAGCACGAAAGAATTCGGATGGGAACTGTTGTCGATTCCCTGCTGTAATTCCGCCAGCGACTTCCCTGCGGATTTGAGCCAGCCTTCGGCCACCACATTCATTACCTGCGCCAGCGGAATTCCGATATCTTCCGGACCGGAAAGCCGGCCGAATGGGATCAGCTTGTCTTCCCTCCGTTGGGAAGCTGGCCGTTGACCAGGATCATAGCCTTGGCGCCGTGCACGCGTGCGTTGGTGGCCTTGCTGAAGACCGCCGCATAGGGAGTAATCCCCGGATGTCCGCTCTTCTGAGCGAAACTCTTGGGTTCGTAGCGGAGCACCACGACAATCTTGCCTGTCACATCGACGTTGGCATAGTCGTCGTAATGAAAGTCGGGAGCGGTGATTCCGTAGCCCACGAACACCAGCGGGCCATTCACAGTTCCTGAAGAGGAGAAACTAATCGGACTGTACTGCTTGTGCAGCGCGAAGTTTTCGGCCGCTTTGGCATCGTGAACCGTGAGCCGGTTCTCTCCCTTGAGCTTGGCGCCCGTGGTGACGGTGAAGGGCTGCGAAAAGAAGAGTGCTCACCCTCGGGCTGCAGTCCGAACTGCTTGAACTCCGCCGGATGTATTCCTTGGCGCGGTCGATCCCCTTGGTGCCGGGTCCCCGGCCTTCCATCTCGGGAGATGCCAGCACCTTGACGTGGGCAAGATAGTCCTGCGGGTTGACCGGCTCAACGGCGGCGAAAGCAGGCGAAGCACAGAGAGCCAGCGCCAGCAGCGAGAGTGGAAAACTTGAAGGAAGACGAATGCTGAGGACACGATAATTGACCTGAATTGATGCTAGGTGGGACAAGGTGGATACGTCAATGCGGGGCAATTACGTGGCTGTCATCCTGAGCGCAGCGAAGGATCCTTCACTGCGCTCAGCATGACACTCGTTGAGTGACAAGTCAGCGATTTATCCCAGCAACCCCAAAGACCCCGAACTCTCAAATCCCGGAAACACCGTCTGCAGATTGGTATCTCCGAGCTGGTGCACGATCAACTCGCTGAGCACCGTACGGAAGTCGGTGGTCAGCGCCAGATCACGGCCCTGATTCAACTGCTCGGGAGCCAGCCCGGGCCAGCGTCCGTAAATCCTTCCGCCCTTCACCGGGCCACCCAGGACGAACATCACGTTGGCGTGGCCGTGGTCGGTACCGCGGGTGCCGTTCTCATGGGCCGTGCGTCCAAATTCGGACATGGTCACCACGGTCGTGCTTTCGGCCAGGTCGCCCAGGTCGGTCCAGAAAGCAGCCAGGGAGTCGCCCAGGTCGCTCAGGCGATTGGCAATTTGGCCCTGCACCGAGCCTTCGTTGACGTGGTGGTCCCAGCCGCTGACGTCGGCGAAGGCCACTTCAACTCCGAGATTGGACTTCATCAGCTGCGCGAGCTGCTGCAGCGAGTTGCCCAACGGCCCGCGGGGATAATGCGCTCCCGGCGCAGGTGTGTAGCCCTGGGGATTTGCCGAGCGCAGCATGCGCACCGCGTCGAAGGTTTCTTCCCCGGTCCCGTGCAGCACGGTATCCACGGAATCCGCGTACATGGCCTCGAAGGTGTTGGTCAGCGGAGCCGCAAAGCGCGAGTTGGGAGCCACTCCGAACTGGTTTACATTGCCCACGGCCACGGCGGGCGCTCTTCCGGTGAGGATGCGCGGCAACTGCTCGCCCATGGCAACGGCGCGGAATGGCGAGGCGTTCTTCTCAACACCGCCCGTGCGCGCGCCGGAGATCCGCGTGCCACTCTGCTCCTGAACACAGCGGTTCAGCCAGCCATCGGATGTGGACTTGACGCCCGGCGTCCCGGACTCCATGTAGTCCTGGGCATCGAAGTGCGAGCGCGTGGAATCGGGAGAACCCGCAGCCGGGACCAGCGCCAGATGCTTCTGGTCCCACAGCGGCTTCAGCGCGGCCAAGGAAGGATGCAGTCCGAAGAAGCCGTCCAGATCGATCACCGACTGGCGCGGGATGGCAATGGTAGGACGCATGGCGTAATACGACGGCTCTCCATGGGGCACAACCATGTTCAGGCCGTCGGCGGCGCCCCGCTGAAAGATCACCACCAGGCGTCTCTTGCTTGCGCCCGTATTCTCAGCCGCGTATACCGCCCGCGCCAGAAAGCTGGGGATGGCCGTCGTTCCTACCAGAATCATGGCGCCCTGTTTTAAAAACACCCGGCGAGTGGAAGACATTTTCATCTCCTTTGGAATTCCGGGGAACCCAGCAGCAGCCCGGTCATCAGATTCACCGCCCGGGGAGTGTCTGCTCCCGGCAAGCCAGCTTGGACGTTATTGGGATTCAGCAGTTGATTCTCAATGGTCTGCCTGGTCTGCTGCGACAAAGCTCCATCCAGAAGATTGCTTCCCAGCACCGCCAGCATCTGATCGTTGGCTCCATTGTCCGAAGTCGTCGAGCCGCCCTGCTGAGGATCGAAGACCTGCCGAGGATCGAACCTTACTCCGGGCAAACGGCCCGAGGCCAGCGCCAGCGCGAAGTTCATGCGGCCCAGCAATGCAGCGGAGTTCACCCAGCTCTCCGCCTGGGGAGAATACCCGGTTGGAGGCTGCGCTCCATAGAGCGGCATGCCCATGCTGTTCAGCTCGCGCACCAGCGGCATAGGGTTCTCGATCTCGGCTCCGCTGGCGCGCAAAGCGGAAGCCACGAATTCCAGGGGAGTCTTGATCTTGGCGCGATAGGCATTCGCGTCCCAGAACTCAGGCGAGCGCAGCATAGTGCGATATACCTCGCGCAGATCGCCGTCGGTCTTGCGAAAGGTCTCGGCCATGCGCGCCACCAGGGCCGGAGGAGGATCGTCGGCAACGAAGCGCTCCGCCAGCTTGGTGGAGATGAACTTTGCGGTCGCCGGGCTGCGGGCCAGCATGTCCAGCACCTGGAGTCCTTCTTTCTCGCCGTTCTCGTGAACGCGCTTGCCGAGCACGGTTTTCGTTCCCGGATCATGCATCGCGGGACGAAAGATAAAACCGCCGCCGAAGCGTGGACGGTCCAGCGTCCAGCCGGTAAACACGCGGGCAACTTCGGTCACGTCTTTCTGGGTGTAGCCGCCGTCCACCCCCAGGGTGTGCAACTCCATCAGCTCGCGGGCATAGTTCTCATTCAGGCCGCGCGGCGCGGCCTGCTTGGCCGCTTGAGCCTGCGTTGCAGCTTGCGATGGGTCATTTTGCAATCCGCGGCGCTGGCGAAAACGACTGCGGAAGTCATTGCGGAAGCCCTGGTTCTGCGCAAAACGCGAGTTGGGGCCAACGCTCTGCCAGTTGTCCAGATACCACAGCATGGCCGGGCTCTGGGCCGTGGCGATCAGCAGGTCCTTGAACTTGCCGAAGACGCGCGGGCGGATCACATCGCGCTCGTAGCTGGTGACCAGATAACGATCCACTCCTTTGCCGATGTAGACATTGAAGTGGTTGAACCAAAAGTCGGTGAGCACTTCCTCGAACTGGCGCTCGCTATAGACCGCTCGCAGCAGCTTCGCCTGCTCTGCCTCGACAACCACCTCCTGAGGACCGGGGAGCTGCCGCCCGGAAAGCTGACGAATGGACACACGCTGCTCGGGCGAAAGCGAGGTCAGCAGTTCGCGACGGTCCTGGGGACGAAGCGCCAGCACCACCTCGCGCCGGGTTGCGGGATCCATTTGCAGAAGCGCCTGGCCCCGGTCCTCTTCGGACATGTTCATGAGAGAACTGGCTTGCTGTTCGGCCTGGTCGCGCTCGGCGCCGGACATCGACATCCCATCCTGCGGCGCTTGCTCCGCCTGGGGCTGCGCGTTGGCAGCCTGTGTGGTGGACGCCTGCGGTTGGGCCTGGGCTTGTTGTTTGCGCTCGTAACGCTGGAGCTCGGCTTGGTAGCGGGCACGCTTCTCCGGATCGCTGGGCAGGGACATGCGGCCTTCGGCGATGGCCTTGATGACCTGCGGCGGAGGATAGTTCTCCACCAACTGCCGCGGGTTCATCTTCAGGGTGCGGAAGGCAGCCAAGCGGGAGTCAAGCTGCGAGTCGGAGATACGCTCGGGATGAAGCTGTTGGTCGATCCATTGGTCCAGGCCCTTGGCCAGCACCTGATCCACCTCGCCAGGACGCGGTCCGAAGGTCAGACGGTTGAGGGCGTGGACGACTTTCTGGCGCGCCGTCAGCGGCGCCGATAAGACAGACGACGCAGACTTCCCGTTCTTTGCGGTTTCACCCTGCGCTCCGGCAATCACCAGGCCGGAAAGCCCTGCCAGCACTGCGATTCCACAAACAGCGAGTTTCGGTGTCTTCATGTGCAGCCTCGCGGTGCGCCTGGGTAGCTCAGCGGTGCGCCTGGGTAGTATGACCCCGGCGAGGCAGGAAAGTTGCTGCCCAAAAGTGCAGGGAGGCTACATCGGGAGGCCAGTGACCTTGCCCTGAAACGACACCGCCCCGGACAAGATCTGTCCGGGGCGTCTAATCTCTTCTTCTCTTCTATGTAAGCTCAGTGCGACTGCGCGCTATCCGCGTCGGCGGCATCGGCCAGGTTGGCCGCGTCGTGCAGGATGTCGCGCTCCACGGGAGAAAACTTGTTGCGATAGGCTTCCGAGTCGATCAACTGCTCCCGTTCCTCGGGAGTCTTGTCCTTGAGCTCGGCAAACGCCTTTCGCATCTCTTTCCTGCGGTCATCCGGCAGCTCGCGGAAGCTGTGGAAGAGGCGGCGGGTGCGCGCCTGCTGCTCGGGCGTGAGGTGCTCGAAGGTTTCGATGCGCTGCAGAATGCGCTGCTGCTTATCGGGCGGCAGGTCGTGGAACTTGCGCAACTGCTCCACCAGCCTGTCCCGGCGCTCGGGATTAAGCTGCTGGAACTGGGGATCACGCTCCAGAGCGTGCTCCTGATCGTCCCAGCTCATGCCCTGGTGGCGGCGGAGCCAGTCGCCCACATGGGGGCCGGGGCCGTGCATCCTGGGACCGGGGCCGATCCTCACTCCGGGAACATCTTCCTGTTGGGAATTCTGATTGGCCGGAGGAGGCGGAGGCGCACCCGGGCGCTGCATCCCCCATCCCTGGACGGCGAACGCCAGCACTGCCACTCCTGCCAATTTCGTGAAACCGGTTACTGCCATATCCTTTCGCTTCGATCCCGCATAATTGCCGGCCCGGCTAGTTGCTGGACATATCGTCCAAAAGCTCGAACTCAGCCAACAGATCGTTGTGTCCTTCCAGATACTGCAAATCGCTTACCGCGGTACCCACCCGCGCCTGAACCTCGGCCTGCGTCCGCACCCGCTGGGCCCTCTCCGTCGTGTTGCCCACGCGCAGCATGCTCATGCCGCCGGCGGCAGCCATCACCACCGCCAGGCTGGCGGCCAGGGCAGGCTTGCGAATCCAGGCAAAAAACCATCCGGTTTGCCGAGCTGGGCTCTCCTCCCGTACCCGCGCCATCAGCCGGGTCATAAAGTACGGCGAAACGTCCTCCGGAGCTTTCCACTCATCCAGCACGGCTAGAGTGCTTCGCAGCGATTCCAGCTCCCGGGCGCATTCGGGACACGATGGCAGGTGTTCGGCAATGTGTGCCGGAACCGGCTCACCGCTTACCAGATCGAAGAAGCGGGCGCGCACATCTTTGCAGTTCATAACTCCTCACAGCGTCCCACGATCATGAAGGACGCCCTCATACAAATTCGGCAAGACGCTGTCGCAGCGTTTCGTAGGCCCGGAACAGGAGAGACTTGGTCGCCGACTCGCTGAGCTTGAGCGTTTCGGCGATCTGCCGGTAATCCATCTCCTGATACTTGTGCATAACGACCGCCAGGCGTTGCCGCTCGGGCAAGGCCTCCACGTGCTGGCGAATTGCCCGCAGGCGTTCGCGGCGCAGCAAATCCTGTTCCGCCGTGAGCCGCTGGTCGGCCAGATCCAGCGTTATCCCGGTCTCCGGGTCGGCTTCGTTCAAGCTCACGCTGGCTTCTCCGCGCTCATGCTTGGTGTCGCGAGCGTGATTCACCGCCAGATTGCTGGCGATCCGGTACAGCCAGGTGGTGAACTTGGCGTCCGCATTATACGTATGCCGCGAACGGTAAACCCGGAGAAACACTTCCTGAGCCAACTCTTCGGCCACCGCCGCGTTGTGGGTCATACGGTACAAAAACCCCAGCATCGCACGGCGAAACTTTATTACCAGGTACTCATAGGCGGCATCGTCGCCGGCCTTCACCTGCAACATGATTTCCGCGTCGGTCAAACCTTCATAGGCAGACGCGGGGGCCTGCATGGCGGCAGCATTGGAACTGCTCCTGCGCCCGGCAGCCGAGGGAACGACCCCGTTGATCGTCAGAGCGCTCACACTTGACTGAACCCGCCCATCGATAGAAAGTTGCGCTCCGGGAAACGGCTCCTGGGGCTCCCCCTCGGCCGGTCCGGGTTCCCGCTCCGAATTGAATCCGTTGAACATAGGTCCGCCAGCAAACAGCCGGAGCCACTTCGGCTCCCGTCCTTTAGACGAATTCCGGCGGTTTCTGTGGGAGCAGACTTTCTTTCCCGAACCGCAGTCCGCAACCCTAGATTAGCAAGAAGATTAGCAAGACATGTAGATTAGCAGGACGGAGAGTAGCAAGACAGGCGGGGGGTTTGCTAGAATCGCCTCCGTACCGCGTATCTGATTCCTGGCAGGGCGCTTAACTCAGCGGTAGAGTGCCATCTTCACACGGTGGAAGTCATAGGTTCGAATCCTATAGCGCCCACCACCGATATCTCATTGATAAATCGGTTGGTTAGCAATTTTTCTTCAGTGCCTCCCCGAAATTCAGGGGTGCAAACCCCAAGGGAAACAGCCTTGGGCCAGTGGAGTTGGCGCCAGTCTAGCGGTGCAGGCATCTTCTTGGGGAGGGGCAAGCTCCCAGCATGGAAAAGTACCCACCAAAAGCAAAACCCGGCCTGATTTCCGTCAGACCGGGTGCTAGCACGGATTTCCCGTGCGCAGATATACGCTAACGCGAATATAAATTCACTGCAAGAGGAAAATGGGCGGCGTTGCGCCAGTTCAAGTTCTGCGAAAGCGGAACACCCTTACCGCACAACTCAGTTTCAGGGCTCTGTAAACTGGCATTGGCGAGAAGGGCTGTCCTCACCAGTTGACCTACTTCACTTCAATCTTGAGGATGTCGGAACCACAGTAGGTCACTCTCGCTTGAACGCCGTCGTGAATGAATCCAGTATTCCATTCAGAGTTAAAGACCGTTGACCCCCAACCGCCGCCGTACGCGAACGTAGCGCCACCGACACGGAAGCTCTCGATTGAGTGGCCGCCCGGCGGCATTGGTACGAAGTCGCTGATAACACCTTCGGCAATTGAGCACTGGCTAGTTGCGAGAGCTTTAGCCGCCTTGTGGTACTCGATGTACGTCGAAACGAACCAGCCAGCCGCCGCCAACAGCCCAACGACGCCGACGATCTGAAATAAGCCTCCTTTCATGTCGGAGTCCCGGTCGCCAGAATTTCTGATCGCCCAACCGAGGACACACATCATGCCTGCGAATATGAACATCAGAAAAGGTATCACCACCGGAATCCAACCTGCGTCACATCGAAAACAGTGTGGTAGCCCATCGTCAGCAGAATAGCGCGGTGTACGACGGCAGGTATAGCGTTCAGTGGCGATAAATCCCCTTCTCGCCAATAGAGGGGCCTCCGGGGCAATTGGTGCAAAGGGCTGTTCTCAACAGTCGTCGAAATACGCCATAATCCTGCTGTGACTAAACGCCTCGCACTAACCGGGATCATTGGCTTCGTCATCCTCATGGGCTGTCAGCGCAAAGGGACAACCTCTTCTTTTACCGCTGACATCAATACCGCCTCAACAGTGTCAGGAATGGGCGCACTATCTGGCAAGCTGTATGTGAGTGGGCACAAGCTTCGAGCCGATTGGGGACAATTCGCTGATGTGTTCGATTTGCAGCAGCGGAAAGGTTGGCGTATGGTCTGCACCGCCGCGCACTCCTACCAAGAGCTTGGCAGCAAAGACCTCTCGACTTACGCACCTGAGATGATGAATGGTTCCCCTTGCCCACAGGCACAAGTGCCTTCGGCGTGCCAACTGGTCGGTAACGAAGTCATAGCCGGACGCAAAGCAAGGAAGTGGGACCTGCACAACCCCAAAGGTTTCCATGTGTTCTTCTGGACCGACGATGCGCTGGGGATCACGCTGCGAATGGCCATTGGCGATGTCGCCAGTTACGAAGTGAAGAACGTGCGCGAAGTTTCCGTCCCAGAGTCGATGTTTGAATTACCTACTGGCTACGAAAGGCTGGACAGCGTTTCAGGGCATGAAGGAAACACTTACGGCCCGCACAGTCCGTGATTGATGGTAAATCCCCTTTTCACCAATTGGGCACGCCTTCAGGCTGGAATTGGTGCAAAGGGGTGTTATCAACAAAACTGCTGCAATCTAAAGAATCGTTTTGGAGGAGCGAATGCCTGAGCAAATCACCGCACTGGAACGGCGCGTCTCACGCCTGAGCAAGCTAATGCTACTACTCGCCGTGCTCTGGATCGCAACACTAGCAGGGTCGCTCCTGATTTGGTTCCAGCGTGGAAGCCACGCTACAGTGCAGGAAAGCCTTAGGGTGCGACGAATCTCGGTGGTGGATGAAAGAGGTGTCCAGCGGGTACTGATCTCAGCCCCATTACCTGAACCGATAATCAACGGGCATGTTGGGCATAGGGACAGCCCTGTGTCCGGTATTCTGATCTACGACCCGAAAGGAAATGAGCTGACCCAAAACCCAAAAACTGACACAGGGGAGATTAGAGGTAAGCTGGGGCAGGAGTCCGGAAGAGGAGACGAGGACGATGCCCAAGAAGGCGCACACGGAAGAGCAGATCGTGGCGGTACTGCGGCAGGTTCAAGCGGGAGCGCGAGTAGACGAGGTTTGCCGCAAGGTGGGGATCAGCCAGGCGACGTACTATCTGTGGAAGCGGAAGTATACCGGGGTAGGAGTGAGCGAGTTGCGTGAGCTGCGGCAGTTGCGGGAAGAGGTGGGGCGGCTAAAGCGGCTGGTGGCGGACCTGAGCCTGGACCGGCAGATGCTGCAGGAGATTGTCTCAAAAAAGCTGTAAGGCCTCGTGCGCGTCGGAAGTTGGCGCGCTGGGCGCAGGAGGCCTATCGGATCAGCGAGCGGCAGGCAGCGCGGCTGGTGAAGCTGGCAATCGGGACGCTGCGCTATGAGAGCCGGAAAGTGTTCGATGAAGTGTTACGCCATCGTCTGCGAGAGCTGGCAGGAATGCACGTGCGCTACGGGTATCGGCGGTTGACCGTGCTGTTGCGACGCGAAGGCTGGCATGTGAATGCAAAGCGCATCTACCGGCTGTACCGAGAGGAAGAGTTGATTGTACGAACGAAGCAGCGACGGAAGATGGCGCGACGACGGCCAATCCCGAGCGGCGTAGCCGTGCGACCGAACCAGAGTTGGAGCATGGATTTTGTGAGCGACAAGTTGGCCGACGGGCGTTGGCTGCGCATTCTTACCGTGGTCGATCAGTTCACGCGGGAGTGCGTTGGGTTGGAAGCCGATCGCTCGACGACGGGCATGAAGGTAGCACAGGCATTGGAACGTGCCAGGCAGGAACGAGGGAGCCTGCCGAAAAGCATCACGGTGGACAACGGCAGCGAGTTCTGGAGTCGTGCGCTGGAAGCCTGGGCCATGACGAACGAGGTGCAGTTATGTTTCATTCGTCCGGGTCGCCCGGTGGAGAACGGATTCATCGAGAGTTTCAACGGCCGGCTGCGCGACGAATGTTTGAACGTGGAGTGGTTCACGTCGCTGGACGATGCCCGGCAGAAGCTGGCGAAGTTTCGCGAGCATTACAATCGCGAGCGTCCGCATAGCGCGTTGGCGGATCGAACGCCCGCGGCATTCGCGGAGTTGCACAGGGAAAAAGCTAGTACATTGATGGGGCGCGCACTCCAGAGTCTCTTGATGGAGCCTCTGGAGTGCGCGAAACCCCCGTCATCAGCGGAGGAAAGGACTTACACTGCCCCAAACCTCTAGTGTCGTTTGTGATAGAAAATGGGAGCGGTTGAAGCCAGGGGGGGATATGTTAACGTGGGACAAACCAGATTTGGGGGCACTCATCTCGCTAGATTCAGAAAAGAGGCAGGTTTTCACAGCATATGCAAATGCACACTCAGGAGCCACGGTGTGGGTTTCGAACGAAAACCATGACAGCGTGGTGATGAGCACACACAATACGGCCGAGCTTGAGATTACCCATGGCAATCAAATCATATATAAGCAGCCTCCTAACGCGCCCGACCTGAAGCAGTAGCCGCCCCGCGTGGGTAGGCCCGCGAGTCTGGGTGGCTGTCCAAGCCCGCTCGGCGTGCGATTTCCTCACCTCAATCAAAACATTAGCCCAAAGGATTATGTGATTCTTTTCTGTGTATCCCAGTTTTCTTGCGTGCACGAAAAAGCCATTGCCCGGCATGTGCTTGTCGCCGCTGACCATAAAGGCGGTGAGTACACCGCGATTCCAGCGCGGGCGCGGTGTTTGGCCGCTCCTGCAACTTTCTTGTTGTGGATGATCCCCTCTCGCCTACTGCCGCGTCATTCCCAAACAGAACGCGACACAGTGAATCAGAATTCCCAGTTTACTTTCCGGAGTCGGCTGGAGAAAGCCGACTCGGATTGCATCGTTGTTTGTTCGACTCGACTTCACCAAAACGACTTCGTAGGTCACATCCTCGAAAGGGAGGATGTGTGGGACGGTACCACCTTCCCGCCGCCTGAC
>CAVTBJ010000004.1:0-217995 GCA_963732925.1 Terriglobia bacterium
CCGTGACGATCTTGTCGTTGCGGCGGTCGACGAGGTACAGGTAGCCGTCGTCGTCGCGATAGGCCATGTCGCCGGTGTGCATCCAGCCGCCGCGCAGCGCCTCGGCGGTGGCCTCGGGGTTGCGCCAGTAGCCGCTCATCAGCGCCGGCCCGCAGGCCAGCACCTCGCCGACCTCGCCGGCGGGCAGCTCGACGCCGTCCTCGCCGGCGACGATCGCGCGGCTGAGCATGCTGCTGCGGCCCACCGACCGAGCGCTCGGAAGCGCGCGGATCGTGCTCGTCGGGGGTCAGAACGGAGATGCCCATCGCCTCCGTGGATGCCGTAGCCGTTGACGAACTCGCAGCCGAGCACGTCGAGCGCCTCGCGCAGCAGCGCGGGCGGCATCGGGGCGGCTCCGTAGAGGATGCGCTGCAGGGTGCTTGGCGGCGGTCGCCCCACGCGGTCGAGCGACCATCCGGATCATCGGTCGGCACCAGCTGGCAGTGCGTCGCCTGGGTGCGGTCGAGGGCTGCGAGGAACGCGTCCGGCGTCGAACTTGGGCACCTGGACGAGCGTGGCGCCGAGGATAGGTGCACGAGAACCGACCTGCGGAGCCGACGTGGAACAGCGGCGTGCAGGCCAGGAAGACCGCGTCGGGGTGCGAGCCCAGCTCGTGGCCCATCGCCACCGTGCCGGCGTGGACCGAGCGGTTGGACAGCATCACGCCCTTGGGCCGCGCGGTCGTGCCGCTCGTGTAGGCGATGTGGCAGATGCGCTCTGGCGGCGAAGCCGACCGGCACCGGCTGCGGCTCGGCAGGCGCCGAGCGCTGCCTCGTAGGCATCGTCGCCGAGATGCAGCACATCGGACGGGCATCCGGTCCGCCAGGGCCTGGAAGCCAGGCCCGACGATCAGCAGGTCGACTCGGCGTCCGCCAGGATCACAGCTCGGCTCCGCAGGCGGTAGTTGAGCGGCACGAGGATCGCTCCGGCACGTTGCACGCCGACGCGGATCTCCAGGTACTCGAGGTCGTTCATCGCCAGCAGCGCGACGCGCCGGCCGGCGCCGATGCCGCGCGCGGCCAGCAGGCCCGCCAGCCGCGCCGCGCGGGCGTTCACCTCGGCGAACGTCAGCCGGCCCTCGGCCGCGTCGACGGCGAGCCGATCCGGGAACCGGGGCAGCGCGCCGCCGAGCAGATCAGGGACCAACGCGCCGCTGTGGTCGGTGGAAATCATGAGAACCTGATGTCAGGATATTGCCCATGGAGAGCATTCGCAGGATCATCACGGGCATCGACGAGGACGGGCGCTCCGTGTTCGTCTCCGACGAGACCGTCGAGGCCAAGGTGCCGCCGCTGCTGACCGGCAACCAGGTGCTGGACCTGTTCGGCAGCGACGCCATCCCCGACGGTGCCCAACGACGGCGCGGTCGAGCAGGGCCTGCGGTTCTTCCCCGACCACGCCCGAGGGCTACCGCCTCGTCATCTTCACCTATCCGCCCGACTCGGACCGCCCGGCGATGCCCGACGACCTCGAGTGGGCGACCGCCGAGACCGATCGCCTGACGCCCGGCATGACCGACGCGGTCTCCGACTCGGCGGGCATGCACTACTCGGCGACGGTCGACATCGAGTACGTGATCGACGGCGAGTTCACCCTGACCCTCGACTCCGGCGAGAAGAAGACGATCCCGGCCGGCACCGCGCTGATCCAGTGCGGCGCCAACCACTCGTGGGCCAACGAGAGCGACAAGCCGGCGACGATGCTGCTCGTCTTCATCGGCGCCCACCTGGACGAGAGCCGCTTCAAGGGCAGCGCCGGCGGCCACTGAGCTACTCCACGAAGCCCGGCCGCAGGAACGGGATCTCGGGCACGACGCACGTGGGGCCGGTGGTCAGCAGCCAGCCCACCGCCCCCGCGACGTCGCCGGGCGCGAGCATCTCCTCGGCCGCGACGTCGAGCCCCGCGGCCTGCGTCATGTCGCTGGCCACGAACCCCGGACACAGCGCGGTCGACTTGATCCCCGCCGGCCCGAGGTCGCGGTTCATCGCCCGCGTGAGGCCGATGAGCGCCGCCTTGGTCGCGGCGTAGATCGGCAGCAGCGGCTGCGGGCGCTGCGCGGCGATCGAGGCCGTGTTCACGACGAGCGCGCAGCGGTGCTCGGCCCCGGCGCGGCGCAGCAGCGGCACGCCGTGGTGGTAGCCGAGCACGGCGGCGCGCAGGTTGACGTCCAGCTGCAGGTCGAGATGGCGCACCGGCGTGGCGTCGATCTCCCCGGGAATGCCCAGCCCGGCGTTGTTGACGAGGACGTCCAGGCGGCCGACGCGGCGGTCGTGGGCGTCGAACAGCGCCGCCACCGCATCGGCGTCGGCGACGTCGGCGACGATCGCCTCGACGTCGATCCCGTCGGCCCGCAGCGACGCGGCCGCCGCCTCCAGGCGCTCGGCCCGGCGCGAGGTGATCGTCAGCGCGTGCCCGGCACCGCCGAGCACGCGCGCGATGGCCAGGCCGATGTCCCCGCCGGCCCCGGTGACGAGCGCCGCGCGCGTCACGCGCCCGTGAAGGACGGGGCGCGACGCTGCGCGAAGGCGCGCACGCCCTCGCGGGCGTCGCCGGAGCGCAGCACCGAGGGCAGCGCGGCCTCGGCCGCCGCGATCGCGCGCGCGAGGTCCTCCTCGGCGGGCCCGCGTACGAGGTCGAGCACGGTGCGCACGGCCAGCGGCCCGTTGGCGGCGATCGCCCGAGCCGAGCGCTCGGCCCAGCCGACCTCGTCGACGAGCCCGATGCGCAGGGCCTCCTCGGCGGAGACGACCGTGCCGGTCAACAGGAGGTGCAGTGCGGCGCCGCGACCGACCGTGCGCGGAAGCCGCGCGGTCCCGCCGCCGGCGGGGATCAGCCCCAGCCGCACCTCCGGAAAGCCCAGCCGCGCGTCAGGCGCGGCGACGCGCAGCGTGCAGGCCAGCGCCAGCTCGAGGCCGCCGCCCAGCGCGTCGCCGTGCAACGCGGCGATCGACGGAACCGGGAGCCGGTCGAGCGCATCGGCCACGTCCAGCAGCTCGCCGTTGAGGGCCAGCGTCTCCGACACGGTCTGCGCCTGCACCGCCCGCAGGTCGCCGCCCGCGCAGAAGCTCTCCCCCGCGCCGCACAGCACGACGCAGCGCACGTCCGGGAGCTGGGCGACATCTCCCAGCGTTCGGCGCAGGGCCTGCAGCAGCGGCCGGTCCATCGCGTTGCGGACCTCGGGCCGGGCGAGGCGCACGCGGGCCACGGCGTCATCGATCTCGAGCTCGACCATCTTGATAACCTGACGTCAGTATATGGAGCGCGTCAACAAGATCACCACCCTGGAGGAGCTCCCTGGGCTCGTCCCGCGCGATGCCAGCGTCGCCTTCGGCGGCGGGTGGTTCGCCAACCACCCGATGGCGGCGACGCGCGAGCTGATCCGCGCCGGCCGCGACGACCTGCGTGCGGTCACGCTGCTGGGCACGATCGAGGTCGACCTGCTCGTCGGCGCCGGCGCGCTGCGCGGGCTGACGTTCTCGATGGTCACGCTGGAGGCCTTCGGCCTGGCCCAGCAGTTCCGCCGCGCCGTCCAGGAGGGGCGCCTGCCGATCACCGAGATCCCCGCGCTGTCGCTGCAGGTGGCGCTGGAGGCCGGCGGCCAGGAGGTCCCGTTCCTGCCCGTGCGCGGCCCGATCGGATCCGATCTGGTCGCGCGCAACCCGGAGTGGTTCGGCACGGCCGACACGAGCTTCGGCGACCGCGCGGTGATGGTCGTGCGCGCGCTGCGCACGGATGTGGCGATCGTCCACGCGCTGCGCGCCGACCGCCTCGGCAACGCGCAGTGGGAGGGGACGATGGCCGACGACCCGGTGCTGGCCGCCGCGGCGGACACGGTGATCGTCACGGCTGAGGAGATCGTCGACGTCGAGCAGACGGCGGCGCATCCCGACCTGACGAAGATCCCCGGGTTCCTCGTCGACCACGTGATCGAGGCGCCCTTCGGGGCGCACCCGTGCTCGCACGTCCCGCGCTACGCCCAGGACGCCTGGGAGATCCTCGACTACCAGCGCGCGTCCGTCGCCGGTGGCGACGCCTACGCCGCCTACCTGGACCGGCTGCGCGGCGAGACCGAGGCGGAGTACCGCGAACGCGTGCTCGGCGGTGGCCGCGGCGCCGTCCTGGCCTCGCTCGCGTCCGCGGGCACCATCCTCGAGCCGGAGTCCCACAGCGCATGAGCCATCTCGACTACGAGCCCCACGAGCTGATGGTCTGCCGCATCGCCTCGGAGATGCGCCAGGACGGCGACTTCGTGACGATCCTCGGCTCGTTCACGCCGCTGGCCTACGCCTCCTACATGCTGGCCAAGCTGACGCACGCGCCCGACGCCTGGCTGGTCGGCTACAACGCCATCGGCATGCCGCCGGTGCAGCTGAGCTTCACCGGCACCGAGGGCGCCGCCTACCGCGGCTCCTACGCGCGCAGCGCGTTCACGCCCAACGGCCACCTCGTCCACCTCGGCACGCACGGGCTGCTGGAGTGCGTCTCGTCGGCCCAGATCGATGGCGACGGCGCGATCAACCTGACCTCGATCGGCGACCCGGACGCGCCCAAGGTGCGCCTGCCCGGCGGCGCCGGCTCGCCCGAGGTGCTGCAGAACTACCGCAAGGTCGTCGCCTACTTCTCCAAGCACGACCGCCGCACGCTGGTCGAGCGTGTCGACTTCGCCACCGGCCGGCGGGCGCCGATCTCCGCGGGCGCACGGGCGGCGCGCGGGCTGGTGACCGAGGGACCGGTCACGATCGTGACGCCGTTGGCGGTGCTGACGAAGTCCGAGGACGACGGCCGTTCGCGATCGCCTCGGTCCATCCCGGGGTCAGCGTCGACGAGGTGGTCGCAGCAACACCGGCTTCGCCCTCGACGTGCCCGACGACGTGGCGTGCACCACGACGCCGACCGAGGCGCAGCTGGCGCTGCTGCGCGAGCGCATCGACCCGCTCGGCACGGTGCGCTTCGACTTCCTGGGCGGCGAGGAGCGGCTGGAGTACCTGCAGGGGATCCTCGACGAGGAGTGGTCGCGCGCGGCCGCGCTGGTCTGAGGCGCGGTCCCCGCCGCTGGCGAACGGCATCACCGAACGCGAACGCGCCGGGCCGCGGCGCAGACGGCCGCGAGCAGCGGGTCGGTTCGATTCCCGGACTCGACGTGCCTGCTCTTGACCGCGCCATGGACGGTTAAGAGCAGGCACGTCGCCCTTTTCGGCGTGTGGACGGGGCGGCGCGGGACCGACCTTGTGCCTTCGATGCCCGCCGTTCGCCTGACCCGGGCTCAGCGCAACGCGGCCAGCCGCCGCCACTCCTCCAGCGGCAGGCCGCGACGGCCCGACAGCAGCTGCAGCGCGACGTGGTCCGCACCCGCCTCGCGGTGCTCGCGCACGCGCTGCGCGATCGCCGCCTCGTCGCCCCAGCAGACGACGGCGTCGACGAAGCGGTCGCTGCCGCCGTCGCGCAGGTCGGCCTCCTCGAAGCCGAAGCGCAGCAGGTTGCCCATGTAGTTGGGCAACCCGAGGTACACCGACAGGAACGCGCGCGCGATCTCCCGGGCCCGCACCGGATCGGTCTCCAGGACGACGGTCTGCTCGGGCGCCAGGAGCGGGCCCGGCCCGAGCGCCTCGCGCGCGACGGCGGTGTGGTCGGGCGTCACCAGGTACGGATGGGAGCCGCCACAGCGATCGCGGGCCAGGCCGAGCATGCGCGGGCGCAACGCCGCGAGCACACGCTCGTCCTGCGCGCCGGGACAGGCGGCGTCGAGCCCGTCGAGGTAGCGCGACATCTCGGTGAACGGTCGGGCCAGGCGCTCGCGGGCCGCCGGATCGTCCAGCAGCTCGGCGTGGCTGGTGCCCAGCCCGAGCAGGAAGCGACCGGGATGCCGCTCGCGCAGCCGCGCCTGGGCCGCGCCCGCCGACGCGGCGTCCTGCACCCAGATGCTCAGCACGCCGGTCCCGACCGTCGCCCGCGGCACGACGTCGAGGATCTCCCCCGCGACATCGAGCAGCGGCGCGCCGGTGCCGGTGCCGCCCGGGCAGCCACAGCGTCCCGAAGCCGAGCGCGATCGAGCTCGGCGGCCGCCTCGCGGACCGCGCCGCGATCGCGGGCGAAGCGCAGCTCGCCGCTCCAGATGCCCCCAGCGGGTCACGAGGTCAGGCCGCGCGGCGGCCGGGCGTCCAGGGGACCAGCGGGACGCTGCGCCGCGATCGCAAAGCGCCAGCCCGGCGGCCGTGCGGACGTAGGCGTCGTCGTACATGCCGCGAGCCGCGTTCTCGACGACCGTCGCGGCGGGTCATGCCGATCGCGTGAAAGTACGCCGTGCCGCTCGCGCGGTCGCCGTCGACGTCGACGCGGTGGTTGGACGTCAGGTGGATCACATGGCTCAGCGCGCGCTTCTCGCGCTCGAAGAAGTCGCGGATCGTCGTCGCGACCCTCGTAGCGGTCCAGGCCGGCCGGCGTCATGTCGAAGAACGCGTCGGACACGAACAGGTCGACGAGCGCGTCGACCTGGAACGTGTCGTTGTACAGCGCGTAGTCGTGGGTCAGGCGGACGATGTCGTCGACGTCGGCCATCGCCCGCCCGCCCGGCAGGACGTCGCTCAGGCGGCGGACGCGACGGCCGCGTCCGGCACCAGCTCGACGGTCGTCTCGGCGCGCTCGGGCGCCGCCGCCGCACTCCTGGCGCAGCACCGGCAGGACCTCCTCGCCGAAGAACTGGATCTGCTCCTCGACGGCCTCGTGGCTGACGCCGCCCGACTCGAACCAGATGTTCGTGAGGAAGTCGCCGTCGCCGTAGGCGTGCTCCTTGAGGCCCATCAGCTTCTCGATGACCTCCTGCTTGGTGCCGACGATCGAGCATGCCCTGCTCCTGGAGCAGCTCCGCCGTGACGTCGACGTCCATGCGCGGCGTCTCGCCCGGCTGGGCCAGGATCGCGGTGAAGCCGAACGGCTTGTAGAAGTCCCACTGGAACAGCTGGGACTCGACGCGCCAGGTCGGGGTTGCAGTGGCTCAGGGACGGGTCGACGATGTGGACCACGCGTCCGGAGCTCATGCCGCGGTGGCTATCTCGGCGTCCCAGCCGTACTTGAACTCGCCGCCGTTCGGCCAGCCGTTGGCCGCGGACTCCTCCATGTAGACCTCGATCTTCGGCTTCAGCGCCCGGTCGGTCTCGAAGATGAAGTTGCCGTTGATGCCGTTGCGGGCGGCCCAGCGGATCGTGCGCTCGCTGTTGAGCGGCTCCCACAGCGGCGGGTGCGGCTTCTGGAACGGCTGCGGGAAGCACCGACAGCTGCTTCAGCGTGGTCCCCGACGCGCTGATCGGCGGCCCCATCATGGAGTACTGGTCCGGCGCGGCGCGATGTTGAAGACGTCATCGACGTCCGGGCCCGCGTCGCCCTCCTCGAAGAACGCGATCGTCTGGGCGTGGTTCCACTTCGTGTAGGTCGGCGGGATGGTGAAGAACTGGCCCTTGTGGCGAGAAGGACTCCTCGGTCCACGCCTTGATGAGGATCTCGTAGGCCTCCTGGTGGTAGGCCGGTTGCGCTCCTGGTCCTGGACGCCCGAGCCGTACGTCGTGCCGAACGTCTCGGCCTCGCGGGCCTGGTAGCCGCGTCCGAGACCCGACCTCGGCGCGCCCGCCGCTGAGGTTGTCGAGGATCGCGATCTGCTCGGCGAGCCGCAGCAGGGTGGTGGAAGGCGACGATGTTGGCCAGCTGGCCGATGCGGATGCGCCGGCGTCAGCGCGGCGATCGCCGTGCCGATCTGCAGCGGGTTGGTGCTGAGCTCGGCGCCCTCGACGCCGAAGTGGTGCTCGGTCAGCCAGTAGTAGTCGAAGCCGACGCTGTCGGCGAGCACCGCCCGGCGGACCTGGGCGGCCTGCACGCGCTGGTGCGACGCGTGGAGGTCCGCCAGCGTCCCGTCGACGACGCGCTGCCCCGACGCGGTCTTGCGGAAGGGCAGGTCCGTCGCCCCGCCATCGAAGATCCCGACCTCGATCATGCTCTCTCCATTCCCTCGTCTCACACTGCGAACCTGACGGCAGCTTATCAGGGTGATCGGGGGCCCAAGCGGGCCCCCGATCCTCCGGAATCCGCTACGACACGCCCCACAGCTTCTTGAACTGCTGCTGATAGTCCACGACGGTCGGGAACGTGTCCTCGGCCGGCGCGTTGTCCTTCGTGATGAACCACTCCGGCAGCGGGACCTCGCTGGGGAAGTCCTGCTTGTTGAAGTAGCGGATGAACGTATCGACGATGCCCCACATCGACTCGGGGCCAGAGCCGTTCCAGCTGACCAGGTCGCCGTTGCGGATGTCGGCCATGTTGGCCTTGCCGGGCTCCTGCGTCAGCATCGGCGGCTGCTTGATGCTGCTGGCGGCCAGCGCGGCAGGGATGCCGATCGCCATGTCGCCGAACGCGGGCACCAGGTAGTTGGTGTCCGGGTTGGCCTGCAGCTGCGAGGCGACCTTGCCGGCCAGGTCCTTGCCGATGCTGGTGACCGGGGCCTGGTAGGAGTTGACCTTGCAGCTGTCGGGGCACTCCTTGGCCAGCTGGGCCTTGAGGCCCTTGAGCTGCAGGCCGTTGATCGGGAAGCCGGAGTCGACGAAGAAGACGTTGGCGCTCCCATCGGTGTCAGCGATGATCCAGTTCGCCTCCTCGGTGCCGATCTTCAGGTTGCGCTCCGGCCCCGAGGCCATCGCGATGAAGCCCTCGGCGGGGTCGGCCGGCACGGCCTCGGAGTGGCCGATCACCGGGATGCCCATCGACTTGATCTGCTTGAGCTCGTCGCCGAAGATCTCGTGCGGGAAGCCGCCGGTGGGCACCCGCCGGTACGGTGATTCCCGAAGGCACCGTGGTCGAGCCCGGCTCGCTGTGGATGGGTGTCCCCGGCAGGTTTCGCAAGAAACTGGGAGAACAGGACCAGGAATCCATCCTGCGCTACGCGAAGAATTACTTGGAATATAAGGAGCACTACTTGAAAGAGACTGCGAGCGGGGGCCATTGAAGCTCAGGGCGGCAGTTCATCATCCAACGTGGATGTCATCTCGAGCGCAGCGAGGAATTCTCGGTGTTTTTGTTGCCAGCCCACGCAAGTGCCCAGTGCCAACCCCTAATTGCGATCGACTGACCGTTGACTCCCTTGATTAAAGCCATCCGAGGAACCCGCGACCTGCTACCGCCGGAGACGGCGCTGTGGAACTTTGTCGAAACCGCCGCGCGCGACGTCTTCCGCGATTACAACTTCCATGAGATCCGCACGCCCATCTTCGAAGCCACCGAACTGTTTGCCCGCTCCGTGGGCGAGGAGACCGACATTGTCTCCAAGGAGATGTACAGCTTCGAAGACCGTGGCCGCGCGGAAAGCGATCGAGGCCAGTCCCTCACCCTGCGCCCGGAGAACACCGCCGGAGTCGTCCGCGCCTACATCGAGCACAAGCTGTGGGAGCGTCCCGGGGTGCAGAAGCTCTACTACATGGGCCCGCAGTTCCGCCGCGAGCGTCCGCAGAAGGGACGCTACCGGCAGTTCTACCAGATCGGAGCCGAGGTCATCGGACCGCCCACCTCGGGCAGCGAATCCCCTGCCCGCGATGCTGAAGTCCTGGAAATGCTGGCTACCCTGCTGGAGCGGCTTGGCATCTCGGGCTGGACGCTGCAGCTCAACTCCGTGGGCTGCGCCAACGACCGCCCCCGCTACTTCGAAGCTCTCCGCGCCGCGCTCGAGCCGGTGAAAGCGCAGATGTGTGGCGACTGCCAGCGCCGCGCGCTCACCAATCCCCTGCGCGTCTTCGACTGCAAGGTGCCGCAGGACCAGGCCATCATCGAAAAGCTGCCGCGCATCCTCGACTATCTCGATGACGCCTGCCGGCAGCACTTCGAAGAAGTGCAATCCATTCTGAAATCCATTGCACTGGAGTACGTGATCAACAGCCGCCTGGTGCGCGGTCTCGACTACTACAGCCGCACCGCGTTTGAGTTCACTCATGGAGCCCTGGGAGCGCAGAACGCCATTCTCGGCGGCGGGCGCTACGACGGCTTGTCGGAAACCCTGGGCGGACCGCGCGCACCGGGCATCGGCTTCGCCATCGGCGAAGACCGGCTGGTTCTGGCACTGAGTGAAGCCGAGGACGCCGCCGCTGTAACCCGTCCGGTGGACGCCTACATCGCTCCCCTGGGCGCGGGCATGAACCGTGAGGCGGCACGCCTGGCGCGCGAGTTGCGGAGTCATGATCTGGTGATCGAACTCGGGGACGAGACCTTCCGCCTGAAGAAGTCGCTGGAAACGGCCAGCAAGCTGGGGGCGCGCTATGCGGTAATCGTCGGCGAAAACGAGGCCGCTTCAGGCCAATTTGCAGTGAAGCACCTGGAAAGCGGAGAGCAGGTGAGCATCGCGCGGGAGAAAATCGCGGAGCACCTGCAGGCGCATTGAACAGGCACATCGAAACGTGGAGTGCGAATCCTTGAATGACGGGTGCTTGCTTGATCCGCGGCACTGATCCAATAGATTTTTCGACACAAATCGCCGCCCTCCCACCTGCGTGATACCATCAACGCAAGCGCATGAATCCAGCGGAAATCTTCTTCGAAGTCATAGCATTTCTGTTTGCCATTTGCGTGCACGAGTCGGCGCACGCCTGGACGGCAAACCGCTGCGGCGATCCCACGGCGCGCATGCTGGGCCGGGTGACGCTCAATCCCATCAAGCACATTGACCCCGTCGGGACCGTCCTGCTGCCGGCGATTATGCTGATCTCCCATCTTCCGGTCATCGGCTGGGCCAAGCCCGTGCCGGTGAATCCCGAGAACTTTCCCAACCACGTTCGCGATGACATTCTCACCTCCGTCGCCGGCCCTGTCAGCAATCTGCTGGTAGCCGCCATTTCGGTCGTGGGGTTGGCATTGATCGCAACCACTTCGGCTCAGGGGAAAGTAATCGTTTCCGTACTGGCGCTCAGCTACGGCGGCGCCATCGGCTCGATGGGCAGTGCCAGTTCCGTACTTGTGCCCATTGCCGGCATGCTCTATTACATGATGTTCATCAACGTGCTGCTGGCGGCGTTCAATTTGATTCCCATTCCCCCGCTGGACGGCAGCCATGTGCTGCGCCATATGCTCCCGGAGCAGGTCCGGCGCATGTACGACATGGTGGGAATCTTCGCGCTGATTCTGCTGTTCGTTGCCGGCCAGGGCGTGATCGCGGCCGTGGTGAATCCGTTCCTGCACTTCTTCAATTCCATGCTGATGAGTTTCTGATGGGCGTTCCCAACAGTAAACAAAGGCCACGCATCCTGAGCGGAATGCGCTCCACCGGCAAGCTGCACCTGGGCAACTACGTGGGTGCGCTGGCCAACTGGGTCAAGCTGCAGGACGCCTACCAGTGCTTCTGCTTCATTGCCGACTGGCACGCGCTCACCACCGATTACGCCGACACCTCGCGCATCAAGCAGAATTCGCTGGAAGTCATGCTCGACTGGCTGGCCGCGGGGCTCGACCCCGGGCGCACCACCATGTTCATCCAATCCCACGTTCCGCAACACGCGGAGTTGCACCTGCTGTTCTCCATGATCACGCCGCTGGGATGGCTGGAGCGCGTGCCCACGTACAAAGAGCAGCGGGAAAACATCAAGGAAAAGGACCTGGGCACCTACGGATTTCTCGGCTATCCCGTGCTGCAATCAGCGGACATTCTGATCTATAAGGCGGATGCCGTTCCCGTGGGCGAAGACCAGGTACCGCACGTCGAACTCACGCGCGAGATCGCCCGCCGCTTCAACGGGTTTTATCCCGGCAAGCGTGGCGCCATCTTCCCCGAGCCGCAGCCTTTGCTCACGCCCGCGCCCAAGCTGCCGGGAACCGATGGACGCAAGATGTCGAAGTCCTACGGCAACACCGTACTGCTCACGGATCCCGAGCCAGTGGTGCGCCAGAAGCTCAAGACCATGGTGACGGACCCGGCGCGCGTGCGCCGCACGGACCCGGGCAATCCGGACGTCTGCCCGGTAGGCGACCTGCACAAGATTTTCAGCAGCCAGGAGACGCAGGCCAAGGTGGACGCCGGCTGCCGTACCGCCGGCATTGGCTGTATCGAATGCAAAAGCTGGGTGGCCGACGCCCTGGTGCAGGTGCTCAATCCCATGCAGGAACGGCGGCGCAAGTATGAAGAAAATCCCCGCCTGGCGTGGGACATCCTGGAAGCCGGCTCGGCCTGCGCCCGCGAAGTTTCCGAGGCCACGCTGACCGAGGTTCGGGATGCCATGGGAATGTCGAAGGAATTTGAAAATTTGTAATTGGAGATTGGAACGCCGGAGTGGGCGCGACTCAGGCAAGTTGCCGGTTGCAAATTTCCAATTACCAATTTCAAATTACGCAACTCACCAATGCCGGACGCCCCCCAACCCGTCGCCAACGCTCCCCTCCCGGCCGAGCCGGCGAAGAAGTCTGCCCGCAAGCAAAGCGAGTTCCCCTACGCCATCACGGTGGGCGAGGTTTATGACGGGCCGCTCGACCTGCTGCTCGACCTCATCCGCAAGCAAGATATCGATATTTACGACATCCCCATCGCGCAGATCACGGCGCAGTACCTGACCTATGTGGAGCGCATTCGCGACATGGATGTGAACCTGGCCTCCGAGTTCATCTTCATGGCCTCCGTGCTCATCCAGATCAAGTCGCGCATGCTGCTGCCGCGCGATCCCACGATCCTGGCCGAAGCCGAGGAAGACCCGCGCGCGGAACTGGTCAACCGCCTGCTGGAGCACGAGCGATTTAAGACGGCGGCGCAGATGCTGCTGCAGAAGCAGCATATCGAAGCCGCAACCTGGTCCAACCCGGCACTGAAGGAATTCAAAGACGCCGAGGGCACCGAGCCCGAACTGGCCGCGGATACACTCGACCTGGTGCGCACCTTTCGCGACATCCTCGACCGGCTGAAGTCGCGCCCCATGATCGAAGTGGACGAGGAGACCGTGACCGTCAGCCAGATGATTGACTACTTCCGCCGCCGCTTATTGCTGGAAGAGGGTCCCCTCCGGCTCAAGCAACTGCTGCGCAACGTGCAGACCCGCCAGGCGCTGGTCTGCGCGCTCCTGGCCATGCTGGAACTGGTTCGCCTGCAGGCCATCCTGCTGCGGCAGGAGTCCGTGTTCGGCGAAATCCTCATCAAAAAACATCCCATGTTTGATAACGTCATGGCGGAGCAAATGGCGGTGCGCGACGACTGGCGCTAGGAATTTCGCTGAGTGCTGATGGCTATCAAGGCAAAAATCGAAGCAATTATCTACGCCGCGGAAGAGCCGGTTTCCGTGGAACAGATCGCCGCCGTGCTGAAGGACGAGATCGTCAGCGAGTGCGGCCTGCAATCGGAGGCCGTGGAGCCCAAGGCGCTGGATGCCGAAGTACGCAGCCGCGTGCGCGCCACCGTGGAAGAACTGCAGGCGGATTGTGCCCACTCCGACCGCGGCATGGAGATCCGCCAGGTCGCGGGCGGCTATCGCATGGCCACCAAGCCCGAGCATCACGACGCCGTGCGCGCCTTTGCCAAAAGCCTCAAACCTCCCATGAGGCTTTCGCTGCAGGCCCTGGAAACGCTGGCCGTGGTCGCCTACAAGCAGCCCGTCACCGCGCCGGAGATCACCGAAATCCGCGGCGTGGAATCCAGCGGCGTTCTCTCCACCCTGCTGGACCGCAAGCTGATCGTTACCGCCGGTCGCAAGCAGGTGATCGGGCGTCCCATCCTGTACAAGACCAGCAAAGAATTTCTGCTGCGCTTCGGCTTGAAAGATGTCGGCGAGCTGCCCAGTCTGGAAGAATTTGAAAAGATGACCTCCGATGGCGCGGACGAGCTGTTCGCTCAACCACAGGCGCAGGGCGCCGAGCCAGAGCCGCCAGCGCAACCCGCTCCATCGCAAGCGGCTGCTGAAGCCCAACCGGAGCCGGTGCCCTCGAACCCGGAGGAATCCTCCCGGCAAGGAACCGAGAACGTCGAGGCAGCCAGCGAGCGGTCCTGAATTGCTGTCGCGGCTCCATGTATCATCCAAGTTGCATGCCTCAGCAACGCCTTCAGAAAATCATTGCCGCCGCCGGGATTACCTCCCGCCGCAAGGCCGAAGAACTGATCACTCGCGGACGAGTCAGCATTAATGGAGAGACCGTCTCCGAGCTGGGCAGCAAAGCCGATCCCGCCAAAGACGAGATCCGCGTGGACGGCCAGCTCCTGGGCGGACCTGAGCGACCGCTGTACATCCTGCTGAACAAGCCCCGGGGATACGTCACCACGGTCAGCGATCCCGAAGGACGCCCTACGGTGATGAGTCTGGTGAAATCAGTGCCGGCGCGCGTCTATCCCGTGGGACGTCTGGACTACGCCAGCGAAGGCCTGCTGCTGCTGACCAATGACGGCGCCCTGGCGCAGAAACTCATGCACGCCTCCTCCCACGTTCCCAAGACCTATCTGGTCAAGGTGAGCGGACGTCCCAGTGAAGAAGGACTCGAGAAGCTGCGGCGTGGCGTCGTCCTGCCTCCCCTGGTAAGTTCCCACGAAGGGAAACCACGCCCGTCGAAAACCAGGCCCAAGCCGGTGAAAACCGCCCCGGCAAAGATTGAGGTCGTGCGCGATGCCGTCAATCCCTGGTACGAGGTCACGCTTATTGAAGGCCGGACCCGGCAGATTCGGCGCATGTTTGAGCAGGTCGGCCATCACGTGGAAAAGATCCGGCGCGTGCGCTATGGCCCCTTGACCCTGGACGTGGAACCGGGATTATTCCGCATGCTCACCCCGCGCGAGATTGCCCGGCTCAAAGCAGCGAGCCGGGTGCAGCCTCGGCGAGCCCCCACAACCAGCGCCTGAAATTGTCCCCGGAAGCACCAGCACTGGCGAAATTGAGGCTTTCCGCTGGTTTACGCGCAGCCATTACGATTTGTCGCCAGGAGCCGGGAGGTGGGCATGAGCCGCCCTCTCATGGGCGGTCATGGGAAGGCGGGCGGCGCCGTACAGGCCGGCCTCGCCGCCCAGAACAGCGCGGGTCACAATCGTGTGCTGGGTGAGCACATCGGATTTCACCTGGGCGGAAGCGCCTCCATCGCTGTCCCCTTCTTCCACGGGTGCGGTGGCGTCGTACACCAGCGAGCGCTTGTGTAGTTCCTGGAACATCGCCGAGCTGAACACTTCCCAGGCGGGAGCCACGCCTCCGCCGATCACGTACATCTCCAGGTTGAGGGCGTTGACCATGTCTCCCAGCAGGACTCCCAAGGCCCATCCCACGGTCTGGAAAATCTCGCGCGCAGCCCGGTCACCCTGCACCGCCAGGTTGTGAATCAGCTTGGCATTGAACTCCACATCAGGACTGGAAGCAAAGCGCGCCAGTCCGGGAGCATGCCCGCCCGCGATCTTCTCCCGCGCCATGCGCATGATGGCCGTAGCGGAGGCGTACTGTTCCACGCATCCATGGCTGCCGCAACCACAAACCGGCCCATTGGGATCCACCGTCACATGGCCGAGCTCCCCGGCCATTCCCGTCATGCCATGCCAGATCTGGTCATTGAGCACAATGCCTCCGCCCACTCCGGTTCCCAGCGTCACCATCAGCATGTTGCTCACATGCTTGGCCGCGCCTAGCCATGCTTCGCCAAAGGCGGCGGCATTGGCGTCGTTTTCCAGAATTACGGGAACACCCAGGCGGCTCTCGATGGCGTCGCGCACCATGTAGTTATGCCATCCCGGCAGGTTGGGGGACTCGCGCAGGGTGCCGGTGCGCATCTCGATGATGCCGGGGATACCCACCCCCGCCCCCAGCAGGGTCGCGCCGTGCGCGTATTTCATCACCAGTTGATTGATGCTCGAGCACATTCGATCAATCACCGCCGCCGGGCCATCGTTGACCCGGGTCGGCATGGTGATTTTTTCCAGCAGCGAACCGCTCTCGTCGATGGCGGCAATGCGCAGGTTGGTCCCGCCGAGATCCACACCAATGGCAAACGAAGACATGCGTGAATTGTAGAACAGGGGTCAGCCTTCAGCCTTGAGCTATCCGCTATGAGCCAGAAGGTCTGCACGGAAAGCCAGGAGCCGAAAGCTGAGGGCTACCCCTGGCATTTCGCACAATAATGTGAGCTTCTTCCCGCGATCACCACCCGCTTGACGGGCGTGCCGCACACCAGGCAGGGCTGCCCTTCGCGCCCGTAGACGCGATGATGGACCTGAAAAAATCCGGGCTCGCCGGCGGCGTCCACGTAATCGGAAACCGAAGAACCGCCCGCCGCAATGGCTTCCGCCAGCACCTGCTTGATGGAATCGTACAGGCGCATCAGTTCGGCCCGGGCCAAACTGGCGGCGCGCCGCCGTGGACGCACTCCGGCGCGGAACAACGATTCATCGGCATAGATATTGCCCACGCCGCTGAGCAGCTTCTGATTCAGCAGTGCGCTTTTGATGGGTGTCTTGCGCTTGCGGAAAAGCTTTGCAAACTGCTCGAAGTCGACGGTCAGCGGCTCGGCTCCGGCGGCGTGAAACTGCTCTCGCACCACCGAGAGCCGGCCAAAGCGCCTGGGGTCCACGAAGCGGAGCTCGCGTCCCGATGCCAACCTGGCGATCAGGTGCGTATGTTTGGCAATCTCTGTTTCCGGGCTTACGACCAGCAGCCGTCCCGTCATGCCCAGGTGCACAATGAATTGCGCGCCCGGCCCGGATTGCGGCATTCGCGACTTTGCTTTGCCGGAGCGGCCCGTTTTCGCAGCTTCCAGATCGATCACCACCTGCTTGCCGATGCGCTGCACGGCGGCAATGCGCGCGCCCTCGAGGGTGGACGCAATCTCTCGGGCCGGCGACTTCAACGGCTCCGGCTTGGAGCCGATCCATACCGACTCGATCACGTCTCCGATGACGCGCTCCGCCAGTCCGCGCGCTACCGTTTCCACCTCGGGAAGCTCGGGCATGGCTGGAGTGTAGCAAGGAGCGCGAACCGTCGCGGGACCGCCAGGCGCCCTGACAATCGCCGCCGGGCATTTGCCAATTGCCAGTTCCCGACCCCAGCCTTTAAGATTTCCTGTACACCTCTGCCGCGGTTTCCTGCTTTCATCCCAAAGCCAGTACCCTGCAGGCATGGAGTGTGTGATCCCAAGACCTTAAGGAAGTGCTTTGAGCAGACCGAAAACGGCCATCATCGTGGGCGCGCAGTGGGGAGACGAAGGCAAAGGCAAGATTGTCGATGTCGTTTCCGATCATTTCTCCGTGGTAGCACGCTACGCCGGAGGCCACAACGCCGGACACACCGTAACCATCGATGGCAAAAAGTTCATTCTGCAACTGGTTCCTTGCGGCATTCTACGGGCCGGCTGCAAGGCGGTCATCGGCAACGGCGTCGTGCTGGATCCCTTTGCCCTGCTGAAGGAAATCGCGGCCCTGCGCGAGGCCGGCCTTTCCGTCGAGGGTCCGAACGGCGAGGCCAGGCGCGAGAGCGGCGGAGCGCGAGCCCGGGGCAAGCAGGCGAATTCAGTGCAGGACTCCCGCGCCAATCTCTACATCAGCAATCGCGCCCAGGTGATTCTTCCCTACCATCGCATGATCGAGCTGGCGGCGGAGAACGCCCCCGGCCGGGTGAAAATCGGGACGACCTCGCGCGGCATCGGTCCGGCCTACGAAGACAAGATGGGACGCCGCGGCCTGCGCGTGGCCGACTTGCTCGACCTTGACCTGCTGCGCACGCACATCACCAACGCCTGCCGCGAAAAGAACATGATTGCGCACGCGCTGTTCAACTCCGAGCCCCTCGATCCGGAAGCCATGTATGCGGAGTATGCGCGCGTCGCCGAGCAGATCGCTCCCTTCGTATGCGACACCGCAACCCTGCTCAACCAGGCCATCGCAAGCGGCGAATCGGTCATGTTCGAGGGCGCCCAGGGAACCATGCTCGACATCGACCATGGCACCTATCCCTTCGTGACTTCCTCCAGCGCCACCTCGGGCGGCGCGGTCATCGGCACCGGCGTGCCGCCGACCTCGATGGGCGTGGTGGTTGGCGTGACCAAGGCTTACTGCACACGAGTCGGCGAGGGTCCCTTCCCCAGTGAAAGCCACGATGCCGAAGGGGAGCTCCTGCGCGCCCGCGGCAATGAATACGGAGCCGTCACCGGGCGTCCCCGGCGCTGCGGCTGGCTCGATCTTCCGCTGCTGCGCTATTCCGCCCTGATCAACGGCATCTCCCGCCTGGTCGTGACCAAGCTGGACGTGCTCGACGAAATGGCCGAAATCCCCATCTGTGTCGCTTATCGCGTGGACGGTAAGCTCACCACGGAAATTCCCGCCCAGGCGGGCGGCTACGAAAAGATCGAGTGCGTCTACGAAAAGCTGCCGGGATGGCAAACTCCCACCGAGGGCATCACCGGGTACAGCAAGCTTCCCGCCCGGGCCAGGGAATATCTGTCATTCATCGAAAAGGAGACCGGCGCGCAGATCGGCATGATCTCCACCGGACCGGGACGCGAGCAGACCATGGTGGTGGGAGAATTTGTACACGAGTTAGCTAACTTCAAAAATCACACGCAGCGAGGACTGGCAAAAGCACGATGATCGTTCTATGGGTACAGTTCACCGTTAAGCCCGGATCGGAAGACACCGCCCGGGACGTTATTCACGTCATGCAGGAACATACGCGCCGGGAGCCTGGCTGCCGCCAGTACGTGGGGCACCAGTCCACGGAAAACCCGAGCCAGTTCATGTTCTACGAGGTCTACGACGACCAGGCGGCTCTCGACGCCCACTGGGCCGCCCCCTACTTCAAAGAGCATGTGAAAGGCCGTCTGGACGCGGTCATCGAGAACCGTACGCGGCACCTGTACCGGCCTATCGATTAGTCAGGCCGATTTCCCGGCTTCATGCAAAAGTGGCACGCCCAGAAGTCACACCCAAAGACGCAAAGACTTCCCGGCAAGAAATAATGGCTGGCCAGGGACCCGGTTTCCGGTCCCTCGCGCAGCCTTTCTTCTTTGCGGTCGGGCTCCAGGGCTGAGCTTCCCACAGTCGCCGGATTTGGTAGTAGGTCCGTTGGCAAGCCGACCTGCTACTCCGGATTTCCTGCCATGCTCGTTCGCGTGTTAGGCTGAAAGTAACCCTCGGCTCTTGAAAGCTTTGTCATTTTCCATGCAGAAGATATTTGCGGTTTTTGTTGTCTTGCTGGTAAGCGCCACCTCTGTTTTCGCTGAAGGCACTCATACTTGGGACCAGTCCAGTTACGACGACCTGGAGCAAGGCACCGCCCATGGCGTCGCCATTCGCAGCCAGGGCGGCATCGAGCTGGCGCCGGCCTTTGTGCCGCTGTTCACGACTCCTTCCACCTACATCTGGTCGATTGCCGATGATGGCCAGGGCAACGTTTACGCCGCCGCCGGATCTCCCGCGCGCGTCTATCGGGTCACGCCCGAGGGGCAGGCGACTGTTGTGTTTCAGCCATCCGAGCTGCAGGTGCAGGCCCTGGTCGTAGGCAAGGATGGCGTGATTTATGCCGCCACCTCTCCGGACGGCAAGGTTTACAAGATTGAGCGCACCTCGCCCGCCCCGACCGGGAGCAGCCAAACCTCCAGGAACGTTCCGCCAGCCTCTGCTGCCAAGCAGCCGGACCCGCACAGCTTTGCCGACCCGGAGCGGGAGTCGGACAGCGTGCCGGTGGACCCCAACTACAAGGCGACTGTACTGTTTGATCCCCAAACCAAGTACATCTGGGATCTGGCGCTCGACTCTCGGGGCCAGCTTTATGTCGCCACCGGCGACCAGGGCGAGATCTTCCGCGTGCCGCGCGAGGGTCAGCCGACGCTGTTCTTCAAGAGCGACGAGGCCCACATCCGCGTCCTGGCCTTCGATCCCAAGGGAAACCTGATCGCCGGCTCGGACGGCAGCGGCCTGGTATATCGCATTTCTCCCGCCGGGCAGGGCTTTGTGCTCTACAGCGCCGACAAGAAGGAAATTACCGCTCTTGCCATTGACGGCAGCGGCAACATCTATGCCGCGGCTGTGGGACAGAAGCGCAACGGGAATCCCACTCCCACCCAGGCTCCGCAGTCCATTCCGACCGCCAGCACGACCATCACGGTCACAGCCAGTCCTGCCGGACCCACAACCACGCAGCAGGAGACCACGCCTCAGTTTTCTCCGCCCCCGCTTCTGCCCATGCAGGTGGTCACCGGGGGGTCGGAGGTCTACCGTATCGCTCCCGACGGCTCACCCAAGCAATTGTGGAGTTCCCCCAATGACGTGGTCTACGCGCTGGCATTCGATCAAGACCGTCTGGTGATCGGCACCGGCAACACAGGCCGAATTTATGCCGTCGCCAAAAACGGCGATTCCATCGATCTGGTCAAGGCCAGCGCCAATCACGTTTCCGCGCTCACCCGGGCGGCCGGCGGCGGACTCTATGCCGGTACCAGCAACCTGGGGAAGCTGTTCCGACTGCGCGCCGTGCCCGACGCCGAAGGCAGCTACGAAAGCGACGTCTTCGACGCCAAGATCTTTTCCCGCTGGGGACGCGCCGAGGTGCGCGGCAGAGGGCACTTCGACCTGTACGCGCGCAGCGGCAACGTCGATAATCCTGACCGCAACTGGAGCCCGTGGACCAAGGTGAACTTCGGGGAAAACGAGGGCAAGCTCAACGTTCCCGCGGCGCGTTTCGTGCAGTGGAAAGCGGTGTTGTTCTCGGGAACGCCCGCACCCGTGGTGGATTCCGTAACCCTGAACTACCTTCCCAAGAACGTTGCGCCTGAGATTTCCGACATCGCCGTGCAGCCGGGCGCGCGCTTTCAGGACACGCCCCACCCGGTCAACGAGACAGTTACCGTCAACGTCGGCCAGCAGAACAACAAGAACACCTCCAGCCAGAATTTTCAGGTCAATGTGCCCGCCATACGCGACCGCGACTACATCGCCGTGAAGTGGACCGCGACCGACGCCAACGACGACGACCTGGTGTATTCCCTGTATTACCGCGGCGACAAGGAGAACCGCTGGCAACTGCTGAAAGACAACATTGAGGACCCCTACTATTCCTTTGAAGCCTCTCTGCTTCCCGACGGCGGTTACGAGCTGATGGTGGTCGCCTCCGACGCTCCCTCGCATTCGCCGGATGAAGCTCTGACTACCTCCAAGATCAGCGACCATTTCGAGGTGGACACCACGCCGCCCCAGGTACAGAACCTGATCGCCTCCATCAAGGGAGACACGCTGCACGTGAGCTTTCACGCAGTCGACGGCTTTTCTCCCCTGCAGCGCGCCGAGTATTCCATTGATGCCGGCCCCTGGCAGTACCTGGATCCTGTAGGCGGCTTGTCAGACTTCCGGGTGCAGGACTACAGTTTTTCGGTTCCCGTGCCCTCCGCCCCTTCTCCGGCTCCGGGTACGACGGTTTCCCAGAAGGCCCCTTCTCCGGCCGGGGCGGCGGAGGAGCACGTGGTGGTGGTGCGCGTCTACGATCGCTTCGAAAACATGAGTTCGGCCAAGGCTATCGCGGGCAGGTAGCCGGACAACGGCAGGCATGGCCGCCACTGCCGGCTCCGGCGGGACGGGTGCCGCTCACGTAGACGCTCACGTAGAATAGAAGTGGGAGTTTCAGCTATGGGGAAGCGTGGTTTGCAATGGGTGTGCAGCGCCGCACTGGCCGCCGTTTTGGCCGTTCCCGGCGCCGGAGCGCAGCAATTGCGCGGGGGACATTCCGCCGGGGCGCAGCAGGCGCCACCCACCGCCACGGCGCTGAATCTGCCACAGTCCGCGCAACAGGTGCTGAACGCGGTGCGTCCTGAGCGCATTCGAGTGCATACCAGATTCCTTTCCAGCAATGCCCTGGAAGGCCGCGGCACGGGACAGCGCGGAGGCGACATCGCCGCCGACTATATCGCTGCCCAGTTCGCCCTCGACGGACTTCAACCCGCCGGCGATAACGGCACCTACATGCAGCACGTTCCCATGGTCGGCATCACCACCGATCCCAGCAGCAAGGTGACCATCACTCCCACCAACGGCACGCCCGTGGAACTCCGTCTTGGCGAAGACATTGTTGCCATGGACGAAACCCAGAATTCCGCTTCCGAAATCAATGCCCCGGTGGTTTTCGTCGGCTACGGCATCCAGGCGCCGGAATACAACTGGGACGACTACAAGGGAGTGGATGTTCACGGCAAGGTCCTGCTCATGCTGGTGAATGAACCTCCTTCCAAGGACCCCGGGTTCTTCAAGGGGCCGGCTCTTACCTACTACGGCCGCTGGACCTACAAGTACGAGCAGGCCGCCCGCATGGGAGCCCTGGGCGCCATCCTCATCCATCGCACCGATATGGCCAGCTATGGTTGGGAGGTGGTGCGGAACTCCTGGGGAGGCGAGCGTTCCTACCTGAAAGAGCAGAACGCACCCAAGCTCAAGCTGGCGGCGTGGGTACAATATCCCGTCGCGCAGCAAATGGCGGCCAGCACCGGCTTGCAGATGGAAAGGCTGATCCAGCAGGCGCAGTCGCGGGATTTTCAGCCGGTTCTCTTGCCCCTGCTGGTGCACTCGCAAATCGCCAGTAAAATTCGTCCCTTCGAATCCAACAATGTGCTGGCAATGCTGCCCGGTTCGGACCCGAATCTGAAGGGCCAGGCGGTTCTCTACAGCGCGCACTACGACCATCTGGGAATTCATCCCGACCAGAAGGGCGACAACATCTACAACGGCGCCGTCGACAACGCCACCGGAAGCGCCATGCTGCTGGATATTGCCCATGCCTTTTCCCGGGGAGAAGGCGCCCCGCCCCGCAGCGTCCTGTTCGCTGCTCTCACCGGCGAGGAGCAGGGCCTGCTGGGCTCGCAATATCTGGGAGAACATCCTCCCATTCCCGCCGGTTCGATCAGCCTTGCCCTGAACTTCGACGGCATATCGCCTCTGGGAATCCCCCAGGACGTGGAACTGGTGGGCGCGGAACGCACTACGTTCTATCCCACGGTGCAGAATACGGCGCGCGATTTCGACCTCGCCATCGAGCCGGACTCCAATCCCGCTGCTGGCTTCTACTATCGCTCCGACCATTTCAGTTTTGCCCACGTCGGCATTCCCGCTTTCTCCATCAATGAGGGGACGCAGTTCCAGGGACACACCGAAGATTGGGGAATTGAGCAGGAGCGCGACTACAGCGAACACCGCTATCACCAGCCCAGCGACGAGTTCCAGGAAAGCTGGGACTTCAGCGGCCTGGCGAAGCTGGCGCGCTTCGGCATTGCGCTCGGATGGGAAGCGGCCAGCCAGCCTGACCTGATTTCCTGGATGCCCGGCGACGAGTTTGAGGCGGCGCGCCACTCCAGCCAAATGGCTCCCGCGCCTGCCACGAGTCCCGCCACCCACTAGGCGCATTCCGATTTTGCTTTGAGAGGGACGCCCTTCAGGCCGTCCGCAACCACGCAAAATCATCCCGGCTTCAGCCGCTGGGTGCCCCATTCAAGCCACGTGTTACGCCGAACCAGCGATCACGATTAATTCGCACGGGCCTTCAAAACCGGAAGTGCTCTCGAACTTCCGAAGTTCGCTCTCGATCTCGCGCCAAGCAGCTTCTTTGCCAGCTTCGTCGAGTGCGGCAAGCATCGTATGCAGCGCTCCGAACGACTCTTTCTCAAAACGGAGGCACTCCGCAGCCGATTTCATTTTCAAAGGTGCGGGCACCCGCTGCTCTTTTATGTCCTTAAAACCGGCGCGGGTTAGCGCATCGCGCAGCACTCCATCTCCGCCCAGACTGAACGGTCCCGGCTGACCTGGAGCCGGAGAGGGTAAATTGGCCCGGCGTCGAATGATGGACGCCGGAATGGAGAAGAACTGGTTCCGATCTGCCGTGGAGTATACGATGGCACCCAACCGGCCTCCTGGCTTTAGCGCCTTTCGGATACCGGTAAGAGCCTTCTGTTGATCGGGAAAGTAAATTAGCCCGACGCGAGAAATTGCCGCATCGAAACTGCCAGGCTCAACATCAAGACTTTCGCCATCCAGGGCGCGCGTGGCAACGTTCTTGTAACCGTTGCCAAGAGCATTTTGCTGCGCAAACCCCAAGATTCTTGGAGAAATGTCGGTTGCCAGCACGAAACCATTAGGACCAACGCGCCTTGCGGCGTGAAGAGTCTGATCGCCAGCACCTGCAGCAACCTCGAGGACGCGGCTTTCGGACTCAACGCCAGCCATGTCGAGCATGATCTCCGTGGCAGGTCCAAGCCACTGTTGGAGTGTCGGCCCCCAGTTATGCCAAGCCTGTGCGGCACTGTCCCACTGTTCTCGCGTAGTCTTCTTGTAACGTTCAGGATCAAATGAAGGCACGTTCGATGAGCTAGACACGAAGCACTCCCAAAAGGGAACAATCTAGCTCCAGCCAAAAGAGCGAGTCAATCTAGAATCTCAAACCCAAAGGGGATTCTGGCCGGGTCATCGGCAACTCGGAAAACAATTCCCCTAACCCTCGCCAAATGCTGCGCGGGAGTGCCGGGCGGCCACCCATCTTCCCCACAAATCCGAAAGCCGCGCAAAGTCGTTCGCGGTCCCCAGCAGGCGCCGGTGTTGCGCGTGCTGGTGCAAGGCGCCCGCTCTATCACTATCGTAAGTGCCTCGCCCCGCTGGAAACGTGCTACGCTCACCAGCGATTCCTCAGAAATCAAGGCCGTAGCCGAATCCTGGCCGGTTCTCCCGCGACCGTTTTTTGAGGAAGGGGGTCCTGCTGCCGCCGGCGATCATTCCATGGGCCGATGCCGGCCGGTGGGCGGGCCGGAATTTGTCGACATGGCGCCCTTCCCCTTTCTCCAACGCGAACGCGTGGCCGAGCATGCGCGTGACCTGCAGTTAAAGCGCTACACGCCCCAGATCGAACTGGAGGGCCTGGTCACCGGCATCGACAATCTTCGCCACGACGTTTATCTCAGTCCCCAGTTCGCCGCCCGCGCCCGCCAGCATGTCGCCGCCCTGATTGCCAAATACGGACGGGTCGAGGACATGGCGGTCGCGCCCCCCGAAGCGCCCTCTGGACCCAATGCGCGTTTCCTGCGGCCCGCGCCAGCGCCGGGCCAGCACGAGCGTCCGCCGGAGCCTCCGGATTTCAAGCGTTCCCTTTCCGATTTGCTGGTCGCCGGCCTGAACCGTGCCAAGGCCGAAGGCAACATTTCCGTCGACGTCCTGCTGCGGCTGGCGACGCTCAAGTTCCTGCGCGTGGAGCTGGCGGCGCAGTTTGCGGTGGTGCTCGAGCGCTGCCGCGCCAAGGTCGCCGGCTACGAAGGGCCACAGCCAGGCCCAGAACACCAAGGCCATCGAATTCCGGGAACGCATGGCGGCCTTCCAACTGGGCAAAGCTCCCATCCTCCGCAAGGCCAGCCAGGAACTGTTCCACACCTTGCGCGAGGTGGAGAAGGAAACGCTCGCCCGCATGCGGCGTTCGCTTTTCGGAGAAGGCGGGCCGTTCCGCGTATGCCCTTCTTCTGAACCGGCTGCTCTTTACCGAAGATGGCCGCGATGACCAGGTAAACGCCGAGCAGTACATCATGCTGGGAAAATACGAGCGCGACCCCGACCGCTTCCAGACCCTGGTCTCGCTGGCGCGCGAGTTTCTGTTGTCGCTCGAACTGCAACCCCAGCCCGGCGAGGACCAGATCCCGCTGGACGCCCTGCTCAACGCGCCGGAAAATGCGCAGGAACTGGTGGCCGGCGGCCTCCCCGACGACTCCACCCCGGCCGGACACGCGCAGAAGGCGCTTCTCGGGGCCTGGGTGGAGGTGCTGGAGCGCAACGGCGTGCTGGATTATGTGATCGCCGCCTATGAGAGCGCCTCCCTGCTGGCCGAATATTCTCCTCCCATTCACGCCCAGCAGCTCAAAATCGCACTGATTTCGAAAAGCGAGCGCCAGCGGGTGGAAAAGCTGCTGCTCCAGGCGCGCCTCGCTCCCGAAAACCTGCACGCGGCCGCCCGCCGGGCCGGCAGCTACCGCGCTTCGGAACGGGCCAAGGTGGCGGGCCGCTTCCTGCGGGATTTCCTGCGCTACCACCGCGACTGGCGCGCCATGGAAATTACCAAAGACGCCATGGACCGCGTCAACATTCTCAGCAACGACCGCCTGCGCGAGCTTTCCGCCATCAATCGCACGCTCTACGAATTCCTCTTGCCGGAGGAGCAGAAACCTCGGGAAGAGCAGGTGATCCACCACGTCATTTTGAAGGCGGATGTGCGCGACTCCAGCACCCTCACGCGCACTCTGTTCGAGCGCGGTCTGAATCCGGCTTCGCACTTCAGCCTGAACTTCTACGATCCCATCAACAAGCTGCTGGCCAAATACCGCGCCACCAAAGTCTTCATCGAAGGAGATGCCGTCATCCTTGCCCTCTTCGGGTACGCCGGGGAGCCCTGCTTTGCCGTGGCCCGTACCTGCGTGCTGGCCAAGGAAATGATCGAAATCGTGCACGCCTACAACGAGAATTCCAGGAAGTCCGGGCTGCCTGCCCTGGAGCTGGGAATCGGCATTTCCTTTCAGGACTCCGCTCCCATGTACCTGATGGATGGCAGTACCCGCATCATGATTTCCCGGGCGCTGAACGAGAGCGATCGACTTTCTTCCTGCAATAAGGGCGCACGCAAATACCTCACCGGCGGCGGGGGGTTCAACGTGTACTCGTTCAAGACGGTTGAAGACGAGGACACGGGCGGCAATCCGGACGAATTCCTCATGCGCTACAACGTGGGCGGAATCAACATGAACCAAGCCGCTTTCCGCCAGTTGCAGCAGGAAGTCTCGCTGCAGACCCTCACCGCGCGCATCACGACCTTGTGGGACGCGGAGAATGTGCGCCTCTACACCGGCCTGGTTCCCCTGGGAGGAGACATGTTCCACCGCATCGTGGTGCGGGAGGGCATCGTTGCCCACGTGGACGCCAGCAATTTTTCTTTTAAAGAATGGACCGAACGCCGCTACTACGAAGTCTGCACCCACCCGAAACTCTACGAGTACGTCGCCAAAGCCACGGCTGGCGAACTGGCGCGGGCGTAGTTTGCAGTTACCTCCGCAGCAGATTCCGCAGCACAAACATCAGATTTGCTGGCCTCTCCGCAATCCGCCGCATCAGGTAGGGATACCAGGCAGGACCAAACGGAATGTAGACCCGCATGCGCCAGCCCTCACCGGCAATTTTTTCCTGCAGGTCACGCCGGATTCCATACAGCATCTGGAATTCAAACTCGTCCGCGGAAATGTTTTCCGACCTGGCGAAGCGCTGCGTCGCCGCAATCATCTCCGGGTCGTGAGTGGCAATGCCGTGATATACCCCACTCTTCAGCAGGATCTTCATCAGCTTCACGTAGTTGCTGTCCACTTCGGACTTGTTGGGAAAAGCAATCTCCGGAGGTTCGTCGTAAGCCCCCTTGCACAAGCGAATCCCAACCCCTTCCGACAGTAGCCGTTCCACGTCCGCCTGGCTGCGCCGCAAGTAAGCCTGAATTACCGCGCCCACGCGCCCGGGAAATAGCTTCTGCAGTTCGCACACAATGTCGAGAGTGGTTTGCGTGTAAGCCGAACCCTCCATGTCAATGCGGATGAAGTTGTTGAGCAGGTCGGCATGGGTGACGATCGCCTTCACCAGTTCCCGCGCCAGCCCCGGGTCCACGTCGAGTCCCATGTGGGTCAGCTTGAGGCTGATGTTGGAGTTCAGGCCACGGGCGGCAATCTCGTCCAGCAGCCGGTGATAGACTTCGGCGCTCTGCCGCGCCTCGGCAACATTGGTTACGTTTTCCCCCAGGTTATCGGCGCTGGCGGAGAAGCCGCGCCCATTCAGGCCCCCGGCGGCCGCGAGGACTTCCTCGATTGTCGTTCCGGCGACAAAGCGCCGGGAGATGCGGCGCCCGAGCAACCCGTGTTCGGCAACGGCGCGCAGCCTGCGGTTTGCGGAGAGACGGACGAACAGGGACTTCAGCATTCGCTTTCCACACCACAACGGATGGCAAGCTCAAAGGAAAAGCTGCACCACAAAGAAGACGAAGGCAGCACAAAGGATTCCGATGTAGTCCTTCGTGCTACCTTTGTGGCCCTTGTGGTTAAGCTTTTGCGTGGAGTCGGAAGATTATTCCCCGCGTTCCTCCAGAAACCTTTCCGCCTCCAGGGCGGCCATGCATCCGGTGCCCGCGGCCGTGATGGCCTGGCGATAACGCCGGTCCTGCACGTCGCCGCAGGCGAACACTCCCGGCACCTTCGTGAACACGTTCTTTTCCGTGATCAGATACCCGTCGGCGTCCATGTCCAACTGGCCTTCAAACACCTTGGCATTGGGAATATGCCCGATACCCAGGAACAGGGCGCTGACCGGCAAATCCCAGGAGTTGCCGTTCCTGATGTTGCGCAGCCTCAGACCGGTGACTTCCTTCTTGCTCACGTCATACACATCGTCCACCACGGTGTCCGTCAGGAACTCGATCTTGGGATGCGCGCGGGCACGCTCCAGCATAATTTTCGAAGCCCGGAAATCGTCGCGGCGGTGAATCAGGGTCACCTTGGTAGCGAAGCGGGTCAGAAAAATTGCTTCTTCCATCGCGGAATCGCCGCCTCCAATCACCGCGATGTCCTTGCCACTGAAAAAAAATCCGTCGCAAGTGGCGCAGGAGGAGACTCCGTGCCCGATCAGCGCCTGCTCGTTGGGCAGCCCCAGCCAGCGGGCCGAAGCTCCACTGGCGATGATGAGGCTTTCGGCCAGAACCGCGCTCTTGCCGGCCAGGGTCAGGCGAAAGGGATACTCGCTGAGATCGGCCTCCAGCAGGTCTGCAATCGCGTATTCAGCGCCGAAGCGCCCGGCCTGCTTGCGAATGTTCTCCACCAGTTCCGGCCCCTGGATACCTTCCGGAAAACCCGGGAAATTTTCCACCAGCGTGGTCAGCGACAACTGCCCCCCAGGTTCGTGCCCTTCGAGCACGAGTGGTTTCAGGTTGGCGCGCGCCGTGTACAGCGCAGCCGTAAGTCCCGAGCATCCGGAGCCTATGACAACAGTTTTACGAACATTCGATTCCATCGATCAGCCTTGAATTCCGGAAAAAGATGACACCTCGAGTTACAGATGCCCTGCGATGCTTTCAGGAAACAGACGAGTGTAAATGATCCAACGGTCCGGGCAACTGAAAGTGTGAATCAGTGCGCCGGGCGGGAAGGTGGAACGGGCGACTCTTCGACCCTGCCCTTCACGGATAACTTTTCCAGTTCGCCCCCAACTGTCTTCCGCACCCCGAGGGCGGAGCGGTAATGCCTCATCAGGGTGGAAGCCCGGAGAAACAGGGCCTGGTAGGCGGACTGATCGGCCTGCGGACAGCGCTCCAGTACCAGGGAGCTTTTTCCCAGGCGCTCTATATTGACGCGGGCAACGGGGGTATCGGCCGCCAGCACAGCCGCCGGTGAGCCCGCAGTCACGCTGTCCTCCAGGGAAACCAGCACCATGTTCCTGGGATCGCGCACCCGCACCACAAGGGTCTCGGTGATGCCGTCCTTCTCCACGCTGAAGGAGTACTGCGCGCTGCTGAAAGAGGCCTTGGCCGGAAGGTCGTAGCGCAAGCGAACCCAGCGGGAAACCGCCGAGTCGGGAAGCGTACTGCGCCCGCGGGCAACCTCGAAGTCGCCGGTGAAGTGCGGGTCGAGCGGAACCATCTCCAGCCCCGCGGCAAGTTCTTTGCTCTCGGCTTGCCCCGGAGTGCATACATTCAGAATGTTCACCCGCATGGGCGGCTGGCCTTTCTGCTGCGCGCCCGCCCGCGGCATAAGACCCGGCAGAAGCAAGCAGCTTAGGCCGCCCACCGCAACCGCACACGCTATCTGCCCCATGCGCACGGGCGCATTGTAAACCACCGCAAGTAACCGGAGCCGCGAACCCTGTAGAATCGCCTGATGGCAAACCTGATGCTTGTATACGGCATGCGCCTTCTGCCGGCGGAAGATGTAGAGTCCCTTCACGACGGCACCATCGAACTCAAGAACGGGCGGCAGGCTCACGTCACGCTGCATGTGCTGGAAGGAACCAAAGAGCAGATTGAGCAGCAGCTCCGCACCAGCGTGGAGTCCTTCTTCGATATGTATCCGGAGATATGACTACTCAACATGTCCCGTGGGCTGCTGAAGCAGGCGCGAGATTGTTTCCAGCAGTTTGGGAATTTCCACGGGTTTGAACAGGACTTCTACTCCGTTGCTGGCCGCCTCGGCTTCGATTCCCGGATCTCCCGCCCCGGTGAGCAGAATGGCCCGGATCGAGGGATAGAGAAAGAACGCAAGGTCGATGATCTCGAAACCTGTGCCGCCGCCCCCCAGAGTGAAATCGCAGATCAGGATGTCGAATACACTCTCCTGCAGTTTGGCAAGGGCGTGAATCACCGAATCGGCGACGGCGACGTCGTAGCCATGCTTCTCCAGAATCTTGCTATAGGTAAGCAGGAGCGGGGGTTCGTCGTCTACCAGCAAGACGCGATATTTTGACATGCGCATAGTGTAGGGCAAACGCCCGGGCCGCCACACCCAGAACGCCCTGCCCGGCTATAATCAGCGAGGTTAGCCATGCCCCTCTCTGAGCAGCCCGCCCTGCCCGCAACGTCCCACAGTTGGATGCCGAAGAGCCGGATCGGCCGGCTGGCGCTGCTGTTTTTCGCGGCAGACGTGTTGCTGGTGGCAGTGCAACGGTTGTTCCAGAGCATGGCCGCCGCCCTGCCCGTTAATCTTAATTATTGGGCCCTCCTGTTCGCCCTCGCCACCGCCATCATGCTGATGACGCTGGGAGTACGCTGGGTACGGCAGCGGCTGATGTGGAAGCTGCGCAACCGGCTCATCATTACCTACATCTTCATCGGCGTGATTCCCGTGGTGCTTCTGCTGCTCATGGGAGGCCTGAGCACCTACCTGCTGGGGGGACAATTCGCCACCTACATTGCCACCGCCGACCTGCGCTCGGAACTGAATGGGCTGGCGGCAGTTAACGCCCGCATTGCCATTGATCTTGCCAATGAACTGCCGGAGCGGGGCCATATTTCCGAAGCTCTGTTCCTGAACGCCACTCGGCGCCGCATGTCTTCTTTTCCGGACCGGGAGACTACCGTCTGGTATCGAAACACGCCGGTCACCTCGGGAAACTCGGCTCCGGTGCCGCCGCCCAAATCCGACGAGAGGGAAACGCTCGCCTTCGTGGCGGAAGACGGGCAGATCGCGCTGCGCGTTTCCCACACCCTCGACGTCGACGGGCAGAGCCTCAGCGTAATTTCCACAGTTCCCGTCGATGAAGACCTGATGGCGCGCGTGGCCTCCAATCTGGGCATTGTGAGCGTGTCGATTCTGAATAGCTCGGACACCGCGTCCCAGCCCGCGGTGGTTCCGGTTCGCGCTGGTTCGCTGCCTCCCGCGGCCAACTGGATCGACCGCCAGATCACCGGCCCGGTGGTCATCCCCACTCTCGACTGGAGCACGGGGCAGGAACGCACCTTCGGCGCCCTGCTCATCGTCAATACCCGTCCTTCCATGCTGAAGGCAAAGCTGTTTCAGGTGGTCGGCGAGTCTTTCAACCTGGGACTGTACCTGCTGGCAGCCGCCGCCGTTGTGTTTGGCATCGTGGAGCTGCTGGCCCTGCTGATTGGAATCCGCCTCACCCGCACCATGGTGCGTTCGGTCACCCAGTTGTACAACGCCACCCAGCACGTGGAACGCGGCGACTTGAGCTATCGCATCAACGTGGAGCGCCAGGACCAACTGGCCGCGCTGGAGCGCTCATTCAACTCCATGACCGGCTCCCTGCAGTCGCTGATTGCCGAACAGCGCGAGAAGCAGCGGCTGGACGATGACCTGGCGATCGCGCAGGAAGTCCAGAGCCAGTTGTTTCCCCGCCGGGTGGCGCAAATGGAGGGGCTGGAGCTGTACGGAATCTGCCGCCCGGCCCGCACCGTCAGCGGCGACTATTACGACTTCCTGCCTCTCGGCTCCGACCATCTGCTGATCGCGCTAGGCGACGTTAGCGGCAAAGGCATCTCCGCCGCCCTGCTTATGGCGACCATCCATTCGGCGGTAAGAGCCTACAGCCTGCAGGACGTCCCCGCAAACGTGCTGGCTGCCGTCTCCGCCGGAACGCCGTCGCGCATGGCAGTACCCCCGGCTTGGCCTTCTGGGAATGTGGACATTTCCCCCGCGCGGCTGCTCTCCATGCTCAACCGGCATCTGTACCACAGCACGACTCCGGAAAAATATGCCACCCTCTTTCTGGCGATCTACGACCAGCGCCGGCAAACACTCACCTACGCCAATGCGGGCCATCTTCCAGCCTTGCTCCTGCGCCGGGGAGGTTCTCTCCGCAGGCTGTCTTCCGGAGGCATGGTGATCGGCCTGTTCGAAGAAATTTCCATCGAGGAAAGCGAAATCGAGTTGCGGCCTGGCGACCTGGTGGTGGCCTTCAGCGACGGTGTGACCGAGCCGGAAAATGAGTTTGGCGAATTCGGGGAGGCTCGGCTGATCGAACTGCTGCGGGAAAATTTTGACCTCCCTGTGTCTCGCATTTCCGATGAAATCACCCAGGCGGTTGCCGACTGGATTGGCGGGGCCGAACAGCCCGACGATCTAACCTTGCTGCTGGCGCGTCCGCTGTGAAAACCGGCCTGCCGCCCGCGGAGACTCCGGTTGTCTGTAAATTTTTAGGTTCCATCAGAAATTCCACAGCAGCGGGTGTTGCAAAAACAGTTATATTTTGAGCAGGTCGAAGTTGACGGCGGCGGTATCGCCGAAAGTTTAGCTATAATCAATTTATGTAGGAGTTGTGAAATGGCGACAGTGAAACGTACACGTTCTGCAACCAAGGCAACTTCCAAGGCAACGGCAAAACCGGAAAACGGCCACACGAAGTCGGCCAGTTCCCCGGCCGGCGGCCTGGAGGAAATTATTCGCGTTCGCGCCTATGAACTGTACGTAGAACGCGGATTTCAGGATGGTTACGCCCAGGATGACTGGCTGCGGGCCGAAGCCGAACTCCGCAATCAGGAACGGCAGAACTAACCGTAAGAGAGGGCACGCACGGAGCTATGGCCGCCGACAAAGACAACGACGAATCGGCACCAGGGCAGCTGTTCCCGAAACGGGTCCTGCTGATCGACGATGATGCGCTGCAGCTGCGTGTTCGGGAAACCCTCTTGCGGCAGGCGGGTTTTCTGGTTGACGTTGCCACCAGCGCCGACGCTGCCTTAGCCCTGTTGAAAAGCGAACCTCTGGCGAGCAACATCGGTACAGTCGTTACGGATCATGTACTTACCGGAGCCAGCGGGGCCGACGTGGTTCGCGAGCTGCGCCTCAGTCATCCCAACCTGCCGGTGATTGTGATTACCGGAATGCCTGGCGCGGAGGACGAGTATGAGGGCTTGAACGTTCACTTCCGCCCGAAGCCCTGTCCTCCTCCGGAACTGATCTCTCTGGTGCGCGCCTGCATTCAGGCGCACGCCGCCTGATGTGCACAGGTCCAAATCGCCGGCGGCAGCTCCGGAGAACTGGAATCGCTTCCTCCCAAACCCCGAAGAGTAGAGTTCCTCTTGCCGGACTCTGTATTTGCTCGCTGCCCGAGTTTCTGAAAGAATAGTTGCACTCGCGAGCCCCGCTCATGTCTGAAATTGGAAGTTACGCTCTGCTTCTCGCCCTGGCGCTCGCCGCCTATTCGCTGATTGCCGGTATCCTGGCCCTGCGGCTTCGTCGGGAACGGCTGGGCGAGAGTTCGCGGCGGGCCGGAATCGCTGTCTGGGTGGCGGTGACCACGGCGGCCGTCGCCCTGGTAGTTTCCACCTTCCGCAACGATTTTTCTATCGCTTACATCCTCAGTCATAGCAATCGTGCCCTCTCTGTGCCGTACAAATTTGCCGTCTTGTGGTCCGGCCAGGAAGGTTCCCTGCTGTTTTGGGCGCTCCTGCTCTCAAGCTATGCCCTGGTGTTGCGCGTGCGCCACAAAGTGGACACGCGCCTGGTGGCCCACGCTTCGGTCGTGCTGGCCGCCGTCCAGGTATTTTTTCTGCTGCTGGTCAACTTCGCCGCCAACCCCTTCGCCCTGACCCAGGGGGCGATTCCTCTGGACGGCAACGGATTGAATCCGCTGTTGCAGTATCCGGAGATGGTGATCCATCCGCCGATGCTGTACCTGGGATATGTGGGCATGACAGTTCCCTTTGCCTTTGCGCTGGGAGCGCTGATCATGCGCTACCCCGGCGAAAAGTGGATCCACATCACCCGCCGCTGGACAATGGTGACCTGGCTCTTTCTGACCATCGGCATCTTCCTGGGAGCGCACTGGGCCTATTCCGTGCTCGGCTGGGGCGGATACTGGGGATGGGATCCGGTGGAGAACGCTTCCTTGCTGCCATGGCTCACCGCCACCGCATTCCTTCATTCCGTCATGATGCAGGAAAAACGCGGCATGCTGAAGGTGTGGAACATGTGGCTGATCTTCGCCACTTTCATGCTTTCCATTTTCGGCACGTTCCTCACCCGCAGCGGGGTGGTGAGTTCGGTGCACGCCTTCGCGCAGTCTTCCATCGGAACCTGGTTTGTCATCTTTCTCGCGGTGATCTTCGTTGTGTGCCTGGTGGCGTTCCTCAAGAACCGCAAGTATCTGAAGAGCGAGCACCAGCTGGAATCGCTGGTCTCACGCGAGTCCAGTTTCCTGTTTAATAATCTCCTTCTGCTGGTGGCGTGCTTTACCGTGCTTTGGGGCACGCTGTTCCCCGTGCTTTCCGAATGGGTGCAAGGGACGAAGGTCACGGTCGGTCCGCCCTTCTTCAATCGCGTCATGGTGCCGGTGACGCTTCTGTTGTTGCTGCTGACCGCTGTGGGCCCGCTGCTGGCGTGGCGTAAGACGTCCCTCGAAAGCCTCAAGCGCAACTTCCGCACACCCATGCTGATCGCCCTGTCCGTGGCCGTCCTGCTGATCGTACTGGGAATGCGGCCCTGGCAGCAGATTTCGTATTTCTACTCGCTCATGACCATCACCCTCTCGGTGCTGGTGGCGGCGACGGTTGTTTCTGAATTCGTGCGCGGCGGAAGAGTGATTGCCCGCCATAACGGCAGCGGACTGCTGCCCGCCATGGTGCAACTCACCCGGCGCAATACCCGGCGCTACGGCGGGTACATGGTTCATTTTGGCGTGATCGTCATCATGATTGGCTTTGCCGGTTCGGCCTTCAATCAGGATGTGGAAAAGGAACTGGGCAACGGCGACCACATGACAGTCGGCGCCTACACCCTTACTTCACGTTCCTATACCCAGGACGATAACCCCAATTACAGCAGTGACTGGGCGATTATCGACGTCGCCAAAAACGGCAAGCCGATCGCCACGCTCTACCCGGAACGCCGGTTTTACAAGGCCAGCCAGCAGACGGCCACCATCGTGGCAAATCGCTCCACTCCCAGAGAAGACCTCTACGTGGTGTATACGGGAAACAATCCAGACAACGGGCACCCCATCATTCGCGTCCACCTGAACCCGCTTGTCATGTGGATCTGGATTGGAGTCCTGGTGGTTGTGTTCGGGACGCTGGTCGCTCTCCTGCCTAACACCGCGCCCGTGCGCCTGACACCTCCAGAGCGGGTTAGGTCGGCCTCGTCTGGACCCAATCCGAACGACCGCGAACTCGTGGAGGCGGGAGACTGACATGCGAGCCCTTTCCCCATCGCGCCGCGTCCCACTGCTGCTGCTGGTGCTTGCCCTCGCCCTGCTGCTGATGGGAGCCAGCGACTCCCAAGGCCGCTTCGAGACGCTTGGCCACAAGCTCATGTGCCGCTGCGGTTGCGCTCAGGTCTTGCTGGAATGCAATCACGTCGGCTGTCCGTACTCCTCCGATATGCGGGCCGAACTGGCCGCGGATATCGGCCGCGGGGAGAGCGATGACCTGGTTCTGCAGGATTTCGTTCAGAAGTATGGAATGGTGGTGCTGGCTGCTCCGCCCGCTTCCGGCTTCGGCCGAGTAGCCTGGATCATGCCGTTCGCTACCCTGCTGCTAGGGCTGGTGCTGGTGGTCTCCGTGGTTCGCATCTGGAAAAGCAAGACCGAGGCCGCTGCCGCTCCCGCTGCCAGCGCCGCCAAGATGGAAGATTACCGCCGCCGCGCACGCGAGGAAACCGACCTGTGATCATCGCTTTCGCCATTCTGCTCACGGCCGGTCTGTTCGCCTATGCCCTCCTGGTGCCGCAGGAAGTGGAGCACGGGGTGGACAAAACCCGAGCGGCTTTTCTTCGCGAGCGCCGCGACGTGCTGTATGAGAATTTGCGGGACCTGAATTTCGAGCACCGGGCCGGCAAGTTGCCCGATGGAGATTACCAATCCATGCGGGCCGCCATGGAAGACGAAGCCGCTCTCCTGCTGGCGGAAATCGAGATACTGGAAAATCAGCGCCCGGGCAGCGCGGCCCCCGTTTCCGCGCGGCGCTCAAAATCGTCGTAAATCTGGAGTTCTCTTTGAAATCAGCGTTTTCGGTTCGAATTTCCCGGGCACTGGTTGTGCCCGTTGTGCTGACCGCATGCTTGGCAACCGGCGCCTGGGCGGCTACTCTCACCGGCACCATCACCAACCGCACCACCAATAAGCCCTCCGTGGGAACTGAGGTTTCCCTACTGGCTCTATCGCAGGGAATGTCCGAAATTGGCAGCACCAAAACGGATGCTCAGGGCAATTTCAAGTTCCAGGTTCCTGACGACAATGCCATGCACATGGTGCGCGCCACGTATCAGGGCGTGAATTACTTCCCCAAGGGCGGTCCCATGGAGCCGGGAACAACCTCGACCGAGATCGACGTCTACGACTCGGCTGCCAAACTGGAGGGAGTGACCACCACGATCCAGGCTATGCGCATCCAGAGTTCCGGAAGTTCTCTCGACATCACGGAGCTCTATGCGGTGCAGAACTCCTCCACACCGCCGCGCGCGGTCATGTCCGACAGCACGTACACGATCAATCTTCCAGAGGGCGCCGCGATCGACGAGGCCAGCGCCTCCGGGCCGGGCGGAATGCCGGTCAGCGCTCAACCCACTCCCGGCAAGGAAAAGGGCCAGTATTACTTCTCGTTTCCCCTGCGTCCTGGCGAAACCCGGTTCCAGGTCGCCTATCACTTGCCGTACAGTGGCGAAGCTACCCTTCATCCGCGTCCGGCCGATTCTCTGCAACATTTCGCCGTGCTTCTCCCCAACTCGATGACGTTTCAAGGCCTCAAGCCCGGCGTTTATTCGCCCATGCAAGGGCAGGAGAGCGGCAGTTCGGTGCAGGTGGCTACGGGCGTGAAGCCCGGCCAGGATATCGCGTTCCACATCTCGGGCACGGGCGTCATCGCCGATGAAAGCGCGTCGTCTCAGGCTGGCGGCGAAGGATCGCAGGGAGGCGAGCCGTCCCAGGCCAACGGGCGTCCCGGCGGTGGACTCGGGCGGCCGGAAGGCACACCCGACCCGCTGCATGATTATCGCTGGGGAATTCTCGCAGGCTTGGCTGCCCTGCTGGTCATTGGCGGCGTCTACACCGCCAAGCGGTCGTCCAAGCCGGCTGCGCTGCCGGCGCCGGCCAACCTGCCCCCGGCAGCTCCCGCGAGCCGCCAGGAACTGCTTTTGGAGGCCCTGAAGGAGGAACTGTTCCAACTGGAACTCGACCGCCAGCAGGGACGCATCACGCCGGAGGAGTACGCCAAATCGAAGGCCGCGCTCGACGAGACCTTATATCGTGCTACCTCGCGACGTACGAACGCGTGAGCGGCGGGACCGATTCAACCCTCCTCGTGCTTACGGTCAAGGTTTCGCACGCCTTCTTCGCTCCTTTCGATGCCCCCACGGCGGCCCGCCGGGCACCCTGAGACGCATGGCGATGCAGCCGTCGATTCCACCTTGGAGAGGACACTTCTTTGCCATCGCAGGGGGCCCGGCGAAGCCGGAATTTCCACCAAGCAGCATGGAAGCTGTCGCTTGCGCGAGGCGTCGACGAGCACTAGAATCTGGGTTTTTGGCTTTCCGTCCGTGGGGATTTGGGGATTTGCTACTCCTCGCGGCTACTCTGTTTGCGCTTCCCGGGTAGAGCAGAAGACCTCTACTCACGCGATTGGGGCCGGATTACCAGGCAGGTAATGGAAAACCGCTTTCATCGGATCAGCGTGATTCTGGCGGCAATTCCTATCGTTGCTGCCATTCTGATTCTCCTGGGCTGGCAGTTCCGGATTCCCCTACTCAAGGGCGAAGCTTTTGGCACCTTCGTAGCGCCCAACACGGCGCTGTGTTTCCTGCTCTGCAGTGCATCCCTTTACCTGCAGCTTTCCCGGAAAAAGTTCCTGCCACAGATTGGCGTTCTGGTGGCCTTGTTTGTTGTCCTTTTCGCGGCTGCTACGCTGGCGGAATACCTGCTCCACGTGGATCTCGGAATTGACGCCCGCTTCTTCGCTCATCGTCTTTCGGATTGGAATCTCCCGCTTCCGGGCCGCTTCGCCTTCAATACCGCGGTAGGTTTCCTCTTTGCGGGAATCAGCCTGAGCGCCCTTCGCGGACGAGGCCGCCCGCCGCTTGCCGAGATCCTGGCAGTTCCCGTGTTTCTGGTCTGCTATCTGAACGTCATCGGGTACCTTTACTCCACGCGGCTCCTGTATGCCAATGTGATGGCGATCCAAACGGGATTGCTGTTCGGGTTTCTAGCCGCCGCAATCCTGTTCGCGGCTCCCGAGCCCGCGCTTGTCAGCATCATGGTCAGCCCGTATGCAGGAGGAATTCTCTCGCGGCGCATCCTGTTTGCCGTATTCCTGCTGGTGCCAACCTTCGGTCTGGTGCGCATTCGCGCCCAAACGGAAGGATATATTTCGTTCGAATACGGCACGGCTCTGTTTGTGCTGCTGGTAGTAACGGTTTTCACAGTTCTGACGCTGCACACCGCATCCGTGCTCAATGAACTCGATCGCAAGCGTCAGGAAACCGAATCCGCCCTGCTGCGCAGTGAAAAACTGGCCGCTGCCGGCCGCATGGCTGCCTCCGTCGCCCACGAAATCAATAACCCGCTGGAGGCGGTCGGCAACCTGCTTTTCTTGCTGAACACGTCCGGCTTGCCGGAGCAGGCGCGAAAAGAATACCTCGACACCGCCCAGCAGGAACTGAACCGGGTGGCGGCCATTGCCCGCCGTACGCTCGGTTTCTATCGGGATACTTCCAAGCCCACTCCGCTGGACCTGTGCGGTGTGATTGACGGCAGCCTGGAAATCTACAGCAAGGCTCTGACACAGCGCGGGATCACGGTCCGGAGGTCCTATTGCGAAGAGGCCCATGTGCTGGCGGCGGAGGGAGAAATTCGCCAGATCGTGGCCAACCTGATATCCAACGCCATCGATGCCTCTCCCCGGCAGAATGGACGGCTGGATATCATGATCCGCTCCACCGGACGCTTTCTGTTTCTCGAAATTGCGGATAACGGGCAAGGCATCGAGAGCGGCAATCTTGCCAGAATTTTCGAGCCTTTCTTTTCCACCAAGCAGGAGTACGGCACCGGACTGGGCCTGTGGATCACCCGCGAACTGGTCGCCAGAAATCGCGGCACCATCACCGTAAGCAGTTCGCGTGAGGAGCAGAACCACGGGACAACGTTCAGCGTCATGTTCCCCGCGCTCGCCCAGAAGGAGGAACCGCGTCCCCGCGTGGCCGTCGAGCAGGCGGGAGCCTAATCCCGGTTCTCATTTGAATTGGACGGAACGTAGCCCAGGCCGCCAACTCTTCAGGTCGTGGGGCGCATCTTTTCCAGTGGAGGTCTTGCCCGATGGCGCTGCTGCAAAGGGGAGTCGCTGCTGCCACCCACCGCATGCCGAAAATGATTTCTCCCGGCGGTCACGCTGTCGCCGATTTCGCCAATGCCGGAATTTTAACGCTCATGGGAGTGTTCTTCTGGAAGAAGAATCCGCGCGCTGCCCTGGCGGCGTTCGCCGCCGCCACCGCTCAAGCCGCTATAGCGCTCGCCACGGATTCTCCTGGCGGCGTGGTTCGCGTCATGGATCCCTCCACCCACGAAGCCGTCGAAATGGGACTGGCAACGGCCCTGTTCGCCCTCCCCGGCATCTTGCGCTTCCATGGTTCTGCGGAATCAAAATGCTTTCGCATGATGAGCCTGAATCTCACTGCAGTGGCCGGGCTGACCGACTTCGAAGAGGAACCGAGCCCGCGGCGGAGGCGGCAGGCCGCATAGTTCTCGCAGTCGCCTTTGTAGCGAGCTTTTCCTCTTAGTGAAAGTCGTGCGACGTCGTTTCCGCCGCGGTTACGCGCAGCGGCAGCACTCGCTGGGCTTTGACGGATATCACGCCATCCTGCTTCTGCACGACCCCGTCAATCAGCAGGAACCGTTCCGCCATCACGGCAAACCGGTTCTGCCCGTATAGATCGGGTGTGATGATCGCGTTGGCGATGCCGGTTTCATCTTCCAGGCTCAAAAACACGAACCCGCTTGCCGTTCCCGGCCTCTGGCGCGCAATCACGCATCCCGCGATGCGGGTTGAGCGGCCATTCGCCAGCCGCTCGAGATCCCCGGCGCACACTACCCCCAGGCGATCCATTTCTCCGCGCCGATACGCCATAGGGTGCGGGCCCACCGTAAGACCCGTGCCGCGAAAATCCGCCACCAGCCGTTCTTCGGGGGTCATGCGGTCCAGAGGCGAAGGCATGTCGCCCTCTTCAATTCTCTTCAGCAAATCGCCCACGGGCTGCGCCGCCCGCTCGACCTGCCAGAGAGCATCACGGCGATGGAAATTGTATTCACCGCGGAGATGGGGAGCCGCAGAGGATTTCTGATTTCCCGCAACGCCATTTCCCAGCGAATTCAGCGCGCCCACTTCTGCCAGCGCCACCAATTCCTTCTTGCGCAGCTCCGGTACCCGGCGGGCAAGGTCTTGCATGGACGCAAACAGCCGCCCGCCCCGTGCTTGCACCAGCGCCCCGGCAGCTTCTTCACGCAGGCCTCTCACATAGCGCAACCCCAGCCGTACGGCAAAACTCCCACCCCTGAGAGGCGGGGAGGCGGAGGATTGCGGATTGCTGATTTCTGAATTCCCATTTCGCAACGCTTTTTCGCTGCTCCGCAATCCCTCCTTCAAATCAGACTTCGAGAATCGGAGTTCGGAATTCTTCTCCGTGTCTCTGCGTCTCCGCAGTGGACTGGCCTCCAAGGTGCACAGCCAGTCCGACCGCAGCACATCCACCGGCAGGACCTTCAATCCGTGGCGCTGAGCATCTTTGACGATGGTTGCGGGATGATAAAAGCCCATAGGCTGATTATTGAGCAGCGCCGCCGTAAACGCCGCCAGGTAGTGGACCTTCAAATAGGCACTGGCATACGCCAGCAGGGCAAAGCTGGCTGAGTGGGACTCCGGAAATCCGTACAGCGCAAAAGACGTAATGGCGTGAATGATTTCGTCCTGCGCCGCTCCCGCAATGCCGTTGCGCGCCATGCCCGCGCGCAACTTCACTTCAATATCGCGCATGCGCCGCTCGGAGCGTTTGAAGCCGAAGGCACGGCGCAACTCCTCCGCTTGGCCGCCGCTGAACCCGGCGGTGATCATGGCCATGCGCAGCAACTGTTCCTGAAACAGAGGCACGCCCAGGGTGCGCGCCAGCACCGGCTCCAGCGCCGGATGGGGATACGTCACCGCCTCCCTTCCCTGCCGGCGCTTGAGATAGGGATGCACCATCTTGCCCACGATCGGTCCCGGACGGATGATTGCCACCTGCACCACAATGTCGTAAAAGCGCTGCGGCTTCAGGCGCGGCAGGCATGACATCTGCGCCCGGCTTTCGATCTGAAACATGCCCACGGTATCGGCCTTCTGCAGCGCGGCGTAGACTCCCGGATCATCCGCAGGCAGATGGGCCAGGTCGACCTGCTCGCCATAGTCCTGGTGAATGATGGCGATGGAATCCTCCAGCACGGCCATCATGCCCAGCCCCAGCAGATCGACTTTAATGATGCCCATGTCGGCGCAGTCGTCTTTGTCCCACTGCACCACCACGCGTCCCGGCATGCTGGCCGGCTCCAGCGGCACCACCGAATCCAGTTGCCCCTGGCAGATCACCATGCCGCCGGAGTGCTGCCCCAGGTGGCGGGGCAAATCCTGCACCGCCAGGCAAAGTTCGAAAAACGCGCGCATGCGCGGATGCCGCAGGTCGAACCCGGCAACGCGAAACTGACTTTCCAGCGTGTCGTTGGGGTCCTTGTACTCCCACGTACCCACCAGCCCCGAAAGACGGCCCGTGGTCTCCTCGTCGAAGCCCAGGGCCTTGCCCATTTCGCGCGCCGCCAGGCGTCCGCGATAGGTAATGACGTTGGCCGTCATGGCGGCGCCTCGCTCTCCATAGCGGCGATACACATACTGGATCGCGCGCTCGCGCTGCTCCCCGCTGGGCAAGTCCAGATCGATGTCCGGCCACTCGCCGCGCTCTTCGGAAAGAAACCGCTCGAACAGCAGGTCCATGCGGATGGGATCGACCGCGGTAATCCCCAGCGAATAGCAGACGGCACTGTTGGCGGCCGAGCCCCGCCCCTGCACCAGAATGTTGTTCTTCCGGCAGTAGCGAACCACATCCCACACAATCAGGAAATAGCCGGCCAGCTTGAGTTTTTCAATCAGCGCCAATTCCCGCTCAATCTGCCGATGGGCGCGCTGTCGCAATTCGCGTTGGGCGCGGCCATAGTGCCTGCGCACTCCTTCTTCGGTGCGCTGGCGCAGAAACGACATCATGCTCTCCCCCTGCGGCACCGGATAGCGCGGAAACTGGTATCCCAGGTCGGCCAGGGTGAACTCCAGCCGGGAAGAAAGCTCGGCAGTATGGGCAATTGCCTCCGGCAGATCGGCAAACAGTTTTTCCATTTCCGCTGGAGACTTCACATAGCGTTCCGAATTGCGCGCCAGCAGGCGCCCGGCCGTATCCAGCGTCCTGTGCTCGCGCACGCAGGTCAGAACGTCCAGCAGACGCCGCTCTTCCCGCCGGGCATGGCACACCCCGTTGGTGGCCAGCAAGGGCAGCTTGTATTCCCGCGCCAATTCGATCAGAGCCTGGTTGCGTGCTTCTTCCTCCCGCAAAAAATGCCGCTGCAACTCGACATAAATGTTGTCGCGGCCAAAGATTTCCATCAGTTCCCGCAGCCGCTGCCGAGCCTGCTCACGTCCGCCCTCTGCCAGAGCCTGTGCCAGCGGACCTCCCTCTCCCCCGGTCAGGCAGATGAGCCCCTGCGCATGCCCGGCCAGATCGCCGTCTGTGGCGGCGATCCCAGCCGGTTCGGCGTCTTTGGGACCGCGCATCTTCATGCGCGTAATCAGCTGGCAAAGGTTCTGATATCCCGCGCGGGAGCTGACCAACAGCGGCAGGCAAGAGAATTCACCGCGCAAACGCAGAGACGCCGAGGATTGCTGATTGCTGATTTCTGAATTCCGATTTCGCAACATTGTTTCGCTGCTTCGCGATAAATCAGATTTCGGAAATCGAAAATCAGAATTCTTTTCTGCGTCTCTGCACCTCTGCGAAAAATTGGACCCAATCGTAATCTCCGCTCCGATGTGCGCCTTCAGCCCGGCTTGTTTTGCCGTCATGTGAAACCGCGCCGCGCCGTACACGCCGTCGCGGTCGAGAAGCGCCATGGCCGGCATACCCAGTGCGGCGCACACCCCTGCCAGTTCCTCGGGAATGGAAGCGCCTTGCAGGAAACTGAAGGCCGATCGCGCATGGAGTTCGACAAACATCGCAACAGCTTCCCCCACGAGGCACCGAGATGCGGAGGAGATTTTCTGTTTCTGATTGCTGAATTCTGATTGGAACAGGGACCAATGGCTACAGAATGCAGTTACTCAACAATCGGAAATTACCTCAAAATTCGGGATCAGCTTTCCTCTAGTTTCTGCGCGGTAGACAGTCCGGCGTCAGTCGTAAATTCCTTCGACCTTCCACGACCCCGCCTCCCGGCAGACGCGGCACATCGCGACTCCTTCTCCGTTTCGCACAGCCAGATCCCAGTCCTCCCGGGCCCAGCCAGATTCCGCTTTTTGCTGCAAGGCAATGCTTCCCGTCTGGCCTGTGCTACCGCCGTAATCAGAAATCGGGAATTGGAAATCGGGGACCTCACCCGTCCACCATTCGCCCGAACTACACCAGGGACCGGCAGCCCAGACGACTTCCCCGTGGAAAGCAGCACACTGGTCACAGGCGAGACGTAGCGGACGTCCTTCCCGCACCTCCACCGCAACCGGAACAGGCGGGCGCAGGATGCGCAAGGCGGTGATCGGTAAAGTTGCGGGATGAGAATGCTCCAGCCCGTCGCAGCCGGGAGCCACGGCTTGGGGCGCGTCCGGCGGGACAAAACGCCGCATGCGAAACGCCCCGGGACGATGGGTGTCCAGAAGCTCCGGCGAACCCGGCCATTGTGGATTGCCGGTTTCTGACTTGCGATTTGTTGCACCGCCGAGACGCCGAGGCGCGGAGGATCTCTGGTTTCCGATTTCTGATTTCTGATTTCCCGATGCACTGTTCTGGCGTGATAAATCCGATGTCGGAAATCGCAATTCAGAAATCTTTTCCTGCGCGTCTCCTGGCCTCTGCGGTGGATTTTCAAATTTCTGTGATTTCTGCGGTGGATTCAAAATCCCGGCAATCCGCGCCAGCGTCAGCTCCAGCTTTTCCGGTGGAGGCACGGCCGGCAAGAATAATCCTCCCTGAGCCACACGCGGACGCACCGGCTCCGCCCGCAACCAGATTTTCCGCACTGGCGCCATCGGAGGGCTCATCTTCAAATCCAGTTGCAGCAACTTCAGGAAGACCTTGGCATCCCGCATGGGAACCGGCACATACAAGGTGCGCTCGTGGACCACAGCTTCATCTCCGCGCCTTCGCGGTGAATCTCCGGTTCGTTCCAGCTCCAGCCGCAGCCGCAGTTCGTGCGTGGAAAGCGCGCGGGCCTGCAGACGGGCACACAAATGTTCCAGCATGCGGTTCAGCACAAAAGCCAGCGGCTCCAGCAGCTCTACGGGATATTCCAGTTCCGCCGTCTCCTCAAATTCCAGCGGGGGCTCGGCCGCAACCAGCGGACGTGAAACCGCGCCCTGCGCCAGCCGCTTCAGGCGCAACCCTTCCTGTCCCAGACGTTCCGTAATCGCCACCTCGGGCAGCGCCGCCAGAGCGCGCAGGTTGCGTATGCCCCAGCGATCCAGTGTTTCCAGAATCGGATCCAGACGTGCTTCGTGCGTACGCTGCCGCCGCCGAACCCGGGTTTTGCCTTTTTGCAATGCACCACTTTCCGCTCCCGTGCCGCCAACAGCGAGCAAGACATCTACCGGCAAATCGCCCAGCCTCTCTCCTTCTTTTCCCGCAGGAATGATCGTCACCCCGGCAAAGCCTCGTGCCGCGAGCAATGCGGTGTCTGGATTCGAGGCCACCGCTACATTGGCTTGCAGGCCCATCTCCGAGCAGCGGCAAAGCAGATCGCAGGCGATTTTGGCGGGCGGACCAAAAATGCGCTCCAACCCTTCCAGGTCGAGCACCACGGCCTCTGCCGCCGTGTCTTCGACGCGCGGAGAAAACGCGCAGGCACAATCCAGCAGCGCTGCGTGCGCAGACGCCTCCAGGGCCGCCGAACGCAGGCGAATCCCGGACTCCGGCAAGCAGGCGCCCGCCTGCATGCGGGTCATCCCATCCTCCACCCCGGCCTGCGCCGCTTTCCGGTTGCAGGCAATCACCCTGAGCAGCGGGGGTGTGCCTTGCAGCACCGCCAAGGCCTGTTCCCGCAGCGCGGGCTCCGAGCGCAGAATGGCCTCCAGAGGAAAATCAAGAACGCAGATAGCGGCAAAAGACATCGATTCATTCAGTCATTGATGATTCAGTCATTGGAGCCATTGGTTGAGAGTGATTCCGTGAGTGAATGATTGGCTCGCCGCCGCAATCACTCAAATACTCCAATCATCCAATCTTCCACGCCGTCTGGCTGGCAAACCCCGCAGTTGCTTTTCCCAGGGGCCTGCGGTTCGACATGGCGCGCAGAACCTCCGCTTCGACTTCAAGCCCTTCCAGCACGCGGGCATGCGAGGGAATCTGCACCGGCAAGGACTCCGGAAAGTGGCGCTCCTGCTGCCTGCGCAAGCGTAGAACCCGCATTCGTAAAACCAACGACGCGCAGCTTTTCGCATGCGGCTCTTCTTCCAGCACCAGCAGCACCGATGGGGTGTTCTCCACCGCCCTCCGGAAGCGGAACCAGGAAGTCAGCGGAATGCGCCGCGCCATACTGGAAGGCACGCCGGCCAGGTCCATGACCACCAATCCGAATCCCCCCGCCTGCAGCAGCAGGTCCGCGGCCTTCAGTGCCTGCTCCATGCCAGCGAATTGACGTTTGCGATTCCTGATTTCTGAATTCTGGGTACCCGGGCGCACATGGCTCCCGGGTTTGTCCCAATCAGAATTCAAAAATCGGAAATCAAAAATTTCCCCTGCTCCCCGGCAGCGGATCCACAACAGCCGCTTCAGGTCTACCCCGGCCGAAGCCGCCGAATGCGGATCGAAGCTGTCGCTCACGTCCACCAGCGCGCACAACTCCTGCCGCCGGGTAGCTTCCGCCATTGCTGCCAGCAGCAGGCTGGTGCGCCCGGAAGAAGCCGCTCCGCAGATTTCCGTGAGCCCTCCCCGGGGCAGGCCGCCTGTCAGCGCGTCGACTTCCGCCACCCCGAATGACACCGTGGGCGCTGGCGGACGGCTGGAGATACGTGAGGCCGGCAGCACTCCCAGGGCCGCCATTCGTTCGTCCCAGGGAACCGCTTTCAGGCAGGGTTGAGCACTCATCGCAGAAACCTTCATGGCGAAAGCATGCACCGAGTCTGACCACCTCAGCCGGGCAGCCATCCTTGTTTTCGCTTTTTATTCGCTTAAGGGAGTCTGATTCTGCAACGCGGACACGGGGTTGTCAAGAGAAGGAAAAATGGGAGGGGTTGAAGGCCGGACCTCTGGCGGAGACCAGACGTATATCCAGCCGAAAAACAACAAAGGACACGAAGAATTAAGATTGTTCTTCGTGTCCTTGGTAGTCCAAGCTTCCAGTACGTTCCGCCGGAAGCCTTACAGCCCCTTCAGCACCTCAAGCATGCGCTGCCAGGACTTGTCATGCGCCTCCCCATCGAACCAGCTGGGATAGGGCTCCACCGCGGTGAGCATAAAGTCGGGTGCGGCTCCCTCGTAGCTAACCGCCTGAAAGTTGCCGCCCGCCTGCTGCATCATTTCCTTCGTCTGAGCAATCGTGGAGCTTACGCGCTCATCGTTGCTGCCGTAAAAATCGTAAATCGGGGCTTTGATCTTGCCGAGTTCCGCTGCGTCCGTCGGTGCAGTGGCATTGAACACAAACACGGCGCCCAGGTCGGAGCGCTGGCTGGCAAACGTGAAGCTCCGTGTGCCGCCCCAGCCAAAACCCACCACCATCACCTTGCCATTGGATTGCGGCAGCGTCTTGGCAACATCGGCCACGGCATTCAAGTCCGCCATGACCTGGCTGGCAGGCAATTTGGTGGTTGCCTCCTGCGCCCAGCGATGGTCAGCGAACGAATCGGAACGCCCGCCGCTCGGCCCCATGCCGGAAAGCAAATCCGGAACCATCGCAACGTAGCCTTGCGCGGCAAACTGGTCCGCCAGGTTCTTTAGCCACTCCGTCATGCCCTGCACGTCATGGACCACCAGCACCACCGGAGCCTTGGTGTTGTCCTGGGGAAGCACCGTAAAGGTGTCTACCGTGCGGTCCCCATGCGGGATCTGCAACCATACCTGTTGGCGCGGGGATTTCTCCAGCTCCGCTGCCTGCCGGTCGAGGGCCGAACTCGAGTTCCCGGCTTGTGCCGAAGCAACGCCGAGCAGGACCAGAACTACGGCCGCAATTCGCAAGCTCTGAATCTTCATGACTCTCCTCTAGAAATATAAATTCGTTCGAAATCCGTGGTCCGTGAGTTTACCTTAACCCGCCATCCTATTGCACCGTAACGTTCTCCGAAACCGGAGCGGCTCGCAATCCATTTTAAGCATACTCCCGACGAACCAAGCCCGAAGAACCAAGAAGGAGCAGCCATGTGACACACGAAGCCACATGACGTACCAAAAGGAACGCGCGTCTCAGCGAGCAGGCAGCAATCCGAAATCCCCGAGTCTCTGCGGTGAAGTTCGTTCCCCCTTGAATCCCGCTCCAGGAAACAGCACACTGGTCCCATGCTTTCCCCCTACGCGGTCCGCGTGGAGCACTCGCGCGGACGGCGGCATCCCGAGCAGCCGCACGCTTATCGCAATGACTTTCAGCGCGACCGCGACCGCGTGATCCATTCGCGCGCTTTCCGCCGCCTGGAAAACAAGACGCAGGTGTTCACGCGGCGCTACTCCGACCATTTTCGCAACCGCCTTACCCACACCATCGAAGTCGCCCAGATTTCCCGCACCATAGCGGCCCAGCTTCGCTTGAACGTGGACCTGGTGGAGGCCCTGGCGCTGGTGCACGATCTCGGCCATCCTCCCTTCGGCCATGCCGGAGAGAAGGCCCTCGACGCAGCCATGCGCGAGCACGGAGACTTCTTTGACCACAACCTGCACGCCCTGCGCATCGTGGAGGACTTCGAGCTCCGCTACGCCGCCTTTCGCGGGCTGAATCTCAGCTTTGAGGTGCGCGAGGGCATTATCAAACACTCCCGCGACTGGGATGCCCGCCAGTTTCCCGCGCTCGAGGAATACCTGCTCGACCAGCAGCCGCCGCTGGAGGCCCAGCTCATCGACTTCACCGACGAAATCGCCTACAGCACCGCCGATCTCGATGACGGCTACGAAGCCCACATTCTCACCCTGGACCAGATCCGGCGCGGCATCCCCATCTTCGAACGCCTCTACACAGAGGCCGAGCGGACCTATCCTGAGGTGCGCGAAAAGCTGAAGTTCAACGAGGCCCTGAAGCGCCTGCTGGATATGTTGGTTACAGACCTCATCACCACCACGGCCGCTCGCGTGACCGACTCTGGCGTGATCTCCGTGGACGACGTTCGGGCACATCCCGAGCGCCTTGTCGGCTTCAGTCCAGTGATGGACGCCCGCCGCCGCCGGGTTAAGGAATTTCTCTATTCCAACCTGTATTTCAGCCCGGAACTGGAGACCGAGAAAACGGAGGCCGAGCAGGTGGTCCGCGAGTTGTTCGAGTTCTGGACCTCTCGCCCCGAGGCCCTCCCACCCGCCTATCGCACCCAGGCGCAACGCGAACCCCTGCACCGGGTGGTATGCGACTATCTTGCCGGCATGACGGACAACTATATCCAGCTGCAGCACCAGCGGCTCTGCCGATTAGAAAAATGAGACCCGCGAAGCAGCACCCAATGGCCGAGAGTCACGAGCTCCAGCTAAAATTTACCTAACACTCATCGTTCCTACCTACTCTCGCCTGGCGGCCGAATCTGAGGGTGCTTTGTTTTGCAATGGCTTACGGTGAAATCCCGGCAGCTTGGTTTGGCAACTGACGTGATTAAGAGTTAGGCTAGAGCGCAGAGACGTACCGCGCGCCCAAACGTCGCGGAACCCAACAGGCCGACAAGGCCCGACGCTCGATTTGGAGGATTTCCGAACATGAAGAGCCGCATTTGGATGACGCTGCCGCTCGCGGCCACGTTGATGGTTCCCGCAATCGCGCAGCAACAGCCCTCCCCCTCGCAATCCAGTGATCAGCAAGCCACTACGCAGGCGCAGTCCGGCCAGCAGAGCACCGGCGCGCATCAGCCGCTGGAGTTGGAAACCCGTCAGGGCTTCTGGGGCAAGCTGAATCCCTTCGCCCGCAAAAAGTATGTGAACCGGCAGCTCCAGCCCGTCGTGGACCGCACCAATGAGCTGGACGATCTGACCAAGGCCAACGCCAAATCGATTCAGGATGTGGACTCGCGGGCGCAGGCAGGCATCAAGCAGGCCTCCGACCAGGCGACCGAAGCCAACAACAATGCGGTTCAGGCCGGCAACAAGGCGGACATGGCGCAGAAGACGGCCACGGAAGCCACCAATCGTATCCAGACGGTGGAGCAGGTCGTCAACAACATCGACCAGTACAAGCCGGTGACTCAGGTTGAGATTCTCTTTCGCTCCGGACAAAGCGCGCTGAGCAAACAGGCCCAGGATGCTCTTGACCAGCTTGCCAACGGGCTGGGAGATCAGAAGGGTTACGTGATCCAGGTGCAGGGTTTCTCGCCCAGCCGCGGTACCGCTGGAATCGAGAGTTCCGAGCGCATGGCGGAAGCCTGTGCCCGTTACCTGGTTGCCAACCACAACGTTCCGATCTACCGGCTGCGGGTTCTGGGCGTGGGCAATATCCCCTCGCAGGCCACCGAGAACAGCGCCTCCAGCCGCCGTCCGCGGGTAGAGATCAGTCTGCTGAAGAACGATCTCGAACAGTTGGGTTCGGTTCAGCCCATGCAACCCCCGGCGACCACCTCGGCGCAGCAGTAGCAACTCGCGCTTGGTTGCAAGAACGTAACGTCACCAATCCAATGCCTCCCGGCCTTCGGGAGGCATTTTTCTGTCTGCGCGCTGCTCGCGGAGCGTAGCATGTTGCGGATGGAGGCGGGGCTGCATAGCCCCTGGTGAATCGGATGGAGACCCTGTATTACTGCTTGTGGCCCTCCCCCGTTGGAGTGCTCACGCTGGCAGCTTCCTCGGCTGGTTTGGTGGCACTGGAATTCGGAGAGAAGCCGCCCAGGCGCTTTTCAACCCCCAAGGTGCAGTGGGAAGAATCCGAAGAAAAAACCCTCCCCTACCGGCAAGAACTGCAGGAGTATTTCCTGGGGGAACGGACTGAATTTACTTTTCCCCTCGACCTTCGGGGCACAGAGTTTCAGAAACGCTGCTGGCGCGCGCTGCTGGAGATTCCTTACGGCCAGACCCGCTCCTATGCGGAAATTGCCCGCGCGGTGGGCAATCCACAGGCGTTTCGGGCCGTGGGCATGGCCAACAATCGCAACCCCATTGCCATCATCGTGCCCTGCCACCGGGTGATCGCCACGGACGGCTCACTCTGCGGCTACGGCGGCGGACTCGACGTGAAAGAGAAGCTGCTCCGCCTGGAACGTGCCTGGGCCGGGTTTCCCGTGGGTGGGCTGGCATAGAGGCGAGGGTCTTCTGAAGCAAGACATCTGAAGCAAGGCATCGGCTGAAAACTGCCCGGAACTAGCGCGCCGGCTGCGATTCCGGCGCCGGTTGGTTTTGACCCACAATGTTGATCTTGTCTTCCACCTTGCGATCCCCGGCAAAGGATTCCGCAATCCGTGTGGCAGCCAGCCGCTCTTTTCCGCTGGCAACAGTTCCCTGAATCGTAATCGTGTTCCCCCCCACAGCGACCTCCAGCTGTGCGTTATCCAGCGTGGGCTCGTTCTTGAGGGCTTTTGCTATGCTGCTGCGCAGTTGGCTGTCAGACGAACTGGCGGGCGCGAGCTCCTGTGGCTGCCCGGCTTCCGGGCTGATCCCCGCCTCCGCGCCCCGGGGCGGCACAATCTGGGGGTTGGGATGTACCGCCGGGCCACCCTGGCCCGGCTCCGGCTTTGCCGCCTTGCTGTCTGAAGGGGACTGCCGCGTGCTGGACCGGTTTCCGTCGACCGACGGCTCTGCCGTTTGAGCTTTCCCCTGTGCCAATCCCTGCGTGGCGAGAAGAGCTAGGAGCGCAAAAAGCCAAAAAAACGATTTCACTACCCCGGCCTCCAATCAGTCTTTGGGCCCGGCATACTTCTCTAAGGATGCCGGTAGCTCTTCCTCAAGTTGTTACCTTCCCCGGCTTTTCCTGATCTTCTCAATTCTTGCTGGACTTGCGAGTCGCCGCTAGACTGGAGTTATGCATGCCCACGACCATGGGCCGCCGGCGGGAACTGCGCGCGTACTGCGCATAGCCATGGTCGCGACCGTTTTTTACATTGCCCTGCTGATCGCGGCCGGCATTCAGGCGCACAGCCTGGCGCTGCTTTCCGAAGCGGCCCACAATCTGAGTGACTTCTTCGCCCTGGTGCTCTCGTCGGTGGCCGTTTTCTGGCAGGTACGCCCTCCAACTGCCACCAAGACTTACGGCTACCACCGTGCCGGCGTGCTGGCGGCATTCATCAATTCCCTGTCCCTGGTGGTGATCTCGTTCTACATCTTTTACGAGGCGGCCCGCCGTCTCTATGCGCCACCCCAGGTGCACGGCGCAACCATGATCTGGGTCGCTGCCGCCGGAGTCGTAGTCAACGGCGGCATTTCCTACATGCTCTATCGCGGGCGCCGGGATCTGAACGTGCGCAGCGCTTTCCTGCATGAGATTGGCGACACGCTCTCCACCCTGGCGGTGATTTTCGGGGGCTGGGCCATTCTGAGGACCGGGCAAACCTGGATCGATCCCGCACTCTCGCTTGGCATCGGCGCGCTGATTCTGTGGTCTTCGGCGGGGATTCTCCGCGAGTCTCTGAACATTCTGCTGGAGGGCGCACCCAAGGGGCTTCAGCTGGAGAGCCTGGCCCGGGAAATCACCGCCGTGCCGGGCGTCAATGATGTCCACGACCTGCATGTGTGGTCCATCGGCAGCGACACCCACGCGCTCTCCTGCCACATTGGAATCGCCGACATCCCGCCTTCGGAGAGCGAGGCCATCCTGCGGCGCGTGCAGACGCAGCTACGGGACAAGTTTCACATCTACCACACCACCCTCCAGTTCGAGCACGTGGTTTGCGATACCGAGCATGGCTGCGTGGTGGTGCCTGCCAGCGGACACCAGGACCCGCCGCGCGAGCACACCCATTAAGCTCCAGCATCCTTCACGCCTCCGTCCGCGGCCAACCCCGCACGCAGCTTCTCCCACGTTGTCTCCAGTGATTCCGGGATGACACGGGTTTCCGCCACGGCGGTGATGAAGCTGGTGTCCCCGAACCAGCGGGGAAGGCCGTGCACGTGGATATGGCTGGCGATCCCCGCGCCGGCGGCCCGCCCCAGGTTCATGCCGAAGTTGATGCCATCCGGGGTATAGACCCGGCGGAAAACGCTCGCCATGCGCTGCATGAGCGCCATCATTTCCGCGCTGGCAGCGGACTCCAGCTTGTCCAACTGGTCCACATGGGCATAGGGAGCGATCAGCACGTGTCCGGAGCTGTAAGGAAAGGCATTCAGCATCACCAGGCAGAACTGACCCCGATGCAGGATCCTGGCCTCGCGATCATCCGTTGCGGCCCGGGTGCGGCAGAAAAGGCAGCCTTCGATCTGACCGGCGGTGCTGACATAGGCGTACCGCCAGGGTGTCCACAGGTAGTCCATGGCAAGAGAGTAGCACTGGGCTCCGCCATTCCCCCACGAGAGAGGAAGCACAGCCTCGCCTGGAAAAATTCATGAAAATTTCATGCAATTGACATGGAATCTATGCCCATGGACCCGCAAAATTCGTACAATGGGGAGGATTGTGAGAGACGGAACGGGGTTTCGCAACCGGGTTTGACACTGTTCGCAAGCGGTTGCTATAGTCAGAAGGTTGTTGTGCGCTTGCCGCGCGCACAAGCTTCTCGGCCGCTGGATTGTTCAAGCCCGCCGGGCGGGCATCATCACTCTGAAGACCCACGCCAGCAGTCCGCCAAGGAACGTGGTCCCCATCGGCAAAGCCGGGTGCGATGGGTGGACAGAATATGGTTTTTGAAGAACGCACAGACCACAGCAACGAATCGCCTTCCCAAACGCAGCCTGCCGAGCACACAGCCGACAATGGTAGGGGTGCGTCTGGACCAGCAGTAACAACTTCAGCCGAGCCGCAACTCAGTTCCGCAGCTCCGGTTTCGCCTACGGAGCCCACTGAGACTCCCAATTCTGAACGGCCCGGGTCAGGTTCGATGGTTAACGAAAAAGAACTCACCGAAGATTTTGCCACCGCTCTGGAAACTTTCACCGCAGAACAGGCCGCTGAGGCCGCCGCTTCCGAAGACCGCGTGATCAAGGGTACGGTGGTCAAGATCACCTCCACCCACGCAGTGGTCGACGCCGGCTTCAAGTCCGAGGGGCTGGTGCCCATCGCCGAGGTCCAGGACCACGAAGGAAACGTCCGCTTCCAGCCCGGCGACGAAATCGAGGTCATGGTCGACAAAGGTGAGACGGAAGAAGGCTACACCCGCCTGTCTCACCAGAAGGCCCAGCGGCTCCGCGCCTGGGACGAGATCGAAAAGGCCTACAACGAAAAGACGCCTATTCAGGCCGCGCGTCGTGGAAAGAATCAAGGGTGGCCTGACCGTCGATATCCTGGGCGCTCGCGCCTTCCTGCCCGGCTCCCAACTCGATGTCCGCCCGGTGCGCAACCTGGACGCCTACAAAAGCCGAGCAGTTCGAAGTCCGCGTGATCAAGCTGAACAAGAAGCGCGGCAACATCGTGGTCTCGCGCAAGCAGTTGATCGAGGAAGAAGTCGTCCGAGAAGCGCGAGAAGACCCTGGAGCACCTGAGCGAGGGCGCGGTGCTGACCGGAACGGTCAAGAACCTGACCGAGTACGGCGCGTTCGTCGACCTGGGCGGCATCGACGGCCTGCTGCACATCACCGACATGTCCTGGGGACGGCTGACTCATCCCCGCGACCTGGTGCAGGTGGGCGACCAGATTCAGGTCAAGGTACTGAAGTTCGACCGAGACAAGCAGCGCGTTTCGCTCGGGATTCAAGCAGCTCACGCCCGATCCCTGGCTGGATGCCGCCGAGCGCTATCCCATCGGAGCCCACGTCAAGGGCCGCGTCATCAGCCTTACCGATTACGGCGCCTTCATCGAGCTGGAACAGGGCATCGAGGGCCTGGTCCACGTCAGCGAGATGACCTGGTCCAAGCGCATGAAGCATCCCTCCAAGCTGCTCAACGTCGGCGAGGAAGTGGAAGCCGTGGTGTCGAACGTCAATCCCTCGGACCGCCGCATTTCCCTTGGCCTGAAGCAGCTTGATGGCCAATCCCTGGGAATCTCTGCACGAGAAGTTCCCGGCGGGGACCGTGGTTGAGGGCAAAGTTCGCAACCTGACCGATTTTGGCGCGTTCATCGAGATCGAAGACGGAATCGACGGCCTGGTCCACGTCAGCAACCTGAGCTGGACCAAGCGCGTCAAGCATCCCTCCGAGGTCCTGAAGAAGGGCGATAAGGTCAAAGCAATCGTACTGGCCATCGAGCCCGACCATCGCCGCCTGTCTCTGGGCATCAAGCAGCTTGAGCCCGATGTTTGGGAGACCTTCTTCCAGCAGCATCGCGTGGGCGATGTGGTTCACGGCAAGGTGCTGCGCGTGGCCACCTTCGGAGCCTTTATCGAAATCGCCGAGGGCATCGAAGGCCTTTGCCACAACTCCGAAGCCACCGACGAGCACGGCGCGCCCCTCAAGTTGGAGCCCGGACAGGAATTCGAGTTCAAGATCATCAAGATGAATCCCGCGGAAAAGAAAGTCGGGCTCAGCCTGCGCGCGGTGGGCGAAGAAGCCACTCGCGCCGACGTCGAGGCCTACAAGCACCCGGCTTCCAGCGCTACCACCACGCTGGGCGAAATGGTCGGCTGGAAGCGTGCCGGCAGCGACAACCAATAGATTTTTAGTTCTCCCTCCCCCAAGAAAAAAAGCCACCCTTCGCGGTGGCTTTTTTCTTTTCTCTTTCTGGCCATTCTCTTTGGGATCGATCGGTGGCGCAGGCCTTCAGGCCTGCGATTTCAGAGCGCCCCTCTATTGTTTGTCATTCCGAGGAGCGCGAAGGGAGCCGCAGGCGACCAAGCGCGACGAGGAGTCCGGGGTCACATCATTCCTCAACCGTTCCAGGGCAGTTCTTTGCAAGGGCGCGGCTGATGATTATGCACTTGACACAGACTCAAATTAGGGATACTTCTGGCCTTGTCAGTGAGGCACGGCCATGAACCTGATAGATGTTAATAAGGCTTTTTCGACCGAAGATCAATGCCTGGATTTTATTGAGCGCACGCGCTGGCCAGAGGGGACCGTCCGCTGTGCCGTCTGCGGCTATGACCAAGTAAGCCGGGTCACCCGCAAGAGCGCCAGCCGCAACAAGCGCAATCGCTTCTACCAGTGTCTTGAGCCCACCTGCAAAGCCCAATTCTCCGCCACTGCCAGCACCATTTTCCATGATTCACACCTGCCCCTGACCAAGTGGTTTCTCGCCATTGCCTTGGTTCTCAATGCCAAAAAAGGCATGAGCGCCCTACAATTGCAGCGACGACCTTGGCATCGGCTCCTACCATACCGCGTGGTATCTCTACCATCGCATCCGTGAAGCCATGCAGGACGGCTGGACTCCTAAGCTCAAAGGGGTCATGGAAGTGGACGAGAACCTGCATCTACGGAAAATCGAAGCGCCGTGGTCCCAAGAAGCCTAAACCGCCCAAGGACATGGTTATTGGAATGCGAGAACGCGGAGGCAATTTGCGGCTGGTCCACGGTGCCCGACTTAAAAAAGGACACCCATTCGGGAAGTGTTCGATTGGAACCTGAGCAGCAACGTCCACCGCATCGTCACCGATGAGGCTGTGGTCTATCCTTTCGCAATGGACAAGAAGTTTCAGCGCAAACATCGGACAGTGAATCATTCCATCCAGTGGGTACGTCCGGGCGATATAGAGATTCACACCAACACAATCGAGGATGCGTTCTCGCTGCTCAAGCGCGGTATCACTGGAAACTTCCACCGTGTCTCGATAAAGCACTTTGCAGCGATATCTGGATGAGTTCAGCTACCGATTCAACCGCAGAGCGATAGGGGACGCGTTCGAGCAAACCGTAAAGAATCTGTCTGGAACAAAGCAGATCCCGTATCGAAAGCTAACCGCATGACACCAGAAGAACGCTGGCAAATTGAAGGACGAACGCGAGATGCTCTGCGCGAAGCCAAGAAGAATCTCGCGGCGCTCAAGATTGAAATCAAGGAGTCTGCGGAGAAATTAGAAACTTGCAGCAGCAATCTTCGCAATTTTCTAGCCCATCCTGTGGGCTCCGGCCCCACGGGGATGACAGCCCGTCAATACGTTTTACATTTTTTTCGGCACCTGATACCGCCAGACATCGACGCAAAGCTCGCGGAATTTGAAAGCGAATCAGAGCGAGTACCGCAACTAGAAAGTAAAGTTCAAAGAGTTTGGAGAATGACAAAGCCCGATTCGCGGTCGGGGCGTTTGTGATCACTTGAAGATTGGAGGCGTGGGCGACTCCACAGCAAATAATAACAGGAGCTTGCCCAGAAATAAAGCAGATGAGGCAAGCACTGTTTTGGGGGTGGCCACAGTGTTTGACGCTATCGGTGCATTCTTGGCGAGTCAACATCACCTTTATTCGGCGTATGGCTTATTTCTGGGAGCCATCGCGCTGGCCAGCGTCGCAATCATAGCAACGTATCTGGATGAATACCGCATAAAGCAAGGCAAGGAGCAGCTCGGTCGTATTCTCGTTGAACTTTCTGGATGCGAGCGCACCGCCTATAGCGGCACCAGCGCGAAAGAGTATGACCAATTAAACCGGCAAATTGAAAACATCAAATACAAGATTGGAGAGATCGGAAAGAAGTATTTCGATTCGTCCGTGGAATCGCGCTTCCTTGCGGTGAATGTTTTGGATGTTCAGCTAGACGAAGCAACGAAAGGGCAGTTTCTACTTCCCGGGCGGGGCGAGTTTTGGCCAATGTATCAACAGATCAAAGGATGGCGAATCTTTCTAGATAAATTTCTTCAGGAATTACGTCGTTGATTGCTGCTAAAACCCAGGGGTGGTTCTCAGTTTTTCGGCGGAAAAATTACATTAATCCTTCCTTGCTTTGCGGCCCGATCTAATTGGTAGATCGCCCGCAGCTTTCCGGCCCAATATGCCACAATTGCGACCGCGATAAATGCTAGCCAATGCAAGACTACTTCGCTTTCTTTGGGCGCTTGTCCAAGGTAGCATCTTCCCGCTTTATGGGCTCCGTGTTTACCATCTTTCGCAGATACATCAGCAAATCGCTGCTCGTCCACTAGCACTTTCTTTGCCGTGTTTTTTTTGTCTCTATCTTTATTTTGCACAGTGTTTTTCCACAATCTGAGGATGGAATGCACAGCGCTGAATGCATTCACGCTTTGGGCCCGCGATTTACTTTGTGTAACGATTCGGATAACGGAGGCCGACTGGAAGGTTCCAGGACCCGTCTTATAAACGGGAAATTGTCTCGTGGACAATGGTGTTCGAATCACCCGGCCTCCGCATCCTTGGGGCCAGTCTACCTCTTTTGACCCCTTCTCGTGGACATGCCTTTCACGGTGTGTCGCAAGTCTTCATTTCTGTGTCAGGTGCATAGTTGTGGCGCGGCTTTCAGCCGCGCCACGACGGTCGGCCACACTCTGGGGCTTTAGCCCTTGAGGAAGCCAGAGTGCCCCCTCCTTCCGCCCGCATTCGGCGGACGTGGGATGTTCCTGTCAACCCCTCCGGTACCCCTCTTCCGAGCTATCCCACTGCATCGTATCGGGATATATTTTCCGCCGCCGTGTCACACTACACCCCTATCGCTTGCTAAACTGGAAGTAGAGAATCTTTTCTCGCTCGCAGCGAGGCCAAAGTCCCTCTGACCGCGAAGCGCGAACCTGAAATTCCTTTGTTTTCTATATTTTGATCTAACCGGTCTTGCTTCCAATATTTTGCGCGGCCATTCCCGCTAACTTCAACATTCCAAAGATTCACGTCAGGGAGGGGGGAGGGGGTACCTTCCGAACCGCAGCATCAGCCCGCCCGGCACAAGCAATTTGTGCTGCCGCTGCTCGAAGTTCGACGTTCGAACGCGCTGGTCGCGCGCAGCCCCCTCACGTGCAGGCGCAACTCCATGCGAGAATGCATCCAGCTAGTATGCTTCCTCGATTCCAGGCCGCGATGCCCCTCTCCCCCGCAGGGTTTCAGCACCGGACGCGTCAGCTCGCGCTTTACTTGAGCTTGGGCTTTGTCACTGTTCCGCTGCTTAGCTCATTGCTGTTCGCCCAGGGAATCCAGACCGCCGGCCACGAAACCCTCGTAAACCTCCCCGATGCTGTGGTTCAGCAGCCATACTCGCATCAGCTCGAAGAGCCGCCCGCAGGCGCGCCGCCCTGGGCATGGCATCTGGCCTCCGGCACGCTTCCGCCCGGACTGACCGTCAATCCTGACGGAACAATCACGGGAACGCCCACGGCCGTGGGTTCCTTCCGCTGGCAGATGCAAGCCACGGATTCGGCCACAACTCCGGCTGCAGTCTCCTACCAGGTTGAGCTGGCCGTCCGCCCGCAACTGGAAATGCAGTGGGATGCCCAGCCATCGCTCGATTCCGATACCATTCAGGGCAGAGTGCGCGTCATCAATCACAGCCAGGAATCGCTGAACCTGACGGTCATCGTGGTGGCCATCAATGAGATCGGCAAGGCCTTCGCTCTCGGATATCAGCACTTCGATTTTGCCCCGGGATCGCAGGTGATTGACTTCGGGTCCAGTCTGCCGCGCGGCAGTTACCTGGTGCATGCGGACGCGATTGGGGTAAGCGCCACATCCGCCGCCAGCCTCTACTCCGGACTGCAGACGCCGCAGCCCCTCGTGGTACCGTGATAGCGATGAAGAGAATTCTGCAAGGCGTCGTACGCTTCCAGAACGATGTGTTTCCCCGGCAGAAGAAGCACTTCGAGCGGCTTGCCGGCAGCCAGTCCCCCGAGTACCTGTTTATCACCTGCTCGGATTCCCGGGTGGTTCCCAGCCTGATCACCCAGACCGAGCCCGGGGAGCTGTTTATCATCCGCAACGCGGGCAACATTGTCCCGCCCTACAGTGATTTTCCGGGGGGTGTTTCCGCCACCATCGAATACGCGGTCGTGGCGTTAGGGGTAAGACATATCGTCGTTTGCGGCCATACAGACTGCGGCGCCATGAAGGGGATTCTGGATCCGGAGAGCGTCCGGGAGATGCGCAGCGTGGCCAACTGGCTGCACCACGCGGATGCCGCCCGCCAGGTAGTTCAGGATGTCCACCCGGAGCTCGAGGGCGATGCCCGGCTGCCGGCAATTACCCGCGAAAACGTAGCCGCACAACTGCGCAACCTGGCAACCCATCCCTGCGTTGCCGCCCGCCAGGCAAACGGCACTCTGGGGCTTTATGGATGGGTCTATAACATCGGGAAGCGAGTTTAGAAGTCCTCGGCGATTACAGATGCCGCAAGCGGGAACGTTCCGGGCGGATTGGGCCGCAAGCAAGCGGCTGCGGCAGGCTGAACCCCTTTTATTTTAAATGCAGATTCAGAGTGGACCAGTTTCCGGCTGTCAAAAGAACTCAGTCTGCGCACATCGCTGCTCCGGCCGTCCTTGGTTTCGGCATGCACCTCATAATCGGCGTTGACGGAGAGCGCATTGAAGCGGTAGTTGCCTTGCTTGTCTGCGATGTAGGTTTTTACCGTTAGATCTTTGATGTTCTTCAGATACACGATCGCATCGGACAACCGGCTGATCGGAGCCGTCGGTCACCTGGCCCACTAACGTACGCACCGCGGACTCCTTGCCCCTCTGCGCCGAAGCGCCGGGGCCAGAGAAAACGGCCAGCAACGCGCACGCCACGACGACCAGGGCTCCTGCTCGGTTCACAACTGTCCCTCCCTTGGGCATCGTCGATTGCTCTATTATCCTGCAATTTTCCTTATTTGCTAAGGCCGGGGGTATCTTTGGTAAGGTGGAGCCCGATGTCGACTCTCTCATCGTTTTCGATCGGTACGCTCACTTCGGGCGGGGATTGCCCCTTGGGCATTTTGATGTCGGCCCACACGATATAATTGGCCTTCCCGGCCGGGACCCGCTGGGCAAATTCGCCCGGCGGTCGGAAACCAGGCGCCACTTCGCTTTTTTGTCCTCGGCGCGGCGAATACGGACGGGAACGCCGGCCATGGGCCGCCCATCTGCGGTCCATACCGTCCCGAAAATCAGCGCATAAGGCGGGGGTTCGTTTTTCTTTTATTTCCCTCGCCGGCTGCCAGCCGGAAAGGAGCAGGACAAGCAAGCAACAGCGCCGCGGGCCGCCTGTTCCGCAGGCTGCGGGATCCACTGCAGGACCGGCGCCTCTCTGCGCGTCAGGAATAGTCACCGTCCTCTTCTTCCTCTTCTTCCTCGTCTTCGTCGTCTTCGTCTTCATCCACGGCAACCAGTTCCAGCGGCTCCGTGGTTACAACCTCCAGGTCTGTGCCACACTCCGGACAGGAAACGATTTCTCCTTCATCCACGTCTTCAGCTTCGATATCCAGATCACTTTCGCACTCTGGGCATATGGTGCGTTCCGCCATGATTTGCTATGCCTCCGTCTCCAGCAGCTATTGAACTGTTCTTGATATTATTTAGAGGGTCGCGCGGGAACCCGTCAAAGGAAAAGTGCGGGGTACCCCTGTCCAGGGACAGGTAAGGCAGCACCTGCGAGGGCCCCCCTGGAAAAAGAAACGCAATCTTCCAGGGTTTTGCCCATTGGATGCAGCAACGCTGGTCCTCGCTGCCGGCATCTTGATCACGGTCGATTCTGTTTTTGGCGCGAATGGATTGGCTTCCACTGGCTGGGCGATGTTTTTTCCCGGTCTCGCCCGGACTGTAAAATTCGACTCCCGGAGCACTGAATTGCCCACGACTCGATATCGCGGAACTCGGCGGCGGCGGCACGGTGGTGGCAGCGGCGGCGGCTACAACATGAGCCTGAGCTTTCCCCCGTTCACCCGGGCCATCAAGTGGCTCATCATCATCAACGTCGCCGTATATTTTTTCCTGCTGATCGCGGGGCTGGTTGCGCCGGGTTCGTCCGTGCTGTTCAATACGTTTTTCGCGCTGTTCCCTGCCCTGGTGGCGCATGGCTACATCTGGCAGATCTTCAGCTACGCCTTCCTGCACGCCGGCTTGTGGCATATCCTGATCAACATGCTCATGCTGTGGATGTTCGGCGCCCAGCTGGAAATGGACATCGGCCACAAGCAGTTCCTGGAGTTTTATTTCTTCTGTGTTTTCGGCGCGGCTCTGACCACTTTGCGTCCTGTCCTTTCGCCGGGGTCCTGGGGCTCTCTCCCTTTGTGGCCACCATCGGAGCCTCCGGCGGAGTGATAGGGAGTCCTGCTGGCCTTTGGGATGCTCTACGGGGATCGCGAGATCTTCATGTTCCCGCTCCCATTCTCCATTAAGGCCAAGTATATGGTCGCGATCCTGGTACTGATCGTGCTGGCCAGCACCCTTCAGCCCGGGCCCGGCGGCATGGCCAACATGGCCCATCTGGGCGGCCTGCTTTTCGCCTATCTTTATCTGAAGTTCCTGCCCCGCCGCGGCCTGACCTACGGATTCTCCGAGCGCTATTTCGGAGCGCGCAATTCCTACTACCGCTGGAAGCGTCGCCGCGCTGCCCGCAAGTTCGAGGTCTACATGCGAAAGCACGACTCCAAACAGTTTTTTGACGAGTACGGAAATTTTCGTGAGCCGGAAACATGGGACCAGAAAGGACGGGGAGGATCGTTCTCCCTGGGTGAATTGATCAGCTTACGTCCTGATGAGTTGAGGAACAGTTTTGTCTTGGATACTCAGCCACGCTACGCTTGCGGGACAAAGTGCGCGGATGGCGTGTCAGCGCTTCTTGGCTGGGCGCAAGAAACTCAAACCGCAGCGCATTCCACTGCGATAGCAGACTCGGGCACTGAGGACCAGCGACTTCTCCAGTCCGGGAAATGCCATCTCCATGGTCACCACCTGGCCGGGCGGCCATTCCCCTGTCCGGGATCACACAGCCTGCTCCACCTTCACCCAAGTCCACGCACTGGCCCGCGATGGGAATTCGCCACACTGGAACCGATGCCGCGAACCAGGAGAGGCGCTTCCACCGCATGCCTCATATAGCGCCTGTAACTCTGCTTCATCTGGGAGCCAATTGGGTACGGTGACGCTTTTCCGAACAAGTCGATAGGAGACATAGTCTTCCAGCGCTACGATCTTACACCCTGCCGGCGCCCGGTTCTTCCGCTCAAATTCACTTGCACCCATACGGTTAATGCGGAAGAGAGACTCCTGTTCGGATCTGCCCCCGGAGGAAACAACAGCAGCGCTGGCGGCCAGCACAGATCTCGGAAACAAAGGCCGCCAAGTCCCGGGCGGCCTTGAATCATCCGCATCGGACTACCTCGGCGGAGCGTGAGTCGCGGGAGCGGTGCGCTGGGCTTTGCCGCGCTCGGCGCATTAGGCTCGCTTGAGGGCGCCGCCACACCGGACGCCTTGTTGTACGCCTCCACGATCTCCTGCGTCAGGTCGATAGGCTCCGCTACCCAGACAACCTCGCCCTGCGGCCAGGGCTGCGAGGAGTCCAGAATGACAGCGTAGTTCCTTTTCTTGGCATAGTCCGCCAGCACCGGCCCCAGCTTCTGCAGGATCTTGCCCGCAATTTCATCGCGTTCCTGCTGGAATTCGGTTTGCGCGTCTTCTGCCTGCCGCTGCAGCGACTTCTGCTTGGTTTCGATGTCCCGCACCATGTTGTTGCGAGCATCGTCATTAAGCTTGCTGCCTTGGGTTTGCAGCTGCTTTTTCAGATCGTCCACTTCCTGGCTGAGCTTCTGCAATTCCGACTGCTTGGGGCCGTACTTGGTCTGCAGCTCTTGAAACGCGCGGTGGCCTTCATTGGTCGCCAGAATTGCCGCCTGGATGTCCACAATTCCGATCTTCGTGGGCAGAGGGCCGGAGGGAGCCGGGGCGGTCGCCGGCTTGGCGGCCGGGTCCTGAGCCATACCTGCAGCTACCAGGACCAATGGCAAAATTGCAGTCAATACTTTGCGGTTCATCAATTTGCGTCGAACTCCTTCAGCGACTTTCGGGAAAATCTCGGCATTCATCCCGGCGGTGACCGGGGGCATTCATGGAGAGACGAATTTCGAGAATCTAGATTTTTTCAATTATAGATTTCGCCTCTGGAAAGCGCAATCAAGTGCCCGGGCGGGGTCTGCTGGCAGGCTACGCGTCTCAGAAGGTTGTGCTTACCGTTACCCGGAAGGTTTTTTTCGGTTCCTTGAGGTTGTAATCCGACCCGTACAGGCTGACGGCCTGCTGATAGCTGAAGTCCCCGGCGCCACCCGCCGGGAACATGTCCCGGGTAATCGAGGATGGGGTAGTGGCAGAGGAATTCAGCCGCAGCGGATTGTACGCATAGTAGACGCGGAAAGGTGCGTTCACTACCGGCATAATGACATCCAACTCCAGGCCGGTGGACATTCTCGGGGCCCAGTTGCTGGCGCTGACAACGTGCAAATTCTTGCCGAACGACTGCGAAAAAGAGCCGGTACAGGTGAACGAACTGTCCAAAGCCGGGCATCCGAACTGGCTTTGGTTCAACAGGTCCAATTGTCCCTGGTTCAACTGCAACTGCGACGGCCGCAGGATGGCGTCGAACCCCAAATCCATGAAGGGCACCAGCGTCACCGGGCCCACCAGCGGAATACGGTATTCCACATTGCCAATCACGCTGGTATCGCCTCCGGGATAAATCAGGCGATACGCGGGAAGCGGAACGGTGACACAGTTCGCAGTGACCGTTCCATTGGAAAGCTGGGCGCAGGCCACCGAAGCTCCTGGGTTTCTCGGTACCAGGGTGCCGTCCGGATTCCGCAGCGGAAAATCCACCCGGTCAACAAAGTACGCGATCGGGCTGATACCGCGAACGTCAAATCCGCGCAGGTCGTTTTCGCCGCCCACAAACAACCGTTCCCAGGGCGGCGCCACGTGGCCGCCGTAGCCGCTCAGAAACTCCGCCTGAATGCGGTATGCCAGGGTGTTTCTTCCCTCATTTGGCCTCACCGGCTTGAAACCCTTCATGGGGATGTATTGCTTCCACTCTACGATCGGTTCCACAAAGGAAACGCTTCCTCCCGCGCCGGCAATCTCACCGCCGAGGTAGAAACTCTTCCCACTGTGAGGGGTCATGGGACTATCCACGGTGTTGAACGTAAAGGACGGCAGAAGCTTGCTGGTAACTACCCCTTTCAGGGCGTCCGGCCCGGAGATGCTGCGGAAATTCAGCTCCTGGAAGAATTCCTGCGAGAAGGTGCTGTAGACCTTGGTCGTCGAAGTATCCAGCGAGTAGACCAGTCCCACGCGTTTGAACGAGCGCCGCAACGGATAACTGATCGAGGTAGTAAAGCCCGTAGTGGACTGGGTAAAGTTCTGGAGTGAGTTCAGAACATCCTGGGACAAATTCAGCTGCTGCCCGGTGAGCAGCTCGGTCTGCTTCAGTTGATCGAAATTAAAGCGCCGGCTGAAAACCGTGAACCCAAACTGCAGCGGGCGGTCGAACAGGTAAGGCTGGGTAAACCCGAACTGCACATTCCGCTGCTGGCTTCCAACATTGGCGACCACGCTGAGGGTCTCGCCCAGTCCCAGGAAGTTGTTGGTTTCGTAGCTCAGCCCGATGAAGGATCCGGCCAGCCCGCTCACGCCGCCGCTCAGGCCGATGGAATTCTTGCCCTTTTCCTTCACCTTGAGGGTGATATCGACGGTCCCCTCCTGCGAGTTCTGCCGCACCTCGGAATCCTGATCTGGCTTGAGCGGCGCAAAATATCCCAGTTGGTTGAGCCGCAGCACGCTCAATTCCCACAGCCGCGTGTTGTACAACTGGCCTTCCTCCAGAGCCAGTTCCCGCCGGATCACCTTGTCGCGCGTGGTGGTATTGCCCTCGAATTCGATTCTCCGCACCGAATACTGCTTGCCATTGTCCAGGTCGATCTTGAGCGTAACCTCCTTGTTTTGTTCATCCACGACGGTGTCGGGCACCGGCGTGAAGTTGATATAGCCGTATTCCCCGTAAACCTTGCGCAGGTCGTCCAGCCCATGGGCAACCAGGTCCACATTAAAGATGTCGCCCTTCTGCATTTTGAACACTTTGGGCAAAGCAGCCACGTTGATGTAGGGGGATTTGTCTCCCGTAAAGACAATTTCCTTCAACCGGTAACGCTCGCCTTCTTCCACCGGTATGGTGATGTCGATCGCCTTGCCCGGACTTTGGAACAGCGGGATATGAAAACCCGTGTTGGTGTCCCGCATGCTTGTCTGCGGGTCCCCAATCACCGCCCGGAAATAGCCCTCCGTCTGATAGGCGCGCCGCACCAGTTCCAGGTCCTCGCTCAGCTTGGTGCTGTCGTAGGTTTTGGAAAACAGGCTTTCCAGGAAAATCGAGTGCGGAATTCCAATCGGCCGCAGGTTGCGCATGGCCCGCCGCAATGTTCGCGAGCCCAGCTTTTTATTTCCTTCGAACTTGATCTTCCCCACTTTCACCTTGGGCCCTTCGTGAACGAGGAACGTTACGGACACGGCGGCGGGGGGAATCCTTTTCACTTCCGTGTGAACGTCGGCAAACTGGCGGCCATTTTCCGCCAGCAGCTCTTTCAGGATGACCTCCGCCCGCTTGATGCGGGTGGGATCGTACTGGCTTTCCTGGGTGAGGGACAGCTTACGGTCGCGGTAGCGTTCCAGGACCTTGCTCTGGGGAACCGACTTCAGCCCCACGTACGTGATCTCTCGGATCACGGGTTTTTCCTGGACGTAGATGTGCAGAATCAAGCCCTTGGCGGTCTGCTCTCGCTCGAAGCGCAGGTCCTCGAAGTACCCCGTATTCCACAGGGAGTTGAAGTCCCGCTCGATGGCCGCCTGATCGTAAACGTCCCCTGGTTTGGTGAAAATACGGGAGCGGATCGTTTCCGCCGGGATACGCCGGTTGCCGTGAATCTCGATCCCCGCGATCAGGTTCTGCTGCGCCGCGGCCTGCGGAACCAGCGCCAGAGCGAACAGGCAGCACATAGCTGCCACACGGAGGCAGCGTCCCAGGAGACAAAAGCGGGAGTGCACCCGCGAGGGCACGGTCAAACCTCTTTCCCAGTTGTGGCTCCAGCGCCTTCGCTGGTTCCGGGGATAAACATCCTGACCGAATTCAGAAATGACGCAACCCTCGAGAGCAAGATGCCGCAAAGATTTTCAATTATACGGTACTCCCCGCAAACCACTCAAAGCGGGGCTTCTGATGCATGGCCTCGATTCAGCCACGGGTTCAAGCTTGAGGAGCGTGACCGGATTCAAAGCTGACGATTCTTAGCGAGCTTTCTCGAGCAGCCGGACACAATCGTGGCCGCGTGCCTACGGACAACAAGATCCGCAGGCCGGCCTTCTACGGTTCAAACCGTGGCCGGAGAAAATAGTCGCGCAACAAGGCCCGGCAAATTCCAGACCGGGGAAAAATTCGCCTGCTGGTTGCCCCTGATTCGCGATCCACCAGCCTCTGAGTTCCAGGCAGGGATTTCGATGCCGGCAGGACGGATCGTCCACTCCGGAATCGCCCCAGCTTGTTTGGCTTTAAACCGGGTCCCGCTCCACCTCAACCAGCACCGAATAAAACGTCGCCGATGCCCCCATATCGGTGAGCCGCTGTGAAGTCAGCACATTCACATTCTGCCCGTCAGCGGAGAGCTTGGCCCAATTCAGCGAAGCCGCCACAATTCCCGGCCGCAGTTTGGCCTCGCCGCTGGGAGGCTGCACCAGGGCTATCAGCCGGATTTCTCCCCGCTGATTGAACACTCGCACCCGGTCGCCGGCGCCAATGTTTCGCGCCCGGGCATCCTCATAGCTAATCTCCAGAATGCCCGGGTTCTCCAGACCACGTACCCCTGGCTGATTGCAGAATGTCGAGTTCAGAAAGTTGTCGGCCTTACGCGCCAGCAGCTCCAGAGGGTAAACACCGGCCGCCGGTCCGTGACCCTGGTCTCCAGCTCCTGTCCCGCGCTTGCCCTTCGCCGGAAATCCGTTGTGTCCCTTGCGTCCGTTGCGCGACTCCTCCACCGGCACAAACCGAACCACCGGATCGAGGCCTGCTTCAGCGAGCTGCCGGCTGGAGAGTTCAGCCTTGCCGCTAGGGGTCGCGAAACCACCCGCGGCAAACGGCAGGAAAAACCCGTGCGCCTCCCCTGCCAGCGCCTCCTCAGAAGACTCGGCCCCCTGCGCGCCCGAGTTCCGTGGCAGGTTCAGGCGGACGCTTGCCTCCCGCTGCAGACGCGGGCGGTCAATTCCCTGCAGCCAGGGATGACTCACCGCAAGCGCCGTGTCGATCATCTCGTCGACCGATTCGTCAAAGCAGGCGTCCTGAAATCCCATGTGCCGGGCGAGGGCGCGAAACAACTCCACATTGGAACGGCACTCGCCCAGTGGATCAATCGCCTGCTGCGAGAGCTGCAGGTAATAGTGCCCATAGGAGGTTTGCAGGTCTTGGTGCTCAAAGAAGGTCGTGGCGGGCAAGACCAGGTCGGCGTAGTCCGTGGTATCCGTCAGGAACTGCTCATGGACCACGGTGAACAGATCCGGCCGCTTCAACCCGCGTACCACGAGATTGCTGTCCGGAGCCACCGCCGCGGGATTCGAGTTGTAAACCACCAGCGCCTGAATCGGGGGATCGTCCAGCTCAGTCAACGCCTTGCCCAACTCCACCATGTTCACCACGCGGGTGGGCCTGCCCATAAGGTCCGGCCGCTGCAGGGCGCTCTTCTGGATGGGAAACGCCCCACTGGTGGAAAGCTGCAGCCCGCCGCCGACTTCCTTCCACGATCCCGTAATGCAGGGCAGCATGGCAATGGCCCGCATCGCCATGCCACCGTTCTCCGATCGCTGTACCCCGTAATTCACCCGAATCGCCGCCGGACGCGCCGTGGCATACTCCCGCGCCAGCCTGGCAATGTCCTCGGCAGAGATGCCTGTCCACTGCGCTACCCGCTCCAGCGGATATTCCCGCACGCGCTCGCGAAGCTGCTCGAAGCCAATCGTGTGCTGAGCCACATATTCACGGTCATGGAGCTCTTCGCGAATGATGACGTGCATCATGCCCAGCGCCAGCGCCACATCCGTTCCCGGATGGATGGGCAGATACCAGTCCGCACAGGCCGCCGTTCGTGTGCGGTAGGGGTCAAGGACGATCAGGCGCGCGCCCTTCCGCCGCGCTTCTTCAATAAAAGGCCAGAGGTGAACGTTATTGCCGTGGATGTTCGCTCCCCAGGCGATGATGGTGCGCGAGTGCCGGAACTGTTCCGGCTCGGTGCCCAGTTTGGCCCCAATCACCGATCGCAACCCGGCCTCGCCCGCCTCCGAGCAGATGTTGCGCGCCAGTTGCGATGCTCCCAGACGATGGAAAAACCGGCGGTCCATGGTCGAGCCGTTCAGGACCGCCAGGGTTCCGCCATAGGAATAGGGAAGGATTGCCTCCGCCCCGTGGTCGCGCACCACGGCGCGAAAGCGCTCCGCAATCTCATCCAGCGCCTGGTCCCAGGAGATGCGCTCGAAGTCGCTGAAATCGCCCTGGCCACGGCCTTTGGCAACCACTCGCTTCAGCGGGTACAGCACACGATCGGGCGAATACACGCGCTCCAGGTACTTGGCAACTTTGGCGCAAAGGAACCCACGAGTTACGGGATGCGCGGGGTCTCCCTGAATGCGAGTGGCGCGACCGTCCTCCACCGTGATAAGGACCGCGCAAGCATCGGGGCAGTCGTGCGGGCAGGCGGCATGGACGATGTGCTTCATGAAAAGAGGAACCGGCTTGGGAGCACCGCTGACAACGGGCAATGAGCAATTAGAAAAACTCGATTACAATCGAATTTCCAGGATGAAGTAAGAGCTGCACAGCTTCCCTGAGCGGAAGCGCCGCGGCCTCGAAGGATCTTGAGTTTCCTTCCGCGCGACCAAAAAATTCAGTCAGCGACTCAAGCAATTGGCATCTGGCCAGTCTCTTTGAGCAAAACAGACTTCGGGCACCAACCCGGCTCGTGAAGGCTGAGAGCTGACAGCCAACGGCTTCTTCACACCTGCATAACCTCTTTCTCTTTCCCCTTGCTCATCTCTTCCATCTTCTTGATTTCATCGTCGGTGAGTCTCTGCACTTCGTCGGTGGCGCGGCGTTCATCGTCTTCCGTAATTTTCTTGTCCTTCATCGCCTTCTTGACCTGCTCGTTACCGTCGCGCCGGATGTTGCGGATCGCCGTGCGATGCTCCTCCAGCACCTTATGCAGATGCTTCACCATGTCGCGGCGGCGTTCTTCGGTCAGGGGCGGCACGGGCACGCGCACAATCTTGCCATCGTTCATGGGATTCAGCCCCAGGTCCGAGGCGCGAATCGACTTCTCGATGGCAGCCAGGCTGCTGGGGTCGAAGGGCTGAACGGTGATCAACTGCGCCTCCGGCACGTGCACGGTGGCCACCTGGTTCAGCGCCATCTGCGTTCCGTAGTACTCAATCTGCAGCCCGTCCAGCATATGAACGGAGGCCCGCCCGGTGCGCACCGATGTCATTTCCGCGCGGAAGTCCTCTACCGCCTTGTCCATGCGGCTCCGCAGCTGGGCAAACGTTTGTTTCAGTGCAGGTATGGATGCTGTGCTTGGTTGAGCCATGTCTTCTCCGGCCGGAGATCACCGGCAAGTGGAAAATTATAAACTCCCCTGACGCGGATGGCGGAAGCCTTCCTCACGCACTCACCAGCGATCCCACTTTCTCTCCCAACACCACACGCCGGATGTTGCCCGAGCGGTTGAGATTGAAAATCAGAATCGGAAGATTATTGTCCTGGCAGAGACTGATAGCGGTGGCATCCATCACCTTCAGGCCTTTCCGCAGCACATCCATGTAGGTGAGCTGGTCGAACATCTGCGCATCCTTCACCTTCACCGGGTCGGCGTCGTAGATGCCATCCACTTTCGTCGCCTTCATGATGACGTCGGCTTTGATCTCCATGGCGCGCAGCGAAGCCGCCGTGTCGGTGGAGAAATATGGACTCCCGGTTCCGGCGGCGAAGATCACCACCCGCTTCTTCTCCAGGTGGCGAATGGCCCTCCGGCGAATGAACGGCTCGGCCACTTCGTGCATGGCAATCGCCGACATGACGCGGGTGAAGAGGTTGCGCTTCTCCAGCGCATCCTGCAGAGCCAGGGCATTGATCACCGTCCCCAGCATACCCATATGGTCGGCCGCCACTCGGTCCATGTCCTTGGCCTGATCGGCGACCCCGCGAAAGAAATTGCCGCCGCCAATCACGATGGCGATCTCGACGCCCAGGGCATGGACATCCTGGATCTCGCCTGCGATGGCGTGAATGCGGGTGGTATCGACGCCAAAGCCCTTGTCCCCGGCCAGAGCCTCGCCGGAGAGCTTCAGAAGAATGCGCTTGAATACGGGTTCGGACATGGAAGCTTTGTCTCTGCAGTCAGTGTAGCATCGCGAAGCGCATGCCCGCAGCGCCGTCGAGGCTGGTCTTTGAATCATAAGACCGCTGTACGCTGCGAATCGAAAGGATGGCTCTACGCTGGGCAGCGCTCCACCTGCAGCGCACTTGCTCTTGATCGCCCGAGTTCTGCGGAGGCGAGCTCGCGACCGCTACCTTACAGGACCTTACCTTTGCGCTTGGCCGCTCCGGGCCTCACCGGCCTGCGCTTCTTCCCCTGGGCTGCTGTGTTCTTGTCCACTCGCAGCTTCCAGGCTGCTCTCAGCGCGCCGGTAAGAACGTCCTTATTGGCAGCACTCAGGCGAATATGGGTCATTCCCATGGTTCCCCAGCCGCCGGCAACAGGGACGAAAATGTCGGGCGCCCCGGTCACAAACTCCGCTTGCATCTCGGGCGTAAGCATCAGGTTTCCATAGCCCAGTCGCTCGGAGGCCAGCGTGGCAAAGATCCTGCCGCCTACACGGAAGTCGGCCGCGCCCATGTGCGAGCCTTCTTCCGCTCCGGGCAGGCTCAGTGCGATTCGGCGAAAGTCGGCTGCGGTCATGGGAATGCTTCCTGTTGTTTAAGTGCGGTCCCGAATGCCACCAGCGAAAAAGCCCGGCTTGGGCCGGGCTTCATCGGAAAGAGTGACAGCAATCATTGTGAATCGAAGCAGCCTGCTAGCTCGAGGTTGGCGCCGCCGCTTCCGATCCTTCTTCCTGCACTTTCGTAAATGCTACTGTGGCGCTCACGTCGCCGACCTTAAACCGCGCAAACCGCCGCACGGAGATATTCTCTCCCAGCTTGCCGATCTTGGCGGCGATGAGCTGAGCCACCGTCATGCTCTGTTCCTTGATGAAGGGCTGTTCATACAGGCAGACCTCCTCGTAGAACTTGCTCATCTTGCCTTCCACGATCTTCTCCACTACGTTGTCCGGCTTGCCCGTGGCCTTGGCCTGGGCGCGATAGATATCCTTTTCCTTCTCGTAGGCGTCCGGGGTGACATCCTCCTTGCGGACGAACTTCGGGTCGCTGGCCGCGATGTGCATGGCGATGTCATGCACCAGCTCGGAGAAATCCTCGGTGCGGGCCACAAAATCGCTTTCGCAGTTCACCTCCACCAGCACGCCAATCTTTCCTCCGGCATGGATGTAGCTGGCCACGGAACCTTCGCTGGTCACGCGCGCGGCCTTCTTGGCCGCCGTGGCGACGCCTTTCTTGCGCAGCACCACCATCGCCTGCTCCAGGTCTCCTTTGGACTCCACCAGAGCCTGCTTGCAGTCCATCATGGGAGCGCCGGACTTCTCCCGCAGCTCGCGAACCTGCGCTGCTGAAATGTTCACCGTAGATGTGCCCATGGAAAAACAGAACCTTTCGTAAGACTTTAAGGCAAACTTCGACCCGCGCCGTGTTGTCTCCCGGCAGCCACTCGGCCTCCGGTCAGCGCGGGTCTGGGAAATAACTCCCGAACCTTCTCGACATCACCCTGTGCCGCTGCCCGCGGCGCGCAAGGCTTACAGGGTTTGCGACTCGGCGCGAACTTCCGTTTCCGGCTCCGCCTCGGAGGTGGCGGCCGGCTGCTTGCGCACGCGCTTGCCCAGCACATCCTCCATCGAAATGTCCCCGCCTTCGCTGCTGGTATTCCCGCCTGCCTGTTGCTCGCCGCCTTCGCCGGCTTCAGTCTCTTGCCGGGCCGCGCTCTCCGCCGCCGCCTCCTGCGCCGCCTGCACTTCCGCCACCTGTTTGTCGGTCGCGGCCTGCACACCTTCCACTACGGAGTCGGCGATCTTGGAGGTAAACAGGCGGATGGCGCGCAGAGCATCATCGTTACCGGGGATCACATGATCCACTTCGGAGGGATCGCAGTTCGTGTCCACCACAGCGACTACCGGAATGCCCAGCTTGCGGGCCTCGCGCACTGCAATCTGCTCTTTATTGGAATCGACTACGAAGATCGCATCCGGCAGGCGGTTCATATCGCGAATGCCGGCCAGATTGGCCTGCAGGTGCTTGCGCTCGCGCTCCAGCTTGATCACTTCCTTCTTGGGCAGCAGGTCGTAGCGGCCGTCGGTGGCCATCTCGTCGAGCTCTTTGAGCCGCTTTACCGACTTCTGCACCGTCACCCAGTTGGTCAGGAGCCCGCCCAGCCAGCGGTTGTTCACATAGAACATGCCTGCCCGCTTGGCCTCTTCCGCAATCGCGTCCTGCGCCTGGCGCTTGGTGCCTACAAACAGCAAAATTCTGCCTTCCGCCGCCATGTCCTGCACGAACTTGGAGGCGTCCTTGAACATCTTGAGCGTCTTCTGCAGGTCGATGATGTAAATGCCGTTGCGCTCTCCAAAGATGTATTCCTTCATCTTGGGATTCCAGCGCTTCGTCTGGTGCCCGAAGTGAACGCCCGCTTCGAGCAACTCCTTCATGGTGATCGTAGCCAAACAACCTCCTTATTGAATTGCATCCTCTGCGGCGTACCGTCCGCCTGAGCTGGCGCGTCCGGAACGGATCGCTCGGGATTACAGTTCCCGTCCCGCCGGCCTTTCGCAGAAGCGGGAAAGATTGAAAAACAGTTTGTCAGTTTGTCGTTTCCGGTTACTCATCCCTCGGCCCGCTTGCGCTCCCGAAAGTGCACCGCGAGTTGGAGAAACGAAAAGCCAGAAACCAAGCACGTCACTGCGTGCTGAACCCAACGCAGGGCCGCCAGCAGTTCTCTAGCGCTTGGAGAACTGAAATCTCTTACGCGCACCTTTCTGACCGTACTTCTTGCGCTCCTTGGCGCGCGGGTCGCGGCGCAGGAAGCCTTCCGATTTCAGCTTGGCGCGCAATTCGGAATTGAACTGCAAGAGCGCGCGGGCCACGCCCATGCGCACCGCTCCTGCCTGCCCGTTCACGCCCCCGCCGGACACCGTCACCAGCAGGTTAAAGGTGTTGGCCGTATCGCTGGCCACCAGCGACTGCCGCGCCTGATTGCGCTGCGCCTCGGTAACGAAATACTCCTCAAAGGGCCGGCCATTCACCCGAAACTCGCCGCTGCCCGGGCGCAAAAACACCCGCGCCACACTCGACTTCCGCCGTCCCGTTCCGTAATACTCAACCTGATCTGCCATGTCTCAGCTTTCCCGCCGCTTGCCGGAGCGTTGCAGCCAGCCCGGCGGCATTCCATTCTTCAGAATTTTAGCGCGATTTGCGCCCCGACTTCCGTCCCCGGGAGCCCTTATTTGGGTATGACGCGGAGCCGTCATCGGGATGTCGCGTCAGAGTGCCAAAGTTTCCGGCTGCTGTGCCTGGTGCGGATGCTTGTCTCCACGGTACACCTTGAGCTTCTTGCCCATGGCCCGGCCCAGCTTGGTCTTCGGCAGCATTCCCAAAACCGCGTCCTGGACAATGGCTTCCGGCCGCCGCGCCAGGCGCTTGTTGAACTCTTCTTCCCGCAATCCGCCCGGATAGCCTGTATAGCGGCGGTACACCTTCGAATCCGCCTTCATCCCGGTCAGCCGGATCTTCTCGGCGTTAATCACCACGACGGGGTCGCCGGTATCCAGAAACGGCGTATAACGCGGGTTCTCCTTGCCCGCCAGCACCCGCGCCACGCGCGACGCCAGCCGGCCCAGAGTCTGGCCCGAGGCATCGACAACGCGCCACTTGCGCACAACATCCCCTTGCTTGGGGAAATAGGTAGACATCCGAACTCTCCCAGAATGATGCGGGGGTCCTGCGGCGCCGCCCTGCAGGCCCAAACTACTTTCCGGCTGCTGCGGCGGCAGCCCGCAAAGAAAGCCCTCTAAGTGTGACCCAGCCAAGCACTTCCAGAGCAGCTACGGCACGTTCCGGAAGCCTGTGAAAACACAAGGCACTCTTAGGCGGGTAGCTGCGAGGGCAGCCAAACCTCAACCATAGCGAAAGCGCTGGATATTGTCAACGCACACGGCGCATAGCCCGGACCGCAAGGCCACGCTATTCGTACGCCAGAGCGTCAATCGGGTCCTTCTGGGCCGCCTTGTAGGCCGGATACACCGCTCCCAGAACGGCGCCGACCATGGCGATCCCGGTGGCGTACAGAATCCAGGGAGGCTGGATCTCCACCGGCAGGGTGGGGTAGCGGGCGCGAATCGCGTCCCTGGTCAGATAGCTGACTCCGATTCCCACAATCGTCCCCACAATCGCCAGCAGTACGGTCTCTCTCAGGATGACATTCACCACGTAAAACTTGGAAGCTCCCATGGATTTCAGGATCCCAATCTCCCGCGTGCGCTCCACCACCGCCGTGTACATGGCCTGGAAGATCACAATAAAGCCGATCACCAGCGCCACCCCGATCACCACCTGGATGAACTGCTGCAGCCCGGGGAGGTTCCCCGCCGTCATCATCGACAGGTACTCGCGCATGGAAAGCACCTTATACTGCTGCATGCCCTCGACGTTGTGGATTTCCTGCGCCACGGTGGTGATATCGGCAGCATTGTCGGCTTTGACATAAAAGACGGAAGCCTTCCCTTCCGCGCCGATCAGGTCCTGCAGAGTGGCAATGGGGACGAACTTGCGCGCGCCACGCCCATGCTCCACCACCCCGGCAATTTTGAAAGAATGATTCAGGATTTGAATGGTGTCGCCGGCCGTCACGTTATCCGAGGCGGCGAAATAGTCGTCCACAATGACCTGGTTGGGGCCGGTAAATGGTCCTCCCGCAAGGTAATGCAGTGGTCCGCCCAGCGCTTCAAAGCTCTTAAGATCGACGCCGTAGATCACTTCCACAGTGCCGGTGGTACTCAGTATCCACACCACGGGAGAAACCTCGCGCACGTGCGGCAGCTTGCGCAGAACATCGGCCACCTTGATGGAAACCGGAGCGCCGCTAATACCGGTCAGAAACGACGACCCGGGAGGCTGCACAATGATGTCGGCGCCAATCCCCGCAGTCCGCTGCCGGGCGTCGTTCAGCATGCCCAGCGACAGGCCCACAATCACCAGAATCAGGGTCACTTCCACGGCCACGGCCACAATGCTCACAATCGAGCGGATCGGCCGGTGCAGCAGGTTGGCAACAATCATTCGATTCATCGCTCATGGATTATAAAGGGGAGGCCGCAAACTCAGGCGCTGGCGGCCCAAGCACTAGAGCGCTCGTTATTTTCGGCGCAAATCCGAAAAATCGCCCTCCCCATTCTTCTCTTCGTTCGTCTAGGTTAAGAGCATGCCTGCGTACCTAAACCCCGGCGAGGTAGACTAGATCCTATGTTTGCGGTGTCCAGGCCTCTTTCCTTGAACAGGTTGCAATCGTTCGCATTTTTCCTTCTGCGGGTGGTCGCAGGGTTTCTCTTCTTCTTTCACGGTTCGCAAAAGCTTTTGGGCTGGTTTGGAAGGCCGGTTCACGGCTTTGGCCTTCCCATGATCGCCGGCTGTATCGAACTTTTCGGCGGAACGCTGATCATGCTCGGACTGTTCACCTCTGTGGTTGCCTTAATCGCCTCCGGCGAGATGGCGTTCGCCTACTGGATGGTGCACTTTCGCCGTGGCCACTTGCCCATTCAGAACGGCGGCGACCTGGCTGTCCTGTTCTGCTTTCTCTTCCTCTTTCTCTTCACCATGGGAGGAGGCCCCTGGAGCCTGGATCAGCTCCTGTTTGGCAGACGCGCACTGCGCGCAAAATCCGCGAGCGCCGAAGCCGAATCCCCGGCGTATGCTGGCCAGCGTTAAGGCAGCTTTCGCTCTCAATCGATTACAATCGATGCCGGACCCGAAAAGGCATTTTCGGGGAGCCATTGTGATTTCTGCTCGCAATGCCTGCTTCGCGGCTGTCCGCTCGAACGTGCAAGTGGCATTCCATTAAAAAACCTGGCAAGTAAAAAACCTGGCAAGAAGGAGATTCGGATTGTTATCCACACGCGGTTATGCAACTCAGGCTCCCACGGCAAAGCTGGAACCTTTCTCTTTTGAGCGCCGCGACCTCGGTCCTGGCGATGTCCTGATCGAGATTCTCTACTGCGGCGTCTGTCACTCCGACATTCATCAGGCCCGCAACGAATGGGGGAATTCCATTTATCCGATGGTGCCGGGACACGAAATCGTGGGACGTGTGGCCCGCGTCGGTTCCCAGGTCACCGGCTTCAAGCAGGGCGACACCGCTGGAGTCGGCGTCTTCGTCGGCTCCTGCGGTACCTGCGTCAATTGCAAGGCTGGCCTGGAACACTATTGCCAGGTCCATCTCGTCCCCACCTATAACGGCACCGAACTGGACGGCAAGACGCCCACCTACGGGGGCTACTCTTCGCAGATCGTCGTCGATCAGAAGTACGCGTTGCGCATCCCGGCGAATCTTTCTCTGCCCAGCGTGGCCCCGCTGCTCTGTGCCGGTATTACCACTTACTCGCCGCTGCGCCGGTTTCATGCGGGTCCCGGCAAGCGCGTCGGCGTGATCGGCCTGGGCGGCCTGGGACACATGGCCGTAAAGCTGGGCTCGGCCATGGGAGCGGAGGTCACGGTCTTCAGCACCTCCCCAGCCAAAGAAAGAGACGCCCAGTCGCTCGGCGCCAAGAACTTCGTTGTCACCAAAGATGCCAAGGCGCTCATGCCACTGGCCAATCAGTTCGACCTGATCGTGGACGCCGTCTCCGCGCCCCACGACATGAATCAGTACCTCGACCTGCTCGGCCGGGAAGGCGTGCTGGCGCTCGTGGGCCTGCCGGAAAAGCCAATCGAGGTCAAGCCTTTCAGCCTGATCACCAACGGCCGTGTGCTCGCCGGGTCTATGATCGGCAGCATGAAGGAAACCCAGGAGATGCTCGACTTCTGCGGGCAGCACGACATTGGCGCGGAGATCGAACTGATTCCCATTCAGCAGATCAGCCAGGCGTATGAACGCACCGTCCGCGGGGACGTGCGCTATCGCTTCGTGATTGATATGAAGTCGCTGTAAAGCGAGAGTCTGGCAAAATAGACGAAGAATCGGAGGGCACACCCATGCAGCAGAAACGCATTCTCATGCTGGCCGGCGACTATGTGGAAGACTACGAGGTCATGGTCCCATTCCAGGCGCTGCAGATGGTCGGACATCATGTCCATGCCGTCTGTCCCGGGAAGCAGTCCGGCGACGTCGTGCGCACCGCGATTCACGATTTCGAGGGAGATCAGACCTATAGCGAAAAGCGCGGCCACAACTTCACCCTGAACGCCAGCTTCGACGAAGTGAAGCCCGAGACTTATGACGCCCTGGTCATCCCCGGCGGACGAGCTCCCGAATACCTGCGCCTGAATCCCCGGGTGCTGGAAATCGTGCGCCACTTTGCGCAACAGAAGAAGCCCATCGCCGCCATTTGCCACGCCGCCCAGATGCTGGCCGCCGCCAAGGTGCTCGAGGGACGTGCCTGCAGTTGCTACCCTGCCATCGCGCCCGACGTCACCGCCGCCGGTGGCACCTACGTCGAAGTGCCCCTGGACAAGGCTTGCGTGGACGGAAATCTGGTCACCGCTCCCGCTTGGCCGGCCCACCCGGCATGGCTGGCCGCGTTTCTCGAAGTTCTGGGAACCAGGATCGTCTCCGCGGAAGCAGGAACCCCGGTTGACCACGAAAAAATTTCGGCCTAGCCGAATCGATTCGGCGGCGCCAGCCCCTGAGGTGCTGCGGACCGGGCTTTTTGGCGAACTGTTGCGTTGCAGCGACCGCGACGTTCACCCGATCACACCCGCCCTCGCCAGCTCCGCGATCTGTTCTTCGCCGAGGCCCAACACTCCTGAAAGCACTTCCCGTGTATGTTGCCCCAGTAGCGGAGGAGCACGGCGGTACTCCACCGGCATCTCCGAGAGGCGAATCGGGCTGGCCACCAGCGGCAGCCTTTCCCTGAGCGGATGCTCCATCTCCAGTCGCATCTGGCGGGCCTCCACCTGCGGGTCGTGAAACACCCTCTCCAGATCATTAATGGGCCCGCAGGGTACGCCCGCAGATGCCAAATGGGAAATCCACTCGCCTGCCGGACGCGTCACCAGCACCGCGTTCATCAGCGCAATCAGTATTTCCCGGTTATCGACCCGCGCGGGATTGGTGTGGAAGCGTTCGTCATCGTTCCACTCCGGATGTCCCAGAACGCTGCAGAGACGCCCGAACTGCAGATCGTTGCCTACGGCGATAGCGATCGGAAGATCGCTGGTGGGAAAATCCTGGTAAGGCACAATGCTGGGATGTGCGTTCCCCATCCGCTTGGGCGCTTCCCCGGCGGTCAGGTAATTCATGGCCTGGTTCACCAGCCCGGCAATCTGAACATCCAGCAGAGCCAAATCAATATGCTGTCCGCGGCCTGACTTCTCCCGTGCAGCAAGCCCTGCCAGAATGGCAACGACCGCGTATAGACCCGCCATCACATCCGTAACCGCCACGCCGACCTTCAGGGGCCCGGCTCCCGGCGCACCATCCTCACGCCCGGTGATGCTCATCAGCCCGCCCATCGCCTGGATCAGGAAGTCATACCCCGGCCGATCGGCATAAGGCCCCGTCTGTCCAAAGCCGCTAATGGAGCAGTACACCAGCCGTGGATTCAATGCGCCCAGAGAAGCGTAGTCGAGCCCGTATTGCTGCAAGCCGCCTACACGGAAGTTCTCGATCAGGACGTCACTCTTCATCGCCAGCTCGCGAACCAACCTCTGCCCTTCGATTCGCGAAAAATCGATGGCAACCGACCTCTTGTTCCGGTTGGCGCTCAGAAAATAGGCGGACTCCGAGGTTGCGCGCCCGTCACGACCGGCAAGATAGGGCGGCCCCCAGGAGCGCGTTTCATCTCCAACTCCGGGGCGTTCAATCTTGATGACATCCGCTCCCAAATCACCGAGGATCTGCCCCGCGTAAGGACCGGCGAGCACACGCGAGAGGTCCAGAACCCGGATGTGGGAGAGGGCTGCGAGCATGAAAAGACTCGAGTCTATAACATGGAGGGCCATCGCCACTCACCGCTCCACGATCCACGATCCACGAGCAGCACCTGGCCTGGGCAGGTGTTTGGGATCAAGAACCCACGCGCTTCCACAAACCTTCCACCCGACCTTACATCTCCTTCTGGCTTACCCCCATCTGATGTGGGAATTCGCTTCAAATTAAAGAGGAGGATCCAATGGCCGGCAAGAACACAGCAGCATTCGGAATTTATCGCGATCGTGCAAGCCTCGAAGATGGAGTTGAAGCACTCAAGGCTAGCGGGTTTCGGAATACAGACATTTCGGTCTTATTTCCGGAGAACGTTGGCACAAAAGACTTTGCCCACGAAAAGAACACCAAGGCACCTGAGGGCGTGGCGACCGGCGCGGGCTCAGGAGCAGTTGTGGGAGGGACCTTAGGCTGGCTGGCCGGCATAGGAGCACTGGCGATTCCTGGGGTCGGTCCATTCATTGCCGCAGGCCCGATTGTTGCCGCTCTGGCCGGTATCGGAGTGGGCGGGGCAATTGGCGGCATTACCGGAGCACTGGTTGGGATGGGAATACCGGAATATGAAGCCAAGCGGTTCGAAGGACGGATCAAAGACGGCGGTATTCTGCTTTCCGTCCATTGCGATGATTCGGACTGGACCAAGAAGGCAAAACAGATCCTGGAACAAACTGGAGCAGACGACGTTTCTTCGACCGGAGAAGCCGGTGCGGACTTTCAAAAAACCGATAAGCCCATGCCACGCGCCAGCTAGAATCTGAAAGTAAGGGGGCGCGGACTTTGCCAGGCACGCGCCCCTTTTACAATGGCAGCGAGACTTGCTTTCGAGTTCACACTCCCACCCTCGGCCGGGCACGAGCTCAGTGAGACGGTAACCCACCTGCCGCCCACAGAATTGAGCGTTCTACCAGCTTTCGGTAATTCTCGTTTGAGAAGGCGCTAGGACCGTGCCCCAGCAGTAAGCATGCAATGGGAGACTTCTTATATTGGAAGGTCCACCCTAATTGCTTCCCTATTCCGGGCTTGTCCGTCCAGAGGAAAACGTCAGCATTTGAATCCACAAGGTAATTCGAGTAGGTCTCGTCAACAATATCAAAATCGCTCATGCCGGCGGTGATCGGATGACCCGTGGCAACATGAGCTCGATACGAAGTATTTGGGTGATAACCTGACCACGTCAATTTAGGTGTATTCTCCGCTTGTTCGAATCTCGCTTTTCCGCCTCGCACCCAGCTGTACTCCTCATCATCCGGGCATGAGCCCAGGGCATGGTGGAGAAAGACGGTGGGCTTCCCGGCGTCGAACAAGGCGAGCAGGTCAGGCAGAAACGCGGAACAATTCTGGTTCATGTCGTAGAACACGAACACGTCGTAATTCTGCGCCGCGGCGGGCTTGAACTTCGCTTCCGCTCCTTCGCCATATTTGACATGGTCAAACTTGATGGTGCTCATGGAGCGGAACACGTCCAAAAACGGCTCTTCTTGAAATGGGTGCCCGCCGGTGATAAGTAACACTCTCACAGGCTCTTCACCTGCTTTTTTCGGCGATTGCGCGGCGAGGACACAACTGAAACAAAGCATCAACGCTACGAGCTGAGAGCTGACAGCAATTCTTTTCATATTGTTTACCAGTCGTTGCGACGCACCGGAGCTGCATGATTGAGGATTAATATTGCCATTACAGATCCGGTCGGTCGAGTCGAAAACTCCAGGTCCCCCCACAGGCAATAAAACATTTAGCCCTCCCAAAGGTCAGAATTGACCTCGAATGAACTGCCGCCCCGTATATTGGCTGGGATGTTGCTGTGGAGTAATCAGGCCGTAGACCAAGCTCAAATCCAAACGCCCCTCCCGCGCAAGCCGCAGGCAGGCGGGAGCACGGGAAGAGTCGAAAACCACTGATTGGATTGGTGGCGGCGGGAGGACTCGAACCTCCGACCTACGGATTATGAGACCGTCGCTCTAACCACCTGAGCTACACCGCCACGCTGTGGAAGGAACTACTGAACGGTCCGGCAGAACAACGATCCGGCAGATAAAAAACGAGCCAGCAACCGCAGGTGGTCAACGCTGCCGCCCTGCCCTGCCCGATTCTATTCGGCCCTGGAAACGGCTGTCAAACCATTGGCCAGCAGGCATTTCAAAGCCTCTCCCGCAAAGAAAATGTTTTCGCTCCCGGTTTTCTGACGAATCCGCCGGGATGATTACTTCCGGCACTCTTCCGGGTACTCCCTTAGATATTGGAGAAGCCACCCGACCGGGCGCAGCATCCAATGCGGAGTATAATGAGAGCACTCCTCCCATCCCGGCTCCGGGGGCGAGCGGCTCTCGGGCGGAGAGGTCTGAGAATTTTTTCATGTCCAAGCGATTCAAAACTGCCATTCTGAGTGTTTCCATCGCTCTTGTGCTGTTCACCATTGTGGGCGGCCTGGGCGTTCGTGCCGCGTCCAATGACGAGGACCCCTACCGCCAGCTCGGGGTCTATACCGAGGTTCTAACCCGTATTCAGAGCGAGTACGTGGAAGATCCCAACATCGATAAGGTCACGGCCGGCGCTCTGCACGGCCTGCTCGAGTCTCTGGACGCCAACTCCAGCTATCTCACCGCCAGCGAGTACCAGCAGTACAAAGAACACGAAGACCAGGGCAAAGCCAACATCGGCGCCACCACCTCCAAGCGCTTCGGCTATGGAGCGGTTGTCTCCGTGATCCCCGGGGGGCCCGCCGACAAGGCCGGACTGCGGGATGGAGACATTATCGAGGCGGTCGAGGGCAAGAGCACCCGTGACATGTCGCTGGCCGTGCTGCAGTCGACGCTGAAGGGCGCGCCCGGATCCCAGATCACTGTCTCGATCGTGCGTCCTCGCAAGCCGCAGCCCGACAAAATCACGATTACCCGCGAGGTGGTCAAAATTCCGCCCGCCAGCCAGAAGGTTCTTGAAAGGAACATCGGCTACGTAAAGGTGGACTCCCTGCCCAAGGGCGAGGCAGCGGAAATTGCCGCCAAGATCAAATCGCTGCAGAACAGCGGCGCCAACCGGCTGATTCTCGACCTGCGCGACTGTGCCGGGGGAGAAGAAGCGGAGGGCGTGGCTACCGCCAACCTGTTCCTCGATCACGGAACCATCACCTATCTGCAAGGACAGAAGTTCAGCCGCGAAAACTTCAACGCCAGCCCGCAGAAGACCGTTACCAAGCTGCCTCTGGTGGTTCTGGTGAACCGCGGCACGGCCGGGCCGGCTGAGATTGTGGCCGCCGCCCTCATGGAAGATGGCCGGGCCAAAGTGGTGGGAGAGAAGACGTATGGGCTCGGCTCGGTCCAGAAAGTGATCGATATTCCCGATGGCTCTGCGCTGATCCTCTCTGTTGCCAAGTATTACACTCCCGGCGGCAAGGCCATCCAGGATGACGCCGTAACGCCCAATGTAATCGTTGCCGGCGCCAGCGAAGATTTTGCGGGTGACATCGAGGAAGAAGCTCCCCGAGCAGCCGGAGCAGACGCCAACCGCGGCCCCGCAAAAAGAAGACCAGCAGCTTCGCAAAGCCATTGACGTGGTGAAGCAGCAGCCGGCCTGAAGCCTGCAGATTCCCTTTTTCCCGGGGCCGCGGACAAACCGCGGCCCTTGTTCTTTCCCGCTGCTATATCGGGACTTTCGTACCCCTCCTTCACCCGCGATTGCAACCAAAGCCACCCTCTGGCTCTGATATTCTGCCTCTGCTCCCGCAAATGGCTATGTCATCTTTTTATGACAGGGTACCGTCCGTCCGCATCGGCGGGCGCAGGCTGGTGGGGCGGGTCGCCTTTGCCTTCATGCTGCTGGCGTCCGTCCTGGTGGGGGCCTTCGCGGGCGTGCTCATCGTCTACTCCACCGACCTGCCCGAGGTGAGCCAGCTCGAGACCTTCCGTCCCAGCTCCATCACCGAACTCTACGACGACCAGGGACACGTGATCGCATCCTTCGCCCTGCAGCGCCGCATCGTCGATTCTTACGACGATTTCCCCAAAGTCCTGCGTGATGCCGTGCTCTCCACCGAGGACAAGGACTTCAACAGTCACTGGGGGATTAACTTCTGGCGCATGCTGGGAGCCGCCTATCGCGATCTCCGTTCCGGAAGCCGCGCCCAGGGCGCTTCCACCATCACCATGCAGCTTTCGCGCAATCTGTTTCTCACCCAGGAGCGCGCCTTCAGCCGCAAAATCGAAGAGATCATGCTCGCCATCCAGATCGAGCGCCGCTTTACCAAGCCGCAGATCTTCACGCTGTACGCCAACCAGATATTCCTGGGACACGGCGTCTATGGCTTCGAGGCCGGGGCCCAGTTCTACTTCAGCAAGCATGCCCGCGACCTGACTCTGGACGAAGCCGCCCTGCTGGCCGGACTTCCCAAGGCTCCCAACAACTATTCGCCCCTGGTGGACATGGAGCGCGCCACCGCCCGCCGCAACCTGGTCCTGAACGCCATGCTGGAGGACGGCAAAATCACCGCCGCCGAAGCCACCCGCGCCAAAGCCGCCCCCATCGTCCTGAACCTGCAGCGTGATCCCAATTCGCTGGCGCCCTACTTTGCCGAAGAAATCCGCCGCTATCTGGAAAAGAAATACGGCAGCGACGAAGTTCACGAAGGCGGGCTGCGTGTCTACACCTCGCTGAATGCGGAAATGCAGCGCGCCGCCAATCAGGCCGTGCTCGACGGCCTGGCTGCCTACGAGCGCCGCCATGGATGGCGCGGCCAGCTCCCCAACCTGCTGAGCGCCGGCGAGGACCTGGAGAAATACCGCGCCCTACGACTGGAACCGTCCTCTCGCGGCGGGCAGCTACATTCACGCCATCGTCACCACCGTGGACAAAAAGGCGGCCGAGGTTCGATTCGACCGCTACACCGCCCGGCTCCTCCCCGCCGACATTGCCTGGACGGGATACCATTCCCCGCGCGATCTGCTGTCGGTCTGGCGATCTGGTGTATATCCGCATCAACAAGCTTCCGGTCAAGAATTATGGGAAAGACAAGCGGTCTCCGCGCAAGCCGACGCCAGCATCACCCTGGAGCAGGAACCCAAAGTCGAAGGAGCCTTGCTGGCTCTGGACAATCTCACCGGCGACATCAAGGCCATGGTTGGAGGATGGGATTTCGAGCACTCCCAGTTCAATCGCGCCACCCAGGCGCTGCGCCAGGTTGGATCGTCGTTCAAGCCTTACGTTTACTCCGCCGCCATCGAAGAAGGCGCTTCTCCCGACGACACCGTTCTCGACGCCCCGGTCTCCTTCCCTACTCCTTCGGGCGTTTATCGTCCGCACAACTACGACGGCCGCTACGCCGGAGTCATCACCCTGCGCCAGGCTCTGGCCCAGTCGCGCAATATTCCCGCGCTCAAGGTCGCCAGCCGGGTCGGCATTCCCAAGGTCATCGACTACGCCCGCCGCTTCGGCATCACTTCCACCTGCCGCGCCTACCTGCCGCTGGCGCTGGGCTCCGCCGAAATTTCGGTGCTGGAGCAAACCGCCGGCTATACCATCTTTCCCAACGACGGCGTTCGTGTCGCTCCACGATATATCCGCAAAGTCACCGACGCCCAGGGCAATGTGCTGGAGGAAAACTACACCGATGCTGAGCGAGGTCGATCGGCCCCCGTACCGCCCGGCTCATGACCAGCATCCTGCGCCAGGTGGTGCAGCACGGAACGGCCACCGCCGCCCGCAAGCTCGATCATCCGGTCGCCGGGAAAACCGGCACCACCAACGACTACACCGACGCCTGGTTCGTGGGGTTCTCTCCCTCCATCACCTGTGGGGTCTGGGTGGGCTTCGACGAAAAGAAGTCTCTGGGAGCGCGGGAAACCGGAAGCGCCGCTGCCTTGCCCATCTGGATCAACTTCATGCGGGTGGCGATCGAGGGCCGCGACGACGAAAAGTTCGTGGAGCCTGCAACGGAACCCCGCGCGCCCGTTGCCCGGGTTACCGTTTCGGCCGCGAGCCACGGCAACCAGGAGACGCCAGCGACTGAAACAGAGCAGTGGGAAACCAGCCCTCCTGCCGCTCCTGACGGGAGCTTGGATGAGAGAACCAGACTTGAACCGACACACTCCGTTCAAAGAATGTCATCCTGAGCAAGGATGGCATTTTCTGAATGCCATCGATGAGTTGAAGGATCTTTGGGTTTGGGTTTGGGTTTGGGTTTGGGTTTCGCGGGGATACATCAATGTATAACGTTCTCCGCTACTCGCTGCTCGCGCTCATCCTGCTCACGGTCGCGCTCATTTCCGCGCTGACCGCTATGCGGATGGCCATTCACGGCCGCGAGGTCAAGGTCCCGGCACTGGTTGGGCTTACGCCCGAGCACGCCGAGCGGCAGGCCCTGGATAACGGACTCCTGGTACAAGTCGAAAACCGCTTTTACAGCGCCAGCATTCCACAAGGCCGCATCCTCTCGCAGTCTGCCCGAGGCCGGCACCAAGGTACGCCGAGGGCTGGCGGGTTCGCCTGAGCCGAGAGCCTGGGACCGCAGCATGTGGTCATTCCCAACGTGGTCGGCCAGAGCCTGCGCTCCGCCGAACTCAACCTTCGCCGCCGCGGGCTGGAGCCCGGCGACATCGCCCTGCTGAGCCTTCCCGGCCTGCCGCCCGATCAGGTGATCGCCCAGACCCCGGACGCTGCGGCGGTCGGCATCGCCAATCCCAAGGTCGGACTGCTGGCCACGCCGCCGCCCCAGGCACCCGAATACATCATGCCCAGTCTGCTCGGATCGCCCATTGCCAAAGCCGTTGAAATGCTGGAAAAAGCCGGAATCAGAGTCCGCCAGGCGCCGCAGACTCCCGCTGCTTCGAGATTGACTCCAGCCAGCAGCAAGTCCGGGCAGCAGCCCACGATCACCTCCCCTGCCACCTTGCGCCAGCCAGAACCGGACGGCGTAACTGCTACCCCCTCGTCCCCTTCCCCCGTATCCGGCTCTTCGCCGCCGCTGTATACCGCTGCCCCGCGAATCGTTGTTTCCCAAACCCCGCCGCCGGGAACCAAAATTACCTCCGGCAGCACGGTGGAGCTGCAGGTCCGCTAGTTTCTGATTGTCGATTGCAGATTTCTGGATTTGTGCAGATCTGATTTGCTTTGCGGCATCGTCCCCGCGCCAGGTCTGCTAGCTCCAAAGAGTTCAATTTGCGGTGCCATCTTCTTTGTTCAGGTCGCGCTCATTCGCGTCAATCCGCGGTTTTGTGATCTTCTCTCTCTAGAATCGCCGCAAAGAAACCATCACCGGGATGCCTGCCCGGGAGCGTCCGCAGAAAAGGCCCGTCCAGGATGGAATCCAGGTCTGTCCACGCCAGCTCTCCTTCGTCGCGCAGCCGTTCCAGCTCCAGCCTCGAGTAGCAGAGGCGGAACTGCCGGCTGTGCTCCAGAACTTCATTCACCACCCCGGCGTTTTCTTCCGGCTCCAGCGAGCAGGTGGAATACAGCACTCGCCCGCCAGGCCGCACCTGCTCCATCGCGGCCCGCAGAATAGCCACCTGGCGCCGGTGCAGGTCCGCCAGATCTTCCGGCGTTAATCGCCACTTGATCTCCGGATTGCGCGCCAGCGTTCCAGTCCCTGAGCACGGCACGTCCGCCAGCACGCGATCGAATCCGCCGCGCAGCGGCAACGATTCCGCGTTCGCCGCAATCACCCGCAGGTTTTGTCCGGCGCCCGCCAGCAGTCTTCCCATCAGTTGCGCTCGATGGGGATGGAGGTCCGAGGCCACCACCGTCGCCTCGGGATTTCTCGCCGCAAGAATCGCAGCCTTGCCACCGGGAGCGGCGCAGCAGTCCAACAGGCGGTCGCCATGGCCCAGAAGAGCCGCGACCAATTGCGAAGCTTCGTCCTGCGCCACCACCCGCCGTTCGGCAAACGCACGCGTGTGCGTCAAGTCGCCCTCGACCACGCGCCGGGCGCTGCGCAACAGCAGGCCCGGCGCCAGTTCTACGCCTTCCGCGCGAAGTTCTTCTTCGGTTTGCGGATCGCGCAGCCGCACCGCCGCCTGCGGCGCGCTCTGGTCCCAGCGGCAAATTTGCTCCGCGGCTTCCATTCCGAAGGCCGTAGCCCATCGCTCCACCAGCCACAAAGGGTGCGCGTAGAGCTGTTCCAAGTCCAGAACCGTCTTTGGCCCGGGAGCCAGCACCGGCTCCATGAGATCGGGTTTCCCCGCCAGCTTGCGCAGCACCGCGTTGGTGAAGCCCATGGCCGAACGCTTACGCGCCCGCCTCACCAGTTCCACGCTCTCGTTGACCGCCGCCCGAGCCGGCACGCGCTCCAGAAAGCCGATCTGATACGCCGCCAGGCGCAGAGCCGTCAGCACTTCCACGTCGAGCTTTTCCAGGGATTGCGAAACCAGAGAGCCCAGCGCCCAGTCCAGCCGCGAACGCCAGCGCAGCACGCCCATCACCAATTCAGTGCAGAGCGCGCGATCCTGCTCGGATAGCTCCCGCAGGAGGTCGGAGTGGAGCAGTTCGCTGGCATAAGCCTGCTCGCGCTCTACCCGAAGCAGAATGTCAAAGGCCGCGGCGCGGGATGGGGAGACCATAAGAGACTCGCAAGAAATGAGCAGGAAGGCAGAAAAACTGCACGTGCGCTTGTTCTCCCGACCGCTGGCCCAGGCCTTTGAAGGCCTGCCTACGAGTGATGAATAAGCTGGCCGGCTTTAGCCGCCGAGGTACTTTCACCGAAGGGCGATGGCACTTCGGGAAACGGAACAAGGATCGGCCGCTGTAATCATTCGCGCGGTTCAGTCTACCCCAGCTTCTCCCCCGCCGCTGGCCGGTATCCATGCACAAAATCCCGGGCGCTCATGCGCTTCTTGCCTTCAGGCTGCAGGACAATCAACTCCAGTTGCGAGCCCAGTCCACAGCCTGCAACCAAGCGCTCGCCGGCGATCAGCACTTCTCCCGGAGCAGCGTTCCCCGGCACTTCCGCGATTGGCCGCGCCTCCCATACCTGCAAGTTCCTCCCGCGAAAGGTGGTGAACGCTCCCGGCCAGGGCTGAAAGCCGCGCAGACGATTATGAATCTCCGATGCCCTGCGCCGCCAATCGATGCGGCCGTCTTCTTTGGTCAGAATGGGCGCCAGCGTCGCCTGCTCATCCTCCTGCGGACGCGGCTTGATGCTGCCTTCGCGCAGACCGTGCAGCGTCTCCAGCATCAATGGAGCGCCTGTCTCCGCCAGCCGCGGAGCCAACGTTTCCGCCGTGTCTTCCGCTGCAATCTGCAGCTCGCGCTGCAGCAGGATGTCGCCGGTATCCAATCCCGCATTAATGCGCATCGTGGTTACGCCCGTGACCTGCTCCCCACGCGCGATCGCCCACTGGATGGGCGCCGCTCCCCGGTACTTCGGCAGTAGCGATGCATGCAGGTTGATGTTTCCCAGCGGGGGCAGATCGAGCATCCACCCGGGAATGATCCGACCGTAGGCCACTACTACGATGACTTGCGGCCGGATGGCCTCCAGTTGCGCGCGAAATTCGGCGTTGTTCTTGATCTTCTCCGGCTGGACCAGCGAAAGGCGGCGGCTCAGGGCGAGTTCTTTGACCGGGGAAGCCACCAGTTCCAGGCCTCGTCCGCGGGGACGATCTGGCTGCGTCACTACCAGGCGCACATGGAATTCGCCCGCATCCAGAATGGCTTCCAGTGCGGGAACAGCGAACTTCGGAGTACCGCAGAAAACCAGATCCATGCCATCGCGCCAAAACAGGAAAACGAGAAACCAGAAACTCCCCTACCACTCCCCCGCTCTCTGCAGCTTGCGGATCTTGCGCCGCAACAAGTCGCGCTTCAGCGCGCTCAGGTGATGAATGTAGAGCTTGCCGCGCAGGTGATCGGTTTCGTGCAGGAAGGCGCGCGCCAGCAGGTCTTCGCCGGTCTTCTCGAACCACTTCCCTTCCGCGTCCTGCGCCCGCACCGTTACCCTCTTCGCCCGGCTCACGTTTTCCCGGAATTCTGGGATGCTCAGGCAGCCCTCGCTTTGCGTCACCCTGCCTTCGGTGTGGAGAATCTCCGGGTTGGCCAGCACCAGCCTGGCCTCGGGGTCTTCTTTAAAACTAACGTCAATCACGGCCAGTTGTTTGCCAATGCCGATCTGCGGAGCCGCCAGTCCTACACCGTGCGCCGCATACATGGACTCAAACATGTCGTCGATCAGCTTCTTCAGCTCTGCGTCAAAAACCGTCACCGGCTCGGCCGGGGTCTCCAGAACCGGAGCGCCATATTTCACGATGGGATAGATCATGCTCCTCGGTCGCTGCTCGCTGCCTCAGTAGTTTTTCAACTGCTCGCGGTAACCCTGGAGATTACGGCGCATCTCCAGCAGGGAATCTCCCCCGAATTTCTCAATGGCCAGCTTCGCCACCGTCAGCGCCACCATGGATTCCGCCGCCACTCCGGCAGCCGGCACCACGCACACGTCCGAGCGCTCGTAGGCTGCCTTCACCGGCTCGCGTGTCTCCAGGTCCACCGAACTGAGCGGCCGCCGCAAAGTCGAGATTGGCTTCAGGTACCCGCGCACAATAATCTCTTCCCCATTGGAGATGCCGCCTTCGATTCCCCCGGCGCGATTGCTGCTGCGCCGGAATCCGGTAAAGCGCTCGTCGTTCTGCTCCTTGCCGTAGCCGATCTCATCCTGCACCGCCGAACCGGCAGAAACCGCGGCAATCACCCCCATGCCGATCTCCACCGCCTTCACCGCCTGCAGGGACATGACGGCCGCGGCTAATTGCCCGTCCAGACGCTCATCCCAGTTCGCGTACGTGCCCAACCCGGGAGGAACGTTGTGTGCCCGCACCTCGAAAATTCCGCCCACGGTATCTCCGGTGCGCAACACCTTGTCTACTTCTTCCTTCATGCGTTGTTCGGCTTCCGAATCGACGGCGTTCAGCAGGATTTCGTTCCGACCGTAGAGCTGCTGAATCTGCTCCCACGAGATCCGTGAGGAATCCACTGAGGCCCCGCCCACGGCCACCACATGGCTGAGAACGTCCATCCCCAGCTCGCGCAGCAGCAGCTTGGCAATGGCGCCCACCGCTACCCGCGACGCGGTCTCGCGCGCCGAGGCCCGCTCCAGCACGTAGCGGGCTTCCGGAAAGTTATACTTGAGGCAGCCCGCCAGGTCGGCGTGCCCCGGCCGTGGTGACTTCACCTTCTTAAACTTCTCCGCGTCCCCCGCCGCCACCGGCAGAGCTTCGGTCCAGTTCTTCCAGTCCTTATTTTCCAGCAGGATAGCGATGGGCGACCCGATGGTATGCCCGTCCCGCACCCCGGAAACAATATGTGCCCGGTCGGTTTCGATCTTCATGCGGCCGCCGCGGCCATAGCCCTGCTGGCGGCGCCATAACTCACGGTCAAGAAATGCCTGGTCGATCGGCACTCCTGCCGGCATCCCAGAGAGGTTGGCCACCAGGGTCTCGCCGTGCGACTCACCTGCTGTGTAGAAGCGGAGCATAGGAACCGAAGATTGTAGCAGCCCGTGGGTTCAACCGGCACGGCGGCGGGAACACCGGCCCAAAGAGCCCAAAATTCCCGCAAAGGCCCTCAATCCCGATAGTTACGATATAGTAATAAAAAGCCCATTTCGGTTTCGCTTTTTCGGGGTAAGGGGTTAGAATGAGCTCAACTCAGGTGTTTGCTGGTTGGCCGCCAGTAACCCTCTGATTTCACGCCTCTTCGTCTCCGATATCTTCAGGAGCCTGCTTTCGTGTCACCTATTTTGCCATTAAAGGAAAAGGCACGTACCCGCGTGGTTGAAATCGCAGGCGGGCTTAAGCCCTATTTCGCTGAGATTACTGCAGCGTGGCGGGCGCGGATGTTTGAGGAATTTCAACTGGATGGGCGCGCCATGGCGGCCCTGGAGCGCCTGAATCTGGGTACCGGTTTCGCCCTGTTCTGCCAGTCTGACTTTCAAACCTACTCCGAAAATCTCCACTACTACGGCGCTCGCCTGGGCAAGCTCAAGGTGGACACCCGCGCAGTTGCCCGTTCGCTGGAAATCTACCAGGGAATCTGTGAGCCACTCTTGGAGAAATTGTTCCCGCGGAACACCATCGAGATGGTTGCCGCCATGGAAATGTTTTCTTCGGCAACCTTCGTCGCCGTCTCCGGCGCCTACTTTGACGCCCAGCACCGTGAGTCCACGGCCCTGCTGGCGCTGCTGGATGCCGAGCTTTCCGCTCGCAGCCTCTCCTCCCTGCTTGAGGAAGCGCTTTGGATTACGGCCCAGACCTTCGGCGCGAGTGTCGGGCTGGTGTGCCTGCGCGATGAACGGGACGAACTCCACCCGCACGCCGCCATCGGGCTCAACCGGCCCGCCTCCAGCCTGTCGCCCATCGCTCTGGGCGAACAGTTCTCCGGAAGGATCGCGCTCACCGGAGAATCGGCCAGCGTGCCGGAAATCATTCCCGGGGCGGCCATCGATTCGGCGCTTCGCGGCAAGGCCCGCGCGCTCTGGGGCGTGCCCCTCAAAGTCGGCGACCAGGTGATTGGGGTTCTCACCATCGGTTTCACCCGTCCCTATAAATGGCTGCCCTCGGAACAGGAACTGCTCCGCGCCATTGCCGATCGCTCCGCCCTGGCCATCGAACGTGCCCGTATTTCGGAGGCTGTGCGCGAGCGCGAAACCCGCATTGCCGAGCTCTCCGCCCACCTGCTGCGCGTGCAGGAAGAGGAACGCAAACGCATCAGCCGCGAACTGCATGACGAAACCGGCCAGGCGCTCATGGTGATTCGCCTTTATCTCGGCATGCTCGAAAGCAGTTCCAGCGGACGCTCCCGGGAGAAAATCAGCGAGACCCTGGCTGTGGTCGATCGCACGATTGAGGGCATTCGCCGCATCGTGGCCCGCCTCTCCCCGCTGGTTTTGCAGGAGCTGGGACTAGTGGCAGCGATTCGCAAGGAAGCCAAAGATCTGGCCAAAAACGCCGGCGTACGAGCAAGGGTGATAATCGCCGACGATGCCGGGCGTCTGCAGGCGGAGTGCGAGACCGCGATCTACCGCGTCGTCCAGGAAGCTCTGCACAACGTTGCCAAACACGCCCAGGCCAAGAGCGTGACCGTGCAGATGGTTCAGCAGGACGGGCTGGTGCGGGTCTCCATTGAGGATGATGGCCAGGGATTCTCCAAGGGAAGTTTCACCGGCCGCAGCTTCGGCCTTGCGGGAATTCGCGAACGCATCGGGTCTCTTGGCGGCGAAGTGCGCGTGACCTCCTCGCGTGGAAAGGGCACCCGCATCGAAGTCGATGTACCGCTACGACACGATTGGGACCCAGCGGATGCCGAGGCGCGGTCCCTGCAGATTGTGGGCGCGGAACCTGCCGTCTCCCTTGCCGGAAGCGCCGGCCGCCATGCCAGCCTGAGGCACAAACGAACCCGGCTGGCGCGCGAGGCGTCCGCAGCGCATACCGCGCATCCCGAAACCGCATAGCAGGCAAAAGCGCGGTTCCGGAAACCTCGACGATGCCATTGACCGGAGAGTTTCGGCGCCAGGAAGAATGGACGCGGCTCTCCTTTCCGGCATCCAACTTGAAGACCTTGATCAGGAATCGGTGAATGCCAAAAATCAGATGTTTACTTGTGGATGACCATACGCTGTTCCGCCAGGGTGTACGGCGGCTGCTGGAAAGCGAATCGGATTTCGAGGTAATAGGCGAATCGCCGGACGGCGGCGCCGCCATTCAGAAGGCGGCCGAATTGCGTCCCGATATCGTGCTGATGGACATCGGCATGCCCGGCCTCTCTTCCTTCGAGGCGGCGCGCCAGATTCGCAAAAACCGTCCCGAAACCAAAGTCCTGTTCCTCACTATGTATGAGGACGAAGACTATCTCGTGCAGTGCCTGGAGGTAGGTGCCGCGGGTTACGTCCTGAAAGACACGCCGGCGCCGCAGTTGGTCACTGCCGTGCGCGACGTTTATAAGGGCGGCAAATACCTCAGCTCGCGAGTGCTGGGCAAACTGGTCGAAGACTTCCGCGCGCGCGTCCGCGACACCAAAATGCGCCCGCGCATTTCCACCCTCACTCCGCGCGAGCGCGAAGTGCTCAAGCTGCTGGCGGAAGGCAACTCCGTCAAGGAAATCGCGGTGCTGCTCAACCTCAGCGTTAAAACCGTGGAAGCACACAAATTCAACCTCATGCGCAAGCTCGATATTCATAACAAAGCCCAGTTGGTCACTTACGCTATCCAGAAGAAAATCATCAAGATTCCCGTCAATCAGTAGCGCTCGCCTCCCCTCCTCGCTTCGCCCGGGTGAAAGATTTTTTTCACCCGCCTTCGTTTTTGCGCTAGACGCCGCAAGCAAAGTAGACATCCAAGCCAGAGAGGCCGGTCGTTCGGGGCTCCGGGATTCGGGGGTGCGAGAGAAGAAATGTCATGGCGCAGAGATCAGGCCTAGTTCGTGTCTTGCTGGTGGACGACGAGCCCACGATTCGCATCACCCTGCCCCAAATCCTCGAGATGCACGGCTTTCAGGTCACCAGCGCGGGCACCGTCCCCGAAGCCCTTGACGCCATTGCCCGCCAGTCCTTCGATGTACTGCTCGCCGACCTCAACATCGGCCAGCCTGGCGACGGCTTCACCGTGGTCAGCGCCATGCGCCGGACTCAACCTCGGGCGGTCACCATCATCATCACCGGCTATCCGGCGTTTGAAACCGCCCTGGAAGCCATCCGCAATCAGGTCGACGATTACATCGTCAAACCCGCCGACATCCAAAGCCTGATTCGCTGTATTGAGCAGCGCCTCAGCGGACCGCCGCGCCCGATTGCGTCCGCTGCCCACAAGCGGGTGCGCACAATCCTGAAAGAACAACAGCGCGCCATCGTGGAACAGTGGCTGCAAGCCGTCAAAGACGATCCTGAATTGAACAGCATTCGCATCAGCGAACGAGATCGCAAGAACGAGATCCCTGCCTTCCTCAGCGCCCTGGTCGATACACTGCAAAATCAGCCCGAGACCTTGAGTCCCCAGGTCATTCGGGACTGCAGGAAACACGGCGCCGCCCGCCACCGCCAGGGATACGCCATCTCACAGCTCATGAAAGAAGCCCGCCATCTGCGGCGGGTGATCGGAATCACCGTGCAGCAGCACTTGCTGGCCGTCGATATCAGCCATTTGCTCAGTGACCTGATTCAAATCGGGGACAATTTTGATCTGGCGCTGCGCGTTTCCGTGGAAGGCTTTCTCGCCGAGGAAAAGAAGGCGGCCTGAGCCCTGAGCGAACAATGCAAGCCTCCTGAGTGAAGGCCTCGACCCGCGGCAAAGGTTCAAAGTTCATGCGAATCAATCAGCTCTGCCAGGGCCGCCAGGTCCGGCACCTGAACATCCGGCTCCACCATGGCCGGCAGCGTCGCTCCCGATTTCCCTGCCTGCCGCTTCACCCACACAGTAGCCATCCCCAGTTCCTTCGCCGGAACGAGATCGTGATAACGGCTCTGCGCCACATGCAGCACGCGATCGGGCGAGACTCCGACTCTTTTTAGCGCAGTTTGGAAATTATTCAACGATGGCTTGTAGCTGCGGCACTGCCCGGCCGTGATCGCATCCTGGAACTCCACTTCCAGCTTTCGCATGCTCGCGGCCAGCAGATCGTCGTCCACATTGGAGACAATCGCCAGCTTGTAGCGCTGCTTGAGCCTTCTCAATGCCGGGACAACATCGGGAAATGGATCCCACGCGGGCAAGGAACCGGCAATTGCGCTGGCCTCTTCTGGCGACGCACTGAAGCCCAGCCGTGCCGCCATTCGCATCATCACCGCTGCAAGAATCTCCCGATACGGCCGGTATTCGCCCTGTTCCTGCTGCGCCTCAATGGCGGCATATAACTCCAGAATCCCGCCATCGGACAAGTTGCGGCGATGCGCCGCGAGCACCGGGCGCACAGCATGGAGAATGCCGGTCTCCCAGTCAATCAGGGTGCCGTAACAATCGAAGGTCAGGTATTGGAAGCGCGCGAAGTCGAGGGAGTTCAACGGATGGCCTGATCGCTGGTGCGTGTGCCTGGCCGTCCGCCGTCCTTCACGGCAGCGAACGGCCAAGTCCTGCGGAAAGTTACCGAATCTGTACCGGCTGGGTCAGACGAAAACTGACAGCGGTTTCTGCCGGCAGCACAATGTCGTCATTTCCGGTCACGGCGGATCCCGCCGCGCCCACGCCCGCGCCCGCAGCCGCGCCGATGGCGGCGGCCTTGCCGCCGCCAACCAGGCCGCCAACCAGCGCACCCAAACCGGCGCCGCCGCCAACTCCAACCGCCGTGCGCTTCCCTTTCCCTTTCTTCACCTGGCTGTAGGTCGCTGTCTCGATCGGATACTCACGGCCGCCCACGGTCACGGAATTCAGTTTCAGGCTGAGAGTCGCCTCTCCCGAGAACCGTCCCAGCGCCTTGGCGTTGGTCACGGTGCCGGAGACATGCGCGCCCGCGGGAATCACGGTTTGTCCCTTCGAGGTCACCGGCTCAGCAAGCGAAGCCGTAAAGCTCTGCCCGGCCTGGCTGATTTTCGAACCTACCTGCTGATCCAGCCGCACCCGCATGGTTGTGCCCTTCGGCAATACCATGGGAACCACCGGCTTCACCGCTTCTTGCGAACGCGTCGTCAGAGCAGGAGCGGGAGCAGCTGCGGACCCCTGATCAGCCTGCGCCGTTGCGGCAGAGCCTTCCGTCCCCTGGTCCGTTGCGGATTGCTGCGATCTTCCACTGCACGCTGCCAGTAAAAACAACAGCGCGATCAAAGGAACAAACCTGTTCGTCTTCCAATGCTGCATTCGCCAAACCTCCGTCCCAATGCCGTGTTTTCTAGCAGAACTCTGCGCCGGGCGCAATGCTCCGGCAGGACATGCACCACTCGCGGAACGTAACTTCCTGATACAACAGCAAGAGAAGAAGCAAAAAAGGCGCCCTATTCCAAGCGCCGGCCGGCGCTGCAACTAAAGCAGAGAGTCATCAATTTCGACCCGCGCCGCCGAGAGAGGGTTGGTTCCTTTCCGCGTCCGGGTACGGCGTTCTCCAGCCGCGCGCCCGTCGCTCTGTTCGGCAACAAACTGGATCAGCGCCTGCGCATCCTGGTCAAAAAGGTTTTCCAGCAGCCGCCGCACCGCCTGCAGGCGCGCGGAATGCAAATCCAGCGCCGGAGAGTACACATAGGCCCGCCCGTTCTTGCGCCGAATCACCGCTCCTTTATCCATCATGCGATCGAGAACGGTCATGACGGTGGTATACGCCAGCGAACGCGTCATTCCCGACCGCACCTCAGCCACGCTGGCAGCCTTTTTTCGCCACAGAACCTTAATGCACTCCACCTCGAGCTGGGACAGCCGGATTGGCGAGTCGGCATTCATTTTCCGGACTTGGCTTTTTCGCTCAACGAAGATTCCCCGGCCTGCGGAGGAGCAAATCTTCTCTCCAGTTCGAGCAACTGCTGCTGGCTGGGCACTCCCGCGCTCTCCGCGTCATCGCTTTTGCCGCCGCCATGCGGCTGCGGATCCGCTGCCGGATCGCCTGCTGGAAAATCCCTCCCCGGCTCCGCTCTCGCGCCCGGCATCTCCGCAACAGCATCCTTCGCGCTGCGAATCTTCTCCAGCAGCCGGCGGCTGTCCAGCAAAGGACGTCCCAGGGACGGGTTGTATCCCGACCATCCCTCGCTGCTGCCGGCGTCGCGTTCGAACATCGCCCGCACGCTCTCCATCTTCGAATCCAGGTCGTCCAGATAATGCAGCATCAGCGCCTCGGGAAACATCGGCAGCTTGGGCGAGCCAAACTCATACTGTCCGTGATGGCTGATGATCAGATGCTCCAGCAGCGTCTTCATCTCCGCCGGAAATCCTGGAACCTGCCCGATCTTGGCCTGCAGCATCTCCAGCTCAATGATCATGTGACCCAGCAACTGTCCCCGGCTGGTATAGCCGAACGAGCGCGCATAGCACAGTTCGTGAATCTTCCCGATATCGTGCAGAAACGCGCCCGTCAGCAACAGGTCGCGGTCAATCTGCGGATAATTGCGCGCCGCCAGGTCGCATACCGTGAACAGCGAAACCACGTGCTCCAGCAGCCCGCCGATAAAGGCGTGATGCAGCGTCTTGGCCGCGGGAGCAATCTTGTAAGCGGCGGCGATCTGGTCGTCCGCCATGAACGCCTGCACCAGCGCCTTCAGATAAGGATCGCGAAAGCCGGCAACAAACTCCGCCAGCGTACGCCAGAGCTGCTCGATGTCCTTCGTCGTCTTGGGCAGGTAATCGGAGTAGTCGACTTCCGACTCCTCCAGCTTGCGCAGCTTGTGCACCGTAAGCTGGAAGCGCGTGTTGTACTTGTTGATCAGACCCTTGACCTTGACAAAGTCGTCCTGGTCAAAGCTGTCCATGATCTCCGGGACGTTGTCCCATACCTTGGCGTCCAGGTGCCCGGTACGATCCGAAAGCGTCAGGGCCAGGTAGAAGTCTCCCGTGCGCTTGGGCTTGACCTGCTTGGCAGCCACCACAAAACTGGACAGGACCACCTTGTTCTCGAACTGGGCTGCATCGCAGATAAAAAAATCCTTCATGATGGCGTCTGACCTGCAATTCCGGTTATGGGTACCGCGCTCGGCCGGCTCGAAGTCACGCCGGCACACGGCAACACTACCGCGTGGCTATGCTAAACCAGAACCTGCGCCGGACGAAGCCCCAACCCAGTCTTCGCGGTGTCCGGGAAATCTCCCGCAAATTCATCGAAACTCCTGCTCACAAACTTACGTATTCCAGGCTATTCCGTCTTATTCTGGAGAGAGCCTCCAGTTCCCTCTGGAAACCTGATGAGGCTCCAACGCGAGGTCCAAATGCCGGATAAAAAGTTCGCTGTCGTTTTCAGCATCCTGATTCTCTCCGCTGCGGGACTGCTGGCGCGCGGCGCCGCAGCGCCCGCCCCTCCTCAGTCCCAGGCGAAGTCTGCCGCCACCGGCCCGGAGACTCCCCCCGAGGTCCCGTCGTTTGACGTGACCGCCATCGACCGCAGCGTTGATCCCTGCAACAACTTCTACCAGTACGCTTGCGGCAATTGGATCAAAAACAATCCCATCCCTCCCGACCAGTCCCGCTGGGGACGTTTCGACGAACTGGCCGAGCGCAACCGCCAATTGCTGCGTGGCATTCTGGAGGATGCCGCCGCCAATCCCGAGCACTCCGCGGTGTACCAGAAAATTGGGGACTACTACGGCTCCTGCATGGACGAGGCCGGAATCGAGAAACTCGGCACCGCTCCCCTCAAAAGCCAGCTCGACCAGATTGCCGGGCTCAAAAGCAAGCAGGACCTTCCTCAACTGCTCGCGCATTTGCAACGCGACGGCGTGAACGTGCTGTTCCGTTTCAGTTCCGATCAGGACTACAAAGACGCCACCCAGCAGATCGCCGAGATCGATCAGGGCGGACTGGGCCTGCCCGACCGCGACTACTACCTGAAAGATGATGCCCACTTCGCCGCCGTGCGCAAGGCCTACCTCGAGCACGTTGGCAAAATGTTCCAGCTCATGGGGGAACCGGCCCAGCAGGCCTCCACCGACGCCCAGACGGTCATGGACGTCGAAACCTCGCTGGCGCGCGATTCCATGGATCGCGTCAAGCGCCGCGACCCGCAGAACGTCTATCACAAGATGAGCACCGAGGAGCTTGCCAAGCTCGCTCCTTCCTTGGCCTGGAACCGCTACTTCAGCGACGCCGGCGCTCCTCCGGTCAAGTCCCTGAACGTCGCTGTGCCCGATTTTTTTCAGGGCATGAACAAGCTGATCGACTCCACCAGCCTCGACCACCTCAAGACCTACATGCGCTGGCAGGCCGTCCACCTCGCCGCCCCCTTTCTGCCCAAGGCCTTTGTGGACGAGAACTTCGCCTTCTATGGCAAAGAGCTGACCGGACAGAAGGAAGAGCGGGCACGCTGGAAGCGCTGCGTCTCCTTTACCAACGGCGATCTGGGCGAGGCCCTGGGGCAGCCTTACGTCGAGAAATATTTCGGCGGCCAGAGCAAGGAACGTACGCTGCAGATGGTGCACAACATCGAGGCGGCTTTGAGCCGCGATATCCAGCAGGTCGATTGGATGACCGACGCCACCAAGAAACAGGCCATCATCAAGCTGCACGCGGTGGCGGAGAAGATCGGCTATCCCAACAAGTGGCGCGACTACTCCAAGCTGCAGATCAAGCGCGGCGACGCGCTGGGCAATTCCCTGCGAGCCAATGCTTTCGAGTTCCAGCGCGAGTTGAATAAGATTGGCAAGCCCGTGGACCGCCAGGAGTGGTTCATGTCGCCGCCCACGGTCAACGCCTACTACGACCCGCAGATGAACAACATCAACTTCCCCGCCGGCATCCTGCAGCCGCCGTTTTTTTCCAAGGATGCCGACGACGCCGTCAATTATGGCGCCATCGGGGCCGTCATCGGACACGAACTCACCCACGGCTTCGACGATCAGGGCAGCCAGTTCGACGCCAAAGGCAACCTGCGCGACTGGTGGACTCCCCAGGACCGCAAGGCATTCGACGCGCGTACCCAGTGCATCGTCGATGAGTATTCCAAGTTCCAGCCGCTGCCAGGAATGCACATCAACGGCAAGCTCACCCTGGGCGAGAACGTGGCCGACAACGGAGGCGTGCGACTTGCGATCATGGCCCTGATGGCCGATCTTGCTGGCAAGGATGCGGACAAGCTCGAGGGCTTTACGCCGGAACAGCAATTCTTCCTGAGCTTTGGCCAGGTCTGGTGCGAGAACCAGACCGATCAGATCTTGCGCCTGCGCAACCAGACCGATCCTCACTCCCCGGGGCAATTCCGCACCGACGGCGTGCTGCAGAATATGCCCGAATTCCAGAAGGCCTTCGGCTGCAAAGCCAGCGCGCCCATGGTGAGCGAGAACGCGTGCAGGGTGTGGTAAAGGATGGCCCTATGTCTGCCCGCGCTTGGCAGATGTAGGCCCGGAGATGTTCGAGGGCGTAACCAGGCAAGTAGTGGAAATGCCCTCCTGAGTGAGGACGGCTACTTTTAGCGGAGCGAACGGGATAAAGACGAGCGCGAGTCACGGACCGTGGGTTTCTACTCGAACCACCCGCTCCGGTAAGCAAACCACCAACTGAATACTAAGAGTGGAAGGCTGGCGAGCACGGCCCACATCAGTGGCAGCACGAAGTCGGCGATCAGGCCGGTGATGGTAAACGTCACCCAGAAGATTTTCTTCTCCATGACCTCTCAAGCTTAACCGAAAGGCGCTCCCCTCCGTCGAACGGAGGTGATCCGCCGATGGTGCTTTTCCAACTCCGGGAAAAAGGCTGTCAAGCCCGTCGGCGGCCCGCCCCTACGTTAACCTGCTGACATTAAGAGCAAAATTCTGCTTCGCCCCGCGTCACACATGGCTACCCCAGCAGCTAAAATGGAAGTAGGACTGTTTCCAGGACAACGATGCTCGCCTTCAGAGTGTGCAAGCCTCCGAAACTCTCCTGGAATGAATAATTTGGAGGCAACTCATTTGGAATCAATATTTTGCCGACAAAGAACGCGGTTCTCCATCCCTAACCCCTGATTTCACAAAGATTTAGCTGAAAGGTATGGGGGGAGGGGGGTACCCAGGGTTACTGAATTGCCAACAGGCACATTACAGAAGAGGTCGCGCCAGATCCGCCTGTTCGTGGGCATGGTATGAGGACCGAACCAGCGGTCCCGACTCCACGTGGCGGAAACCCATCTTGAGCGCCTCGTCCTTCAGGAACACAAACTCTCCGGGCTCATAGAACCGCGCGATGGGCAGATGATCTTTGGACGGGCGCAGATACTGTCCGACGGTCAGGATGTCCACGCCCCGCCCAGCCAGATCGCGGAATACGGCCAGCAGCTCTTCCGTGGTCTCTCCCAGCCCGACCATCACTCCGGACTTGGTCACCGCCCCCCAGCGCTTGGCTTGGTCCAGCAGCTTGAGGGTGCGCTCGTAGCGTGCTCCGGAGCGCACCGCGCGATAGAGCCTGGGCACAGTTTCGGTGTTGTGGTTCAGAATCTCCGGCCCGGCATCAAGTACCACGCGCAGGCACTCGTCGATGCCCTGGAAGTCGGGAATCAGCACTTCCACGCTGCAGTCCGGCACCTGCCGCCGGATTTCACGAATCGTCTCGGCGAACACCCGCGCCCCGCCCAGGTTGTCGTCGTCACGGTTTACGCTGGTGATGACCGCATGCTTGAGTCCCAGAGTGCGCACGGCCTCGGCCACGCGCGCCGGCTCATCGAAGTCGATGGGCCGCGGAGGTCCCTTAGGCACCGCGCAAAACCCGCAGCGCCGCGTGCAGATATCCCCAAGCAGCATGAATGTCGCGGTGCGGTGGTTCCAGCACTCTCCAATGTTCGGACATTGCGCCGACTCGCATACTGTGTGCAGCCCCAGCGACCGTGCCATGCGCTTCAGCTCGTGGTAGTTGTCGCCCATGGGCGGACGCGCCCGCAGCCACTCCGGCTTGGGAGTCCGGCGCAAAGGCGCCAGTTGGATCTGGACGAGCTCGGGGAGGCTGGCCATGGGAACTCCTTATTTTAAGACAAGCACTGGAAATCCACCACGCAGACGGGAGGCGCCGGCGGATTCCAGCTCCTTCGATTTTTCAATTCAGCATGATGCGCAGGCAAAATAAAAACCCGCCGGCTCACGGCGGGTTTGGCCCGCTGGTTGGCGGGCGCGTTTGTTTATGCCGCTACACTAACCCCGTTCTGGCGGACGGGCAAATTACGCGGGTAAGCCCGCGATGGTTACTTCGGGATGCGCTAGCAACTCAAAACCAGAAACTCCGCACATTACAGCGTGTGCAGGTAGGCCATGAGCGCATCCATCTCCTCCGGCGTAAGCTGATTGCCGAAGGAGGGCATGTTTGCCCTGCCCAGCCGGATCACCTCGCGCACGCGCTCGTCATTGGCCGGCGTGCCACTGGGCAGGTACTTTTTTTTCATCACGGCCACCAGGCTGGGTCCGTTCCACGACCAGGAACCGTAGGGGTTATGGCAGCGGTCGCAATAGTGGTCGAACACCTGGCGCCCGCGCGCCTGCTCCCGGTTGAGACCCAGTTCCGCGTCCGTCTTGCGCCGTTGCCAGCCGCAGCCTGAGAGAACTCCGGTCAGAAGCGTTGCCAGCAAAACTGCCACGATGGTCAGCCGATGTCGCAGGTCGTCACCTCGGAAAGGTTCTGGAAAAAGGTTCTGGCCGGGAGTGGAGAGGAAGTGCATGCGTTCCGCCACCTTGGGAGCCCCACGGCACTCGCCGAAATCCGTCCGACGTACAATCATACGGAGCGCAGACGCTTTTGCTCAATTCCGCCGGTGTTGTGCAGGCGTGTTCCCTCGCCCGAGGATGATTGCCGATGGTTCTGCGGCCGATTCTGAATTCGAATCCGAACCTGCGAACATCGCCTCCGAGGTCCTGCGCCTCAGCGTGGGATCTCGTGTCGCAACTGCAGCGGGAGCCCGCCTCCGAATACTGGCTGATTCCCCAGGCCGGTCATGCCGAGCTCTCCGGATTGCTGGCGGCAAGCTTTCGCTCGCCGCTGCTCCCACCGGTTTCACGCGAAGTGGTTGAGGCAATCGCGGCCCACGACGCGGGCTGGGCCAGCCGGGAGCAGAATGCGGGAAAACCTGTGATTCTCCTTTGCGGGGACGGCAGACCCGCCTCCTTCCTCGACGCCACACCGGAAGAGTTCGTGAAGGCCTGGCTGGAATCCATCGAACACGCGGCCGGGCTTTCGCCGCTGGGCGGACTGCTGGTTTCGCATCACTTTTCACGCCTTGGTCAGCATCGCCTGAACCTGCAGACCGATTCCCCGGCGGCAACCACTCTGCTGCGCGAATTTCTTGAGGACGAAGGCCGCAGGCAGAAGCGCCTGCTGGCCGAAAGTGGGAATTCCGCGGGCATTTCTGGCCAGGGGCTGGATTCCGAGGTTGCGGCCCTCAGCCCTGAGATCGAGGCCCTGATCGACCTGCTGCAGTTCTGCGACCTGCTGTCGCTCTACCTGTGCTCGGGCGCGAGGCATGCGGCGGAGTTCCCACAGCAGTTCCGCGGCAGAACGATTCGCATTGTTCCCCAACCAGAAGGTCCCGCAGGAAAAGACATCTACGCGTTGGAACCGTCCCTGTTTTCCCCCGATCAGAGAGCCGCAAAAACGTCCCCTGGCAGGAGGTTCAGCGTCCCGGCAACTCACTTTCCGTTGCGAGGCAAAGACCCTGAGCTGGAAAAACTGTCGTTCACGGTGCGCTAGGGGTAGCCACGGCGCAGCAACCTTTGCGCTTTTTGCGAACGGGAGCCACGGGAGCATCGTCCACGATGGCCTGCACGACCTGATCGATCACCTGAATCGCCGAATGACTGCCCAGGTTGTGATTGTTGGCGAGAATGGAAAACACCACATGGTCGCCGGCCATGGTAGTGGCGTATCCGGAAAGCGCATTCACGTGTCCCAGCATGCCGGTTTTGGCCTGCACACGGCCCTGGACATCGGTGTTGCGGAAGCGGAAGGCGAGGGTGCCGTCCGTTCCGGCGATGGGCAGGGTGTGGCGGAAGGTTTCGCCCCAGGGCTGGGAATTGATATAGGTGAGCAGCTTGACCACCGCGTCCGGCGTCACCAGGTCCTGGCGGGACAAGCCGGAACCGTCAAGCAGAACGTACTCGTCGGGAGTAATGCCTACCGAGGACAGAAACCCTTTCACTACGTCCGACCCGGCTTCGATGCTTCCCCCAGCACCCTTCTCGCGGCCAAGCAAACGCAGCATAATCTCCGCGTGCAGGTTTTGACTCTCCTTATTAATGACGCGCAGGTCCTCGACCAGGGGATGAGACTCATAGCTGGCCAGCACCAGGGGTGGCGCCGTTTCGGGCGGGTCCTGGGTATCTCCGCCGCCGGTGTACGTGTTCGATGCCTTGAAGGTGGAGACGAATGAGCTGGCAGCGTCGTCATGGTGGGTGCTCACACCGCCGTAAACCGCAACCCCGCGCTGCAGCAGAATGCTGCGGAACACGCGGGCCGAAAACTCCGCGGGATCGGTAATGGCCAGCGAATAGGTGTGGCCGGCGTCGTCGGTGGGAATGCTTCCCCAGACCGTAATCACGTTCGATCCAGGCTGGTGGTCCACGCCCAGCTTGGCGGCTCCGCTGCCGGCGGGCGTGGTGAAGGCGCGATTGTCAATCTCGAAGTAGGATGCGAAGGGGTCCACGCGGATAAACGCCCGTTCGCCAGGGCGTGCGCCCGGCGCCACGGTGACAAACACCGTGTTGTCGTTGAGCGTGAGCGCCGAGACCGGCGCGCCGTAATCCCAGAACACATCCTCCTGCGACCAGCCCAGAGCATAGCGCTCGTAGGCGAAGAAAGAATCATCTCCCACGATATTGCCGTCGACGAATTTCACGCCTTTCTGGACGATCTGGTCGGCCAGATCCTGCAAAACCCATTCGGGCGAGAGCGTGCGCTCCGGCGGAGGATAGCTGTAGGGAAGCACCCGGCCGGAGAGATTGGGATCTCCGCGGCCTACCAGCATGAGATCGCCGCTGACCCGGCCATATTTATCGATGGGCGCGGAGGCTTCCACCGTGGTGCGAAAGCGATAGTCCGGGCCGATCAGCGCCAGGGTTGCGGCAGTGGTGAAGAGCTTGGCATTGGAAGCCGGAGTAAAGAGCTTGTCGGCATTCCGCTCAAAGAGCGTGGCTCCAGTATCCAGAGAAAGAACCTTGATTCCCCAGAACGAGCGCTGGACAGCCGGGTCGGAGAGCAACCGTTCGATGCTGGCGGACAACTGTACCTGGCGTGCTTTTGCCTGCCGCGAAAGCGGCTTTTGCGCCGGAGTGGATTCGGCCGCGAGAGGCGAAGCGATCCCCAGATTCAGGGTGAGGACCAACGCAAGCAGACACAGAACAGAGAAGCGGAGGCGGTACTTAGATCCCACTTGAAAATTCTACACCTGCTCAGGCGAGGCCAACCCGGGGACTCCGGCAAGGCAACACAGGCTGACGCCTGCTCTACAATGGGCATCCATGCGGCCCCGTTTCGAGTGGCAGGTCGGCTCGCGCACCCTCTCGCTGGGAGGGCGGACGCGAATCATGGGTGTGGTGAACGTCACCCCAGATTCTTTTTTCGACGGTGGACGTTACGGCGAGCGGCCCTCCGCGGTAGAGCACGCTCTGCGGCTGCTCGACGAAGGCGCCGATGTCATCGATGTTGGCGGCGAATCCACGCGGCCCGGCGCCCGCGTAGCAGGTTCGCAGAACCACGTGCCGGATGAACTAGAGCTGCAGCGCGTGATTCCAGTGATCTCGGAAATCAAGCGGCTCCGGCCGGAGGCTGTGGTTTCGGTGGACACCTACAAGTCAGGCGTGGCGCGGGCCGCGACGGAGGCGGGGGCGGAGATTGTCAACGACGTCAGCGGCTTGTGCTGGGATCCGGCGATGGCGGGTACCCTGGCGGGCCTGAAGTGCGGCGTGGTGCTGATGCACGTGCGCGGACGTCCGGAAGAATGGCGTTCGTTACCGCCTCTGGAGGACCCCGTAGGGCTGGTGAGTGGGCAACTGGGCGAGCGCGTGCAGGCCGCGGTCGAGGCGGGAATCGAGCGGGCCAGAATCGTGCTCGATCCCGGATTCGGGTTCGGCAAGAATTATGACGACAACTATCCTCTGCTGGCCCGTTTCCACGAATTGCATGCCCTGGGCTTCCCTCTGCTGGCCGGAACGTCGAGAAAATCATTTATCGGCAAAGCGATTCGCAGAGGAGACGGTACGGCGCCCGTGGAGGAACGCCTGTTCGGAAGCGTTGCATCGGCGGTGATCTCCATTATGAAGGGCGCACACCTGTTGCGCGTGCATGATGTCCGGGTCATGGTGGAGGCGGCGGCAGTGGTGGATATTGTCAAGGAGATTTCCGATTGATGATTTCCTAATTGGCTGCAACATCACTCAAGAAGGTAAGGGCTCTTAGCTCCGCTCCGGTACAACACCGCACCGCGTTCTTGGCCTCAGGTCCTGGCGGAGGAGAGACAGGATTTCTCAGAACAGCTTTTTGGAATCGAGCAGAATGGTGACCGGGCCTTCGTTCACCAGCTCCACGCGCATCATTTGCTGAAACCGTCCGCTTTCGCAGCGCAGGCCGGTGGAGCGAATGCGCGCCACGAAATGCTCGTAGAGGCGCTCGGCCTGGTCCGGGCGCGCGGCGGCGATAAAAGACGGACGCCGCCCTCCGCGGACATCCCCATAGAGGGTGAACTGGGAGACCGCCAGCACGGAGCCGCCGGCTTCTGAGACCGAAAGATTCATCTTGCCGTGGCTGTCTTCAAAGATGCGCAGCATGGCGATCTTGTCAGCGAGGTAAGCCGCGTCGGATTCGGAATCATCCTGGCCAACTCCCACGAGCACCAGCAGCCCCAGTGCAATTTGGCCGACAGTTTCGCCTGCGACGGTCACCGAGGCACGGCTTACGCGTTGTACGACGGCCCGCATAAGAGCAAAGTTGAGCGGGCCAGTGTAGCAGGTGCGCCGGGCGGCTTGGGCAATGCGAGCGCGGACCGCCGGCAACCCGGGTAAGGACCCGGTTGCCCTGTCAGAAAGTTGCATTGACCAATGCGCTTTCGATGTCTAGGATTCGTGCTGACTCCCCCGAATGCGCCGGAGATGGCGCCTTTCCCGGAGCCCTAACCAGCGACGCTGGTGTGCTTTACATGTTTTGATCGCGGCATTTAGACTTGATGGTTTGCATACGCAGGAGGCGTGGCCAGATGGCATCGGTAGACGAAAAAGTTAAGGAAATCATTGTGGAGCAGCTCGGTGTGGATGAAGGCGAAGTAACCTCCAACGCCTCGTTTGTGGACGACTTGGGGGCCGATTCGCTGGACACAGTGGAGCTGGTCATGGCGTTTGAGGAAGCCTTTGATATCGAGATTCCGGACGAGGATGCGGAGAAGATCCGCACTGTCCAGGACGCGGTGGACTACATCGGGAAGCACGCCAAGGCTGCGAAACAGTAGTTGTTCGCAGGAATCGCCCGCAGTTACCGAAACCAGGATGGAGCGGGCCGGATCTGGATGTCCCGGCCCGCCTCGTCGCCAAGGAGATTCATGTCTGCCGTCGACGAAAAGGTTAAGCAGATCATTGTGGAACAGCTCGGGGTAGACGAAACAGAAGTTACGCCCAACGCTTCTTTTGTCGATGACCTGGGCGCCGACTCACTGGATACGGTGGAGCTGGTGATGGCGTTTGAGGAAGCCTTCGACATCGAAATTTCGGACGAAGATGCGGAGAAGATTCGCAGCGTTCAGGATGCGGTCGCTTACATCGCCGAGCACAGCAAGAAAACCAAATGAGCCGTTGGTCGGCCGGCGAAGCCGGCGACAACGGATTTTTCCCCGGGAAGCGAGCGCTGCCGGTTTCGCTCCCTGGGAAGGTTCCTATAGATTTCCGATGTTGAAACCACGAAGTTCCGAGGAAGCCACGTGCCACGCCGGGTCGTAGTCACGGGAGTTGGGCTGATCTGCGGTGTGGGAAACACCACGGAAGAAGTCTGGCGGGGATTGCTTGCGGGGAAAAGCGGGGTGGGCAGGATCACCCACTTTGACCCCTCGCAGTACTCATGCCAGATCGCCGCCGAGGTGCGGGATTTCGACCCCGGCCAGTTCATCGAAAAGAAAGACCTGAAGAAGATGGGCCGTTTCATCCACCTGGTGATGGCGGCCGCGGATGAAGCGGTGCGCATGTCCGGGCTGGAGGTGACGCCGGAAATTTCCACGCGCGTGGGCGTGCATATCGGCAGCGGCATCGGTGGCTTCGACGTCATCGAACGCGAACACAGTGCTTTGCTGGAAGGCGGACCGCGAAAGATTTCTCCTTTTTTTATTCCGGCGTCGATTGTGAACCTTGCCGCCGGGCATGTGAGCATCCGCTGGAGCGCCAAGGGACCGAACGAGGCCACGTGTACCGCCTGCACCTCCAGTTCGCACTCGATCGGCGACGCGTTCAAGATCATCCAGCGCTGCGACGCCGATGTGATGATCGCCGGGGGAACGGAAGCTGCTATCACCCCCCTGGGCGTTGGCGGGTTCGCCGCCATGCGGGCGCTTTCCACGCGCAATGATGCCCCGGAAAAGGCCAGCCGTCCCTGGGACAAGGAACGAGACGGGTTTGTGATCGGCGAGGGCGCCGGGATTCTGATCCTGGAAGAACTTGAATTTGCGCGGCGGCGCGGCGCGGAAATTCTTGCCGAAGTCGTTGGCTACGGCATGAGCGCCGACGCCAACCACATTACGCAACCTGCCCCGCAGGGCGAAGGCGGCTATCGCGTAATGCTGAACGCCTTGCATGATGCCAAGCTGTCGCCCGAGCAGATCGGTTACATCAATGCGCACGGGACCTCAACCGACATTGGCGACCGGCTGGAAACCGTGGCCATCAAGCGCGCCTTCGGAGAGCACGCTTACAAAGTGGCGGTGAGTTCCACCAAGTCGATGACCGGGCACCTGCTAGGCGGAGCGGGCGGACTGGAGGCCGGCATCACGGTGCTGAGCCTGCGCGACCAGATTCTTCCGCCGACCATCAATCTCGAGAATCCCGACGAGACCTGCGATCTCGACTACGTACCCAATCAGGCGCGGAAAAAAGAAGTGAACTTTGCGCTCTCGAATTCGTTCGGATTCGGCGGCACCAACGGGTCGCTGATCTTCCGCCGCTGGACAGACTGACCGGAGTAAGGATTCAAGCATCCGTCACCGCTGCGTGACGTTGACCTTGTCGAACTGCTCGATCACTTCCTTTACGGTATCCGCCGAATAGACGATCCCCAGGCCAATGCGTTCGTAGGAACGCAGATTCGTGTCGAAAATGGGAATCGAGCCGGCGACGATGCCCAGGATGTAAGGCTGCCAGTTGTCTTTTTCCGGATGCTTGGAGGAAGACTTGGGATGGTAATCGGGGCCGGCGATGACCAGGCTTCCACTCGATCCGGGATAGACGCTGGAATCGATGAGAAAGCCATCGATATGGCTGGGCAGGCCGGTGGTGCGACGAAGATCATCGGAGAAACTGTAGCCGTTCCTGGGATCGGTGGAGATCACACCCATGCGCAGAACGGGCGAAACGTTGCGAGGGTCAAACAACGCTGCGGGAAATCCAAGAACATAGACCTGGCTGCCCAGGCCAATTTTTTCAGCCTGCAGCTTGTCGGGGGTGAGCAGCATGGAGGTGTCCAGGCGCTTGCCGGTGGTGATGGCATCGATCAGAACCTGAAAGCGCGAACCGAACGCCGTGGTGGCGATGTTGATGGCGGCGACATCGGTGGCGGGATCAGGATGGACGCGAACCGAGTTCAGATATTTGCCGTCGGGCCCGACTACGGGAACGCTGACGTCTTCCACGCGGGAGCTGCCGTCCACGCCGCGCACGACCACTCGCACCTTGATGTCTTTCGGGTCGCCGGGAGGGCCTTCGCGGGGAAGAAGGTGCTTGTTGGTAATTAGAAAGACTTGGCCCTTCATGTACCCCAGATTCTTGAAAATCAGGAAGCCGGTGCCGCGGGACCAGACTGGACCCTGGTTGCCGTTGAGTCCGCCGGGAGGCTCCACCTGCGAGCTGATGAGCACAGTGGAATTCATGACTGTCTCATCGACAAATTGCGCGTACGCCGTGCCCGGCATCAGGATTGCGAGCAGAAAAGCGCAGGCGGCGAGCCATCTGGAAAGCATGCCATTCCTCCTTGGGAAAACAGCCATCTTTCATATTCGCTGACCCGCTCTGAACCGGCCAGAAGAGTTTCCCTCCGGGACGTGCCCAAAGTAATCAGATGGAGACACAGGCCGGAAGCAACCGCTTCCGGCCCCGCAGACCTCGCCGCAATTGGCTCTCCTGCGACTGATGCTGATCGAGATGGGATCCCAAGCACATGAGCTCAGTTCACATCGGCGGTCAGGGAATTCAACGCCTTGCCATTGTTCATGGGCGTAGTGAATCCTGCGGGCTGCGGGAACGAGAGGATACTGGCTCCCTGACCGATCGGGTGGAAAGTAACGATGTACGTACTACTGGATCCGTTGACCGTCACCGGGCTGCCGGCAATGCTGCCGACGGAGGTGTTGCTGCTGGTCACGGCGACAGGGAAAGATACTCCGCCGCGGACGGCCTGGGGAATCTCCGGAAGCAGCGTTCCAGCGTTGATCTGCCAGGATTCCACGGTGAGGCTGGTGTCATTGCTGGAAGGCAACGTGCCGAAGTCCTGCCCCGCGCCGTTGGGTCCGTGGAGGACGAAGCCGGAGGGCGCCAGTGTGACTGTGACCGGCGAAGAGCTCCAGCCGGTGGCTTCCGCCGTTATGGTCGCGGCGCCGGAAGCGGCGGTAGCCTGGACATAGTAGGCAGGGAACGAGCCGCCGCCGAGTGTACCTTCAGGCACGGTTACCAGCACACTGCTGCTGCCTGCGCCTGTGGGCGAGGTCGAGAGCAGGGCGCTGCCACTGGTGACGCGAATTGTAACCTGCAGACCTCCACTGGGCGCAATCGCCGACAGCGTACCCGATCCTAGTACCTGCAAATCCTTTCCAATCGTGGTGGACGCCAGGCCCAGAGTGATTTGCGGCTGGGTGACGGTTACGGTCAGGCTGGCGCCCGAACTGGGGGTGCTGAAGCCGCTAACGCTCGGGGAGCCGAGGCTCAAGGTGCTGCTACCCTGGGTGAGCGGATTGAAGCTAACCGAGTTGTTGTTGGTGGAACCGCCGGGCGGCATGGTGGCTGGGCTGCCGCTGACGGTTCCAACCTGGGGCGTGCCGCTGATTACGGGAACGTTGACAGAAAGCCCACCGCGAATCTGCCCGATGCCCAGGGGAGCCAGCGATCCGCTCAACTGCATGATCTGCACCTGAAGATTGCTGGGCAAGGACAGGGTGCTGGTGGTGAAGTCCCGCCCGGCAACCAGCGAGGGACCAGCAATTACAAACCCGGCGGGAGTGACAGAAACGTTGGCCGTCGCGGTTTGGAAATTGCTGGCGGTGGCCGTGAGCTGGGCAGCCGAACCCGCGCCTCCCAACGCCTGCACGTAGAAGCCCGGAAGGAACTGCTGTCCGGCAGGAACGCTGAGCGTGACGCTGGACCCACCCTGAACCGTAGGATCAGTGGAGAGCCGGACGACGTTCGGATCGCTGCTGGTAACGGTGACGGAGAGGCCGCCGGCAGGCGCACCGGACTCCAGGGACCCGGAGGCCTGGACCTGCAGATTGGTCCCGACGTTGACAGGACCAAGCGTGAGTTTGGGCAGCGCCACCGTGGCCGTGAGATGCGATCCGCTGCTGGGCGTAAAGAAGCCGGACGGAGTTGAGACGCTCAGCAGCGAAGAGCCGCTGGAGTTGGGATCGAATTGCACGTTGGTTCCGGTGCTCCCGCTTGCAAGGACGGCCGGGCTCCCAACGATAGTTCCAACCGAGGTGTTCTGGCTGCTGACTGGAACGCTGACGGAAAGTCCGCCGGCAATGCGGGCGGCAACTCCGGTGAGGACGTTATTGCCGCCATCCAGCGTGACCGGCGCCACGGTCAGGGAAATATTCTGCGCTCCGGAGTTAGTGCTGAAATCGGCACCCTGTCCCAGGGGACCGATGAGCACGAATCCGGAATGCGTCAACGTGACCGCCACTGTGCTGGAAGCATAATTCGGAGCGCTGAGCGTCAGGGTGACGGAACCGGAAGAGGCCAATCCCTGCACCCAGAACCCGGGGAACAGAGAATTGGTTCCAGCGTGCACGTTCATGGTGATACTGGCGGAGCCGGCACCGATTCCGGAGGCGTCGGCAGCGGCATCCCGCAAAAGCACGCGGCTGCCATCGCCACTGCTGATAGTGACCGGAACATCCGCCGACGGAATCGACGTGAGCGAAGCCGTGGCCAGCACTTCGAGGTTGGCACCCACGGTGACCGGTTGCATGATGACCTGCGCCGTGCCAGTACCTGATCCCTGCAAGGAGACCGTGCTGGTGCCCCCGCCGGGAGCATTATGGGTGATGGTCAGGGTGGCGGCACGCGGTCCCACCTGCTTCGGCGTGAAGGTCAGGTTAACGGTGGTGCTGTTGCCCGCCGTGATGGTGATAGGACGGGACGCCGCAGTGAAGGAAAAGTCGCCGGCGGCAGCGCCAGAGACCGAGATACCCGAGATCACCAGGTTGGCATTTCCGGAGTTGGAGATCGTGACCGCCACCGGATTGCTGCTGGAGTTCACCGCCAGAGTGCCGAAATCGAGAGCCGTGGGATTCACCGTGGCGGCCGGACCACTTCCCGTGCCGCTGAGCAGGACCGCTTGCGGACTGCTTGTGTCATTGCTGACGATATTCAGGTTCGCCGAGCGGCTTCCGGCAGCAGCAGGGGTGAAGGAGACATTGATTACCGTGTTGCTGCCCGGCGCGACGGTGATCGGAATCGCCGAGCTGACGAAGGCGAAGTCGGCGGCATTCACTCCGGAAATCGAGATGGCAGAGATCACCAGGTTCCCATTTCCCGTGTTGTTGACCGTGATCGTACTGAATGGACTGGTGCTGCCCACGTTGCGGCTGCTGAAGGTGAGACTCGCCGGGTTCAGTTGCACCACCGGGCCTACGCCAGTGCCGGACAGCGACACACTGCTGGGACTGCCCGAAGCGTTGTGGGTGAGGAGCAGATTGGCCGTGCGCGCGCCCGTGGCCTTCGGGCTGAAAGTGACCTGCAGGTCCAGGGTGCCGCCGGGAGCCACGGTTGCCGGCAATGTGGTGGGGTTAACCCCAAAGTCGCCAGCATTGAGTCCACTGAAAGAGATCGCCGAGATCACCAGGTTTCCGGTGCCGGTATTGGTAACCGTGACCGTACTCGCAGGGCTGGTGGTGTTCACGTCGCGCGAACCGAAGTCGATCGTATTTTTGCTCAGCGAAATAACTGGCTGAGTTCCGGTGCCCGATAGAGGAACCGTCTGCGGGCCGCCGGGGAGATTGCTGGTCAGGCTGAGCGAGGCAGAGCGCCCCCCGGTCGCCTTTGGGGTAAAGGTCACGTTGATAGTGGCATTGCTGCTGGGCGCAACCGTGACCGGCAGATTCGCCGAGGTGAAGGAGAAGTCGGCGCTGTTGGCGCCGGTAATGCCAATCGCGGTGATGATCAGGTCTCCATTGCCGGGATTACTGATGACCACTGGTTTGGAGGCGCTGGCCTGGTTCACCGCCTGCTGGCCGAAGTCCAGGCTGGCCGGGCTCAAGTTCATCACCGGTTGCGTGCCTGTTCCCGACAGGCTGACGCTATGCGGGCTGCCCGTGGCATTGCTGGTGATCACCACGGAGCCGGTTCGCTGTCCGGAAGCCGCAGGGGAGAAGGTGAGCTGAATGGCCGTGGACTGTCCCGCCGGAACCGTAATGGGCAGAGACCCGGCAGTGAACCCGAAGTCGGAGGCGTTGGTCCCGGCCATGGAGATGGCCGAGATCACCAGGCTTGCCGATCCAGTGTTGTTGACGGTAAGCGTGCGGGCCGCACTGGTGCTGCCTACATTCTGGTTGCTGAAGGTGATCGAGGTCGGGTTCAGGCTGACTGTAGGCGCTGTGCCGACACCATACAAGGAGACCGCGGACGCACTGCCGGAAACGTTGCTGCCGATGCTGAGCGTGGCGGAACGCAGGCCGATGGCAGTGGGGCGGAACACCAGCTGGATGGTGGCATTGGCTCCGGGGGCCACGGTCACCGGCAAGGTCGGCGATGCAACGGTAAACTCCGACGCATTGTCACCCTGAATGGTGAAGTTCGACAGAATCAGATCTCCGGTACCTGTATTGGTCACCGTGATGGGCGATGGGTTGCTGGAGGAATTGATTGCCTGATTGCCAAAATTGAAGCTGGACGGGCTCACGCTGATCCCCGGAGTGACCCCGGTCCCGGATAGAGGCACGGAGTGGGGATTACCGGGAGCATTGTCCATGATGGTGAGCGCGGCGGTCCGCGATCCCACGGCCTTGGGCGAGAACGTCACGCTCACCACCGTGCTGTTGCCGGCGGGAACGGTGATGGGCAGCGCAGCTGAGCTGATGGAGAAATCCGCGGCACTGGCGCCCGCGATCGTCAGGCCGGAAATGAACAAGCTGGTAGTTCCCGTGTTGCTGATGGTGACGGGCTGTTGCGTGCTGTTGGTGTTTACCTGCTGCCCGCCAAAGCTCAGGCTTGCGGGATTCATTTGCACGGCCGGGGCGCCCCCGATTCCGCTCAATGGCAACTGATGCGGGCTTCCGGCGGCATTGGTGGTGACGCTGAGCGTTGCCGAACGGGTGCCCGAAGCCGCCGGGGTGAAGGTAACCATCACAACGGAACTGGTTCCGGGAGCGATGGTCAGCGGCAACGCGACACTGCCGGAGATGCCGAATTCCGTGGCCTGGCTGCCCGAGAAATTCAGGGCAGAAACCAAGAGCATGTCCGTTCCGGTGTTGCTGATGGTGAGATTAATGCTGCTGGATGTGCCCACCAACTGGTTGCCGAAATTCAGGCTGGCCGGACTGGCGGAGAAGACAGCCTGGCCTACTCCCGTACCGGTCAAGGGGACCGTATGCGGCGATCCGGGGGCATTGTCTGCAATGTTGAGAATCGCCGAGCGCGTGCCCAGTGCAGCCGGCTTGAAGGTTACGTTCACCAGGATGGCTCCCCCAGCGGGAACCGTGATGGGCAACGGCGCGGCGCTAAAGGCAAATTCGCCGGCCTGGGCTCCGCTCAGCGAAAGTCCCGTGATCTGTAAGTCGGCGGTGCCGGTGTTGCTGATCGTGATGGCTGCCGGCAGGGAGGTGGCATTCAGCGGCTGGGTGCCGAAGTTTAGAGCGCTGGGCGAAATGCCAAAACCGGAAATCGACTGGCCGGTCCCCGACAGCGGCACCGTGCTGCCTCCTCCGGCACCGTTATGGCCGATATTCAAAGTGGCCGAGCGCGAGCCCGCACCCAGTGGAGCAAACGCGACCGACAGGTTCGCGGAGCTGCCCGGGGCGATGGTGAGCGGAAGCGAAGCCGAACCCAGCACAAAGTCCCCGGGGTTGGACCCGGACAAGGTCAGACTGGAAATAACCAGGCTGGACGTCCCATTGTTGCCGACGGTAATGGTCTGCGCAGCGCTGGTGGTGTTGACCGCCTGGGCGCCAAACGAAACGCTGCCCGGCGTAATGGTGATCGCGGGCGCGACTCCTGTGCCGGAGAGCCCAACCACATGCGGGCTTCCGGGGCCATTGCTGGTGAGAATCAACGTGGCCGAACGCGAACCGGGCTGCGCCGGAGCGAAGCTGATGCTGATGCTCTTGCTGGAATTGGGGTTAATGGTGACCGGAAGCTGGCCGCCATACACAAAGTCGCCAGGGTTGGACCCGGACATGGTGATGTTGGAAATAATGAGCGTGCCGCCGCCGCCGTTGGTTACGGTAAGACTGAGCGGAGTCGAGGTAGCGCCCACCGCCTGATTGCCATAGCTGAGAGAGCCCGGAGTAATGGATACATTCGGCACGGCCCCGCTTCCGGAGAGCACCACCGTCTTGGCCCCTCCGCCGGCATTGTGCACGATGCTGAGCGCAGCGGAGCGCGCTCCGGAGGCAGCCGGACTAAAGGTGACATCGACGGATGCGCTGGTTCCGGGAGCAATGGTCAGGGGCAGCGCACCGCCGGACGTGACGGCAAATTCACCCGCGTTGGCCCCGGTGAGCGTCAAAGCCGAAACTACCAGGGGCGCGCTTCCGGTATTGCTCAGCAGAACCTGCTGCGCCGCACTGGTGGTCTGAACCGTCTGGTTGCCGAAATCAATACTGGACGGAGAAACGGCAATGGCAGGCGAAGCTCCGTTTCCGCTGAGCGCGATGGAGCGCGGGCTGCCAGCAGCGTTGTCCACGAGAGTCAGGCTCGCGGTGCGGGAGCCGGGGGCCGACGGAGTGAAGATGACCGCGATGCTGGTGCTGTTTCCGGGCGACACCAAAATGGGCAGCGGTCCGGCACTGTAGGCAAACTCGGCTGCATTTGTTCCGGAAATGCCGATGGACGAAAGCAGGAGATTGCCGCTGCCGCTATTGGTCACGGTAACGGATTGCGAAGCACTGCTGCTTCCGACTGCCTGGTTGCCAAACAACAGGCTGGTGGGAGCAATCGTGGCGGACGGAGCACCCACGCCTGTGCCCGTCAAAGGCACGCCCAAGCTTCCACTGTCCACGTTGCTGGAGATGCTGACTGAAGCCGCGCGCGCTCCCAGATTGAGCGGGGTAAATGTCAGCGAGAGACTGGCGCTGGCTCCCGGCGCAATCGTAATCGGCACAGCAGGGCCAGTGAGAGCAAATTCCGCGGCTTCCGAGCCGGTAATCGCCAGGTTGGAAACCACCAGATTACTGGATCCAGGATTGCTGATGGTCAGCGTCCTGGACGCGCTGGCGGTATTCAAGGGCTGGCTGCCAAAGTCGAGGCTGGCCGGATTCACCGTTATGCCGGCCACGCCCACGCCCGTCCCCGCGAGGGTTATCGAATGAGGCGATCCGCTGGCATTGTCGGCAACGGCAAGAATCGCCGAGCGCACGCCCAGAGCTTTGGGGGTAAAGACCACATTGACGCTGGTGCTGCCGCCGGGAGGCACGGTGATGGGAAGCGAAAGCGCCGTTACCGCATAGTCGGCAGCGTGGGTCCCGGTAATGCTGAGGCTGGAAATGACGAGCGGAGCGGAACCGGGGTTGCTGATAACAACCTCGCTCGCCGAACTGCTCAGGTTGATCTGCTGATTGCCAAAATCCACCCTGGAGGGCGTGATACCAATGCCGACTGTGGTGCCGGAACCACTCAAGGCTATTCGGACCGGGTTGCTGGAAGCATTGTGATTGATGACCAGGTCGGCGGAGTAGGACCCCGCCGCCGTGGGAGCGAAGGTGACGTTCACCGTGCTGCTGCTTCCCGGAGCAATCGTGAAGGGCTGCGGCGGAGCCGACACCTGGAACTGAATGGTTGCAGGCGAGACTCCAATGCTGGAGACGACCAGTGGCGCGTTGCCGACATTGCTGATGACCACCGCCGCGGGACTGCTGACAGTAAGGGCCGGCTGGCTGCCAAAATTGACTGAGGCCGGGGCGATGTTGGCCAGGGGCTGCGTGCCGGTGCCGGAGAAGGTCACCAGGTGCGGACTTCCCATCGCACTGTCCGTGATGCTCAGCGAGGCAGAGCTGGGTCCGGAGACCGAGGGCGTAAACACGAAGCCGATCACCGTACTGCTGCTGGGACCAATCGTCAGCGGCAGAGAGGTTCCAAGCGGGCTGTAATCCGAGGCGTTCGCGCCCGCGATCTGCAGGGAGTAGATCACCAGGTTGCCGGTTCCGGTATTGGACACCGTAACGTAGGCCGGCTGGCTGGCTACTCCGATGGGTTGATTGCCAAAGCTCAGGACCTGCGGATTGAGCTGAATGGCAGGTCCGGAGGAAAATCCTGTGCCTGCCAGCGAGACCTGGGGCGTGGAATTGTCGGCATTACTGGAGATGTTGAGCGTCGCCGCACGGGTTCCAATCTGCGAGGGCGAGAACGTGACGGAGACCACGACCGAACTGCCGGAGCTGACTGTGACAGGCAGGCCTGGCGCCGAGAATGCGAAATCGGAAGCATTGTTGCCGGAGATGGAGAGGCTCGAAACCTTCAGGTTCCCATTGCCGGTATTGGTAATCACTACCGGCTTGGCGGTGCTGGTGGTGTTCAGCGCCTGATTTTCAAAATTCAAGGTCAGCGGGCTCACGGAAATCGTCGCCCCGGTTCCATTGCCGTTGCCATTCAGCGCCAGCAGGTGCGGCGTGCCGTTGGCATTGTCGGAAATGACCAGAGTGGCGGAACGCGAACCGGTGTCCGTGGGCTGAAACACGAGATTCAGCGTTGTGCTGGCGCCCGGGGCGACGCTGATGGGAAGAGGTCCCGAAGTCAGCAGGAAGTCGGAGGCGTTACTGCCGATGACCGAGAGGTCGGCGATATTCAGCGGCCCGGTACCCGAGTTGCTGATCGTCACGGTCATAGGGCTGCTCTGCGTGTTCACCGTCTGATTGGGGAAAGACAGCATCGCCGGAGTAATGCCGATGATGGGCGCGATTCCCGTTCCGCTCAGAGGAACAGCATGCGGAGAGCCGCTCGCATTGTCCACGATGTTCAGCGATGCCGAGCGCGGTCCCGGCGCCGTGGGAGTAAATGCCACATGCAGCAGCGTGCTGCCCCCGGGAATTACGGTGATGGGAAGCGAGGGCGCATTCACCGCGAATTCGGCGGCGTTCGTTCCCGTCAGCGATAGCGCGGAGATCACCAGATTGTCAGTACCGGGGTTTTCCACGGACAGCATGAGGGCTGAGCTGGTGGTGCTGACCTGCTGGTTGCCGAAGCTCAAGCTGGCCGGGTTCAGGTTGAGCGCCGGACCGGCAACCATTCCCGTGCCCGTAAGAGAGAGGGCTGTGCTCCCGCCAGCGGCGTCATGCGTGATCGTCAGCGTGGCCGAGCGAGCCCCGGTGGCACTGGGGCTGAAGGTGAGGCTCAGAGGAATACTGGCGCCGGGCTGAACGGTGACGGGAAGCGGTCCGGGGGTCACGGCGAAATCCCCGGCGGCGGAGCCCGAAATGGCCACGCTGGAAATCAGCATGGGCCCGTTGCCGGTGTTGCTCACCGTAACGACCCTGGGATTGCTGGTGCTGCTCACCGCCTGGCTTCCAAAAATCACGCTCTGCGGCGAGACGGAAATTTGTGGCGCAGTGCCCGCACCGGAAAGCGCTACCGTATGCGGGCTGCCGACTGCATTGTCGACGACGCTCAGGCTCGCGGAGCGTGGTCCCTGGGCCGTAGGCTTGAAGGTGACACTAATGGTTGCGCTGGCGCCGGGAGCTACGGTAATGGGCAGAGTACCGGAGCTGACGATGAAATCGCCGGCCTGGCCGAAACCGAACACGTTCAAGCTGGAGATGACGAGGTTATCGGTTCCGCTGTTGCTGACCACCACGGATTGGGCCGAACTGCTGGTGCCCACATTCTGATTGCCGAACGCGATGGACGGTGGAGCGACGCTGAATTGCGGCGTTCCGATTCCGCTGCCGCTGAGGTCGACGGTGCGCGGCCCCCCGGCTCCGTTGTCGACGAAAGTCAGGGTGGCGGAGCGCAGTCCCAGGGCTGACGGTTTAAAGATGAGCGGCAGGCTGACGCTGCCGCCCGGAGCGATGGTCATGGGCAAGGTGAGGGTATGGGAAAAGTCAGAGGCTGCCGCACCGGTGATGTTGAGGGCGGAGATCACCAGGTTCGTGCCCCCAGTGTTGCTTACGGCCACAAATTTAGCGGCGCTGACGGTATTCAGCGCCTGATTCCCGAAGCTGACCGACGTAGGGAAGACGTTGACCGTGGTTCCGGTCGAAGCTCCCGTGCCGGATAAGGTGACAGTATGCGGCCCCCCCGTGGCGTTGTCGGTAAGCACCAGGTTGGCCACACGGCTCCCGGACGCCTGGGGAGTGAAGGTCACGCTGATGGTGGTATTCGCCCCCGGAGCCAGCGTGATCGGACGGGCGGGCGCGGAGAACGCGAAGTCCCCGCTGGCCGCTCCGCTCAGCGAGATATCCGAAATCACCAGATTCACGGTGCCGGGATTGCTGACTGTAACCACCATGGGCGCGCTGGAAGTGTTGACTCCCTGGCTGCCGAAACTGAGCATGCTGGGCACAATGCCGATGAGCGCTGAAGCCCCTGTGCCCGATATGGGCACAGCGCGCGGACTTCCGCCGGCGTTGTCGGTGATCACCAGAGAGGTGGAGTAGGTCGCCGTGGCCGCGGGCGTGAACCGCAGGTTTACGGTCGTGCTTCCTCCCGGCGAGACCGTGATCGGCAGGGCATTGGCGCTCACTTCGAATTGCGGCGCCGCCGGCGAAAGCACCAGTCCGGAGATGACCAGGTCCGCCGTACCCACGTTGCTGATCAGCAGCGGCGTGTTGGCGCTGGTGGTCCCCACCTGCTGATTTCCGAAAAGCAGGCTCGATGGCGCCAGGCTGACTGCGGGAGCGGTTCCGGTGCCGGAGAGCGCTATGGAACGCGGGCTGCCGGCTCCGTTATGGGTGAGATTCAGGGTGGCAGATCGCGCTCCGAGGGCCGCGGGAGTAAAGGTAACGTCCAACGTGGTGGAGCTGCCGGGGGCCAAAGTTATGGGTACAGAGGGCGCGCTCACGGAGAAGTCGCCGGCATGGAAACCCGAAACACTGATGCTGGAAATAATGAGGGCTTGGGTTCCCGCATTGGAAACCGTGAGCGTCTTCCTGGCGCTGGCGACATTCAGGAGCTGGTTGCCAAAATCAAGGCTGAGCGGGCTGACGCTGATGCCTGGAGTACCAACTCCATTTCCCGAAAGGGCGAGCGCGGACGGGCTGCCGGGAGCGTTGCTGCCCACGTTCAACGTGGCGGCGCACTGCATCACCTCCACCGGAGTGAAGGTCACGGCCGCGCTGGCAGACTGCCCCGGAGCCAGGCTGATAGGGAGCGCCGGGTTGCTGACGGCGAACTGCGCCGCGCACGCTCCCGAGAGCGACAGGCTGGAAACGGAAAGAAGCGCGGTTCCGTTGTTGGTGATGGTGAATTGCTGGGGTGAGCTGGTCTGGTTGAGCGCCTGATTCGCGAAGCTAAGCGCCGCGGGAGCAAGGCTCACTCCGGCGGCCACACCGGTTCCCTGCAATCCCACCACGTTGGGGCTTCCCGAGGCATTGCTGGAAAAGACCAGAGAGGCCGCGCGTGGACCGGAAGCACTCGGCTGGAAAATCACGCTGATGGTTCCGCTTTGTGTTGGCGGGACGGTGATGGGCAGTGCCGTAGAGGAAGTGAAGTCGCCAGGATTTCCGCCGGAGAATGCGATTCCGGAGATGGTCAGGTCGGCCGTCCCGACATTCGTGATGATGATATTGGAGGCCGCGCTGCCGGTCCCGACAGCCTGGTTGGCAAAGGTAATGCTGCCGGGAGTGTAGCTGATTTGCGGCGCCAAGCCGGTTCCCGCCAGGGTCACCAGTTGCGGACTGCTGACCGAATTGTCCTGAATGTTCAGCGTGGCGACCTGCGGGCCGAACGTTTGCGGATTGAAAATGACATCAATCGCAGCATTCGATCCCGGGGCAAGCGTCATGGGTAGCGTCGGCGAGGACACCCCGAAGTTCTGACTATTCAACCCCGAGATGGCAAGGTTCGAAATGATGAGGTCCGCATTACCGTTGTTGCTGATCAGCAGGGACTGCGTTTTCGGCGTGGTAGCGACGATCTGATCGCCAAAATCCACCTGTGCCGGCTGGACCAGCACCTCCGCTCCGGTTCCGTTGCCGGTCAGGGTCACAATGTGCGGACTGCCCGCGGCGTTGGTGGTGATGACCAGGGTGGCGTCCCGCGAACCAATCGCCGTGGGCACAAACTTCACATGCAAGGACGTGTTGCCCCCCGGGACGACGGTGACGGGCAGCGAAATGGAATCGGTCTGGAAATCCTGGGGATCGTTGCCCGCGAATTTCACTTCCGAGATGACCAGATCCGAGTTGCCGCTGTTGGTAAGCGTGACCGCCTGCGCGGGGCCGGCCGCGCCCACGGGCTGGGTTCCAAAATCGAGGCTGCCCGGCGAATAGCTGACCACGGGCGCAATGCCGCGCCCGGAAAGAGTGACGCTTTGCGGGCTGCCGCCAGCGTCGTCTTGAAACTCGAGCAAGGCCGACATGGACGCCGCAACTCCCGGCTGGAAGGTAACCGATACCGTTGTCTTCTTTCCCGGGGCCACTGTGATGGGCAAGGCCGCCGAGGTTATGGCGAACTGCTTGGGGTCGGTTCCTCCAAGAGAAATCTGGGTGATGTTCAATGTCCCGGTGCCGGGATTCTGGATCTGGACCTGCTGAGATGCACTGGTGGAACCAACGGCCTGATCGCCGAAGTCGATTGCCGTGGGGTCGGCAACGAATTCCGGAGCCGTAGCGGTGATGAGTACCGTGCTCGGCGGGCTGGTGAAGGTCCCGTCGGAAACCAGCAGTTGAGCGACATAAAATCCGCGAACATCGGCAAGGAACGAAGGCTTCTGAGCGGTAAGACTGCTGAGCACGGCCGTGCTGCCGGAAGGCCGCGAGAGCAAGGACCAGGAATAGGTCAGCGGCTGGTGGTCAGGATCGGACGAACCGCCGCCGTCCAGTTGCACGGTGCTGCCCGCGGAAACGGTTTGCGGGCTGCCGGCATTGGCAACCGGCGGACTATTCGAGGTATCGATGCTGACGTTCGAGCTGGCGGTATGCCCATTTCCATCGTCCACTGTCAACTGCAGAACATAGGTTCCGAACAGATCTGCGGTAAAGGCGGGCGTCGCGGTACCGGGATTTCGCAGGGTCGCTGCGCTGCCGGCCGGCTTGGTAGTAAAGACCCAGGAAAATGAAAGCGCGTCGCCATCCGGATCGGAAGAGGCCGAACCGTCCAGCTCGACATCGCCGCCGACAGCGACCGTCTGCGGATTTCCTGCTCTTGCCGTGGGCGCCGCGTTGATGGTTGTAACCGTCACCGAATCGGTAGCGGTGTGATTGTGGCCGTCGTTCACCGTCAGGTCAAAGACGTAGGCGCCGGCGAGGTCGGCAACGAACGAAGGCATCACCTCCGTCGGATCGCTCAGCGCGGCGCTACTGTTCGCAGGTTGGGAAACAAGAGTCCACTGATAACTGAGGCTGTCCCCATCGACATCCGTGGAGGCGCTACCGTCCAATTGCACGGTACTGCCGAGCGCCACCGCCTGGTCCGGCCCGGCATGAGCCACGGGAGCTGTATCCAAAGTGGTGATGATTACCGACGCGGACGAACTCTTGGCGCCCTCGGTCACCTTGAGTTGCGCCACATAGTCGCCCGGCTTGTCTGCCACAAAGGAAGGATTCACGGCGGAGGGATCGGAGAGGCCGGCTACGCTGCCCGTGGGCTTGGAGAGGAATGACCATTCGAAGGTTAGAGCACCGCCCGCGCCGCTGCTGGACTGGGTTCCATCCAGGTGCACCGTGCTGCCCAGGGCCACCAACTGCTGCGGCCCTGCGTTGGCGACGGGCGGAGCAGGGTCGGGCGGAGGCAAGTCCTGAGGAAGAACCTCAAAGGTGGCAGAAGCCTTTTGCGCACCGGTACTGATCACAACATTGCGCGTGCCCGGCGCGGCCGAGGCATCGATTCCAATATGCACGGTGGCGCTGTTGGGCCCATTGACCCGAACAAAGCTGGAAGAGCCCAGAGGTCCATTCTCGACGCTGATCCCCGGGCCGAAGGAAGCCGCCGTGGCATTCTGCACAAAGTTGGTAAAGCTGCCAACAATGTCCACATCGAGGCCGGTTCCGGCCTTTGCCGAGTTCGGCGAGAAAACCACCGAACTGGCGGGATTGATGGTCAGGGTGACAGCGTTCCCGCTGACGAACACGACGCCGGAACTGGTGCTCCCGGAAACGGAGACGAGATATGGCGTAGGACTACTGACAATGATAGAAGCGGGGACCAGGAAGCTGACGCGCGACGTTCCACCGAGCAGCCGGGTGAGGCTGGCGGGGGCAACTGTCTCCGCTCCTCCGGCCGAGGGCCGTAAGACAACATTGACAGCACTGATTGCGTCCAGCGGAAAATTCGAGCCGGTGAGATTGATCAGCGTCGCTCCGGCCTGTCCGGCTGAAGGAAACGCCGGGTTCAAAGTGACCTGGGCCCGGGCGACGCCGAGGGCCAGGCAAAGAAAAGCAAGCACACGGGCGATGCTCCCTCTGCAACGAGAGCCAAGCCCGCGTCCGGCCGCACGATCGCCAGCAATGCCGGCAAAAGTTTGCGGCGCGCCGCGCTGGCCGTGGACAACTCGCGCGTGGGCGGCAGCACACTTGTGCTTCAGTGATACAGCACCGCGCCGGCACGCAAAACTCGCGTTCCGGCGGACACCTCCGAGAATCGCTAGGTTCACCATGTTCCCCGCGATCACCCCAGGTTTTGCGAACGACGGCTGCGCGCACGACGAGCAGCAGCCCCGGCCAATCCCATACTCATCAGCGCCAAGGTCGCGGGTTCGGGAACGCTATTGACAGGATCCGACTGGTTCGAGTCCGGCGATCCACCATCGGCGTAGATAATCGCGAACTGGCCTGCCGAAAGGGCCGTCGAGTTCCCGACTGGAAGCAGGAGTGCAGAGAGCGTCCAGTTCAGGTCCTGCAAAGTGCCGGTGAAGCTTGCAGAGGAAAACAAGGCAGTGTCCGGGAACATATCGCTGGGAAAGGATTGTCCGGAGTCGAGGCTGCTGATGAAATACTGGATCGCAGCGCCTGCAGTTGGATTCAAGGTGAGCGTGGCATTCGTGAACGTCGCCGGAGTCGGCAGGAAGTCGACTCCATTGCCGGTCAGATTCACGGTAAAAAATGCGTTAGTTCCCACCTGGCCATCCCCGGGAATCACAGTGTCAAAGTCCAGCGTGCCCACCGCAATCGGATCTGCGAATGCGGCGCCTGCCAATACCACCACGAATAGCGAACACAACAGCAACTTCCGCTTCATGGGCTCTCCAGTTTCTAGGTCGTTGAATGGTTTGGCACTGCCAGGGGGGGCGCCTGTTACTCAGCAATTCCAAAACCAAACCACAAACCCCAAGAGTCAGAGAGTTACAAGGTCACTTCTCTTCCCAACTGCAACTTATTGCATTTCAACTAACCCGAATGGAGTAGTTACAAAGCCCTAAAATGCGAAAAGGCGGGACGCGCTCAGCGTCCCGCCCCTTTGCGGCTTAGTACTGTAATCGTCGCAAGGCACTCCGAGCTTCAGGACTGCCTTTCTGCAGGGCCTTCTGATACCAGGCTTTGGCTTCCGTACTGCTGGCGGGAACGCCTTTGCCTTCCTCGTAAAGCTTTCCCACCTCGTAAAGCCCGGTAGGATCACCCTGATCGGCGGCCATGCGATACCACTTCATGGCCTCACTGTTGTTTGGCTGCAGAACGTCGGGAATGCCGTCCCCATAAAGGTCCCCAAGTTCGATCTGCGCGGCGCCGACTCCCATCTGAGCGGCCTTGGTCAGCCACTTCAAAGCCAGAGCGGGATTCTTCTCAACATTGCCTTCCTTGGCGTCAATGCCGTTCATGTAGGCATTGGCCAGGCGCATCATCGAATTGGTTTCGTTCTGTGCGGCGGCCTTTTCATACCAGACCATCGCCTGTTTAGGATTGCGGGTAACCCCGAATCCGCCTTCCAGCATCATGGCAATCTTGACCTGGGCGTTCACGCTGCCGTTTTCCGCCGCCTTCAGATACCAGCGGGAAGCCTCCGAGAGATCGCGATAACCAAGAACGCCCATGCTGTAGGCGTCAGCGAGCTGGTCGGCTGCCTTGGCATCGCCGGCTTCCGCTCTTTTTTTCAGGGCGGCAAGATCCTGTTTTTGTTGTGCGGCCGGAGCCGCAGCGGGTTTGGACGCCGCCGCGGCCGTTTTCGGCGCGCTGATCTGCGATTGTACGGACGGCACGGGCGCCTGCGCGTAAGCCGCCGTCGTGCCCATCATGACTGCCGTGATCCAAACAATTCTGCTCATTGAATTCTCCTGTCCGGACTACCTTGGTTGCGCGGCCGCTACTGCAGTGCGGCGTTGGTCTTGGCCGTGGTCGTGGCGCTTGTTTTGCGCGCCAATTCCTTTTCAACCATGCTGCGCAAGGTGGGGTAATCCAGCGCTCCGGTGAAGAATTCTCCATTCATGAAAAAGCTAGGCGTTCCGGTAAGACCCAATTGCTGCGCTTCGCTGAAGTCCCGCTTCACGGCAACTTCCTGTTCGCCGGAATCGAGACATTTATCGAAGCGCGCACTGTCAAGTTTCAGCTCGAGCGCGTGCTGCTTGAGCGCGGAAACACTCAGCTCACCGGAAGAAAACAGAAGGTCGTGATAGGGCCAGTATTTTCCCTGCACTCCAGCGCAACGGGCAGCCTCAGCGGCTTTTTCGGCGTGTTCGTGCATGGGGAGCGGAAGGTCCTTGAACACCATGCTGATCTTGTCGCCAAATTCTTCGCGAAGCTTCTTGATCGCCGGATATGCCTTTTCGCAATACGGGCACTGATAGTCCGCGAACTCTACAAGAAGCACAGGAGCATCTTTGGAGCCGAGACGATAATTGTTTTCCAGTTCAATTTCCGCCTTGGGCGGAGCCAGGGTGGTCAGGACGTTGGCATTGGTGCGCAATTGTTCCAGATACGCTGCGCGCGCCTTGGCAAGCCTTAGATTGTGGATGTGTTCAAGAATCTTGTCGCGCACGGACTGGTAAGGCTCAGTGCTGTTCAGTCCTTCGTAATAGACTTCGAGCTGATCTTCCGTAGGATCCTTGACCTTGCTGTCGACTTCGATTTGCAGCAGCTTGTCTACGGAGATTCCCTTGCGCTTGGCTGCGTCCGCGAGCAGGTGCTCGTCGATGAGCTGGTCGAGGGCTTTCTGTTCGGCCTCATAAACCTGGTACCGGGCCTGATGAAGCTGGTTTTGAAATTTATCTTCGAGCTCGCCGCGAGTGATCTTCTCGCCGTTCACTTCTGAGATAACTTCCGAAGGATTCTGAGCCACCGCAATGGTTACGGAAGTAACTACCAGTAACAGCGCGGCATAAAGTTGACTTCGCATGAGCTGCATCTACGCTCTCCTGTTCGCAAGAGTTTGGTTTGGTGTTTGCAGATTTGGTGCCACATCGCAACCCAGGGGAGGGCAGAACTTATTGCTCACATACCAAGGACATGGTCGACGGATACATTTTGCCGTAGAGCCCGGCAATCGCAACTTATTGCTACCCGGAGTGAAGTTTCCTGCCACAATCAACTTCCTTTTTTAAAGCATCAACGGGAAGACCGTGCCAGACGATACTTCCGCCTGGCACAGTCCCTAACAACATGGCCCAAACTGCACAAATTCGATTAGTTCGTGGGGCAGCTGCAGGTACCCTTGCCGCTACCGAGGAACTTCACGAATGCGCAGGCCAGAGGCAGGAAATTCTGCTCTGCCGAGCTCAGGCTGCCAGGAGTGAACGCGGTTTCCGTGCTCACGAAGGTTCCGGTAACCGGCTGCTGAATGTGAGTCGCCCACGCTACCAGCTGATAGTTCGGATAGTTCAACGTGGTGGGATCGCAGGTGCTCTTATAGTCGGACACGATCTTGATCGCGCCTTCGTCAGGAGCCGGGAAACCAGTGAGAGGATTCTGCATCAGGTTGTTCTTCACCGACAGCGTCAGCAGGTCGTTGGCGGTCATTTTGCAAGAGCAGCATTCCAGCATTTCCTGCGTGTTGTCGAACATGTAGATGTTGGCGCAGACCGCACCCTCGTTCGAGGAGAGCGGATCGCCGTTCGTGCCGGTGTTAATGAGCCGAACAAACGAATCCGCACCAGCGGCGTTGTTGCGTCCGGAGAAGTAGTTGAGCTGATACTGTCCCGGGCCGTCATCATGGCCGCCCTGGTGGTCATTTACCGTCTGGGCAAACATGGGGCTGCACAGAGCGACTACTGCCAGAAGCAGCAGCGCTGATTTAATGGTTTTGGACATTTGGGGATCCTCCTTCAAAGTTGTGCGCTCGCAATTTGGGGAAAGCAAGGCACGACGTAGAGAGTGCGCCTCAAGCGGACGCTCCACAATTCTCCACATGTCCTAGTCAGAGGCATTAACCGGATGGGTGAGACGCCGAGACATTGGTGATCCGCAGGCGTTCGCAGGATCGACGGTAAACGAGTGCTCGCCTGACAGGCGTCGGGGAGAGACAGCTCTGCAGTGCGAGATGCTCCCGGCGGGAAGCACGGCAGACGCGCTTCCCGTCGAGATGGGCAATTTCTGTGTGCCAGCAGAATCCCCGCTGGCACACAGATTTCAGCTTCGACTGTTTTAGTTAGTTGGGCAGCTGCAGGTACCCTTGCCGCTACCGAGGAACTTCACGAATGCGCAGGCCAGAGGCAGGAAATTCTGCTCTGCCGGGCTCAGGCTGCCAGGAGTGAACGCAGTTTCCGTGCTCACGAAGGTTCCGGTCACCGGTTCCTGGATGTGAGTCGCCCACGCCACCAGCTGATAGTTCGGATAGTTCAACGTGGTGGGATCGCAGGTGCTCTTATAGTCGGACACGATCTTGATCGCGCCCGTATCGGGGGCCGGGAAACCAGTCAACGGATTCGCCATCAGGTTGTTTTTCACCGACAGCGTCAGCAGGTCGTTGGCGGTCATTTTGCAGGAGCAGCATTCCAGCATTTCCTGGGTGTTGTCGAACATGTAGATGTTGGCGCAGACCGCACCCTCGTTCGAGGAGAGCGGATCGCCGTTGGTACCGCTGTTGATGAGACGAACAAACGAATCCGCACCAGCGGCATTGTTCCGTCCGGAGAAGTAGTTGAGCTGATAAGGTCCCGGGCCGTCGTCATGACCGGAAACGGGAGTATCAACCGTCTGGGCAAACATTGGACTACAGAGAGCGACTACCGCCAGAAGCAGCAGCGCTGACTTAATGGTTTTCGACATTGGGGAATTCTCCTTCAATTTATGTCGCTGCACATTTGGGGAAGCAACGGCACAATGGGAGAGTGCTCGCTGAATGGCAAGAAAACAATTCTCCAGACTTCCTAGTCTTTTTGAATAAGCGAAACGCGCAGAGGGACCACCCAACTAAGTACGCAATTTGGCTAGGCGGAAAACACGGGCGCAGGCCGAATGAGGTCAATACAAAAACTGAAGCCCGGCAAGATGATTCCTGCCGGAGCCCGAGGCCGCCTGGATCCAGCAAATCCGAACTAATGCCGGCAGGTTCACGGGCAATTGCGGCAGCGCTATTTCGCAGAGGAGAACTCCGTGTGCGGGAAGTGGCTCATCGCACAAAATACAGATGCCTCCGCGACTGAGATTCTGAATGCGCGCGAGAATGGTTTTTGTCGCGGGAGAAGGACGGTCGGGAGTCCGCAATGGCGTGGCCTGAATATCGATGAGGTGCGGATAACGGGGAGAGAGCCGACGGTCTACGCCACTACGCGACATTCGGAAATCTTGCGCGCGAGAGCGAACTTCGTCCACTCTCAAAACTAACTAGCCCGGGCTTCAATGTGGAAAAAGAGTCAACTGACCCGCCGGGATTGTCATGCACAACGTAGCTAGTCTCGCTTTTGGTGAGGGACATCGGCGGCATCCGGGCGGAGGATTCTGTGCACGACAGCCGAGCGGTTGTTCGTTCCCACCTTAACCATAATCAAGCGAAGAAATGCGTTGACGGTGCTAGGACTGATTTTCATGCGAACGGCGATCTCTTTGGTCGTCAAACCACGCAGAAGGTATTCCACTGTTTCCTGCTCGCGCGGCGTGAGATCAAATTGGGCAGCCGCGTATTTCATATCCACAAAAGGCTGCGCTTCCCGTTCCAGCAAAAGCAGGATTCCAGAACCGTCGCCGCCCGCTGGCCGTTGCAGTGTGTAGGCAGCGCAGGAATACCGGCGTGCGCCGGAACGAAATTCCGGCACAAAGGCGGGCGAGGCTCCAGGCTTCAACGAAAGCAGCAGAGTGGTCTGGACCTTGTCACGCAGGAACGCTTCGCCACGGGAGATCTGCTGGATGGAAGTAGGATAGGCGAGAATGCGAAAGGCATCCTGGTTCGACGCGATCAGGTGAAGCGAGGAATCGAGCAGAATAACGCCCGTCGACGAACTTGCCATCCGAAATGCCTCCCTAGGCCCTGCATGCGTCGCAAATCGAAGCCGTTCTTCAACCCGTGCCCCACTTAAGTAACTTGGGAAGCGCCATAAGTCAAGGACTGCCAATGTGCTAACCGGGTCTATGCCTACCGTGGACTAAGCAGATGGACTAACCCAACTGACGATTGCGTTTCCCAGGCTAAGGTGATTGACTAGTTGCGCGAGTTCGGCCCGGAAGCGCGTCCCTTGCTCAGGGAACGGGTTTAGCCGGGTCGAAATGCCCGTCATCGCGGAGGAACCTGTGGAAAGTGGGGCGAGAGCGTTGCGGAACCGCTGCCTGACCTGGAGTCCAATTTTGGTATGGCTGCTGATGGTGGGCTCTCCGGGACTCGGTGCGCAACAACTGCTTACACCAGCGACTTCTTCCGTGTCTGCATCTTCTTCGCAGCCGGAGTCGGCGGTGCGATATGAGAACGGTCTGCTGACAATCCGGGCGAACGGCATTACGCTCAGCACTATTTTGCAAGAGGTACACGAAAAGACCGGCGTCACCATTGAAAACTCCGCCGCGGGTGGGGAAGGTCAATCGCGCGTGGTGACAGAACTGGGACCGGGAGAACCAGCAGCGGTGATCGCGCAACTGCTCTACGGGACCACATGGAACTATGCGGTTCTGGGTTTTCCCGGAAATTCGGGCAAAATCGAGCGCATTCTGCTAATGCCCAAGCGCGCGGCGGCGCCTCAAGTCGCCAGGACAAATCTTCCGCCGGCCGGCATCGTCGCTCCACAAGCTGCTGCCACCGCCCCGGCGGATGTCAAAACGAGCGATGCGAAATCTAAAGATGCAGCTGCCGAGAAAGCGGACAAGCAGGCGAAGGACGATTCCGACAGCGACAAGACAAAATCCGCGAAGAAGACGGACAACAAAGTCAAAGGCACCACGGACAAATCTGACGAAACAGCTTCGAATGGGGACCAGAACTCGCCGCCGGTGTTTCCCGATGGTCTCTATCGAATGTATCCCAGCCTGTTCGGAGGATCGGACACTTCCACGGCAAACAACAGCACGCCCACGATCGTCTCGACTGGAGGTTCAGGGAATACTCCTTCGGTTCTGGCAGCTATGGGAGGCCGCGCCGGCACAAGTGTTCCAGCGGACTACACACCGCAAGCCCCGGTGAATCCGCAGCAGTTTCCTCCCGAGTTGTGGAAGCTTTACCCGCCGAACATTCTCGATCTCGTCAAAAATGCGGCCCCGCCCCCTCCGGTCCCTGTACCGGCATACGTTCCGCCGGGGTCTGGAGTCATGTGGGACCAGGGCATCCAGGCGAAATAACCGTTCTTATTATCCATCCTGCGCACGGTCATCGATTCGCACCATCGTTGCGAAGAATCAGCCCCCAGTGTTACCAAAGAGTCTCCGCAATGGTTACTTAGAGTGTCTAACCAACATGGTTAGTCGCGAAGACTATGTCGTTGCATGAATTGCCGCCATGGCTACTGCGTTCGCTGGGCTCAAATAAGTAACCCAGGTTGACTAATTATCCCCACCTATACGCAGACACTTGCAACCTTCGGGTTACCTGAACGGGCTAAGTCGATCATTTTTCGTTCCCGATTTTGGCGAATCAATTGCTTTGCTAGAGTCGCCGTTCCGGAAAAATGTTTTGGGCCTCATCATGTGCCGACCTCCCCCTCCGGGCTGGCCGAGGTCCCAGATGATATTGCGCTTGCTTCGGCTGTTCTCAGTCGCTGTTTTGATTTTTGGGCTTATTTCGCTTGTCGCCTGCGGGGGCACCAGTGTGGGTGCGCCAGGGTCGGGCGGAGGCCCCTCATTGAGCCTCTCTCCGGCGACGCTCGCCTTTGGAAATCAGACGGTCAACACGGCGGTGACCGCAACCGCCACGGTGACTAACACCGGGAACTCGACGCTGGTGATCTCCAGCGCGGCCCTGTCCGGTGCGCAGGCTGCCGACTTCAGCTTCAGCCCGTCGACTTTCCCAATCAGCATCTCCGCGGGAAGCAGCGCCATCGTCAGCGTGACGTTCAAGCCCGCAGCAGAAGGCGGCCGCTCAGCGACCCTGAGCATCAGCGATAACGCCACCGGCAGCCCGCATTCACTGCTGCTTTCGGGCACGGGAACGGTGCCGAAAATCAGCTCCAGCAGCCAATCGGTGAGTTTCCCGCAGACGCTCCCGAACACGACCAGCGCGCCTTTGGAAGTTACGATTTCGAACCAGGGCAGCGGCAACCTGGTGATCTCGAGCCTGCAGATTGCCGGTACGAACGCCTCCGAGTTCGCCGTTCAGGGGGGTACGCTTCCCATGACGGTTGCGGGCGGCAGCAGCACAACGCTGCAGCTTACGTTTACGCCAACTGGTGCGGGGACTCGCACGGCGGCACTGGCGATTGCTTCAAATGCGGATGGAAGTCCGCTGAGCATTGCGCTCTCCGGCACGTCGCCGGATCTGGAACAGGACCCAAGCGCCTCGGTCGCGCTGTCTCCGAACAGTGGAGCAACCGGCGGCACTAGCACGGTGATCATCACCGGCACTCAGACGAATTTTGTGCAGGGTGCCACCATGGCAAACTTCGGCCCCGGCACGGCGACCGGCAGCGGCGCGCAAGGAGCATTTGGGACCGTCACAGTCACAGGTCCCACCTCCGCCACGGCCAGCGTGGCTGTGAGTTCGCTGGCGGCAACCGGACCGCGCATTGTTCTGGTAAAAACCGGCACGCACATTTCGGCAGCTACGTTCACGGTGACCTCATCGCAGGCGGGACAGGTGGCGAACGCGGGACCTCCGCAGTCGGTCAAGGTGGGGGGAACGGTTCATCTCGACGGCAGCGGCTCCACAGGCTCACCGCTGCAATTCCAGTGGTCGTTGCTGTCACAGCCGCAGGGGAGCGCGGCTACTCTTTCCAGCGATACAGCTGTGAATCCATCTTTCGTTGCGGACCAGCAGGGTAATTACCTGGTGCAGTTGGAAGTGGACGGAGTTTCCGCGGGGTGGACGGTAATCAGCACGGAAAACGCGATTCCGGTGGCCAACGCCGGGCCGGACCAGTTCATCGCGCCGGGAACCACAGTACATCTGGATGGAAGCAAGTCGACTTCTCCGGATGGCGATTCCCTGACCTACCAGTGGACAGTAATTTCCAAGCCGGCGGGAAGCACTGCGAGCCTTTCGAATGGCTCCGCGGTGGCGCCGACGTTTGTGGCAGACCAGGCCGGGACCTACGTGCTGGAATTGACGGTGAACGATGGACGCGGCAACAATTCCAGCGATCAGGTGTCCATCAGCACAGCAAGCACTACACCCATCGCCAACGCCGGCCCAAAGCAAACTGTGCCCACGGGCGTCAGCGCGCATCTGGACGGGAGCGCCTCGAAGGATCCCGACGGCGACCCACTCACCTATGAATGGAAATTCACCTATCTTCCGGACGGCAGCGCGGCCACGCTTGCCAATTCGCATGCGGTCAATCCGACGTTCACGCCGGATGTGGCGGGAACCTACGCTTTGGAGCTGAAGGTAAGTGACAGCGATGGAAACAGCTCGTACTCGAGCGTAGTGATCGATACCGTGAACAGTGCTCCCACAGCCGACGCCGGTCCGCGCCAGAACGTCTCCAGCGGTATTACGGTGCACCTGGATGGCTCTGCGTCTTCGGATCCGGATAACGATCCACTCTTATATGTATGGAGCCTGATTCACCGGCCCGATGGCAGCTCAGCCACGCTGACCGGGGGCGATACCGCTTCCCCAACCTTCGATGCCGACCAGCCGGGCGAATACGTCGCCCAGCTGATTGTGTCCGACGGCACCTTTACGAGTGTGCCCAAGACGGTGTTGATCGAGGCCGCGGCTCCAGGTCTGCTGGCACAGCCCTCCATTGTCTCGTTCGGGAATCAACTGGTGAACACGACCAGCAACTCTCAAACGATCATGATTCGCAATACCGGCAACTCCGCTCTCACGATTTCCAGCTTTGGATTAACCGGCTCCAGTGCTTCGGAGTTTGCGTTCACTTCCGCAGCACTCCCCATCCCGCTTGCAGCGGGTGCAAGCACGAGCGTGAACGTGACCTTCACGCCCTCGAGTACTGGAACCAGGGCCGCCACGCTTCTGATCACCAGCAATGCTCCCGGCAGCCCGCAAATGGTGGAAGTGCAAGGAATGGGAACGGCGCCCGGCTTTGCCGCCACTCCTTCTCCGCTGGATTTCGGCAACAAGGTGGTGGGCGCACCGGCTTCTTTGACGTTGCTGGTCAGTAACACCGGCACCGGACCGCTTACGGTATCCAACATCGCCAAGTCGGGCACGAATGCCTCGGAATTCAGCTTCAGCTCGGCGTCACTTCCCTTCGTGGTCCCGGCGGGAGCCAATGCAGCGGTAGTCATTACCTTCACTCCGGCCACAACCGGGCAGAGGTCCGCGGTTCTCACCATTACGCACAGCGCTCAGGGCAGCCCGAGTTCCGTCACGTTGACGGGCAAGGGCGCGCTGCCCGGTTACAGCGTAAATTCCAACAGCCTGGACTTCGGCGGGCAGCTGGTGAACACCACCAGTTCCCCCAAGACCGTCACCATCACGAACACCGGCGATGCCGACCTGGTGATCAACAACCTGAACCTGGCAGGAACGAATGCGGCGGAGTTTGCATTCTCCAGCAGTGCACTGCCGATTACGATCGCACCGGCCGCCAGCGCGAACGTCACGCTGACGTTCAAACCAACCGCTACGGGTACGAGAACAGCGTCGCTGGTGGTCATCGATAATGCCGCCGGCAGCCCGCATACGGTCGCGCTCACCGGCAAGGGGACGGCCCCGGTGTTCGGGACCAGCCCGGCCAGCATCAATTTTGCAAGCCAGGAGATCGGGACAACCAGCAGTCAACTGGCGCTCACCATCAACAACACCGGCGGCGGCGAGCTGACGATCACCAATTTGGCCATCAGCGGCACCAATGCTTCGGAGTTTGCCTTTATCCCAACGGGACTGCCGATCTCAGTAGCGCCGGGTGGCAATACTCTGATTCACCTTACGTTTTCACCGGCGGCGGCGGGTACGCGCTCCGCGTCTCTGACCATTACCGACAGTGCTAGCGGCAGTCCGCATGCGATTGCGCTCTCGGGAACCGGAATTGTGATTCCGAGGCTGACGGTCAACCCTGCGAGCCTGACCTTTACCAGCCAGCTTGTGGGAACAAGCAGCCAACTGCCGCTGACACTCTCGAATACGGGAACCGGCGACCTGGTGATTTCCAGTCTGGCTGTCTCCGGCGCCAACGGGGCGGATTTTGTCCTGACCGCGCCGGCCACTCCCATCACCATCAGCGCGGGGAACAGCCAGCAGGTGACGGTAAAGTTCACGCCTTTGGGAGTGGGAGCGCGCAGTGGCTCTCTCACGGTTACCAGTAACGCGACGGGCGGCCCGCAGAGCGTGGCACTGACAGGCACGGGAATCGCGCCGGTGTTCGGCGCCAGCCCGGCTAGCGTTACTTTCCCCGATCAACAGGTGAGCACCACAAGTGCGCCGGTGAATCTCACGATCAGCAACACGGGAACCGGCGACCTGGTGATTTCCAATCTGGCGATGGCGGGCTCCAATACCAGCGACTTCACCTACACCGCCGGCAGCCTGCCCATTACGGTGCACGCCGGCCAAAACACGATCATTGGCCTGCGGTTTTCGCCGACGGCAACCGGAGCACGCGCGGCCTCTTTGACGATCACGGACAGCGCAACCGGGAGTCCGCACAATGTATCCCTCAGCGGAACCGGGACGGCTCCGGCTTTCGGAATTGCACCCGTGAGCGTGACCTTCAACGATCAGCTCGTAGGCGTGCAGAGCGCGGCCACAACCATCACCATCACGAATACCGGCACGGCGGATCTGGTCATCTCCAGCCTTAGCCTGGCCGGAAGCAACCCCGGGGACTTCGGGTTTACACCCGCCTCAGGTCTTCCGATCACAGTCACGAAGGGCAATACCACCACGGTCGCCGTGACCTTCACGCCTTCCGTCGTGGGCAACCGGTCGGCTTCACTGAGCATTGGGGATAATGCCGGTGGCCCGCATTCCGTAGCGCTCAGCGGCAAAGGCGTCACTCCGGGCCGCCTGGTGAACCCCAATCCGGTGGCGTTCGGCAACCAGGAAATCAACACAAGCAGCGCGGCGACCACCGTGACCATCACCAACAGCGGCACGGCCAACCTGACGATCTCCAATATCGCGCTTTCCGGAGCCAATGCCACGGAATTCACTCTGAGCGGCGTCGGCACATTGCCGATTACGGTCGCGCCCGGCAACAACACAACCGTCAGCCTTCAATTCAAACCCACGGCGGTGGGAGTGCGTTCGGCTTCGCTGGTCATTACCGACAACGCCAATGGCAGTCCGTATTCGCTGGCACTCAGCGGCAGCGGAACTGCTCCGATATTTGGGGCAAATCCCGCCAGCCTGGATTTCGGAAACCAGAATGCGGGAACGACCAGCGTCTCCAAGACTCTCGTCATCAGCAACACGGGCACGGCGAACCTGGTGATTACCAACATCAGCAAGGCCGGGGCACAGGCGTCTGAGTTCGCCTTCACCTCGGGCACGTTGCCCATCACGGTTGCGCCCAACAGCAGCGTGAACGTCGGCGTAACGTTCTCGCCAGCGGCCGGTGGGGCACGAAGCGCGAGCTTGACCTTTGCCAGCAATGCCCCGGGAAGTCCGAACAGCGTGGCATTGACCGGCATGGGAACTGCGCCGGGATTCAGTCCCAGCCCCGTGAGTCTCGACTTCGGCAAGCAGAATCAGGGAACGCCGAGTTCGGCCAAGACAATCACGATTACCAACACAGGGAATGGCGATCTGACGATCTCGAGTGTGAGCAAGACGGGCGCCAATACCACTGACTTCAGCGTCACCACGGCCACATTGCCGGTGACAGTAACACCGGGCAACACAACCACACTGACTGTGACGTTCACTCCGGGCAGCACCGGGGCCCGTTCCGCGGCGTTGAGCGTCAGCAGCAATGACAGCGGCAGCCCGCACAGCATTGCGCTTTCAGGGACAGGCACGGCGCCGGGATTCGGCGCGAATCCCACAACCATCAACTTCGGCAATCAGAACGTGAACTCGACCAGCACTCCGGTCACAGTCACGATCAGCAATCCCGGCACGGGCGATCTGACAATCAGCAACATCACGCCCGCCGGGACGAATGCCGGGGACTTCAGCTTCAGCTCGGCGTCGCTCCCGATTACGGTTCCGTCCAACGGCAGCACCGCTCTTCAGGTGGCATTCAAGCCCACGGCAACCGGGACCCGTTCCGGCAACCTGAGCATCACGACCAACGCGACCGGGAGTCCGCAATCGATTTCGCTCTCTGGCACGGGGACGGCCCCGACGGCGATCATCACGCCTAGCAGCGTCACCTACAGCTCGCAGGAAGTGAATACCGTGAGCGCCGCGCAAACCGTGAACGTCAGCAATACGGGCAACGGTGACCTGATCATTTCCGCGCTGGCCTTCAGCGGAGGCAATCCGGGGGATTTCCAGTTCACCAGCAATCCCCTGCCGATCACAGTGCCGCCGAACGGCAACGCCGAGATCAGCGTGAAGTTCGCGCCCACGGCGGCCGGCGCTCGCACCACAACGCTGTTTATCACGCACAATGCGGGAGCCCTGCCTGGCCAGGTGTCGCTCACCGGAACGGGAATTGCGCCGGTGATCGTACTGAGTCCCAGCAGCATTGATTACGGCAGCCTGCAGGTCAACACCACGGCGAGTTCGAACCTGACAATTAAAAACACGGGCACAGCAAGCCTGGTGATCTCGAACCTGTCGCTGAGCGGCACAAACGCTTCGGAATTTTCCTACAGCGCCGCTTTGCCCATCACCATTGCGCCGAACACACAGAATGTCGTAAGCGTCACTTTCGCACCGCAGGGGACTGGCAGCCGCACGGCCACTCTGAACCTGACCAGCAATGCCGCAGGCAGCCCGCATAGTGTGGCTCTCAGCGGCACGGCAACGTCGCTGGGCACCTTCAGCATGCCAAGCGTGAGTGTGGGCAAGGACCTGGAGGCGCTGGCCACGGCCTCAGTAAGCTCGCCGGCGCCCGCGGGTGGCATCAACGTAACTGTGAGCAGCAGCGATCCGACGAAGCTCCTGCTGGCGAGCGATGCCACCGTCCTCGGGCAGGGCAGCATCAACGTCACCATTCCCCAGGGATTCACCACCATTCCGCTCGGCTTCTACGTGCAGGGCGTGGCGTCCAGCGGAACGGTACAAATCCGGGTCAGCGCCACCGGATACGTCGCCGCCACGGCAACGGCCACGCTGACTCCCTCAGGGTTTGTGCTGGGCAATCCGAGCAACAACTTCTCCACCAGCACGCTTTCGCCGGATACCACGGTTTCCGTTCTGCCGGCGCAGCTTGACCTGGGGCTGAACGTGATTGCAGGAGCTACGGGACGCCTCCGCGGAGGAATTACGGTGAATGTACCGGTCTCCAGCTCGAATACGAACGTAGCCGATATCTTGAATGGCCCCTCGGCCTTCACCGGCGGGAATACAGCCGGGACTGACGTCGCTTTCCATCCCAAGACAGCGGGCACAGCGCAGATCACGGTTGGCGTGCCTGCAGGCTTCAGCATGCCCACTACAAAAACGTCGGTTACGGCGACGGTTACGCAGCCGAACATCACGTTGAGTCCGCTGGTTGTCGGAATGAACATGCAGATGACGGGATCGGGATTCCTGCAGGCGGCTGCTCCGACCGGCGGCTTGACGGTGACCCTTACGAGTCCCGACCCGTCGATGGTTAAACTCAGCACCGACCCCACGGCCCTGGGCACAGCCAGCATTAATGTGGTCGTGCCGCAAGGAGCGGTCCTCCTGCCGACCTATTACGTGCAGGGATTTGCCTCCTCGGGGGCGGTGAACCTTTCGGTTTCCGCACCGGGGTACGCTGCCGCAACCGAACAGATTGCGCTGGCGCCTTCCGGATTTGTGATCGCAGGTCCGAGCGGAACGCCGGGAGAAAACTTCTCCACCACCACGATCTCCAGCGCGTCGAACGTGCAGCTCATGCTGATGCAGCTCACTTCTGGACTGCAGCCGCAGACGACTGGCGCGTTGCGTGGCGGGCTTTCCGTGAGCGTGCCGGTGACGAACAGCAACACAAGCGTAGGCACGATCACCAACGGCCCGGCGGTATTCCAGGCCGGGGCGATGAGCGCGACCCTGCTGTTTCAGCCGAGTACAGGCGGCGCAACTACATTGGGCGTGGGTACACCCAGCATTGGTGGATTCAGCACTCCAGCTAGCGAAACGCAACTGGTCGCCACGGTGACAAATCCAGCGATTACGCTGAATCTCGCTGCACCGACGGTGGGCGCGAATCTGGAGATTCTGGCCAGCGGAGCCCTGACCGCGCCGGCTCCCGCTGACGGCGTGCAGATCACGCTTACCAGCAATAATCCCAACGTCCTGCTCTCCTCCGACACGACGGGCACGACCGCGGGGGCACAGAGCATAAGCATCTTCGTTCCCCCGACCAATGGATACCAGGGCAAAGGCTTCCCGGCCTTCTATGTGCAGGCCCTGGCCGCGTCGGGAACGGCACAGATCACGGCTTCGGCCACGGGATGGGATCCGGCAACGGTGACCGTCAACCTGGCGCCTTCGGGAATCACCCTCGCCAGTGCGAACGGTATCGGCCAGGACCTGGGAGTGTCGTTGTCCTCAGGGAACAACGCCACGATCATCGTCAATCCGTGGCAACTCAACGCCACCACCCTGTTGCCGGAGCGCAGCCAGGCGGTTCGCGGCGGGCTGACCCTCACGGTTCCCGTAAGCAGCGGCACTCCGGCCGTGGGAACGGTGACCGATAGCCCTGCAACGCTGGCGGGAGGCACTACAGGCGTGGCGCTGACGTTCCACCCCACGGCCCTGGGCACGACGCTATTGCAAGCCACGGAACCCTCTGGATTCAATACACCGATGGGGAGTGGGACGCCGCTGAATCAACTGACGGCGCACGTGAACTAAGGAATGCAGGAAGCAAGACCGCTCCAGCCGGCCAATGTGCCGGCAGGAGCGGGCAAGAGGAAAAAAATAAGACGGAGAGACGGCTCACCCCGGCCATCAACCTCGCAGGAACGAGATAACTATGGCAGAGCAAGCGCAAGCGCACAAACCAACTCGCATCCCCGCCGTTTCGCTACCGGGGCTGGTCCTTTTGGATTCTTCGATGATGCCCATCGCCTGGAATGCCGAGGCGGTGCAGATTCTCACCTACCCGGAAAAGCCGGCGAATGCCAAGCGCGCAGTGAGCCTGCTGCTGGAGACTCTTTCGGAACGGCTCCGTCTGGATTCTTCCAGCGGCCTCCGCCAGAGCCGGGAATTTCTTTCCGGACGGCGGCAGTACAACTGCACGCGCTATTCGCTGGACATGACGGGGCAAAGCTCGAACCGGACCATGGCTGTGTTGCTGGAGCGGGCCAGTTCTCCCGAGGTCATGCTTCACCAGATCACCACGCGATTCAATCTCACCATTCGCGAACGGGAAGCAGTTGGCTATTTGCTGCAGGGCCTCACCAGCAAGGAAATCGCCCAGAAGATGAACATCAGTCCCAACACGGTGAAGGCATTTCTGCGGCTGGTAATGACCAAGATGGCGGTGTCCACGCGCGCCGGACTCATCGGGCGGGTAGCGGGCATTCGTCCGGCACCAACGGGCTTTCACGACGTTCTTTGAGGGCAAACAACTGTTCCAGCCAGTGCCCGGACCGGAACCTCGCCTCGCCCTCCCCGAGCTTTTTGCCTATGGCGCTTGAGTCCTATACCTTGGTATCCGTCAACTGATCCACAGCGCGCAGCTGCGGAAAGCGCCAGGCCCAGATCAGCGTCACCAGAATCGTTCCCAATCCTCCTAGAACAACCGCAGGAACCGGCCCCAGCCATTGAGCCGTAATCCCGGACTCGAATTGCCCCAGTTCGTTGGAAGCACCGACAAAAATGAGCTCCACGGCATTGACCCGGCCACGCATGAAGTCAGGCGTTGCCAGTTGCACCAGGGTTCCGCGTACCACCACACTGACCATGTCCGCCGCGCCCACCAGCAGCAGTGCAAGCAGAGAGAGGACCATGCTGCGCGACAGGCCGAACACCATGGTGAAGACTCCGAAGCCAGCAACACACCACAGCATGGTGGCGCCGGCGCGCTTTCGCAGCGGACGGTAGGCCAGGAAAGTGGCCATGGAGACAGCGCCGACGGCGGGCGCGCTGCGCAGCACTCCCAGGCCCCAGGGACCGGTGTGCAGAATCTCGCGGGCGTAAACCGGCAGCAGGGCAACAGCGCCTCCCAGCAGCACGGCGAAAAGATCGAGCGAAATGGCGCCTAGCAGCAGGCGTTGATCGCGAATATAACGCAGGCCGGCGAGGACGGTGCGCAGGCTGATCTCTTCACGCTCCCGCGGTTTGACCGGACGGGTGCGGATCCCGAAGGTGGAAATCATGGCGGCCAGCCCGGTGATGATGGCAAGCACGTATACCGCCCAGGGACCTCGAAACAAAGCATAAATGAGGCCGCCGATTGCCGGGCCCAGGACGGTGGCCGCCTGAAAAAAGGTTCCATTCCAGGCCACGGCGTTGGCGAGGTCTTCATCGGCTACCAACTGGGGCAGAAGCGAACGGCTGACAGGTCCGGAAAAGGCGCGCACCACTCCTACGAGAACCAGCGCGCCATAAATGGGATGAACCGAACTGGGGACCAGCAGCGTGCTGACCAGCAGCAGCCCAGAACAGACGGCGAATGCCCCGTAGCAGACGGTGAGAAGCTTGCGGCGATCCAGGATGTCGGCCACGTGGCCGGCGACCAGAAACAAGGCAAAAATAGGGAGAAACTGCACCAGACCGACCAGCCCGAGATCGAAGGGCTCGCGAGTGATCTCATACACCTGCCAGCCAACCGCGACAGACTGCATCTCCAGCGTCAGAACAATGAAAAAGCGCGCCAGTTGGTAGCGGAAGAAGCTGGGATAGGCGAATGCAGCCAGGCCCGAGAGTGTGGGTTTCTCAGTTGAAGACATTCTTTCCAACGCGCGAACTTCCGTTCACGCCAATTCGCATCTTCTGGGCGGAGACCGATGAGACTGGCTAACTCAGCGCCGGTTGGGTTCGTCGGTTGGACGACGATAGCGACTATCCTACTCTCCAGGGCGCATGCTGCGGAAGTCGGCACTTAAGGGGGAGAAACAATGCCTTTTTCGGATTCGCCGGCAGACATGGCTGCTTGCCATAACCCGCCGCTCTCAAAATCGGTCACACGGGAACCACCTGGAGGATGGATCAGGTTCCAGCATGGGCTATTAGGTGTGAACCTTCGGCAATGCTGGTGGAGTTTTGGTCACCTGTCGGCCAGGACGGGTTGCCAATTCGGGTGATATTTCTTGGTGAGCGCATTCGGCCTGGCCAGGACCGAGCCGCCCCGCGAGAATTCGGAACAACTCATCAGGAGTCTGCTTCTGAAGCATTGCCTCGAGTACCTGATTCTGTTTCCTGAATGCTGCCTCAGTAATTCGATTGGGATCCACAAGTGATGTGAGAAGGGCGTGTAGCTCCTGCACAATCGAAGCGTTCGCAGGATCATTTGCCAGATTGTTGATTTCGCCAGGATCCTCCTGGAGATTGAAAAGCAACTTCTCGTCGTACCAGGCAAAGTAAACGTATTTCCAGTTCCCCTTCCGTATCATGAAGGAACCGGTGCAATTTCCTTCTGAATGCGATTCAGCGTAGACAAACTCGGGCGGCGCGGACCGACTACTCTGGATCATCGGCAGCAGGGAATGCCCGCGAAGACCGCCCGGCTGGAGCATGCCTGCAAAATCAAGCAGCGTCGCGACAAGATCGACGTGGGAAACGGGGCTCTCGATCTCCCTGCCAGCGGGTAGACCTGCGCCTGCCAAAATCATGGGCACGCGCGCCGCGCCCTCCAGCAGGTTGTTCTTGAGCCAGAGTCCGTGCTCGCCGAGCATTTCACCGTGGTCCGATGTGTATATGACCAGAGTATTCTTAAGCTCGCCCGCTTCTTCGAGCGCATCCAGTAACTTGCCAATCATGCCGTCAAGCTCTGTAATCATCCCGTAATACGCAGTTCGCGCCCTGCGAATCCGCTCTTCGGGAATGGGAGTGGCGATCATCTTGAATTGGCGCAGAATCTGAAAATCGAGAGGCATTTTCTCGATATATCCCGAGGGAACATTCGGCAGGCGCACCTGGTCAGGAGGGTACAAATCCCAGTACTTTTGAGGCGCGCCAAAGGGAGGATGAGGCATGGTGAATCCGAGATAAGCGGCCCAGGGCTTGCCGGTATTTTTCACCTCATTGCGAAGGAATCCTAATCCGGCTTGCAAGACCTCTTGGTCGTGCTTTCCCATCTCTTCAACCTTGCCGTCAACCTGCTTGCGTTCGTCCACGCGATAGCACATCGGCCTGCGAAACAGTGACGTAACATCCGGGTGCTCAAAGTGTCCATGCGAGGTGTGGACCTGTTGAAAGCCCAGGTCTGCTTTGGGGGTCAGCTCCAATTTGCCAGTCGCCCAGCAGAAATACCCCGCCTGCTGCAAGTAATTTCCCCAGGTTGGAGTTTGTCCTTCAAAAGGTGTGCTGTTGCAATACGAACTCACGTCAGAAGCGAATCGCCCTGTCATCAGACTGGCGCGTGCGGGCGTGCAAACCGGGGAGACACAATAAGCGTTTTTAAAATGGACACCCGTAGAAGCCAGCCGCTCCAAGTTTGGTGTTCTCACCGGCACAACCTCTCCCGGCCCACCCAGCAACATGGGCCCGCTGTGCTGATCCGAACATATAAAAACAATATTCGGCCTTTTCCGGATGGAAGCTTGCGAAAAAGCTGCCCCATTCAGTGCTCCTGAAGCGACCACCCCGGAAAGAACAGATTGGCCGAACTTCCGCCTTGAAATTCCAGACATCAGGCTTCTCCTCGTCTACTGCGCTGCTGGCCACCAGACAGCGATTCCCAAGCATAACAACGCCTGAGAAGCTGCCGTAGAGCTTTTTACCCGCACGCCGGCGGGGAACGACTGCCCAAGCAACCCTAATCTGCTTGCCGGTGTTTCTTGCTCGTGCCAAAATTAGTTCGAGGTTTGGCTTAATTGAGGTTTCCAGGGGCCAACCAAGTCGTGAGAGTGCACTGTGGAAAGGGAGCAATGAAGGAAAAACTCAGCCGGCGTGACTTTGCAAAGAAGATGGCCCTGGGAGCAACTGCAGCCGCGCTGCCGATGTCCCTTGTTAATTCGGTGAGCGCCAAGGCGAAGACCAGAAATATCAAAATCGGTCACACGGGAATCACCTGGCCGATGGATCAGGTGGATCAGGCAATTATGGATACAGCCAGCCTGGGCTACTGGGGATTTGAGACATTTGGTTTCAGCCTGGAACAGTGGGAGGCCAAAGGCGGATTGGGCCGTGTTCTGGAAGAGAACAAGCTGCCGCTGATTTCCGGCTATATCACCTTCCCGCTGACCGATCCTGCCAAGCGCAAGGATTCCATGGACCAGTTAATCAGCCAGGTCAAGCTGGTCAAGAAGTACGGAGGCACTGTAGTCGTGCTGGGGCCGAACCAGGTGGACCGTGCTCATTACAACTTCGCCGAGCATAAGGCTGACATCATTGCGGCTACCAATGAGGTCGGGAAGATGATCAGCGACCAGGGATTGACCGCAGCATTCCACCAGCACACCGGCACCTGTGTCGAGTCTCGCGACGAGACCTATGCGACCATGGAAGCCGTGGATCATAAATACGTGCGCTTCGGCCCGGATATCGGCCAGCTTCGCAAAGGTGGTCAGGATCCCGTGAAGGTGGTGAAGGATTTCCTTCCCATCGTGGAGCACATGCACCTGAAGGACTGGAACGGTGGCCAGTATTATCTGGAATATTGTCCCCTGGGGGAAGGCAAAGTAGACGTTCCCGCCATTCTTGACCTGATGGATGGCCGCAAGATCAAGGGCATGGTCATGGTGGAACTCGACGGCCAGCACTTCAGCCCCAACAAGCTTCCGGCCCCGGAGACTCCAAAGGAAGCGGCAGCTAAAGCCAAAGACTACCTGGAGAAGCAGGGAGTAAAGTTCAGAACCACCTAGGTGGATGAAACGAATGATTTGGAAACCGGCCGCCCTCGACCGGTTTTCTTTTGTGTCGAACACTGGGCACGCGGCCCGGCGGCAGACTCCTTAAGGATTGAACAAAAGGTCAGCGACTCCAACCTGATTCAGAATCACCGAGGCGGCCGAGGGCGATCGGTCTCCAAGAGTCTGCAGATTTGCGCAGTTGTTCGGGGGCGGAACTCATGCCAGAATGCTTCCGCTTCTTACCCATCCCACGGTCATTTTGGAGGGCAGTATGAGCAAGAAACTAACGCGACGCGACTTCACCAAAGTGATGGCCATGGGAGCGGCCGCGGCAGCGCTGCCCCTGCCATTGAGCGCAGCCACAATGCGCACCATCCAGGTCGGACATACGGGCATCACCTGGCCGGGAGATGAAGTTGATCAGGCGGTGAAGGACGTGGCCGGGCTGGGATTCGCCGGATTTGAAACCTTCGGGAAAACCCTGCAGGATTGGGAAAGCAAGGGCGGGTTTGGACAAGTGTTGGAGAAGTACAACCTGCCACTGATCTCCGGATACTGCACGTTCAACATGACCGAAAAGGACAAGCGTCAGGAATCGATGGAGGAAATGAAGCAGCAGGCGGCACTGGTAAAAAAGCTCGGCGGCAGGGTGATCGTGCTAGGGCCGAACGGGGTCAAACGCGACCAATACAACTTTGCCGATTACAAGAGCAACATCATCGAATCGGTGAACGAGGTCTCCAAGATGATTTCCGGCATGGGACTGACTTCAGCCTTTCACCAGCATACCGGAACCTGTGTGGAGTCGCGCGACGAGACCTATGCGCTGATGGAAGCGGTGGACACGCGCTACGCGAGATTCGGACCGGATATTGGCCAGTTGCAGAAGGGCGGCGCCGATCCCGTGCAGGTGGTAAAGGACTTTCTGGACATCGTGGAACACATGCACCTGAAGGACTATAACGGCGGCCCATACCACGTTGGGTATTGTCCTCTGGGAGAAGGGGAAGTCCATATTCCGGCGATTCTGGACATGATGGAGGACCGCAAGCTGAAGGGCATGATTATGGTGGAACTGGATGGCGGTGGCCGCCAAAATCCCGCGCCGGAATCCCCTCTCGAGGATGCCACCAGAGCCAAGAAATACCTCGTCGGGCAGGGCGTGAGATTTAATTCCTGACACGGTTCGTAGTAGGACGTCGGCGGAATGCATCGCTTCGATCGCGATCCAATGGAACTCCGGACGTGCTTCTGGCCACGGCTGCCAGAAACTCAGCCCGGCGGCGACGGGATGAAGCTTCAAGGATGCGACTCACGCGTCCCCCTTGTTGTACTTCAGGAACAGGCGAATTTAGGACCCACAGGCGCTGCGGGCCAAGATACGCTGCTGACCGCCCCGGCCGAATCTTGACTCGCATTGTGCCGGGTTGCTACCCTTGCTGATTCCAGCCATGCTGGACGCAGACTGTACATAGCCTGTAGTATCCGTCACGCGCAAAACCGGCGCGCGCCGGGGACCCTGGCACAGAGCTGGCTGTGTGCTTCTATCCTCAAAGAGCGGGCACCCGTGAAACCGAATCCTATCCTCGATTTTGGAATCGACAAGAAATCTCTGCAGTATGTCGGACATGACTTGCACCGTCCAGAGTGCATTCTGGCGGAGCCGGACGGCGGCCTGTGGGCGGCCGACGCGCGCGGTGGGGTGACCCACATCATGCCCAACGGCGAACAGCGGCTTGTTACCCAGACCCAATCCGAGCACTTTGACACGGCGGGGGACGAAGCAACACGCTATCTCACCGGCACTCTGCCCAACGGCCTGGCATTCGCCGAAAACGGCGACTTCCTGATCTCCAACTTCGGTACCGATCGTCTGGAATTGATGAGCCGCGATGGCACTACTACGGTCATGGCAGACAGCATCGAAGGCGAGCCTATCGGCAAGGTTAACTTCGTTTTGCGCGACTCCAAGGGCCGGATCTGGATCACGGTTTCCACGCGCATCAAGAACTGGATGCATGCCCTGCGCAACGACCTGCCCGACGGCTACGTAGCGCGTTACATCGACGGCAAGTTCCGCATCGTGGCTGACGGATTCCACTTTACAAACGAGATCCGTTTCGACGCCAATGAAGAATTCATGTACATCGTGGAAACCACGGGCGGACACATCAGCCGCATGCGGCTGGACGAGAAGGGCAATTTGAAAGACCGGGAAATTTTCGGGCCCTCCAGCCTGGGGAAAGGCGCATGGCCGGACGGCATTGCCTTCGACAGCTACGGCAACCTGTGGGGAACCATGGTGTATTCCGACAAGCTGTTCGTGCTGACGCCGCAGGGAGACATGCGACTGCTGCTCGATGAAGGCGATCCGCAAAAGGTCGACGCGCTGGAAAAACTGGTGTAGCGCGCCGCCGTCACCGAAGACGTGCTGTTCGCCACCGGCCAGGGGGTTGCTCCCTGGATGGCCAGCGTGACCTTTGGCGGCCCCGATCTGCAGACGGCCTACATCGGATCGCTGCGGGGCAAGCGGATTCCCTATTTCCGGGCGCCGGTACCCGGGCTTCCCATGGTGCACTGGAAGGAAGCGCAGCGGCGGCAGTCTGCCGGCGCAGTCCGCTAGCGTTCGCTCCGGGACCAACCGGTTGAGCGACTTGAAATCTGCACAGGGCGACAACAGGTTCGCCCGGCAACAGTTTTGAATAAGGGGTATTCCTATGACGCAAACCAGTGTGCAAGCAGTAGTGAATGCCGCCAACTACGTCGGCGGCCAGTGGCAGCAGAGCAAGTCGTCTTCGACCATGGACGTTGTGAATCCGGCAACCGGCGAAGTGCTGGCAGCCGTCCACCTATCGAGCGCGGATGATGTAAACGCGGCGGTAGCCGCGGCTTCCGCCGCCTTTCCCGGGTGGCGGCGCACCCCGCCCCAGGACCGCATCCAGTACCTGTTCCGCTTCCGCGAACTTCTCCTGAAGCATGCCGATGAAATCGCGCGCATGACCACCATGGAAAACGGCAAGACTTTTGCCGAAGCCCGCGCCGAGCTGCAGCGCGGCATCGAGAACGTGGAGGTTTCCTGCGGCATTCCCACCCTGATGCAGGGCTATAACCTGGAGGACGTGGCCAGCGGTATTGACGAAATCATGATCCGCCAGCCCATTGGAGTGACGGCGGCCATTACGCCCTTCAATTTTCCTTCGATGATTCCACTGTGGTTCCTGCCCTACGCGGTGGCCTGCGGCAATACGTTTATCCTCAAGCCCTCCGAGCGCGTTCCGCTCACGGCGGTGAAGTTGTTTGAACTGATTCACGAGGCCGGCTTCCCCCAGGGCGTGCTGAACCTGGTGATTGGAGCCAAGCCGGCGGTGGATGCCCTGTTGCATCACCCGGAGGTGCGGGCGATCAGCTTCGTGGGATCCACTCCTGTGGCCCGTTACATCTATGCCGAAGGGTCGGCCAATGGGAAACGCGTCCAGTGCCAGGGGGGCGCCAAGAACTATGTGGTCGTCATGCCCGACGCGGATGTGGACATGAGCGCAAAAATCGTCAGCGATAGCGCCTTCGGATGCGCCGGGCAGCGCTGCCTGGCGGTTTCGGTGGCGGTTACGGTTGGCGATGCGGCGCAGAAGTTTCCCAAGGCGCTCACGGACTTGGCATCCGGCATTAAGGTGGGAAATGGCCTCGAACAGGGCATACAGATGGGTCCGGTGATTACGCCCCAGAGCAAGGAACGCATCCTGCAGAACATCGAAAAGGGGGTAAAGAGCGGAGGCAAGCTCCTGTTGGACGGCCGTCAGGCGGGAAATGGCAAGGGCAATTTCATCAAGCCGACTGTGATTGCCGACATCGACAGCAGCAACGAGCTGACCACCACGGAAATTTTTGGCCCGGTCCTCACCTTGAATCACGCCTCTGATCTGGATGAGGCGATCGAGGTGTTGTCCAAAAGCCCATACGGCAATGCCTCTTCCATCTTCACCACCAGCGGCAATGCCGCCCGCAAGTTCCGCTACGAAGCTCCCACGGGCAATGTAGGCGTGAATATCGGTGTAGCCGCTCCCATGGCGTACTTCCCCTTCAGCGGATGGAAAGACAGCTTTATGGGCGTGCTGCACGGGCAGGGCAAGGACGCGATCGAGTTCTACACCGACAAAAAGGTCGTGATCGAACGCTGGCCCAAAGAGTGGACCCGCAAGTTCTAGGTTTGCTGACGAAGATTGACGACAAGCCCCGCCGATTTTGGCGGGGTTTTGTTGTTTGCAGCGGGACGGGGAGAGGCCCCGTTTCTGCACAAACAGATCAGGCTCGCGACACCCGGCCGTTCTCCATCAGCCAGGTGACGGACTCCTGCACCGCCTCCAGCGAGCTGTAACGCGGTTGGTAGCCGAGCAGGGTGCGGGCTTTTTGAATACTGCAACAGGGGGAATGGGCAATGTGATCCCAGGTTTTCTCCGCATCTTTTTCGGAAACGCTCTTGCGAAATTCCTCCCATGGCAAAAACTTCAAATTTGGTTTCTGGCCAAACCAGACGGCCATGCGCTCGGCATATCCGCACAAGGTGACTGCCTGCGGCGAAACCACGTGGAAGCTTTCACCCAGGGCAGTACTGCGCCGCGCCAGGGCTCGCATGAATCCCTGAGCAACATCGTCGGCGTGGACGTGGTGAACGGTTTCCAGACCGATGTTCGCAAGCAGCACTTCCTTCCCCGTGGCCAGATCGGAGAACACCTGAGGATTAAAGTTGCCGGCGGGATTGAGCGGAGCCCAGCCCACGCCGACAATGTGTCCGGGATGCAGAACCGTAGCGGGAAAGTTGCGGCGGCGGGCCTGGTCGAGCAGATAGTTCTCGATCGTGGCCTTGTGACAGCCATATTCCCCAAAGGGGCGGCGCGGCTCCTCTTCCGTAGTGGGAACCTGCACGCTGGGACCGTGCACCCAGACGGTGCCGCAGTGGAGGAAGTGCTGCACTCGTCCGCGCAGAGCCTCAACCAGGAGCGTGGCGCTCTCCGGGGTATAGCAGGTGAGATCGATCACCGCATCCGGCTCCAGCCGGGCTATGCGCTCTCCGAAGTTCCCGCGCGCCTCTTCGGCTTCCCGGTCCAGCTCCACGATGGAGATCTGCTTCCATGCGCCATGGTCGCGGTAGGGCTTGCTCTGGCCCCGGCTCACGCACTGAACGGAGTGCCCCGCTTCCACCAGCCGGGGAGACAGATAGGTTCCGATGTGACCGGTTCCACCAATGATGACGACGCGCATAAGGGCAATCTCCTGAGAGGTGTAAACGGTCAGTTTATACTCTGTGGCACAAAAAAGAGCCCCACCACAGAGGCCGTGAAGGCCATGGGTTGGATTGCGATTCTCGCGCTCGCAAGACACCTGCATGTCTTTTTGGGGCAGGCTTTACGGGTCCGGCAGAGCTTTCGGTAAGTTGAGTACCTGATTGTGGTACTGGAGTGAGAGCCTGTTCCCGGGTTACAATGTGCGGTTGACGCACCAGCAGGGCCTTGCGCTGATTGCCTGAGAATCAGGTTGTTGACTCGTACACGGGAAATGCCGCGCTCTTACTCGGGCCTGCCGGAGCAAACCAGTTCAACGGAATCGACGAAAAAATGGCCATGACGACCCAATCCGCTATCGCCGAACGGCGCCAAACCCTTCGCCGGGAGCTGTTTACCAACCAAAACTATTTATTGCGGCAGGGCATTCTGAGGCTGCTCGCAATCAAAGATTCCGACGTCCGGCTTCTCACGTTGGAGCAGTGCCGTGACGCGGTGGACAAGGGCCTGCACTCCGGGGGGGCATTTTCCGCCACCATTCCACTGGTCACGCTGTACTACGGCGGATTCATGAACCTGGACATTGTGGACCCGACGCGGCGCGGGCAGGATCTATTCACGCTCAGCAAGGGTCATGCGGTGGCTGCTCTGGCTTCGATCTACGCCGATTTAGGATATTTTGACCGCAGCGTGCTGAAAAACTCCCGCTCTTACGAAAGCATTCTGAACGGGCATCCCGGGCCGGTGCTCCCGGGAATTCATATTGCCACCGGTCCCATGGGGCAGGGCTTCGGGGTGGCGCAGGGGTTTGCTGTCGCGGGCCGTACAACGAGTCCGCACTTCGATTCCTACGCCCTCCTGGGCGACGGCGAGGTGCAGGAAGGTCCCATCTGGGAAGCCGTGATGTACGCCGGCGCGAACCACCTCGACAATCTGTGCATGATGGTGGACCGCAATCACGGCCAGCTTGATATTTACAGCAAGACGGTTTTCCCCATGCCCGATCTGGAAGTCGGTGATGCGGTCGTTCGGTTGGAACGCCTGCTCGGTGGATACCACCGAATACGACGGCATTTTCGCCGCCCTGGAGCAGTTCCGCTTCGGCGAGCGCAATGGCAAGCCGACCGCAATCATCTGCAACAGCACCAAGGGCTATGGCGGGTTCTCCGACTTTATGAACAAGCATAAGGTCACCATTCCCGATGCCCTGATCGACGCAGGAACTTGAGTTGCAATCCCAGCAGCGGCAGGCCCGGGTAGAGGAGTTCGCGACGCACCTGGAGCAGCTCGAGGGCAGCCCGGAAGGCGAAGCCATTCAGGCGAATCCTGCTGGATATGGCCCGGCAGGCTCACGTGGATGTGCAGCATCAGCTCCTCGGGCAAATGGTCCGCGAACAGCGTGGTAGGGCCGGTGCTGACGCGCCGTGTTCCTCCCCGCGACAAGAAGATCCACTACGATGCCGGCGCGCTGATGAAGCTGGACCCCAAGAAACAGTACGCGGCTTCGGAAATCGTCACCGCTTCCATGAAGGTGTTTGCTCGCGACAGCCGCGTGGTTTCCATTGATTCGGACTTGGCCTCGACCAGCGGCCTGGAAGCCGGCGTGGCTGCCGTCGACCAGAAACGGGCGCTGAACGCGGGTGTTGCCGAGGCCAACATGATGCTGATGGGCGAGGGCTTCGCCGCCCTGGGCTACAACACCTGGGTGAGCACCTTCTGTCCGTTCTTTGACTGGAAGGTGCTGCGGCGCATCGCGGTGGGCCAGCAGGAACGGCTGGAGGCTATGGAGTCTCCCACCGGCTGGCTGAGCGAGGGACATGGCCTGGACTTGACCTTCCTGGCCACCGCCGCCAACTTCGAAACCCGCACCAATGGCGCTACGCACATGGGCAACGATGACATCACCACCTTCGATGCCGTCGGACACCTGAAGATCGTCGATGTCTCCTGTCCGCAGCAGATGCTCTCCATCATGAAGTGGATCATGGAGGGCAATCGCGGAATGAACTACGTTCGCGTAATGCGCACCGGGTCGGCGGTGCTCTATGGCGCGGATTACAGCTTCGAGTTCGGCAAGGGGTACATCCTGAAAGAGAGCCCGCAGGATTCTGCGGTGCTGGTCAGCAGCGGGCGCGGAGTGCACGAGGCGCTAGCGGCAGCGACCAAGTGCGCCGAGGCGGGAGTAAGTGTCGGCGTGGTGGATATGCCGTCCATCGACGACGAATTGCTGCTCAAGCTGTTCCAGTCCGGCAAACTGCTGGTGTTTGCCGAGCAGAACAATGGCTACGTCTGGCAGAACTTCCTCAAGGTTCTTTACCGGAATCGCACCGAGACTGCAGGGTGGGGACCTCGCCAAAGTGGTCATCATCAACACGCTCACGCCCAAAGGCCAGGCCCAGTTCATTCATTCAGCTACCTACGAGCAGTTGATTGCCGCCTTCGGGCTCACTCCGGATGCCATCGCCAAGACGGTTCAGGACAGCGTAAGCGGAACAGCATCCGCGGCCAAAGGCCGTTAGTCAAGAAAGCGGAGAAACGAAATGGATCCGGAAAAGAAGTTACCCATTGTTGACGAGAACAGCGTTGAAGCCCTGGATCTTCCCGGCCGGCGCCTGAGCTGGATGGTCACCAAGGACACCTCGAGAAAGAACACCGTGGACGCCCAGCACTGCTCGATGTGCATGATCAAGGTGTCGCCGGGACAGACGGTGAAGCCGGCTCACTCTCATCCCAACGGAGAGGAAGTCATTTACATCGTCACCGGCTCCGGCAGAGTGTGGATTGAGGGCAAAGTGGAACCGGTCAAAGCGGGCTCCGCCGTGCTGTTCCCGCAGGGCCAGGTGCACATGCTGCAGAATAACGGGACCCAAGAGATGAAGGTGGTTTGTTTTTTTGCTCCGCCGACCGACTTGAACAATTACAAGTTTTTTGAAGGCATTGAGTTCCCGGCCTAAGCGCCGGATTGCGCGTTCGCGTACAAAATTGGCGTAATCAGGGCGGGCCGGCGGCAACGGGCACGCCCTGTTGTATCTTCTGAACAAGTTGCCATTACCGGAGCGAGAGTGAGTACGGCAACCGCGAATTCGAAACAACAGGAGCTGCAAGCGCGGCTGCGCGAACTGGGCAGCGTGTTGGTGGCGTATTCCGGCGGGGTGGATTCGGCCTACCTGGCGTGGGCCGCGCATCAGGTGCTGGGCGACAGGTTGCTTGCCGTCACCGCGGATTCTCCTTCCATGGCCCGCTCGCAATTGGAGCAGGCGATTCGGTTCGCGCGCGAGCATGGCATCGCGCATCGGATTATCGAAACCTTGGAGTTCGAACGTCCGGAGTATGTCCGCAATGATGCCGGACGCTGCTTCCATTGCAAGGACGAACTGTTCACCGTGATGGAAAAACTGCGCGATGGGACCCGGTTTCAGGCCATCGCCTACGGCATGAACACGGATGACCGCGGCGACTTCCGCCCGGGACAACAGGCGGCGAAGCAGCATCAGGTGCTGGCGCCGCTGGCGGAAGTGGGATTGAGCAAGGAGGAGATTCGCCAGCTTGCGCAGCAAGCCGGACTGGAGCTTTGGGATAAGCCTGCGTCCGCGTGTCTCTCCTCGCGAATCGAGTACGGACGGCCGGTCACCCGCGAAGCTCTTGCCGCGGTGGAGGCGGGCGAAGAAGAGTTGCGTCGCCTGGGCTTCCGGCAGTTCCGGGTGCGGCACCATGGGGACATCGTGCGCATCGAGATTGCGCCCGATGAATTGGCCAACGCGTTCCGCCTGGAGATGGCATCCGAACTGGTCGCGATCTTTAGGAAGCTTGGGTTCTCCTACGTTACGCTGGACCTGGAAGGTTACCGCTCCGGCTCCATGAATGCTATTCTGCCGGTGTCCGAGCTGAGAACGCGGCGCAGCTAGGCGCGGAGTCAGTCTGACCGCTAGTTCCAATCATTCCCATGAACTTGAACTCTCTTCAACGGCTGCTGGACGACGTGCGCAGCCGCAAGACCAGCACCGAGCAGGCGCTCGAGAAACTTCGCCACCTGCCGTTCGAGGACATCGACTTTGCCAAAATCGACCATCACCGCGCCCTGCGGGTGGGCACGCCCGAAGTCATCTACGCTGCCGGCAAGTCGCCGGCCCAGGTAGCGGAAATCTTTGTGCGCATGGCCCGGCATGGAGGCAATGTACTGGCTACCCGGGCCACGGAGCAGCACTCCCGCGCCGTGCGGCGCAGAGTCCGCAAGGCAGAATTCCATCCGGCGTCGGGATGCATCGCCCTGCGGCAGGACTCCACCATAAGCGGCAAGGGCCTGATTGCCGTAGTTGCGGCCGGAACCAGCGACCTCGGCGTGGCCGAAGAGGCGCAGCTTACGGCCGAACTCATGGGCAACCAGGTGGAGTTGATCTGCGACGTGGGAGTGGCCGGACTGCACCGCTTGTTCGCGCACCGTGAGACCCTGGACCGAGCGCGTGTAATCATCGTCTGCGCCGGCATGGAGGGCGCGCTACCCAGCGCGGTGGCCGGACTGATCTCGGGGCCGGTGATTGCGGTGCCCACCAGTGTTGGCTATGGAGCATCGTTCCACGGTATCGCATCGCTGCTGGGAATGCTGAATTCCTGCGCGCCGAACGTGGCCGTGGTCAATATCGACAATGGCTTCGGCGCCGCCTGCGTGGCTTCCTCCATCAACCGGATGTAACAATTCGCGCGCTTTGGTAAAACCTGCCGAGAATTCGGTAGTGCCTCAGTGAGGCACTGCGAGAATTCTTGCCATTTACATTTGCAGTCTCTAATCTGGTTGCCGCGCAGTTACTCCGCTCTCATGGTGGTCCGCACAATGGTTCCTGGCACTGGGGCATCCGCTCATTTTATGGACAAGAAGACGCTCACGCTGGCAGCCGCCAAAAAGATGGCCGACGTGGCGCAGGCAGAAGCCGACAAGAACAACTGGCCCCTGGTGATCGCCATCCTGGATGCCGGTGGGGACTTGATTATTCTCTACCGGTTGGATGGGGCACAGCTCGCCAGCATCGAGATCGCCCAGGCAAAAGCTCAAACCTCATTGCGGTACCGCCGTCCCAGCATGGCTTTCGCCGAATCGCTCCGATCCGGGAACATCCACGTCTTGAACCTTCCCGGCGTTCTTCCCTCCGGCGGCGGACTACCTGTCGAAATCGATGGGCACGTCGTCGGCGCGATCGGCATCAGCGGCGCCAGCTCCGAAGAGGATGAGCAGTGCGCCCGCCTGGCGATTTCTGCGCTTGATAAGCAATAGCACTGGCCGGAATCTGGCCTCGGTTTCGACTGCGCAGTTTCCGAGCATTTGGAAAGCAGCCGCACAACATGCTTGCCTTTTCTCATTTCGCTCTCTAACCTTGAGCGTTTCTATTGCTCCGAGGTGAATATGACCGAGGTGAAGATGACTGTGAGGCTCGCGAAGATCGCGGCCGCTCTTGTTGTGATCTGCACCATGGCTTGTAGCATTGGTGCATCCGCCCAGTTGATGGACAAAAAGACGGTCACACTGGCCGCCGCCAAGAAAATTGCGGACGGGGCGCTGGCCGAAGCCGCCAAGAACAACTGGAATGTGATTGTCTGGGTCCTCGATGAGGGAGGAAATCCCATCATCATGGAGCGCATGGACGGGGCCCAGCTCGGCAGCATCGACGTGGCCCGGGCAAAAGCTCGTACTTCCCTGTATTTCCGCCGCCCCAGCAAAGCATTCGCCGATTCACTGAGTTCGGGCAACAGCTCTGCACTAGTCCTTCCCGGCGCGCTGCCGGTGCAGGGGGGACTACCGATTGAAGTCGATGGTAAAGTGATTGGCGCTGTTGGCGTCAGCGGAGGCACTTCCCCGCAGGATGAGCAGTGCGGACGCGCCGGCATTGCCACTCTTGAAACCCAGTAGACAGGCGTGTGGTTCAGGCGGGGGAAATTAGCACGAAAAGAGGCGGGTTCGTCGCGACCCGCCTTGGTTTCTCCCAAACCATCAACACCTTCAGCTCTTGCTCAGGTGAGATACCAGCCTCCATTCACGTCAATTGTCTGGCCGGTAATGTAGCCGTTCTGGACCAACAACAGAACGACTGAGGCGATGTCTTCCGGTTCGCCGAAGTGACCCACGGGGATCAGTTCCGGTTTCGCGCGCGGATTGCTGGTGACCATTTCGGTGCGGATCAAAGCCGGCGCAATCACGTTGGAGGTAATGCCTTCCTTGGCAAGGTGCGCCGCATAGTAGTGCATCATGCCGTGCATCCCGGCCTTGGACGCGGCGTAGTGCGGGCCGATCACGCCTCCCACCTGCGCCGCCACCGATGACATGAACACCAGCCGTCCCCAGCGCTGCGCCCGCATCTGCGGCAGAACCGCCTGAGTAATCAGAAACGCCGATTTGAGATTGGTATCGACGGTTTCGTCCCAGTCGTCTTCCGTGATCTGATCAAGCTCTTTAGGATAAGCAATTCCGGCATTGTTGATTAGAATATCGACTCCGCCAAAGGCGTCCGTGACCTGGCGCATCAGCGAATCGATTTCAGCGGATTTCGATACATCGGCGCGGATGGCGATGGCCTGCCCGCCTGCCTGGGTAATTTCCTGATGGAGAGACTGCGCTTCCTGTTCCCGGCGGCGGTAATTGAGCGCCACCTGAGCTCCGGCGGCGCTCAGACTCCGGGCGATTTCGCGTCCGATTCCGCGCGCCGCTCCGGTGACCAAAGCACGCTTACCTCGTAGTGGCTTGCTCACGTGTTCTCCTTTACCCGAAGCGTCCAACGGCGGTAGAAAGCAAGCGCTCCTGCTGCCGGGAAGGCTGCCCTGCCCCGAACCTGTCCTATTTCTTTGGAGTCGTTTTCGCCGCGAAGAAGTGGGCGACAATCTTCCCGTTGTCGATCACAAAGCTGTCGGTGCCCAGCTCGTACACATTGTCTGCGGTTTCCGCCGTCCAGACCAGGTAAGCATGATTGCCTTCCACGGTCTGCTGCTTCATCGCGAATTTTGTACCCGGCTGGCCAAACTCCGCAAGCACGCCCCGCATAGCCGGTCCGATGGCATCGTGACCCTTCAGCGGGCCACTGGGCGTAAACAGGACCGCATCGGCGGCGTAGTCCGCCAGAAATTCCTGCAAATTCGAGTCGCCGAAGGCTTTGAGATGATGCGCGAGGACTTGCTCGGTCGAAGACATTGCTACTCTCCCATGAGTTCAATTCCGAGGTAAGGAAAATCGTGGGCCGGGGGTGAGGAACCCTCCCCGGCCCAGATGCCCGGTCATGCCTGTTTCTTGACCGGCTGTGCTTTCGGCTGCTGTGGAGCGCGGGCGAATCCCGTAGCCCAGCCGTCACTCCTGACGTGGGGCGGGCGGGGGTTGCGCTCCAGTCCGAATTTGTGCTGGTGCCAATAGGGATACGGCTCCGGCAGGGCGCTGACTTCATTCAGGCGCGAGATTTCTTCCGCCGAGAGCCGCCACTCGGCCGCTGCAAGGTTGTCGCGCAACTGTTCTTCGTTGCGTGCGCCGATCACCACCGTGCCCACACAGGGCTTGTTCATGACCCAGTTCAGCGCCACCTGCGTGGGCGAGACCTTGCGCTGACCGGCAATGTCCGTAAGCACGTCCACGATGCGGTAGACGCGCTCCATGTCGATGGTGCCGGGCATATCCAGGTCATTGAGCCGGCTTTGCGAAGGACGGGCGTCGCGGCGGAATTTTCCCGTCAGCAGGCCCGCCTGCAGCGGACTCCACGCCATGATCCCCACGCCCTGGTCCAGCCCCAAGGGGACCAGTTCATTTTCGGCATCGCGCGCCAGCAGCGAATAGTTCACCTGCTGGGTGATATAGCGCGTGAAGCCGTAACGTTCCGAGACCGCCAGCGCTTTCATCACGTGCCAGCCGGAATGATTGGAGCACCCCGCATAGCGGATCTTGCCCTGGGAAATCAGATCGTCAAAGGCCCGCATGGTTTCTTCCACGGGAACGAACATGTCGGGATTGTGCGCAATGTAAAGATCGATATAGTCGGTGCGCAGGCGACGCAAGCTGGCTTCGCAGGCCTCGATCAGATGTTTCCGCGAAAGACCGGCATCGTACACCCCTGTACCCATGCGCATGAAGACTTTGGTGGCCAGCACCACCTCGTGCCGGCGTCCGTGCAGAACCTCGCCGAGGATTTCTTCGGCGCCGCCGTAAGAATAGAGTCGGCCGTGTCCACCAGAGTTACGCCCGCGTCCAGGCAGATATCCAGCATGCGGGCGGTTTCTTTCACGCCCAGGTTGCCCATTTTCTGGAAACGTTCCCGGCCGCCGACCGTCATCGTCCCAAAGCCGAGCACGGAAACGCTCAAGCCGCTTCGTCCAAGTTGTCTGTGTTCCATAATTCCTCTATCTCTCGCTATCAGTTTTTGATGTGAGTTGGAGATTTCGATGTGGATTGGAGACGGCGGCGCTTACTCCAGAATTTCCACCACTCCAGAAGCGCCGTTTACGCGAATGCGCTGTCCTGTCTTGATTTTCTGGGTGGCTGAAGTCGTGCCCACCACCGCCGGAATGCCGAATTCCCGCGAGACCACCGCGGGATGCGACAGCGTGCCGCCCGAATCCGTGACCAGGCCACTGATTTTCGTGAAGAGCACCACCCAGGCCGGATTGGTCATTTTGCAGACCAGCACATCGCCCTTGGTGACCTGATCGAACTGTTCTGGAGACTGTACCAGCCGGGCGATGCCTTCCACCACGCCGGCGGAGGCGCCCAGTCCCCGCAGGAGTGCCCGCGGGCTGTTTGGCAGCGTGCTTGGAGCGTTCGTAAATGTCCGGCCAGTCCCAGAAACCCTGCTTGTAAGGCTCCTGGTACAAGGACCAGTGCGTAATGGTACCTGCCCACAGCCGGGGCCGGACATTGAATGCCTTGTCGCGCTCCTTGCGGCGGCTCTTGGTAAGTGCCTTGGCGTCAAAAGCGGAGTGGTTGGCGCTGAACACGCGCAGCTCATGGTATTTCAGGAACAGCACGTCATCGGCCTGGCTCAGAACGCCCAGCTCCACCAACTTGCGGCCAATCGCCATCAGCACCAGGCGAACCCGCGCATAGGTTCCCTGATCCATATAGAAATGGTGATCCGGGGTCAGCGGTATCATCTTCAGCGCCAGCTCCATTGCAGACTGCAGTTTCTCGCGGTCCTGCGTTGGAGCGGTCCTTGGGGAACAGCGACCACATCTCCGCAATGGCCTTGTCGCGGCCTTCCCGCAGCTCGCGAACATCCTTCTCGTAGTCGTAGTCGGAGAGCAGGTAGCCGCGCAGGGCTTCCACGATGGGAGTCGGATCCTCCCGCCATGTGGTGTAGATGTACTCATGCGAGTACATCGACTTGTTGCCAAACTCCATCTTGTAGTCGTCAATTTTCTTCAGTAACTGCCGGCCTTCCTCGGACCCGGCAAGTGCTTTCACAACGCCCGCGGCCAGATCGTTTTGTCAAAGGCGCCTTGATGGCTGCGAGATTTTTTCGCCTGCTCCTTCATCTTCCAGAGCTCCCGAATCGAATCCCAGTTGCGGTCCTCGTCGGAAACCAGGATGCGCCCTGCAAGGCTCTTTGTGCTTCTCACCGAGATATTCCACCAGCATCTTCTCAAATGTCATCGACGTCTGGAACTGGGCCAGGTTCAGGACCCAGTGCAGGCGGAAATGCCGCTCCTGAATGTCGATAGCGTCTTCCAGCAGAATCATCAGCTCCGGCAAGTGAGGACGTGATCCATGGGGAAGGTGTCGAGGTACTCGAAATTGCGAAGAATTTCCGGCAAGAGAGCGATTCTTCCACCAGCCGAGGAACTTGTCGGCGTAGACGGGCATGACCATATTGAAGTAGGGCGCTAGTTCCGCTTCTTCCTGGGGGTCACGCGGGACTACCGCGCTGTGAACGTAACCTTCTACAATCTTTCCCAGCCATTCCTTGCCGAAAGGAACTCCAAAGCGGCGGTACATGTAAGCGCATGTGTACCACCAACCGCCAATGTCGAACCACATGGGAGAAATCGGCTGCGGACAGTGCAGATCATCCAGCCAGAAGTGGAGCTTCTTCTCGTCTTCGCTGGCTCCATTCGAGAGGAGTGTTTTGATCTCCTAAAAACTGGTCAATCACTTGATTTCGGTCGTCCGCCACGGTGTCCCCCTTTTCGTCTTTGTCACAATCCCGCAATCCCTTGAAACGTCGCAAGAGTCCCTGCCGGGTGCGCGGGAGTTCCCATTCGCAGATTTCGGCATTGCCGCGGAGCCAGGCAGCGAGGCGGAAGCCGGCCGGCAGAGATCAACGGCAAGAATCGGCAGCAAAAACCGAGCCAACGAATCTGTCACAAACAAAACACCCACGTCAAGTAGCAGCGGGCGAGAGCAATTGGGGTCGTAGAACGTTCAGCCTGGCTGTGTGGATACACCGTTCCCGGCGACCGCATCGTAATAATCACCCGTCCTCCGCCCGCTGTTGACGGAGGACGGGGTGGCAACAGCCCGGACCCCGCTCGCGGCAGCTTCCCACGGGACTGTAGCGTCAGGACGTCTATCGTGTGATACTGCCCTCCGAGTTGGGCGCAACAACTGGCGATCGGCCCAGGCTTCGAGCCCGTAACACATCGACTTCTTCTACTCCATGGCACTCCTCGTCGTTGATCCCCACCTTGAGTCCTTGGGCTTTCGTTTCTTTTCGATTGACGATTTTGGATACTCCCAAAGCAGACCTAAAGGATCAACGATCCGAATTCGCGCCGGCCTGCGCCGGCCCTGCCCGGCCACAGACTTGCATAACTTCAGTGGAATAGCGATTCCTGGTAATTTTCGGCTAACATTGCCGGATCGTTCGCGTCCAAGATGGCAACTTTGCCGCCTTGAGAAGGTGAGCGCCGGTTACCACCTAAAGAGGACCATGAAGAGGAGCAGCAAATGGAATGGACGCGCCGAATGTTGTGAAACTGGGAGTGGGAGTGGCCGCTGGTTCGGTCCTGACGCCGTTTACCGCCTCTTTGGGCAGACGGCGACCAAGTTGATCACCAAGCCGATTCCCTCCAGTGGCGAGCAGATTCCCGTTGTCGGCATCGGCACGGCGCGCCGTTACGAAGCGGCAACGCCGGAAGACCGGGCGGAGATCAAAGAGGTACTGCGATTGCTGCCGGAACTGGGAGGCAAGGTCATTGATACCGCGCACAGATTATGGTGGCGCGGAAGCCCTGGTGGGAGAACTGGTCTCTGAACTTGGCAATCGCGACCGGGTATTTCTGGCTACGAAGGTGGGCGCCAACGATCAAGCTTCCGGCGCCAGCCAGATTGAGGAGTCCTTTCAGCGGCTTCGCACCCGGCGCATCGACCTGATTGCCGTACACAATCTGCGCGATGTGGAAGATCAACTTGCCACGCTGCGCGACATGAAGCAGAGCGGACGCATACGCTACCTAGGTGTGACCACATCCTCGGAACGACAATACGAACGAATGGAAGCGGTGCTGAACAAAGAGAAACTTGATTTCTGCCAGGTGGACTACGCGATCGACAACCGCGAAGCCGCCGACCGAATCTTGCCTATGGCGAAGGACCACGGCGTTGCAGTGATGATCAATCTACCCTTCGGCCGGGGACGCCTTTTCTCCGAGGTGCAGAACCGGCCATTGCCCGATTGGGCCGCGGAAATCGATTGCAAGACCTGGGCGCAGGTTTTCCTGAAATATATTGTTTCTCACCCCGCGGTGACTTGCGCCATTCCGGGTACGGCCCGGGTGAAGTATTTGAGAGACAATCTGGGAGCCGCACAGGGACGGCTGCCCGATGCCGCCATGCGCCAACGCATGGAGCAGTTCTTCGATAAGCTTTAGCTCGGATCTGCCATCACAACGCGGCTCGACCTATGAGGCCCTATGAGCACACCGGCTGACTCGGAAGTTTCCGGCGGCATGATGTACAGGCTGCTTCGCAGAGTGATCGACGTTCAGCCGGATGAAGTGCGCGCCCTGGGTTGGGCGTGGCTGTACTTCTTCAGCGTTCTTTCAGCGTACTACGTGATCCGTCCCATCCGTGACGAAATGGGAGTCGCGGGAGGCGTAAACAACCTGCCCTGGCTCTTCACCGGCTCGCTGGTGGGAATGATGCTGGTGAATCCTCCCTTCGCCGCCTTGGTGGCCCGCCTGCCCCGCTCGAAGTTCGTGGCCGTCACCTATCGTTTCTTCATGGCCAATCTGGTGCTGTTTTTCGTGCTGTTCAAGACAGCATCGCGACCGGAAGCCATCTGGCTGGGCCGCATCTTTTACATCTGGACCGCCGTCTTTAATCTCTTTGTGGTCTCGGTGTTCTGGGCATTCATGGCGGACGTGTTTTCCCGCAATCAGGGGAAGCGGCTCTTCGGATTCATCAGCGCAGGAGGAACGCTGGGCGGCATCGCCGGCTCGTCGCTCACAACCTTCCTGGTGGCGCACTTGGGCACCAGCGATCTTTTGTGGATCTCCATCGTACTCCTGGAAGTCGCGGTGATGAGCGTTCGCCACCTTTCCAGGCTATCGGATGCCCTGCGGGTGAAGCGCGGAATGGAACAGCAGGAGCGCGTGATCGGCGGTGGAGTGCTTTCCGGAATTTCCCACGCCCTCAAGTCACCCTACCTGCTGAACATCAGCGCTTACATGCTGCTGTTCACCATTCTTTCGACTTTCCTGTATTTCGAGCAGGCCAGCATCGTCGAGCACACGATTATCAGCCGCGCCGCGCGCACCGCATTTTTCGGCAAAGTGGACCTGCTGGTGAACGTGATGACGCTCGGGGTGCAGATTTTTCTGACCGGGCGCACCATGAAGGCCCTGGGAGTGGCGCTCACCCTGACCATTCTGCCCGCCCTCAGCATTGCCGGGTTCCTCACACTGGGCCTGATGCCCACTATTGTCGTGGTTGTATGTTTCATGGCCTTGCGGCGCTCCGGCAACTATGCCATCGCACGGCCCGCTCGCGAAGTCCTGTTCACCGTGCTGGCGCGCGAGGACCGCTACAAGGCAAAGAGCTTCATCGATACCTTCATCTACCGCGCCGGCGACCAGATTGGAGCGTGGTCTTGGGCGCTGATGGGATTTTTCGGCTTGGGAATGACGGGGGTCGCCTTTATGGCAGTGCCGATCTCGCTGGCTTGGCTGGCGAATGGCTATTGGCTGGGAAGGAAGCAGGAAAAAATCGCCATCCGCAACCAGGAAGCAGCCGCGAGAGAGAAACTCCTGCAAGTGGCCCCTGCGACGGCAGAAGGCTAGCTGAGTTTCGCCGATTCCGCGGCCTGCGGCTCGGACTCGGGTTCAATCGAAACCTCCTGAATCGACCGCCACACGCGCTCCGGAGTGAGCGGCAATTCGCGGATAACGACTCCCGTGGCCTCGGCCACGGCGGAACCCACGGCCGCGGCAATCGAGAGGATTCCGCCTTCACCGGTTCCCTTCGCTCCGAACGGCCCTGGACCGTCCGCGTTCTCGATCAGGATGGAGTGAAATTCGAGCGGAATGTCCTTGATGGTGGGAATGCGATAGTCGAGTGCGCCCAGATTAAGGATGCGGCCATGCTCGTCCAGAATAAGGTGCTCCATCAGGGTGTGTCCCAGGCCCATAATGACTGAGCCTTCGTCCTGAGCTTCCACCTGTTGCGGATTGAGCGCCTTGCCCACATCGCTGGCGAGGGCAAGCCTGGTAAGTTGCACCATGCCGGTTTCCGGGTCCACTTCAACTTCCACAGCGGCGCACATCACCTCCCAGAACGCCGCTTTGCCCATCAGCGGATGATTGGGCAGAAACTGACTGCGGGTGCTGCCGATGGCGAGCACTTCTCCCCGGGCCGGGCCGTAGTATTTTCTGAACAGCTCCGCGTAGGTCAGCGTCTGGCCGGCCGCCTGAACGGAGCCGGGTTCAACCGTGACCTCATCCTTGGGAATATCGAACAGCTCGGCCGCCAGTTGCCCCAGCTGAGACTTGGCGTCCTGGCATGCCTTGAGAATCGAGTTTCCCATAAACACCGTGGAGCGACTGGCCGAAGTGGACATGTCATAGGGCACCACCGCGGTATCGCCCAGCACCACCGTGATCCGCTCCAAAGGGATTCCGAGCTCCTGGGCGACAAGCTGGGTGAAAACGGTGCGCGCGCCCTGCCCCATATCCGATGTGCCGGCCAGAATGGAAGCACTGCCGTCATGATGCAGGCGCACCATGGCAAACGACACTGACGCGGTTGAAGAGCTCTTCATGCCCATGGAAATACCCCGCCCGCGCTGCTTCGGCAGCGGCTTGCCCCAGCCGATGGCAGCGGCGGCCTTCTCCAGTGTCTGCACCCAGAGACCGTCAGCGGGGGTGTCCCCAGGGATGAACGATTCTCCTTTTTGCGGGATGTTGCGGCGGCGAATCTCCACGCGATCAAGGCCCAAGCGTCGGGCGGCTTCGTCGAACTGCGATTCCACTGCCCAGGAAAGCTGGGGCGTGCCGAATCCGCGAAACGCCGTGCTCGGCGTGGTGTGCGAGAGCAACGCCCGCGCGATGGTGCGCGCGTGGGGAACGCGATACGGACCGCAGGCGCTGAAGCCCGCCTTGCTGACGACGCGCGGGCCAACGTCCGCATAGGCGCCAATGAGAAAGTCGGCGTCGATATCCTGAAACTGAATATGCCCGGAGGAATCAAAGCCGGTGCGGATTCGTACCCGCGCGGAAGCCCGGCGCACAGCTTGGAAAGTTTCTTCCAAAGTCAGCACCAGGCGCACCGGGCGGCCGGTCTGGAGCGCCAAAAATGCCAGCAGTGGCTCGAACTTGGGATAGCCTTTGCCGCCGAAGCCTCCGCCGGGATCCGGGGCGATCACCCGCACCCTGGAAATGGGCCACTGCAGCGCGTAAGCCACCACACGCTGCAGCACGTAGGGATGCTGAATGGGACTCCAGATGATGACACCGTTCTGGTCAGGCGCGGCCAGGTAGGCGTGCGGCTCAATGGCGAAGTGCGTGATCATGGGAAAGCGGTACTCATTGGCGATCACGCAATCGGCATGGGCGCCATCGATGTCGCCCCAGCCAAAATGGTTTTCCTCGAAAATATTGGTCCCGGCCAGCGGCTTGCCAGCGCGAATAGAAGGATCCTGTACCAACGGCGATTGAGGATCGCGAGCGGCTTCCACCGTGAGCACCGCGGGGAGTTCCTCGTACTCCACACCAACGAGAGCAGCGGCGGCTTCGGCGGCGTCGAGAGTTTCGGCGGCTACCGCTGCAACCGGCTCGCCGAAAAACTTGGTTTCGTCCACAGCCAGCAGGGGACGGTCGTTCGTCCCCGGACCGCAGCGCGGCATGGGCTGCGGAAGATCCGCGGCAGTCATGATCGAGACTACACCGTCTACCTTTTTCGCTTCTTCGGTGTCGATCGAAAGGATGCGGGCGCGGGCGCAGTTCACCTGCACCAGCTTGACGTAGAGTGTATTGTCCAGGCGGAGATCGGCCGCGTAGCGCAGCGTGCCGGTAACGCGTTCCACTCCTCCCACGCGCCGGGTGGACTTCCCGATCCAACTTGCCTTGTCCTTTTCCTGCATCACTGTTCCGAACGGGCGGCCTCGGCCACCGCCTCCACAATACGGCTGTAGCCGGCGCAGCGGCAGAGATTCCCTGCCAGCCCTTCCTTGATTTCCGTCCTGGTGGGGTGGGGATTCGTCATCAGCAGATACTTGGCCGACATGATCATGCCGGGAATACAGAACCCGCACTGCACGGCGCCTTTTTCCAGAAAGGCCGTCTGCACGGCATCCAGTTTGTCGTGCTGAGCCAGACCTTCGATCGTGGTGATCTCGCAACCGTCGGCTTCGACGGCCAGCATGAGGCAGGAACAGATTGCACGTCCGTTCAGCAGAACCGTGCAGGCGCCGCACTCGCCCAGCGAACAACACTCTTTCGATCCGGTCAGGTCCAGGTCCATGCGAAGCACATCGAGCAATGTGTGGTGAGGATGAACAGAAAGCGCATGGCTCTGGCCATTCACCTTCATGACGACCGGAATCGTCCCGGACGTTTTCGGCTCTCCCGTCATACTCTTGTTCCCGACATGGCGCAAATGCTCCAGGGCCTCCTCAAGGCTACGCCGGCTGCTCACGCGAAGCATCGCCATGCGATATTCCTTGCTGCCGCGCACGTTAGAAATCGGACTGGCATGGGCGATCATGTCTTCGAGGATCTCTTCCTTCTGGCGCCGGTCGCTCCCAGGGCTGGCGAGAACTCCGGTCGTATCAGTCACCAGGAACGGTTTCGGCCCAACCGCGCCATAAGCAAAGCGCGTCTCGCCCGAATGGCTCACCAGGCAGCAGAGATTGATCGTGGCCAGGTCCACGCCGCGCCGCCTGGTAATGCGGCCAAACGATGCGCCTGCAGGACCCAGCGGAACCGGCAGGTCGATGGATTCCACCATCTCGCCGCGGGCCATCACGGTCTTGCCTGGCCCGGTGAAAAACTCCGTCAGTTCAGCCCTGCGGCGGCCGCTGCTGCCGACCAGATTTACCCTGGCTCCGTAGACCAGAAGCGGAGGAACGGTGTCCGCCGCCGGCGAAGCATTGCAAATGTTGCCCGCCAGGGTGGCACGATTGCGAATCTGGATAGAACCCACCACGCCGATGGCTTCCACCAGAGCCGGGAAATGACGGCGCAGGCGCGCGTCCTCGGCGATATCCGTCAACAGGGTCAGAGCGCCAATGCGCAGGCAGCCGATCGGTTTCGCGATGCTGGACCCAGAGCACCGATCCGCTTGAGATCGATGACAATCCGCGGAGTGCGCCCGGCACGCAGCCGCACCAGAACGTCGGTTCCCCCGGCCAGCAAGGTCGCGCCAGACCCGTACTCATTCAGCAGAAGCAGCGCGTCATCCAGGGTTTCCGGACGGGCATAGAGGAAAGGTTTCATTCCCGGCTGCGCCGGGAGGTCTCCAGCATCTCCGCCTGCAGGGCGGAAAGCCGGGCCTTGGCTGACTGATACATGGGCAGCGCTAATTTTCTCGCCTGCTCCACCTGGATGCGCTCGTAGCTGTCGTCGAACTTCAGCCGCACTTCGTCCAGGGTGCGCTTGCCGCTGCGAGCGAATCCCAGAAACAGATCAATGTTCGTCTCCAGGAAACTCAAGCTGTCGGCCGCCTGCAGCAGGTTCGCCTCCGGCCAGCCACCGACTTCGTGCGCGTTCACCAGCTTCTCTACTTCCGCGGTCAGGTTCTCGCCGGCTCCCTGCGCCAACAGCCACTGCGCAACGATGCGCGCACTGCGAGCGGCGTGCGCCGCGTTGTAGGCGGGATCACTCCACTGGCCGGGACCGGCGACAGGCTGGTCCGGACCGGGGAACGCGCGCTCCATGTCATGGGTCAGCGTGGCCACACGCAGGGCCTCGGTGGAGTCCGGGGCGATCCGGTCCAGCCACTCCAGTGACTTCAGCAGGTGATAGCTGTTGTAGGGGTAGTTGTCCACGACCCACTTCCTGCCCGCTTCAACGTAAGGAGAATCCATGGCTCACAATGTCGTAATCGGACGGCTTTGCAGCAGCAGCAACTCCTTGCCACGAATACACCACTCGATGTCCTGAGGCTTGCCGAAGTATTCTTCCAAGCGCAATCCCAGCTTACGCAGGCCGTCGAGTTCCTCATCGCTCAACACACGCGCACTGCCTTTCTCTTCGGGAAGCTCGACTTCAGCCGTGCGTCCGCTGGCGGAGTCGTACATCAAAGCCGTCGGCTGGACGGCTACGAATTCGTCGGAAATGGAGCCGTCATCCCTGTCCAGAACGTAATGGTCAGGCGTAATCAGGCCGGAAACAATGCCTTCTCCCAGTCCCCAGACGGCTTCGATCACCATGTAGTCCCGCCGCTTCTGGATGGGATCGACCGTGAACAGCACTCCGCTTTTCTCAGCCTGCACCATTTCCTGCACCACCACCGCCATGCCGGTATCGCTTAGTGCACCCTTCTGGGAGCGATAGAACAGCGCCCGGGGAGCAAAAAACGATGCCCAGCATTCGCGCACCTGATGGATGACCGCGTCGGAACCACGTACGTTAAGAAATGTCTCCTGCTGCCCGGCGAAGCTGGCGGCATCACCGTCCTCGCTTACGGCGCTGGAACGAACCGCCACCAGGCAATCGTCGCTGCCCTTGGCCAGTTCCGCGTGAGCTTTACGAATCGAATCCTCGAGCGCCGCCGGCATGGGATTGGAGCGGATCCAATCGCAAATCGCTCCCGCGGCCGCCTCCAGAGCATTGGAATCGTTCACATTCAGGCCCGCGAGCACGTCCAGAATGCCTCGCGAGCCGCTGTAAAGATCCAGAAAGACTTCAAAACCCGACGAACACACCACAAAACCCGGCGGTACCGGCAGTTGCGCCGCCACCATGCGGCTCAGGCTTGCGCCCTTTCCTCCGGCGACTGCCGCCGCCTGTTCCGGCAATTCGCCAAACCAGGCAATTGCAGCCTGGATCTTCTCTAAATTTGAGGCTTTATGGCCCTTTTCCGCTTGCGCAGAAACCTTCATCGCTACTCCGAGTTTCACCTGATCCCGAGCCCCAGCAACTTTCGCGCGGCCAGCCCAGCCAAAAACTGTACCACGTTCAGAGACCCCTAATAGCTTACTTGAGTTGAAAGCAGCAGAAAAGGGGGGCAAAGACCCGCGGCGAGCTGGGGATGGCGGTTGCGGCGACTGCAAAGTTGCAGCAGAAAGCAAAAGCGCCCCAGCTTTGCGGCTGAGGCGCGTGTTTAGCAGCCCTCCCCCAGAACTGCCTCACAACGAGACCCACTATAAGGGGAGCTATCGTTAGGCGATAGATAACCGGAGTAACCTCCGGGAGTAATTCGCCGGTTGAATTCCAGGGCACACGAACACGGGGCGACAACCAGAAGGGCGAGCCATCGGCAGCGGGATTCAGGAGCTGGAGCGTTTGAGCTCGTCGGCGAGAATGACCGCTTCGGCGATCTCGCGCATGGACTTGCGATACTGGCGGCTTTGCCGTTGCAGCTTGAGATAGGCTTCTTCCTCGGTCAACTGCAGCGAACGCTGCAGAATTCCCTTGGCCCGTTCCACCAGCTTACGGGTTTCCAGTTGCCGCGTGAGTTCGGAGTTCAGGGCTTCCAGCCGCGCCAGCTCGATCTCGGCTCCCACCAGAAAACCGATCGTGGAGATGAGGGAGATTTCGCGTTTGCTGTGCAGGTGCTCCTTGCGGTGCTGCAGATTGATGACTCCCACTACCCGCCCGCGGCACAGGAGAGGCACGGAAAGGAATGCCTGGAAGCGGTCTTCGGGAAGATCGTGAAAGAAACGGAAGCGAGGATCCTCGGACGCATTGCTGGGAATTGCCACTGGTTTCTGATGGGTTGCCACCCAGCCGGTAATGCCTTCTCCCACCGGGATCTTGAGGCGATCGATAGCATCAGGATGCGGGGTCTTGGAGGCCTTCAGTGTGAGTTCATTGCCCTCCAGAACGTAGAGGAAACACGAATCACAGTGCACGATCGCAGTTGCGCACTCCACAATTCTGCCCAGCACCCGGTGTAGCTCGTCTGCGGAGGCAATGCGACTCCCAATTTCGTGCAGAAACTCGATGTGCGGAGTCTCGATCATCGATGTCTCTTCGGAGCCCATAAGCAGACCCTAGACCAAAGGGGAATATCAAACCAATTGAAAGTTTTTATTGCTGCCCAAAGGGATTTCGCTGGTGTTTCGAGCAAGAATCGCGCCAGAAAACCCGCTGCGCGGCAATTCAAAACATGAATGAAACATGACGGAAAAATTCGTAGCGCCCGCTGACCGCGCTGCCAGTCCCTTGCGTTACGATGGCTTGTGGAAGCCGTAGTTTGCATCGAAGGGGACGGAATCGCGGCCTGTTGCTGCGCGCGTCTGCTGGCCTCGGCGGGCGCAAAAGTCGCTGTATCGAAAGGCGTGCGCCGCGCAATCCCCGCCATTTTGCTGAGTCAGGCGACGCAAAGACTCCTTTCCGACATATTCCATACCGAGAACCTGTTCGAGGGCGCGCACAGAATCCGCAAGCGAATCGTGGCCTGGGGGCCGGGCGCCCCGGTAAAGGTATTGGAGCATTCGGCGCTGGTCCTTCCCGAGCAGGTCCTGCTGGAACGCATGTGGCAACGAACTGGCAATGTGGCCGCAGCGGCCACATCCGCCTCCTGGACGGTTTTTTCCAGTGCAAAGACCAGTTCCGCGGCTCACCGTAGCTTCGGGTCCCGCATGGCTACATTCTCCCGGGTTCGTCTGCTCCCGGATGCGGAGCCCGATGCGTGCTGGATCGAGTCGGTCGGCAAGGGTTGGCTCTTCCTGGTTGCCACTGGGGATCAGAATGGAGCCATCCTCAGTGTGGGGGCGAAAGATGACGAACTGCTGTCAGAAAGCCGGCTGGTGCGGAAACAAATTGAGAGCCGAGTAGCCGGAGAGACCGCATTTCCGGCATATCCTCGCATTGCCGCAGAACTGTGCGGGGAGAGTTGGCTCTCCTGCGGCACGGCCGCCATGAACTTTGACCCACTGTGCGGGGAGGGGGCTGGCAACGCTGTTCGCGAAGCCATTCTTGCGGCTGCCGCGATCAAAGCCGACGCCGGCGGAGCCGATTCTTCTTCCCTGCTCGCGGAATACAGCACACGACTTACTGCCGGGTTTGTACGGCACTTGCACCTCTGCCGCGAGTTCTATAGCCGCGGGCCCGCTGGTCCCTTCTGGGATTCCGCCGTTGAGCCGCTCGGAGAAGGCATCGCATGGCTGGAACAACGACTGGACATAGCACCCGCGTGCCGCTACAGGTTGAGAGGGTTTGACCTGGAGCCCGCAGCTTCGTCCGTCAGCGGCTGAAGGGCTGGGTTTGCTGCGCAATCAAGCCGCCATGCATGGCATACGCGCCTGGAATTTTCTCCAGAGCGCGGGAAGCAGGCCAGTGCCGGGCCACCACGGCCGATATGCGGGCCACGGCAAAACTGATGCCCTGCAAATTTCGCGACCGGGGAACACCGGGAATATCCCGCGGGAACGGCGATGCACAAAAGGCCGACTTTCCTGCCCGTTCAACCAGGCGATATTCGCTCCCTTGGCAATCGCCAGCGATCACCACCCCAATCACGCCGGGCAAACTTCCGGGGAAAGCGGGCTGGCCGTCCATTTCGAGCGCAGACACCATAAGGGTTCCGGCGGCGTGGAGGCGGCTGACGGCCGCTTCAAAAGCTGCGCGGTGGGCCGCGTTCACGGTTCCCAAGCTGAGATTGATGATGTCCATGCCGTGGATCAGGCACCAGTCGATGGCCCGCAGAATGCTTCCCAGATTGGTCGCCAGGGTGCGATCCATGACCTTAACGGCATAGAGCTCCGCGTTGGGCGCCGTCTCGTGGATGACTCCCGCGACCGCGGTTCCGTGCCCGAGGCGGTCCATATAGGAAGCACTGCTGCCGCCGGAAGTCACTTCCACACCGCCGGCGATATTGCCCACATGGGGATGGCTGGGATTAATACCGCTGTCGATAATGCCGACGCGGACGGATTGAGTCATGCGGAGGCTCCAGTTGAAATTCCGGCAAGCTGAAATTGCCGGGAGAGAAAGCCTGGGGCGCCGAGCAGCGAGCGAGGCGTGCCGGTTTGCACAATCCGCCCGCCCTCGATGGCGATCACTTCGTCGGCGAGATCCACCAGCGACATACGGTGAGTAATCAGCAGCGTGGTGCGGTTTTCGCGTGCCCGCACAAAATCACCGGTAATGGCGAACTCCGCGGCGGGGTCGAGCGAGGCGGTCGGCTCGTCCATGATCAGAATGGAGGGCTTACGCAGCAGGGCCCTCGCCAGAGCAATGCGTTGGCGCTCACCCGCTGAAATCGTGGCCCCGCGCTCTCCAATGACCGTTTCCAGTCCCAACGGAAGCGCCTGCACAAACGACTCCAGTGCGGCAGCTTGAACACACTTTTCAATTTCCCGCTGGGTGGCTTCCGGCTTGCCGTAAGCAATGTTATCCCGCAGCGTAGCGTGAAACAGGCAGGGCGTCTGCTCCACCACGGCAACGTGACGGCGCACATCTTCCAGTCGGAGACCACAGAGGCTGTATCCGTCGAGGGTAATGGTGCCCGACTCGGGATCGTAGAAACGCAGCAGCAGATCGGCCACGGTAGATTTGCCCGCCCCGCTGGGCCCAATCAGTACGCACAACGATCCCGCGGGAATTCGGAAGGAAACATCCTCGAGTACGGGAGACTTTTCGTCGTAACGAAAACGGACGTTATGGAAGGCAATGTCGCCGCGAACGCCGGAAAGGGGGATGGCGGCGGGCAGTTCGCGCACTTCCACCGGAACGTCCAGGACTTCGAAGACGCGGCCCAGGGCAACGCCTCCGGTCACCAGATTGGAGTAGATCCCCATCAGGTTCTGTACCGGGGAAAGCAGGCGCAGATGGTACGCCATGAAGGCGACGAGGCTGCCGATGGTCAACTGCCCGCCGATGACCAGCGAGCCTCCGTAAAGGAACACAACCGCCGTGGACAAGGTCAGTACAGTACCGGGAAATGCTCCGGCGAGAAACGATGCCACCTGCATGCGGAGCAGCGAATCAATGAAGCTCTGATTGAGCGCTTGAAATTTGCCAGCCTCGCGCTGCTCATTGCCATAGGCGACCACCAGGCGCATTCCCAGCAGGCTCTCAATCAGAAAGCTACCCAGGTCCGCGCTGCGCTCCCGCAGATCCCGGGTGGCGGTGGTGAGGCGTTGTTGATAAGCCCGCATTGCCAGCACCGCGATGGGCAGAACCGAGACGCTAATCAGGAACAGACGCCAGTTCAGCCAGACCATGAACCCGATACTTCCCACCAGAAACACCAGGCTGGAAAACACCGAGAGGAGCGTATCGGAGCAAACCCGCTGCACTTCTCCAATGTCGTTATTCAGGCGGGAAACGATGTCACCGAGTTTCGTCCTGGAAAAGTACCGCGGCGAGAGCTGCTGCAGATGGCGGTAGACAGCCAGCCGCATGTCGAACAGGCACGATGCCGAGAGTTTTACATAGCGATAGCTGGAAAGAATATTGAGTACGAATCCCACAATGCTGACTACGCCCATGAGCAGTACAACCTGGCGCAGGGTATGCATGTTAAGGCGAAGCAGGGCGTCATCGATCAGGATTCGGGAGATGTACGGCTGCAGGAGTCCCACCCCCGTGGAAAAGGCTCCCAGAAGCAGCACAAACACCAGCCCGCGCCAGTACGGCGCGACGAAGGCGAACGCGCGCCGGTACTGGGCAAACGGGATGGTGGCAGCGGGACGAACCGTCAAGTGGCTTTCTCCTAAGGGGCGGCGGACGACGTCTTTACGCCTGCTGGCATGGATCGCGGCGGTTCCTTGAGCGGCATGACGATCAGGTTGGTCGTGGTATCGCCAGGCAGCTCAATGGTTTTCGTCAACTCCAGAGTGTGGGCGTCGTACACCTCAATCTGAAAGCCCGCACTGTAGATGAGCAGCTTGGAACCATCCGCCGAGGCTCCAAAAGCAAAACGGGTGCGGCAGGGGAACTCTCTACGGGCGTTCGGCTTGGTGGTATCGAGGTCGAAAGACCACATTTCGCAGCGCCGATTCCCCTGCGTGCCGTTGATGGTGACGGTGTAGCCGGTCTTGCGGTCGGGTGTCAGCATCAGGGGGAGCATTCCCGTGGTGGCAGGACCGATCGGGGTAAAGTTAAATGTGGTTTTTTCCAGGTCGAAGCGGGCAAGGCCGAAGACCTTCTGATGGATATAAGGGTCTTCCGAGTTGAAGAGTCCAACGACTTTTCCTGGCTCCTCGTTGGGATCATCAATTACGTTGAGCGAGACATTTTCCATCGCCGGGGCGGGCGGCTTCTCCAGATCTATTTTCTTTGCCAGCTTGAAATCACTGGTGTTGTAAACCAGCACGCCATCGTGAAAGACGTACAGGTACTTGCCATCGGGCGACAACTTCATGGAGAGCCGACCGCCGCGGGTAATCTCGTCGCCGGGCACTTCGGCCGTGCGTACGACTTTTTTCCCCGCGGGGTCGATCAAGTAGAACGTCGGCTCGCCGATTTCATAGCGATCCGGCTCCTCGATCACTGCGTGGCCGACTCCATACAAATACTTGCCGGTTGGATCGACCGCGATTCCCGAGAGCCTTACCGTGCGGTTTCCGCTGCTTAAGGAAAATGTCGACACTACCTGGCGCGAGGCCAGATCGACGGTCAAAATATCGCCGTCTTTTAGGGTGACGCCATAGATAGTCTTGTCGTCCGGAGACAGGGCCAGCATGCGGGCAATATCAACCTTGAGATCGATGGTGCCCACAACACTTTCGCTGTTGAGGTCAATGATTGCGATCTGGTGCGGGTATGTACCCAGGTAAATCAACTGCTGCTCTGCGGCCACGGCACTGCCGGCCACGGAGAAAAAGGAGAGCAAAACTGCAATGAAAAATCTCATTTTTAATCTCCAGAAAGAGCCGGTTTCAGGGAAACACAATGTCGATGTTGCGCCAGTCCTTGGTGGCGGTGGCGCACTTGCTGGTCCAGTCGGGAGCATTGTTCAGGTGGTCCGGAACCTGGGCGGGCCAGAAGCACGACACATAGCAATCGAACAGGTCGCGCTCCACGGGCTGGCAGAGGCCAGCGGTGCCGCCGGCGGAGTCCACCTCCCATCCGGGAGAGAACACGATGGAGCAACCCATGGGATAGTGCGGCTTCTGAGCAGGCGAGCCCGCTCCTCCCGATTGCAAGGCAAAGATGTCCTGGGGAACGTCCGCTTGCTCCTGCATGCGGACCGCTTTGCGATTTACAGCACGAATGTGCTTCATTGCGCCTTCCTTTCCGAGAAGTGTTCGAGAAACCCTGGATTTTGAGCAGCGATGGTTCCGTAGATGTGCAGACAGGTATCCGTCCAACTGCGAATCCAGTCGCAGTAGTGCAAATTCGGGTGCCCGGTATCGCCGTAGCGCACAAACGCTTCGTGATGGCAGCCTCCGGCGCACAGCGGCCGGGCCCAGCAGGTCTGGCACTCATACTTCCCGCTGACATTGCCACGGTCCAGGAAGTTCTTCTGTCGCTCCGAATCCAAACCGGTGGAAACATGCCCCAATGCATGCTGGTCGGAATCGACAAAGCGGTGGCAGGGAGCAATATCGCCAGAGGGTCCCACGCCAAGCAGGCCGAGGCCAGCCCCGCAGGGATGCGACTTGTTCACACCCTGGTGGAGCTCTGCCAGGGTGTCGCTCACGTTGGAAAAGCCATGATGCTGGTTGCGCAGCGCATTTTGCAGGTACTCCTCCGCCAGCTCTTCGAACTGTCCCAGGACTTTGTCCATCCCGGGCTCGTTGATGGAATAAAGACGGTTGGGCGAGGTGGTGACGGGAGCAAACCCCACCTCGTGAAACCCCAGGTTCTCCTTCAGGTGACGGTAGGTCTTCATCACATCCATGGCCTGCGAGGTCATGGTGACGCGGGCCGCGATGGGCCGTGTACGATGGCGGTCCAACAGTTCCCGGATTTTCGGCTCCATCACCTCATAGCTGCCGCGTCCGTTGGCAAAGATACGGAATTTGTCGTTGGCCTCTTTGGGACCATCGATGCTGACGGTGACGCCGACGCGGTTTTCCGCCAGGAAGTCAATGATCGCTGGCGTCAGCAGTGTGGCATTGGTGGTAAGGCTGTAATCGACCGTGAAACCTTTTTTGCCGGACTGCTCGTTGGCGTAGTCCACCACCTGCTTCATCAAGGGAAAGTTCATCAGCGTTTCCCCGCCGAAGAATGTGATGTGGACCGTGCTCCGCCCCTCGGCCTGCCGGAAGAGGAAGTCGACGGACTGGCGGGCGGTCTCCAGGTCCATGAACTTCTTTTTGCCTTCCGGCGTCGCAATCTTGTCCTCGCCGAACTCGTAACAGTACTGGCAGGACAGATTGCACTGGTTCGTTATGTTGAGAACCATTGTCTGAAGGGGAAACCTGTCGGGAAGCGCCTGCGGCGCATCCGAATAGCTCCTTCCGCTTTCACGCAGAGCGCGAATGGCTAACAGTTCGTCAATACATTCTTCGACCTCGGCAACCAGATACTCCCGCTCGATCAACTCGCAGACAAGCGCTTCGCGGGTGAGCGTGGCTTCTCCTACGGTATTCAGGATTTGTTCGGCAACCTCGTTGAGCTGAAAGATTCCCCCACTGGGAACGACATAAGCGAACTTCGTCTCCCCGGCGGAAAACGTGCGCAACTCTCCAAGAGAATAAGCGGTCATGGCGCAACCTCCGGCTGGTCGTAGCGAACATAGGTTGGAACGGCGACAACGAGATAGCTCTTCGCCGTCAGGGGCGCGGCGGCACCGTCCGGCTTGGCGGTAGCGACCACCCAGACGTTGCCGTAGTTGTTACGCCAGAACTTGCGTGCCGTGTCAGGGCCGTCGCTTGCCGGCGTAAACAAGCCAGTTTTTTCGTTGAGGGAACCGACAAACTGGGTATCGTCATCTCCATAGGTGGAAATGAATTCCTCCATCTTCCATTGGGCGGGCACCGGGCCAAGGTTGATATCGTCGGCCGTGTCGGGCTTGCCGTCCGGACCGTCGCTATAAGCCACGGCCTCAAACTGGCAGTAGCCTTTGCCGTGCACCTCTTCGCCCAGACGCGCCAGCGGAGTCTCCGGCGCCACCCGTATGAAGTCCACTTTGTCGTAAACCGCGTAGGCTGCCGGTGCTACTGCATGGTTCACCGAAACGGTCCGCAGTCCGGGCCTCGCAGTGGCCGCGACATCGGCCAGGATGCGTCGAGTGTTCCCGGCGTCTTGCTAACGATTTTCGCGACCTTTACCCCAGGACCGAGGTCGATGTCAGCAGGCGTTAGAGTGGAAGCGAAATGATCTCCGGTAAATCTTGACCGGAAGACCTGTGTCTCCCGCCTTGAGGGAGCTCACATCGGTGCCAAGCACAGTGGTGGCATCTCCAGCGCGGCGCAGGGTAACCTCCATGCCAAACTCGTGGTAGGCGCCCCAGAACCAGCGGCCTTTCAGTTCGGACTGGTCGCGCGAAAGCATCATCACTTCGCGCAGGTCCGAAGGCGCATCCGGATCCGACGAGCCGGACGCAGCCGATGGCGCTGAGTCGACCTTGGAGCGACCGCGCCAGGCATAGCCTGTGTACACCACGGCGCTGCCGGACGAGGTCAGGACACTGCCGTCACTCAGAAACGTGAGTTTCGTTTTTGTGGAAAGCTCCTCTGACGCCGGCAACGGCACGATGGTCATTTCACCCACAAATTTGCCTTTGCCAGTCTGGGTTCCGTAAACCAGCCAGTGTCCGGCAAGCCGGGGGACCGGCATTTCCGCCTGCCAGGCCGCCCACTCCGGCGAGTGCAGCTTGGCGTGCTCGGAGAGGTATTCAATCGCCTGGTCGACCGGCTCCTGCTTGGGGCCAGGCTTGGAGGGGTGCCAGCGCGAACCCCGCAGGAAGGAAGTGTTTTCGATCTGCGGGAAGAAGGCGATGTGCATGTTCTTCAGCAGCCCCCAGTCTTCCTTGCTGCGGCGATACGACAGCGGCCGGGCAAAGGCGTGGCACGAGGCGCAAGCGTGTTGAATCCCTTCGCTGGGCAGCTTTTCATTCACCATGCGCTGCTCCGGCAGATACTCGATGGGAGCGGCTTCCTCCGGTGCCAGACCGTGACTGTCGGCGAGGTAGCGGACAATCTTGCGCGCCTCGTCGGGCTTCAAAGAAAGGCCGTGCAGCCGCACCATGCGCTTGATCGGCTCTTCCCAGCCTTCCGGAGTGGTGCGGATCCAGGAGATCCGGGAGAGATCGCCTTTTCCGTCGGGCGCGTGGCAGCTGGAACATTTGCTGATGGTGAGTGGATCGGTTACAGGAATACCCGGTTCCGACGGGGTGTGCGAAGCAGTGGAAGAAGATGGAGAATCCTGGGAGCTCGCGGGCCTGGACCAGCACAGCACGGCCAGTAACAGCAGCGCGATCCCGGAGAGTGCAGCTTTTCGATCGGCAATGGCAAGTCGAGCCATGGAATGTCCCTTCTTTGCAATCTTGGAAACAGGGCTCGTCACGGAGCGGTTTTCAACTAGCTTCAATGGCACAACGCTGTGCCGGAGTGGCTTACAACGGTCCCGCTCTCCTCGACCCGGCTATTTCGGGAAGTTCCGAGGGTCACACGCGTGACCCTCGGATCAGCCGATCAGGAGGGAGCGTCCTGACTTCCTGCGGCGTCGCCGGCGGCCTAAAAGGTGAGGCGGCCGGTCAGCAGCACCGCGCGCGGACCAGCACCATCGGCGGTCTGCAAGGCGGTAAGCGTCCCGAAGCCCGATGTCCCCACCACCATGTTTGAGGTGGAAGGAGGAGCATAGTTTCGGTGGTTCAGAATGTTGGAAACCTGCGCCCCGAATTGCACCCGCACCGATTCGGTGACGGGAATGCCTTTCATGAGCGACATGGAAAGAGTTTGCGTGCCGGGGCCGACAATGCTGCCCACGGAAGCCGTTCCATACCTCCCAATGTTGTTGGGCGGCACGGCAAATGCGGCCGGATTGATGTACTGGCGGGGATTGGAGCCACCCGCATACGGGGAAACTCCCGGAACCGCGTCCGCTCGGCCGTTCCCGAGAAATGCCTGGGGCATCTGTTCCCGAGGGATCGGTGGTGGCCGTGGGAGTGAGGAAGGGACCGCTCTGAAGAAGCAGAATGCCGCCCAGGTTCCAGTTCCCGATCACGCCGTCCAGCAGCTTGCTCCCGGTCCTCATGCGCTTTCCTCTTCCAAACGGCATTTCATAAAGAAAGGTCGTGAGGAAGCGATGGCGCCGGGTGAAAGCCACATTTCCATAGTCCAGATTGATGTCATAGGTATTGCTCGGGCGGCCACCCTGCTCGGTGGTGAAGGCACTAGGAGTGGCGCCGGCTTCGCTCGAAATGTTGCGAGCGAAGGTATAACTGGAACCAAACTGGAGTCCGTTAATGTAGCGATGGTTAGCCTCAACAGTGAGCGCGTTGTAGTTAGCGCGAGCGCCGTTTTCCACCCACGAGATCTCATCGAATAAGGGAAAGGGCCGCGTAGCGGCGACAGCGCCATAGCCCTGGCTATTGGGCTGCACCTGGTTGAGGTTGGCGCGCACCGGAAGGTTCCCGGTGTGGCTGCCCACGTAGGAAACGCGTAGGCCAGTGCCGAATCCCAGATCCCGCTCCATCGTCAGGGTCCACTGGTTGATCACAGGATCCTGATAATTGGGATCCACGGCGTAGTCGAAGGTCTGGGTGCCGGTGGACGCCAGATTGTCCGGGAAGGGTGAGGGGAACGAGAGTGCCGGACTCCCCGCGTCATATTGCTGTTGGTATCCGGTAACGGCACTGGCGCTGACCGCCCAGCCTCCGACCACCGCCATTCCGAGGGGGAATTCGAAGTAACGGCCATAGCCTCCGCGAATCACGGTTTTGTCGTTGCCGAACGGCCGCCAAGCAAAACCGATGCGGGGCGCAAAGTCACGCTTGGTCGTGTAGCGCAGACTTTCCGGAAGGCCCGCCTCCGCGGCCGTCAGAATGGGGGTGGGATAGATCGCTTGGGCAAAACGTGGATGCGCCAGGGCTAGCGACTTTGCATTGGGCATCACAACCGCGCCATGCACCGTTTGGTCGTTTACCGTGCCGGTCCAGTCCGGCAAAAAATCGGCGCTGTTGTAGTACTTGTCGGTGAACATCGGGTGGTATTCCCAGCGCAGTCCGTAATTCAAAGTGAAGCTGGGCGTCACCTTCCAGTCATCCTGGATGAACAGCGCATAGGCTTTGCCGATGCCGTTCATGTCCGGCGCCAGCACATCCGAAAGTCGCACATGGTCGGGATATCCGAGCAGAAACTCAGCCCAGGGATTGTTAATGGCAGTTCCCACATCGGAGCTCCCATTGAACTGATACTGGCCCAGCCTGGTACTTCCAAAGACATTGGAGTTGAACACGGTCATGTAGCGGTAATCGGCGCCGAACTTGATCATGTGCGTTCCCCTGCTCCAGGTCACATTGTCAAAAGCCTGAAAGGTGTTGCTGTTGGCGCGCGAGGATCCGCCGCCACCGGTGTTCAGAAATCCAGTAACCCGAAAATCAGGAACCGCAGGGTCGGTTGGAAGGTCGGGAACGCCGGTGATTCCGATGGCGCTCAGAATGCTGGCATTCATGTTGTAGGTAGTGCTGTAGGCCGTACCGTTGTATCCGGCGCGAATCTCATTGATCAGCGTGGGACTGATTACGTAGTTATAGGCGGCGGTGAAGCTGTAATCTTTCTCGGGCTTCTGGAAGGATCCAATCAGCGGTGACCCTGTTGGCACATCCTCGACGTCGCGCGTTTTATAGCTGAATCTCCCATAAAGCAGCTGGTTATCTGTAATGCGCTGATCGATGCGGATATCGCCCTGCTCGCTGCGAATGGGAGTGGAATAGTTCACGACATAGTTATTGGCGTTGGCGTTGGCTGCCCCCGTATTTGGCATGGGATACAGGTACTGCATGATCTTCTGGGATACGGGAGAAATCTGGTCGGCTGGAATGATGTTGCCCGCAAACGGATTCCCCTGGGCATCGTAAATCTGCCCGGAAAAGTTGGAGAGATCTCCATTGCGCCACGCCACCGAGGGCACGCTGTCCAGCTGAGTTGTCTCCCGCGGCAGCCGCAGTCCTTCGTAGCTCATGAAGAAGAACGTCTTGTCCTTGCCGTTGTAGAGGTGCGGAAGGCGCACCGGACCTCCAAAGTATCCCCCGAAGTTGTTCATCACCAGCGCCGGCTTGGAGGCCGCGAACGGGTCGCCCGCGTTCAACGCGGCGTTCTGGTGATTGTGGAATAGCCCTCCGTGATACCTATTGGTTCCGCTCTTGGAGACCGTCGTAATATCGCTGACTCCGGCATACTCCGCGTTGTTGAGCGTCTGGCTGACCTTGATTTCGGCAATAGAATTGAAAGAAGGAAACAACTCGTTGATGGGCGCACTGGTACGCACGCTCATGCTGCTGATGCCGTCGATGCTCACCGAAAGCAGGCTGGGCTTGGCTCCGGCAATGGAAATATTGGTTCCATCCGTCTGCACTCCAGGTTGCGTCGTCAGGGTGCTGATCGCGCTGGTCGAGCCGGAACCGCGGGAACTGATGGCTACGGGAAGGTCCAGCAGCTCGCGACCTGTCTTGGTAGCCGTAATATTGGCTTCGTCCGTGGTTATTACTGCACCGGCAGTTTCCACAACAGAAATCGTTTGCGATTGGGTGGCGATTTTCAAGGCGGAATCAACTCGCCGGGTTTCGCGGGCCTGAAGATTCAGTTGGGAGTACTTAACTTTTTCAAAACCCGGTGTTTCGATCACCAGCTGGTAGGTTCCGGGATTCAGGTTCACGAAAGAAAAGGTACCGCTGTCGTCGGTCGCCGCCTGCCGGCTCGCGCCTGTGCCTTTATCGGTAAGGGTAACCACGGCTCCCACGACCACCTGGCTGTCCGGATCCTTCACGGTTCCAACGACGCTCCCGAATGTGGATTGCGCAAACGCCTGGGAAACCGCCAGGAACACGGTGAGTACGGCAAGAACGATCACAAGGCGAATCGCGAGTTTCCATCCGTCCCCTGCTTTGTAGGATCGGCCGGGCCGAATTGAGTTGGCGTATGAAGTCATGAAAACGTCTCCTGTACAAACCGGCATGCTCTGTATGAAAGGGCGTGCGTTGTATGCCGCAAACGCAACACGCCAGGCCACGAAGGCGCAGAATGATGAGCCGGCGCTGAAGCTGGACACACCAAGCCGCAGCTGAAACACACGCATGCGCGGTGTCACGGATCCAGCGTGCTCTTCGCTAATTCAGTTGGCTCTTCTGGGAGCGGACACTCACTGAGAGAGGGACACAGACAATGTGCCGGGAAGCAGGATGCTGACGGGGAATCCGACTGCAGTGTCACTTGCACTGCAAATCTGGATGGCATAGTGCCTTCGAAGCAAAGCAAAAGCCAATTCAAAATTTCTATAGCGTCGCGAAAGTAAAACACACAGTTTCATTCTTGTCGCGCCAGACAGGAAATGGGAATGCAAATAAGGCCGGTTGAGTATGCGCCGGGTGACGAACAAACCCGGGCTCAACCGGCCCGCAAGCCGCAATTGTGAAGCGTTACTTGCCGATCCAGCCGCCTTCCACGTGCATGGAGACCCCGGTAACATACTTCGCTTCGTCAGACGCGAAGAAGGCAACCACCGTCCCAATCTCGCGCGGCTGTCCCGCCCGGCCCAGCGAAATCTGCTCCAGAACCTTGGGCAGGATGTCGGGACTCTTCATGACCCAGTCGGTCATATCGGTCTCGATCAGCCCGGGATGAACGCAGTTGACGCGTATGCCCAGGCTCGCCACCTCCGCCGACATGTTGCGCGTCAAAGCTTCCAGTCCCAGCTTGGTGGGCGCATAGTGCGTCCGTCCGGGAAGCACCTTGGCGGCCTGTACGGAGCCAATATGGATAATGCAGCCCGGGCGCTTGGCGGGAATGGCGTGCTTGCAGTAGACCTGCGAACACAACCAGGGGCCACGCAGATTAACATCGACCAGGTCGGTCCACTGCTGGTCGGTGAGATCCAGGAAGGGAACGATGGTCTCAATTCCGGCGTTGTTCACCAGAATGTCGATGGGCCCCAGTTCCTTCCACACTGCTTTCACCATGGGCTCCACCTCGGCGCGCCTGCCAACGTGGGCTTTCACGGTCATGGCTTTCCGGCCTTTGCTGCGGACATACTGCGCCACCTCCTCCGCCTTGGCCGGACTGGACACGTAGTTCACGGCAACATCCGCGCCTTCTTCGGCGAAAACTTCCGCAATGCCCCGCCCAATACCGCGGCTGCCTCCCGTGATAAGGGCTACTTTTCCTTTCAGCTTCATGGGTTCCCTTTCTGTTCAGTTCCTCTTCGAGTTTTGTTCTTGGTCTGTGGCCCCGCCACCGGAAATTCGCTCCTGACGACACCCCGCCTTGCTCACTTCCGCGCCACTATCGCTCTAAAAAAGGTCGGCGGCAGCGGGTGCAGACTCGGTTGCTGGAATCCAGCGTTGGAAAACATCCGCTGGAACTCAGGGAAAGGTATACGCCTGCCCTTCCGGCGTACCCGCCAGCATCATCAGGCTGAACCGGGCTGCAACCGGTGGAGAGACGCGGTCCGGGTTGGGAACAAAGTCCAGCACCACGCGGCCCTCATCGGCCAAGCCGCATGCAGCTGCAGCACGCTTTTGCACATGGCAGGGCCGAAGTGGTGCAGGAAGTTGGTAATCAGCACCAGATCGTAGCTGCCGCCGTAGTCGGCTTCCAGGGCGCTGCCCGCAATGGTCCGATAGCGGCTGCCGACACCGGCCTGTACGTGCGTTGTCCTTGGCCACTCAAGCACATTGGCCCAGTCGAGAGCCGTCACCCGGCGCTTCCGGATAACGCTGCGCGAAAGCGATGCCAAATACCCCATGCCCGGCAGCAATGTCAAGAATCCTGGGGTTGGGAGGCAGTCCCGGACCCGCCAGCTCCACCAGCAGGCGCGCGGGCAGTCCCTGCACCGGCGCCATGGCGCGGGCAAAATCCACCCAGACCGGATGCTCCGGGAGCCACGGTTCCCTCTCCGGCCGTCGCCGCCTTTGCGGACCGCGGTTCGGCCAGCTTGCGAAACTCATCCGTGATCGTCGAGGACGCCAAAAAGCTTCACCGCTCCTCCTACATACGTAGGGGCGCGCTTGTCCAGAAACATGGCCGAATCCGGCGTCAGTTCGTAATCGCCTCCGTCTTCATCAGGAAACCAATGGTGACCAGAAAATCGCACAGGATGCGCAGTCCACGCGCGGAAGCGCCGCAGCGCCGGCCAGAGCGGCGGGCTTGCGGTTGCCTTCTCCAATCGCGGTGAACAGGTCCAGTTCAATCGCGGCTTTCAATGCCTCGGTTCGCTGATAGGCATTCAGGGTCTCGAAGAAAAGCTCCAGGCTTGGCTGCTTTCCCACGGCTGGCTGGACGGGTGAGCTCATAACGGCCATAAATCCCTCCAAAAGTTATGTTGTTCGAGCTGGGGGTGAATTCCGGTTCAACGCTCTTAAAGCCCCATAAAAGTTAGGACCTCTCCCGGAAGTGTCAACCAATGTGATTCAATAGAAGCGCATGAGATGGCGCGGACTCGAGGACAGCCAGCAGCAAACCGAAACCGGCATGCCGCTGAACGGCGGCTACAGGAACGCCGCGCAGCTTGATCGAGCAATACGTTCCGGCGGAAACGCGGGCGGTGACGCGGCAGACGGTCGAGGAGCTTCGAACGTCCGGGATCGCTCAGCGTGTGCTGCCGCCCGGCGACCCGCCTCCCCGCTTTCGAACTTCCCGACCACGACGGCAAGCCGGTCTCCTCCGCTGAACTGCTTTCGCGGGGAAGGCTGGTCATGTTGTTCATTCGCGGCCGCTGGTGCCCATTTTGCGTTGCTCAAATGGAGGCCATGAACGAAGTCGCCGGGCAGATTCGCCAGGCAGGGGGCGAGATGGTCGCCATCTCGCCGCAAAAGGTGCACCAGTGCGTCGCTGATGCGGGACCAGCACCACCTGACCTTTTCTCTTTTAAGTGATGCCGGAAACCGGACAGCGCGACAGTTTGGATTGGTGTACCGGGTTCCTGAAGCGCAGCAGAAAATCTATAGCAGCACCTTTGTCAATCTGCCATTTCTCAATGGCGACACGAGCTGGGAGCTTCCCATCCCCGCGAGCTTTGTGGTGGAGCAGGACAGCCGTATCCTGTGGGCGAGCGCCAACCCCGATTACACCGAACGGCCCGAACCGGAGGAGATTCTGCGGGTTCTGTCTTCCTGACCGGAGCCCAGCTCGTCAGTTCAGGTGGACCTTCCACAGAGCATAGCTGGCAAATTCGCGCGCGACAGCGGTAATGCATCCGCGACGTGTACGAGGCCAGGAATCGGGGCGGGGATCGCCATACGTAATAACTCCCTGGCCGCCCATCATCTGCTTGATGCGAAAGATATGGTAGGCATCGCTGACCGCCAGGGCCGACTGCATGCGGTTGGTGCGCATGATCACAGCGACTCGCTGCGCCGAATGCGAGGTATCGGCGCCCTGGGTTTCGGCGATCAGATGACTCTCCGGAATGCCCCGGCGCTTGAGGTACTCGCGGCCTACTCCCCCTTCGCTGTAATGGACATCCTCACCATGGCCTCCCGTGGTGATCACCATGGGCGCCGCCCCCCGCTGGAAGAGGTCGTAGGCGTGATCCAGCCGGGCGCGATACACCGGCGAAGGATGTCCCACGTACTCGGCGGCGCCAAAGACGACAATCGCGTCGGCATGTTGCACGTGATCTCCAGAACTGGCCCTTACAATGCGAACAACTGTAATCGGCAGCAAACAGGGCGAACGCGAAAAGAAAACCGAGCAGGAGCAGCAGAATGCGATGGCGGGGAACGCTCCTAGGAATCGTAGACGGTGAAACCGAACTCATGAACTCCCGAGAACCGCGGCAATTTCCTGAGTCGGAATAGCGCCCTCGCGCAGGATCCGCCAGGGGCCGCCTTCTCCGCTCAGATCAACGATGGTCGAAGCGATGTCCCGCGGCGAGGGCCCGCCATCCACGATGACCGAAATACGATCCGCAAGCTGGTCGCGCACCCCAACCGCAGTGGTGCATTCGGCGGCTCCGCTCAAATTTGCCGAAGTCGCCGTGATGGGCACGCCTGCCATACGAATCACCGCCAAGGGAATTTCGGCCGCCGGCACTCGCAGGGCAACATTGCCCGTGTTGGCGGTCACCTTCAGCGGCAAGCGAGGCGCCGCACGCACGATAATCGTCAGCGGACCGGGCCAGAACTTTTCCACCAGTGCGTCGAATCCATCGGGAAGCGGCTGGCGCGCAAGTTCGCTTCCCTGGTCGGCACTCTCGATCAACAGCGACAAGGGCTTGTGCCGCGAACGCGATTTGATCTCATAGACCCGCTCAACAGCCCGCAGATTGTAGGGGTCGGCGGCCAGACCATAGAACGTATCCGTAGGCATGCCCAGAACTTCGCCGTCTCGAATCTTCCGGGCCGCGTATTCAATGAGGGACGCTTCCGGCCGGGTGCAGTCTACTTTGATAATCTCAGCGCGCACATTGCTCCTTCGAGCCTAACGGAATCGGGAAAGCTAACACAGGCCATCACTTGCCGCAACACCCGGTACAGGTCGTATTGTACGAAACGGCCGGGAGGATCCGCCGAGGTGTAGTGTATCAGCAGCAACCCCGGCCTCCTCTGGCAGCTATTTTTGCCGGAGGGGGAGGGGTTTGCCAAAGCCCAAATAGCCGCGGAAACCGATTCCATCATGCAGCTTGCCGACTCAGATTCGCTGCGCAGCATCAGCAGCGCACAAAACACGCTGGTGAAAGAGCTGCGGCGTGCATTCCAAAAATCCGATCTCACTGCCGACGGACATTGCGCCATTGAAGGCGTCCGCAATCTGGAAGAGGCCATTCGCAGCGGGCTGCGTTTGAAGGCCGTATTTTTCAGTGAGTCGGCCGCCGGGCGGGCGGAATCGCTCGTGCCCCAACTCTCCAAGCATACGGAAAAGCTGCTCCTTCCCGACAAGGTTTTCCAGAGCGCGGTGCCTACGGAGACACCTCAGGGGATCGCCGCGCTGGTCCGGGCGCGCGTCTTCCGCCTGGAAGATGTTTTGGGGCCAGACCTGGCAGGAGAGGAAGGAGCCGGCGATGACCGGCTCACAACGGTGGTGGTAGCGATGGGCGTCCAGGATCCGGGAAATCTCGGCACCATGGTGCGCTCGGCGGAGGCTCTGGGAGCGGCCGGCATCCTGGCGGCAGAAGGTACGGTCAGCCCCTTTAACCCCAAGGCTGTGCGGGCTTCCGCTGGATCGCTGTTCCGCTTGCCGGTGGTTCGAATTGCGGCAGAGCAGGCGGCGCATGAGCTGCGCCAGCACCGATTTCGCCTGTTGGGAACCACCTCGCACGGAGGGACTCCGATACCCGAGGCGTCGCTGATCGGCCGGATCGCGCTTTTCATCGGAAACGAAGGTTCGGGCCTGCCGCGAACCCTGCTGCGGCAGATGGATGAAGTCCTGGAGATTCCTCATGGCGGCAAGGTGGAATCCCTGAATGCCGCGGTGGCCGCCAGTATTGTTTTGTATGAAATAGCCCGCCAACAGAGCCATCCGCGGCCCTAGCTTTTGGCCCCAATTTGCTGTGCGCGCGGGCCTCCACCCGCGCATTAGCCTTCGTGGCTACGCTTGCAGAAGTCTTGACGCTCGGGGAACCCGCGGCTATACTGGCTTTTCTGTTTGGGCACTTTTATGCGCACCTTTCGATTTAGCTACTTTGCCTACGGTTGCTTCTTCTGGTGGGGAGAAGCGGCGCAGGTGGAGCGTGTGCGCTCTTAGATTGGCCCGAATCTAAAGCACAAGTTTCGAACCTGACGAAGCCGCGATTCCCGAGATCGCGGCTTTTGTTTTGTGGACCTGATGTTCCGCGGAACGCAAAGTGGTTGGAGAAAGACCGAGCCGAAGATGGCAGATGGAGCGAGCAGGAGAGCAACGATGATTATCAACATGGCCGAAGGGGCAACGGAAGAGCAGTTGCAGCACGTGATCGAGCGCGTGCGGGAAGCTGGTTATGAAGCGCATGTAACTCGCGGCGTTACCCGAACGATTGTGGCATGCGTGGGCGGCAATGGGAACCGCCACATGCTGGAGGCATTGGCGGCGGCGCCCGGAGTGGAAAACGCAGTTCCCATTGCGCAACCCTTCAAACTGGTCAGCCGCCAGGTGAAGCCCACGCGCACGGTGGTCAACGTGGGTGGAGTCCGCATTGGCGGGGACGAACTGGTAGTGATTGCCGGGCCTTGCTCGGTGGAATCGCGCGAACAGATCCTGCAGGCCGCCGAAGGCGTCAAGCGCGCCGGCGCCGTCATGCTGCGCGGCGGGGCCTACAAGCCGCGCACGTCCCCATACGACTTCCAGGGTCTCGGCCTGGAAGCCCTGAAGCTCCTGCGTGAGACTCGGGAAAAGACCGGCCTCCCTGTGGTCACCGAGGTCATGGGCACGGAGGATGTGGACGAGATTTGCGAATATGCTGACATGCTCCAGGTGGGGGCGCGGAATATGCAGAATTACAACCTGCTGCGCCGCCTGGCCAAGGCTCCCCGTCCGATTCTTTTGAAGCGCGGCCCTTCCGCCACCATCAAGGAGTGGCTACTGGCCGCCGAGTACCTGGTTGCTGGCGGCAATCCCAATGTGGTGCTCTGCGAGCGCGGCATCAAGACATTCGAAACTGAGTTGCGCAATACCTTCGATCTGGCGGCGGTGGCGCTGGCGCGGGAGTTGTCTCATCTGCCGGTGATCGCCGATCCTTCCCACGGAACGGGACGCCGCAGCCTGATCGCGCCGCTCTCGCGGGCGGCGATCGCAGCCGGGGCGGATGGCCTGATCATTGAAGTCCATCCCTGCCCGGAGCGTGCTCTCTCCGACGGGGCGCAGTCGCTCGACTTGGCCGGTTTTGAGCAGGTCATGCGCGGACTGGCCGAGCCGCGGCGCCCCCTGCTGACCTCCCAGACGGCGGCAGCGGCAGCGATGGCCCAGGACCACTTTGCCCCCATGGCCAAGGCCAGCAAGGGCTTCTAGCGGCCCAGCAAATCTGCTCTGCACGTAAACTACCTGGCACGGGCAACGGGTCCGTGCCTTTTTTCTATGCCAGGCCGCACCGCGAGGACATAGACTCTAGCCGCGGATTCATCTAACGTCCCATGGCCCTCGACGAATATCGCCGCAAACGCCGTTTCGAGCAGACTCCCGAGCCCCCAGCCCGAAGCGCAGGCCAGCGAAGGCCACCGTTTCGTGGTGCAGAAGCACAAGGCCTCGCACCTGCACTATGACTTCCGCCTGGAAATGGAAGGTGTTTTGAAGTCCTGGGCCGTCCCCAAGGGACCTTCCCTCAATCCCAACGACAAGCGGCTGGCCATGATGACCGAGGACCACCCTGTCTCCTATCTGTTGTTCGAAGGCGTGATCCCGCCGGGCAACTACGGCGCCGGCAGCGTGATGGTTTGGGACACTGGCACCTGGGAGCCACTGGGCGACGCCCACGCCATGCTCGCCAAGGGCGACCTGAAATTCCGCCTGCACGGTCAGAAACTGAATGGAGAGTTCGTGCTGGCGCATATGCGCTCACGCCGCCCGGGAAGCAAGGGCAACGAATGGCTGCTCATCAAAAAGCGCGACGCAGCTGCTGACGAAGCTTTCGACGTCGATGACCTCGACTATTCCGTCCTGACCACCGTTCCCAAAGCGATATTGCGGGCGACGGAGATTCTGCCGAGTGGCAGAGCAACCGCCTCAGGCAATTTCCCGAAAGAACGCCTGGCTGGCCGGCAGCCTGCCGTCTGCCTCGAAGCAAACCAAAAGCACCACGAGCAAAAAGAGCGCAGGCAAGGCGCGGCCTCCACGGCCGCGAAGTCCGCTTCCGCGAAGAAGAAATCGGCCGCCGAAAAGACCGTCGCAGCCGCGGGCAAAAAAAAAACGGCCCGTGCAGTCCCGCAAAACGCGGTCGCGAAGAACTCCGCGCCAGATCAACCTGGCATCCCGGGGCGCGCAAAGGCAGTGATGCCGGAGAGCATCCATCCTATGCTCGCTACGCTCGTGGACGAACCTTTCACTGATCCCGAGTGGCTGTTTGAGGTGAAATGGGACGGATACCGCGCATTGGCGTTCGTGCGCAACGGGCGGACGCGCCTGGTCTCGCGCAACCAGAACGACTTGACTGCTCAATACCCGGAGCTGCACGATTTACGCGATTTCGTGCGGGCAAACTCCGCCATTCTGGATGGCGAGATCGTGGCCCTTGACGAACAGGGGCGTCCATCCTTCAGCCAGATGCAGCAGAGAGCGGGCATGACGGGAGCGCGGCGGCATGCCCCGAAGGCGGGAATCCCGATACAGTATTACGCCTTCGACCTCCTGTATCTCGACGGCTACGATCTGATGCGCGTCGATTTAGAACTGCGCAAAGAGCTTTTGGCGGAGGTTCTCATCCGCGGCGAGCGCGTGCGCTATTCCGAGCACTTCGACGACGGCCTGCAACTGTTTGAAGCGGCCAAATCACAAAAGTTAGAAGGCATCGTCGGCAAGCGGCGCAAGAGCTCTTACGAAACCAAACGCAGCCGCGACTGGCTCAAGGTCAAGATCACTCGCCGGGTCGAATGCGTCATCGGAGGCTATACCGATCCCAAGGGTTCTCGCGAGCACTTCGGGTCGATTGTTTTAGGGCTCTATGACGATCATGGTCGCTTGATTCACATTGGGCAGGCGGGCAGCGGATTCACCGAAGCCTCGCACGGGCAGATGTGGAAGCTGCTGCAGGAGTGGCAGACTAACCGCAGTCCGTTTTTCGGCAGAGTCGAGGCCCTGCGCAGAGTTCACTGGGTCAAGCCGGAACTGGTGGCGGAAATCAAGTTCACCGAATGGACTCACGAGACCGATACCGGCGGGCTGAAGATGCGCGCGCCCGTGTACCAGGGGTTGCGATTCGACAAGCCGGCGAAGGAATGTGTTCTGGAGCAGCCGCTCTCGCCGGAAAAGGTGCTCTGAAGACTTTCGCTTTCGACGGGCCGTGTGGACAAGGATCTGGTGCTTCCGAATCGCTACCTTCCCACGTCCTTCATCGGCAGCATGGTTCCGTAATCGGTGCCGGAAGGGGCTACAGCCCGGGCAACCACGCCGTCGAAAGCGGTGCGCAAACCGGGGAAATGCTGCACCATGGCGTGGATGGCATCTACGTTGGCCTGGAAGGTCTTTCCGGTGTCGGAAACATCCGTGACCGCCTGATATTTCACGATCAGGTAGAGGTCTGCGCTTCCCTCGATCTGCACCGGCTCCGGAAATACATCGATCACCGCAAAGTTCTTTCCGCCAACGGAAATCTGCATGGGAGACTTGGCGAGTAGGAAAATCGGCAGGCTTGATCTTCTGCATCTGGTCTGCCAGTTTGTCGCGGTCCACGGTGTACATGAAATTCACCGGTGCCTTGAGCTCCCATGCCTCCATGTAGTAGAGCCAGGCCAGTAAATTCTGGTTGGCGGATGCAAACTGGTCTGCCTTGGATGCGAAGTAGGCGGAGTCGTGTCCACCCACCTCTTTCAGATTGATGCTCAGGCCTCCCAGCTTCCATGCGCCGGCCTGCTCATTCAGCACGGTCGTAAAGTACAGCGGAGAACTGCCCTCCAGGGCGTAGGAAACCACACCGTAGCGTCCCGGCGGAAGGTTGGGGATGACGAAACTCACCCGCTCGGGCGAGTTATAGATGCCGCAATAAAATTCCGCTCGCGGCAGCGGCGCTGTGCCTTCGGCTCCAGCAGGTAGGTACCGATTCGAATCGCCTTGTCCGCCTTCAGGGCGTCCTGGTGTTGCACCACGGCAGTTTCGATTCCGCTAAAGTTTCCGGCCAGAGAAGGAATCGCGGCAGCGCGCAGCCCGGCCACGTCCCCGGTCACAGCTAGTTCCAAATACCGGCTGGCTGCCTGCCCTAGAGCATTTTGCGTGCTCTCATCCATCTCGGAAGCGAGCTCGCAGGTGGTAGCCAGCGCGCGCGGCGCCAACGTAGACAGCGCCATTGCCAGCAAAACAGCGCCCACACTTCGAGAAAACCAAGCAGCTGACAATGTCCAGCCCCCCCTAAAGACGCCACAGGTTTACCCCTCAATACTGTGTTCGATGCGGCAGCCGACCCTAAGTTGCACACCGAAGTGCCTGGACGGAACCGCCCAAAGGCAGCCATAACGCGAACGATTGTACCTCCAGTTTCCCGCCTGGATACCTCGGTATGGGAGGCAAAGTGATAAAATTTTTGCACGAAGGATGTCGTTGCATTGCAAATTCGTTTTGGCGGTTATGCTGGCAATCAGTCTGTGCGCCCCAACGGTATTGCTGGCGCAAACGCCGCCCACGGCGTCATCACCTTCGGAATCCTCCGGTAGCGCAGCCCCGCTCGAGCAGTTGCCTCCGACGCCGCCGGACGTTACCTACTCGCAAGGACAGCTGAAGATCTCCGCCCACAACTCCACGCTCAGGGATGTGCTCGCCATGGTGCGGTCTCGGACCGGAGTGGCAATCGAGGGCCCAGTCAATCAGGCCAATGACCGCGTTGTGGTGGAACTGGGGCCGGCGCCTGTCGGCGATGTTCTGCGGCAGCTGCTGGAGGGCTCCAAGTTCGATTACATCATCCTCGGGAATGCCGGCAAACCTGGAGTCGAGAGGGTAATTCTCAGTCTCCGTGGACCCGTGCCAGCCCAAGCGACTGCGCAGGCCGCGGTCCCCGAAGCTCCACCCGAAGAGCCGCCCGAAGAGCCTGCGGTGGACGAGCCCACCGGAATCCGTACCCCCACCCGAGCCGGGCATGCGTCCTAATCTGCCGCCCGGAGCCGTGGTCCCCCCGGGCGATAACAACGGACAATCGACCGAGCAGCCGGGAAATCCACCCAATGAGAATATGCAGAATTCCAATCCCCCGGGGGATTCCAATCAGCCTCAGCAGCCTAAATCTCCCCAAGAACTGCTGCGCGAGCTGCAGATGATGCAGCAGCGCGAACAAAACCAGAATAATCAGAACAATTAAGAAAGCCCGGGCGGGAGCAGATTAGCCAAAGCGCTTGCTGCCTGTGGAAAACCCCGCCGGCCAGCGCCGACAGCGAGGATTTTGCGTGTCGCGGTTGGCAGCGCGATGAAAGCCTGGTGACTGAGCCCAGCGACTAGCTGCCGCTGGCGCCAGCGTGATGGGCCAGCGAGGGAGGCGGCGTTGCAGGCTCGTGCTGGCGCCCGAGCAGATGCAGAATTCCGTTAAACAGTCCGTAGCCCAGAACAATGCCGAATGCCATGGCGGCGGTAACCGTGAGAATCAATATCAAACCAGCCAGAAGAGGGTTCACGAATCGTCGTCCTTTCGATTACCTCAATACTGCAATTCAAGAACCGCAACCGAGAAAAATATTACTCTTTATTTCCAATGAGTTAAAGCCAAGGTGCCGCCCGGGGCCGAACCAGGGCCGCTCCTACCGTGTAGAACCTACGCACCGCCCCAGACACAGAATCGGCGCATTGCCTACTTTTTCTTTTCCGCATTCCACACCGTGCGGGAAAGCGCCCGCCCGCAGAACGGGCAAAAATTGATCGGGATACAGACTGGGCCGGTCCTCCGGAGAGCGGACCGCGTAGTCCGAATCCACCTCGTTCATAATGCGGCCCCGCATCTGCAGGAGCGGCTGGTTCAGGACGGCGTCGCCGTCGACCGCATCGCGCAACATTTCACAACAATGCTCAATCACGGCTCTTCAGCCTGCTCCGGTTGCTCCAGCCGGGTTACCCGCCAAGGGGAGCATCCTGCAATGTACTCCGGTTGACGGCGCCTATTGTTGACAACTAAGATACGGAGTAAAGCTGTGCCTGACCTACTTTGAGGCTTTCTGACAGGTCGAGTCCATATGCCGGGAGGGCGTGTCCGGCAAGGCCGAATCTGGTCTCCGGAAAGCCGAGTTCCGACAGGACGGAAGGACTGTCTTCCGTGCTGCCGACTCTTTCGTCCGCGTCAGTCTATGCGGACCGTGCAGGGAAAATGGGAATCACCAAAATCACGGTGCGCGGAGCGCGCCAGCACAACCTGAAGAACATCAACGTCGAGATTCCCCGCAACAGCCTGACGGTCATCACCGGTCTGAGTGGGTCCGGCAAGTCCTCGCTGGCGTTTGACACTATCTATGCCGAAGGCCAGCGCCGTTACGTCGAGACCCTATCCGCCTACGCGCGCCAGTTTCTGGACCAGATGGAACGCCCGGACGTGGACTCGATTGATGGCCTGAGCCCCTCCATCTCCATCGAGCAGAAAACCACCAGTCGCAGCCCTCGTTCCACGGTGGGAACCATCACCGAGATTTACGACTACCTGCGTCTGCTCTACTCCAGTATCGGGATTCCTCACTGCCCGCAGTGCGGACGGGAAATCTCGCGACAGACGGCCGACCAGATCGTGAAGCGCGTGCTGGAGCTGAAACCGGAAGAGCGGGTAATGATCCTGGCGCCCATCGTGCGCGGGCGTAAGGGCGAGTTCAGGAAGGAAATGGAAGCCCTCGCAAAACATGGTTTCACCCGCGCGCGGGTTGACGGGGAACTGCTGAATCTGGAAGAAGAAATCCAGCTCGACAAACGCAAGAGCCACACCATTGAAGTCGTGATTGACCGTCTCCTGGTCAAGCCCGGGATTGAGGCGCGGCTGGAGCAGTCGGTTGCCCTCGCCATGAAGCTGGCGAACGGACTGGTGGGAGTCTCGATTGTGGGCGGCGAGGAGCACCTCTACTCGTCACGGCTGGCCTGCCCGGATTGCGGCATCAGCGTGCCGCAACTGGAGCCCCGGTCATTTTCCTTCAATAGCGTCTATGGCGCGTGCCCGGAATGCCATGGCCTGGGAAGCCGCTACGATTTCGATCCCGCGAAAATCATCGTTGACTGGTCCAAGCCGCTGCTGGATGGCGGCCTGGGCCCGGGATCCGGGTCCGCCAACCTGCAAAATATGCTGAAGGTGGCGGCGGCGGCTTACGGAATCGATCTGGCAACTCCGTTCGAGCAGCTTCCTGCAAAAGAACAAAATCTGCTTCTGTACGGTCCCGGCGCAAGGGGTCCAAAACGGGCCGGCTTCAAGGGGATTCTGGCCTACCTGCGAAGCATACTGGAGGATTCCACATCGGAGAGCTACCGCGACTGGCTGCTCAACTACATGTCGGCCAACCAGTGCCCCGTGTGCCACGGCAAGCGCCTGCGTCCGGAGAGCCTGGGCGTTAAAGTCAACGGCATGTCGATCGCGGACTTCACCGCCCTGCCGGTGGAGCGTACCATCGAAGCCGTTCAAGCCGTGCAGCCTGGGGGAGCGGGAAGAGCAGATTGCAGGGCGAATTGTCCGTGAAGATTGCCGAGCGCCTGCGAATTCCTCAGCCATGTGGGCTTGGGCTATCTGTCGCTGGACCGCTCGGCGGCCACGCTTTCCGGGGGCGAAGGACAGCGCATCCGCCTGGCGACGCAGATCGGGTCCAAGCTGCGCGGCGTGCTCTACGTGCTGGACGAACCTTCCATCGGGCTGCACCAGCGCGACAACGAACGCCTTCTGGCTTCGTTGGAAGAGCTGCGCGACCTGGGAAATACCGTGCTGGTGGTGGAGCATGACGAGGAGACCATTCGGCGCGCGGATTATGTAATTGATCTCGGCCCCGGCGCGGGCAGGCACGGCGGTCATCTGGTGGCCAGCGGGACTCCGCAGCAGATCACGGACTCGCCGGATTCTCTGACCGGAAGCTACATCTCCGGCAAGCTGCGCATCCCGACGCGGGAAGAGCCGCCGGATCGCCAATGGCAATGCTGTCTCACATCCTGGGCGCGCGCGCCAACAACCTGAAGAATCTCGACGTCAGCTTTCCGCTGGGTGTCATGACCGTGGTCACGGGGGTTTCCGGGTCCGGAAAAAGCACGCTGGTCAACGACATTCTTTATCGCGCGCTGGCGCGCCAGCTCTATCGCTCCCGCGAGGAAGTGGGCGAGCATAAGGCGCTTTCCGGAGCGGAACACATCGACAAGGTCATTCGCATCGACCAGTCTCCCATCGGCCGTACGCCGCGCTCCAATCCCGCCACCTATACCGGCGTCTTCACCCATATCCGCGATCTCTACGCCATGCTGCCGGAATCGCGCGAGCGCGGCTACAAGGCCGGGCGTTTCTCGTTCAATGTTTCCGGCGGACGCTGCGAAGCCTGCCAGGGCGAGGGCCAACGGCGCATCGAAATGAACTTCCTGCCGGACGTCTACGTGCAGTGCGAAGTCTGCGGCGGCAAGCGATACAACGGGGAAACCCTGGCGGTGAAGTACAAGGGCTGTTCCATCGCCGATTTGCTGGAGACACCGGCATCCGACGCGTCTGCAGATCCTGGAGAACATTCCCCAGGTCCGGCAGAAGCTGCAAACCATGGTCGACGTGGGGCTGGGCTACATCCATCTGGGCCAGTCCGCCGTGACGCTCTCCGGCGGCGAAGCGCAGCGCATTAAGCTGGCCCGCGAATTGAGCAAGCGGCAGACCGGACGCACGCTCTATCTGCTGGACGAGCCCACAACCGGCCTGCACTTTGACGATGTCAACAAGCTGCTCGATGTGCTCCATCGGCTGACCGATCTGGGCAACACCATCGTCATCATCGAGCACAATCTGGACGTGATCCGCAACGCCGACTGGATTATTGATCTGGGCCCGGAAGGCGGGGAAAACGGCGGGCGCCTCGTGGCTCAAGGCACGCCGGAGCAGGTCGCGAAATCCAAGAAGTCCTACACCGGGCAGGCGCTGGCGGGCTCGTTGGCCAACGGCAAACCCGGTCGAACGCCCCCCCGCCAAAGAAGAACACCAGCCTTCGTGAAATCAATGATCCTGAGTGCAAGGCGAATGACCGGCATGCAGGCGATAGGCTTTGCATTTTTTTCAGCATCTGACTACATTGCACTTCCACAGAAGCAAAACAACTTCGGTGGTCGGCAAGGCTTGTTTTTTTCTCCTGAAGATCCGGGCCCATGGGAGTCTCCTGAGCGCGATTCGGGAATATTCCCGCCAAACAAATTCGGCGCAATTCCCAGTCTGATTGGGAAAGAGCCGTTCCATCGACAGCCGGTTGAGAATCCTCCCTGGACGTTTGCCGATGTGCTGCGGCTGGTGGTCCTTGCCTTCGTCCTCATCGTGTTGTTCAGCCTGTTCGCCATCAGCATTGCCATTGGCCGGGTGGGAACGGCGGCTGCCAGCGAAATGGGACGCGACCCCAGGGTCGTGGTGCCTGCACAATTGGCCGCCTATGTGGCGACCATGGGCTTGATGGCCTTTATGGTGCGCAGCCACGGCGCAGCCTTCTGGCGAGCCATTCGCTGGAATTGGCCTGCCGCGCGCTGGATCGGCTATATGACCGCCGGTGCGGCCCTGGCGCTGGCGGTGCAGGGCCTCTCGGCGCTTCTGCCCATTCCCAAGTCGCTTCCCATCGAGCACTACTTTCGCGATGCCAGCGGAGCCTGGCTGATGGCTGCGTTTGGAGTGTCTCTGGCCCCGCTGATGGAAGAGCTTTTCTTCCGTGGCTTTCTTTACCCGGTTGTGGCTCGGAGGACAGGAGAGATCGCTGCCGTGGTAATCACCGGAATGGCTTTTGCCGGAATCCACGCTCCACAACTTGGATTGGCATGGGCGCCGCTCTCGCTGCTCCTGGCGGTTGGCCTGGTTCTGACGGCCATTCGTGCCCGAACCCTTTCCGTTGCGGCCACTTTTCTGATGCACGTGGGTTACAACGGAATGCTTTTCAGCCTGCTGTACATCAGCACGGGAGGCTTCCGCCGATTGAATGGTCTGCAGTAGCCGGCGCCATCCCATATTGAGCGGGTACACAACAAAGCTGGGCAGCGCGGCAAAGCGGCGAGGCCGGACATCCCATAACGAGAAATGGTAACGTTAGAGCCATGAGTGAATCGCCGCGCCAGCAGTTGCTTACTTTGTTGGCTGAAAGGTCATTCCGCCTTGGCGAATTTCGTCTCAGTTCGGGCGGTGCCAGCGACTACTATATTGACTGCCGTACCACAACGTTAAGCGCCGAGGGTGCGCGCCTGACGGCCCGGGTGGTCATGGACGAACTGTTCCGTCAACAATGGAAACCGCAGGGTATTGGTGGCCTCACTCTGGGAGCGGATCCCATTGTTGTCTCCGTCGCCATGCTGAGTGCTCAGGAAATGCAGCCCCGCTCCCGCCGGCCCATCCACGAGGATTACTGGGTAGTGGAGGGATTTCTGGTCCGTAAAGGCGAAAAGACCCACGGCACAGGACAGCGCATTGAAGGCTTTCGCCAGCCCGGAGCGCGCGTGGTGATCGTGGACGACGTCTGCACTACCGGCGCTTCCACCATTCAGGCCATCGAGGCTGCCCGCCAGGCGGAAATGCAGGTAATTGGCGTGCTCTGCCTGGTGGAGCGAGAAGAAGCCAAGGGCCGCCCCGATGTGGAGAAAGCGGCGGCTCCGGCGAAGTTTGTCAGCCTCTTCACCGCCGGGAAGTTCGCGAAGAACATTTGAAGCAGCGGCCGAGGCCGCTATTCAGGGATAAGCGACACAGATATATGGTCAGAACTCTGGAATGGACCGACGAGGGAGTCCGCTTCATCGATCAGCGGAAACTGCCCACGGAAGAAACCTACGTCACCTGCCGCACCTATGAGGAAGTCGCGGAGGCCATCCGCAACATGACCGTGCGGGGAGCCCCCGCTATCGGAGTGTCTGCCGCCATGGGCGTTGCACTGGGCGCCCTCCGGGCCCGTGTTTCGAGCGTTGCGGACCTGCGTCCGGAATTCGATCGTATCTGCGAAGTGATCGGCGGCACCCGGCCGACGGCGGTGAACCTGTTCTGGGCTATTCGACGCATGCGGGACGTATTTTATCGCAGCGCCCACTTGCCGCTCACGCAATTGCAGCAAGCGCTCGTCACCGAAGCTCAGCAGATGTACCTCGAAGACATCGCCGCCAATCAGGCCATTGGACGACACGGAGGCAATCTGCTTCCGGCCAGCGGCGGCGTGCTCACCCACTGCAACGCCGGAGCCTTGGCCACCTGCGGTTACGGTACCGCGCTCGGCGTGATTCGCGCGGCGGTGGAGTCCGGCAAGCAATTGCGGGTGTACGCCGACGAGACCCGCCCCTTTCTGCAAGGTTCGCGGCTCACCGCCTGGGAGCTGATGCAGGACGGCATTCCGACGACGGTCATCTCCGACAACATGGCCGGAGCCACCATGCGCCAGGGCAAGATCAAGGCCGTGGTGGTGGGAGCGGACCGCATTGCCGCCAATGGCGACGTGGCCAACAAGATCGGCACCTACAGCGTCGCGGTGCTGGCCAAGGAGCACGGGATTCCCTTCTACGTGGCCGCTCCCATATCAACGATGGATCTGGAGTGCGCGGACGGCGACGGAATCCCCATCGAGCAGCGTTCGTCGCGCGAGGTGACCCACGTAGGCGCGCAACAGATCGCGCCCACGGGCGTAGAGGTGGAGAACCCGGCCTTCGACGTCACACCCAGCCGCTACGTCAGCGCCATCATCACCGAGCGCGGGGTTGCGAAAGCTCCGTACGGGGAATCCCTGCGCGCGCTGGCGGGGAAGAGCGCGGAAGTTCAGGTCGGACGATAGCTTTGTAGTTGAACAGCCGGCTTTCGGTCTGATCAGACGACGGCATCGTAAGGTCAGCGGCCAAAGCGGATCAGGCGGGCAATTGCTGGACTAGATCTGCATTACCTTCAGCTCCGGACTGAGCATCAGGGTAGCTTCGGTCGCTTTCTGCACGTCCTCGGCCGTCAGGCCGGGAGCAATCTCCTCCAGCACCAGTCCTGCGGAGGTCACGCGGATATAGGCCATCTCCGTCACAATAAGATCCACCACGTGGACCCCGGTCAGCGGCAGAGTGCATTTCTTCAGGATTTTCGGTTTGCCGTCCCGCGTGGTGTGTTCCATGGCCACTACGGTGCGCCTGGCGCCCGCGACCAGATCCATGGCGCCGCCCATCCCCTTCACCATCTTCCCGGGGATCATCCAGTTGGCCAGGCTGCCTTTCTCATCGACTTCCATCGCGCCCAGTACGCTGAAGTCAACATGACCGCCGCGAATCATGGCAAAGCTTTCCGCACTGTTGAAGTAGCAGGTCCCCGGAATCTGCGTAACCGTTTCTTTGCCGGCGTTGATCAGGTCAGGGTCTTCCTGACCGGCCAGCGGGTACGCCCCAGGCCTAGCATGCCGTTTTCGCTTTGCAGGATGACTTCGATTCCTCGGGGAACGTGGTTGGCAACCAGCGTAGGCAGTCCGATACCGAGGTTCACGTAGTAGCCGTCGCGCAGGTCTTGGCGATCCGCCGGGCGATTTGTTCCCGCTTGTCGTCGGGCTGCCGGCCTTCTCTGGTCGGTGTGCTCATGCCGATGCGTTCCTTGTTCACCGGGGAGAGTTACCACGCTGCCTCCGAGCGGCGAAACTCGGTCATGGCCTGCTCCAAATCTCTCGCCAGGAGAAGGACGGGATCGTCCGCCGCCTGGCTGCGGAACTTGTAGGCCGCGGCCAGCAGGTCTCCATAGCCGTCGGCGATTCCTCCCATAGCGTAGTCATAAGCGGGAGCCATTACCGCCAGCTCGGAGGCCAAATCGCTGAGAGTGAAGCTGCCTTCTTCGTACATTCGGAGATAGCGCAGCGTGCTGCTGCGAATCTCTTCCATGGAACTTTCCGGCATGGGCATGAGTGGTTCGGCCTGTCTCGAAGTTCAGGATACGGCGCTCGCCGGGATGCTCCGCGTCGATGGTGTGCCGCTGGCGTCTTCCCAAGTCCGGAAACGGTCCAGATCTTTGCGGATTGCGCTAAGCAGCAGCAAGACTACGGTTACGTCGTCCAGCAACCCAACCGCCGGGATGAAGTCGGAAATGAGGTCAATGGGACTGAGAAAATAGACCAGTGCCAGCAAGCTCAGCAGCAGCGTCTTAAGCGGCACATTTTTGTAGCGCCCACCGGTCCATGCTCTCAACATGCGCAGCAGGGCGGTGAAGCGGTTCCACTGTTCGCCTATCCCGCCGATCAGACTGCCACTCGCGCGAGCGCGTTTTTACCGGAAGCGCGGAACCATGCGTGGGCCATTCTCGATCCGGCTTTCCAGAAACCTATTCATAACTCACCCTCGATTTGGTAACAAAGTCTTGGGCGGTTCATGCCTTCCTCACCGTACGCCGCTCGATCCGTTTCTCATAGTCCGTACCTTGAAAAATCCGCTGCACATAAATGCTGGGAGTATGAATCTGATCCGGCTCCAATTCTCCCACTTCTACTAGATGCTCCACTTCGGCAATGGTTACTTTTGCCGCAGTGGCCATCATGGGATTGAAATTTCCGCGCGTTTTGCGGTAGATCAGGTTTCCCCAGCGGTCGCCTTTCCAGGCCTTCACAAAAGCAAAGTCCGCAGTGAGCCCGTGCTCCAATACGCAGGGACGTCCGCCAAACTCCCGCACCTCCTTGCCTTCGGCAACCATGGTTCCGTAGCCCGTAGGGGTATAGAAGGCGGGAATCCCGGCGCCCCCGGCGCGAATTCTTTCGGCAAACGTGCCTTGCGGAATCAGTTCCAGCTCGATTCGATTGTCAAAACCAGATTCTTCCAGCAGCCGGTTTTCCCCCACATAGGATCCGATATGCTTGCGGATCTGCCGGTTCTGGAGGGCCAGACCCAGGCCGAAGTCATCGACCCCGGCATTGTTGCTGATCGTCGTCAGCCCTTGACGCCCTTGCGCACCAGCGCGGCAATCAGGTTTTCCGGGATGCCGCACAAGCCCAAACCCGCCCAGCATGATGATGGCGCCATCCTGAACGTCCGGATGGCCTCATCGGCATTGGCAACAACCTTATTCATGTCCGCTCCCGCGCAAGGATGGTCAGAGCCGTCGCAGGATTGATGATTCTATCTTAGGCCGTTCAGCGGGAAGGCCGCAGCAGCGAGCTAGCCGTTGCGGAACCGGTTCGCAGTCTCGAATTCCTCTTCCAGGCCCCGCGTACGCAGGTTTTCGCGAAGGTTAGCCAGCCGCTGCTCCAGGCGAAGCAGCGCATCCTGGATGTTTCCGGTATTGGTGAGGGCAATATCGCGCCACATGGAATAGGGACTGCCGGCAATGCGCGTCATCTCGCGGAGCGCCCGCCCGCCGATGGCTTGCAGCTCCGGGTCATCCCCGAATTCATCCTCAAGTGCTGCAGCCAGCGCTGTCGAGAGCATCTGCGGCAAGTGGCTCACCCAGGCGCAAATCCAGTCATGGCGAGCGGCATCCAGCATCGCAATGTGCGCTCCCAGGCGCGAGATCCATTCCGTCCACTCGGCAATGGTGTCGCTGGAAGCCGTGGAACCATCGTTGCTTCCAGCGCTGGGATCGGAAATCTGCTGCCCGGCAACTGGGGTAAACAGCCAAACCGCCCCCTGGAACAGGTCCGGAGACGCCTGCTCTACGCCGCTTCGTTCTTTGCCCGCCATTGGATGTCCGGGGAGAAAACGGGTCGCGGCGTTCTGCCCGAATACCGCCTGGGCGCGGGCCACAATTTCGGCCTTGGTGCTGCCCACATCCGTAATCATAGTTTCCGACGGAAGCACCGGTCCCAACCTCTCGAGCAGATCGAGAATCGCGCCCACCGGGGTGGCCAGCACAATCACTCCACTGCCGTGCGCCGCCTGGCGTGGGTCTTCAACCCCCAGATCGATCGCACCCATGGACTTCGCCCGAGCCAGCACCAGCGCGCGGTCGCAGCCGATGATGCGGCCTGCAAAACCATGTTTCTTCAGCCCCAGCGCAAGCGAGCCGCCGATCAGGCCTGTGCCCACGATGGTGATCTGCTGAATGGCCATGGAATGTGCCCGGAAGAGAAATGCCGACTAGCTGTGTCCTTTGGCTCCCAAGTCGCTGCCCTTGGCGGCCGCAGATGCCTTAACGGAGCGTTCGCCGCTGACGTCGACGACCTGTAGAGCGCGCATAATGTCGATGAGCCGCTCATACACCTGGATCAGTTCGCTATCGCTCAGGGGCCCCTGATTCAGCTCGCAAATTTTCTTCAGGATCGTCCGCTCCCGCTCCGGCTCATGGACGGGCAGGCTGCGAGCGCGCTTGATGCGGCCAATCTCCTGCGCCGCGTGCGCGCGCTCATTGAACAGTTGCACCAGCTTGCGGTCGATCTCGTCGATTTTCTTTCGCCACTCGGGGATGTCCATAGTTGGTTCGCCAGTTCGTCCGCCGCGAATGCGGCATGAAGACAAAGCTCTGGGTAGATTACACGCTTCCCGGGTGGCGGTTGAAGCCGGTTTTCACGTGCGCACACCGCTCGCTACCGGCTTTTGGGAACGCGCCAGCAGGCCCCGAATGAGTTCCGCCACCGCCTCCGGGGCGCGGCCCTCGGGAGCCGCGCGCTCAATGGCCTGCACAATGGCGCTGCCCACCACCGCCGCCTCGGCAAAGCGACCTACCTCGGACACCTGCTCGGCGCTGGATATGCCAAAGCCCACCGCCACCGGCAACTTGCTGAAACGGCGAATCCGCTCGACCAGCTTCCGGGCATCTTCCGGAAGCTGCTTGCGGGCACCGGTCACGCCGGTTCGCGAAACCGCATAAATAAAACCGGTGGAAGCAGCCGCAATTTGCCGCAGCCGGTCATCCGTGCTGGTGGGCGCGGCCAGAAACACCGTAGCCAGGTTGTGTTTGCGCATTCCCCGCACATACTCTTCCGACTCCTCCGCCGGAAGGTCGGTAATAAGCGCGCCGTCAATGCCCGCCTGTCCGGCTTCGGCGCAGAAGCGTTCGAATCCGTAACGCAGAACCGGATTGAGATAAGAAAACACGATCAGGCCCACCGGCGACTCCCGCCGGATGTCCCGGGCGAGTGCCAGGACATCGGCCAGGGTCGTCCCCGAGCGCAATCCACGCTCGCTGGCCCGCTGGATCACCGGACCATCCGCCACCGGATCGCTGAACGGCACGCCCAGTTCGATTACGTCGGCACCGGCGCGCGCTGCCGCAAAAATCACGTCCCGGGTCGTCTTCAGGTCCGGATCACCGCAGGTCACATACCCGACCAGCGAAGGCTTCTTGGAAAACTGAATGGCCACGTCGCTCCTACATTCGATCAAGCGTCAAGCTTCTTTTGTCTCACACGCCTTTTATCCCACGGCGAAGGGGCCACGCTTCATGACAAATTTCCCAGCTCCGCTCGTAAAATTCCCATGTCCTTATCGCCGCGCCCGGAAATGTTGACCAGCAGGACCTCCGACTTCTTCATCCTGGGCGCCCGCTTCAGGCACTCCGCCACGGCATGCGCGGACTCCAGCGCCGGGATAATCCCCTCGGTACGGGCCAGCAGAACGCAAGCTTCCAAAGCCTCGGCATCATTTGCCGAGACATACTCCGCGCGTCCGCTGTCTTTCAGCCAGCCATGCTCCGGTCCTACACCGGGATAATCCAGCCCGGCGCTGACGGAATGCGTGGTCGCGATCTGCCCGCCTTCGTCCTGCAGCACGTAGGAATAAGTTCCCTGCAGCACGCCCGGAGAGCCGCCGTGAAAACGTGCCGCATGGTCTCCCAGGGCAAAGCCGCGTCCGCCGGCTTCCACGCCGATCAGTTGCACACGCTTGTCGGGAATAAAGGCGTGAAAAATTCCCATGGCGTTTGAGCCGCCGCCCACGCAGGCAATGATTGCCGTCCGGCAGCCGCCGCTCCTGTTTCAGAATTTGCGCCCTTGCTTCGCGGCCAATTACCGACTGAAAATCCCGCACCATGAGCGGATAGGGATGCGGCTCCCAGCACGCTGCCCAGCAGATAATGCGTGTCGCCGACATTGGTGACCCAGTCGCGCATGGCTTCATTGATGGCGTCTTTGAGGGTGCGCGAGCCGGATTCCACGCCGCGAACCTCCGCTCCCAGCAGGCGCATGCGGAAAACGTTCAGTTCCTGCCGCCGCATGTCCTCCGTGCCCATATACACCACGCATTCAAAGCCGAACAATGCGCACACCGTGGCGGTGGCCACGCCGTGCTGTCCGGCGCCGGTTTCCGCGATGATGCGGCGCTTGCCCATGCGCTGCGCCAGCAAGCCCTGTCCTAGGCAGTTGTTGATCTTGTGGGCACCGGTATGCAGCAGGTCTTCCCGCTTCAGGTAAATGCGGGCTCCTCCCAGCTTCTCGGTCAGATTGCGAGCAAAGAACAGCGGAAGTAGGACGCCCTGCATACTGCTTCAGCAGCCGGTCCAGTTCCCGCTGGAACATGCGGTCCGCACGGGCGCGGGCATAAGCGGTCTGCAGTTCCTCTAACGCCGCCATCAGCGTTTCGGGGACATAACGTCCGCCATAGGGACCAAACCGGCCAACGGACAAGGGATTGCGCGCGCGCACGGATTTCACAACCGACATAGACTCCTCAACCAGTTTGGGCAGCAGCACGTACCGCCGCCACGAAAGCTCTTACCTTCTCAGGATCTTTCCGCCCCGGCTCCCGCTCCACGCCGCTGCATACGTCCACCCCCCAGGGCCGCAGCGTGCCGATGGCGCGGTCCACATTTGCCGCTGAAAGTCCCCCTCCGACAACAACCTGCACGCGCAGGGACAAAGCCTGCAGCACTCGGGCAGCGTGCTCCCAGTCGAACGTCCTTCCCGTGCCCCCACGGTGCGCTTCTTCCGAAGGCGGGGCGGAGTCGAGCAGCACTCCCTCAATCAGCTCTGATTGAAGAAAATGCCGCAGCAGCTCTTCCCTTCCCGGCTGAACGGCCACGGACTTGAATACCCGTAGCTGCAGGCCCTTGCAAGCCGCGCCAGCCCGAAGTTCACGGACATACACGGAGTCTTCATCTCCGTGCAACTGGACCACGGTCAGGCCGACTTCTTCCGCAATTTCGAGGACCCGCTGCGGAGCCTCGTTGACGAAAACTCCGGCCTTCTCCACGCTCGGCGGAACCTTGCCAACGACATCCCGCGCCGCCCGTGGGGTAATGCGTCGCGCGCTGGGAGCAAAAATCAGCCCCACGGCATCGGCGCCAGCTTCCACTGCAAGCGCCGCATCCTCAGGAGTCGTGGTGCCGCAAATTTTGATCCAGGTCAACCCTGGGCTCCCGCCGCCGGGGTCGTGAGCGCGGGACGCGTGCGGCCATCGGCCTCCGCCAGCAGATCCGCCAGCGCCTGGCCGGGAGCTGGCGCCCTCATCAGCGATTCGCCGATCAAAAAGGCGTCATAGCCCGCCTCGCGCAGCCGGCGCATGTCCGCCGCTGTATGAATGCCGCTCTCCGCCACCCGGACCGCAGTTTGCGGCAGGCGCGCCGCCAGCCGGACCGCCGTCTGCAAATCCACATGGAAGGTGCGCAGGTCACGGCTATTTACACCCACAATGTCGCACCCGGCGTCGAGGGCACGCTGTAGCTCCTTCTCATCGTGGACCTCGCACAGGACGTCCAACTCCAATTCACGGGCGCGGCCATGCAAGCGCTTCAGGTCCGCATCCGAGAGCGCGGCGACGATCAGCAGAATGGCATCTGCCCGCCAAGCGCGCGCCTCCAGGATTTGCCCCTCCTCCACGATGAAGTCCTTCCGCAGACAGGGCAGCGAGACCGACTGCGAGGCCAGCGCCAGATTGTCGAGCGATCCCTGAAAAAACTCCGCGTCGGTCAGGACGGAAAGCGCGGCCGCACCGCCCCCGGCCAAGCCACGGGCTAGTTCGGTCACGGAGAAATCCGCCCGGATCAGCCCGCGCGAAGGCGAAGCCTTTTTCAATTCCGCGATCACCGCGACTCCCTCGGCGGCTGCGCGTCGCAAGGCGGCGCCGAATCCGCGCGGCCGGTGGTTGGCTGCACGGCGTTCCAGTTCGCCCACATCCAGAGGAGCCCGCGCCAAGCGGGCGCGCGTGGACGCGACAATGTGATCCAGTCCGAGCGGCATAACGATTTTCTGATTATAAGGTGTGCAGGGCAGCGGCGGCACGCGGCTTAGCGCCTACGCCGGGCCGAAGGTGGCCCGAAGCGCGAAGAAGGCAGGCGGCGTAATGCCCAATCAGAAAGAAACCCGCATCTGCAAATACACCATGCGATTGGCGGATTCGCTGGAGCCACGGCCGTTGCGGATGGCCACCGATTCGCCAAAGCGCGACGAACTCAGGTTGCCGATCGGCTGCGCCAGGTTCACGTTGTTGAGCAAGTTCCTGGCAGTAACGGAGAAGGTGAAGGAATACAGGGTGTTCTCCGCCCCCCCGCGTCCTCCCCGGTCCCGCTCTCTACCGCCCGGACCTCCACGGCCCTGAAACGGTTGAGCGCTCACCGAGGATCCCGGCCCGCGGTGACCGATATTGAACGTCTTGGAAGCCCGCAGGTTCATGGTGAACTGCCCTGGCCCGCGGCCATAATTGCGGGGAATAATCGTCTGCCCAGGTAGCGGATCGGTATCGAACACTCCATACGCTGTCTGCACCACACTGGGACGACTCAAATCCGTAGCGAACGCCGGACGGTCGGTGAACAGCGAGTCACCATTGATGTCCCGCCCGATCGTGATGTTGAACGGCTGTCCGCTGTTCGTAAGCATGAATGGATTGAACGATACATCGTGCGGAAGCCGGATAGACCCGCCAAGGACCGCCCGGTGGCGCACGTCAAACCCGGCGGGGCTCCATTCATCCGCCAGATCGTACTGGTTTGCCGGGAAATAATTGCCTGGACCCTCGGCGTCGTCCATCGCCTTTCCCAACACGTAGAACCCGAACAGGCTGACCCGATTGCTGAATCGCGAGTTGACCCGCGCCACCAACTGATTCTGCCGGTAGGAGGCGGTTGACTCATATTGATAAACGTTGCCCCCGGGAAGAGGACGCACTCCGGAATCGGGGACGTTAGGGTCATAGGTTCCCGGCAGAGGGGCGTTGATGTTGCGGGAGCGCAAACGGTGGTTTCCCCGGGTGTTCACATAGCTGAGGGTGAGAGTGCTTCGCCGCGGAAGCTGCTGTTCCAGAGTGACAGAGCTTTGCAGAATGTAAGGAGAGTCCACGTTCGGAGCCACCTGCCGAATTGCCTGCTCGGCAACGCTCCCGGCTAGCTGGCTCACAGACGGAATGCTGGGATAAAACGTGGGGTCGGGCACCACAAACTGCTGCTGCCGCACCCCGTTCAGGCTGAGTGCCTGCAGCGTAAAATCCTGATTGACCCGGGTATAGAAGATACCGAAACCGCCACGAATCACCGTGGGATGCTTGCGGTTCTGGCCGAAGGGTGCCCAGGCGATTCCCACGCGCGGAGCAAAATCTCTCAGATCGGAAATGTTGGTCTGCACCTCATAGCGCAACCCCGAACTCAGGGTCAGCTGCGGGCGAATTTTCCAGTCATCCTGAAAAAATAGCCCCAGGTCGGTTTGGCCTACCGAGGTGAGCGGATCGCCCGTCGCCATGGTGAACTGAATGGGACCGCCACCCAGGGCGGCAATCTGATCGGCGGTGAGGCCGTTTGCCAGTCCCTGTTCGGTGATCTGATAGGCATCGAGTGAGGCAAACGTAAACTGGCCGTTGAAATTTTGCGTCGAGAAGTCGCCCTTGCCCGAGTACCGTATCCGGCCGCCCACCTTGATGAGGTGCTGTGCCCGGGTCAGGGACACCATGTCCGTAAACTCGAACTGGTTTTCTGTCGTGTTCGAGGTGCCCTGCGAAGCGCCGCCGGAGGAAAACGCCTGCTGGACCTGAATCGTCGGATCGCTGCTCAGCGGCGTATTCCCGTCGTACTCCCGCCGGTACTGGAAGCGCGCTTCATTCACCGTGCTGGGGTTCAGAATTGCCGTTTCCGTCAGGCGCAGGATGTTTTCGCGAGTCACCTCGTTGTATGCCGTGGAGGGCAGTGAAAAGCTATCCAGCCCGGAATTGTCCTGCGTCTCCCGCTCGAAGATATAACGTCCCGTCAGGGTGTGATTCATGCCGAACTGGCGGTCTATGCGGATGCTGAAATGGGTCCGGGCATCGGGCGTGGGTACCGTCTGCTGAAGCGGCGTTACGTTCAGCGAAGGATCCAGTACGAGAGCGTTAATAGCACTGCTCTCGGCGGTATCTCCGCGTTCCAGACTGACGAAAAAGGAGGTCTTTTTGCCCAGCGGTCCGCCGAACGCCCCGTCCCAGCGCTTGCGCCGGAAGTCCGCTTTCTGGGCGACGAATGGATTGCGGGAGTTCAGCGCCGAATCGCCAAAATCAAAACGCAAATTGCCGCGAAAGCGGTCGCTGCCCGGCTTGGTAATGATTTCAATGCGCCCGCGGCCGGGACGATCGTATTCTGCTGAAAACGGATTCTGGTTGATCCGTACTTCCTTGATCGACGACTTGGGAGGCATGTCTCCGCCGGAAAATCCGTCAACGTAGACTTCCCCTCCCTCATCGCCCGCGGCGGGCCCGGCCAGCGCCTGCAGATCCTGGGCCAGGTCCTCGGGATTATCCGAAAGCGTCTCCAGATCCTGGCCGCTGAGTACCAGCGCGTCGGCGTTGCTCGAAGGCTCCACGCTCACTTCGTTGGCGTCGGCCTGCACTTCGATCTGAGCCTTTACCGTGCTGATGCTCAGGTGGATGTTGTGGGTGAGTGTTTCTCCCGGCGTCAACCGCAGTTGGGAGACACCATAATCCGTAAACCCCTCGGCGCTGACCTTGAGCTGGTACTCGCCCGCTGGAACACCGCTGAAAGTGTATTTTCCCAAGCCATCGGATGTCGCGGTCCGCGTCGAGCCGCCCGGGCCCTGCAGCGTCAGGCGGGCGTTCGGAACCACCGCTTCAAAGGGATCGGCTACGGTTCCGGCAAGGCTTGCGTTCTGATTCTGAGCGAAGGTAAGGGAAGAAAGCCCCAGTAGAACCAGTAGCGTCCATCGAACCATGGTCCATCGAACGAGGAATGAGAACCCTACTGCCGGGAAAGCCTCCCATGATCGGCTTTTCACGGTCGCGTGCGTACGGGTGTCACCCATTTCCCTGCTAGGCCCCTGCGGCAAACAAGTACCCTCCAAAACCTTAACCTTCTTGGAATAGCTAAAAAGACGGCTCAACTGCGGAAACGTAATCTGCTTATTTTCGTGCACTTCCGGGAAACAGGAAAGGCCAATTGGTGATGTTTCTCCTGCCCGCATAGCCGATCTCTGCGCTGGATACCTGCGGGGCGGACCCGCGGCGCTACTGAGAAACTAGTTCTCACTCTTCCAGAGGCTGCCGCGTGGCTTTAATGAAGGCTGACGCCTCATTTTATTGGGAGGCTGACGTCTCCTGGGTGGCCTTTTGTACCGCCCCGTGGATCGCCAGCAACTCCTCCAGCACCGGCCGGAGCCATCGCAGGTCCAGGGCATTGGCGCCGTCAGAGAGCGCCTCAGCGGGATTTTCGTGCACTTCCAGGAAGACTCCGTCTACCCCCGCAGCCACCGCCGCCCGCGCCAGCACTGGAATGAATTCCGGCTGCCCGCCGCTCAGGGCCTGGCCTTCTTTTCCCGAGGCCGACGGCAGTTGCACCGAATGGGTGCCGTCAAACACCACAGGCGCAAACTTCCGCATGGTGGGCAGCGAGCGCATGTCCACCACCAAGTTGTTGTAGCCGAACGAAGACCCGCGCTCGGTCAGAAACACCCGTTCATTCCCCGTCGAGCGGACCTTCTCCACTGGATACTGCATGTCCCACGGCGAAACGAACTGTCCCTTCTTGATGTTCACCGCGCGCCCGCTGCGTCCGGCAGCCACCAGCAGATCCGTTTGCCGGCAGAGGAACGCGGGGATCTGCAGCACATCCACGGCAGCGGCTACTTCGAGGACATCTTTCGCCTCGTGGACGTCCGTGAGCACCGGAACCCTGACCGCCTCGGCCACTTTGCGCAGGATGCGCAGCCCGTCCATCAGCCCAGGACCGCGAAAGCTCTTGACCGAAGTGCGGTTGGCCTTGTCATAGGACGCCTTGAAGATGTACGGCACCTGCAGGGCCCGTGCCACCCCGGAAATGCACTCGGCCATCCTGAGCGCGTGCTCCTCACTTTCAATCACGCACGGCCCGGCAATCAGAAAGAGAGAACCATCACCGATGGTTACATTGCCGACTTGGAAAGAAAAAGACATTTGGCCAATTCAGAAAAAACTTGCCACGGACCCACACGGATATTCCCGGTACGAAGCCACCCTCTTAGTTTCCCCCATCCATACCGACCCGCGTGAAGCCGTAACTAGGTCTTGCCAACCCGCTCCGGCCTCAGAAACTGCTCCACTTCCGCTGCGTGCCGCGTATGCCGCGTGTCCTGACTGTGCTCATACGCCGCCCTGATGAACCACGCAAACAGCGGATGCGGCTCCAGCGGCTTCGATTTGAATTCGGGATGGAACTGGCAACCCAGGAAGAATGGATGCCCGGGAATCTCCACGATCTCCACGTAGGTCCCGTCCGGCGTCGTCCCTGTGATGTTCAGTCCCGCGCCCGTCAGAAGCGCCTCGTACTCCCGGTTGAACTCATAGCGATGGCGATGGCGTTCGCTGATCTCGGTCTGTCCGTAGGCCTGTGCCGCCAAAGATCCCGGCTCCAGCACGCAGGGCCAGGCGCCCAGCCGCATCGTCCCGCCCATCTCTTCCACACCGGTCAATTCGCGCAGCTTGTAGATCACGCGATGCGGCCGTCGCCGGATCAAATTCGCTGGAATTCGCGCCCGCCAGCCCGCATACATTGCGCGCATACTCGATGCACGCCGTCTGCATGCCCAGGCAAATTCCGAAATACGGCACCTGTTGCTCGCGCGCATAGCGGATCGCATTCAGCATGCCCTCGATGCCGCGCTTGCCAAAGCCGCCGGGCACCAGGATGCCGTCAAACCCTCGCAGCTGCTCCTCGTAGTCAGGTCCTTTGGTCTCCAGGCCCTCGGCCTCCACCCAGGTCACGTTCAGCTTCAGATTGTGCGCCAGCGCGCCGTGCACCAGCGCTTCTTTCAGCGATCTTGTAGCAGTCCTCATACTCGACATACTTCCCGACAGATCGCGATCGAGACCTCGTCCTTGGGGTTGTAGCAGCGCTGCACCAGGTCCTGCCAGCGGCTCAGATCTGGCTCCGCCGTCTCGAGATGCAGATACTTCAGCACCAGCGAATCCACGCCTTCGCTGCGCAAGACATCAGCGGCACTTCGTAGATCGACGCCACGTCTTTGGCCGTGATCACCGCCTGTCTTCCACGTTGCAGAACAGCGCGATCTTGGACTTGCATCTCCGTCGACAGGAACCGGTCCGTGCGGCAGAGCAGGATGTCGGGCTGAATTCCAATGGTGAGCAGTTCCTTGACCGAGTGCTGCGTCGGCTTGGTCTTCAGCTCCTGCGCCGCGGCGATCCACGGCACCAGCGTGACGTGGACAAAAAGAGTGTTCTCGCGACCCAGCTCCTGGCGCATCTGGCGGATCGCTTCGAGAAACGGCAGCGACTCGATATCGCCCACCGTTCCGCCGATCTCGACGATCGCGACGTCCACGTCCTGCCGCCACCTTCTGCATCGCCGTTCTTGATTTCGTTGGTCACGTGAGGAATCACCTGGACGGTCTTGCCCAGATAATCGCCGCGCCGTTCCTTGGTGATGATCTGCTCGTAGATGCGGCCGGTGGTCCAGTTGTTGTCGCGGGTCAGTGCGGCGTGGGTAAAGCGCTCGTAGTGGCCCAGGTCGAGATCGGTTTCCGCGCCGTCGTCGGTCACGAACACCTCGCCGTGCTGAACGGGCGACATGGTGCCCGGATCGACATTCAGATACGGATCGAACTTCATCAGATTGACTCTGAGCCCGCGGCTTTCCAGCAGGCATCCGATCGAGGCCGCAGCCAGACCCTTGCCGAGACTGGACACAACTCCACCGGTCACAAAGATGTACTTTGCCGACATTGCTGCCTCAATTCCTTGAGTTTTTGTGAGTTATGCCGTTGGCTGGTGGGCACGAACTATTATGGCAGAAAACGCCGCGGGACGGAACACTCCCGAGCGGGGAATCAGGCGTTTCCCCCACTGTGCAGGACCACGCCGGCGGGCGCATAATCTATAGATAAGCATGATGCTGTATCTCCCGCACTGCGCGCTTCGCAAGCATTTCCAGGCTGCCTGGGCCAGGGCCATGGGCATCGTTCTTTTGGCTTCTGCATCTTTGCTCCAGGCCCAGGTGCCCAGTGTTCCCAAACCCGCGCCGAAGAGTGCCGCAAGCAAAGCGCAGCCTGCCAATGCTTCCCCCCAACAGGACGCCCGAGAAGCAAGCAAGGACGCCGGCGAGAAGGCACAGAAGCCTGAGAACGATCAACCCAGGCGCCTGATTCTGAAGGATGGCTCCTATCAGGAGACCATACGCTGGGAAGATAAGGGCGACCGCATCCGCTACCTCAGCGCGGAACGCTACCAGTGGGAAGAGCTGCCCAAGGACATGGTGGACTGGAACGCCACCGAGAAGTATTACCGCAAGAACCATCCCACCAAGGAGATGAAAGCCGCCGCCGAAGCGAAGGCCAAGGCTGAAACCGCGCAGGAAGAAGAGGAAGAGCGTCGGACGCAGGCGGAACTCGACAAAACCAGCCCCCAGGTAGCGCCCGGACTTCGCCTGCCCGATGAGAAAGGGGTCTATCTGTTCGACGTGTTCCACGGTAAGCCGGAGCTCGCGGAGCTGGTGCAGAACGGCAGCCAGATCAACGCCGACCGGGGCAAAAATATTCTGCGTGCGGCCATCGATCCTCTGGCAAAGAACAAGGAGAAAATTGAGCTGGAGGGCACGATCGCCCGGGTGAATGCCCACATCCCCGACCCGGTCCTCTACCTGAATATCGACGACGACCCGGCAGCTGCCGCTGGAGGCGACCTTTCCCAGCGCTTCCAGATTGCCCGCCTGAAGGTCGAGAAGCATTCCCGGGTGGTCGGCGTCATCGAGTTTGCCTTCTACAGCGGCACGTCGCAAAAGGCGAACATCGTACTCGCGCAGGTGTCGCGGGTCGGCGACTCCTGGGTGAAGGTCCAGCCCGCGCAGCGGCTGTCTCCGGGCGAATATGCGCTGGTGGAAATGATCAGTAAGGACGTGAATCTCGATGTCTGGGATTTCGGCATCGATCCCGCCGCTCCGGAAAACCCTCCCAAATGGGTCCCGCCCCCTTCGGATAAGGATAAGAAGAAGGACGACCGGTCTCTGTTCCGCAAGATTATGGGCATTCCCCAAGACCCGCAGGACCAGGATCCCCACATTCCGGGAAATTGAGCTTCCCTCACCACGCTCTTTCGCCACTGTGTGGGCTTTGTACCGATAGCAGCGAGCGGCCAGTGGAGAATAAACGCCAGCCACATCCAACCGCAGATCCGGAATGCTTCCGGATTGAGTGCAGCCACGAAGCCCTCTGTACAGTCCGTCCCGCTCAAGGCCTGAAGCTATTTTCGCAAAGAAAAAAACTCGAGCCGGAAGCTCACATGAAGGAACCGGATTCCCATATTCCGTGATATCCATAGAACTGGCGTAAAGCGCTCACCCTGGATTGATATGAATGGCGACCCTCCTGAACCAGGACAACTTTGTCGAGCTGGTGCAACAGCGCCGGTGGAGCGAACTGCGTGCCACCCTCGCCGACCTGCACCCGTCCGACATTGCCGAACTCCTCATCGACCTGCCGGAGTCGGAGGAAGCCGTCGTCTTTCGCCTTCTGCCTCGTGATCAGGCTGCGGAAGTTTTCTCCTATCTGCCTTCGGACCACCAGGAGCACCTGATCCAGTCGCTCTCCACCGACCTGGTGCGCAGCGTTATGGAGCAGATGAGTCCGGACGACCGCACTCGCCTGCTGGAAGAACTGCCCTTCGAAGTCGCCCGCCGGCTGCTCGAAACCCTGTCGCCCACCGAGCTGGGCTACGCCCGCCAGTTGCTGGGCTACCCGGAAGATACCGCCGGGCGCTTCATGACGCCGGAGTACGTCTCGATCCGGCCGGATATGACCGCCGGACAGGCGCTCGATTCCATTCGCGCCACCGGCACCGGCAAGGAAATGCTGGACGTCATCTATATCGTGGACGCTTCCGGCAGGCTGATCGGCGATGTGGGCCTGCCCGAACTCGTAATGGCGGCTCCCTCCGCCCGCGTACTGGACCTGGTGGAGCCCCTGGTTTCCATTCCCGCCACCGCTGACAGGGAAGAAGTCCTCGCCATGTTTGAGAAGTACGACCGCATCGCCCTTCCGGTTACCGACACCCTGGGGAACATGCTGGGGATCATCACCGTGGACGACGTGCTCGATGTCGCAGAAGAAGAGGCCACCGAAGACTTCCAGAAGATCGGCGGCCTGGAGGCCCTGGACGCTCCCTACACCCAGACCAGCCTCTGGCGCCTGATGCAGAAACGCGGCGGCTGGCTCTCGGCGCTGTTCCTGGGGGAAATGCTCACCGCAACTGCCATGGGCTACTTCCAAACCGAGATTTCGCGAGCCGTGGTGCTGGCATTGTTCGTCCCGCTCATCATCTCCAGCGGCGGCAACTCGGGCTCGCAGGCGGCAACCCTCATTATCCGGGCACTCGCCATCCAGGAGCTGACCCTGCACGACTGGTTCCGGGTGCTGCGCCGGGAACTGCTTTCCGGGTTTGCCCTGGGTGGTTTTCTGGGCTCGATTGGATTTGTCCGCATCGTGCTGTGGCAGGAACTGCACATCACCGACTATGGCCCTCATTACCTGCTGGTGGCGAGTACCGTGTGGGTCGCCCTGGTCGGCGTGGTCACCTGGGGCACTCTGGTCGGAAGCATGCTGCCCTTCGTGCTGCGCCGCCTGGGCTTCGATCCCGCCACCAGTTCCGCACCCTTTGTCGCCACACTGGTGGATGTGACCGGGCTGATCATCTACTTCTCGGCCGCCCTGCTGATTTTGCGGGGAACGCTGCTTTAGAGAACGCCCGCTGGCACAAGAATCATAAGCGAGCGCCCATAAGCATCTTCGGAGCCCTTCGCTCAGGGAGACGCCGCCATGGAGCAGTTGAGCCCTATCCGGGGGACCCGCAATCTTGCTGCAACCGGGCTAGCGGCAGAACTTGCCCCGCGCGGGGCGGTAGCCCTTGTCCTGCGCTTCCTTCTGCGTCATGTACTCACCGTGCTTGGTCTTGCCGTAGTAGCGATTGCCCGGGCAGTGGTAGGTCTTTGAAGTTAAGTTGACCCACACTTTGGCGCCGGGGCTGCCTTGAGTGGTCTTTTGCGCCAGCTTCGGCGCGGCGGATTTCTGAGCAATTGCCGGCGCGGATACCAGAAACAAAAAAGAAGCGAGGAGAACTGACGCTACCGTCGTCTCATTCGAGACTCCTGTGAAAGTTGGTTCGTCATTTTGCTGCATCCGGTTTTCAGTTGCAATTGCTTTTGCAGCTTCAGAACAGCGCTCCGTTCCCCATTTATTCCCATCCTCTGCTGCTACGATTGCTTCACCCGTTATGCCTCCTCTCGAACACATTCTGCTGATCGTCGGCGGCATCTTTGTCGTCGTCATTTTTGGCAGCAAGTTGTCGGTCCGGCTCGGAGTTCCCGCACTCCTGCTCTTTCTCGGCATGGGCCTTGCCCTAAATGAGGAGGGCTTAGGCGGCATTCCCTTCGACGATCCTCTCCTGGCCCAATGGCTGGGTGTCATCGCCCTGGTGTTCATCCTCTTTTCGGCCGGGCTCGATACCGACTGGAATCAGGTCTGCCCTGTTCTTGCTCCAGCCCTGCGGCTCTCCATCCTGGGCGTGCTGTTCAGCGCGCTGCTCATGGGACTCTTCCTATGGAAGACTTTTCACCTTACCTGGCTGGAAGGCCTGCTGCTGGGAGCCATTGTGTCGTCCACCGACGCCGCCGCAGTGTTCACGCTCCTGCGCACCCGCAACATCAATTTACGTGGCAACCTGAAGGAACTGATCGAACTGGAATCCGGCAGCAACGATCCTATGGCTGTGTTTCTCACCCTGGGGGTGATTGACCTCATCCTGCACCCAGGGGTGTCGTACGCTTCATTGCTCCTGCGCTTCCTGCTGCAGATGGGGGTGGGCGGGCTTGTCGGCTACGGCATGGGCCGCCTCATGGTTCCTCTGGTGAACCGCGCGCGCCTGGAGTATGAAGGACTCTACCCGGTGCTCACCACGGCCATGGTCGCCCTCACCTACGGTCTGGCTGCATCGCTCCATGGCAACGGCTTTCTGGCAGCCTACCTCGCCGGAATCACCATGGGACAGGGACGATTTTTGCATCGCGGCAGTCTGCGCCTGTTCCACGACGGCGTGGCTTGGCTGATGCAGATCGTCATGTTCGTAGCACTGGGACTGCTCGTCTATCCCTCGCAG
>CAVTBJ010000005.1:0-285906 GCA_963732925.1 Terriglobia bacterium
GCCGCGTGGTGCGTGCGTTAACGGATGAAGAAGTGGCTTCGATCAAAAGTGGCGCGGCGCGCTATGTGCAGTACAGCGCACACTATCGTGGCAAGTAACAACGCACTAATAAAAGAGGCAGGTCCAATGGATCTGCCTCTTTTTGATCAAACGAGTTAGGTGATGGACATCACCGACAACCATACACCAGACACGCCACCTGTGGCGTGACATAGGCTTCAGCCAGAGCCGCTATCACCAACAACGGCAGCACCACAAAGACGAATAACTTCACAAAATCAACCATCGCCAACAGCCAGCCTTCGCCCAGGGTCAGACGTGGATTACGATGTACCAGCGACGCTCCCATCCGTAGGGCCGCTGCCGTAGCGATCACCGCCGCCGGAATTTCGACAATGCCATGCGGCACGACAAATGCCAAAATAAACACGACCGGATTCAGGCCCGCCATGCCCACGAGTGGCGCGACAAGGCCCAACGGCGCAATTGCGGCCAGCAACATCACCACACCCAGTGCACCAAATGAGAACAGGCTGACTACCCCGCCTAACAACAGCGAACGGGCATTATTCTCGAATATAGCCAAAAACAAGTTGTCTTTGGCCGCTGGCAATATCATGGAAAAGTTTGCCGCGCTGAAAGAATCGGTTCGCAAGTTAGTCAATCCATCACGCAATGTCATCAGCGCGGATTCAGGCAACTCTAACCGGCTGCCGATCAGCCAGGCCACGCCTACGCCCACTAACAGCGCCACGCCGACCGCCGCTGCCGCGCTCCGTTGGCGCTTGAGCGCGGCCGGGATGTGCTGGCGGTACATTCGTCCGATCGAAAATCGCTGCGGCTCGGCGTCGAGTGTGGGCGTGGCCCAGTATTGTCGTAGTTTGCGCCAGGTACCGCGTAAACTCAGTTGATCAATCTCGCGGCCGAGCAATTCTTCCCGATTGAACAGGCTGAGTCCCATGCGGACCAAAATCAGATTCACGACGATGAGCGCCAGCACGATGCCCCACAATGCATCGTAGATCGCCATGAACATGATGATACTGATCCCTTGCACCAGCAGCGCCATCGGGATGATAATGAAGGAGGCCAGCAAATTGGCCGCGCGCACGCTGGTTGCGCGGCTGGAAACCACTACCGCGCCCGATACCATCACTAAGCCTTCCATCGTCGTCAAGGCCAGCACCTGCGCCAGCAGGATCAGCGGCGGCGTCCAACCGCGGAAGATCAGCAAGCCCAATAAGTACACGCTCACGCCTAGATAGGCGGCCATCAGCGCGGGGATCATCGAAGCCAGCATCTTACCGGTATACAGCTGGCCGTTGGATAACGGCGTCGCCAGCAACGGCTCCAGGCTCTTGCGTTCCCGCTCACCGACAAACGTTTCCAGCGCGATGACCAACGAAAACGAAATCGGGAAGAAGCCGACGATCATCAACAGGAACGGAATCAACCGCTCGGCGATGAGGGGCGTGCCAAAACGACTGACGAAGCCCTGCGCCGCGCCGGCCGTAAACGTCATGATAACGGGGAACACCAGCGTCAACAGCACAATCGGCGTGACCATGCGCCAGTCGCGCAGCGTGTCACGCAGCTCGCGGCGCGTCAGCAACCACACCCCGCGCAGCCATTCGCCCCTGGAGTCAGCTACGGTTAAGGTCGTCATGATTCCAACTCGGCCGGTTCATTGACTACACGCAGATACACTTCTTCCAGGCTGCGCGGCACTTCACTCAATGTCACCACATCGATCTTGTGTTCGGCCAGCCAATAGAGCAGCGGCGGATTGTCCGTGTGCGGATCAGTTGACCAGTAACGCAGCCAGGTATCGCCCCGGCTTTCCACCGCCAGCCGCGTCTCCAAATCGGTTAGCTGCCCGTTAAGCGGTTGCGCGAAGCGTAGTTCCATCAGCGGGCGGCCCAGCATGCGCGCCTTCAACTCAACCGGCGATCCTTCGGCCACGATTTCGCCGCGCCGGATAATGGCGATGTGATCGGCCATCATCTCGGCCTCGACCAGATTGTGCGTGCACAAAATGATGCCGCGCCGCTGATCGCGCAGCTGCAACAAGGCATCGTGCACCAGCCGGGCACTCTGCGGATCCATCGCCGAGGTAGGCTCGTCGAGAAGCAGCACTTCGGGGTCGTGCAGCATCGATCGGATGAGCGCCAGCTTCTGCTTCATGCCCTTTGAGAACTCACCCAACCGCCGATCGATGACGTCGCTCATTTCGAAGCGCTGCAACAGATCGGCTCATCCGTTTTTGACGCAGCGCTTTTGACAGGCCGTACGCTTCGCCGAAGAAATCGAGATATTCTCGCGCCGTCGATCGCAGATACAGTCCCGGCACTTCCGAGAGCACGCCGACCCGTGAGCGGACGGCCCGCGCGTGCTGCATCACGTCCAGACCGGCGATGCGTGCGTGGCCGCTCGTCGGCGTAAGGATGCCGGACAACATCCGCACCGTGGTCGTCTTGCCCGCGCCGTTGGGGCCGAGCAGCGCCAGCACGCCGCCCGCGGCCACCCGCAGCGACACCTCGTGCACGGCCACAAAATTGCCGAACATTTTGCTCAAGCGGTCCGCTTCGATCATGTATGATTGAGCCGGGATAGAGTCCATGCTTCAATTATAGCCGTTGATTCGGCAAACGCACTAGCACTTAAGTGCCAGACTTGGACGCTTATCATGCGCGGAGCAAGCACCCCCAGGTGCGGCGCATGAGACCATGTGATCCGGCACGTGGGCGCGCCTGACTCCTCTGATAAACGTTCTAGGGTTCCACTGAGCCGGCGCGCATGGCACGCCGCACATAGACAATGCGCTGCACCGCCGTAAGATGTGTCAATACCGCCAGCACGATCAGCCCCGGCAGGATCCAGCCCGTCAGCAGCATCGCAATGATCAAGATAAAACGCTCGAAGCGCGTCAAAAGGCCGATTTTGCACGAATAACCTAGCCCTTCAGCGCGCGCACGGGTGTAACTGACCGCAAACGAGCCCCACATCGCCACAAACGCCAACACGACGATCCAATCAGCGCGTTGCGTGAGACCGTAGATCAACAGACCGATCAAGATGAAGCCCTCGGCGTACCGATCGGATGTGGAATCCAGAAACGCGCCGAATTTGCTGGTCACGCCCGTTAGCCGCGCTACCGTCCCATCCAGCGCATCCAGCGGCGCGGACAAAATCACCAATACCCCGCCCAACAGGAATTGGCCGTTTGCCAGCAGCACGCCGACGACCGCCATCAGCAGCGTCCCGGCGATCGTGATCGCGTCGGCGCTGATCCCCAATCGGATGAGCCACCGTCCGATCGGCTGGAGGATGCCCGCCACTTTGGGACGTAAACTATCGGTTAACGATTGTGGTTTTGGTACTTGTTCACTCATCGGATAACTCGTCGCATAGATAGACAACAGCCGCCGACGATCACTCACCGCAAGTGAGGGTTCATCGGCGGCTGTAAAAATCAATCGTCACTCGCCCTTAATGTATTTCTCGACCGCTTCGCGTGCATCGTCGTCGTGATACTGCACCGGCGGCGACTTCATAAAGTACGAGGACGGCGCAACGACCGCGCCTTTCATACCGCGTTCCAGCGCCAACTTCGCGCAGCGCACCGCGTCGATGACCACGCCCGCCGAGTTGGGGCTGTCCCACACTTCCAGTTTCAGTTCCAGGTTCAGCGGCACATCGCCAAAGGTCGTACCTTCCATGCGAATGTAGCACCACTTGCGATCACTCAACCAGGGCACGTAATCGCTGGGGCCGACATGGACGTTCTTGGGATCGATGGGCAGATCGAGTTGGCTGGTAACCGCATTGGTCTTGCTGATCTTCTTCGACTCCAGGCGTTCGCGCTCGAGCATATTCATGAAGTCCGTGTTGCCGCCGAAATTCAGCTGGTACGTGCGATCGAGCCGCACGCCGCGATCTTCAAACAGGCGCGTCAGCACGCGATGCGTGATCGTCGCGCCGACCTGGCTCTTGATGTCGTCGCCGATGACGGGCAGACCCGCGTCTTCAAAGCGTCCCTGCCAGTACTTCTCGCGCGCGATAAACACTGGAATGCAGTTGACGAAGGCGCAGCCCGCCTTCAAAATCTGTTCCACGTACCACTTGGTGGCTTCCTCGCTGCCGACCGGCAGATACGACACGACGACGTCTGTCTTGGTGTCCTTCAACAGCTTCACAATATCATCGGTGGGGCCGGGCGCTTTCTTGATGACCTGCGACAAATACTTACCCAGACCATCGTGCGTCATGCCGCGCGCCACGGGCACATTCAGCTTGGGCACGTTGGCAAACTTGTAGGTGTTGTTCTGGCCCGAGAAAATGGCTTCGCTCAGGTCTTTGCCCACCTTGTCTGCATCAATGTCGATCGCCGCGCTGAACTCCACGTCGCCGATGTGATAGCCGCCCAGCACGGTGTGCATGATGCCCGGAATCTTAATGCCGTCGGCGGCGTCCTTGTAATACTCGACACCCTGCACCAACGACGAGGCGCAGTTGCCCGCGCCGATAATGGCGACTCGCACTTTCTTCGCTTTTTTGCCGACTGTCTTTGCCACGTTTATGCTCCTTATAGAATAGAAGTTGGATATTAGAAGCTAACGACGCATTCAGGCTGCGCCGATCAACTCAAGCAGCGCTTGTTGATGATCAATTAGCACAGCCCGATCGAGCGAGCAGTACACCTCCCGGCCCGATCGGCGGATCTTGACGATCCCGGCCGCTTTGAGACGGCGCAAGTGCCACGAGATTAGCGGTTGGCTTTTGTTCAACGCTTCGGCCAGTTCATTCACCGTATACTCGCGATCAGACAACACGCACAACATCTCAAGGCGCACGACATCCTTCAGCGCATAAAAGTGCAGCGCCAGCTCATGCAATTCTTTCGTGGTGGGTGCCGCAGTACGGGTCGTCACAAGTCACTCTCAAACATATAAACAAGTGCTTATATATTAGCACGCCTATTTTGAGTTGTCAACCAATCAGGGCAATGGTGAGAATGCCGGCCGCGATCAGCATCGAGGCGATCACGCGCAGCGAACCGCCTCGCTCGCCCATAAATTTCACGCCAATCCACGCGCCGATCACTACACTCACTTCGCGCACCGGACTCACGTAACTGACCGGGCTGAGGCGCAACGCCGCCAATACCAACCCATACGCGCCCGATCCTAGCAGCGCGACGAAAGCCGCAGTCAACAAACGATGTTTGACGTCCGGCTGTAGCTCCGCCTGTAGCGCCGTGCGTCGATCGGCGTTGAGCCACTGCCCGCTCAACGCCAGCCACGTTACCGCCAGAAAGAAATAGAGATACGGCAGCGGATCGACATAGCGCATGCCCACCTTATCGATTGACGAATAGATCGAGATCAGCAGACCCGTCAACAGCGCCCAACGTGCTGCTCCTGATTTCAGCCCCAACAGCGGGCGTTTCCAGTCGGCCAGCGAAGGCAAGTTCACCAAATACAGCCCGACCACGATCAGCAGAATTCCGCTCAAGCCACCCGCGCTCGGCGTTTCACCCAGCCACAGCACCGCCCACAGCAGCACAAACAGCGGCGCTGAACCGCGCGCCATCGGATACACCTGCGAGAGATCACCCAACGCATATGCCCGCGTCAATGCCATAAAGTACACCGCTTCGATCAAGCCACTGACAGCGATGATCTGCCATCCGATCAGTGGAATCGTCCCAGCAAAAAACAGTAGTGGCGCGCCGATGATCAGATTCGCCGTCAGCATCCACCACGTGAAAGCGAGTTTGTCGCGCGCTCGTTTGATCAAAGCATTGGACAGCGCGTGCAGCGAGGCGGCCGCCAGCAGGAAGATCAGGCTAAGTCCGAGCATCCGGCGATTATACGTCGAATCAAACTGGTGCTTGCAATGCCCTTGAGAATCGGTTATAATCCGCGGCGCTCGCGGCCCTGCCCGGCAGGACAACACAGGACGAGAGCAAAGTTCGGGGCGTAGCGCAGCTCGGCTAGCGCGCAGCAGGACAACACAGGACGGGAGCAAAGTTCGGGGCGTAGCGCAGCTCGGCTAGCGCGCACGGTTCGGGTCCGTGAGGTCGGAGGTTCAAATCCTCTCGCCCCGACTACAGACCTCATGGCTAGGTAGATCAACCTAGCCATGAGGTCTCCAACTTTAACAGTCGAGAGGAGTTGAATCACCTGAGACCACACGGGTCTTTTTGTCTCTGTATAAAAAAACGATCAGGTCGCGTAAGGGGAAGGCCACAGCGACTTGTCGGAATCTACATACGGAGAAGAGACCACATGGCTAAACCACTCACCCTCTCGCAAGCCTTTCAAGGCATGATCCTTGAAAAGCAAGCCGCGGGCCTCAGCGCCCACACCATCTCGGATTATCGCAACACCCTCGCCAAAGCCCAGCTGTTCTTTCCAAACGATCCATCGTTTACGTCCATCACCCGCGATCGATTGGTGAAGTTCTTCGCGTGGCTCGGTAACGACTATATCGCCCGACCAGACGGCGCTGCTTCGCGCGGCGAATTCAAGCTCGGCGCCAAGTCGCGTCTCAACATCCACACCAACTTGTCTGCGTTATGGACGTGGGCTGTGGCCTGCGGTTATGCCGGGACAAACATCGTGCGGACCATCCCGGCGCCAGATGTGGAAGAAACCATAATCGATCCGCTGTCCACAGCCGAGATTACTGCCATGCTTAAAGCCTGCGACACGGCTCGCACCTATAAGATGCGTCAAGATAAGAACGTGTCGCCGGCTCGGTCCACCGCCACGCGTGATCGCATGATCATCATGCTGTTGTTTGACACTGGCCTGCGTGCCCAGGAACTTTGCGACCTCGTCCTTGACGATCTCGATATGACCCAGCACAAAATCAGGGTGCGCCACGGCAAGGGTAATAAACCCCGCACGGTCCGCTTCGGCAAACGCTGTGCCAAAGCGATCTGGGAATATCTGAAAGATCGGGATGACGCCGACACGAAACCGACCGCGTCCCCTGCTCCTCGTCGCCGAGGGTAGCGATCCGCGGCCGATGAATCGCCATGTATTGCGCCGATTGCTGAAGCGTATTGGTGAACGAGCTGGCGTAAAGAATGTGCATCCCCATCGGCTGCGCCATTCGTTCGCGACCGAATATCTGCGCAATGGCGGCAAAATGCTGGCACTGCAGGAAGTTGCTCGGTCACTCTGATCTGGAGATGGTGCGCCGCTATGCCCGATTCGTCGAGGCGGACATCGCGCTTGATCATGCTGAGGCCAGCCCGGCGGATAAACTGCGGCTCTAAACACTCAGGCCCATCGATATGATGGGCCTGAGTCATTCGAGAGAATAGCACGCCAGACAATTTGTGCGCAGTGGTGGTATCAATGCACAATCACAAGTCTCTGGGGTTATATAACTACATCGACACTGAGCCTTAGACCTGCGATTCGAGTATAATTTGCTTCACAATCCATCGTGGGTGATTCCAATGAATCTGGATCGCTTTCAAAACAGCCCAACCGGGCATGTCATAAAGGCATGGCAGGCGCAGCCGCCTTATTGGGCATTTGTGCCTAATCCACTGCCGCCTCAGATCGACTTCGACCGCTCACTGGTCAATGTGTTGTCGCAGGCCGATCGGGCGTTAGGCGAACTGGCTGGGTTGGGCCGGACATTGCCTAACCCAAATCTGCTCATTCGACCGTTCATCCGACGCGAAGCCGTGCTGTCATCGCGGATTGAAGGTACACAGGCTGACGTGGCTGATCTCTATGCCTACGAAGCGCGGCAATTAGCGCTTCCGTTGGCGCAATCAGCCGCCGCAGACACGGACGTACGCGAGGTCTTCAATTACGTCCGTGCATTGGAACATGGTCTGGAGCGGCTAAGCACCCTGCCCGTCAGCCTGCGGCTGATTCGTGAAGTACACGCGATTCTCATGAAGGGCGTGCGCGGCGAGTTTGCCACACCCGGCGAATTTCGCCACACTCAAAATTGGATCGGGCGTCCCGGCTGCACGCTGGAGGACGCCACGTACGTGCCACCGCCAGTTACGGAGATGCAGCAGGCACTTGGTGATCTGGAGAAGTATCTTCACAGCGATGATCCACTGCCGCCCTTGGTTCGACTGGCCCTGATTCACTATCAATTTGAAGCGATTCACCCTTTCATCGATGGCAATGGCCGCATCGGACGATTATTGCTTTCGCTGTTGCTCATCAACTGGAATCTTCAGCCCGTGCCGCTGCTGTACTTGAGCGCCTACTTTGAGCGACAACGCGACGCCTATTACGATCGACTGTTGGCTGTCAGCGAGCGCGGTGCGTGGAACGAGTGGCTGGAATTCTTCCTGCAGGGTGTTGCCGACCAATCACGCGATGCGATTGCCCGTGCCCGGCAAATTCAAGATTTGCAGGCACACTGGCGCGAGCAGTTAACTCAAACGCGTTCTTCGACACTGTTACTCCGACTGGTAGACGGTCTGTTTGACACACCCATGCTCACCATCCCGCAAGCCCAAAAACTGTTGGGAATAACGTATCGCAGCGCCGCCAACAACGTCCAGAAACTGGTCAATGCTGGAATCCTGCACGAGGCCGAAGCAACGCCACAGGGACGTGTGTTCGTGGCCCGCGACATTCTGCGCGCCGTGGCGGAAACGACTTAAGGCAGCGATGATACTTTTGCGTCCAAAAGTATCATCAGCGCCCTGCGCATGTTACTTAAGTATCATCGCGCCTTGCCATCTGCCATAACTGAACCCTTTCTCCGCCTGCGAGGTCCTACTATGGGCATGTTCGACACCGTCTACTTCGAGAACCCGATCGCCTGCGTCATCTGCCAGGCTCCGATCATTTCGACCCAGACCAAAGCCTTCGACTGCACTCTCGATAATTATCGTGTCGGCGATTGCATTGCGCATGCTGAAGAGATTCGCATCGTGCGCGAAGATTTGCATTGCGATGCGTGTCACGCCTTTAATCAGCAATTCGTCTATCTGGCCGTCTATCGCGGCATTCTCGTGGACATTGCGACTAGACCTGACGACGGCGGAAGCGCAACTGCGTACCTTCTCTTTCGAGCGGCTAATCCTGTGGCATCACGACCTGTATGCCAAGCGTATGGATGAGCGGCGCGAGCGGCTGGAAGTGGTACGTTTCCTGCATGAAGTAGCGCAATGGTACGAAGAAGGCTATGACCAGATGTCGCAGGCCGAACGGGACAAGCACTGGACAATCTTCTTCTCGCAGCGCCCCATTCTGGAGAGTGCCGCCAGTCCGCTTGCGGCCATTCGCATGGCTTTGAATCGCCCCGGAGAACCACTGGAATTTACTGTCGCGGACGCCGGGGTGTTGGCTGTTTTCGACGAAGCCTTGTTCTCTGTCTGCCATTCTTCCCACTGCGAGTAGTCAGCAAAGCTCTCCGCGCCACCCCTGCCATCGAGGCCCAAGACGATTGTGGACACGCGATCAAGCATGTAACGATCGTGGGTCACGAGCACCAGTGATCCGTGAAACTCCAGCAGACTTTGCTCGAGGATCTCCAGCGTTGGAATGTCGAGGTCGTTGGTGGGCTCGTCCAGCAGGAGAATATCGGCAGGCTGCAGCATCAACTGCGCGATCAGCACACGCGCTCGTTCTCCCCCCGAGAGCCACTCAATCGGCTGATTCAGTTGCTCTCCGGTGAAAAGGAATTTCGCAGCCCAGGATGCCACATGAACCACCCTGTCCTGATAGATCACCGAGTCTCCGTCAGGAGCCAGCGCCTGGCGCAAAGTCAGGCTTTCATCCAGGCGGCGATTCTGATCGAAATACACGATGCGCAACCGGTCGGCCCGGTGAATTTGCCCATAGCCGGGAGCGATCTCTCCGGCCAGCATACGAAGGAGTGTGGTTTTTCCGCTGCCATTCGGTCCCACCAGACCAACCCGCATTCCCGCCGATATTGTGAAGTTGAGCTGCTCAAACAGCGTGCGGTCATCGACCTTGCACGCGACATTCTCAAGCTCAATCAAACGTTTGGTCTTCCGACCCGTGGCTGAGAAATCAACCTGCGCGGTTGCGGTTCGCATTCTGGCATTCATGCCGGCCAGTTCTCCCATTAGATCGCCGGCTTTCTGAATGCGGGCTTTGGATTTTCGCGTTCGCGCCTTCGCTCCCCGCCGTAGCCATTCGATTTCGGAATGGACCAGGTTCTCCAATGCCTGCTGGCGATTCGACTGCGCCAGGAGGAACTCTTCTTTCTTCTCAAGGAAGGTGCTGTAATTGCCGGGCACACGCAGCAGTCCCTCGGGATACACCTGGTTAAGCTCCACCACCTCGCTCGCGACACTTTCGAGAAAATAGCGGTCATGGGTCACGACGACACAAGCGAAGGCGGCCTGCTCCAGCAGAGCTTGCAGCCATTCAATCCCAGCGAGATCCAGATGATTGGTAGGCTCATCCAGCAGTAAAACATCCGGCGTCTGAACCAGTGCCTCCACAATGGCTAGGCGCTTTTGCCAGCCACCGGACAGCTTGGATGCTTCGGCTTCAAGATCCTCAAAGCCCGGCCGGCCCAGCGTCTCCGCGAAATGGGCGCCGTCCATGATTTCACTTTGCTTCCGGGCCTTCTCCACCACCGAGCGAACCGTTTCTCCCGGCGGGAACTCCGACTCCTGCGCCACATAGCTAAAGCGCAGACGTTTTCGGGTGACGAGTTCACCGCTGTCCGGCTCATCCATTCCTGCCAGCAGGCGGAGCAGGGTGGATTTGCCGGAACCATTCGGCCCAATCAGTCCAATCCGATCCTCTTCCGAAACGGTGAAAGAAATCCCCTGAAAAAGAGGCTTCGCTCCAAACGCCTTCGAGATGTTCTGCGCATTGATGATCGGGAACAAGGACACATCTCCCAGGGATTTCTCTTTGAGACTATCAGGAAAGGGAGAAACGACTCCTGCTGGATCGGAAAGCCTTCCTTGCCCCCGGGAGGCCTTTCCGTGGATTCGAAGGCCTTCAGTAGCAATTACCCCGCCTTCCGCTCCTCCGTGTTCTGGTCGGCGCGGAAGCGCAGCCGCGCAGCGATGCCGTCATAGCGTGAAAGTTCCGCCACTTCCGGCTCCTCTTTGACGTAGACCACTTCGACGCCGTTCAGCACCGCTCGCGCCAGCACCGCATCAGAGATGTCCTCCAACTCCGACGTCCGATGCCCGCAAAGCGGACACTGCTCCGGCACCCCCGCATCCAGGTGGCCGCAGTTGGGACACTGTGCTCCCGCGGCATTGAATTTCTCCGACAGCAGCAGGGTCTGCGCTTCCCCGGTTTCCAGCGCCTGAAGCACGCGCTTGAGTCCTAGCGCTCCCCGGCCGTCACGGCTGAACTCGGCGATCACCCCCCGCACCAGATCTCTCCTCCGCGCAGCCGACCGTTCCGCCGTGAGCTGGTCCACCTGCTTGCGAATTTCGTCGGCAGTGACGCCCGCGGGGTCGGCATGGCAGTGACCTGCCAGCCGCTGCTGAACGTAAGGATGCAGTTGAGCCTCGATCTCCGGCCGGATTTCCTCCCGGCATCCGATCCAGAAGCGCTCATATCCACTCTCCTGCAGCTCGCGCAGGCGCTCGCCTATCTGCTTGAAGAACTGCATGGCTTCGTGATCGACGTGGCGTTCGGCGTGGCCCGCGTCGTATCCGCCCCAGCCGTCGCTACGCCCGCGCCGGGGTAGCTCGCTGGAAAAGTGTTCCGTCTCTTTGACTTCGTCCAGCCACAGTTCGAAGATGCGCGCCATGCTGCGGTCCGCCACCAGTATGCAAGTGCGCGCCAGAGCATCCCCGATCGCGGCCAGCGGCTTGAGATGAAAACGCCGGTTCACGAACAGCCGCGTCTCCGGCAGCCGCGGAGGCAGATCGAATTCCCGCCAGAGATTCTGCCCGCTGCAGGCGAAGACCGCCTTGCCGCGCGCGTGATTGCCGTGCAGGCGCTCGGCCATGGCGGCAATACGCTCCAGATCCTCGCGGGTGTGGCCGTTGCGCCCCGTCTTCTCGGCGGCGCGAAGGGCTTCGCGCACCAAGTCCTTCACCAGGATGGCTTCTTCGCGGTGTGATTTGTTCTGCGGAGTCCGCGGCTGAAAGTAAAAACTGATGGCACAACCTTCGGACGATTCAAAGTTTGCCAGGTCGCGAATGTTTTCGCGCGTGATCATGAGCAGCCCCCCTGAGCAGATGGAGTACGAGTCAGGCAATCTTGCTGTGCTTCAGCAGTTTTTCCTTAAACTCGTCGGGCACAGCCAACGCTTTCTGAAGGTGCTCGCGGGCCCGCAGGATGGAGTGCCGCACCTGCTCCACCGGGCGGTCGCTGATGGCGGCAATTTCTTTCAAGGTAAACCCCTCGACAGCGAACAGCAAAAAGGACTCGCGATCGTCGCGGGAAGCGCTCATAAGAGCCAGTTCGACCAGGTTGATCATCTCCTCGGAGGCAGCGGAGGCTTCCGGCGTGGCTACGCGAGTGTCCGCGATCACATCCTGGTTCGGAATTCCCTGGTTGCGGTGGCGAAACTCGGTCTCCTGGTCGTACTCACCTTCACGAGCCGGCTGCAGGCCCCCCTCGCTCAGAGGGACCATGGAGCCGGGTTCGTCCCCGCGATGAGCAAGCTCTGCGATCGAGCGAATCGACAAGCGGTACAGCCAGGGCTCAAGCGCCAGCAGCTCCGGTTTTTCGGCGCCGTCGCCGAGAGCATTGGCAATGGCTTCATCAATGACCTCTTCGGCGCTCAACTGCTCCGGCCGGAGTTCATCCAGGTTCTCGCGGTAGCGGAGCTCGCGTTCGACAAAGCGCTTCAGGCGCGGAAGGTTGGCATTGATGTACTCGCCGATATCGGCATCGGAGACGGTTTGCGGCTGGACGGCGGCAATCGTTTCCTCGAAGGGCACCTGCGGCTGGGAGCGCGTACGTCCCACCCGCCGCCGCGGCCACTTGTACTCGCTTCGGAGCTGGCCCTTGTGCTTAAGGATCTGCTCCAGGAGATCGTCAAACACGGCGCGAATCACGCTGGAGTAGTTGGGACCATGCTCACGCGCGGCCAGGTCCCCCGAGGGGAGCTTCAGATCCAGGGAAACAACAAACCCCTCACGCGCGCTGTTCTCCTCGATCACGCCGCGCAAATGCACCAGCTCAGGACGGAATACCTGCAACCGCTTGTCCAGCTTCCTGGTCTGGTGCGCAATTTCGTTTTCAATACTGGGATTCTTGGGAACTTTGTAGCTGATGTGGACATTCATGCGGAGCCTCGGAGAGACGAAAGAAGAATCCGCCCACCACGGAACGAGGGAATTTTACACCTGTCCTACTAGAAGCAAGGAGGAATCGGGAAGTTGCTTTTCCTTAGAAAGATACAGAGAAGAGCCGGAGTTCCGAATAGGGAGTCTCCACGGCCGGGCAGAATCAGACGGCCACGATCACCGAGGTCTCCGTGCGGGTGACCGGGCGATAGAGGGTGTCGCGCTCGACCGGCTCGCGTCCGGCTTCGCGGATGAGGCGCATCAACTCCTGGCGGCGCAGGCCCTGGGGAGTCGTCGCGCCGGCGTCGTGATAGATCTTCTCCTCCACCACCGTTCCGTCCAGATCGTCGGCTCCGAAACGCTGCGCGATCTGCGCGATCTTGGTTCCCAGCATCTGCCAGTAGGCTTTGATGTGCGCGAAGTTCGTCGAGCACCAGACGCGATACGGCGATATTGCGGATATCGGCGAAGCCGGTCGTGGTGTCAAGGTGCCGCAATGGCGTGTTGGCGGGATGAAACGCCAGCGGAATGAAGGTCTGAAAACCGCCGGTGTCATCCTGGAGAGCGCGCAATTTCAACAGGTGGTCCACGCGGTCTTCGTCATTCTCAATATGGCCGTAGAGCATGGTGGCGTTGGTGCGCAGGCCGATCTGGTGGGCCACGCGGGCGGTCTCCAGCCATTGGCTGCCGTCAATCTTGTGATCGCAGATAATGTGGCGCACGCGCTCGGTAAAAATCTCCGCTCCACCACCGGGCATGGACTCCACCCCGGCTTCCTTCAGCTTCACAAGCGTGTCGCGGATGCTCAGCTTGGCGATCTTGGCCAGAAAGGCAATCTCCACCATGGTGAACGCCTTCAGGTGCACCTGCGGGAATCGCTGCTTCAGTCCGGAGATGAGCTCCAGGAAGTACTCGAAAGGCAGATCGGGATGCAGGCCTCCGACAATGTGGAACTCGGTCACGGCTTCGGAGTAGCCGGAAGCGGCGGTCTGCCAGACCTCCTCCAGCGCCATGGTGTAGGAGCCGGGCCCGTCTTTCTTGCGGCCAAAGGCGCAGAGGCGGCAGGCGGCTACGCAGACATTCGTGGGATTGATGTGCCGGTTGACGTTGAAGTAAGTCACGTCCCCATGCATGCGCTCGCGCACATGATTCGCCAGCCAGCCAACGGCCAGGATGTCGGGAGAACCGTAAAGGGCCAGTGCGTCATCGCCGTCGAGGCGCTCTCCGGCCAGGACTTTGTCGGCAATGGGGCGGAGGCGAGGGTCGTCCGCCTGGAAGGGTTTGTTCATGGGCTCTGGCTGGGCAGGCACAGGCATCACTCACGATGATACAGCAGGAGAGGACAGTTCGAGAATCCACCCCTGATCTCATGGACACTGTATGGAACTGCCGAGCCGTCGTTTAGTGGACGAGCAAATCCGCCGCCACAAACACGAAGAAAACCACGGAGATCACACCGTTCATGGTGAAGAAGGCGGCATTCAGCTTGCTGAGGTCGTCGGCGTGTACCAGGGAGTGTTCATAGGCGAGAAGGATCGCCACCACGAGCACTCCGATAGCAGCCAGCGCACCCAGCTGAAACGCGTAAATGAGCGCAACCAGCAGAGCCAGCATAATCAGGTGAAAGCTGCGGGCGATCCACAGAGCGTTGCGGATGCCAACGAACCTCGGGAGCGAGTGCAGGCCGGACTGGCGGTCGAAGTCGTAGTCCTGGCAGGCATAGAGCACGTCGAATCCCGCGACCCAAAATGTCACGGCGGCGGTGAGCAGCAGAATGCGCGGGTCGAGCGAGGCGCGAATGGCGATCCAGGCTGCCGTGGGCGCGATTCCCAAGGCAAAACCCAAAACCAGGTGCGACCAGCGGGTAAAGCGCTTGGTGAAGGAATAGAGCAGCACAATGGCCAGCGCCACCGGGGAAAGATACAGCGTCAGGCGATTTAACTGCGATGCCGCCAGCACAAACACCGCGCAGGAGATCACGACGAAACTGTAGACGAACTGCCGTGAAAGCAGCCCGGCGGGCAGGGCGCGGGTGCGGGTACGGGGATTTCCGGCATCGATGGCGGCGTCGGCGACGCGGTTGAATGCCATGGCAGCCGAGCGGGCGGAAACCATGGCTACTACGATCCAGCCCAGCTTTGCGGCCGGGGGCAGACCTCCAGCGGCCAGCATGGCTCCGGAAAGGGCGAAGGGGAGCGCAAAAACGGAATGCTCCCACTTGATCATCTCCAGCGTGACCGCAATGTTCTTCAGCAGGGGCACGGAAACATTGTACTTGCCCGCTTGTCGGCGCCGGCCGCCGGTTTCGGGCGGGCCTCCATGTTAGATTGGATTTCTCGATGGTTGACATTCACAGCCACATCCTTCCGGAGGTCGATGACGGCGCTCGCTCCTGGGAGATGGCCATTCAGATGTGCCAGATGGCCGCGCATGACGGCATCGAGCACATGGTGGCAACTCCCCACGCCAACCACGAATACCCTTATAGCCGTCAGCAGTTCTCTTCCCTGCTGGATGAGCTAGGCACGAAGATCGAGCCCAGAATTGGATTAACCCTGGGTTGTGATTTTCATTTTTCTTTTGAGAATCTCGAGGCTCTGGTCCGCCACCCGGAGAGCTACACCGTCGGAAAAACGCCCTATCTGCTGGTGGAGTTCAGTGACTTCGCCATCCCGACCGGGGTCTCCAGCAAGCTGCAGGAACTGATGGACTGGGGACTTCGCCCCATCGTGACCCACCCGGAGCGGAATCCGCTGCTGCAGCAAACACCCGAACGGGTGCTGCGCTGGGTGGAGCACGGATGCATCCTGCAGTTGACCGCTTCCGCGTTCACGGGGCGGTGGGGCAAACGCGCCAGGGCCATGGCAGAGTGGTTGCTGCGCAGAGATGCCGCGCACGTGCTGGCTACGGACGCACACAGCCTTAACAGCCGGCCTCCAATTCTCTCCACGGGACGCGATGCAGTCGCCGGTCTATGCGGTCAAGAGCTGGCGGATGTCCTGGTCGGCGGGAATCCCAAAGCAATTGTGGAGGGCAAGCCGCTGCCCTATTTGCCGGCGCCCAAGAAGGCATGACAGACAATGAAAGCAGGATAGAGGCGCGAACCTGGGCAGGAGAGGCGTCTGCCCCCGCGCGTTTTTCGTGTGGCGTCTAGTCCTGGCCCCCCCGGGGCTGAGGCTGCAGACTGGACTGCAGGGATTCAGGATTAATCACGGAAGTCCGGTCCGGGCCCAGACCTAACTTAATCAGAGCGCGAGCGTCGGGAACAACCTTCGACTGCCAGCCATTATCCGCCTGATAGCGGGCCATCGCCGCCTCGGAATCCGCTCCCCACACGCCGTCGGCTTCCCCCTTGAGATACTTTTCCCGGATGAGCGCTTCTTGAATCTCACGGGCGCGGGCGGCCTGTATGCCATGCTGGCCGCGGTGGCGCCAGGAATTCCTGGAACTGCGATGCCTGCGGGTTTTCCGCGCACTCCTTTTTGTGCTCGACGAATGCTTTCTGGCCACCGTGCGCGTGCTGCTGGCGGGAGCGGCGAAGGCGGAAACCGAGAGCACCCAAGCCATGGAGACCGCGAGCAGGAGAGTCACTAATTTTGAGTTTCGGATAAGGAAGCTCAAACATCACCTCAGTAGCTCAGTGCTAAACCAATCCCGGAAGAGTACCCATCCGGAACAAAAAAACAAAGAATAAAGTACCGGCTCGCGGCCCGGAATTGAGCTGAATCCCGCGCCGCCAGCAAGAGTAATTTTCTCCTATTCAGATCGGAACCGCCATGATTAAGGCTGCCCGGCAGCGACTCCAAGTTCTAGAACTTAAGTTACCGCCGGGCAAGGCTGCAGCCTACTGCAAGGGACCGCCGAGAAAGACCGTGCCGCTGTCGCGACCGCGCGGGCGCACCAGGAACACCACGTCCTGCCCCTTGTGCACACTCCCCTGCAGGCGGCGTAAGTCTTGGGGACTATTGATCTTCTGGCGATTCATTTCCAGGATCACGTCGCCCCGGTTGAGGCCAATATCATCCGCAAACGAGCCTGAGCGGACATCGGTCACCACCACCCCGCCGCCGCTGCTGGGCAGATTGAGCTGCTCGGCGACCTCCGGCGTAAGGGCCTCCACGGTGATGCCAAATTTGCTCTCCTGGGGCTCGCCCTGGGTTTCATCGTCGCTGGTAAGGCCGAGGCGTTCTCCGAAGAGCTTGGCACGATCGGCGATGGTTACGCTGGTGCCCTTATCCTTGCCATCCCGAATATAGCCGAGCTTCACCTGGTTGCCGGGCTTGGTATTGGCAATGATCTCGACCAGCTCGTCGCCGTTTTTGACCGGCTTGCCGTTGACGGAGGTGATGGTGTCTCCGGGTTGCAGGCCAGCCTGCGCCGCGGGACTGTTATCCACAACGTTGAAGATGGTTACACCGGACTTCACGCCATAAACCCGCTGCACCGAGGGGTTAGGCTCGCCGCTGAATTCAACTCCGATGGATCCACGCGTCACCTTGTGCTCGGGACTGATGAGCGCGTTGTAGACGTTGGCGATGGTGTTGGAGGGCATCGCAAACCCCACACCTTCGTAGCCGCTGCCCCCGGTGATGATGGCGGTATTGAGCCCGATGACTTCCCCGGCCATATTGACCAGCGGACCTCCGGAATTGCCCGGATTGATTGCCGCGTCGGTCTGAATGAAGCTCTGGAACTGCCTTTGCGGCACGATGTTCCTGCCGACCGCTGAGACGATACCCGCGGTGACCGTGGACTGCAGGCCAAAGGGGCTACCAATGGCAAGCACCCAGTCCCCAACCTGAAGCCCGTCCGAATTCCCCAGCTTGGCGGCGGGCAAATCGCGATTGACGTCAATTTTGATCACGGCCAGATCGGTTTCCTGGTCGGCGCCTATCAGCCGGGCATCATGCGGCGGAGCGCCGGGAGGATCATCCTGCAGGTGAACCCGGATGCGGGTGGCCTTCTCCACGACGTGATTGTTGGTGAGGATGTAGCCCTTGGGATCTACGATGACACCCGAGCCAAGAGAGCGCTGCGTGCGATCCGCATTGCCTCCCTGTCCGCCGCCCTGTCCGCCAAAGAAGCGATTGAAAAAGTCGTCCAGGCTGCCCTGGTCGTTATCATCGCCGCCGTGCGGATTGCGTGGCCCGCGGGGCGCCTCGACAGTGGCTTCAGTATTGATGTTGACCACGCTTGGCTCCATCTGCTTGGCAAGCTGACTGAAGCGGTTCGAAAGCTGCTGTGGCGACGGAATTTCCAGGCGCGTGGCATCGGCAGACGAGTTGCTCGAATTCTGCCCGCGCACGCCATTGGAAACCACGGTACCGATAAGAATACCGACAGCAAGAGTCAGCAGAATCGAGAGCGTCGAGGCGAAGCGGTGCGCCTTAAGCTTTTCCCAGAACACACGTGCGCGAGGATTCATGTGTGTAGTTCCTCCAGCCAAAAATACGGGCCAATTCGGAATTATACCTGTGCCGGGCGGGTTAAGTTTGCATCGCTGGTCGCAGGATTAGTATGCACTTTCCACCGCCATTAGACGCAAGCACCCGCTGTTTTGTCACCTGCACGGCTCCTGCGGAGGCCAAGCCGAGGCAGGCAGTCGCTATTTTCCTCCATTTTCCCGCCTTCAATTTTGCTTTTTTCACTCATGGAGAAGCGACGGGGCGGGAGCCGGCAACTGCTGGGCCAAGCTCCTGCGGCGGGCGGGAAACGGCCCCTTTCAGCTCGGAAAGGAGAATGCCTCCCAGAATCAGCGCCGCGCCCATCCCGGCGCGCAGCCCGAGCCTCTCGCCCAGCACCAGATAGGAGGTGATCCAAGCGAAGACCGGCTCCATGAGAAAGATGAGGGCGGTGTGGGTGGGGGGAGTGAACTGCTGCGCCCACGCCTGAATAGTAAAGGCAGCCGAGGTCCCAAGAATTCCGGTGATCAGGATGGCCCAGATGAGGCGCGGCGACCAGATTATGAACGCGTTCTCGGCCACTGGAACGGTGACGAGCATCAAGACCGCCGCAGTGGTGGCCTGTAGGGTGGCAACCTGCTCGAATCGATAGCGCTGCATGGCGCGGCCCATGAAAATAATCTGGAAGGCGAACATGATGGCGCATCCGAGGGTAAGAATATCGCCACGGTTGATGCTCTTGAATCCAAGAAACGCAAGGGAAATTCCCGAGGAACCCGGCGGGCCGGGCATAGCCGCCGGTACGGTCATCAAGTAAAGACCCACCAGGGCGACGAGAACCCCGAGCATGGTCCAACGATTAGCGGCTCGCCTCCAGCCGACGGCCAGAAACACCGGCACTAGAAGCACCGAGAAGCCGGTGAGGAAACCTGACTTGGACGGCGTGGTGTAAAGCAGGCCCGTGGTCTGAAATTCGTATCCGATCCACAGAAAGGCGCCCACGGTGAGCCCCGCGCCCAGCGCTCCCCGCGTCAGCCGGGCCATGGGACGGCGATACACAACCAGCAACACCAGCGCGGCAACGGTCATGCGGACGGCATTGAACAACAGCGGCGAGGCGTCGTTCAGCGCTTCCTTGATCATGACGAAGGTGGCGCCCCAGACGAGCGTCACCAGAACGAGAAGAACATGAGCTTTCAGGGAACGAGACACTGAATTGATAACCGCCTGCAAGCGCCGGGTCTTCTATTCGAGCCAGCGAGCCACATCGGTGGCGTCCTGGGTCAGTTCGAAGGTGCCCACGCGCAAGGCCTCTCCTATGATTCGATGGGTCAAGGGGTCGCGGGCCACACGCGTGATCCACTGCCGCCCCACATCATAGCGGCTGGCGGTAAACCAGCGTTGCGGCAACACCTCGACCTGGCCGTCTTTCGGCCGGACGATGAGAATGGCGATAGCGGCATCCTCCCGGGTGCGCGCGGGATGGGAACTGATCAGCAACAACTCGGAGAGTCCGTGAAACGCTGATGGAACCTCGAGGGTATGTGTGCCTTCTTCCAGGCGCGAGCTGATCTCCAATTCCGCCAAGGGCTCGGTCAGCGAATAGACGCGCTCGCTGGACTGCTTGAACCATCCGGCTACGTCGTGCAGAGAAAACGGCTCGAGAGCATCGGGATCAAAGCACAGCAAGCGTATATAGCCGGGTTCCGGGCACCAGATCCCCAGCCAGTCACGCGCACGCGCCGCCGCGTCCGGCGGCGGACCGGCGTCCCCCGCAGGCACTGGCAGAAGAAAAGGACGGCAGTAGGTATTTAACGCCAGGCGCGGCCTGGTCGGATCCTGGCGTTGCGCCAGCGTCACCAGATATCCCACCGGACCTTCCTCGCCGTGGTGCATCCAGATGTACTTGCGGCCGGAATTCCCGGTCGGCTCGGGATAGGCGTTCCAATACCAAGGCACAGGTCCGGGAACATTTTCGAGAATCTCACGATGGCGAATGATGAGCTCCGTACTCCTTTTGGCCGTTAGTGATGGCCGTCAGTTCTCCGATGTCAGCTCGGGTTCCAGCTTTCAAGAGCTGCAAGCTGGGCGCTACTGCGAGCCGACCGCGGGCTCTCTCCCCACGTGCTCGCGGATGAAGCGGACAATATCGTCCATGGGCGTGCCTGGCTGGAAAATGCCAGCAACGCCCTGCTGGTGAAGGAACTCCGTATCCTGATCGGGAATGATGCCGCCGACCAGAAGCAGGACGTCCTCCATCTCATGCTGCCGCAGAAGCTTGGAGACGCGCGGGATAATTGCGTTATGCGCCCCTGAGAGGATGGAGAGTCCGATTACGTCCACGTCTTCCTGCAAGGCGGCAGTGACGATCATTTCCGGCGTCTGCCGCAGCCCGGTGTAGATGACCTCCATGCCGGCATCGCGCAGGGCGCGAGCGATCACCTTGGCGCCACGGTCGTGCCCGTCAAGACCAGGCTTAGCCACGAGGACCCGAATTTTGCGCTCCTGCGCCATCGCACATCATTGTAACCACAAAGGTAACCACAAAGCTCGCGCCGGGCACGAAACAGTGGACACGATGTGGCCAACCGGCGGCAGGATTCTGCATCAACGCGCGGCCAGGCTTTGCCATAAGTACCAGCAGGCAACGGAACGATAGGGCCGCCACGGTTCGGAGAGCTTCAGCATCTGCGCGGGGTTGGGTAGCTTGCGCTTGTGGTAATGCCTCTTGATCGCGGTGCGGATCCCGTAATCCGCGGTGGGCATGATGTCCTGGTGGCGCAAGGCGAAGATCAGAAACATCTGTGCCGACCAGACGCCAATCCCCTTCACCCGGGTCAGGTGAGCGATAACTTCCTCTTCCGTCATCCGGCACAGCAATTCAAAATCAACGTCGCCGGAACGCGTCTTCTCGGCGAGATCGCGGATATAGCCGAGCTTCTGGCGGGAAAGTCCACAGGCCCGCATCTGCTGTTCGGACAATCGCAGAACCGCCTCCGTGGTGAGGCGGGGGACAGGCTGGTCGGAACGGCCATTGCCATTCGTACAGGCGACAAAGAAGCGATCGAAAATCACGGCCGCCGCTTTGCCTGCCAGCTGCTGGAAGACGATGGAGCGGACCATGGCCTCGAAGGAAGGTTCGCGGTAGTTCATGCGGAAAGGACCGACCTGCCGGACGATGCCGGCAAGCACGGGGTCGACGCGCTTCAGGTGGGCAACGGCCGATCGCATCCTCGCTATTGAAACATAAAAAGAAATCGGGGGCCGCAATGGCCCCCGTTTCAGAAATCCGAAACACAACTACGGCAGTATCGGGCTCACCGGCTGACTCCCGCCGATCTGGGTAACAATTATGGCGGCGGTGGTTGCCAGAGCTGCCGAGCCAATGATGATTCCAACTTTCTTGCTGGGACCCGAACCCGTAGGCCGCTGCGCACCGGGCACAGCCTGGGGAACCGGATCGGGCATGTACGCGGATCGCCCTTCGGAAATTGTGCGGGTCACCGACCCTTGCTGCAGCAGTAGATTGCCCTTCAGAGCGGCAATCACAACCTGGTCGCCTGTCCGCGTGATGCGGTAGGTACCCTTAGGCTGAGCAGGAGCAACTCTTGTGCCCTGCACCTCCGCCGCCAAGCTGTTGGAGGTGGAAACCACAGCCGTTCCATCGTCAAACTGAATCGCTCCGGTTCCGTACGTAACCGAAGAATTCGGTCCGATCAGAACATCGCTGCCGGTGCCGCTGATGCTGACGGAAGAATCGTTGCGAGTCTGAATCTGGTCTCCCGGCATGATCGCCGAGGAATGCGGACCCACGCTCCCATTCAGGGCGAAATTGCCGGTTGAATACAGCATTGCCGCCGGTGTTTCGGCAGCAAGCACCGACGCCGGCAGAAACAGAGCCAACGAGCATGCGAGGAACTTCGACAAGAATGGTTTCATAACAGCTTTTCCCATAAGCTCTCACATGCTACTGCCTCGAAAATTGAGCAGTCAATTGAATAACTAGCTTCCGGTGAGCGAATCGTTGTCGTACGTAAGTAACTTCCAATTCAAGGACTTCCGGGTGGGCGAATATCTCAATTTGAGAATGCGGGATAATGAGCCATGGCCACAATGACAGCCGTCTCGGAAGTGGTGAAGCAGGCCGCGTTGGAAGCCGGATTTGAACTGGCCGGGGTGGCTGCGGTTCGCGATTTTCCGGAGCTCGAATATTTTCCACGATGGCTGGCTTCCGGTTATGGGGGCGAGATGCGGTACCTGGAAGCTCGCGACGAACTGGGTGACCTTAAACGCGCCTCTCTGTGTTCGGTCGCGCCCTGGGCGCGATCGGTAGTGGTATGCGCGAAAAATTACAACACCCATGCGCCCTATTCCATCGAAACCGCACCGCAGAAGCCTGCGCTTGACATTTCTGATTCCGGCTGTAAGAACGCGAACGCGGCCACGGGGTTGGATCTCGCGCTACGCATGGAGCCGGGAGGACTATCACGATGCTGTGCTGCGACGGCTCCGCCGGGTGGAAGCCAGGCTGCGACAGGAAGGCGGGGTGGAGATCGAAACCCGGAGCTATGTTGACACCGGTCCGCTGGTTGAGCGCGTGTATGCCAAATACGCCGGGGTAGGATGGATCGGGAAAAACACCTGCATCATCCATCAGAAGCAGGGGTCGTGGCTCTTCCTCGGAGTAATTCTCAGTTCCCTGGAATTATCACCGGATGTGGCGGCGCCGGATCGCTGCGGCAGTTGCACGGCCTGTCTGGATGCTTGTCCGACGGAGGCTTTCGTCGGGCCTTACCAACTGGACGCCAGCCGCTGCATTTCCTATCTGACGATTGAAAAGCGGGGCATGGTGCCTGCCGAACTGAGGTCCGGCATGGGACGCCAGGTGTTCGGATGTGACATCTGCCAGGATGTGTGCCCCTGGAACCGCAAAGCGCCGGCCAGTTCGGAAGCGGAGTTCCAGCCCCGGCCCGGGCTGGTGAATCCCGCGCTGGAGTGGCTGGCGTTTCTGAGCGAGGAAGAGTTCCGCCAGACCTTTCGCGGATCACCCGTGAAGCGCGCCAAACGGTCCGGACTTCGCCGCAACGCGGTCATTGCCATGGGGAACAGCGGCTGCCGGGAATTCCTGCCGAAGTTAGAGGAATTGGTGGAAGATTCGGACGCGGTGGTTGCGGAACATGCCCGCTGGGCAATCGAGCGCCTGGCACAGGAAAGCGCGGACCGCCGGGAAACGAAAAACCCTCCCAACAGAGTCGGGAGGGTGGATAACCGGCAGCGGGTAGCCCAAGAATGTCCAGGAGGTGGGAAGCGGAAGTCCCGTCCCACGATTTGTGCGATGCGGCGAAAGTGCTAGCAGCGCACCACGTTCGCCGCCTGGAACCCCTTGGGTCCCTTCAGAAGGTCGAATTCAACCATTTCGCCCTCGTTAAGCGTACGATAACCGTTCTCTTGAATCGCGGAAAAATGAACGAAAACATCTTCCCCGGTGGACCGCTGAATGAAGCCGTAGCCTTTAGCTCCATTGAACCACTTCACAGTACCCTTCTCTCTCACAACACTACTCCTTTCGCCTCTGCACAATAAATTTGTTCCCCTCGCGCAATCGCCGACGCTCAAAACAAGCGGAGCCAAGTCCCTGTGCCGGAAAGGTTCCCTGTCCCCATTTCCGGCGCCTCCTCTGAGACCACATTTCCGGCTCGTGCGCGGAAGAGCAATGGTCCGTGTTCCGAATGTGGAAAGTCCGGCAGCCAGTCGCCCGAATGGGTCAGGCCCTCGCCACCGAACGCGGCTCAGATGACAAGGCGGGCAAAAAAGAAAAAGGGCTCCAGTTTTCCGCTTTGGAAAACCGGGAGCCCAGCCACCTCTAAGATTGCCATCTTACTGCCCAAGCCGAAACACCAACCATGCGCCGGCCTCTCGGCCGAGCTAGCCCACCCGAAGGTGAGCTGCAGGCGCATAATATTCAGGAACTTAGAAGCTTGGCAAGAAATTCTTGTACCAAGGGGAAGGCACGAGGAGCAAAGGATTCGTCAGGCAGCGGCACAGAGAACAGAATTTGGCTTCGCGAATTGGTAGACAGCCACCGCGAAAGGACGGGGACGGGCTTCGAACAAAAAGATACAAGTCTCACACTTTCATTCACTTATGCTACAGATGCCGTTTCTGCTCCGAGTGACCTCCCCGCCAGAGGACTTGTCAATGGTCATTCACGATGCCTCGACCCTGTGAGTTCCAATATGGGACCACAGCGCCTATTTCGACACCCGGGCGATTGACCTTTCCACCGACCGCGACCTAAGCTGCGGGTTCCGAACTGCTCCGGGGGACACGCAAGCCTAATGGGAGGCGGCCAAACACATCTACCCACAGTATTAGGCTGCCGATCCCCTCAAGTCATCAGCGCTCTTGAAATCCGCTGGAGCTTTGTCTTTTCTGCTGCTGTCTCTGCCCTGTGCCGGCCAACCCTGCTGGCATGCTTCCTGCTGGTAATCGCATCGCCTGCCGCGCAAGCGGGAGGTCCCAGGTACATCGCGGGCACAAGTTTCTTCCAGAATGGAGTCTCGGGAACACCGATCCGCTGGTTTGGAAGCAGCGTTTCCTATTACACCGACTTGGGCGATCTGAGCCCAATCCTTCCCCATGGCGATGCCGATGCCCTGGTGGCAGACGCCTTTGCGCGTTGGACGTCGGTGGACACAGCCGCCTTGACCGCAACCCGGAGCGGCTCGCTTGATGAAGACGTCAACGGAAGCAATGTGGGCCGCGTTGGTGGCATCCTGACGCTTCCCGCCGATGTTCAGGCGGACGCGGCGAAGCCGCTGGCCGTCATCTATGACGCGGATGGCGCCGTGACGGAGGCTCTGCTGGGAACCGGCGCCTCAGCCCCGGGACTCTGCGACCAGAATGCCGTCTATGGCGCCGTCGATAGCTTCGGCGTGGATGCTTCCATCGTACATGCATACATCGTGCTGAACGGGCGGTGCGCTCAATCTTCTTCGGACGTCGCACCGTTGAGATATCGCCTGGTACGCGTTCTCGGCCAAGTCCTGGGACTGGACTGGTCACAACTCAATGACACTGTGACGGCGGGCGGAGCCAGCAGCGAAGATGTCGCCGGGTTTCCCGTGATGCATCCGGTCCCGGCATTGTGTGGTTGGGGTACAACCTGCGTTGCCGACGCCGACCAACTGCGTATGGATGATCGCGCTGCAATCTCGCGGCTCTATCCGGTGACCGGGGACAACCTGGCAGAGTTTCCCGGCAAGAAGATCTTTGCTGAGGAAACCGCGAACGTACACGGAGAGGTTCACTTCTCAACTGGCCGCGGCATGCAGGGTGTGAACGTGGTGGCGCGGCTCTTAGATATTGACGGCCAGCCGTCGCGCGCTGTAGCGGCCAGCAGTGTTTCCGGGTTCCGCTTCCGGGGAAACTGGGGAAACCCGGTCACAGGCTACACGGATGATTCCGGAGAGCGCTGGGACAGGTTTGGAGCGGAAGACCCACAGTGGGAGGGATATTACGACCTGAGCGGTCTGGAAATCCCGCAAGGAAGCAGCAGTGCAACCTATCAGTTACAGGTGGAAGCAGTGAATCCAGCGTACGTAGGGAGAATGGGCGTGGGCCCCTACCGCTTGCGCCAGGTGGCGGTCTCCGGCGCTGCAGGACCTGTAACCGTAACCGTGACGCGCGGCAGCAACACGGTGCAAGACATTTTTCTCGAGAACAGCGCTGAGCAAAGCGGCAGGAGCGCGTCGCACGATTTTTCGGTGCCCGGCACGCTTCCCAATGGAGGAGTGTGGCTGGGAACGCTCGCTGTACCGGGCGAGGCGGACTACTTCCACTTTTCCGGGCGGGAGGACCGGGTGGCGACCTTCGAGATTGAGGCGCTTGGAGAGAACGGCCAGGGCTCCGAACAGAAGGCGTTACCTGTGCTTGGAATCTGGAACGGCACGGCTGCCGAGGGATCGGCTCCCTCCGTCTCCGCCTCCTATTTCAATGCATCGCCCGTAGGGCTCTCCCAGCTGAAGGCCATGGTGACCGCCACGGGACAGTTTACGTTCGGGGTGGCCGATTTCGGTGGAGACGGGCGACCCGACTTCCACTATCGGGGACGGGTGTTCTATGCGGATACGATCGAACCGCACCATGCCAGCACGGCGGGAGGAACAGTGCTGACGATTCGTGGCATGGGATTCGTTCCCGGAATGGCGGTCACAATCGGCGGGGTGAGCACGCCCATCCAGTCGTTTACCTCGGAAGAGATCAAAGTCGTAGCGCCGCCCCATGCCGATGGAGTAGCGAACATCGAACTGGCGGATCCTGCGACGAACGCTCAGGCGCAGATGCTGAACGCCCTGGGCTACGGAGCCACCGCGCCGGACACGATTACGCTTGTTTCAGCAGCGAACCCCCAGGTTCCGGTAGGAACGGAGGCTCCCTACCCGATTTCCGTCCGCGTTGCCGGGAGTGATGGGGAGCCGATCGAAGGAGCGTCGGTGAAATTTACCTCCGGGAGCAGCGTTCTGTTGCTCCCATGCGCTTCGACTTCCTGTACGCAGGCCACCAATCCGGCCGGCGTTGCCTCCGTCAACGTGCTGGTGGAATCGGCGGGCGCGGCGACCATCACGGCCACGGTCGCCTGCGGCGCGAGCGTGAGCGCGACAGTGAACGGCATCAGTCCAACCATTGCCATTGCGGCAATACCGCCGACAATTTACATGGCACAAAGCAGTAGCGGGCCAGTGCTGCTGGAAACGCGTGTGGTGCAGAATGGCGCTGCTGCAGATGGCAAGACCGTTGACTTCTCAATTCTGCGCGGAAACGGGACACTTAGTGCTGCCTCGGTGACAACCGACAGCTTCGGTAACGCCAGCTCAACGCTGACGGTGACAAACATCGCGTCCCAGATTACCGTCGGCGCTTGTGTACGCTCGACCTCGGCATGTGCGACCTTCAACGTATTTCCGGTCTCGCAAACGGGCCTGGTGCTGCAAAAGTTTTCTGGCGATCAGCAGTATGCCGCGCCAGGAAGCGCCTTCGCCCCCATCGTAGTGCGCGTGCTGGACAGCTCAACCCCGGGCAACCCAGTGGCTGGCATGCCGGTTGTTTTCCAGGTAACCGCGCTGCGAATGCAGGAGGTGGGCTCGCAGACGCTCGATGGGGAAGTGCTCAACGGCAGGTTCCCGGGCGCGGTCGTGGTATCCAGCGGCCAGACGACAGTCCTGTCGAACCCGCAAGGTCTGGCGACGCTGATAACCGCTGCGCCAGCGAATGAACCGGCGCTGGAGATTTATGTTCAGGCGAGCGCGGGAAGCATATCGGAGAGTTTCACCCTGCATTCGTGGTCAGGAGCGTCGCTGGCGCAGACACTGGCAAATCTCTCAAGTGATGCAAGCGGGGCCGCCGCCCCTTCGCAGACGCAGCCCGCTCTTGCGGGCACGATCACATTTGCATCCCGCGAGAGCGCCCTGCTGGGCCCGGCCAGCCTGCTTGCGGTTCCCGAGATGGCCAACACCGCATTTTCCAGTTTGGAATCTCCAGACACGACCGGGACAGCGGCGCAAAGCCCGAGACTTGCGGGTACAACCGAGTCCACCACAACCGTCCGGGCTGCGGGTGCGCCGGAAGGACAACCAGGCCTGACCATCGAGGCTCTGTCCGAGAATATCGCGGATACAGACGGAACGCGCACCGCGATCAGGCTGACAGTCCGGGTCCTGCGCAACGGAGAGCCGGTGGCAGGACAATCCATTGGATTTCAGACCGCTGGCGCGGCCGGCTTGAGTGCAACCAGCGCTCGAACGCATCCTGATGGCACAGCAAGTGTGGTGCTCAAGACAGCCGGACTGATGACCGCTAACCTGCGAGTCAGCGCCTGCCTGCTGCCGGACTTTTCCCCATGCGCGATTGTTCCGATATCGCGAGCGGAGGCGGGAATCAGCTCTTCGGGTACGAAGCAGCCCTCGAAGGAGAAAGCCCGCCCGCTGGCAACGGCCTTCGGGCTGGCTGCGTCCAGGCAAAGGTCCCCATAAGCAGTAGAAAACAAACAAGGCAGCGGGAATTAGACCGTGCGCGTTCCGCAAATCCGGACCGCACCCGTTCTACTTAGCAACGGGAATCGTGGCGCAAAGCGCAACTGTCGTCCCGAAATCGCGTCTAAAATAAAGGCACTTGAGCTCATGATGCGATTTTTCAATTTTCCCCGCCCCTTGTTCGGCCTGCTTTTCACTCTGGCCTTTCTGGCTGCTTGTACTGCTACTGCTCCGGCGCAAGAAGGACCACTGGATCCGGCGCAGCCCAAGAACATCACCACAGACGAAATCATCCAGCGCTTTGCCGCCCGGGAAAAGCAGTTTCAAGAAGCACGAGACCAGTACACTTATCGCCAGGACGCGAAGCTTCAGGAACTGGACGGCGACACGGTAACTGGCGAGTGGCACCAGGTTGTGGACATTCTTTTCGATGACCGGGGCAAGCGTATCGAACACGTCGTCTTTGCTCCTCAGCCTACGCTGCAGCGGATTATGGTAAGTCAAGAGGATATCGACGATCTTCAGCACCGGCTGCCGTTCGTGCTTACGACGGATGAGATTCCCGAGTACCAGATCCTATACGTGGGCCAGCAGCAGGAAGATGAGTTGCACACCTACGTCTTTGATGTGGCTCCCAAGGAGATCAAAAAGAACAAGCGCTACTTCCAGGGCCGGATCTGGGTGGATGATCGCGACTTTCAGATCGTGAAGACGAAGGGCAAGAACGTTCCCGACATTCGCAAAGGAAACGAAAATCTGTTTCCGGAGTTTACAACCTACCGTGAGCAGATCGACGGCAAATACTGGTTCCCCACCTACACGAGTGTGGATGATACTTTGCACTTTTCTACCGGGGATGTGCACATCCGGGAGATCGTGAAATACACGAATTACAAGCGCTTCGGCTCGAACGTGAAGATTACCTATGGAGGCGAGGAAATCAAGCGGGAGCAGGGTGGCGATAAGCCCAAGTCAGGGGATTCGCAGCCCCAGCAGCCGCAGCCGCAGTCCCAGCCGCAGACGGGATCGCAGCAGCCGCAGCCATAAATCCGCTACCCTTCTGTGCCGGAGGCCGCGCCAGCAGCGCGGCCTTTGCTTTTTGCTGCTTTCGGAGCATTCTGAATCCGCTGTAAGCTCTAGAGTCTGGAACTGAGATCCTGCATGAGCCTGTTTGCGTCTCTTCCCGGTGAAAAACAGCTGGACCGTTCGCGGCCGCTGGCGGACCGCATGCGTCCACGCTCGCTAGAGGAGTTCGTGGGGCAGGAGCACCTGCTCGCTCCAGGAAAACCGCTGCGCGTGCAGATTGAACGCGATGATACCCAGTCTCTAATCTTCTGGGGACCGCCCGGGGTGGGCAAAACCACGCTGGCCAAGATCATTGCAGGCGTCACCAAGGCAGAGTTCATCGAATTCTCGGCGGTGCTGGCGGGAATCAAAGAAATCAAGCAGGTGATGGCCGACGCGCAAAAGGCGCGGCAGTTCGGCACGCGCACCATTGTTTTCGTGGATGAAATCCATCGCTTCAACAAGGCGCAACAGGACGCATTCCTGCCCTATGTGGAGAGCGGTGCGATCCGGCTGATCGGGGCGACAACGGAGAATCCTTCGTTTGAAATCATCTCCGCCCTGCTGTCGCGCTGCCGGGTTTACGTTCTGCAGCCGCTCACGGAAGAAGAAATTGTCCTGCTTCTCAGGCGAGCCCTGAGCGATCGCGAACGCGGCTTGGGAGAGTTGCAAGTGCAGGCCTCGGAAGTAGCCCTGGAGCGCATTGCCGCGTATTCCAGCGGAGACGCTCGCAGCGCCTACAACGCCCTGGAGGTCGCAACCGCGCTTGCCCAGTCCACACGGGCTACCTCCGGGTCCAATGTATCGGGAGCGGAAAGCACTTCAGGGCAGGCGGAGATTACCGGCGAGATTGCGCAGGAAGCACTGCAGAAACGGGTTCTGCTGTACGACAAAGCCGGGGAGGAACACTACAACCTGATCTCCGCGCTGCACAAGTCGGTGCGCAACAGCGATCCGGACGCGGCACTCTATTGGATGGCCCGTATGCTGGAGGCAGGAGAAGACCGGCTCTACGTTGCGCGGCGGGTGGTCCGCATGGCCGTGGAAGACATTGGGCTGGCGGACCCGCAGGCGCTCGGAATAACGATTGCAGCTCGTGACGCGGTAGATTTTCTCGGCATTCCGGAGGGAGACCTGGCGCTGGCGCAGGCGGTTGCCTATGTGGCAATCGCGCCCAAGTCGAATGCTCTTTATCGGGCCTATGGCGCCGTCCAGCAGGACGTCGAACAGACGGCGGCCGAGCCGGTACCACTGCACTTGCGCAATGCGCCGACTGGACTGATGAAAAAGCTGGAATACGGCAAGGGATACCAGTACGCGCACGAGTTAGAAAGCAAAGTCGCCGACATGCAGTGCCTTCCCGACCGGCTGCGCGACCGCGTGTATTACCACCCTACCGCCGAAGGACTGGAGAAGCGCATTCGCGAGCGACTGGAAGAGATTCGCAAAAGGCGGTCTCAGGCGCGGGACGCAGGCGAGAAGAATCGCGAATAGCCGCCAAGGCACCATAATTCCTCGCTGCTCTCGAATCACACCGACAAGGTACTAACGCCCGAAGCGCTTCCGGTGCTCCACCAGCATGCAGCGATCCATGACGACGAAGATGCCGGCGCGACGCGCCTTTTCCGCCGCCTGCTCATGAATCACGGTTTCCTGCATCCAGATGGCAGGAACGCGCAGCTGGATCGCCTGATCCACTACTTCAGGCACAAACTCGGGCCGGCGAAAGATATCGACGACATCGATTCTTTCGGGGACATCAAGCAAGGAGGGGTAGGCCTTCTCTCCCAGCACTCCTGGAATGGTGGGATTCACGGGAATAATGCGGTACCCACGCATCTGGAGATAGGCGGCAACGCCATGGCTGGGACGCAGAGGACTGGAAGACAGGCCGACAACGGCAATGGTGTGAGCTCGTTGCAGAAGCTGGCCGATTTCGTCATCTTTCGAGGGGGCAAGATTGCTGGCAGAAGTCATCTCGTGGCGCCAATCATTCTAAACTACGGGCCGCACGCGGTGATGCGGTCGAATGCGGCAACCGGTGGGGCTGTGGCAAGCTGCCGCGCGACAAGCCGGTGATACGAACGGTGGGCGCGTCGTAAGCGAGAACACTCCGGCTCGTCCTTGCATGGCGAGCGCGGCCATCCGGCAGTACGCCATGGGGAAGACGGAGTAGGCCAGCAGGTAGAACGGCAGGCGGTTGGCGATATCGCGGTCCCCGGAGATGCGCCGATACTAGGTTCGAGGAGGTTTCCGCCGTCATCAGGCCGCTTGGCTGGAATCTTTGGAGGCTGCCTTTCTGGAACCACGAGCCGAACGGGAAACATCCCCTTCTTTGTCGACGAAGTAGAGATACTGAGGATCACGATCGACGGCGTGCTCGACCAGAACCTGGGCTTCCCCTTCTCCCGACTTCGGCTTCTCGCAGACGTTTCCCTGGCCGTCGATGTAGTAGAGGAATTTCTTGTAGTCGCGCTGCAAGTTCAGCTTCCTGATCTTCTCGGCCATGCTCTTTCCCTCCGTTTGGTTGGAGTTCCCACCAGGGCTGGTGAGATGCCCATGACTTCGCAAAAGAAATTCAGGGGTGTTGCAAACAAAGGAATTACCGGCGGGCGCTCAAATCCGGAGGAGCCTGCTGGGCATGCGTGCTCTGCGGGTCGGACTCGACCCGGCGGACCACGGGACCGATCAGCCTGTACTTGCGCTTTTCGATTCCACCCCCTTTGCTCCTGATCGAAAGGACAAAAACGGGAAGAGTTCCCTCCCTGCCGAAGTCCTCTGTTCCAGCAGTCGCGGGTAAAAAGCCCTCCAGATGGCGCTCGCGGAAAGCGGTCTCGTAGCGATGACGTTTGGTGTTCCAGGTAAAGACGCGAGCCTGGTTGTAATCGTAGGGCAGACCATCCTTGGGATCGGTATACAGGACAAGAAACTGGGCGTGACTGTTATCGCCGTCCTGAACATCGTTGAGGTGGAAGAAGGCAACAATGCGGTCGCCTTCCGAATATTGCGCGACCTCCAGCGGAAGGTCCACATACATCAGCCGACCAAGAATCCAGCCGGCGCGCGAGCCGTCGGGAGTGCGTACCAGCCACCAATCTTCCATAGGGAGAGGCGGGGGCTCGGAGACCTCGTCATGTCCATCGTCGTTGCTGTCGGCCGCTGCGGGCCGGGCAGGCTTGGCATCGTCGCGGGCCCGGGTGGCGCGCTTGAGGACCTCAATGGACTGGTCTTCCTTGAGTTGATACAGATGCGCCGAATCGCGCCCCGGCAGAATATGCAAATTGACGTCGGCCCGGGTGACAGCGGCAGCCTGGGAGGGAAAAGAACGAGTGGTCTCAGGCAGCTTGTGGGCAACTTCAAAGATCTGCTGGTTGACCAGGTAACGTTCCTGCAGCCATCCCTGCTGCCCGCTCGCCAGACGAACCAGGGCAAAACGGCGCTGGTGGTCCAGTATCTCCACGCGATCGCCGCTCTTCACCTCCACCAGCTTCTGATAGACGGGAGCTACGCGATCCCGTAGGAAACTGTGGGGAACGGAAACATAAGCAATCTCGGCCGGGTTTTCTTCATGCGAGCAGCCGGCGGACGCTCCCAGCAGAACCAGCGCCAGAACGAGGAAAAGGGAACGCACCACCGCAGTTCCCCGCAGGGTACGCGAAACCAACGAAGTGCCCCGAACGACTACACCCACAGATTACGACTATAACAGCCCAACTCCAGAGAGCCGACTGACAGAAAAGGTGCGCTTTCAAGTACGGCAGCAGCAAAGGAATCTGCCCCAGAAACGAACTTGCGCATGCAAAAACGCATGGCCGGCGCCGCATCCCACGCGCACCCGCTTCCCGCTTGGATCAGTCTCCGAAACAGACTCCGATCGATTTAGCCATGGCGACAATTTCGTCGTCGGGATCGACAAACTTATTCTGTCCGACTGCCTCCGTGATTTTCACGGCTACAACCTTGCCGCCGCGCAAGGCCACCATTTTGCCGTATTCTTCGCGGGCGATCAGTTCCACGGCCGCGGCGCCGAATCGCGTGCTCAGAATACGATCAAACGGCGAGGGCGAGCCGCCGCGCTGCACGTGACCGAGCACCGTCACGCGAACTTCCTTCTTGGTACAACGCCCCAGGGCGTCCCCCACATAGTTGCCGACGGCTCCGGGGCGGGGGCTGGCACGTTTTTCGGCGTGGGCATCCATGTCCTCAAACTTCACCCCTTCCGCGACACAGACGATGGTGAACCGTTTTCCGGTGCGCTCACGCGCCTTGATGAAACGGCACACATTTTCCAGCTTGAAGGGGATTTCGGGAATCAGGATGACGTGCGCGCCCCCGGCAACACCCGCTTGCAGCGCGATCCAGCCGGCGTCCCGGCCCATGACCTCGACCACCATGATGCGATGGTGCGATTCCGCGGTGCTGAAAAGCTTATCGATCGCGTCCACGCAGGTGTGCAAAGCGCTGTCAAAACCGAAGGTGACCTCGGTGGCCGACAGGTCGTTGTCGATCGTCTTGGGGACACCGACGACATTGACGCCCTTGTTCATCAGCTCCAAACCAATGGCCTGGGTGCCGTCGCCGCCCACGATAATGATCGCATCGATGCCGAGGGCCCGGGCATTGCGAACAATCTCTTCGCTGCGGTCAATCAGGACCTCTTTGCCGTCGATGAACTCTTTGTATTTAAAAGGATTGCCGCGATTGGTGGTGCCAAGAATGGTGCCGCCGCGCGGCAGGATTCCGCTCACCGACTGGATGGTAAGGGGCCGACAACGATCCGGGTAAAGCAGGCCGTCGAATCCGTCCTCAATGCCGTAGACTTTCCATCCATATTTCAGGATGGCGCAACGAACGGCAGCGCGGATCACGGCGTTCAGCCCGGGACAGTCGCCACCTCCGGTAGATAGTGCAATGGTCTTGGGAGCCATAGGGGAATGAGATAAACGGGTTATTTTCTAACATTCACGCGCGAGAACGCAATTCGCTTTCGTGGCATGGAACAGCGTAGTGGCCAAAACGAGGCGTGCACCCGCCGCGCGAGGGCTCAGGGAGTCACCACGATTCCGCTGGGACCAACTCCGGTAGCTACAGTGCTGGACTGGCTTAAAGCTCCGCTGCTACTGATCGACAGCACCGAAAGCGCGCTGTCTCCAAAGTCTGCCACGTAGAGAAACTTCCCGGAGGGGTCAACCGCAAGCGACGAGGGCGAAGTGCCCACAGAGAACGGAGACCCCGCAACACCCGTGAGCGTGCCATCCGTGTTGATGGTGTAGGCAGACACATTGCTGGAGTTGACATTGGCGACATACAGGTGAGCGTTGTCGGGAGTGATGGCAACAGCATCCGGCTGAGAACCGGTGGAGACGGGAGTGGAGGTGATCAGAAGCAAATCTCCATTGCTGGCATTCACGGCGTAGGTGCAGATGGAACCCACTCCGTCGGGAATGAATGCGAAACGGCTGTTGCTGTCCGTCACCACCGCACTGGCGCCGGCACAGGGCGACGGCGGCACAGTACGTACCGAGGTCAGGGCCCCGCCGCTCCCGATGCTGAACACCTGGACTCCTGTGCTTCCCATGGCGACGTACAGGAACCGGGCCGATGGGTCCACAAACATACTGCCTGGCACCCCTGTGGCCGGAACCGCGGTGCCCACAGAGGTTAAGGCAGCCGACGAGCTGACGCGATAGCCGTAGATGTCGGCGGAACTGCTGTTGGAAACATAAATTAGGCTACCGTCAGCGGAAGCGGCGATTCCAGCGGGAGTATTGCCCGCCGTAAAGGGCGAGCCGGCAGCGCCTGCCAGAGCTCCGGAATTGCGGTTCACCTGGAAGGAGGAAATCCCCCCTCCCTGATTGGGCATGAAGACGAAATTGCCCCCGGAATCGGCAGCGATGCCAACCGGGCCGCTCCCGGCGCCGGAGGAAAACGGCGACCCGGTGACGGCGGTGAGAGCGCCCGTGGACGAGTCCACAGTGAAGGCAGAAACACTGCCGGCGCCTCCGCTATTGAAGTTCGATACAAAAACAAACTTGGGAGTGCCCCCGGTGCTGCCACCGGAGCTCCCATTGTCGCTGGTGAAGAAGTTACCGCACCCATTCAGCGCCACCACAAACAAAGCGAGAGCGACCGGGGCGAGCCAGGGTTTTCCGTGGAAAGCATTTGGGAGCCGACTGGTAATCACTTTCGAAAATTGTAGCAAAGGCGGCGCTTCTACAAAGCACCTCAGGGGCGGTGGAACCGAGGAATACACATACTCCAGTACAATGACGTTCGGGCCTGCTGGCCCGTGACCTTGCCGTGAACTTCTTTCCCAGAAATACGCCTCCCGCGGCCGCCGTGCTGCCGGGGCTGGTTGCGTGCCTGGTTGCGTCCCTCTCGCTGGCAAGCCCTGCAATCGCAGCCGGACAAGCTACCTCCGCAAGACAGGCCGCGCAGCCACCCGAAGCAGTGTGTGCGGCCTGCATTCGGGCGAATATGGAGTTCCTTGCGAGCGATGCGCTGCAAGGACGCGGGAGCGGGACTCTGGATGAACTCCTGGCCGCCACCTATGTGGCCTCGGAACTCGAGCGCGCCGGAGTGGAGCCAGCCGGGAGCCCTTCTTCGCCGGGTGCTTCCGATCTAAGCGCTTTTCTGCAGCCCATAACGGTGCGCATGCGAAAGGTAACCTCTCCGCCGCAACTCAGCTTTACAACCGGCGATCGCACGGAGAACGTGATCCGTGGAAAAGACCTCTTTGTGTCTGGGATGACGGTCCCGGCAATCTCCGGCACGCTGGAACATGCTCTCGACACCTCTGCGGCCGCGCGCAAAGACGCATTCGTGCTCTCGCCGGAGCCGGGCGAGCCGAGCGAGCAACAGATCCGATCGGAACAGGAAAGCCTGAGGGGCGAGGCAGCCGCGCTACTGGTGCCAATGCCGGCGGCGCTGCAAAAGCGTTTGCAGTCTCATTCGGCTCAAGCTCCCTCCCTTCCTGCCGAAATCGAAGGGACGGCCGAAGCGCCCGCCCGCCCCACCGTGATCTATCTGGCGGCGGCGGCGCTGGAGCAACTGCGCTCGTTGCCGGATGGTACCTCGCTAGCCTTGAAAGCGGAGACGGAGGAAAAGCTCTTCCATACGCGCAATGTGATTGGCATCATCCATGGCAGCGATCCCAAGCTGTCCGGTCAGGCGATTTTGCTCAGTGCGCACGTGGACCATCTCGGCATCGGGCAACCGGTCAACGGCGATGAGATCTATAACGGCGCTGACGATGACGCTTCCGGAGTGAGCGCCGTCCTGGAACTGGCGCGAGCGCTCGCACGCCAGCCCAAGCCGCGGCGGACCGTGATCTTTGCCCTGTTTGGCAGCGAGGAAAAAGGTCTCTGGGGATCCACCTATTACCGGGAACACCCCACAGTTCCCTTGACAGACATCATCGCCAATCTGGAATTCGAGATGATTGCCCGGACGGATTCGGCTGTGCCGAGGGACACGCTATGGCTTACAGGCTGGGACCGCAGTAACCTGGGACCGGAACTGGCGCGTCACGGCGCCCACCTGGTTGGCGACCCGCATCCGGAGCAGCATTTTTTCCAGCGTTCGGACAATTACGCGCTGGCGCAGAAGGGAGTGGTAGCCCAAACCGTATCCAGCTATGGACTGCACGGCGACTATCACAAGCCCAGTGATGAATTGTCCAAAGTCGATTGGGACCACCTGATCGCGTCCATCGAATCCATGGTCGGACCGCTGCTCTGGCTGGCAAATTCCGATTTTCAACCACAATGGATTGCGGGCAGGAAACCGGTGGAGTGAAACCGGAACTGGAATCCCGGCCTATTGGACCTTGCGCCGCCCGCGGGGAATGCGCTCATCGATGCGCTTGCGGCCGGCAAAGCCCTCCTCGAGTCCGTGCCAATGCGTGATGCGGCTTTCTCCCAGCCTCCAGCACAAGAGGATCGTTCCTCCGTCAACGTTGCAGGGAAAATCGAGCAGGCCGGTATCGAGATCCTTGACCTGCACGCCGGTGGATTGAATTTCCGCTACAGCATCCTTCAGTTGCTGCACCAGCTTGTCGGCTTCGGCCCGGCGGCGGGCAAGCGCAACCACATCCAGCTCCGCACCCCCGCTGGCGAACACATGGGTGCGCACGCGCTCAAATTCGGCCTCGACCGCCTGCACCTGCTTCTTGGCGGAGATTGCCTTGCGCAGCAGGCCTTCCAGAACGGGCAACATGGCTTCCGCGTCGCTGACGGTAAACGTTCGTTTTTTTCCCATAAGTCGTACGTATGAGCTGATACCGGGCAAAGTTCCACCCGGCCATTCTCTACTCATATCAGAAGCCAGCTCCGGATGCTATTGGTTCCTAAGCTGCTATTGGATCTCCAGCATCCGGTCGAGTGCTACCCGGGCCCAGTGCTTTACATTTTCCGGCACCTGGATGCGATTGACCACGTTACCCTCGACCAGGTTTTCCAGCGCCCACCCCAGGTGCTGCGGCGTAATGCGAAACATGGTGGTGCACAGACAGCCGGAATCATCCAGGGTAATCACCGTCTTCTCAGGGAGTTCTTTACCCAGACGATTGACCAGATGGATTTCGGTTCCCACGGCAAACTTGGCGCCGGCGGGAGCATCCTTGATCATTCTGATCAGCATCTCGGTGGAGCCCACCCCATCGGCTTTCTGGCAGACTTCCCAGCGGCACTCGGGATGCACCACTACGCGGATTCCCGGGTATCTGGCGCGCACGCTATCGACGTGCTCGGGAAGAAACCGCTGGTGCACCGAGCAGTGCCCCTTCCACAGAATCACACTAGCCGCCCGCAGGCGCTCGGGAGTGACCCCGCCCATCAGCATGTAGGGATCCCAAACCACCATTTCGTTCATGGGAATACCCATGCTGTAACCGGTGTTTCGTCCCAGGTGCTGGTCGGGGAGGAAGAGCAGCTTCCGGTTCTTCTCGAAAGCCCAGCGAAAGGCCGCGGGAGCATTGGACGAGGTGCAGACCAGGCCTCCACGTTCGCCGCAGAAAGCCTTGATGGCTGCCGTGGAGTTCATGTAGGTAATGGGCGTGATGCCCTCGCCGTCCTCGCCGGCCAGCCCCATGGATACCAGGTGCTCCCAGCAAGTTTCCACTTCGCCGATTTCGGCCATGTCCGCCATGGAGCAGCCGGCGTTAAGATCAGGAAGAACAACCGCCTGGCCGGAACGGCTCAGCACGTCTGCACTCTCCGCCATGAAATGCACGCCACAGAAAACGATATAGCGCGAGTCGGTCCGGGCCGCCTCTTGGGAGAGCTTATAGGAGTCCCCACGATAGTCGGCAAAGCGAATCACTTCGTCGCGCTGATAGTGATGTCCCAGGATCACGCAGTCCGCGCCCAGACGGGCACGGGCATCCGCAATCCGCAGGTCCATTGACCGGTCAGGGATTTCCAAATAGTTTTCCAGACTGCAGGTACTCGTCGCAGTTGCCACTGTCAGCTCCGCTTTCAGTCCCGGAGGAGGAAGCCTCTGGCGTCAGCCACTACTTCCCGCTGCCGAAACGGGGGTGTTGAAAGCCATCCGCCGGTTCCAGTAGATCCACTACTCGCCAAGCGAGCCCGACCTACGGGGATGTTGAAACCGATGGTTACCCACCTATTGGATGCCGAAACACCGCCTTCGACCCAATCTTTGAGTCGAAAGCAGGTAAAGGTAACCAGATATTGTGCCTTGGAGACCGCAGGAGCGCAAGCAGACTTCCAAGCCTGCTCAATTTCGGAAGTGGAATACGATTTTGGTTTCGATCTCGATGGGGTTGCCGTTCACCCGATAGGGCTGATAACGCCACTTCTGTGCTGCATCGATAGCGGCAGCAACCAGCAAGGGGTCTCCCTCGATCGCATGCAGATTTTTGAGCACTCCCTCGCGATCGACTGTTCCGACAAGCACGACGGAGCCGGTCTTCCCTATGCTCTTGGCGATTTGCGGATAAACGGGAGCAACCTTGCGGATGAGTTCGCCCCCAGTGACCGCGCCCGAACCAGATCCGGCGGGATTGGAAGCGGTGGCGGGAAGAGGTTGCGTTTGGGGCGCTTCCGGAACCACCACAATGTAAGGAAGGTGAGGAATCTGCGCGGTGGAGGCAGGCAGCGGAGCCGGCTCGACCGGGGCAGCGGCGCTCGCGCTGGTGGTCCCCTTCAAGATCCATCGCACGGAAGCCGTATCCGGCACAGGGCGAGGAGCGGACGCGGGCGGTGCGGCTTTGGTCGCAGTTGAAATATCCTGCTTGAGGGCAGCTGGCTTTTCCGCCCGTTCTCGCACTGCAGACGACTGGGGCCGGAGGAGCCGCCACCGGCGCTACGTCCGGAGTAGCGGACGGCGCGGGCTGCGCCTGCACCGTGGCAGCGGCCTGAGACTGCGGAGCGGCGGGCTTCGATTGCGATCCTTTCCAGAGTCCAAGTCCCAGGAAGCCCAGCACAAGCAGGGCCGCGACGCCGGCAAGCGGCCGCAGATCACGTTGTTTCGCCTTGATTTCGCTGGGAACGGGGGCGACCGATTCGCCGGTCCCATACCGGCTCCTGGCCAGGAGGGCAGCGGCTTCCGCTTCCCGTACCTGCTCGCTGGTGGGCACGCCCAAATAGTTTTCCACCACGCTGAGGGGGACGTCGCAGTTGGAGCAAATGCGCTGCCCCCGAGGATTAGCGTGGCCGCAGACGTCACAACGGATCGTGCCGGCCAGCGCTGCCGAGCGCACCGAGCGCCTGGGTGCCCCCGCAGCATGGGGAATCGGGCTCCCCTGCTGCCTGTTTTCGTCAGCACCCACATAGGACTGCTCGCGCCCACCAGGCCCGATTTCATCCGGGAGACCAGGGCTGGCATTGCTGGCCGAAAGCATCCCGGCTTCGTCGCCAGCCGCTTGGGGCGCCATCTGCGAGACAATCTCCACTACCAGACCGCAGACCGCCTGCAGCAGCGCTACCGTGTCCGCCGCAAAAGCTTGGGGCTTAGCCGAAAAGACTTCCAACACTCCGCATAAAGCCTCGCCGTAGTACACCGGTAAAACCAGGGCGCAGCGGAGATTCAGTTGGCGGCACAGTGCAGGATCGACGCGCGGGTCGCTTTCGGTATCGTCGCAACGAACCATCTTGCCGGTTCGCACGCACTCGCCGGAAAGTCCTGAAGAATGGATGCGAACTCCGAGATCCGGTGCATTGCCGAGAGTAGCGCGGCATACCATGCCCTGGCCGTCGTCGAGCGCAATGGCGGCTCCAGTGGCGGGGCTGTGCTCAAGAACGCGCTCGGTGATCCATTGCAGCGCCGGCAATCCGGAGAGCTTGCTTCGTTGCAGCTGGTCCCGCATTTCCGCGGCAAGCGAACTGGAGCGAGGCCCGGAATCCTCAGGCCCAGGAGAAGGAGGAGGAACCGCCGGTTTAAAGCTGAACATTCGCGGCAGGTCTTCCGAGATCCATTGTTTCAGGATTGATCGAGCGCTGTCGCTAAGCTCAATGAAGCTCAGCCCGGCGCGCCCGCCGGAGCCCTTGCTCCAGAGGGAACCGGCGCGCTCCACCCACTCCACCTTCCCGACCGCTTCTACTCGGCAGGTGAAACCGGGAAGATCGAAGAGCAGGGATGTAGTGCTGCCAACCGTGAGATCAGGAAACGCGCGCAGCCCTATGCCGAACTCACTCAGATCCAGGGCCAGACCACTGGCATCTGAGCCAAGCCGCACGGTAACCAGGCGGCCGCCAATCAGCGTCTTGCGGGTTCCGTGCCGACGTTCGGAAATATAGACCTCATCGGCCTGACCCCTCGGCTCTGGATCAGGATCCGCAGCACGACCAGGTCGCTGGGAAACGGGAATACCCATACTTCCTCCGTGCATCTGGGACGCAGACTAGCTCGGTTTACGGGAACTGCCGGAGCGAGTTCTCGCGGGCGGCGCTGTAGCTGACCTCGCCTTTGTTGGCGGGGATCGCTGATTGCGAGGCCGCAGGGCGCAGCACAGGAGCGGTGTTCATCGAGCCCGCCCCGGCACTGCTGGAAGAACGAGCAAAGCTGTCCGGCGACGGATCACTCTCGTCCGCCAGCAGACGAGCCGCCGTCCGCAGCGCCTCGATTTCTCGCTGCAATTGCTGGATCTCGGCCTCTTTCTGCCGCATCACTTCGAAGATGTTTTTCATCTGTGGCACTTCCTCATAGTCCTCGGCTGCCATGCCCAAAACGGCAAGCAAGAGCCTGACCTTTACTCAAGCAGAATTTGCGGAGGCACTCATCCTCCGCCGCTTTCCAGGTTCCCGCTGGCTGTCTGTCCGTGCCAGACAATCTCAAGCAGGTCAAATGCAGAAGTGACTCGCGTTAGCCTTACTTTACTCTGTGACGATATTTAGTAAAGAGGGAAAAATTCACAATCGGGAAACTCATGAGGAAAAACTGTGCACATCAGGACCGAGATGAGGATGGCCATAAGGTCATCCACCGATATGCACCATAGTGCGGGAAGCAGGAACAAAATCCGGCTCGCCAATGTGGTGGCGAGCCTCTTTCTGCTGGACGATCGCACGAATATAGTCGGCCAGCTCGGCATCGTCGGCCCCGGCCCGCATCCGGCCGCCCAGGTCATGCTCGAAAGCGGAGAAGAGGCAGGTGCGAACTTTGCCGTCAGAGGTAATGCGAATCCGGCTGCAATGGCCACAGAATGGATGAGAAACCGGGGCGATGATGCCGATCTCTCCTATGCCATCATCGAAAACGTACCGCCGGGCGGTTTCGCTGCGGGCATGGGAGATTTCCACGAGGGGACGAAAGGCGGCCATGCTTTCGAGGATTTCCTCCAGCCGAACCACGACCTCAGGAGACCAGACGCGGTCCTCTTCCAGGGGCATGAATTCAATAAAGCGGACAATTACGCCCTCGTCGCGGGCAAACTTGCCGAAAGGAATGATCTGGTCCTGGTTGAAGCCACGCAACAGCACACAGTTGATCTTGACCGGTTCCAGACCGGCGCGCTTGGCCGCTCGGACCCCGGCCAGGACCGCTTCAAAACTGTTGGGCACGCGAGTGATTCTTGTGAAGGTAACGGGCTCGACGGCGTCCATGCTGACCGTTACCCGTCCCAGGCCCGCCTGGCGCAGAGGCTCCGCCATCTCCGCCAGCAGATGTCCGTTGGTGGTAATTGCGATGTCCGGAACATCGCCGGCAACCGTTTTCAGCCGCGACAGATCGCGCACGAAGTCCACCACGCCGTGGCGCAGGAGAGGCTCGCCGCCGGTGACGCGAATTTTGCTGATCCCCAGCGAGACCATCACGCGGACCATGCGCAGGTAGTCGGCGAGCGGAAGGTCCGCATACAACGCCCCTTCGTTGCCGGTCCGGCAGTACACACACTTGTAGTTACAGCGATCGGTGATGGCGATCCGCAGGTCGGTAATGGACCGCCCGAATTTGTCGACCAGAGGCAATCTGGGCAGAAACTCCTCCTTGGTTCCTGAATTCTTGGAGAAAGAGGAGGCTCTCCGCGACCAGACGCAGAGGTCGGCAGGAAGCGCTTCCTTTCCAAGGTGGCAAGCTTCCCTGCAGGCTTCCGCCTGGGAAGCAGGCCACGGGAGGCACCGGCGTTTCCCCCGGCACCCTCGGCTCCCCGGCTATTAGACTGCAATTGCCAGGAAAGCACCGCCATCCGCACCAGGATTTTTCCGAAGGTCCGGACGGTCGGAACCGCAATCCTCATTATAGAGCCCCGGGGCCGCCTCAGCGAGATCCTCACCGAGATTAGAAGAGGCGAGATTTGAAATAGGGATGCAAGAGCGGGCGGGGTACAATCCGTGCTTTCCTATGTCCCGACGGCGATACGGAATCCGCGCTTCCCTGCTCGTGACCGCGGGGCGGATTATTCCCCAACCTCTGGTGATCGTTGAGGATGGAAGGATCGCTTCGATCGAGTCGCAGGAGCGGGCGGAAACGCCCTCCAACCTGACGGTGGAGGAGTTTCCCGATTGTATTCTGGCTCCGGGCTTCATCGACATTCATATTCATGGCGGCGCCGGGCACGATGTGACGGAGGGCGACGAAGCGGCGCTGGCCTGCGTGGAACGTCACCTGGCAAAGACCGGGGTCACCAGCTACTTCCCTACCACAATCACCGCGCCTCTGAACGTCACCCTGGCATCGCTGGAGAAGCTGGGGAAGGCTGTCGAACGAGCAGCGAAGTCAGGCGGCGAGGCTCGCGCCCAGCCTCTGGGCATTCACCTGGAAGGGCCCTTTATCAGCCACAGCAAGTGCGGCGTGCATCCCCTGGAGCACATCCAGCCGCCTTCTCTGGAACTGTTCGACCGCATGTGGCAGGCATCCCAGAGGCAGGTGCGGCTCATGACTGTCGCTCCCGAGGTCGCCGGTGCGATTGAGCTCACGGCCGAGGCCAGCCGCCGGGGGGTTTGCGTGAGCATGGGACACTCCGACAGCAAACTGGAACCCGTGCAAGCCGCCATTGGAGCCGGCGCCCGCCACGCCACTCATACCTTCAACGCCATGCGAGCGCTGGACCATCGGGAACCCGGGATTGTCGGAGAGGTGCTGAGCCAGTCCCAGGTGACGGCCGACATCATTGCTGATGGAATCCATGTGCATCCCGACGTTGTACGGCTTTTCCTGGAAGCCAAGGGTGTGGAGCGCGCCGTGCTCATCACGGACGCCATCAGCGCTACGGGCATGGGAGACGGACGCTACCGCCTTGGGTCGCTCGAAGTGGAGGTCAAAGGACAGCATTGCCTCCTCGATGGCAAACTCGCCGGAAGCGTGCTCACGCTCGACCGTGCACTGCGGAATGCAATGCGGTTCTCCGGCTGGCATCTCCATGAAGCGATCCGGCTGGTCACATCGAACCCGGCGCGGGTGGCGGGGCTGGAAACGCGCATCGAAATGGGAAGAACCGTTCCGTGGAAGGGAACCCTGGAAGCCGGAGCGGACGCCGACATCGTGGTTCTCTCCGGCGGCTCTTCTGAACTGCGCGTGGTGAAGACGATCGCGCGTGGAGCGGCCGATTAGGGCACGGAATACAGCATGACAAATCCCGACCAAGGTAGCTACCCTCATTTCCTGATCAAGGAGATTCACGAACAGCCGGCGGCAGTGCAACAGACCGCTCTGGGGCAGCTCGATGCGGAACAGCAGCGGGTCTCGCTGGCCGGCGCTCCCATCGGGGAGAAGGAAATCCAGCGGCTTAGCAAGATCAACATCGCGGCTTCCGGCACCAGCCGGCATGCCGGCATGGCCGGCAGAACCATGATTCATGAGCTGGCGCACATTCCGGTGGAAGTGGATTACGCCAGCGAATTTGAATACCGGAATGTGCCGGGGCTGGGCGAGCTCACCATCGTAATCACGCAGTCGGGCGAGACAGCGGATACGCTTTCCGCGCTGCGCAAGGCAAGAGCCCAGGGCTCCCGCACGCTGGCGATCACCAATGTTCGCGGATCAACCATTGCCCGCGAGGCCGACGCAGCGATCTACACCCATGCCGGCCCGGAAGTCAGCATCGCTTCCACCAAGGCATTCACGGCGCAGTTGACCGCGCTCTACCTGCTCGCGGTGTACCTGGGGGAGACCCGCAACACGCTGTCCTCCGCGCAAGCGCGTACCTGCATTCACGAGCTGCTCAAAATTCCGGACAAGATTCAGACGATTCTCAAACCCGAGGACCAATACCGTGAGTTGGCGCACATGTGCCAGGAGGTGGACGATTTTATGTTCATCGGGCGGGGAATCCATTACGCCATGGCCATGGATGGAGCGTTGAAGCTCAAAGAGACGTCCTACATTCACGCGGAAGGGTATCCCACCGGGGAGATCAAGCACGGCCCCTACGCGCTGATTGACGAGCACTTGATGGTGGTTGCGCTTGCCACCCGGGATGCGAAAGAAGCGACCTCAACCGGACGCTGGGAGAAGATGCTGGCGGATATCCGGGAAATCAAGCAGCACGGAGCCCGCGTGGTTGCCGTGGCCGTAGAGAGCGATACTGCCGTGGCCGAGATCGTTGATCGCGCCGTGCTGATTCCATCGGCTCCGGAGTTGCTGCTTCCGATGCTGGAGATTGTCCCGTTGCAGCTGCTGGCCTATCACATTGCTGTGGCGCGTGGTTGCAACGTCGACCAGCCGCGCAATCTGGTGAAAGCGGTGGTTTCCTGAGCCTTATGCCATCTGCAGCTGCATTGCTAGGGAACCGCGGGATGGAGCAGTTTCCGCAGCTGCGAAATGCAACAGTCCAGATTGTGATCTTCGACGGCCATACGGACTCCATGAACACGTCTTTGCGAACGAGCTTGCCGGCATTCTCCCCCAGCAGGCGAAGAGTGTCGTGGAAACGGCGCTACATTGCACGCAACCACCGACGCCGGTCGGCGGTTTGACGATGGTCCCCGCAGGCGGATTTCCTCGTTATCACGAAGCAGCCTGCGCTCGTCCACGGGGTCAACCGTTCCAGGCAAAAGTGGCAGAAGATTTGCTGCTCAGTCCCGATAGTCCTAATTTTGCGTCGGTTGCGGCAACCGAGGGCGTAGCGTAAACTACGACAACAACACGGACTAACCAGCAGTCGGGGAGTGGCTCAGCCTGGTAGAGCACCTGGTTCGGGACCAGGGGGTCGGAGGTTCAAATCCTCTCTCCCCGACCAATCAATCCCAAGCGGCTCAATGGATTAGGCGAGACGCCAATTTCGGCATTTCCGAAACTTGGGTCCATTTGGGTCCAATCAACAAATTTTCAACTTTTTCGACCGCGTTGCGGGCGTCTGCCGGGACCGAATGCAGGTAAACCTCTCGGGTGATCTCGCTGGAGGAGTGCCCGAGAAGCGCCTGTACGGTTCCCAGAGGCGTTCCCACCGCGTCCAGCAGGGTTGCGTTAGCGTGACGCAGCCCAATGCCGATTCACGCCTTCTAGACCCAGCTTTTTGCATGTAGGTGCGTGCATGACAAAGGTCACTTTGTGCTGTGATTGAAATCACTTGTGTTCCGTGGACATGCGCTACAATCTGTGCATGCGCCGTTGGTTGTCCATGGCTCTTGCGGTTGTTGCTTTCTCATGGATGGCATCGCCGGTTTTGGGGTGTGTCATCTCCGGAGCGACGGCGCCGCAAGAGCGCGACTGCTGCGAGCACATGCGCCAGATGTGCGGTGGGTCGGGAATGCCCGAATCCCACACATGCTGCAAGGCTGAGGTTCGGCCTGGGAACATTCTGCTCGTCACCCTTGAATACCAAGGAACGCCAGCGCCGCAGATGTCTGCGAAAGTCCCTTCCACAATCATGTTGCCGAGTTCGTCCTCTATTCTGATCGACGATCTTGTCTTTGCTCCGACTAGCCCCCCACGCGATAGCACCGTCCTGAGAATCTAGCGGTCCTCCGTCTGCCGCCGGATGTGCGTTTACGCCCGAGGTGTCTTTTCTTTTGACGGAGATCACTCATGAGAATCCTCTACGCACTATTCATGGTGTGTGCTTGCATGCTGAGCGCTGTCGCTGAGGACCCGTTTCCCAGCGCGAATGCCCTGTTGCCGCAGCACCACGGGGAAGCCAAATCCCCCGGACCAGTGTTAACGCTCGACGAAGTTGAGCAGATGGCGCTGACCGCCAATCCCGAGATACGGGTCGCGGTCCGGCAACTCGCGGTAGAAGAAGCCCACGTGCCAATCGCGGAAGCATTGGAAGATCCCACTCTGAGTTACCGAGGATGGGGAGTCCCGCTTCGGCAGCCCTGGAACTACAACGCCGCGCAAAACATGTTCATGGTGGGGCAGACTTTCCCCGGGTTCGGCAAGCGGGGCCTGCGCAGCGATATCGCGCGCACGGATGTCAGCGAGGCTAAAGCAGCGCTGGAAGACGTGAAGCTCAATATCCAGGTGCGCGTACGCAAGGCCTTTTACGACCTGCTGCGCGCCCAGGACGAACTCCGTATTCACGACGAGCATGTCGCGATTGCGCGGCAGGCGGTCGAAGCTGCAAGGATCAAGTACACCGTCGGCAAGGTTCCGCAGCAGGACATCCTCAAGGCTCAGGTGGCGCTTACCCGACTCGCTGAGCACCTAATTCGCTTCGAGCAGGACGCCGAGGTTGCGCGCGCCCGCCTAAACACACTCCTAGCTCGCGATCCGGCCACACCTACCGAAGTGGGCGGGGATTACCGCATCCCGTCCCAACTGCCGTCCAAAGATGCGCTACAGAAATTGGCACTCACGTCACGTCCTGATCTGGCACAGCTTCAAATGGCGGTCGAAAAGAGCAACCAGGAAGAGGCCCTGGCTGCCAAAGGCTATGTGCCCGATTTGTCGGTTGCGGCCGGATACATGCTGATGCCGCGCGGGTCGCACGCTCGTAACAGCTACATGATCGAAGGCTCAGTCAGCCTGCCATGGTTGAACCGCAGCAAGCATGATGCCGAAATCGCCGAGGCCAAGGCAAAGACCAGTGAGCAAGAGGCCAAACTTAGCGCGATCCAAAATATTGCCTTCGGCCAGATCCAGGAAGCACTGGCGCAATTAAAGGCCGCCCGAAGACTCGCTGACGTATATCAGAGCGGATTACGACCGCAAGCCGAGGCAACCCTACGCTCCACGGTGATTGCCTACGAAAGCGACCGCACCGATTTTCTCAATCTGCTCGATAGCCAAACCGCTGTTATTGACATTGACCTTGCGTATTTCCAGGCCTTGGCGGAATTCGAAATCCGGTTTGCCGATCTGGAACTTGCGGTTGGCAGCCCCATTGACCGGGTTGCACAGCCAATTGACCCGGAGGGGGCAAAATGAACCAAAACAACTACAAACGCGCCTTTCTGCTTGCAACCGTCGTTTGCCTGGTATTGGGCAGCGCTTTGGGATATTTGGCTTGGTCGCGATACCGTCCTGCTCCGGAAGACAACACTGTGGTTGTGGCCAAGGGGCCTGATCCTGGGCAGGCAGCACCAACAGCAGCTCGCACTGATGCTTCGTCGCCTGCCGCACCACCCACGACCATTCAGTTGTCCCCAGAACGGTTGCAGGCAATCGGAGTGACCACGGCGATTGTCGGACTCCAGACCGTAAGCAACGAAATACGAGTTCCCGGAGACGTGGCCGTAAGCGATCGGCAGGTCGCCTACGTGCAGACACGTTTTCCCGGCTGGATCCAAAGAGTCTTCGCAAATGCCAGCTACCAGTATGTTCGCAAAGGCCAGCCGCTGTTCACTATTTATAGCCCGGACTTGTTCAGCACCGAACAAGAGTATCTGCTGGCAAAGCAGAACCAGCAGGCATTCGACACCGACCTTCATGGGACGGGGGCACGGGAGAGTGGCTGGTTGCTACAGGCTGCCACCGACCGGCTGCGCCAGTTCGGTATACCGGCGAGCGAGATCGCAAGATTAGAACGAACTGGCGTAGTGCAACACGAAATTACCATCGAGTCGCCCGCCAGCGGCTATGTCACGGATTTCAACGCGCTTCCCAATCAGTACGCGCAGACTGAGACGAAGCTCTACACCATCGCTGATCTTTCCCGCGTGTGGGTCTATGCCAATGTGCCGCAGAACGATGTCGCCCAGCTCAAGCCGGGCACTCCCGCGATGGTGATGGTCGATGCCTACCCCGGACGGACGTTTCGCGGCCGGATTGAACAGATTCTGCCGCAGGTAGCTACGGCGACGCGCACTGTCCGCGTTCGTTTCGTTTTCAGCAATCCGGGGGTCGCCCTGATGCCCGGCATGTATGTGAACGTCAGCCTGTCGGTTCCGCTTGGGCGCCAGCTTCTGATTCCGGCTTCAGGTCTGCTGCAGGCAGGTACTCGGCAACTCGCGTTCCTGGACCACGGCGGCGGACGGCTCGAAGCACGTGAGATAGAAGTGGGGCCGCGCCTCGACGATCACGTCATTGTCTTAAAGGGATTGAAGGTCGGCGACTGCATCGTGACCTCGGCGAACTTTCTGGTGGATTCAGAATCGCAGCTCAAGGCAGCCATTGACTCCTTTACGCCGCCTCCACCGGGAGCGGGTGCCTCGGCGGCTATGAATGCACCAACTCAGCAAATAACAGTTGAGTTCAGTACTGAACCCTCGCCACCACGCAAAGGAGGCAACCAGTTGCAGGTGAAGCTGACCGGCACCGACGGTAAGCCGGTTTCCGGCGCGCAGGTAACCGTGACCTTTTACATGCCGGCAATGCCTGCCATGGGGATGGCCGCCATCAGAAGAACGGCAGCGCTGTCGGGGAAAGGCAACAGCAGCTATGAAGGTCCTCTGCAACTCGACAGCGGGGGCACGTATCAGGTTACGGTCACCGCAGCACGCAACGGCGAAACGATCGCGGCAAAACAACTCACAGTGAACGTTACGGGAGGCATGTGATGATCTCCCGAATCATTGAATGGTGCGAACGGAACCGCTTTCTGGTGCTGACCGGGGTAGCATTCCTGGTAGTGGCGGGAATTTGGTCCCTGCAGCATATTCCTCTCGATGCTCTGCCGGATATCAGCGATGTGCAGGTCGTGATCCACACTGAGTGGACTGGTCAGCCGCCAAGCGTTATTGAAGACCAAGTCACGTATCCGCTGGTGACGGCCCTGCTCTCAGCCCCTCACGTGAAAGCGGTGCGCGCGCAGACGATGTTTGGGGACTCTTACGTCTTTGTGGTCTTTGAAGACGGTACTGACCTCTACTGGGCGCGTTCGCGGGTGACCGAATACCTGCAGCAAATCTCTGGGCGGTTGCCGCCGGGCGTTCATCCTGCCATCGGGCCGGATGCGACCGGAGCGGGCTGGGTCTATGAGTATGCGCTGATCGACCGCACGCACACGAACAGTCTCGCCGACCTGCGATCCTTGCAGGACTGGTATTTGCGCTACCAACTGGAAACCGTGCCTGGCGTGGCCGAAGTAGCCACGATCGGCGGCTACGTCAAGCAATACCAAGTGACGCTAGATCCCAACAAGCTGTTTTCCTATGGCATCCCCATCTCAACCGTGATTCAGCGTGTGCGCGAAAGCACCAATGAAGTCGGCGGGAATGTGCTGGAGATGAGCGGAGCCGAGTACATGGTGCGCGGCCTCGGCTATTTCCAGTCGCTCAAGGACCTGGAGAATGTTCCCGTCGTCACTCACAATGGAACTCCCGTGCTGGTGCGTGATTTGGGTACCGTCGCATTCGGGCCGGATGTTCGTCGAGGCGCAGCCGACTGGCAAGGCGAAGGCGAAGCAGTTGGCGGAATCGTAGTTATGCGTTACGGGATGAATGCGCTGGACGTGATTAATGGCGTCAAGGCGAAGCTGCGGCAGATCGCGCCTTCGCTGCCTCCCGGGGTTGAGGTGGTTACCGGCTATGACCGCTCGGGGCTGATCGATGAATCTATCCAAACGCTGAAATGGGACCTGATTGAGGAAGCTATCATTGTCAGCCTGGTGAGCATTGTTTTCCTGTTTCACTTCCGTTCGGCGCTGGTTCCAATTCTCACGCTGCCGATTGCTGTCCTGGCGGCTTTCATTCCCATGTACTTCCTGGGCGTTAGTTCAAACATCATGTCCCTTGGGGGCCTAGCGCTCGCAATCGGTGTTCTGGTTGACGCGGCCATTGTGATGGTCGAAAACGGTTATAAACATGTTTCCGAGCGCCGGGGTCTGGCTCCGGGAGAGCCTCTGACGGACCCCAAGCGCAGGCTCATCCTGCTGGGAGCGGCCAAGCAAGTCGGCCCTGCGCTCTTCTACTCGCTGATTATTATTCTCGTATCATTTCTTCCTGTTTTCCTGCTCGAAGCGCAGGAGGGCCGTATGTTCCGGCCTCTCGCGTGGACTAAAACCCTGGCTCTGTTTTTCTCTTCGCTGCTCTCAATTACCCTGGTGCCAGTACTGATGCCGCTGTTTGTTCGAGGACACTTGCGCCCGGAATCGCAAAACCCGGCCGCCCGCATCACTCAGGCCATCTACCTGCCGGTGCTGCGCTGGTGTTTGCATCATTGGGAACTGGTGGTCGCAATCAATGTTGTTTTCTTGGCAATCACCATTCCTCTGTATTTCAAGCTGGGCAGTCAATTCATGCCCCCGCTGTACGAAGGCTCATCTCTTTACATGCCGAGCGCTCTGCCCGGCATTTCCATTGCACAGGCGACTGTGCTCATGCAAGAGCAAGACCGAATTATTCGCTCTTTTCCTGAGGTGGCCACCGTCTTTGGCACGGTCGGCCGCTCCGACAGCGCAACCGATAACGCTCCGCTCGACATGTATGACACCACGGTCATGCTCAAGCCACGCGAACAATGGCGCAAGGGAATGACCTATGCCAAATTGATCCAGCAGATGGATGAAAAATTGCAGTTTCCCGGATTGTCGAATACCTGGACGATGCCGGTGGCAAACCGCCTGGACATGGAACTTACCGGCATCAAGACCCCCGTAGGGCTCAAGGTCCAAGGACCCGATCTGAATCAAATTCAGCAGATTGGGGCACAGATCCAGCACATCCTCTCCAGCATGCCGGAGACCAACTCCGTGTTCGCGGAGCGAGTGTCGCAAGGTTTCTATCTCAATATCGACGTAAACCGGGCTGAAGCCGCGCGCTACGGAATTACCGTACAGGACGTGCAGCAGGTGATCACGTCTGCGGTGGGTGGCGCAAACATCACACAGAATGTCCAAGGTCGCGAACGGTTCCCCGTGAACGTGCGCTACGCGCGCGACTTTCGCGACGATCCCGAAACGATCGGCCAGATGCTGATTGGGACCCCAACCGGGGCGCAAATTCCGATCAAGGAAGTGGCGCGTGTGTTCTTTTCCCGCGGACCTGCCATGATCCGTGATGAAGATGGCGCGCTCACCGGCTACGTGTTCCTGGACCTGAAAACTAACAATTACGGCGGGTTCGTCAATCAGGCCGAAAAGCTTCTGCGCAGCAAGCTTGTGCTTCCGGCTGGTTACACCTACCGCTGGGCCGGCCAGTATGAATTTCAGTTGCGCGCAAAGGAGCGTCTCAAGGTAATTTTGCCGATTGTGTTCTTCGTGATCTTCCTCTTGCTGTACATGATTTTTAAATCGGCAGCCGAGGCGGCTGTCTTGATCGTTCCAACACTCTACGCCATGTCCGGCGGGCTGCTTCTTCAGTGGACACTGGGCTACAACTTCAGCGTGGCGGTCTGGGTAGGATACATCGCGCTGTTTGGCATAGCTGTTGAAACCGGCGTCGTCATGGTGGTGTATTTGCACGAGGCACTTCAATACCGGGCAGCTAAGAGTAACCCGTTGACGGAGCGAGACATAGAAGAAGCCACCATCGAAGGCGCCGTCCAGCGGCTTCGTCCCAAGCTGATGACCGTGACCGCCGTGATCCTCAGTTTGGCGCCCATCCTATGGGAATCTGGCATCGGATCAGATGTGATGAAGCCGATCGCAACCCCGATCGTCGGCGGAATGGTTACATCCACGGTTCATGTACTCATCCTCGTGCCAGTATTCTTTCTGCTGATGAAACGGAGAGCCCTGAGGCGGGGCGCTTTTGCGAACGGACGAGCGGCAGGACCAAAGTATCTCAATGCTGACAGTCCTTCCCCGCTCGTTGCTGAGCGCTAAAAGCCGAGGATGAAGTATTGACCTCTATCCGGCCCAATATCTGGGAGCTTTTTGTGCTGGCATACTGCTTAGAAAATTGGAGAGGTGCAGATTCAGTCAGGCCTGGTGCTACGAATTGAGGTGGTGGATCGCTGTGTACATTACCGTAAGATGCCTCAATGCGAATTATTACAATTCGCAATGCGCTCTGGTCTCAGGGTAAGTTGTGAAGATTGTGTCGAAGCAAATGGGCACATTCTGTGGTCCAGATCGTCGTGTAATGGTTAGCGCATGCAACCCGAATTCGAGCAGATCGGTGCGATATTAAGGATGAAGCTAAACGGAGCTGCCTGATAGTCAGCAGCCGGAATGGCCCCCTATGAAGACCGTCTCAGAAACTCCACTGGCCGACAGCTTGGAAAAAGGGGTAAAGCCGAAGTCGAATCACGCGTCAGCCCCCAGTCTTTCCTGGAATTCGCTATCCGGTCTCTGGCATCGCAAAACCACAATCATCGCAGCTTTTTCCATCGCATCCATTCTTCTGCATCTTGTGCTCCGCTTCGCCTTTCACACCACGCCGCACATTTACCAGATTCCACTGCTGACCACACTCGTGATCGGCGGCCTTCCGCTTCTTTATGACTTGCTTGGGAAGCTACTGAAGCGGGAATTTGGCTCCGATCTGCTAGGGGGCATTTCCATCATCACTTCTATCCTGCTGGGCGAATATCTGGCCGGCTCGATTATCGTCTTGATGCTCTCTGGCGGCGAAGCATTGGAAAGTTATGCCTTGCGGAGCGCCTCTTCGGTGCTAGCAGCGCTGGCTAAACGAATGCCTTCGATTGCCCACCGAAAACGCACGACGGACGTGCTGGACGTGGCACTGGCGGAGATTGCGGTGGGTGATACCCTCGTGATTTATCCGCATGAAATTTGTCCGGCTGATGGCGTCGTGACCGATGGCCACGGAGTGATGGATGAATCCTACCTCACGGGCGAGCCGTTCAAGATTACCAAGACCAACGGTTCGACGGTGATCTCCGGCGCGATCAACGGCGAGTCGGCCCTGACGATTCGCACAACCCAGCGAGCCGCCGATTCGCGCTACGCGAAGATCATGGAAGTCATGCGCGAGTCCGAGTCTAAGCGGCCGCAGTTGAGGCGGCTTGGCGATCAACTCGGAGCCCTTTACACGCCGGTCGCCCTGGCCGTGGCGATTCTAGCTTGGGTAATCAGTGGTGAATCGATCCGTTTTCTTGCTGTATTGGTCATTGCCACGCCTTGCCCTTTGCTTCTCGCCATCCCCATCGCAATCATCGGCTCGATTTCCCTCTGCGCCCGCAGGGCGATCATCGTCAAGAGTCCGGTCGTGCTTGAACAAATCGCCGGATGTCGGACCGCGATTTTCGACAAAACCGGGACGCTCACCTATGGTGAGCCAAAACTGACGGAGCAACTCATTGCCCCTGGTTTTGCGCAGCCGGAGGTGCTGACACTGGTGGCAAGTCTGGAGCGTTACTCCAAGCATCCGTTGGCGAGAGCCATCCTCGCGTCGGCGAAAGAGGAGGCGCTGGAGCTCCCCGAGGCCACAGAGGTGAGCGAACACCCCGGCCAGGGGCTGCGCGGAACCATGTCCGGCCATCAATTACAGATTACTAGCCGCACCAAGCTCGTGGCACAAGGGACCGCTGGCATCGATCAACTCCCACCGGTCGGCGGCGGACTCGAGTGTGTGGTGGCAATCGACAATCGCTACGCGGCGACCTTGCGCTTTCGCGACGCCCCCCGAGCGGAGAGCCGTTCCTTCGTGAAGCATTTGGGTCCCAAGCACCAATTCCAGCGGGTGATGATCGTGTCGGGAGACCGTGAATCGGAGGCTCGTTACCTCGCTGAGCAAGTTGGTATCACCGAAATCTATGCCCAGAAAAGTCCCGAAGAGAAGCTTGCGATCGTCCGTAAGGAAACTGCCGCGGCAAAGACTCTCTATGTAGGAGACGGCATTAATGACGCCCCGGCCATGATGGCTGCCACAGTGGGCATGGCGATCGGACAGAACAGCGACGTGACAGCGGAAGCGGCCGGCGTCGTGATCATGGATAACTCCCTGAACAAAGTGGATGAGTTCATGCACATCAGCCGCCGGATGCGATCCATCGCACTCCAGAGCGCTGTGGGTGGCATGGCGCTGAGCGTCATTGGTATGGCCTTTGCAGCTACCGGTCATTTAAGTCCGGTAAGTGGCGCCATCACTCAAGAAGTTATCGACATTCTGGCTGTGATGAACGCATTGCGGGCCGCCTTTGCCCCTAAAGTGATTCGTGATTTCTGACGGAGTCTTGACAATTGAGGCGCGGCTCTTCACTTGGCGTGGCCCAACCACAACACACTGACTGCGAAAGGCGAAGCTGTGTTCCGACGGAAGAAGCGCCGATGAAGAAATATAAGCCGGAGCAGATCGTGACGCTGCTGCGACAGGTTGAAGTGGAACTGGCCAACGGAACAACTGCATCCGCACCACGGGAGCCGTCCATACTTTTAGAGAGCAGTGATACGGCCATTCTTCATTTCTTGCCCTCTGAAAGATCAGGTCGAATGGCTTTTTATATGCAGGCCAGAGACTTAGGCCATCCGTTGCACAGTTCAAATACGCTTTTCAGCAATTCGCCTTGTTCCGCGGCATCAGAAAAGACTCTGGCAACCGCGAAAAAGCTACGATGAATACGCACTTGCACTCGCGGGGTACCATCAGCCCAAATGGATTCGCATGCCAGACCTTCAGCCTTTTGCTCGAAATCTTCCGGAATACCCTCTCTGCTCCCTATGGTCGGTCAGGACATGATCGGGACTGTCGTGCACGTTCTGCAGCCTTACTGATTTCTCTCTCTAATTCGTCCCTGCTCACAATCGACTTCTTCCTCAGAAGGTCCACCAGTGCCCGAAATTGCAGTTCAATTGAGACATCACGCATTTCAGTCAATGATGGCGTCGATGCGGTTTCAAGCGCCGAAGAAGAAGTGGCGTTCGTCAGACTTGCTATGAAGTTCTCCAACCGCTGAACCGAGTCCGACTCCAATGTGGTGAACTCGACCCCATTTCCCATGGCCGGATGACTCGTGCGAGCCACCGCAAGCACCGAGATCTGGGAATCATCCGCATATATCGTAAGGTGGAGTTCGGTGCCTATGGAAAAAGGGGACATCATTTCCAGGTAGCAACCGCATCGACTTATATCGCTCACTTGCGCCGAAATCGAGAATGCATCCCCGACTCGCTTTACTTGCACACTCCTGCCGCACGGGTAACGCAGAGCCCGCCGCCTCTCTTTAGCAGGCGAGCTCGGCTGCGAAAATGCCAAAGCCATCATTTCCTTTCCCTTCCTTCCTTGTCGGTACGGGTCGGGAACTCGCGAGTTCCGCCCCAAAGGGCAATTTGCCTTCCACGCATCAGATTCCAATATCTAAGATTGGCGGTCTGCGGTAGTGGCTCGGCAAGCTTTCGACTTCGGGACTCCTAGGCGCAACAAATTTCACCCCCTGGAATTATCGCGGCGTGAAATCCTGCGAGTAGCTCAGGTTGTTGACGTCGCGAAACATGGGGGTCCCGGGTGGCAAGTTGTCGGGAGAGGAGAATAAGGGGTCGAAGGCATAGTTGCGGTTCGGTGGTTGATACACAGCGTAGCCACAGCACTTGAACGTGCCCGTAGCATAAGTCGAATAGTACAGGCTTACTAATGAGCCTTTATAGTATAGGGTCGAACTGCTCCAATCCTCCAGGAACCGGAGAAAATTGTGCACTCCCCCGTCGGTGCCAAAGCCGTAAAGAGTGGAGTTCTGCGAGTAGCTGGGCGCGGGGAAGGCTCGGTTTTTACCGGCAGCGATGGCCACCCGGTAGTAAGTCGTCGAAGCCGGGCGATCCGAAGCAACCGTAGGGCGCTTGCCGTTGGCACCCATGCTGACTGTGTCATTCCAGTTATTCGACAAGACCGTAACTGCATCGGCAATAATGGCGGCTGCGGCATGAGCAGGCTCGGCAGCAGTCGTGGAATTCCAGGTTGGATCCGCACTGCTGGTGTTGTAATCACCTTGAATGTACACGGGATTTTCCGATGCCACTGTGAAGCCGCCTGTCCCGTCCGGCTTGGTGGGCAAGCTGCCTAGACTGCCGTCCACAAGTTTCAATACATGGCGGGCTCCGCTGACATAGTTCTTCCGTCCCGTGCTCAAGCAACTGCTGATGCGGGCATAGTAGTTTGGCGTGGAGGTGGCATTAATGGCGGTGTTCAACCCTGAGCCAAGGCCGAGGTCGGCGGCACCGTAGTTGTCCAGAACTCCGTTCAGGTCCACATCTTCAGGCGAGGCATTGCCGCCAGGGGACTCCAGCGCGTTGTCATTCGTGCCGGCACTGGAGGAAGCGTTGACCACGTCTTCCAGGCCCGAATCGCCGTTCTTGCGGCCCGCCGTCGTATTCGACAACATTCCCCGCCTGTCAGAAAAGTACAGAATGTAGCCATTGTTGGTACTTGAATCGACGAAGGTGCCGCTGCTGCCGATGGTGCCTGCCAGCCACTTTCGCAGATTATTCACATCGATCTCGACTGCGCTCATCACTCCGTTGGCGGTGCAGCTGTCGTTATTAGCCTGTATGTCGCGGGCCTCTCCCTCGCGGGCGTCATAAAAGTTCAGGGGATACCAGTTGTAGCGGGTTGGGCTGGTTGAGTCGCCTTTGTCGCCATACGTGTAGGTGTTGCCCGCGTCGGAATCGATCTGGACCTCCGGTGGCCTGGCGATGCCGCTTGCCGTGACGGTGGTGGTACAGTTTCGCGACCGGCCGCGGCCAGTACACTGTTGAGTCGACGTTTGTGCGCCCGTCGCTCCCGTGGAATCGAGGCTGCCATTGGCATCGCGATCGGCAGGCTTTTGCAGCAACAGGATGGCATTCGGATTTACTGGGTTTGGACTGGTCGCAGTCGGCGGTTGCAGGCCACGCGCAAAACCAAGCTCAAGCCACTCCCGCGTAACGGGACTCCAGGAGCCATCTGACCCTTTGTACTCGACTCGCAAATAACCATCCACCAGGTTCCATGTGGTCGGCGGCGAAGGGGCCGCAGCCGGAACCGGCGAGAGGGGAACAAGGCTCGCGATTTGTGCCGGCGTGGCAAAGCAATTGGGCGGGGCCAGGGCACTCGGGTTGGCCTGAATGTACGGAGCATATCTCGTGGCAGGTGAAGTGAACACCGGAGCGGTTGGATTCGCGAAGCTTATGCCATAGTTATATAAGCTAAAGCCTGGGCTGGTCGGAGCCGGAGTGGTCGGCATTACATTCCAGTCAGCCGGGAGGCAGGTTTGAGTGCTGGAGTCGGTCCAGGCGCCGGGGTCCTGCACCGCCGTCGATGCTTCGGCGAAATACGTCACGTATGGTTGCCCCGACCTCGTCCCTGGCAGACCGCTAGCGACCGATGTAGGCACGCCGTGGCTGTAGTCGGGAGCGTTGGTGCTACTCTGCACGTTCGCTAAGCGGATGTTCTGCGGGTCGCCCACGCCGCCCGGCAGTTCGTCAGGACTGTCCGCCAGCAGGACGCGAATTTCGGCTTCGTTGTAGAGACGTGCCTGGCTGACAGCTGAGGTGGTTGCTTCCCCGGCAGGTGGCTGGCGAATGATCTCGTAAGGCTGGGCGCCCGAACTGGTTGTGACTTGCCCCGGACCGCTTGGGCAGTTGAAGCTACCGGTGGTAAATGGCAGCGAGAGGCAGCTCGCCCCTGTGCCGCCCGTTTTCCCATAGTTTCCGTTAATAATCCAACCGTTGTACGTGCCGGTCGAGATTGAGTTCCAGCTGCCGTTTTGCGCCGATGTTGGTCCGTTCTGCACGCTGCCCTGGGACTGGCTCATGGAAACGCAGTTGGGCTTCGAACCATCGCACCCGCCGGCTTGGGCGAGGATTTTCACCGTTCCCGAGTCGTTGTAGCTGCTGGAAATCGCATCCAGACCATTCGGCAGGACCTTACGGATCACGTTCCCGTAGGCGGAAATTTTGTCGTGAAACGTAATCGTCGATCCGCTGGAGACCCCCAGATACACGTCTCCGTTGGTGTGCACGCGTCCATTGAAATCCAGGGTCGGGCTGCTGAAGAATCCCAAGTCCCCCTGCGAAAACACTCCGAACTGAAAGACCGGGATCAGGGCCACCTCGGCGGTCCGCACCATGCGAACCTCATTGGCAAGACCGGTCTGCGCCGTTACCGAGAGCGTAACTGGCAGCAGCTGAGCATAAAGACCCTGGTTCGGCCCGGACTGGATCTGTCCATAGGTAGACTTGACCTTGCCCGTAATCGGATCCGTCGAGGGCACAACGCTATATTCGGTGAATTTGGCTCCCGGAATGCTCGGCTGCAGGGAATCCAGTTGTGTGTAGTCGCTGATTTGCGGCGACTGTACGTTCACGAACATGCCGGAAAGGTCTGAGGTCATCTTTTCGATCCCGCCCTCCGCCGCATGAAAGGCGGCGTTGTACTGCAGATCGTTGCCGCTGACCGCCGCTTCGGTGCGGACTCGCGTCATAACCCCAATTGCCAGCACCGACATGAGAAACAACAACAGCAAAGCCATAATCAGCGCAAAGCCGGCAGACTGCTTCGCTCGCTTGGGTTTCATCCTGCTCATCTCCATCCACTCTCCTGTTACGAAACTGTCCAGAAAAGAGGCTGTTAGTCGTAGCGATTTTCAAAACTCATATTTCGCACGCTCACGCTCGTCTCAACACTCATCGATTGATAGCCTTGGACGCCAGGCTCGGCACTGCGCGCATTCATGGTCACATTGACCTTGCGAATTAAATTGGGCGTCGCAGGAACGGGCGTACTTAGCAGATTTCCATTGCTGTCATAGGTGTCGTAACTAAACTGCATGCCAACGATATTTTCCGCCAATGGCGAAGCTGGCCGGCCGTTTACCTCACGCATTAAGGTTGGTGTCCCGCTTTCCATGCTGATGTAGTAGCTGACGGCGTAGATCCGGGTAGCCGTGACTCCGGTCAGATTCTTCAGTTGCGCGAGACTGGCGGACTTCGCTGCGCTCTGGTTAAAACCCAGCGCATCGGAAGCCGCAAACTGGACCGTGTAGGGGCTGCCCGCACCGGTCACATCGGCCGTCACCTCGCCAACCGCGGAAGTGGAGTTTCCTCCCGAAGTGCCGGTGAACAGGACCAGATCCCCTGTCTTAAGCCCGTAGGCTGGATCGCTAACCCTGATAACCGGGGCCGGCGGGCTAGTTACTAAGGCAAACGTGGCCTTGGTTCCGTTTGTGTTGAAGCTGACGGTGTAATCAGACCAGGGAAACGTCAGGTCGGCCTGTACCACAGTGATGGCGTCCGTCGCGCCTTGTCCGGTGGTCACTGTAGCCCCGGCTTGATTGCCGGGAACGATCCAGTACATATAGGGTGTCGTCCCTCCAGGAAAGGCCAGTCCTTTGGGCGGCGTGCCCCCAAGATGACAGCTGTTCTGGTCGCAGCCATAGATCGGCACTGCGCCTCCCCCGGTTGCCAGCGCGACGCCCCCGGGCGGCAATCCCGCGCCTGCCATGCTGATGTCACGCACCAGAAGGTCTTGCGCGGCGCGCACATCCTGCTGCATTTCCGCGCGCTGGGAAGCAAGGAAGCTCAGACTCACACCCGTAGAGAACAGCTTGGCCGCGCCGGCGATCAGCAACAGGCTCAGCCCCATGGCCACGACGGTCTCCAGCAGTGTGAAGCCGTTTGCCGAGATGTAACGTTTGCTGTCCAAATGGTATTCCTAGCGAAACTGTGAAATGTACGTCGACAGGATGTAACTTTTGGGCGCGCGCGCGGTGGAGACCGCGTACTTGATCGTAATGGTGACCGCGCGAACCGAATCGGTGCCATCGACCGGCGCGATATCGATTTCACGTTGGAAGTTCGTAAGGTTTCTGGTGCGGTCATCCGCCGTTCCCAAAATGCCGTCCACGCCAGCCAGCCTAATGGTCCTCAGCGGGGCGGCCGAGTCGTCGGTGGTGCCGTAAATGCCATCTGCACCCGATTGGTGAATAGGCTGAAAGCCGTTCAGGAATATTCCATCCGGCATGTTCTCGATCTGATCCCACTGCACTTGCGTGGTCTGCCGCGCCGTGAAGATGCTCTCGATGGCCTCCGACGCCAGTTGCTTGGCGAGCATGTCCTCTTGCGAGGAATGGGCGCTGGAAACGGCATAGCCAAGGACCGACAGCAGCCCAACAAGACCCACCACGAGCACCACGATGGCGCTCATGACCTCGAGCAAACTGAACCCTCGTTGCGTTATCACACCCTGTTTGGTGGAACGCTTACCATGATTGGCGGTCATTGCTTTCTCCAGTAGAAGCTCCCGGTTTTTCCGCTCAAACGCCATCCACGGATACGTCCCGTTGCCCCCCACACTGTGATGGCACGCGAACTCGCTAACTTGCCGGGCTGTGCGATGTAAACCACACCGCTGTTCATATTCCCGTCCACGTCCCGGGAGGAACCATCCGGGTAGAAGTAGATTGTGCTGGCTCCGGCGGTTGGGAGGCCTACGTCGAAGTCGATCGCGCCGCTCGCGGGACCAATACCTAGATTGTCTGGAGTGGTAGTGGAGGTATTCGGCAGTCCACTGTCGGCGTAGAAAGCAACCACGCCCGGCAAAGACAGGTTCAAAGTCAATGCCAGGGGATCCGCATGTAGCGGAGCAACGCCGATTGATCTCGGTTGGGTAAGGGTAACAATGTAGACGCGCCGCTGGGTGACGGCGGCTTCACGGGCCTGGCGGATTGTCTCCAGGACGGTGTTATAGCCTTCGCCGACTTTGGCGTCCTGCATTGCCGGGACGATAATCGGAATCGAGATCGCGCCAACCGCCAGCACGATCCCAACGACCACCAGGAGCTCGAGCATGGAAAAGCCGGCCGTCTTCACGCCCGATGTCGTGCCCCGCGCCCGTTCCCTTTGCTTCCTCTGCGCCATGACCCCTTCCCGAGCTGCTTCGGAATGGCGGCTTCTAGTTGGCCAATCCGTTTCGAACTGGCCTGGAGACAGTTTTCCGTCTCCAGGCCCTACCACGAGCTTGGGGGAGCCAATGTTCCAGTATCTACAAAAGGACAGACCTTACATAGTTGGCTGTCGCCTTGCAGTTCAGCGGCGAAATACAGCTTCCGGTAAGGCTTCGAACGCAAATATGCGTGTACTTGGTACTAGAACGACCCAGAAGGCAGCTTTCTTTACATGCGGAAAGAATTTTGCGGGGAACACCCAGTTGTGTTGAAACGTGCTCTGGTATGCTCTAGGGGAAAATCACATTCCAAGCCGATATTGGACACGAGGTCGAAAACGGGTTGCCAGGAAAGCGGGATTACTCCGAACGCCTATCGCCAGAGAATCGGCGCGCCAAAGGCGGCTCGCGTGCCTTGTTGGAAGACGAAGTCACAGAACTCTACCGCTCTACGGCAGGGCGTTTGCTGGGATATGCCATGGTCCTCGCCGGGAATGCAAGTGTGGCCCAGGAAGCAGTGCAGGAAGCATTTCTGCGCTATTACGTCGAGCGCGCCAAAGGCGAACTGCAAAGCGGAAGCGGCCGCTGGTTATTCCGCGTAACTCGAAATTACATTCTTGACCAGCACAAGTCATCTAGTGCAAGGACGTCCGTAAGCCTCGATCAGGCCCTTACCTATGGGGATGAACGGCAGTCCCCACATGCCCTGCTGGAACGGTCCGAAGCCATCACACAAGCACTGCGCATATTGTCTCCCAGGGAGATCGAGTGTTTGCAACTTAGGAGCGATGGGTTCACGTACCAGGAGATTGGCGATATTTTGGAAATTGAAAGCGGCACCGTCGGGTCGCTGCTGACGCGAGCCGGGAAAAAGATCCGACGGGCCTTTTCCCAGCCTGAGGTATGCGAGGGACATGGGACCGAATCATGAAACAATTGAACTCACGAGAGTCTCATCCCGCCGAAGAATATGTGCTTACCGCCTATGAAGGTGGAATGGCGCCCGAGGAATCTGCCAGGGTTCGCGAGCACGTCTCACTTTGCGCGGCGTGCCGGGATCGCTTGCGGCAGCTTCAGGCGGAATTGCAATTGTTCGAAACCGCCGTACTGCCTCCCCTTCCGGCGTCCGCGCTCGAGCCCGGACTGCAACGCCTTCGCAAAGGAATTTCCGCCTGGAACGAAGCCCATCCGGAAATTACGGAAGCTGCGCCGGAACGGCCTTTGACCCCGCCAGTCCCCGTACGTGACCGGCTGGCATCCGAACTGAGCATCTATCTGGGAACGCGCACTGCGAACTCGCTTGTGCTGCAAGCTTGGGATCGCCCCGGAGTCAGCGCGAACGATGTCATTGCGCTTGTCGAACCGGTGGTCAGCGGGTTTTTCGGGCGGCAGACGGGAGTCGCTGTCGCTGCACAACTGGCTCGCCTCTGGAACCAGGCGCAGGAAATGGCCGCCCAGCCGGGGCCCATGCTATGAGCATCTGCCACGGTCGGATACCCCCGCTGGTGAAATGGCTGCTGGCTATCGTTACAGCCCAGCTCCTGGCCGGAATCTTCGTGCACATCGGCTGGCTGCGTTCCGGCGACGCTTCGTTGCTGCGCTACTATTTCGAGTATCCAGGGTCGCTTTTCCTGGTCGGTTTCAGTGCTCTCGAAGTGATTTTTGGGTTTCTCGCCTATCGGCAATTTTCTCCCGGCCAGCCTTTGCGCTCTGCCTGGTTTTTCATCCTGATCGCGGCCGTGTGCCATTTTGCGGGTTCGTTATTGCGCCACCTGCTATCCATAAACTCGGCGATTAATCCTCTAGCTTACCTTCTGCCGGCCTGGGATGCTCATCTTGCTGATCTGATGCAGCGGTCGGGTAAGGTCGTTGGCGGCCCGGTGCAGATGGTATTCCTGCTCTGGGGCCTTTTTCTCACCCTGCGCTTTTATCGACAAGTGGGAATGCTGGCCAAGTTAAAGCGGGTGGATATCCTGCTTGTCTGCGTGGCGATGGGTTACGCCGCCCTTGTCATTGGCGGAATCGTCATCGGACTGCGAGATCAAAGCGGTCCTATTCAGTATTCCCAGGCCCTCACATGGCCAAACGATTATCTCTTGAGCCTGCTGCTGCTGGAGGCCATCTTCCTGCGCCGCTCCGCCCTGGAGATGGGACGGGGTTACGCCAGCAAAGTGTGGAGCGCCTTCGCCGTCGCCATCTTTATCACCAGCTTGTGCAGCTTTCTGAACTGGCTGACCGCTTACGGAGTGTTGGGTTGGAAAGAAACCGCAGTCGTCTGGTATCTGTGGTATCCGGCCAGCGCCGCATTCGCCATTGCGCCTGTGTACCAGTGGGAGGCAAGGCTTACTGCACGCATCCGGCTGTTGGCGAAAACAGAAGATCTCGCATTGAAGACCGCATAGGACTGGTACGGCCGCTTCTGTCAAGTTCACCCGACGGGTGGCTATCACATCTATTGGAAACTATGAATGCCGAGCCATGATCGCCGCCTGCGCCTTGTCTTGCTATGGTTCACCGTTTTCTACGGTCTCGTTTTCCAGTTGCCTTGCTTTGGGCAAGCGACCGCCGGCGCGATCGTCGGGCGCGTGACGGATCTTCGTACGAGGGCAGTCTCCCTCGCCGCAGTTGAAGCTGTGAATCAAGGCACCGGATTGTCGCAGCGAACTCTGACCGACAAAGCTGGCGAGTATGCTCTGCCGAATCTCCCCCCCGGCTCGTATTCCCTGACCTTCCGCAAGGAAGGCTTTCATGTCACCAAGATCTATCTGCAATTGCTGATCAATGAAACCAGCCGCGCTGACGCTCAGCTAGAGATCGGACCGGTCTCCGAGGAAATTGATGTTGTGGAAGCAGAACCCGACATCGACACCGAGACAGCCACCACCGGGGAAGTGATTCAGTCGCATCAAATTCTCGAATTGCCGCTGTTGGGCCGTAACTTCCTCGACCTCGCGCGACTAACTCCTGGAGTGCGTACCGGCAGCGGTGGCAACAACGTCAATCTCTCCGTCAATGGGCAACGCGAATTCGCCAACTCAGTTCTGGTGGATGGCATTGAGTCCACGACCAATCGCAACAATGACACCAGCTTTCGTCCCAGCGTGGATTCCATTCAGGAATTCAAAGTGCTTACCTCGGGTTACGCACCTGAATTCGGGCACGCGGCGGGTGGCGTGGTTGCTATTCAGACGAAGTCGGGGAGCAACCACTTTCATGGCAGCGCCTACGAATTCTTCCGCCCTAGTTCCACGGCTGCCCGAGACTACTTCGCCCTGGAGCCGCCGCAACTGAGTCAGCACAATTTCGGCGGAACCCTCGGCGGGCCGATCGTAGAGAACAAGGCTTTCTTTTTTGTATCCTATGAACGGACACGCTTACGCAATGCATACTCGTATCTGGACTCAGTCCCCCCACTGAATCAGGTCCGGTTTTTGCCCAACGGCGACGTCGATCTGTCCGGTCTTAAGGATCCCCGTACAGGAAAGCAGGTGCCCATCTTCGACCCCAACTCCGGGCAGCAGTTTGCGGGTAATGTCATTCCCGCGGCGCACGTCAGCCCGGCAGGCAAAGCCACCCTGTTGAACCTGTTTCCCCTGCCCACCTTGCCCGGAACCCTCAATGGGTGGTTCAACAATTTCGATTCACGACAGGACTACAGAGAGAATACCAACACCGTCGACGCGCGGATGGATCCATACTCCTCCGAGCGGGATCGGGCTTTCCTCGCCTACCACTACGCTGACGACGGCTCCTTGCTCGGCGATCGCTTTGCCGGAAAAATACCCATTGACGGAGGCGGAGACGCAGACTATGGGAATGACAGCAACACCCGTGCTCACGCGGTCTCGCTTGCCGAAACTCACCTAATCTCGTTTCGATGGACGAATGACATCAGGTTTGGGTTTACCACTTTTGCTTACCGACAACAAAGTCTGCTGAACAACATTAACCTCGCCGAACAGCTGGGGGTTGGCAACGTCAATCTGCCCGGCTTCCCGCAGACTTCCGGATTCCCCAACATATACTTGGGTAGCGGTTACTCCACCGGAGGTTCTACCTATAAACCCCTCTCTTTCAAGGACCAGAATTTCGAAATAGCTGATGACCTGCGGGGGGCACTGTCACGTCATCAACTGCGTCTCGGTTTCGAATTCCGCCACCTGAGCGCTCAACCTCGCTTTTCCCTTTTTCCAACTGGATTTCAGTACTATGGCGGTCCATCTGTCAGTCTAACCGCCGACCAGACCTATTCTTATTACGACCCAAACGCCTTTTATCCCAATGGGGGCTCGGATATCGCCGATCTCCTCCTTGGCCTGCCATTGTCCGTTACCGAGGGACTGCAACTTACCAATCCCACCACGGAGAGCTGGGAAACAAGCGCATACCTGCAAGACTCGTGGAAAGTCGGTGATCGCCTCGTCTTCCTGTATGGCGTTCGCTATGAGTTCCAGCGGCCCTATGTCGAGGCCCACAATCGGGCTGCGAACTTCGATGTGAACTTGGGAGTGATGCAATTGGCTGGTCGGCAAGGCAATTCCTCAACCCTGATTCATGCCGATGCCGACAACTTCGCTCCACGCTTCGGCTTTGCCTTGAAGGCGGCGCCCCGAGTCGTAATCCATGGCGGTTACGGAATCTACTTTTCTCCTGAAAATGACGCTCGCAGTGACATTCTGACCAAGAACTTTCCTTTTGCGGTCGAGCAGACCTTTTCGAACAATATCTATGCTGGGCCGCCGTTCACTTACTACTTGGATATGGGAGTTCCCAGAATCACTTCCGTGCCCATTCTTCCCGGCGTTTCCGGACTTACCCCGACCGCCATACAGCAGATCACACAATCCCAACAGAATGTTTTCTCTGTCGATCCGCGGCTTCGTACCGGATATTCGCAACTCTATAGCCTTGGCGTCCAGAGCAAGGTTACGGCAAATACCATGCTCGAGGCAGGCTACGTGGGGGCTGCAAGCCGCAGGTTGCCCTATGCGATCGAGAACTTGAATCTTGACGGGCGAATATCTGATAACCTCGGCCAGGTACAAAGCCAACTCGCCGTGGGCTCGTCCAGTTTCAATTCCCTGCAGCTGAAGACAAAAGGACGGTACGCTCACGCCACTTTGCTGGCCTCATATACTTTTGCCAAAAACATGGATAACGGCCCGGCGCCCTTTAACCTGGGACACAATCTAAATTCGACCAACCAGCCCCAGAATCCCTTCCGCCTCAGCCAAGAATGGAGCGTCGCCGACGATGATATCCGCCACAATCTCGTGATCAGTTACTTATATGAGCTTCCCTTCGGACGAGGCCGACGTCTTTGGACAAACCTTATGGGATTGGGAGACGCCGTCGTCGGCGGGTGGCAACTCAATGGTATCTTCGTTGCCCATTCAGGTACACCAATAAACGTTGTGCGGGGCATTCGAACGCCCGGCAACGAAGGATTACGTCCGGACTTGGTCGGCGACCCCCATCTGTCTTCGTCGCAACGTACCTTGCAGGAATACTTCGACGTAAAAGCATTCGACGCTTTGCGCTTCAGGGCCGATCAGGCCCTCGCGCCCGGCAATGCTCCACGAAACGTGCTGCGCGGCCCCGGCTTCGTGAATGTCGACTTTTCCGTGTTGAAAGACGTCAAGATCAGCGAAGGCGTGAAATTGCAAGGTCGGGCAGAGTTCTTCAACCTCATGAATACTCCTCATTTCGCAAACCCCGTCGCCAATATGGCGACAGGAAACTTCGGTAGCATTACGAAGACTGTCGGTAATTCTCGAATTATCCAGTTCGGAGTTCGAGCGGAGTTCTAAGCGGGTTTAGGGTTGCAGTTCCAGGTTAGAGGTTTGCACGGTGCCGTGTGCCAAATAAAACACGGTTGCAGACTCGGGCTTTGTATTGTCCCGGACTAGCAGCAGGCCGTCACCGTCGCTGCCGCTGACCGGCGCATTTTCCTCCCAGTTGAGCGAACGAAAGTCGGTCTTGGGGATGCGCGCAATGCCTGCTGCCTTACCCTCCATGTCGAATAGCACCCGGTGATCGACGATCCACACCATCCGCCTCACTTCGCCCCCGGTCTTGGAAACCAGCAGATACGCGGTGCAAGTTGCGCTTCCGTGACCTTGCGCATCAAGTTGCGCCGTAGAATCGAGCGTCAGGCCATAGGACCGCAGCCAATCTGGGCTGTCCGGACCGATCTCCTCGACATTCGCCAGCTTCCAACCATTCAAGTTGGGGATACTGGCAGCGTCTGCCGGCGCAATTCCCTTCGGAATCGTCGCCGCTTGGACGAGTTGCACTGGCCGCGCTGTTGATCTTGGGTGAAAAAACAACCCGATGAATGCCAGCACCAGCGCCCCTGCAAGTCCAAACGCTACGGTTTGCCTTTTGGCATGCCCAGGATCCGGCTGCACCGCAAAGCGATAAGCACCCGGCATACTTTCCAGTGCTTTGCTCAGCGTCGCCAGCGACTCCAGCTTTCGCACGATGTCATCACAAAGACTCACAGGGATCAAATCTTCGCACAATTCGATCTTGCCCTTGTCGAATGTCAGAATGGTCTTGCGGGAGTAGCACAGCTTCGTCAAACAGGTGAGCGTACTTGCTTCGGAAAAGAATAGCTTTGCCTCGACTGGATGATCCGATCGTGCGACAAAGATTCTATCCAGCATCGAATGATTCAAGCGCACAATTGTCTTGCCACCGAACTTCCTGCGGTCGCCGGACGCGAGGGAAAATTGGAATCCGGCTGGTGCGGTAACAGTCACGCATAAGCCGGGCGTGGTGTCGGATTGCGACAATCGTATATCAACCGGGAGTTGCCTGAATCGGCCGGACACCACCACATCATCATACTCGCGCCGCAACTCACCTTGCCGTAGCACACTCCGCAATCGGCGGATATCTCCCGACCACTCTTTGAAACCGCTACATAACCGCGCCCGTCGTAGTGCCGATCCAACTTGCCATCCCACGACCAATACAATGCCCACGCATGCCAGCATTACTACAAACATGTTAAACATTCGCTCTCACCTGCGCCGCACAACGCTCATCATACGACCACAATAACAACAGAACGATTTACGAGCATCAGTGCATTTCGTTACGAAAGTGCAGCCCCATTGCTAAAGAGTTGTTTTACACGAGGGCTCAGATCCATTCGACAGATTTAGCAGCTTTTCATGAATTAATACTCGCAAACAAAGATAGCGGGCACTTGTATGGCTCTTTTCTAAATCGCGCCCCCCATGGCCATATGGCCGCTCTTTCGTAGTTTCGCCAAAGGGCTGTAATATTCATTTGCTTTGCTTCCGCATTGAACACTTCCCCGTATGAAGTCGTGAGCGCCACCGTATCAACGCTGCCACGCGCACGGATTCAGCTGAGGAGATTATTGTGGTCGTGCGGCGTGGTTCAACACTCTTGCCTCGCCATCAGAAATAGCGTGCCGCAGGACGACATCACCTGCCACCCTAAAGCCAAAGAACATTTACGTCTGTCGTGTGGCTACCAAATGTAATAGGGCCACAGCATTCGCTTTGGGTGCTAAGTGTGGCCACAGCGTACTATGGCCAGTGTAAGGACGAGTGAGAAGCCGTATTTGTTTACATGCTGAGGGTATTTATGCCGGTTACCCGAAGAGTGGAGGCGCGCACTCGAAAGCTTCTTGCCGGAGTCTTTAGAGCGCTAAGCCGCGCAACAGTGGAAGGGAAGACCCAGACGCCACAAACCGCCCATTTTTTTCTAACGGATGCTGAATGTGGTTCAACACCTTCCCGATTTCAAACTACAGTTGTCCCATTCTAGGAACAATACCGATCTCGATCATTCAGGCAGAACCCCCCGAAGGCAGTCACAAAGGCTTTCTCTGCCCTTAAGCATTCGCCAAAAGACATGTGAATCGCATACGGGAGGTTTTCGGGTTTTGGGAAGTATAGCAACACTTAGTCCAGGGTAGTCGCACGTCTAACGTAATGCCGCAAATTCGATAACGTGCTTTAGACTTTCAGTGTACTCCAGAGCACAACGTCATGCCGGAAGAGAACACTCCATTGCCGTTTAGCGGTAAGTTCGAGTTCATACCTGCCCACTTTCGGAGTATTGAGCGTAGAGAGTGGTGGTTGTGGGGTTTTGCTACGGTCGTTACGCTGGTCCTGACTATTGGAATTGTCACTTTCATTCTTCCTGGTGTGGCATCTGGTCGAGACGCGGTCCAAAGTGACGAACTACGCGACTGGGCAAAGGGTTTGACGGCTCTGGTCGTGATCTTTGATCTCTACACAATTTATCAGCGTCTTCAACTGAGTGGTCTTCGCCGCGTTTTGTCAGAACGCCAGCAGCTCTTTCGGCTGATCACCGAACACGCAGCCGATATGATTTCGCTGGTGGATTCTGATGGCCGCAGCCTATATGCGAGTCCGGCGTATGAGAAAGTTCTGGGATATACCCTGGACGAGTTAAAGGTCCATCCCGGGATAGAGCAGGTCCATCCGGACGACCGTGACCGCATTCGCGAAGCCCTGAGGGTGACACGTCAAACAGGGCGTGGCCAGACCATGGAATATCGAATTCGCCATAAAGACGGTTCATGGCGCACGCTGGAGTCCACAGGGGCCGCGATCAAGGACTCCAAAGGGAAAATAGAGAACCTTGTGATCGTCAACCGGGATATTACTGACCGAAAGCGCATGGAAACACTGCTGGTCCACAATTCCCTTCATGACGCTCTGACCGGCCTCCCGAACCGCACCCTATTCTTGGATCGGGTGGAACATTCTCTGAGTATATCCAAGCGCCGTACAGAGTATGAATTTGCTGTTTTACTGATCGATGTTGACGAGTTCAAAATTATCAATGAGAGCATGGGCCATGCTCTTGGTGATGAGGCGCTCGTTGAGATTGCAGCTCGGCTTCTCGACGCATTGCGTGAAACGACTTCGCAACATACGGCGAGCTCGCATACGAACGATATGACGAGTTACACGCTGGCTCGATTCGGCGGCGATGAATTTAGCATTTTGTTGGAGATTCATAACCCGACTGATGCCATTCGTGTTGCCGATGCCATCCAACAGAAGTTGGCGGTACCGATCAGCATTACAGGCAATAATGGCGTTGCCATCTCCGGCAGCATCGGCATCACCTTTGGCGCCAGTGCGCGGGCCGGCGCGGCCGATTTGTTGCGGAACGCTGAGATCGCGATGCACCGCGCCAAGCGCGCCGGCAAAGCATGTTACCGTGTTTTCGAAAGTTCGATGCACTTTGTTGCGGTCAGGCGACTGGAGCTGGAGGCAAAGCTGAGGAAAGCCATCGAGCGTGATGAGATCAAAGTGCACTATCAGCCGATTATTTTTGCGGCAAGCGGCAAGGTGGCAAGAGTGGAGGCGCTCTCTCGCTGGGAAAGCCCCGAGGGAATGGTTCTCCCCGCAGATTTTATTCGCGTCGCCGATGAGAGTGGGCTGATTCTTCCCATCAATCGAGCCCTGCTGCGTGAGGCCTGCATACAAGTCATGCGGTGGCAGCGAGAATTGTCCAGCGAACTTCCTCTGATGCTGAGCGCCAACGTGGCTCCCAAGCAGTTTTTCCATCCGACACTCGTGGCAGACGTGGAGACCGCACTCGCAGAGTCGGGCCTTCCTCCCGACAGTCTGGAGCTGGAAATTGTGGAGACGGTGGCTATGGGAGACCCAATGCAGGCTAGCAAGGTGATCGCTGAACTGAAGGCGCTCGGTGTTCGCGTTGGCATTGATGATTTCGGTACTGGTTATTCCTCCCTGGGACGTCTGAAAAGCTTGTCAGTGGACACGGTCAAAATTGATCGCAGCTTCGTCGCTACCATCCAGGATGATGAAGCAAGCTTCGCGATTGTCCGAGCGATAATCGAGCTGGCGCGCAGCCTACGGCTTGAAATAGTCGTAGAAGGAATCGAGACGGAACAGCAGCTCGATCGGCTGCTTCTGCTCGGGCCCGATATGCTGCAGGGATATTTATTCGCCAAGCCGCAAAGTGCCAGCCAGATGACGGAATTACTGCAAAAGCGTTTATCTGTTGAAGTACTTTCTCATGTGAGTGCGCAGGTAGCGCTTCACAGATAAGCAAGCGCATTCGCTTTTTCCTGACGACGATCGTGCCTTCCGTTCGGGCCTGAATATATCTACGGCCTCATTCATCCTGGAGTGCGCCCAGAACTCCTGAGCTCACTCGCGTCTAAATTGAAATTGCAATTTGCATTGCGATTAGAGCGACTCAGTAGACGCGCCGCTGTTAGTGCTGGATACGGCACTGCCTTGCTTTACAGAGTTAGCCAACTAAATAATGGCCGGCAGGTCTAAGTAATTACTGCTGAAGGCTTTAGCAATGAGCTTCCCAATCTTGTAGCTCATGAGTGAGTCGAATGATAGAAGCGCTTTTAGTGATTAGTTTTCTCCCAAGCAGAACATCATTTTTTCCATGTACTTGCGGCGAGAAGCCCTACGTCACACCAGGGAAAGACGAAGCCAAACAGTGACCTGCATCGGGGAAAGTTTTCCAGGAGCGAACCGCCAGTTGAGCACTAAGGGAGCACTGCTTACAAAGTCACCTCGAATCGTTAATTATTACACCATGGTGATGGGAAGCCCCTGTGGTCGGATGCTTATTTGGTGCTTTTTGCGAACCGTACGCCTTTTTTCTTTACGACAGCATCTTTGTGGTTATCATGCCGAAAGCAATCGAACACGTGTAAGTTGGCGAAGTTCCTGTTTCAGGACAAACTCCACAATGAGGATAATTTTAGTGAACTGTTCCGGGATGCGGCTTGCGCTCGGAGCTGCGCGGCACTTCGAAGTCGTTGATCGGCGCTTTTCATAATGGTCGCAAAGAGGTATCGGCTGCTGCGTTTGCCTTCAGCCCCATGTCTGATTATCGCTTTGTTAGCGGTTCAGAAGCACGAATGCGCTCGAACAAGAGCTTACTTCAATAACCAGGCGAACGTTCGTTAGTCGTGCGCCTTTGGTTTTTACGAAAGCGGCAAGACATGACAAAAGGCAGCATTAAGTTTTGTCACTTTGTGAGACAGAAACCGCAATGTGCTTCCAAGACGGACCTTTGGAGTTCATTGTGAGCGTTCGCGCAAGAGTCTTTTTTATTCTCAGCGCAGCAACTGGCCTCGGATTTCTGGTCCGTGCGGGAATGCAGCTGGAGCCTACAGTAGCTCGGTCGGTTTGCTATGGTCTGGCTGGGCTAGTACTTATGGTGTTTACCTTAAGCAATCGCTTCTACCGCCTGTATCTGCAAAAAGTGGAAAAGGAGAAGCAGCAGGTTGAGGAGATGGCTGCATTGCATTTGCGTACCATCGAAGCACTGGCCTTAGCCATTGACGCAAAGCACCAAACCACGCGAGAACATTTCAATCGAATGTCCGCTTACTCGGCAGCTATCGGCATCGAGCTGGGACTTGGCAAAAATGAACTGGATGCGCTGCAAGCGGCCGCGCTGCTTCACGACGTCGGCCACCTTGCGGTTCCCGAACACATCATGACCAAGCCTGGAAAATTGACGGCGGAAGAGTTTGAAAAGATCAAGATTCATCCCGTGGTCGGGGCTGAAATTCTCGGCCAAGTCGGATTTCCATACCCGGTGGTGCCGATCGTAAGGGCCCACCATGAGCGATGGGACGGAACTGGATACCCTGATGGCCTGAAGGGCGAAGAGATCCCCATCGGGGCTCGCATTCTCTACGCCGTGGACGCTTTGCAGGCCATCGCCTCGGATCGTCCCTACCAACAGGCTCTTCCCCTGGAGCAGGCGGTGGAGTACCTGATTCGAAACGCGGGGAAAGAGTTCGATCCGTGTGTGGTAGATATCATTCGCAAACGGTATCGCGACCTGGAGAAGCTGGCACAATCGCGCAGCCAGGTGGAGAGCGAGGTTCAGGTATCACCAACGACGGGGCGCACGCCAGGTGACACGAAGGGTGATTCATTGGCACCAGTCCCCAAGCCCCAGACCGAAGGAGATTTGGGGTTCATCGCTTCAATTGCTTCGGCGCGACAGGAAGCGCAGATGCTTTGGCAGTTAACCCACGATCTAGGCAGCTCACTGCGTCTCGATGAGACCTTGCCTTTGTTTTCAGCTCGCCTGTGTAATCTGGTCCCGTTCGATGCGCTCGTCATTTATGTGCGGCAAGGCAACAAGCTGGTTTCGGGCCATATCGACGGAGAGAATTTCCGTGTATCTTCTTGTTTGGAGATTCCCGTTGGCGAAGGAGTCTCCGGTTGGGTTGCCATGAGTGGAAAGCCCATAATTAACGGCAATCCGGCGCTCGAAACAGGATACACGGCTAATTCGGCTTCCGCTGCCCAGTTGCGTTCCGCGTTGGCGGTTCCTTTAGATTCACCGAATGGCCCGGTCGGAGTACTCACACTCTACCAAGCGGAGGCCGGGGCCTTCACTCAGGAGAATTTGCGGGTCCTGCTGGCGATCAGCTCTAAGCTGGGTTTATGCATTGAGAACTCGCTGCAGTTTCAGCAGGCGGAAAGCTCGGCAACGACCGATTATCTGACCGAGTTACCAAATGCTCGATCCTTATTCCTGCATCTCGCCCGCGAAATTGCCCGTTGTCACCGGACGAAGAGCCCGCTTGGGGTCATGGTGTGTGACTTGAATGGCTTCAAGCAAGTCAATGACAGGTTTGGGCACCTGGAGGGTAACCGTATTCTCAAGGAATTCGCAGGTGTGCTGCGAGAGATCTGCCGCGAGTACGACTATGTAGCGCGCATGGGTGGCGATGAGTTCGTGATTGTCGCGCCGGGTATGAGACGCGAGGCTGCTCACGAACGAGCGCTGCTGTTGAATCGCTATGTTCAGGAAATTGGCGAGCGCGTCTGCGGGGAACGCCTGCTTTCGATCAGCGTGGGATCGTCTTTCTATCTGGACGACGGTATAGACGCCGAGCAACTCCTGCGAGAGGCAGATCGCCGCATGTACAGTCTCAAACAGATCCATCATGCCAAGGAAATCAGTGAAGCGCAGGCTAATTAGACCGTCAAAGCCATCATCCAGCGAAACGCAAATAACTTCAAGACTAGCCAACTTAAGTTTTTAACAAGATTATCACGTCATCTTGAAGGCGAGAAGATGCAGCATTCTAGATTCAGACCCGGTCTGGCTTACGTCCCGCGCAGATCGTTTGAAACTGTGCTTCCCTTACGGTGAACTCCATCTCAGGCTCCGAAGCCTTCGGTATCGTGCCGAGAAACTGCCTGTATTGAAATCCGGAATGATACCACTGGTCACACTTGCTCAGTGTTTGTTCTTTCTTGTGTGAGAGGCCGTTATCAATTACCTCCGACGGTAAACCCGCAGACTGCAACAGCCTCGACGGCAATTGCTGGCTTGGGATTAACCGCGAGGTAGTCGGAGAGGCCTCATGGCCGCGCATGCGGAATCCGGTTTAACCCTGCGTGCGAGGATCGCAGTTGTCGGGAATTATCTTCCGCGGCAGTGTGGCATCGCCACATTCACGACTGACTTGTGCGACGCGATTTGCACCAAGTATCGATACCCCGCGAGAGTCCACTTTGAACTAGAGGAAGGCGACTTGTCATCGTATCTACAAGCAGCCGCCTTTTTGAACTTCAGCAATGTCGATCTGGTCTGCCCGCAGCACGAGTATGGGATTTTTGGTGCGGAAGCGAGTACGAACACTACGGAGATGTTCGCGACGTCGTCTGTCCCTGCGGTTATACGCTTGCAGCAGACGGCGATGCGATCAATCTTTATTATGGCGCAGCCGACTCTTCCATCGCGTTAGCCCAAGGCAGTCTAAAATCGCTGTTGCAATTGTTGGACATGAACGGACACCCTGAACCGCTCCAAGGCTAGCGCGACTAGGTGTAGCCGTTTCCAACACTCCTGTTCCTAAGGCGTCATGGCCACTACGCAAAGCGCGTATGCCCTTCCTTACCGGAATGAGTTTCGTTCCCTTATCAAATATTTGCTGATATGCCGATCTGCTCGAAGCGTGGGACCTACACATTCTTCGGGAAACGAGCAATTGTGCTCAGTATTGTATTGCCAAGCCATGAGATGGTACTGCGTAGTGCATTTCCAGACGGAAATCAAGATTGGAGAGAGAGTTTCGGCGGTTTTTTCCACCCTCTCTATGCCAAGGTCGCTGCTGGCTAGGTCCCAGTTGAGTGGTATCGAGGCGACAGTCCCCAGACAATTGATGGCTTTTATCTCCGTGTGCCCAGGGAGTTTCGGCTGGCACCACCCCTCCAGCGCGCTAGCGAACAATTGAGTGGAAGATCAGCTTTGGGGAGGAGCGGCTCATCCGGGGCTGACCATCGCCACACAAGAGCGAGACAACGCAAAGACCGCAGCTTTGGCTGCGAGGAGACATTATGAAGACCAAGCTGTTGTTAATTCTGGCAGTAGTAGTAGTAGTCGTACTGAGTTTGAACATTTCGGCCCAAACAGCTCAAGGCACCCTGGCCGTCGGACCACCCACGGACAACACACCCACCTTTCGAGTAACCGTGGTCAGTCGCACGGCACGAGCGGTTAATTATCAACACCGCAGCGGGGCCACGAAGCTGGATTTCGCCGGGACGGACCTCATGCCAAAAGCCAATGGCGAAGCCAAAGTAGAGAGCAAGCAGGGATACATCGAAATCGAAGTGGAGTTCGGGGAGCTTCAACCGCCCACAACATTTGGCAATGAGTATTTGACATACATCCTGTGGGCAATTAGTCCCGAAGGCCGAGCGGTGAACCTGGGTGAAGTACTGCTGAATGGCAACCGCAGTAAGCTGGACGTCACCACAGACCTGCAGGCATTCGCTCTCATTGTTACAGCGGAGCCTTACTATGCGGTCCGACAACCCAGCAACGTTGTAGTGCTCGAAAACGTAATACGCGAGGACACTAAAGGAGCGACTCAAGCGGTCAACACAAAATACGACCTTCTTGAGCGAGGAGGCTACGTTCCCGATGGTTACCGTTTCGATCCTGTGGTCCTTAATGCAAAGTTGCCGTTGGAGTTCTTCGAAGCAAGGAACGCCCTGCGAATTGCTCAGTCCGAAGGGGCAGACAAATATGCCACCGACAGCTACCAGCGTGCTGTGCAGTTGATGAACAGAGCGGACGCGCTTGCTACGCGAAAGAACGTCCAGAAGAAGCCGTTAATCGCTACCGCCCGAGAGGCGGTGCAAACCGCCGAAGATGCACGCGCGATCGCAGTCACGAGAATTGCCGAGGAGCGCCTGGCAAACGAGCGCCAAGCCTCCGCGGACGCACAGGCCCTTTCCGAGACCCGGGCAGCTGACGCTACCCGGCAGAAAGAGCAAGCCGAGTCCGATGCACGGACGGCTCAGGCGGCCAGGGCGCAAGCTCAGACCGATTCGGCCAAAGCGCAATCTGATAGAGCTCTGGCGGAGTCTGCGGCAGCTCAAGCGAAGGCGGACATGGCGAGCAACCAAGCGGCTTCGGATGCTGCCCTGGTCACGGCCCGGGCGGAAGCCGACCGAGCTAACCAGAGTGCGCAAGAATCCGAACAGCGGGCGCAACAAGCGGATGCTGACAAGACCGCAATGCGGGCGCGATTGTCGGAGCAGTTGAATTCTGTTCTCCAGACGCGCGACAGTGCACGCGGCCTAATCGTCAGCATGTCCGACGTTGTGTTTGACACTGGGAAGTATTCCTTGAAGCCGCAGGCAAGGGAAAAACTTGCGAAAGTCTCGGGAATCTTGCTGGCCTACCCTGGGCTCACTATTCATGTGGATGGATTCACGGATAGTGTTGGCAGCGACGCGTCGAACCAACTCCTTTCGGAAAATCGCGCTACTTCGGTGCGTGATTACCTGGTAAGTCAGGGAGTGTCAGCCGAATCCATCACTGCAACGGGGCTTGGCAACTCCCAGCCGGTGGCTACAAACGACAACGCTGCGGGACGCCAACTGAATCGCAGGGTTGAATTGGTCGTGTCAGGTGAGGCAATTGGCAGCCCCGTTGGCATTAGCACGGGCAGCTTGCGTTAGAGCTAACGAGCCCACAATCCAAGTGCGTGCCACGACTCTCACAATGTGAACGCGGCATAATTCCGCCGAATCGGGGGGGCGGCAGCAGCCGCAAAAGGAAGAGGTAGAGATATGAAGCAACTTATGTTCTTAGTCGTAATCCTGAGCCTAACAAGCTTGGGCTGGGCAGAGTCCAATCGTCAGGAAGCGATCGACCGGCTGGACAATGCCACCACAGTCATCCACGACATTATGACCACGCCGGACAAGGGCATTCCCGAAGAGGTACTGGAGAACGCGAAGTGTGTCGCCGTTATTCCCCATCTGGTGAAGGGAGGCTTTGTTTTTGGGGCGAAGCACGGCAAGGGCGTCGCCACCTGCCGGACGGCGAATGGGTGGAGTGCTCCCGCATTCATTACAGTTTCGGGGGGAAGCTGGGGAGCGCAAATCGGCATCGAGGCGGTAGATCTAGTGATGATCATCCAGCACGAAAAGGGAATGCAGAAGCTTCTCTCGAGCAACCTCCAACTCGGAGCAGATGCATCGGCGGCTGCCGGACCAGTGGGGCGGCATGCATCAGCGGGCACGGACTGGAAGCTGGATGCAGAGGTCCTGACCTACTCGCGTGCTAAGGGGGCATTTATCGGTCTCACGCTTGAAGGGGCATCGATTCGCGAGGACAACGATTCCCGGCGGGCAATCTACGGGCGCAATTCCACCACGCGCGCCACCCTTCTGGGTAAGGTGGCCGCACCCCCATCAACGCGGCCGTTTCTTGACGCGGTCAGGAACGCGAAGGCCCAGGCAGTAGCAGCACAGGATTAAGTGGACTTGGGCGCATGGTTCGTGAGCGCCTGACCCTGAACCTATCAGGCGCTCATGAGCTGCGACTACGGAGGCGAATATGCTTTGGACGATTTTCGTAATTCTCGTTGTTCTGTGGCTTTTGGGGTTTAGCTTTCACCTAGCTGGCGGGTTGATCCATCTTCTGCTGGTCGTGGCCTTGGTGGTTCTGATCTTTAACCTGCTCAGCGGCCGGCGAAGTGCCGCGTGAGACTCAGCTATTCCCGGGTACTCGACTGCTGGTCATAGAAACTAAGAAGTGCGTTCGCGACGAAAAAGCTTTTTTGCGAATGGATGACGACGGCTGCCCCAATGGACCTGTTCGGGCTTAGCCTCCAGAAAAAATGTCTCAAGCTGTTCAATATTGACCACTATTCCGTGAGCGCCTGGCCCATAGTTTTCATGAGCACGCGTCTCGGAATGCCTTGGGCTGCTCTCGTTGGGGTGGCCCGTTGGGCGGGCAAATGTCCCGCCTAAAAAGGGCTGGCGAGGTAAGGGTCGCTAACCGACTGAGGCTGTACGCTTCCTGGAAAACAAGCCGGCGCGTACGGTGACTATTCTTTTTTGCCGCGACTGGCGCTAGTGTTCAGATTTCTCAGAAACGGATAGTCAGCATGATTATTGTTCGTGAATACGTAGCCGGCATTCTCATGTTTTTCAAGTTGGCGGCCCTGCTGCTCGTGGCCTGTGGCACTGCTTACCTGCTAAGAGAAAGCGGTATCATGTTTCTGCATATGCTCAATGCAATGACATAACGCCGTCCGCGCAAACATAGGGCGGTCGCCGCGGCTTTGCTGCTGAATCTGCGATGCCGAATTTTCCCTCGCGTGATGCTCTCAATGTACTCAGCCGGCGGACAAGGCCTTGCGTCAGAGACCTACTGGTCTGCGGTTTTAACATTGACTTGAATAAGTTTGAGAGTCCTACCGAAAGAGCAACCAACAATGACACAGGAAGGAACACACAAGATCAGCCTCGACAGGCTCCTGGAATGCGGCGTGATTCTGAATTGGGAAGCCCTGATGCAGACAGCCACCTCCTCAATTCAGGTCGACTATCGGCGAGGCCTCGATCTCTCGCTGGAGTACTTGAGGCTGTGGACGAGCACAAGCAGAGGCACCTGGAATCTGCTCGGTGCATATTGGAGGAATGTATCCGTGAGTCACGCTGGCGGGCTAATTTTTGAAGATGGATATGAGTCTGCCCCTCTGAGGGAAATTCTGCAATTCGCTATGCAGCACCCCGAAGCATTTCTGAGTCTGCCGGGGCGCAGCAGTAATGGTCTGCTTCGGATTCAGGCACCCACGAAACAAGAGGCCCTTGCGGCTGCGACCTGGATGGCCAATTCCTGCCACGCTGGGTTGACGCCCGAAGTCATGGCGCATCCGTCTAATGGTCAAAATGAACCGGCTTTGATACGCGCCTGAGGAGAGCGCTTGCCATGTACGGTGTCATCGTCATAGAAAACGAAAAAACAATAATTGCGAAGAGATTCCGTTCCGGATTAGCCGCGCGAGCGGCCACAGCGCGCCTGACCGCCAAATTCCCCACGGCCACCATACAGCTGCGGGAAGGCAATCCGCCGGGAGAAGTTGCGAGTGCTCCTGGCCTTCTTCCCCTTACTTAACCGCTCTGGCGCTCGCCGGGCGTCAGGAGAAAATCTCCATGACTGCCCTGAGCCATTAGCATTGCTACATGCTGGCGTAAACCAGGCGTCCGATGTGCAGCTTGTTGAGTTCGACGGCGAAGGTCTCCAGGAGAGACACGGCCCGCCCTGCATCGCTGTCGGGATTGGGCAGCGTGCCATTTCGCGCTTTGAATGCCAGCACGGTTTCGTGCAGCCTTTCCAGTTCGTCGATGGCTGCTTGCAGTTTCGAGTTCGTCATTCATCCCTCGATTCGCTTGGTGCAGAGATTATGTTGTCGAGACTTGCAGTTTCAGCCGCGTCGTCCGAACGTGGCGGAAACAAAAGACCCCGCCCCTTGCACTCTTTGCAAGTTCGCCAATAGGTCCGGCCGCTTCCGTCGCAACGGGAGCACGTCACTACGTGGTACTTCAGCGGCGGCAAATTCTCCACGAGAGAGTATGTTACGCCTTCGTAAATCAACTCATTCTCACTCATCGCTCTGGCACCTTCCGCAGACCGTTTTCCAAACAGTTGCCGGCGTTTTCATGGAAGCGGCGATTTCGCGGGAACATCGCTGCCCACTGTCCCATCGCAGCCCTGGGCGATTTCCCCTTCGTTGTAGTCATGCAGCAGCAGTTGCCGACGCGCCCTTGTCTCCCTCTGACTCACTCTTGGCAGGGGAGGCTACGGAAACCGAAAAGTCCACGATGTACCGAACCTTGTTGAGACAAAAAATGCAGGGCGTCTCCACGATTTCTGGATTGACGTCTTCAGCCACATTCAAAGGAAAAGACCGCAAGCATTCCGTGCACGTCAGCACGACATAGGGTATTCCGTGAGGGTCGTTTCCATTTCGCGGAATCCATACCGGTGCGGATTCCCGGTGATGGCCATTCGTCCGCGGCGTTGCAGTCTGCAGCAAGTCTGCCACCGTCCGCAGAAGGGCCCGAGGATTCATTTGCCCCTTGGCATAAAAGGCATCGGCGATCACACCGCCCGGCACGGCTTCTCCCCCGCCATAAGCGCCGCTCATGGCAATCACCAATATGTCCGGAAAGCGCCGGCGGATCACCGACAGAAACTCAAATCCCGACATTTGCGGCATGTTGAGGTCAGACAGGACCACTTCAGGGAGCGCAAGTTTCAATTGCAGGAGAGCGGCAAAGCCGTTTGCAGCCGTGGCCACATCGTATCCGGAAGCAGTGAGCAAAAGTGCCAGCGTTTCGCGAACGCTTGGCTCGTCATCGACTACCAGAATTGAATGCTTGGAAGGCGTGGTCATGGGGAACACCTCTCTGACTGCTTGCCCATGGTAACCCTTGGGATGCGGCAGGTATGCATCAGCGTACGTCGCGGAGATCTTGCTGTCTGGTCAAAAGTGCTCAGTAAAACCATTAGGAATTCGGCCACATCTCACGGCGGAGTTGACCGTGGCATGTCAGTCTTTGCCCGCTTTTGCGCCTCCCTCCTTGAGGAGGGAAACAGTTGTGTATAAGGATCCACCCTATTTTTCCAGGAGAAGTTCCTGGAATGGGGGCAGGTCCTGCTTCAATCGGCCTTCCCCGGGAATATTCGGAACCCGTTGCCATCGCCGGCGCCTAAGCCCGGGACGCGAACCGAAGGATGCTGGCTTAGCCTTCCTTGTAGCTCAACGTTATAAGCCTTTTTGAACGTTAGGAAGATCCTGGCAGGACGATCTCATCAAGCGTCACGAGCGCCGATAGTCGCTTGGCGGCCGCGGGCTCCAAATCTGGGTCTCCAATTCGAAGCCCCGCGACTGTTCGCTTTTTGTCAGGGGTTCTAGGAGGGCGTGTCCGGGGATTCGGTTCTAAGGCGGAGGCAAAGTAATGCTGCGATGACCGGACCCGACGCCAGCACGAGGAGCCCTAGCGTAAAGCTGTGGGTGGCGTCGCGGATCCAGCCCACCAGATACGGACCAGCGAAGCCCCCAATCTGCGCAAAACCGTTGATCAATGCCAGCCCACCCGCCGCAGCCGTTCCGCCAAGGAACTGCGTGGGAAGACTCCAGAACACGCCCAGAACGGCCCAGATGCCAAACGCCGCCGCGCAGAGAAGCAGCAGGCTGATCAGGGGAGAGGGGACCAAAGCGCTTGCCGCAAGGAATAAGCCACCGCAGAGACCCGACAAAGCAGTGTGCAGTCTGCGCTCTCCCGTTCGATCCGAACTCCGTGCCACGAGAATGAGCCCGACGGCTGCAAAAAGGAACGGAATCGCGGTAACAATTCCTGTTTGAAAGTCGGAGAGTCCTCCTATGCTGCGAACGATTTGCGGCAGCCATAGCACAACCCCATACACGGCCACGGCATGGAAGCCATAGATAAGGGTGAGGACCCAGACACGGCGGTCCCGGAAGATCGTCCTGAACTCATGCGAACCCGAGCGATTGATCTGCGCGTTCTCGCTATCCAGCCTTGCCGTCAGCCAGGCGCGCTCATCGGCATCGAGCCAGCGGCCTCCTTCAGGACGATCCGCCAGGTAGAAATACGTCACCACGCCCAGCACGATGGAAGGGACACCTTCAAGGATAAAAAGCCACTGCCAGCCCCGCAGATGCAACCAGTTCGGGTCCCGGGCAAGAATCCAGCCGGAGATCGGTGCGCCCACCACCGTCGATAGTACGGTGGCCGTCATGAAACCAGCGGTTGCCTTGGCACGATCTCGAGCCGGAAACCAATATGTCAGGTAAAGCAGTATGCCGGGCACAAAACCAGCTTCGGCAAGCCCGAGAAGAAAGCGCATCACGTAAAAGCTCGTCTCGCCCCGGACGAAAGCCATGCCACACGCGATCAGCCCCCAAGTCACCATGATTCTGGCAATCCAACGCCGCGGGCCGACACGGTGCAAGATCATATTGCTCGGGATTTCAAAAGCAATATAACCAAGGAAGAAGATGCCAGCTCCCAGGCCGTAGGCGGTCGAAGAAAAACCGAGATCGCGGTTCATGTGAAGGGCCGCGAAGCCGACATTCACCCGGTCGAGGTAATTGATGATGAAAAGCACGAAGCAATACAGGACAATACGAATTCTGAGTTTGGACAACACCCGGGCCCGGAGCGACTCGCTCGCAGGCGCCAGCCCACCAGATTCGCCCGCATAGAGGCTCGCCGACAGTTTCGACGTAGAGGGTTTCACATTCACAAGAGACTACCCGCAGGTGCGCTTGGAGAGGCACACATTTCTATCACAGACCCAGGCCCGAATGCGCTCATTTCCAGAGCACACTCCGCTAGAGGTCTTAGCAGAATCCTTCAGGTGCGGGAGATTCGATCTTTCTGGTGATCTGGCGACCGCACTCTCTTGCGAGCCTCGGCTGTCTGTTCTTTTGGCAATGGGCTCCAAGCGATAGCTGCCCCCGACGCGTCTCTAAACCTCGTCATAGAGAAGAACCGGGTAGTCCTTCTGATTCTTCATCATTTTCTCCATGGTCGGCCAAAGGCGCATGTGCTCGGGCGAATGGATCCACTTCTGACGTAATTCCTCGTTCTGATACACCAGCACAAAACGATAAGCAACCGGCTGCGGGGGACCTTGGATTACGCTGCGCAACTTGAGCAATCGGGTGTCAATGTAACCCTGGTGCTTTCTGGCTTCCGGGACGAACTTATTGTGGAAATGGTCGAGCATCGCCTTTTCATTCGCCGGGTCCACATCCATGTCCACATAAAGGAAAATCGGCTTGGCATGGGGCCTGCCTTGGGCGCGGGCGACGGTAAGACCCACACCCGCCGCCAGGGTCGACTTCAGCAATGTTCTTCGATTCATGGCACCCTCAAACTGCAGGGCAGTCGCCTGCCGCGTCGGACACAAGATTCATTACGGGCGAGTGGCAGCTTTGATCAGGTTGGCCTTGGCGTCCATGTCCTTCGCGATGCCAAACACCATCAATTCCAGCGGTTCGGTTCCGGTGTTTTCAAACGAACTGGTCTCCCCGCTCAGAACGGGAATGGCATCCCCGGTCTTGAATCTGCGCGGTTTCGCCCGCGTGTTCCTGGCTCTTCACGCTGACGCTTCCGTTGCCGGCCATCACGTAATAGGCCTCGGGGATATCGGCATGCTGCCGCGGACCGCTGGAGGCTCCGGGCGCGAGCAGGTAGTGATCCACATAAGCCCACGGCGTCGCAAAAACGGTAGGTTCCAGCGCGCGGCGGTATTTCACATCTCCTTCAGCGCCGCTGGCAGGGTCGATTGGTTTGAGCAATGAGCGGTCCAAATGCATGGCGACGAACTGCGGGATGGGATCCAGCGGCACGCCCACGCGGGGATCATCCAGATTGAAGGCGTCGTACACGCCCTTGTAACTGGAGACATTGATATTCATCCACTCGATAGGCTTGTCGGTGTTGTTGTAAATGGCGTGGGAATGTCCCATGCGGCACAGAGCGCCTGCCGGAGCCTTCAGGACTGACGTGCGCCCGTCAATGGTGAACTGGGCTTCTCCGCTCAGGATGATGAACATTTCTTCGGTCACGTTGTGGAAGTGCTCCCCAATGCCCCCCTTGGGCTGGATGACGCCGCGATGAAGAAAAATCAGGTTGGCATCCAGACTGTGGTGATCCATGAGGTACATGAAGGACATGGGGCCGGCGCCATTATGCACGGCCTTAAACGGGCGGTATTTCGCGGGATCGGTGTGAGTGATGCGTTGCGCCAGCGGCTTCAGTTCGCCGGGCTGCTGGGCTGCCGGCAGGCCGCTGAACAGAAAGCTGAGCCCCAGCAGTGTCATCAGGGCCCCTACTCGATGCGTGGTCATGATCGTTCCTCCGGAATGCAGAACCCGTTCGCCCCTCCGGCACTACAGGGTTGTTCACGAAGGGCCGGTGCGGTTCCTGCTGATGATTTCCTACTGATAAACAGGTTTCTCGCCGGTCACCGCCAGCCGGATCCGGTATACGCCCGTACGTGCTGTCATATAGAGCACTTTGCCGTCCTCGCCCCAGGCAAGGTTGGCGGGAATTTCCGGCGGCTTAATTTTGCCCAGGAGCTTGCCTTCGGGTGAGTAGACCCAAACGCCGCCAGGTCCTGTGCCATACAGGTTTCCCTTCGAATCGAGCTTCAGCCCGTCGGGCACGCCATCTTCCGTATCCGCGGTTGCGTCGGCGAAAATGCGCCCGTTAGAAACGCTGCCGTCATCGGCGACGTCGTAGCGCATCCAGACTTTGTGTTTCGGATCAGAGTCAGACACGTACAGGATTTTTTGGTCGGGAGAAAACCCGATGCCGTTGGGAAGGGCGATATCGCGAATCACGGCCGTGACTTTGCCATGGGCGTAGCGAAACACACCGTTAAATTTCAACTCCTTGGCCGGGTCCTCATTCTGTTTGAGCAAGCCGAAGGGAGGATCCGTAAAGTACAAGGAACCGTCAGAGCGAAACACAAGGTCATTGGGGCTGTTGAATCGCTTGCCCTCGAAGGTTTCGATCACACCCGTCAAATGGAGATCTTTACCGATGCGCGCAATGCGCCGGTCGTTGTGCTGGCAGACGAGCACCGTGCCATCCTTGTCCGCCGCCATACCGTTGGGACCTGCGTAGGACCCGGGAGGGGCACTCGTTTTGCCTCCTGCCTCCTCGATCAGGACCCGATCTTTGCCATCGGGTGTCAGCGCGCGGGTGACGTTCGCGAACAAGTCGCTGAACCAGAGTTCCCCGGAAGGTCGCCACAACGGGCCTTCGGTAAACCCAAAGCCACCAGCCACCTTTTCGATAACTGCATCCGCGGGCACCAGCGCGTTGAAGGCGGGATCGATGCGCTCAATTGAGCCGACTCCCCTCGAAGCCTCGGCTGCGGAAGAAGGCAAGGCTTTGGAATTGCCAGACGATTTGGCAGCGGGCTGCTCACGCGAACAGCCTCCCAGGACCAGAATGAGGAGCAGCGCAAAAACCTTCTTCATCTTAGTGAAGTGCTCCCTAGAAGCTTCTTTGCAAGAATTGGTCCGTTACTGATTCGACGCCGGGGAAGTCTGGTCCACGGGTAGGCCAACCAGCCCAAGGAATACTACAGCGAATACCCTAATAAAGCGCGCGAATTCTTCCGGGAACTCCGGAATGTTTCCACATGGAAAGGACGAACAGCCAGGCTCAGATCGAAGGTGCCTCTGAGCCTGGCGTTGTTTCCTCGTACCCTGCTTTACCAGTAATACTTCAAAGCAAGCTGAATCTCACGCTCGTCATCGGCACCCAGCCGAAGCGAAGTGATCTTGCCGAAGTTTTTGGTATTGCTGAAGTCCAGCACGCCGGGAGGCGCCGGCAATCCGGCGCCGCCGCCCGAGAATCCCGGGGCGCTGAAGTTCGGGTGGTTGGCCAGGTTGAAGATCTCCGCCCGGAACTCAAACCTCTGGCTCTCATTTACTGGGAATAACTTCACGAAGGACAAATCTACCTTGCGAAAATCTGGTCCTCGCACCTGGGTGGGTGAACCGCCCAAAGGCGAAAGATCGGTTTGACCCAGAGTTGTAGCCACCGGAGGATTAGTGAAAGCCGCCGGGTTCAACCAGTGATCGACACTCTGGTTCGAAGGATAGAAGGACTGCCCCGTCAGAATCGCGTTGCAACCCGGGCCAGTGGTGGTGGTGATGTCGCAACCGATCGTGAACGGGGGGAGGCTCAGATAGCTCCCATCACGTTGATCTGCCAATTGCCAACCACCTGATTCAGGAACCCATTGGCGTTACTTCCAAAGCGCTTTCCCTGTCTCCTTGACCAAAATTTGAAACGTCCCATTATCATCGTGGCGGGAGTGAGTCCGGTGGGCACAGTTGCGGCGGCGGAAGTACTCATGAATCCCCAGTACATGGAGGCGCTTCTCCGCGAAGCGCCTCCCGATTGGAAGGACATGAACCTGGAAGCCGTGGTGAAGACTCACATGACGGAAGGCAAGCCTGGTCCGCCACAGATTGTGGCAATCTATTTCTGGAAGTGATTGCCGCAACTCCGCAAGTAACAGCGGCCACGCTACGGCGCGAAGGCCAGCAGAACATTGCCGGGCATTCCTCCTTGAAAGCCAAGGTAGCCGGAGCCGACGAACACCATTCCATTCACGACGATGGGCCCGCCGGCACCGATGGTCCCCCCGTGCGCAGCTATGCCGTTTACCGTGTCGAACGCCTTGTTGGTGTCAAATTCCCAGAGAGTACGGCCATCGAATGACTGCAGGGCCTTCAATCGGCCGTCCATCCCCGCAGCAAACAGTACTCCAGGCATGAGCGTGACAGCGGCCGAGACACCTGGGTGGCGATACATATCAGGAGCAGCGTTCCATGGTGTCCACCATTTTTCGACGCCGCTACCCAGATCCAAGGCGATCACTCCGCCGCTCTGCAATCCCCAATACAGATCGTGCCCATCAATGGCGCCACCCATGACAGTGTCGCCCAGGCCTCCTTGGATCCAGCGGGCCACTGGATTCTTCCAAAGGAGCTTTCCAGTTTTAGGGTCAAAGGCATAGACCATGCCCTGCTTTTCGGCGGCAATCAAAATGTCGCGCCCGTCCGGCAGGGTAGCCAAACTGGGAGCGGCGGCAAAGTCCCAGTCGGGACCCAGGTTCGCCGGACAGTTTTCCTGGGGATAGGCCCCTCTGCCCGGGGGTCCGCCGGGGCCTCCCCGGCCAGCAGCCGGGCCCTGATGAGTGGAGAGCGGGCCCGCAGGAGTCGACGCAGGGGGCGGGGTCATTGGCGTCCTTGTGCCAGAAATCGGACCCGTCTCGGGAATCCTTTGCACACAACCTTCATGCCAGATGTCCCCATGCATGCCCTGGAAAGACCACAGCAGCTTGCCGCTGTCCATGTCGAATGCCATCACGGAGTCGGTCGTGTTGACTGCCGGTTCGGTGAACTGGTTTCCGGTTCCCACGTAGACAGCACGCGTCTTTGGATCGACGACGGGGGAACTCCACACGCCCGCGCCCGAAGGTCCCATCACATCCAGGCCAAGCGAATTCTTCCTGAGAACCTTGGGAGTCTCTGTGATGGTATAGCTCTTCCAGATCTGCTGGCCATCTTCGGCGTTCAGAGCCACCACCATGCCCCGGAAGGTACAGCAGACATGATTGGCGCTACCCGACTCGGGTTCCTCAAGTGAGGCTACCGGAACGTAGAGGCGTCCATCGTAAAACTTCGGAGTCATGGTGATGCGCACCAGCGGATCGGGGATGGCAAACTTCCAGATCTGCTCGCCGGTGGAAGCATCGATTGCGTAGACTCTGCCCTGGATATCGCCAAAAAATGCCGCGAACTTGCTCGGCGCCGCTTTCAAGGGAGCAATGACAACGCCGCTGCGAACCGCCGATTGCGGCTTAAACGACCAATGTACACAGCCCGTTTCGGCATCGAGGGAATAGAGGTAGCCGGCGTTGGAACTGACAAACACATTGCCATCTACGACAGTTTCGGCGTACATCGCGGTGGCATTGGGAAATCCGAAGGCCCACTTCAGCTTCAGGCGGCTCACCTGCCCGGCGGATAAATTCGCTCCTTCACGCGATTGAAAACGGCTGTTCGAATTATCGACCCCCCACCCATTCCATGCCGGCCCGTTCAGGTCGTGAATAGGCGAATTCACAGAACAACGATTCGGCATATTCTTGGCGGCGCCGACCTCTCTTGTATCGATCTTCCGCCCACCCAGGTATTCCGAGATCTCCCGCCTCTCCTGGTCCGTAAGCTTGGCCGCCATTGGCTTCATCACGCCATTGGTGATCACCTCATACACTTGTTCTGGCGTCATCTGCTTCAGTGTTTCAGGCGAAGGCGCGTTTGCTACGTTGGGATTTCCATGGCAATTAGCGCAATTATTATTAAACAAGTGCGTTCCGGTGGACTCCGACTGGCGCTGCCCCATGGCACAGGTCACAGCCAAAGTTAGAAGACCCAAGATGACCGACGTCCAACGTAAGATTTTCATAGCCCTCATTCTTCTGCTCCTATCGCCGCTATTTCGCCGGCCAGTGCCTGCAGAAACAAACTCATTCGCTTCCCAGCGGGAACTCGTAAATCCACCACACCCAGAGACTGCTCTTGTTGATTTCAAACTGCGCACTTCTCCAGCACTTCCTCCAGACTCAAAGCAGTGTCCGATTGGCTGCCGCGAGCCAGTGCCGGGGCAATTGCCAGCGCTTCCTTGTGATTCTCAAACCACACCAAAAAGGAAGACTCCGAAGCGCCACTCAGGCGCATGAGATTGATCCAGGTGTAGTAGGCGCCCATATCGGCATCCACCAGCGCACCCTGAGCGTCCAGCACCGGCGGCTTGGTGCTCCCTGCAAGGGCCTGATCCATGGATAGAGCCGTCATCCGAGGAGCGAACCGCGCCAGCAAGGTGAGAGGCTGGGCACGGCGCAACAATTCCCGCGCCGACCACTGCACGAAGGTTGTGCTGAAGAACTGTGTTCCCGAGCCTTCCGACAGCACCGCGACCTTAAAATGATCGGGGACCGCGTTCTCCCCCGAGGCTTGCAGGCCAAAATCTTCGGGGCCCAGCCTGGCCAGTCCATTGCGCCGCGCTTCGGTCCCCTGACCTTGCAGCAACTGCCCGCGCATGGTGGCCACCACCCTGACGCGCAGCGGCTCGATCTCCCGATAAGAAAGCACCTGCACTGCACCAGAGGGAACCGACGAGTAAGGGGCGTCTCCGTCCACGTACCAGTGAGCAAAGGCCGCCGGATGCTCGCGTGCCCGCGCCGCAACGTGGTCGACCAGGATGCGGAGACCATTCTCCGGATTCACCCTACTGAAATACGTGCCGTGTGCGCGCAGCTTACGAAACAGGCGGTAGGTGTTTTCGCTCACTCCCTGTCCGAGCACAACCAGTGCCAGCCGGGGAATCGCAGGGGCCGGAGGAGGAACGGCCGCGTGAACCATATTCAGAAGCTCTACGGCAGCGGTCCGGAAATCGGCAACCTGATTAGTCGTCCAGAGCTGCGCAGAAAGCTGCTCGGAAAATTCGATCGGCGAGTTGATCCAGTCGATGTGCTCTATTTCGGGGGACAACCGCAAGACCGCAAATCGCCGCATCACTTCCTGCAGGCGCTCCGGCGATAACCCGCCGAGATAACTGAACTGCGCATCCACCTCCTGGCGCTCGGGAGGAAACTTCCAGTCGTAGGCGATTACCTGCTGCAGCAGTAAGGGCACGAAACTCAAAGGCAACTGCCGCAACAGTTCGATGCCACGAACCGCCACCTGCCGGCCCAAGGGCGGATAGCTTGCGAAATTTTCGGGCTTGAGCTGTGCCGGTTGCATAACGAATTACAGACCTTCGATCGGTTTGCCCTGCGCAAAGCGCGGTGAAAATCCAAAATAGGACCCCAGCGTCGGCACAAGATCCATGGAATCGATCGGCCGGTCCACCAGGACGTTCTCCCGAACTCCGGGTCCGATCACCAGCATCCAGGTTGTCCTTGAGCGGGCGTCGCCCGTGCGGTGATGCTGAAAGCCGTTGCCCCCGGTCTCCTCGTCAGAATCGCGGCCAAAATCGGGAAGAATAAACATTGTGGTCTTGCCCGCATACTCGGGCTCACTCTGGATCATGCTCCAGAGTTCCGAGCACAGACGGTCCGTGCGCCGGATTCCGTCTATATAGAGAGAGAACGTACCGGCATGTGCGACGTCAATGTCATGCAAAGTGATCCACAGCAGACTTGGCGCGAACTGTTTCATAAGCCTGTGGGCGACAAAGACGGAAAGTTCATCGGGACTCTGTGCGTTACGCGCGCCGGCAAGGAAATCACCTACCGAGAGCTTCAGGACGCTGGCAATACTCGCCAGTTCCCCTTCAGCGTTTCCGCCATTGGGCGTATAAAGAGGTGACTCGTAGTTGTCATGCAGCAGCGACTCGTAACTGCCATGCGCTCCCGCCGGCAAAGCCGCCGCCAAGAGCCGCTTAGGGAGAATGACGCTGGCTCCCAGTCCCGGACCGTATCCCGGGTGCCGGCTTTCTCCGATGCGCTGAAAGCCGATGCTGGGAGCTACCACCCACGCGTCCGTGAGCGGCCGCTGCAAGTCCTTGCGGTAATACTCAAAGATGGTGGGATTCTGCGGCGGCGCAGCAACGAAGTTATTGATGGTCTCGTAGACGCCGGTGGCAAGGCTTGCATTGGCGACGTAGTGCCCAAGGATTCCGCGATTTACTACACGGGTGAAGAAGGTTGCCTGGGGAAGCAGCTCAGAAAGTAGATGGGGAATATTCTCCCGCCCATCGGGCATGAAGGTCTCATCGTCGCGCGCCCCTCCGCCGAAGGTAACCACGACCGCCTTTTTCGCTTTAGGTAACTGGGCCGCGTGCAGTGGCGTTCGCGCCAACGCCGACCCGACGCAGGCACCGGTAGCGGCGCGCAGGAATTCCCGCCGGCTCCAGGAAAGTGCTGCCGACATTTCACGAGAGACCCGAGTCATGACCTGAAATTACATTCCCGTCTTGCAGCTCGCGGCGGATCACCGCCAGCCACAATCTACTTAGTTGTGCTGCGCCATTTGGCTGGGTTCATCTTCGCGCAGTCCAAAGACAAACAATGAGTTGCCAGCGCTTACCGCAACATACTGTTTGCCATTCACCGAATATGTCATCGGTCCGTTTTGCACTGGACCGCCCAGTTGAATTTTCCATAGCAACGATCCATCCCTGGCGTTCAGCGCAAAAAAGTACCCTTCCCTGCCGCCGGTGAATAGAACGTCCGACGCGGTGGTAAGAATACCCGCGTCAGTCAAATCCGTTTGCTTGTATTGCCACTTCCAGGTTCCAGTCTGGGGATCAAAGGCGCGAACCGTGCCATAGTTCTCTGCTTCCGTGCGCACATTCGGCTGCTGCTGAGCTCGCATTCCGGCGCCCACCATCGGGCTGGAATAGGCCGATCGCAGCCTGCCTGCGCGGTAGCCTTGACCTGCCACGTAGGTCTGGTCAGCTTCCGCGAAAATCGTGGACGTGTTCTCCCAGACATTGACATAGAACAATCCCGTGCGCGGACTGTAAGACGGATTGAACCAGTTGGTAGCGCCCTGATTTCCGGGATAAATCTGAACACCTTCGCGGCTGGGCATAGCGTCGGCGGCACGAATGGGACGCCCCTTCTCATTGAAGCCAGCATTCCAATTCTGTTTGGCAATGGGAGTGGCCCGAAGAAACTCACCAGTATTTCGGTCCAGCACGTAGAAGAATCCGTTGCGATTGGCCCACAACATAACCTTCCGCGGCTTGCCATTCCAGCGGATATCCGCCAATACGGGTATCTGAACAGAGTCCCAATCGAATTCATCGTGCGGCGTGAACTGGTAATACCACTTCAGCGTCCCGCTGTCGGCATCGAGAGCTACCACTGAGCATGTGTAGAGATTGTCACCAGGACGGGATTCCCCGTTGTAGTCGGGGCCCGCGTTACCCACGCCCCAGAATGTCAGGTTGGTACTCGGATCGTAAGATCCTGTAAGCCAGACCGAGCCGCCGCCCGTCTGCCAGCCGCCGCCCCAGGTCTCATTGCCCGGCTGTCCCGGCCCCGGCACGGTATCGAAGCGCCACGCCTGGTTGCCAGTTTGTACGTCGTAGGCCGCGACAAAGCCGCGAATTCCGTACTCACCTCCGGCCGCTCCTATGATCACCTTGTCGTGAATCACCAGGGGCGCCAGGGTCATGGAATATCCATCCGACGCCTTGGCTACGGTGCGGTCCCAAATCGGATGTCCCCCACGAGCATCGATGGCGATCAGATGCGCATCCACCGTCGCCAGGAAAAGCGTATCTCCCTCGATCGCCAGACCGCGGGTGATGCGTCCGCAGCAGAACTTTGCTTCCATGTCGGGAGTGTAACGGTAGATCCAGAACATCTTCCCCGTTATGGCATCCAGCGCAAGAACGTCATCGCCCTGAGTGGTATACATGATGCCATCCACCACCAGCGGCGTCGCCTGGTAGTAGTCCAGCCACCTGGCCTGGAATACCCACTTCAGCTCCAGATTTTTCACATTCGCTGGCGTGATCTGCCCCAGCTTGCTGTAGCGCTGGCTCATATAACTTCCCGAATACGTCAGCCAGTTCTGCGGTTCGCGCTCGGCATTCTGAATGCGTTCCGCAGAAACCTGTGCCAGCAGCGAACCAGCAAGCACGACCAGGGCGATCAGCACACGGGACTTCATTGCGCAGTCACTCCTTTCAGCGAGCGCTGGGAAGTAGCATCCGCGAAAAGTGAGTGGTTTCCTGTTTTCATAGGCCAGTGAATCGGATCGAAGAAAACCTGCTCTTCCAGACGAAAAGGCCCGACTTTATCATGGCAGCTGCCAGACCCATAACACGGACGTCGGGATAGGCCGCATGTACTCGGCCGACGCTCTGCCTGCGCCGCCACCCACAAGGCCCGGGTTGCCGACGATCATTGCGACATACTGCTTGCCATCTACCATATAGGTGATCGGAAAAGCAGCCGGAATGTCCTGGACGCGTGTCTGCCACAGCACCTTTCCGTCACGATCATCATAGGCACGGACGTACCTATCAGCAGAAGCCGAGAAGAGCAGGCCACCCGCCGTCGTGAGCTTGGCAGACGACTGCATGACCCTGGACGGGATGTCCATCTGAAAACTCGCCGGTACTGACGTCAAGCGCGAGCATCCGATCGGGGATCTCGCCGCGCTTGCCGGTGCAGACGTCATTAATCGAGATGTAATAACGGTCCGTAGAGGGGCTGTACGACCCTGCCAGGAAGTTCCGGGCACCATTATTGCTCGGACAACGCTTGATGCCTTCCGGTGGTCCGGGCGGGAGCAGCGTCTTGACGCCTGTCTTCGGATCGAACGTGAAAATGTTTTGCGCCCCGGGATCAGTTGCGTACAGGAACTCGCCGGTTGCGGCATCTAGCACTTCGATGACCCCTGGCTTGCCCGCAGTCATTACCACTTTGCGCTTGCTGCCACGCCACTCGATCGGGACGATGACCCGTTCGAACGCATAGTCCTGGTCGAAAGTATCGTTCGGCAGATGCTGGTAATACCAGACCAGCTTGCCGGTATCCGGGTTTATCGCCAGCGTCGAATTGACGTAGAGGCTATCCCCGTGATGGCCACCGCCGGTAGGGTTGTAGGTGCCGCGCTGGACGGACGACCAGGGAAATGGAGACCCGGTACCGACAAACAGGAGATTTAATTCGGAATCGTAGCTCGGCGGCGTCCAAACGGATGCTCCCCACCGCTTATCTGCGGGCAGATCGTTCCAAGTATCGCCGCCAGGCTCATCAGGCTGTGCGATCGTATTGAATCGCCAGAGCTGCTTGCCTGTTTCCAGATCGTATGCGCTGATGAAGCAACCGACTGCCCTAGGTGCGCCGCCAGGAGCACAGCCGCTGGCGCCCATGATGACCTTCCCGTGAACGACCAGCGGACCGCCGTTGTAGACGCGACTATTGGCGGGATCATCGGTTGCCACATCCCACAACACGGCACCCGTCTTCATATCGAGCGCGACGATGTGCATGTCCGTGGTTGGAAAAATGAGCTTGTTGCCTCCAATAGCAAGAGACTTTTTAGTCCTATAAAACGTCGTGCGGATGAAGTTGTCGGGTAATTTGTGAGTGTACTCCCAGAGCAAATTACCATTTCTGGCATCGAGCGCCTGAACCGTCTCGCCGTAGTTCCACACGTACATAATGCCGTCGTGCACGAGGGGGGTGAACTCCATGAAACCGTTCGACATGCCCCAGGTCCAGGCCACTGCGAGGTTCTTCACGTTCTCGCGATTAATCTGTGAGAGCGGGCTGCTGCCCCAGCTGTTGTAGGTGCGCCGCCACATCAGCCAGTCATTCGGAGAGGGATTGCGCAACATCTCATCGGTTACCGGAGTGAGCTGTTCGAGTGGGGCCCGAATTGCCTCCAATCGTTTCTCTGCGACGGAGTCCATCCCTCGCCCGCGCGGGGTTATTTCCGGAGGATTAGGAACGCCTATAGGTATTCCGGGGTATCCCTGCGAGTGGGCCGCCGGTTCGAGCATTATCCAGGCCCCGCCACCGAGAAAAAACAAAACAACGAGGCCTACAACCCGGCCAGCCGACTTGAGCATATACATCAACAATCTCCCTTAGAGCGCCTGGTTCGCGGAAAACGGCCCCGCATATTGACGCAACCGAAATGCCCCGGCAATCTTGTCAGAATGCCGGGGCAAAGCACCATGAGAGCTTGCCAACGCGCTAGAAGTAGTACTTCAAAGCAAGCTGGATCTGTCTCTCATCGTTTTGGCCGTTACGCATGGAGGTAATGCGGCCAAAGTTATCGTTGTTAAAGGATCGAACTCCAGGCGGAGGCTGTACGCCGGCGTCTCCGCCGGTGAAGCCAGGAGCACTAAAGTTCGGAGTATTGGTAAGTTAAAGATCTCAGCTCGGAATTCGAACCTTTGCGATTCCTTCACCGGGAATTCCTTGAACATCGAAAGGTCAGCCCTTCTGTAGTACGGTCCACGGACCTGCGCTGGCCAGCCGCCCAAGGGCGACAGGTCTGTCTGGCCGAGAGTGGTCGCGACCGGGGGATTGGTGAATGCAGCCGGGTTCCACCACTGATTGAACGTACGGTTCTTGGGATACAGCGGCTGGCCGGTCTGAATCGCATTGCATCCCGACCCGCTGGTTGTGGAAATCGTACACGGAATCGTAACCGGGTAACCACTGCTTGCAATGAACACCAGGTTTCCACGCCAGCCGCCAACAAGCTGATTCACAAACCCAGACGCGTTGCCAAGCAACTGCTTGCCGCGCCCGAATGGCAGAGCGAAGCTGGCACTTGCGGAGATCGAGTGCGGAGCATCGGTGCTGCACAAGCGATTGTCCGGACCAAGCAGCCAGATATTCCGCCCGGAGCCACCTATATCAGCGGCGGTGAAAATCTCCCGGGTCTGCTGTAAGGCACTTTGAGAAAGTGTAATTCGCTCGAGCCGAAAAACTTCCGGTAAAGCGCCTGTCATAGGTCAACTGCAGACTGTCGTAGTGGCCGTTGGCTCCGTTCCCCGACTCATTTGCGCTGCTAAAGCTTTTGAATTGCCGGAACGAAGTGGAACTGGTTCCCGGAGGGGCAATCACGCGGGCACTGTTGTAGTTGTAGCGTCAAAAACGCCTGTCGGGTGATGTTGCCAACATAGCCGGCCGAGACCGTCTGGTTCGTCGACAACTGCCTCTGCACCGTAAGGTTGTACTGTGCAGTGCGCGGCGCGCGCCAGGGATTTGAATATCCGCTCAGGCCCGTGTTGAGGGGGTTGTAGGTTGTTGGATCCTGCGCCCCAACTGCGTCGACCCCGCCGTTAAAGGTTGCCGTAGTTCCGTTCGAAAACACAACCGGTTCCCCAGGAGAGAGATTGGTCAGCGAGACGTTGTACTCATAGGGATACGTCCGGAATTGCCAAAGGATATTGCTGCGGTAACTGGTCTGGTAGAACAGACCGCCACCCACACGCATCACCCACTTCGGGGTCGGGTTGTAGGCAATGCCTATCCGGGGTGCAAACATGCGTCTGCGGAGTCGTGGACCAGATTGTTGCTCTTGAGCGCATCCCTTGGTCGATCCCATTCGATGCAAGCTGCGCCTTGAAGGCCGGCGAGGTTGGAGTGTTGCACCCGTCCTTTGCGAACCACAAGGTCGGAGTTGGCGACACCAGGAAATTACTACCGCGCCCATCGGGGGCATCCGAGTTGCGAAGGTAATCGTACCGGAGTCCCAGCGTCAGGGTCAGTTTGGGGGTGGTTTTCCACGTGTCCTCGACGAAGCCCGACCAAATCTGCCAGATCGCTTTCGGGATCGTTTTAAGTCCAGGATCCTTGGTGACAAAGACCTGGTCTGGTCCACCAACGAAGTCCGCCCGGCAGGGAGCCGTGGCGGTTCCTCCAATGGCGGTATAGCCGCACGGCGATGCAAACTGCGCGGTATAGGGGTTTGCAATCGGGTCAATCAGAACCTGCGCAACTCCCGTATTGCCGCCGCTTGTATTCGGCATGTCCGTGAACGTGCCAGCATACCGGTATTCTCCAGAAGGCGATTGCGGCTGATAGAAGTCGGCATACGGCCGCTGCCACTGCGCGCCCACCTTCAAGCTATGAGCCCCCATCAGCCTGGTAATGAGCGCGCTGAACTGGGGCGTGGCGTTCCTGGTATAGGTCGGAACCCAGGAGGAAGGGCCGAAGTTCCCCAGTCCGGTGACGACAAAGCGTGGAATGCCACCGAAACCTGGATTGGCAGTATAGGGAACGAAGCCAAATTCGGTAGGGGTGATGTAGTCAGCCCCATTATTACGGGTGCGTTGCAAGTCCATCACGCTGTAGCCAAAGCGGATTTCGCTCACGGTCGTTGGTGACCAGATGCGCGTCCAGCTGGCCACTTCGCTGTGGACCTGAATCGCGGTTGGACTGTCGTTAAAGGAAGTGCCGTCCAGAGGGCCAGGCCAAAGAGACTTGACTTGGTTGAAGTTGCTGCCCTTGCTGAAGCGGAAGAACATGGTGTCTTTCGCACCAAGATACTGGTCGACACGGAAATCGCCCTGATGGTTCCAATAGATACCTAACGGCGAGGAGGTGTAGTTCTGAATGATCCCCGCGGTTTGGGGTCCCGGGAACTGCTGGAAAAGCTTGAGTGCATCGGCATTGATTCGGTTCGCCGGAATGCGGTTGAGGCATGGATTGGGACTGCTGGCGGAGGCCAGCGGCGTGCAGCGTGGGATCAATGGGATCGCGCACCCAGGCCGACCCGTGCCAGTCACGGTCTTCCCGTAACCGGATCCACGGTCCCACCTTGGACAAGCCGGGTGGTCGCAGGATCAAAGATGGTACCGACGCGCATAAATCCGTCCCAGGCGGTCGGTATTCGTCCCCCCCTGCGTGAGCAATTCAGAGAAGTTGGTGAAATTGCTCTGTTGCATGAGAGTAGTGGGAGTGGTCAGCTGATAGGTCTGCGCTTCCCGCTGCGTCATGCCTTCGTAATCAAGGAAAAAGAAGGTCTTGTTTTCTGAACGGTTTAGCAGCGGTACAGGACCTCCGAACGTGCCGCCGAACTGGTTGCGGATGAACTTTCCCTTCGGCTGACCCGCAAAGTTATTGAAGAAATAGTTCGCGTCCAAGGCTGAGTTGCGGTGGAACTCAAACAGCCCGCCATGGTACTTCTCGGTTCCCGACTTGATGGTCGCATTGATGACGGCTCCGCCCGCGCGGCCTAACTCAGCACTGTAACTGCTGGTTTGCACCTTGAACTCCTGCAGCGCGTCCACGGAGGGCCGATAGAGGTAGGTGCTGCCATTGATGTAGTCGGAAACGTTGGAGTTATTGTCAACACCGTCCAACAGGTAATTGTTGGCGTAAATGTCACGCCCGTTAGCGGCAAAGCTCCCAGTCGCCCCAAAACCACGGGCATCCTGGGGGCCTTGAATCACTCCAGGACTCAATTGCGCCAGAAAAGTGTAGTTTCGGCCATTCAGAGGCAGATCGTTGATCGTCCGGGACTGGACAGTGGCTCCCAGCGACGCCTCTTGAGTTTGCAGCTGCGCTGCCTCCGCCGTCACGTTGACTTCGGTAGCGACGGTGCTCAGAGCCAGCGAAAAGTCTGCATTAAATCTCTGCTGAATTCCGAGAACGATATTTTCCCGACGACTTGAGGCGAATCCAGGCGCCTCAACCAAGAGGGTGTACGTCCCAATGCGAAGCGATGGGAACTGGTAGTTACCCTCGCTGTTTGCAGTGGTTTTCGATGACACACCAAGATTCTGGTTCGTGATGGTTACCGATGCTCCGGGAATCACCGCGCCCGAAGAATCCCGCACTGTGCCAACAATGGCTCCTGTATCGACTTGGGCCAGCGACACCACCGAAATCGAGCAGAACAAAACGAGGGTAACCAAACCGCAGGCATATCGTTTAGTGGTGCGCTTCAGACTTGCAAGCTTCATATCTCTCTCCTGTGCTTCTGCAACGCTGCTAACTTTCCGAAAGTGTGCTTCTCTCGTCTGGCCACACCGCATACTTTCGGGGCGCAAAATTCAAGCAGGACTCGAACGTCCTTAATGCACTCGTGGAGCCGATGAGGGCCCGAATGTATGGTCCTCAGGCGTAGGGCTGCAAGGTTGTTGCTGTTATGGCAGGACGTAATTTACGGTTCTATCATAATAAGTTTCTGAAAACAATGTACTTATTAATAGTTGACGGCCCCTTGCTTCCGCAGTAGCATACGTCCTCGTTAATGAAACACTGCATTGTGGGACACGTAGAGGCCGCATTGTGAGACATTCACGGACATGTACCGGTACCTGGCTCGCGACTATGCGGGCACCTGAAAGAGGTTGAATTTGAGCCATCTGCAAACAACGCGGGCTCCTGATTACAGCGAGGCCGAACGGGAGCAGATAATTGGACAGGTCAACCGACTTTGCGAGAGCCCAAGATTCAGCTCTAGCAGGCGCTATCCGGAGCTGCTCAGGTATGTCGTCGTGCAGACCCTTGCGGGTCGTAGCGACCAGATTAAGGAACGCACCCTCGGAATTGAGGTCTTCCACCGCAGTGCGGACTACGACAGCAGTGCCGATCCTACGGTTCGTATCGCAGCATCTGAAGTTCGAAAACGCTTAGCGCAGTATTACTACGAGCCCGGTCGAGAACGCGAGCTGCGAATCGAATTGCCTGTGGGAAGCTACGTCCCCTCCTTCATATTCCCTGATTCTGAACCTACCGGCCATGCCACGAGCTGGCCAGAGCAGATTGTCCCACCCCCTACGACCTCAGTTCGTCGGCCCTTGAGGGCTGGCATTTTCCTTGCAGCGGTCGCGGTGCTCATAGCGGTTTTCGTCCTCTTTGCTATCAGGCAGAGGACGTCGCTTCCTAACGATCGGAAAGTCTCGACGAGCGGTGTCTTGCCTGAAAGCCCCGCTACTTTGAGGTTCGATCAATTCTGGCAACAAATAGTCTCCTCGAGCGGGCAGGTGCAGCTGTGCATGGGGTTATGGACGGATACCGATCCAAACGGGCCGGGCTCTGCGGCTGGCGTAAGTGATTTCAAGGGGATGGCGAGAATCGAAGACATGCTCGAACGCCGCCAGAAGCGGATAATGCCGATTGTGCGCATGATCGGGCCCGGGCCCACAAAATTTTTGGGGTTTCTCGACGGACCCGTGATTTATGTAGGCGCTCCTGCCCCACTTGCCTCAATTATGGGGTCCTGGCGCTTCCGGCTCGAAACCAATGCCAGGGATCGGAGATTTTGGATTCGGGATCACGATTCCACTTATGACAAACGGTGGCATACGGAAATCATTCCGCTGAACCAGCGAGGCGAGAGCTACGCGATTGTGACCCGCATTATTGCTGGCAGGTTTAACCTTCCTATGCTTTTTGTGACTGGCACCGATTCCACGACCAGGGCTGGCGCCGTCGAGATGCTAACCGATGCGCGCAACGCCGATGCACTCTTTGGCAACGCCCCCGCCCATTGGGAAGACATGAACTATCAGGCGGTTATCGAGAGTCGGCCTGAAGCTGCGGACCACATTTCAGCGAAGGTCCTTGTCACGCAATTCTGGAAGTGATCGGCATTTCCGACGGCTGGAACCGGATCACCGAGTGCGATTCGCGTGACTGTGTCTACTCCGTACCGGCGAGTTTGTAGCCAGCGGGAATATCGAACTGCGAATCGGGAATCGCTTCGGATGAGAACCCGGTCAGTTCCGTGGTGGATTCCAGAAGAACGCTCTGAGTAACATTGCCCGCTTGTGGCTGGTCGCCGGCCGGCTTCTCCTGCGGCTGGTCCTGTTTGTTCCTGTGGCCAAAGTGGCCAAGTCCCCCGAACCCTCCCAGCCTGCTGGTGATCTCCGACGTTGCGCTCCTTTTGGCAACCTCTCCGGCGCTGGGCATCTTGATTTCGTTGGATGGCGGCAACTCCGCTTCGGAGGCGGCCGGGAGCGGCTGGCCGTTGGCAGTCATTCCCATGCGCATGACCTGCATCACGGGCACACCTTTCAGCTTGGACATTTCTTTGACCATTGCAGCCATGCCCTCCGCCGATCCTGGTTGCATGGCCGCCATCGCGGGCTTCAAAGCGCCGCTGAAGACCATTCCCATCTTGGTCGCAAAGCGGCGGTTGAAATCACGCACCTCATCATAACCAGGGATTTCTGCGGCGTTCCACATATCATTCGTAAACGCGAGAGCTCCCTTTTGCCCGGTCTGCTGGTCTGTTCCTTCCAGAACCATAGTCAGAATGGCTTCCTTGGCATCCAGTCCGGACACGTTCTTGCTGGCTTCGGTGTTGCGGACGGCGACCTTGAAATCCATTTTTACGTTCTGTGCTTCGTTTTGTGCATCGTTTCCCTGTTGCTGGGCAGGCTGGCTGGCTGACTGTTGCTCCGCCTTTTTCCGTGCTTCTTCCATGGCCTGCCGCATTTGCTCAAACGTCATTACCGTGTACTGCTTCTTCTTGTGATCCAGGGTGGTGATTGTCTCCTTGTCGAGATCGACAATCTGGGTGTCATCCGGGTTGATGTTCGCCATGCGATTGCCTTTGATCAGCACGGTGGAGGTAATTGGCTCAGTGGCGCGCTTGGCGTCCTTGCTGAAAGCTCCAGCGAACTTCATCATCCCGACCAGCGCGCCCCCGGTAATCTGCGTGGTCTCCTGATAGTGAAAATCGGCGAAGGACGAAGTCGTTAACAACCCAGAAAGACACAAGCATGTGATTGCCTTCTTCAAATTCATGGCTCACTCCCCAGCAGACTATGACTTGGGCCCGGACACTAAAGGTCGAAATTGTACGTTGAACATCCTCCCCAAGGAAAGAGGTCTGGCACCTTAGACATAGAAGGCTCAAGGTAGCACTGGCGCAAGCAGTTGCGAGCAGCCACGAGAATTCGGACTAGGGGTGGGAAGCGGGCTGGCTTATTTTGCGGCCGCTCGCCTTGGCCTTCGCTGTTGGCTCAATTCCCAATTCGAATGTTCAGCAGCCAGCGCGCCGGCGCGGATGGCATGGAGTCCCGCAGTCGCGAACTTAGACAACGAGAGGAAGAGCTATAATTCACGGCAGATGTCTGCTTTCGAATTTAATCTCGACAAGATGGAACGGACCCTTGGGCGCCCCTTAAGCGATGAGGAGGTACGCCTGTTGAAGCTTTGGGATCTGACGGTCGGGGCGGCGGAATCCTCCATCGCAGCACAGCAGGCCAGTCCCGAAGAGGAACCGGAACCGCTCCAAGAATTCGAGGGTCAGTTCAAAGTAGCGTTTGCAAGGGGCCAATATGAGGTCTACTTCGTATGCTCCGAGTTGAGATTGAAGCCGGTGATGCTTGACGATAAAGAGGACGTAGTCTGGCTTTTGACGCAAGAGCCTTTTTTCTTTGATGACCTTATGGTTCGGCAGGCAGTCGCGGCGGCTGAGAGCGTCCGACCGACGCTGGTAGGCCATAGCGTCAGTGTTCAGGAAATCCTGTTGCGCAGCATGGGCTTCTCGCACTGAGGGCCACGCCTTGTCTCGCGTTCCGCACCACGGACGAGGAGCACGGGTGATTCGCACAAATAGACTGGCAAGTCAGGCATCTACCCGGTAGGGCCGCATGGTCTCATTGTCTTCGTGTTCCAGCATGTGGCAATGATAGGCGGAGCGTCCCACGCAATTGTCGAAGCGCACAAGGATGGTCAGCACCTCGCCCGGATTGACCCGCGCAGTGTCTTTCCAGCCGAACTCCGTATCGAGAGTCCGGCGCGGTCCCACCAGGCGCAGAGTTCCTTTGGCGAATGCCGCGGTGTCAAAGCCCTGGCGTTCCACTACCTGGAATTGAACCATGTGCAGGTGCATCGGGTGCGCATCCGAGGTGGTATTGATGAAGCGCCATTTTTCTACGGAGCCATACTTCACAATCTCGGTCACCGGGTCGTCATAGCCCTTGCCATCAATTTTCACCGACAGCGTGTGGCCGCTCCTGTCGCGATACTCATACACCGCCAGGTCCCGGGTCTTGACCACTTCCTTGGGATCAAGCGGCGCGAACGGCACCTTCCACGCCTTAAGAATTTTGTCGAACGGCTTCGCGGGAACCGACAGCGGCAGAACCACCCGGATCTGCATCAACTCGTTCAGCGGAGCTCCATCCAGCATCGAATCCTTTTCCCATCCCGGATAGGGCGCGAGAGCGTCATTGGACAGCGTGATGGTCTTGCCTTCCAGCCCGGAGAAATCAACGATCAGGTCCGCCCGTTCGGCGGGGGCGAGAGAAAGGGAATCCAGAGACACCGGAGAGGAAAGCAAGCCCGAATCCGTTCCGATCTGAGCAAACTTCACCAGTGAGGGGATGCCATAGGGACTCTTGGCCAGATTGAAGAACAGATGGAAAAAACGCGCGTTCGATCCATTGAGCATGCGTAGCCGGTAGGGCCGGGGCTCCACATTCAGGAAAGGAAAAATGGCCCCATTGATGACCGGGAGGTCCCCAAAGAATTCCGGCCCCCAGACCCCGGGTGGAAGCTTGATGCCGTCGTCGTGGCTGGGAGCGTAGACCAGTTGTCCAGCGGCATCGACGCTTCGGTCCTGCAGCAGCAGTGGAATCTCGAATTTTCCCGAGGGCAGGTCCAATTCCTGCTCCTGCTCATCCCGCAACAGATAGACTCCCGCCAGCCCGGCATAGACGTTCAGCCGGGTAATCCCCATGGCGTGATCGTGGTACCAGAGCATGGCTCCCGGCTGTTCATTGGGGTAGACGTAGGTAGCGGACTCTCCGGATGGGAACCACTTTTCGGCCAGCCCGTCGTCTTCCGGCCGGTTGCGGGCGCCATGGAGATGGGTAACTGCCCTTACTGCCGGGGACGGCGGCGCAGCACCGTGAATGTGGGGATCGATGGCAAAAAGGGGCTTCTTGGGAAGGTGATTCTCCCACTTCACGAAAATCCTCTGCCCTCGCCGCGCTTCCAAAGTTGGACCGGGATACTGCCCCTCATAGCCCCACAAGGTCGCGGGAGGCAGTTGCGAATGCAGTCTCTTGCGAAACTCGATCATTCGCACGCGGTAGTAAGGCACTCCATCGTGATGTTCGCTGGACTCAAGTACCGAAGGGATAGGCAGCGGATCAATATATTTCTGCAGCCGCGTTTCCCAGCCCGGCTCCTGACTGACATGCAGGCTCGGTTGTATCTGCCCGGCGCCCCTGGCTAAAGACAAGCCCGCCAGCGAACAAAGCCTGAGAAAATCCCGCCGAATCATTCTCTCCTATACATATCACACGGTGGATGCTCCCCAGATCCAAGGCTGGCAAACTATCCGCACCGCAACAGCTTCCGGGCAATCGCCGGCCAAGACAACATTCCAGCTCTGCTTTTCATCCAACTTTCAGTAGCTGTTCGCAAGACCCATGCGCTCATTTAGCTATCTCGCCCTAGTCCTGGCTTGCGCTGCCACGATTGCTTGCACTGGTATTCCGAGCAGCCTTCCTCCGGCGCAGCAGAATCCGTCTTCCTACCCCCTCACCGTCAATATTGCGGGAAGTGGCGGGAGTGTCACCAGCAATCCCGCAGGGCTCTCCTGCAACGGAGCCACCTGTTCCGGGACGTTTACCTCGGGCGCTTCCGTTGTTCTCACGGCTTCGACCCAGCAGGGTTCGTCCTTCAGCGGCTGGGGCGGCGCCTGCAGCGGGACCGGCGCTTGTACCGTCACCATGAATGCTGCCCAAAGCGTGACCGCGAACTTTGGGGTGCAGACCAGCCAGTTCCCCCTGCAAATTCAGCTTTCCGGAAGTGGAACAGGATCGGTAAGCAGCGCTCCAGCAGGCATTACCTGCGGGTCGACCTGCAGCGCTAACTTCCCGGCGGGAACCCAAGTGACGCTCACGTCCAGCGCGGCGGCGGGTTCGTCCTTCAGCGGCTGGGGCGGCGCCTGCAGCGGGACCGGTGCTTGTACCGTCACCATGAATGCTGCCCAAACCGTAACTGCCAGCTTCGCGGTGCACACCAGCCAGTTTCAGTTGCAGGTGCAGCTTTCCGGCACCGGAGCGGGCTCCGTGAACAGCACGCCCGGCGGGATCGATTGTGGCCCGACCTGCACTGCCAGCTTTCCCGCCGGAACCCAGGTGACGCTGATGGCGGCCGCCACTGCCGGGTCGCAGTTCGACGGCTGGAGCGGCGCCTGCAGCGGCCAGGATGCTTGCGTGGTCACCATGAACTCCAACCAGAGCGTGACCGCGAAATTCGACGGCATCAGCACGTCCGGGCTCTCTTCCATCAATCACATCATTTTTATGCTGCTGGAAAATCGCAGTTTCGATCACTACTTCGGGCGCCTCAACGATTATCGTGCAAAACTCGGATTGCCCCAGGATGTGGACGATCTGGTGATGTATCAGCAAACCCACGGAAGCTTGCCCTCCAATCCCTGCCGTGATGGGGCGGCTTGTGGATTCAATGGGGAAACGAGCGTCACCTCGTATCACCTGACGAGCATGTGCGTGGAAAATCCCAGCCCGTCCTGGAATGAAAGCCATGTGGACTGGAACGAGGACCACCCTACGTCGCAGACGCCGCTGCTCAACGGCTTCGTCCGGGAAGGGGCAGGAGATGCGATTGCCAACGGCTTTCACGACACTGCGGGACGCAGGGTCATGGGTTACTACGACGGGGACGACCTTCCCTACTACTACTTCATGGCCAGTGAATTCGGCACGTCCGACCGCTGGTACTCGCCTGCCATTACCCGCACTCACCCCAATCGCATGTACTCCATGGCTGCCACTTCCCAGGGGCATGCGTATCCCATTCCATCAGGCGGCGAACAGCTTACCGCCGAGACCATTTTCCAGCTTCTGGACGAACACGGCATCACCTGGAAGGTGTATGCCGGTGGCACAAGTAGCTACTTTCAGATGTTCACTTATGCCAACTCGCACGCCGGCAATATCGTGCCCCTGTCCGACTTCATGATGGACGTGCAGAACGGGACTCTGCCGCAGGTGGCCTTCCTGGAGCCCGGACCGGATACCGACGAACACCCCGGAATCGATCCCAATAATCCCGGGCCTGACATTCAATATGACGCCAAATATACCTCTACCCTAATTAACGGCCTCATGAATAGCCCCTCGTGGAAGGACTCGGCGTTCATCCTCAGCTTTGACGAGGCGGGCGGATTTTATGACCACGTTGCGCCTATGGCGGCCAAAAAACCGGACGGAATAGCGCCTCAGGATCTGAGAGATGGCGATATCTGTACCAAAGGGGAGACGGACCCCTCCAACTGCAACTTCGACCGCAGTGGCTATCGCCTGCCGCTCATGGTGATTTCCCCATTCAGCAAGCCGCATTATGTTTCGCATACGCCAATGGACTACACGGCAGTGCTCAAATTAATTGAGACCCGGTTCCAGCTTCCCAGCCTTACGGCACGCGATGCCGCCCAGCCGGACATGACCGAGTTCTTCGACTTCGACAACGTGCCCTGGGCAACTCCTCCCAGTCCGCCCGTTCAGCCGGTTAAGAGCGGCGTCTGCTACAACGATCACCTCCCCTGAGGAGCGCTCATCGCCCGCAGGCTCAGCCGTTCGTGAGATAGAAATGCACGGCCGGCGTCAGGATCAGCGACAGCACCATGGAGATCAGGATGCCGCCGATCACGGCGATGGCCAGCGGCTGCAGCATCTGCGAGCCGGCTCCCCAGCGCCAGTGCCAGCGGCAGCATGCCCGCCACCGCCGCCAGCGCAGTCATCAGGATGGGCCGCAGCCGGCGCCGTCCGGCCTGCACCATGGCCTCCTCGCGGCGAGAGCCCCACGGCGCGGAATTTCTCGTCGGCGTCGAGCAGCAGGATGCCGTTCTTCGCCACGATGCCGATCACCATGATCAGGCCCATGAACGACGCCAGGTTGAAGGTTGTCCCCGTGACCAGCAGCGCGAAGAACACGCCGGACGGTCGACAGCAGCGCCGAGGAAAGAATGGCCAGCGGCGCCGCGAAGGTGCGGAACTCGAACAGCAGCACAATGAAGACCAGCACGATGGCCAGAATCAGTACCAGCAGCAGATCGTGGAACGATTGCTGCTGCTCCTGGTAGGTCCCGCCGTACTCGCACGCGAATCGACGGCGGACAGGTGCAGGTCGGCCACCGCCTTCTGCACCTCGGCCATCCCGCTGCCCAGGTCGCAGCCCTTCCAGCCGAGCCGTCACCGCGACGTCGCGCTGCAGGTTCTCGCGCCGGATTTCGGTCTGTCCGGGCAGTTCCGTCAACGGTCGCCAGCGACCCAGCGTCGCGGTCTGTCCGGTCGCGCTGGCCAGCAGCGTGTTGCTCATCGCATCCAGCGAGGCGCGGGTGGCGGCTCGGGAAAGCGCACCCGGATGGTGTAGGCGCGGTCGTTGACGATCACCGGCGTCGCGGCCGGCTCGCCTTCCAGATGGCGCGCTCGCGTCGATGTCAACCTCCTCCGGAGTGAATCCGGCGCGCGCCGTGACTTGCGGGTTGACCTGGAACACCACCGCCGGTCCGCTGATGGTGTTGTCGATCCCGTCCAGAACATCCACCACGCCCGGTAATCTGGCTTGATGGCGTCGGCAACCTTCGGCGCCCACGTCCGCAGCAGCTCCGGGTCCGCGCGAGAACAGCTTGATCTGCGACCGGCTCGGGCGCGCTGGTCAGATCGCCGATCATGTCCTGCAGCACCTGGACGAACTCCACGTCCAGCACCGGCTCGGCTCTTTCGCAATCTTGTCGCCCGGACGTCCGCGATGACCTCGTCGACGTTGCGCTTGCGCTCGGCTTTGAGCTTGACCGCGATATCGCCGCGTGTTGGCCTCGGTCACGGCCGCCAGGCCCAGTTCCAGCCCGGTGCGCCGCGACGTGCTCTCCACCTCCGGGCGTGTCGCGCAGGATCTGCTCCACATGAGTGATCACGCGGTTGGTTTCCTGCAGCGAACTGCCCGGCCGGCGTCCAATAATCGAGAATGAATCCGCCTTCGTCCATCGCACGGCAGCAGGTCGGAGCCAAGGTGCGGTAACTGAGAAGAAGCCGCCGCGACCAGCACCGCGCAGCCCAGCGCGATCCAGCCGGATGCACCAGGGCAAAGCTGAGCGCGCGCTCGTAGAAGCGCACGACCACGCCGAAGCGCCCCTGGAACGAAGCTTCTTCGGCCTGGAGAAGCTGTTCCGTGAGGTTGCGATCGGGGTCGTCCGGGACCGCGCTGCCGTGAGTGCTTATGCGCAGGCAGATACTGGCTCAGCGTCGGCGTCCAGGTCAGCGCCAGCGCCAGCGAGGTCAGCAGCGCCACCCCGATCGTCACCGCCAGCGCGCGGAAGAACACGCCGGTTACCCCCGCGATCGAAATCAGCGGCAGAAAAACCACGATCGGGGTGATGGTCGAGCCGATCAGCGGAACGCGTGATTTCCTTCAGCGCGCTGTGGATGGCTTCCAGGCGGCTCTTGCCCGGCGTCGCGGTGCAGGACGATGTTCTCGACGACCACAATGGCATCGTCGATGACCAGTCCCACGGCTGCCGCCAATCCTCCCAGCGTCATGAGATTGAAACTTTGACCGATCACCTTGAGAGCGATGAAGGTGACCAGCGATGGTGGCCGGAATCACCAGCCCGGCAACAAGCGAGCTACCCCAATCGTGCAGGAACAGCACCATGATGGCGGAGGCCAGAATCAGCCCGATGAGGATGGCGTCGCGCACGCTCTTGATGGACTCGGTCACAATGATCGACTGGTCATAGAACGGCTGCATCTGCACCCCGGGGGGCAACGATTTGCGGATGGCCTCCACTTCGTCGTGCACCTCGTCGGCCACGCGAACGGTATTGCTATCGGGCTGGCGGTTGACGCTGAGCAGCACCGCGGGTTTCCCATCGGCGGTCACGACGGTGTAGACCGGCTTGACCCCCGCTGCCACACTGGCCACGTCTCCCACGCGCACCGGTACGCCGGCGGGCGTGGTTTTGACGACGATGTCGCCGATCTGTGCGGGATTGCGCACCTGGCCAGTTACCAGTTCGAGGTAGAGCTGATGGTTGGCCTGCAACAGGCCGGGGGAGTCGATCAGGTTGGTACGCCGTACCGCATCGAGAATATCGGTTATGGTTACCTCGGCGCGCAGCAGCTTGGCGGGATCTGGGCACAATATGGAACTCCGGTTCCTGCCCGCCCTGCACGACGACGGTGGAAACTCCGTCGAGGCGATTCAGCCGCGGCTTAAGATCGTAAGTCGCCATCTGCCACAGCTCAGTTTGCGGAACCGTGTCGGAAGTGAGGCTGTACCCGACGATGGGAAAACTGGCGAAGGTGAGCCGGTTGGAGGTGATGACCGCCGTCTGCGGCAGCGTGGATTGCACCCGGCTGAGCGCCGCGTCCACCAGTTGCAGCGTCTCGCACCATGTCCACATTCCAACTGAAGAACAAGTCGATTTCCGCCGATCCCCGGCTGGTAATCGAGCGTACCTGCTGCAATCCCGGAACGCTGTTGCACGGCTTCTTCCACCGGACGGGTGATGGTCACCATCATCTGATCAATGGGCATCACGCCGTTGTCCACGCCAATGACGACGCGAGGAAAGTTGGTCGAAGGAAACACCGCGATGGGAATGGTGAAGGCCAGGTACGCTCCCAGCAGCGCCATGGTGATCACCAGAAACAGAACCGGCTTCGACAGACGCGCAAACCAGTAGGGCGACTCACCGGTGCCGGGTTGTTGAGTGCGCTCGATAACTCCCCGGATGCCCATTATTCCTCGGACTTGCTGCCGGACGATTTCCCCGGCCCGGCGGTGGCGGCGGGGGGTTGCTGGGCTGCGCTTGCGACCTGCACCTGGGTATTGTCGGGAAGACCGTAAGCGCCATTGCTGACCACGGTCTCACCCGCGCTCACTCCAGAGAGAATTTGCGCTTCGTTTCCCTGGCGGATTCCCACTTGAACTTCCTTGCGATGCGCCCGCCCATCCGCGCCGACCACCATGATGGCATCCGTGCCGTTGTCGCTCGGGAGCAGTGCGCTCGCGGGGACCACAATCGCGTCCCGCACGCTGGCAGCGTGGATCGACACTTGCACGCTGGAGCCGGGGCGAAGCGTTCCGTGCGGATTCGGCGCTTCGACCCAGACTTCGACGGTGGTGCTGTTCGGATCCAGTGCCGGGCTGACGACCGTGACCTTCCCGCTCGCAGTCACGCCGCTGCCTGCCTCGATTTCCGCCTGGTCGCCCAGCTTGAGTTCCGCGGCCTGATCCTGCGGAATGTGGGCGCGGGCCACCACCCGGGAGGTATTCACTACCGTGATGAGCGGCATTCCCGCTGGCGCCATTTCGCCGGCGTAGAGAGGCCGGTCAGCCACCGCGCCGGTAATCGGACTGCGAATCTCGGAATAGCTGAGCTGCGCCTCGGCTCCCTGGTATCTCCCTTTTGCCGACTCCAACTGGCCCGCGGCCGATTTTTTCGTCTGCTGCTCGCCCACCGCCTGGAGCGCGTCCAGGTGCTTCTGGGCGGTGTCAAAGGCGTTCTGCGCCTGCAGGTAACTGACTTCCGCCTGCTCTAACTCGCGGCGCGGAATGGCCCCTTGCTGGAAAAGGTCCTGGCGCGATTGATAGATCTTTTTTTGCACATCGAGTGAAGCCTTGGCCGACTTCACGTCCAACTCCGCCTTCTGGGTCTCCTCCGGCAGGCTCGCACCCATAGTGCTCTCATACGCAGCCTGCGCCTGGTCGTAGGCTCCCTTGCTCTCCGTCTGCGCAGCGGTGAGGTCGCGGTTTTCGAGCGTGGCCAGCAACTGGCCTTTTTTTACGTGTGCTCCACGCTGGACGTAGAACTTGGCCACCGGGGCGCTGATTTTGGGTGTGATGGCCGCCTGGTCGATGGGATAAAGAACTGCTTCGCTGGTGACCACGCGCTCAATGGTGGTACGCCGCACTGGAGCCACCTGCACACTCACTACGGGTTCGACGCTGCTTTGTTCCTGCGAACAGGCGCTGGTGAAAAGCAGGACCCCGGCAAGCAGCGGCAGCGTCACCAGGCAGCGCAGGCGCAAGCAGGAGGGCACCGGATGCGGCGCACGCATTGTCCGTTTCAGCATTGGCTTCAGAATGTTCCCGTCAGTGTCTGTAATGTGGCAATCGCCACCCGGTACCTGGCCTCACCCTGGCCATAGGCGTCGCGCGCCTGAACCAGCGTGTTTTGAGCATCCACGACTTCCAGCGCCGTGGCCTCAGCGGACTGGTAGCGAAGATTGGTCAGGCGAAGGCTCTCGGCCGCCAACTCCGCAGATTGCCGCAAGGTGTCCAGCTCGGAGCGCGCCGTCTGAGCCTCCGCGTAGAAGCTGCGCAGGTTGGCGATGGCGGCGCGTTGCTCGGCGCTGAGTTCGATCTCGCTCTGGGTTCGCCGCAACTGTGCCTGCTTCACCCTACTTTGAGTGGCGCCCCAGCTAAAGACAGGAATGTTCAGGGTAGCAGCCGCCGAATATCCCAGGTTGGGGACCTGCCCTGAGTAGGTTGCGAAATGCGTCGCGTCAATCCCATACCAGACGTCGAGCGCTAGCGTCGGAAAATGACCTGCCCAGGCCGTCCGCACGTCTTGACGCGCCACCTGAACCGCCGCCAGAGCGGCATGCAGTTGCGGATTATTCGCCGCCGCCATTTTCCGGGCTTCTTCCGGGGCCGGCAGGGGCGGCGCCAGTTCCAGGTCGTCCACTACGTTGAAGTTGTCATCGAAGTTGGGGAACAGCAACACTGCAAGGCTCAACCGTGCCCGCTCCATGGCCAGCTGCGCTTCCTGCAAATTCTGCTGAGCGGTGTTGTGCTGAATTTCCGCCTTGATCACGTCGGCGTGGGCCACGTCGCCGGCTTGCTCCAGTTGCCGGGTGATATTCAGAAAGCGCAAGGATTCGGCCTCTGCCTGTTGCGCATTGGCGTAGGCCCGCTGCGACACGATCATGCCATAAAAGTTCTGCGTCACCGTTACCACCAGGCCGCGAAGCGCGACTTCCTGCTGGGCGCGAGCCAGCGCCAGGGCTGCCGTCGACCGCCGGTATGCCGCAACGCTCCCCGGGCCAAGGTTGAACTCCTCGTGGGCGTTTCCCTGCGCGGCGTACTCGTGGACTGCATTGTTCGCGATAAATCGCGGAATGTCGCCGCCAACGGGGCCATTCTCCGCGAATGTGCTGCCCGTGCCTCCCTCCGTGTAGAGGTACTGCGTGGTGGAATTCACCGCGGGCAACAACCCCGCCCGGGCCTGCACCACGTCCTGGCGCGCAACTCCTGCCTGGGTCTCGGCCGCCCGGAACTGCGGCTCATTGGCCCGCGCCCGATCAATGGCGTCTTGCAGGGTAATGGTGACCGGAGACCCCGAGGAAACGGGTTGAGACGCCTGTGCTGGGGCACCCCCGGCGGCCATCTGTCCGAAACAGGCGCTGCCCAGGATCGTGAAGCATGCGCCAGCCAGCGCGCTGCTAAGTCGCATGAGCCCTCCGGGAACGAGGTGGGCCCGACAATGAGTTTCGCCGGGCTGCTCTAGAATTATGGAAGAGGCACCTTAAGATTCTCTGAAGACTGACAGACTGCTGGCCCCAATGCCGGTCTTCAGACTGTCTTAAGGCTGCCGAAGTACCCTGAAGGCGGCCGTGCAGCATGCGAATCCTGGTGGTTGAGGACGAACGCTCGATGGCGGAACTTCTCCGCAAAGGCTTGGAAGAGGAGCGCCACTCCGTCAGCGTGGCCTTCGATGGCCCGTCGGCCCTGGAATTTGCTCGCAGCTCCGAGTTTGACGCCATCGTTCTCGACGTCATGCTGCCGGGAATCGATGGCCTCGAGGTGGCGCGCCGTCTGCGCCGGTCGGACAATCTCACGCCCATCGTAATGCTGACCGCACGGGACGCGGTTCCGGAAATTGCCCGCGGCCTGGACGTGGGCGCCGATGACTACCTCAGCAAGCCGTTCTCGTTCGTCGAACTTCTCGCCCGCCTGCGCGCCGTCGCCCGCCGCAGCACAGCTCCGCGTCCGCTGCGGCTCCGCGTGGCAGACCTGGAACTGGACCCCGCCACCCGACGCGTGCTTCGCCGGGGACAGGAAGTCCGCCTTACGGCAACCGAGTTTCGCCTGCTGGAGCTTCTCATGCGGCGCGCAGGGCGGGTGCTCTCGCGCGGTCACATCGCCAGCGCCGTGTGGGGAGACCTGAAGGAAATCGAAGACAACACACTCGACGCATTCATCTCGCTGCTGCGGACCAAAATCGACCGGGGCTGCGAGCCCAAGCTGATCCACACCATCCGCGGCGTGGGTTACGTGTTGAGGGAAAAGTCGTGAGGCTGGGCACACTGCCGATCGGGGTCAGGCTGACGGCGTGGTATATCACCTTCATGTCCATCGGTTTGGTGGCCCTGGGCGCTCTCGCCGTCATCAGCATGCGCCGTAGCATCAACTCGACCGTGGATGACCAACTGCGGGGTCGCATGGGCGTGGTCGCGGAGGCGGTTGACCGTTCTCTGCGCGCCGGGAACATTGACGCCATGCGGCGCGAACTCGACGAGGATTCCGAACTGCGCCCCGAGAGCGACCTGCTCCAGGTATCGGGTCCCAGCGGGGACTGGCTTTACCAATCCGCCGCCGTACAACAGCTCCACCCACCCCGCCTGCCTGCGGGGCCCACCTCCGCCGCAACCGTGATGGTTGGAAGTGTTCCCCTGCGCTCGATTGCGCGCAACCTGACGATCAACGGCCAGGCCTATGAGATCCAGGTAGCCACGCGCATGGACGATTTCTACGAGGCCCTGGACCGTTTTCGCCGTAGATTGTTCCTCCTGGTCCCGCTGCTTCTGTTGCTCGCGTCGGCTGCCGGATACTGGACCGGCCGGCGGGCGCTGGCGCCCGTGGACCAGATCACCCAGGCAGCGCAGCAATTCAGCGCCAGCAGCCTTGCCTCCCGCGTGCTGGTACCGAACAGCGGTGACGAGCTGCAGCGTCTGGCGGAGACTCTCAACGCCATGCTCGGCCGGGTGGAAAATGCGGTCAACCAGATCACCCAGTTCACGGCCGACGCCTCGCATGAGTTGCGCACGCCGGTGACCGTCATGCGGACCCGGGCGGAGCTCGCATTACGCCATCCGCGCAGCGCGGACGAATACCGCGACAGCCTGGAGCATCTGCACTCGGAGCTCATCCAGACTTCGGAACTGATCGACAAGCTCATGCTGCTGGCGCGCGCCGACGCGGGCGCAAACCTGTTGCGATTCGCTTCGGTCGATCTGGCTGCGCTCCTGCAGCGCGTGCTGGCACAGACCGCGCCTCTGGCGGACGCCAAGGGCCTCGCAATCGACCCGCGATTCGGCAACCGGCCCGTTTGGATCCAGGGCGACGCGGAACTGCTGCAGCGCCTGTTCACCATCCTGATCGACAATGCAGTCAAGTACACGCCGCCGCCCGGTCGAATTTTTGTGGAACTGACCGCCACGACGGGCGCGGCCAGGGTCGTCGTCCGGGACACGGGAATTGGCATCGCCGCGGCTGACTTGCCGCACGTTTTTGAGCGTTTCTATCGTTCCGACAAGGCGCGTTCCCGCGAAACCGGAGGCGCAGGGTTGGGACTCTCCATCGCGCGCTGGATTGCGGAAGCCCACAATGGCACCCTGAGCGTGGAGAACGTCTCCGGAGCGGGGCGGCATTCCGTGTAACTCTGCCCCAGCAAACTGCCATCATGGCTGAAGTCGTGATGTCGCGTTGAGTTCAGGCCGCATGGAAGGGTCTGCCGGGCGACGTCTGCCCAGCGGGCACGGCGGAAGGGGCTTCTTGGCAGATTCAGACGGTTTCAGGTAACCTTATTCTAAATTGACCTGTCGAATGGTTCGCCAGGGTCGCCCCGTGAATCCCAACCCTGCTCGTTCAAGCAATGGCGATCCCAGCTTCGGAACTTCCGGAACTGGGGCTCACTGGGATCCAACCACCTAGTTGTTCGGGATTGCTTTCCCACTATGATGGCCCGACTTTGCCAGTCAGACTGGGAGGAAAGCTGGTCGCCGCTGGAGTGCGCTGCCCTCGAAAGTGTGGTCAGAGTGCCGACGAGTTCTTTCCCCTGACCGGGACGCTTGACAAGCCACCCCTCGTGCAGACATCATCTCCAATCCTCAACAAACGACAGGAAAGACATCTTGCATAGACAAGAAGGAAAAGGCGCATGGAGGCTATCATGAAGTCAGTTCAACGGGGACGCAGAGGAAGATTTCTAGCTTGCCTCGGTATCGGTGTGGCGTTCGGTATATTTACGCTCGCGCTCTTTGGGCAGCAGGGCATGCATCTTACGGTCGGGCACGACGTGGATGGGCCTGCCGTGTGGCATCCGGAAGGGGCCGCAACCTGGCGCGTTCAAAACGGCGAAGTTACCGGGACAGTCAAGGGTGACGGCGGATGGCTGGTCAGCAACCTGGGATACCAGGATGTTGGCGTAAAGTTCGCATTTCGTTGCACCGGCGAATGCCAGACCGGACTCCTGCTTGGCATGGAGAAGGACGGCAATAACACCAAGGGGCTTTACATCTCGCTCGATCAAGACGATCTGAGCGCCTACCAGCTGACGCTGAATGCTCAAGGGCAGGAAGTCGCCCGCACGAAGTATGAGTCCGAGGGCAGGGGCAGGGGTGGTCGAGGACGTGGAGGCCAAGGTCCTGAGTATGCTCCCACTCAGATCGGGCAACCGATGGCCAGGCCGCTGCCTACAGCCAGCGTTCAACCCAACGACTGGAACCCCGTTGAAATTCGGCTTTACACGCCCGTGGATGGGGACAGCGACGCGCTCAACGTGATAGTGAATGGCATCGACGTCGTCACCGGCTATCCGGCCGCAAAGATTGGCGAAGAGATGTTGCATCAGCCAGACCGGATAGCGCTTCGTCCGGAACATGGACGCTTCGGACCGCTGGCGCTTCGCGTGGCTGGCAGCCCTGGAACTCAAGTTGCATTCAAGGACATCTCTCTTCGCAGCTACACGAAAGTTACCCCCACGGTCAACAAGGTCGGGGACCGCTTCCGCGAACAGGTTGTGACTCCTTACTTCACCGGCGACGGTTCGTGCGTCGCCGACTTCAACCATGACGGTCATCTGGACATCGCGGCGGGTATGGTGGTCTGGCTCGGTCCCGACTTCAAGGAAGGACGCGAGATCGACACGACGTCTCCGAGGCGGGTCACGGATTACGGCGGGACTCTTTCCTGCGAAGCAGCCGACTGGACCGGCCATGGGTGGCCTGACCTGGTAGTGAGTGCGTTCCCGGGAACCTCCCCAGTTTATCTGTACGTTAACCCTGAAAACCAGCTTCGCCGCTGGAAGCGATACAAAATTATCGACACCAAGGCCGAGATTATCGCCATGGCTGACATCGACGGCGACGGCAAGCCGGAGTTTATCTTCGGAGGTGTGGGCCACGATTCCGCGGTGAAGTATGCCAAGCCAGATCCATCCGATCCGACCAAGCCGTGGATCGTAACTGATCTCACGGAAAAAGGGAACTGGGGTCCGCATGGCCTTGGAGTTGGTGACGTTAACGGCGACGGACGGCTCGACGTTCTGCGCGGCTGGGGCTGGTGGGAACAACCCGCAAACCCCAAAGATGTACCCTGGAAATTCCATCCGGCCCCCTTCGGCAGGCTTGCCCAGGGAGGCTATGGCGGCGCCCAGATGTTTGTCTACGACGTTAACGGCGACGGCCTGAACGACGTGGTTACCAGTCTCTGGGCCCACGGTTGGGGGCTGGCGTGGTTTGAACAGAAACGCGACAAACAGGGCGATATCTCGTGGGTGGAGCACATGATCATGGATCGCGATCCCGCGAAGAGCCACGGCGTGGCCTTCTCCGAATTGCACGGTCTCACGCTGGCCGATGTCGACGGAGATGGCCTGAAGGACATTGTCACTGGCAAGCACCGGGATCACAACGTGGGTGGCTTCCACTATTCCTACTCGTGGCCCGCAGATGAGGATGCTCCCAACGTCTTGTACTGGTTCAAGCTGGTTCGCAACCCTAAGCTTCCGGGTGGAGCGGAATTTATCCCGCACATGATCAATAACGACTCGGGTGTGGGACGGCAACCACTCGTCGTTGATCTGAACAAAGATGGCGTGATGGACATTGTCAACAGCGGACGCTTCGGAACCGATATTTTCTGGGGTAAGAAGGGCGCCACGACAGAGAAGACTGGCGAGAAGAGCACGGCGGGTGCTTCCGCGCCTTGACCCTTCCTCGCCTGTTTTGATCAAGCCCGGTCATAGACCGGGCTTTTTTCATGAACCCGATGAGAATGACTCTTGGCGATCGGTTGCTGGCCGAATGCCGCTCCGCAAGAACGATGGACGATAATGGAGACAGGGCGTCCTGTTGCAGGGGCCCAGCGGCAGCGCCGCATCCAGCGCTGGAAGGGGGAAGCTATGCCGATCCAGATCGGCGCACAAACTCACAGTTTTTCCGAACCTACTAAGCTCCTCTCTGATTGCCACCGGCGGATTGAAATGTTCTTGAAGGTACTGCAAGCGGCGGCGGAGCATTGTGAGCGTCCGCTTACTCAAGATGAGCGAACGTCGATCGCTACCGCTTTGCGCTACTTTCGCGAGGCTGCGCCGAAGCATACGGCGGACGAAGAGGAGTCGCTGTTCCCTCGATTGCGGCAGATGGATCATGCTGAGATGCAATTTGAGCTGGGCCGCCTGAAAACGCTTGAGGAAGACCATCGGCGCGCCGCGCCGCTGCACGCCAGGGTCGAGAAGCTGGGCCACCACTACCTGGAGATCGGTCCCTTGCCTGCCTCGCAGGCCGAGGAACTTCGGGCCTCGCTGGCAACGCTGACGGCGATGTACCGCCAGCACATCGATGTGGAGGACAGCGTTGTCTTTCCACTGGCATCGCAGCTCCTGTCCCCCGAACAGAAGAAGTCCGTGGGGCAGGAAATGGCGGCCCGAAGAGGTCAGCACGAGTAAGCGCCAGCCCAGCGTCTACCAGGCAGCGATTGCTGATCGTCGATTGCCATGATCCGGCCACATCATCTGCGGCACGAACGGATGCCGAGGTCCGGGACTCACTGGGAAGAAAGGGTTTGCGGCAGGGCAAAAACGTAATAGCCCTGGGCCTGCGGGTCGCCTTTCTCCCATGCGATGGAATCCGCGTAGATGTTGTCGAACACGCGGCCGGTTCGTGCGGTAAAGGCAAGGTATTCGCGTCCATTCAACTCAAAAACGGCGGGAATTCCCTCCGGACCCGACGGGAGCTTCTGTTCCCAAAGCACCTTTCCTGTATCTTTGTCGTAGGCGCGCAGCATGCGCTCTGACCATGAGCCGACAAAAATCAGCCCGCCGGCGGTGACCACGAGTCCGTTGCGCGTCGGGTGATAGCTGCCGGTATTCGTGATTCCCAGGGCCGCAAGCGAAGTGACGCTGCCCAACGGAACCTGCCATTTGATCTCGCCAGTGTTCAGGTCGTAGGCAGTGATTTGCGACCATGGAGGACCGATAGCTGGCAGCCCATTTTCCGCGTCCAGGGTGCCGTAGGGCGAGAAGAACCGCTGGTGGCCGGTTTGAGTGTTGGCGCTGCTGTTTTCCCGTCTCTGGGCCGACTCCGGCAGAGCGCCCGCAGCCGGGTCATTCAAGTAAGCCATGATGTCGTTAACTTCTTCCGGCGTCATGGTGAATGCCGGCATTTGCCCGTTGCCATTGGCCAGCAGATCGCGGAACTTCTGCTCCCCCAGTTCCTTGGGGGGAACGGTACCGGTGCGATTCTCGCCGTGGCAGGTGATGCAGGTCTGCATGTAGAGTTGGTGTCCATGCTGCGCGGGAGTGCCCCCCTCGATCAAGTTCACCCGCGGACTGTTGGAAAGGATGTGCATTGTGGGGGCATCAATCGAACGCACGTAGAGCCAGCCCGTGGTCGGATCGGCGGCGGCCCCGCCCCAGTTGCATCCTCCCAGCTCGCCCGGCATGTCGATGGTGTTGTGCATGGCGGGAGGAGTGAAGAGGCCATCATTGCGCGCGTGCTCCAGGATGTCGCGCAGCCGTTCCTTGTCCTTCGGATCGATGTAGGGATTGATGTCCTTAGCGGTGAAGCTCTGTCGCGCAAACGGCGGAGGATAGGTGGGGAACGGCTGCGTGGGCCGACGTTTTCTCGCCGGGGGCATCGGTTTGCGGAACGGGCCGCTCTTCGATCGGCCACAGCGGCTTTCCGGTCACGCGGTCGAAGACGTACAGGAAGCCAAACTTGGTGGGCTCGGCGACCACGTCCTCCATCTTTCCATTGTGGCGCACCGTGAGCAGCTTGGGCGCCGTGGTCAAGTCGTAGTCCCAGAGATCGTGGTGCACAGCCTGAAAGTACCAAAGACGCTTGCCGGTGCGCGCGTCCAATGCGATCAGACAATCGGCAAACAGGTCATTGCCGATGCGCTCGCCTCCATAGAAGTCATACGCCGCAGAGCCGGTGGGCAGGTAGACGATGCCGCGCTTTTCGTCGACCGAGATTTCTCCCCAGGTATTGGCAGCTCCGACCGCGCCGACGTTCTTGTAGGCGTCCTTGGGCCAGGTGTCATAACCGAACTCGCCGGGGCGAGGGATGGTATGGAAGGTCCAGACTAGTTTTCCTGTGCGCACATCGAAAGCGCGCAGGTCGCCCAGGGTGGCGTTGTAGCCTTCGCCCGTGCCGGAACCGAGAATGATCGAGGTTTTCGAAAACCCGTCCCGGCGTCCCGCTGGGCCCCCCCAGCGGGCGGAAGTCGCCTTCCCGCATATTGACCATGCCATTGTCCCCGAAGGACAGAATGGTTTTGCCGGTGCGGGCATCAATCGCCTGCAGATTTCCCCTGGCGCCGAACAACAACCTGCGATCGCTGCCGTCTTTGCTTTGCCAGTAGTTAATACCGCGGCTGGTGGGAGTTCCCTCCACGGGATGCGACCAGATTTCCTTGCCCGTGCCCGCATCCAGGGCAACGATGGCATTGTCTTTCCCCAGCACGTACATGGTGCCCCCGACGATCAGAGGACTGAAGCCGAAACGCTCGCTGGGGCCGGGCACAGGATAAAACCACACCTGCTTGAGCTGGCTGACGTTGCTTTTGTTGACCTGGTCGAGCGCGGAATACTGCATCGAGTCCACGCTGCCGCCGTAATGGCTCCAGGTGGTGTATGACGGTTGCGCCGCCGGAGTGGGGGATTGTCCCCATAGCGCCAGAAAGCCCGCCAGTCCAATTCCCGCCAGAAACACAAACTTGCGCGAGAAGAAATTCAGGCGCCGGATGCCAGATACGCGTCCTGGCTTCTCCGGGGCCTGATACTGCTTCCGATCCTGTTCGGGTTGCGTCGTTGCTTCGTCCTTCTGCATCGGCCCTTTGCCCCTGTTCTACCGCGGATGACCGCTTCTGCCTCTACTTCCGTTCAGGTTGCTACTTCGCCGTCGCCAGCTTTGCGCTGGGCGTCGTATCCGCATCCAGATCCCCAAGCATGAACTGAATCCCCGCCAGCAAATGCTTAGCCATGAGGGGCTTGGTATACAGGTCCGGCGTGTGTCCCAGGGGAGTGACAAAGATGCGCCCTTTGCCGTAGCTGCGAATCCAGCTCAGTGCATAGTCCCCGTCGCTGCGCGTGCATTTGTCACACATGCGGCCGCTGGTCGCGGTGTCCGAATTCTTCACGTCAATGCTCAGTAGCACATGCAGCCTCTCGCGCGAATATGGCGACGACATCGGGAAGTGGTAGAACTCGTCGCGCATCTCGATATCCTTGCCGCCGAACATCGCGGTCAAAGGACTATCGGGGTCGTCCACCTTGATCATTTGTGTCTCCACGTGGTGCTCGCCCGACCAGCCGCCCATCATCTGGGCGAACTCGGGCCAGTTCAGGGCGGCATAGGTGACGCCATGATTGCCGCCGAAGCCTCCACCTTCCCGCACGTAGCGAAGAATTCCAGCGCGCACTTCGGGATCGTTGAAGACGAGTCCGGCGATGCTGTTGAGAAACACTGCGTCATACTGCTTGATCTGGGGATACTTGAGGTTATTCAGATCGTTGCTGAACACCGGCTCGAAGGCTCCCGTGTACTTCGACATGAGCTCCAGCATGTAGTTCATGTGCTTCATGGTGTCGTGGACATAGTCGCTCAGGTCCATCACCAAAAGCTTGCGTGGCTTTTTCGGCCTCACGATGGGCTGGCGCGGGATAGCGGCATCAATTTGCGCCTTCATATCGGCGCTCAGGCCATCGGGGCTGTGAATGGCTCCCCTGGGAGAGTCGGAAATCTGGCGAACGCGTGCCGCCATGGCAGGGAGCATGGCATCTTCAAAGCCGGAAACGGAGCTCTGCAGATTGGCGAAAGCATCTGCCGTGCCGGTTGCACCCACCATCAGATAGAGGGGCTTGACGCCGAGCTGGTAGGCCTGCAGGAAGAAGTTGGGCAGGTCCCCCGCGCCGTTCCCGAGCGGAACCGCGCTGCCGCCGGCTCCCAGGGCGGTATGGTCGTGCAACGTCACGACCATGAGCCTGTCTTTCACCAGATTGAGGCCATCCACGGGCTTGATTCCCTGCTCCATCCAGCGGCCAAGGTCAGCGCTGATGCCAATGCGATTGCTGCGGCCCTGCAGGGCCGACATCACCGAAGGGCTGTCGCCGTCGACCGCCACGTTGATTCCAAACTCCTGCGCGAGCTGATCCATGGCGGCAAGCGTGGCGGAGTTGGGCAGAGGGCAGACTATGGTCTCGACGCCCAGGTCCTTGGCAAGCTGGAAGAGCTTACGGCGGGAGGCGTCGTCGGAAGGCGCGGCGCTGACGTGGTACACCTGCATGTGCATGCTGTAATCGCGCAGCAGGTTGTTGATTGCCTCGCGCTCGCCGGGAAAAAGATCGGAGTTGAGTTTCTTGGGAGTCGAAAAGCTCACCGTTTCCGTGTCGTAACCCTCGACGCTTGCCACAACGAGCGCATCGGCCTTGGCGACGGCGTCCTCGAAGGTGAGGTCGGGGAAGGCGTTGCCGGGGACGCCCACGACCCAGTCAAACCAGAAGTCTTTCTTGGCGGCGGCGAGTTGGATTTTAGTCAGCTCGGCACCCACCGGGCGCGTTGACTTCCAGCCTGCCGGGGGCTCCGGACGCTCGCGGCGCTGTGGCGCGGCAGCCGTGGGGGCGCTGTTCGACCCGGTCAAGCCGTTCCGTACCTGGGAGAGGGCTGCCCGAGGGCTGGCGACAATAGCGAAAACAAAAATAGCAATAAGAGCGAGAAGCGATTTTTTCATCATGGATGCCTTCTAGCTTGTTCGGACCTTTTTGTTGACAACTCTTCCCAGCTTACCAGTGCAAATTCAGAACTCGCGACGGAGCAATCCCCCTGAACAGGGCCGATCCGATCCACTTCACGGAGACCGGCCGATTCGGCCCGCTTGCGATCAACTTAGGGACCACGTTGGAAAATCGTGTTGCCGGCAGGGAATTCAACGCAAGAACATGCTGCAGGATGCGCCGCGTGGCACTCACTTGGCCGGCATGCTCCGCCATATTCACTCTGTCGTGGGCCGGGAGCCAGTTCTAGCTGAATCGGGGACACCGAATCCTTTCAACAGAATTTTCCCAACTTTCCGGGAGCGCGAATGCGGCTCAGGAAACCGGCACGCCCGTAGAAGACTTCCAGCTGCGCACGGAGAGAGCTGCGTATCCTGAGGGTGCGCCAGTAAGGCCTCTGTAGCCTAGCGGATGCACGGTAGTACAGGAGGAAGTATCAAGTCAAGAATGAAATCGATTCTCGTTTATTGCCGCCCCGCAACTGCCGCAGAAACCGCGCCGGACGCATCCGACCGACGCCAGCGGATGATGCCCGACCGGATCGCGTCGGCTCAGCGAGGCGTTAGTACAACATTGTTTCCGTCGAGATGGACGTCTTTGACGCCCGAAAAGCCCTGAGGAATTTCCTTCAGGAAGACGGTGAACTCAGTCTTGAGACGCTCTCGACCACCAATCCAGCGGTAGCTTGGGGTATCGAACAGCGAGACCCGCTCCACGCTCTTACGCAAGCCTTCGTCGAACGGCGAGCTTCCAAACTCGATGCCGCGCGCAATGGCGCCACCGCGATTGTTCTGCCAATCCGCGATCCAGGGGAAGCCCTGGCTGGGGAACACGTATCCGATCAGCACGCGATCGTCGGGATTATAGAGAGCAAAGAACTGTTCGCTGCGCGCCGGATCCATGCGGAATGCAGTGTAGCTCTCTGTGCCGGGCATGGATTGAAAGACACGTAGATCGGCCGCCCCTCCGGTGGAGGTGGTTCCGTGCGGCCAATCCGCGGGGGAGCCCGGCTGCAGGGATTGAGGGGGGCGGCGTCCCGAACCAACCAGACCGCGGGTGGCCGACATATCGAGCACGGTCTTGCCGGGCTCGGCAAAGGGCGGACCAAACGTGGCGTGCTCCATCCAGTTGATGGGCCTGTCGAAGGGCGCGAGGTTCTCGACCCATTCCTGCACATGAAGCAGCTTGGCGTTCTGCGGAAGCGTGAGGGCGCGCTCGACATGGAAGAGAGTCTTAGGGAGATCCGCGGAGAGCCATAGCGTCAATCCCTGGCTGTTGATCTCTTCCCTTTCCTTCTTCCAGACGACGTTTTTGGCTTCCCCATGTCCCTGCAGGCCTGCGCGGCGCTCATCCGGAGAAGGCGGACCGTAGCTGGGGAGACAGAGAATTTGTCCCATGTATTGGTCGGGCTGGGGGTTCGGCGGCACCAGCATGGGATTCAGACTTTGCTTGGGATCGTCCGAAATCAGCCGAATCTCAGAAATATCGCCGCCATCTTGGAGCACGGTGACTTGCATCAGGCCGTTGGAGAGGACCCAGGCGGGACGCCCGTGAAATGCCGCTTCCGGAATGGAGTTCGCCTGCGCCTGGAGGTCGCCGCCGAATGGCAGGATGACAGCGGCGAAAATCAGAAGCCAAAACAAGAACCGATTCATGATCCAATCAGTGCGAACCGCAACCACGCCTGGCAAACAGCTTTGGCGGCTTGCCGGACCGCCCGGCATCCCATCACTACTCGTCGAAAATGGCAACCGCGCGAACCGGCGCGCCGGTCGTATTCACCCACTTCACCGGGAAGAGGCTCACTGTGAAACCAAAAGGCGGCAACTGATCCAGGTTCGTGAGGTTTTCCAGGTGGTAGTACTCCCGCCTCAACATCACGCGATGGGCTTCCCAAAATTGCTGGCGTTCGAACATTGCCCAAACCGGGGGATCAAAGGTAGGAGCATCGATGCCCATCATCTTTACGCCCTGATCCAGCAGCCATTCCACGGCTTCGCCGCTGGCCCCGACGTGATCGCGTAGATAGCGCTCTTCCTCCTGGATCTTGCCCGCACCCGTATGAACCAGCACAATGTCGAGCGGTTTCAGCGTGTACTTGATTTTGCAGAGCGCCTTCTTCAGGTCGTCAACGGTAATTCCAGCCCCGAACGGCAGATGACGGAAATCCAGGCAGACTCCGTCGCCATAGCAATATTCCAGCGGGATTCCCTCCGGACCAGGGGCATCTTCGCGCATATGGCGCATGGCGTCCATATGAGTGCCAATGTGGTCGCCAATGACCACCCGATAATGGGCGGTCAGCCAATCCACGCCGTATTCGGTCGCCCCGATTTGCTTGGCAAACTCCTGCCAGGACTCACACATCGTCAGTGAAGGAGGCACGACCCGGGGGAACGTTACCATACCGTTATGGACTGCCATACTGAGATCGACCAATCTGCGACTCACGAGTGCGGGCCCCCTTGTTCGAGAAACAATTCGAAAATGCCGCTCATAGCAGCGTTCTGCTGCGTGGCCGGGACATCACAGTAAAACATGCCTTTGTCGAAGGACAAAACCTCGGCAGATATCAACCTGAGAGCCAATCCGACTCGGGTCGTAGGATCGAACCGGACACATCTGGCAAGACAAGCGTAATCGGGACCAAGCTTTTGTCTGCCCTCGAACATAACTACCAGGACAAGTTCGCTTCCACTCTGCGTGTCCCACGATATGCGATAATCGATTATTAATTGAAAAGTTTACCAGTTTTGGAATTCCTGTCAAGGCTGGCTCCCCTGTCCAAACCATTGCTCAAACCGCTGGTCTTCCTCACCGTAGGTCATCTTCACCATATTGAGCTTGCAGATACAGATCTTCGGCTGGCGAAACGGCAGAGAAAGAATGTCCAGGACAGCTTCGAAGCCGTCCCTTCAGGCTCATATCGCTTCACCTAATGAATACCCCGGAGTGCAGCAGGTCGCTTACGGGTCGGGATGAATCGCTGGTGCGCTAGTATGGACAAACTTCCGAATGTGCGGTTGCATTCGGGGCCTGGGGAGCAGCGGCGGATCAGAACTTAGGATGAGTGCAGCGTGGAGAGCTTTCCTTTCCCAAAACTGATGAACCTGGAGCAGATGTTCCCCGCCTCGCGGGTGCTCGATCTTTCCTCGGTGGTCGCAACCGAGTTTTGCCGCACCGGAGTCCTGGCGCGATTGACGCCGGGCGCGCGGGTTGCAGTTGGCGTAGGGAGCCGCGGCATCACGGATATCCGGAAGGTTGTGGCGGCGGTGATTGCCAACCTGCGGTCCGCGGGAGCAAAGCCGTTCATCGTTCCGGCCATGGGGAGCCACGGCGGAGCCACCACGGAAGGACAGGTTGGGGTGCTGGCGAGCTATGGAATCACTGCGGACACAATGGGGGTCCCCATCCACGGCTCAATGGAAGTGGAGCACCTTGGAAGGACGCCCGATGGATCTCCGGTGTGGTTCAGTTCGGAAGCCGTATCAGGCAGACGCAATCGTTGTTATTAATCGCATCAAGCCGCATACCGATTTTGGCGGCGATCTGGGGAGCGGAACCCTGAAAATGCTGGTGATCGGGTTGGGCAAGCGGGTGGGGGCTTCCGCCGCTCATGCTGCCGCCATCCGGCTGGGGCACGAACATTTGATCCGCAGCGCCGCACGATTGATTCTTTCCAAGGTCCCGCTCCTGTGCGCCGTTGGCATTCTCGAGGATCATGCCCACGACACGGCCAAGGTTGAGGTGCTGCCACCGGCGGAACTTGAGGACCGCGAACGGGAACTGGTGCATGAGGCAAGACGGTTGATGCCACGCCTGCCCTTCGACGAGATTGATCTGCTGATTGTGGACCAGATCGGAAAAGACATCAGCGGCTGCGGAATGGATCCGAATGTCACCGGCCGCTCGGTGGAGGGCGGAAAATTTTCCGTCCCGGATGCGGGCGCCATGCCCCTGGTTCGCCGCATTTTCGTGCGTGGCGTTACGCAATGTTCGCACGGGAACGGCGTCGGCATTGGGCTGGCCGACTTTACTCGTTCGGATGTGCTGGCCGGGATCGACTGGCGGATCAGTTACATCAATGCTCTTACCGCACTGTGTACGGCGACGGTGAAAGTCCCGATTCACTTCGCTACCGACCGGGAGGTGATTTACCGGGCCCTGGAATCGGCGGCTGTGCCCGATGGGGTGGCTCCGCGCGTCGTACGCATTCTTGACACTGTGAATCTTCGCTACCTGCAAGCCTCCGAGGCGTACCGGGAAGAAATTCACGCGCGGCCGGACCTGATGGCGCTCAGCGAGCCCGCAACTCTGGCGTTCGACGATGCCGGCAACCTGCCGCCCATGCATTTTTCCAGCGCGGTTTCTATACCGTAGCGGGCTTTCAACCTGAGATGGGAGCAAACATGGCCACAAGTCGCGCGGCGGTCCTCTCCAGCTACGATTCCCCTCTGGAGCTGCGGGAATATCCCCTGCCTTCCGCGCTGGAGCCGGGAGCTGCTCTGGTTCGAGTCAAGCTGGCCGGGGTGTGCGGTACCGATGTGCACCTGTGGCATGGGCAGCTTCCGCTCCCGCTTCCGGTCATTCTGGGGCACGAATCGGTGGGCATCGTCGAACAAATCGCGGGCGAGCTCGCGGACTGGAACGGCCAGCCAGTGAAAGTCGGGCAGCGGATTACGTGGAGTTCCTCGCCTGGTGTGCGGCCAGTGCTTCTATTGCCGGGTGAAGAGGCAGCCAACGCGCTGCCTGAAGAGAAAAGCTTACGGAATTTCCTACAACTGCGAAGCGCCGCCCCATTTGCTGGGTGGCTATGCGGAGTACATTTACCTGCGTCCCGGCACCTCGATTTTCCCCATTCCGGATGAGCTTTCCAGCGAAGCTGTGGTGGGTGCGGGATGCGCGCTCGCCACGTCCATCCACGGCGTCGAGCGCATTGGAATGGAATGGGGCGATACAGTGGTCGTGCAGGGCGCGGGACCTGTTGGACTGGCCTGCACAGCCCTGGCTCGCGATCACGGCGCTGGACGAGTGATCCTGATCGGAGGCCCGGCGCACCGCCTGGAACTGGCCGCGAACTTCGGCGCAGATGAATGCATTGATATCGGGGAAACCACGCCGGCGGAGAGGGCAAAACGGATTTTGCAGGCAACCTCGGGCTATGGCGCGGACGTGATTCTCGAATGCGTCGGCATGCCCCGGGCCGTCAGCGAAGGACTGGAACTATGCCGCGATGGAGGAAAGTATCTGGTCTTGGGACATTATGGAAATGCGGGCACGATTGAGTTCAACCCGCACATGATCACTCGCAAACAGATGATCCTGGCGGGATCCTGGGGATTCGAGCCTCGCCACACCTACGCAGGGTTGCAGTTCCTGCAGCGGGCGGGCAAGGGACTTCTTTTTGCAGGCCTCATCAAGAACCCATTTCCGCTGGAAAAGGCCAGCGATGCGCTCCTGGCAACGGCATCCTGGTCGGGGGGGAAAACCGCCATCGTTCCTTGATTGTCCCGCGACATCGGAGCTCGTTCAGAATTTCTGCCTCAAGGCGCAATTCGCAGTAGGCGAGCGCTGCCCTGGCGTCTTCCTTCGAATTCGGGCTTGTGCACCTCTTCCTACGCCCTTTGGCCCACTGCGCGGCGCTAGTCCTTCGGCCCGGCTTTACGCGGCAGCCGACCGCGGGCGGAGCGGCTTCACGTTCCGAACTGGCTTTTCCTGCAGCAGCAGTTCTGTGGCTTGAACGTAGGGATTGCTGTGGAACCAGCGCTCGACAACTCGATCGCGGAGGAAGTTGCCCAGAGCGAGCAGGCTCATCCCCTGATGGTGCGCCATCCAGCACGCTACCCGCTCATAACCCGGACGGGACTGGCCCAACGAGCCGGTAAAATCGGCGGCTTCGTAGAATCCATACGTCCCCAGCCAGCCCAGACGAACCATGGAATGCATGTTCCTGACGGCTTCCAGCACGTCGACGTCGAGGGCCAGCAATGTGGAATAAGGTGAAATGACAAGCCTTTCCGTGGTCTGCTGTTTCAGGCCCAGGCCGGGCACGCCAAAAGCAGCGTACTGATAATTCCCTTCCCCATCGAAATCGAAATATGCCGACTCGGAAATGCCCCAGGGAACCTTGTGCCGGGCAGCATACGCCTGCTGTACGTAGACCGCGGTCTTGCGGGAACGGTCCAGGAGAGTATTGGGATAGCTGCGCATCCAGAGCGAGGGCATCAGGTACTCGAACATGGTGCCGGTCCAGGAAAGCAGAACGGGACGGCCGTCACTGAGCGTGTGCGCGCGGCCCAGCAGGAACCAGGCCTCCTGCGGAATCTCCTCTTTGGCGATGGCGACAAAGGTGGCCATGCGGGCTTCGGAGGCAAGCAGGTCGTAACAGGAGGGATGCAGCCGCCCTGCAGCCACGTCAAACCCAACGGACAGGAGCTTGCGGCGACGATTCAACAGGAACCCAAAATCCATCTCGTCCGCCAGCAGGGCTGCGTGATCTGCAACCGCCCGAATGTTGTGGATCAGTTCGGTCGCGTTCTGGTGGGCCTGCGCCAGCAGTTCCTGCAGACTCTCGCAAAGCAGAATCCGGTCCGGCGCCATGGGAGTGGAACTCAGCACAGAGCTGACGCGGACGCTCAGGAACTCGATGACCGCCGGCAGAGACTCCAGGCTGTGGGAATTGTGCGCCGGCAAGCGCAGTACGGGATCGTGCCGCAGGAGAGCGAATTCCGGCAGCAGCCAGGGAAGATAGGCACGCACCGTTGCTTTGATCTCCGCCACGCGCAATCTGGCGCCTGACGAGAACCACTCCACATCGCTGGGCCGGCTGGAAACCGGAGGAGCGACCTCATCGAGGAAAGAATCCGGCAGGCGCAGCACCGCTTCCAGCCAGCTTTCGGCCGAGATCTGCCTCTCAAATGCCAGGAATTCCGGCGAAGGCTGCAGATCGCTCCAGAGCGCCAGCACATGATCGAGAAGGCCCTCCGCCGATGCCGGAGAAAGCAAGGGGCGGCGCAACTGTTCCATGGAGCCCTGCTGCAGGCTCCACAGCGATGCCACGAGGTTTCCGCTATCGACGGTGGAGATAAACAGCGGCGCCAGCGGGCTAAGATCCCGGGTACTGTACCAGTTGAATAAATGACCACGATGGCGCTGCAGTTGCGCGACCGTCTTCAAGGTGCCAGCGGTTTGTGCCTGGAACTCCGGCAGGGTCAGATAACCCAACTCGCATGCCACCTGGCGCGCGTTCAGCAGCAGCCCGATATTGGTAGGAGACACGCGGGCGGCAACCGCCGCGGGCGTTTCCTGTACGTTGTCCGGGACCAGCCAGTTATGCTCACGGGTACTGAAGCTGTCGAAGTAATGCCAGGTGCGCAGTGCAATGCCGCGCAGAAAGCGTTCGTCACGAGCTGGAACTTCAGCGCCTTCGGCATTCGGGGCCCGGTTCAACCACGTGGGGATCAGCTTGCTGGACGCCCATAAAGCCAGCAAGGGCAAGGCAGTCGGCAATACAATCGGGCGCAAGAATGCCAACGAAACCCCCAGGCCGATTACCAGTAGAGGTGTCCAGTCCAGATAGCGATCGAGCTGGGTGCGCCGGACTCCGAGTTCCGCCTGGGCGGCGGTCTCCCACTCCAGAAGTCGTTTGCGGGTGACGACGCGTCGCACACAAGTGCGCACGATGGCGTCGAGCGACAACAGCGTCTGATGCAGCAGAAACGTCACGGAAAGCCAGACGTTTACAGCGGCCGAAAACAAGCCGCGGAAGGCATCGTTGGCGATGACCTTCTTGCGCTGGACAGCAGCGGCAACCAGATCCACCGTGCACTGGCAAAAGGCGGGAGCCAAAAGAATGCCGACGGTTGCGAACGTCCAAGCCAGCGCTTTGCCCGGCAGAAGCAGCCAGCCCAGAAGCAGCAGAAGGAACACAGAGGGTTCGACCAGGCTGCGACGCACATTGTCCAGAATCTTCCAACGTGAAATCAGGGAAATCGGATTCCGCACACGATTGCCGGCCTCGTCCGGAACCGAGGGCAAAAGCCATTCAATGATCTGCCAGTCGCCGCGCAGCCAGCGATGCTTACGCCGGTTGTAGGCGCTGTAGTGCGAAGGATAGTCGTCGATGATTTCAATGTCGCTGACCAGGCCGGCCCGGGTGTACGCACCTTCGATGAGATCATGGCTGAGCAGGGAATTGCGCGGAAAACGGCTGTCCAGGACCTGATGGAAGGAATCGACCTCGTAGATTCCCTTTCCGGCAAAAATGCCCTCGCCGAAAAGATCCTGATAGACATCGGAAATGGCACGCGTATACGGATCGAGTCCGGTCTGTCCGGAGTAGATACTCGCAAGGCGAGAACTAGTTGCGCTGTTGACGCTCACGCTGACCCGCGGCTGCAGAACTCCATATCCCGCGGTTACGATGTTTTTTTCGGAATCGATTACCGCCCGGTTTAGGGGATGGGCAATGGTCCCGACCAGGCGCTGGGCAGAGCGCCGTGGAAGCTCCGTGTCTGCGTCCAGCGTAATGACGTAGCGCACCGCCGACAGCAACGAGAGATTCCCCGCCTTCACCGGAAAACTGTCGTACTCGGAGCGTAGCAGCTTATTAAAATCGAGCAGCTTGCCACGCTTCCGTTCCCAACCCATCCAGACGGACTCGGCGGGATTGAACACCCGGTGACGATGAAACAGAAAGAAGGAGCCCAGTCCCTGGCCACGATATTTTTTGTTGAGCCTGCGGACGAGATCCGCGCAGAGATGAACCAAGGGATCATTTTCATCCGCGGGCGTAAGGGAATCGGGCAGGTCCGTCAAAAGGGCGAAGTGCAGGTTGCGGTCGCGATTCGCCAGATAGTGGACCTCGAGCTTCTCGACCAGATTACGGACCTGGGTCTCGTTGAGAAGAAGCGTCGGGACCGCCACTACGGTGACGCAGTCGCTGGGAATGCCCTCCAAGAAATCGAGTTTGGGAAGGCCCTGCGCAGGCAAAAGACGTGCCGTGAGGTAATTCATTAACTCGACGGCAGCCTGCGAACAGGGCAGGAGCAATGCCAGGACGGCCAGAGCAATCAGCCCCGCCGAAGCCTTGCCTACTCCCACCAGGAGCAGAACCGAGCTGACCAGCGCCATCGTAAGCAGCGCAATGCCAGAGAGATAGTACTGGCTGGGATTCCTGCGGAGAAAAGCCTGAAACCGCCGCTTGAAGGGCGGACGAAAACCAATGTTGCGGCGAAGCTCGTCAAACCCTTCCCCGACCAGATAATAGCCGACGTGGGAACAGCGGATAGCAGCCCGGGAATCCTGCGGCGAATGCTGCTGGGCTTCCTGAGCAAGGAATAGCACCTGGATGGCGACATCCATTTCGCTCACATCGCTGCCCGCGGAAACCTCGGCGATTACTCCGCGGTAACGCTCGCGGGTTTCAAAGTCCATAGCGGCATAGTCGCCGGCGGGATCCTTGCGGAGAATTCCATCAAACAGCACCAGCGGCTCAAGAAACTCCTGCCAGTTCGTCTCCCCAATCTCACACAGGCTCTGCACACAGACGTCCAAGCCCAGAGGCCGATCCGGCGTGGCACTCAGTTGCGGAACCAGTTGAGCGATGCGCTCCAGCAAAATCAGCTTAAGGACAGGAACGAGCGCCCGCAGCTCATCGATGTTCAGAACGACGGCTTCCTGGAAAGCATCGACGTAGGCGGCAAATCCTTCCTCGACGAACTGGAATTCCGCGGCCGACAAGAAATTGTGTGCTAGCGCCACCACTCTCGGGACCATCGCGCCGCCGGGAGTATGTACATGGGGAGCGCGGGTAAATGACCTGGGAAGATCCTTAAGATCATCCAACAAGGCATAAATCAAGCGAATGTGATCGTGCACCCAGCGGAAATCTTCCCCGACCGGAGATGATTGAGAGGGGACCTCAAGATTATTTAACAGTGGCAGCAACGCGCTGCGCAGTAGCTTGACACGTTTCCGAATGGCGCTAGAAGCATCCGCGAGGGGAAGTGAGACCAGGGCTGCCGCCCACTCAGCGGCCGCTGCGCGCAAGGCGCGACACTGCGCGGCGGCCGGCTCGGAGCGTTCCCGGAATGTTCCGGGCGGATCGTTCACAATTTCGAGGTACCTTCCATTCCGCATGCTGGGCCTCTATCGATAACTTGCTGCCTGCAACTCGAACAGCTCGGCATAGCGGCCGTCGAGGGCAGACAACTCTTCGTGACTTCCTTCTTCCGCGATTCTTCCGTTTTCAAGCACGACAATTCGATCCGCCATGCGGACGGTGGAAAATCGGTGCGAGATGAACAGCGCCGTCTTCCCCATCGTGAGGTCGGCAAAGCGGGCAAATACCTGGGCTTCGCTGCGGGCGTCCAAGGCAGCGGTGGGCTCATCGAGGATCAGCACCTGGGCATCACGCAGATAGGCGCGCGCCAGCGCGACCCGCTGCCACTCTCCTCCAGAGAGGTCGAGTCCGCCTTCAAACCGCCGGCCCAGGATCTGGTCATATTTCTTGGGCAGCTTGGCGATCACTTCGTCCGCCAGGCTCTTCCTCGCCGCCAATTCCATCCCGTCGAAGTCATGCAACTTGGAGACACAGCCGACGGCGATGTTCTCGCGGGCCGTCATCTCATAGCGCATGAAGTCCTGAAAAATGACGCCGATCTGCTCGTACAGGTCTTCCAGGTCGTAGTCGCGAAGGTCGATGCCGTCGAGCAGGACCTGCCCTTCGGTGGGATCGTAGAGGCGAGTCATCAACTTGACGATGGTGGTTTTGCCCTGACCGTTCTCGCCGATCAGTGCCACGCGCTCCCCTGGACGCAGGTGGAAGTTCAGCCGGTCCAGCACCAGCCGGGAGCTACCCGGATAGCGGAACGACACATTGCGGAACTCAAAGCCGCGCACCATCGGTTTGGGAGCCGGAAGAGCATTCCGCTTGGTGCGGATGGTGGGCTCCGTGCGGAAGAACGCAATCAGGTCCGTCAGGAACAGCGCCTGGTCCGCAATGCCGGAAGCCGTCGAGAAAATCTGCTGGATATTCGATCCGGCCTGCATGATGGCGCCAGACAAAAATACCAGGGTGCCGATGGTGATTTCGCCGTGAACGGTCCGCCAGATCACCAGGGCATAGGCCGAGTAGTAGCCAATGGTTCCAAACACGGAGAATAACGAGCCAGCCATGAGACGGCGGCGGGAGAGATCGACATTTTCCTCGTAGATTTTGTCGGAAAGCCGGGTAAAGCGATCAATGATAAAGCCGTTCAGGTTGAGAAGCTTGAGCTCCTTGGCCGCCTCTTTACTGCCCCCCAGCACGCGCAGATAATCCAGCTCGCGCTTCACAGGTGTCTGGCGGAAATTGGTGACATATCCCAGGAAAGCAAAGTGGCTTTCGCCCAAAAATGCCGGCACCACGCCGACCACGAGCAGCACGAGCAGCCACGGCGAGAACACCACGATGGAAACAGACAGCGACAACGTGGTGATGACCTGTTGGATCAAGCGGCCGACGGCCTGGATCATCCCCAGGCGATCGGTGGCCTGCACTCGCGCCCGCTCCAGGCGATCGTAGAAGACCGGATCTTCGTAGGTCGTGAGGTCCAGTTTGGCGGCGTGCCGCAGCACTTCAATGCTGACGTGACGCGTGTACTTGTCGGCGAAGAGCGAATCGAGGTAATCGATGGTCCGTGTCAGAACGCCGCTGACCACCACTAGGCCGAACTCTGCCGCAACCAGCCACCACAACGAGTGAGGAACCGCCTGACCGCTTTTGACGGTATTCTCGATGTTGTCGATGATCAGCTTGGTAACGAACAGCAGGGCGACCGGCAGCAGAGATGCCACAAGCCGAAACGCCAGCCCGAGGGCAACCACCAAGGGGCCCGATTCCCAAACGATCTTCAGTACGGGCGGAAGATTGCGAAGCGCCTCCAGGCGCTCACGCCATCCACTCCAGAAATTTTCTTGCTCGGCCATGTCAGTCCAAGACGGCGAAGTTGGTTGACGTTTACCAGCCGGGCGCCCGCAGTGGAAAACTAAGGCAAACGACTGGAAATTACATGCTTACGGAAAAAACTGCTCGTATCCCTGCTGTTTTGCAGGGCCTTTTGCAGTGGCACCTAGGGTTAAGCAATTGGAATGCCAGGGAATGGCCCTGCGCTGCCTCGGATTTCGGCCGCCTGGAAAATCGCAGTCACTTCTATCTTTCGGGATGTGCGCGGGTTCGGGCTGAAGGGAGAGAGTGGGTTTAGAGGATCAAAGAACTAAGGGTTTCAACTTAGGCCGCGAGCTTGGCAGTACCCTGCAAGACTTGCAGGTAGCGATCGCGGTTGATGTGGAAGCGTCCGGTGGGAACGGCAATTGCGAGGGCAAACTCGTCGGCGAGCCCTTCGACGGGAACCGCAAGACAACACAGTCCTTCGGAGAATTCTTCCTCGTCGACGGCATACCTGCGCCCGCGGATTGCATCGAGTTCGTGCTGGAGTTGATCGCCTCGGGTGATGGTATTCCTGGTGCGGGCGCTCAGGTCGTGTTTGGAAAAGTAGGTTTTGACCCGGACTGCGTCCGCCAGGGCGAGGAGGAGCTTCCCCGAGGCCCGGGCATGGGCGCTGCCGCTGTATCCGTGCGGAACTTCGGCGGCGTGCACGGGAGAGCGACCGCGCGCGGAGGCCACCACAACGATGCTCTCGTCGATCCAGCCACTGGCGTAGGCGGTTTCCCCGGTTGCCGAAACAATCGCCCGCACCATGGGGGCGAGCAATTCCGGGGGCGCTAACTGGCGGCGAAACCCTTCGGCGACCGAACCTGCCGCCAGCCCCAGCACATAGCGGTTCTGCACGCTCTTTCGGATAATACCCGTCCCGCTGAGAGTGTGAATCAGGTGATAGGTCACCTGCCGCGGGATGCGCAGAGTGTCGCTGATCTCCTTGGCCCGCAGGCCATTGGGGGTGTGGGAAATGGCCAGCACAATGGAGATGGCGCGGGCAGCGGACTGCACGCGCGGCCTGGGAACGTTCTCTGCGGGCGCCGGCGCTTGCTCTGGCGCTGGGGGCGGCTGATCGTTGTGGAACGTCCGGCCACTCGTGTTCTTTTCCTCCCCCATGATCTGTCCTTAACGGCTCTCGACCAGCTCTGCGTTACGGTGCGACGCTTTCTCAATCGCCTCCCAGTTGAGAACGATTCCCGCTCCCGGCTCTTCGCTGGGCCTGAATTTTCCATCCTGCAGGCGGGGAATGCGCTGCAGGAGCCGCTCCAGCGGGTCCGCTCCGGTGTCTTCGGGCACAACTTCCACCGATTCCACCGAGGAAAAAGCGCAGGCAAGATGCAGATGCAGCGGATGCCACACGTGCGGAAACACGTTTTTTCCTACGCCGTGGGCATGGTGAATTGCCTCGATCGCACCCGTGATGCCGCCACAGGTTGTGGCGTCCACACGCAGGATGCCAATCCCCGAGATCAGCTCTCCCAGCGCGCGCGAGTTCTGCACGTCTTCGCCTGCGGCAATGGGGGTGACCAGAAAGGTTTGCAGTTCGTGGGTCATGCGCCAGTCCGAGGCCACAAAGGGATCTTCCAGAAAGTCCAGGCCGTAGTCATCCAGGTCGCGGCAGAACCGTTGGGCTTCGGTCAGCGATGCCCAGCTCCAGTGAGCATCGGCGGCCATCGGCCCGGCGGGATTTTTAGTGACGGCGGCCAGGTAGTCGCGGTCAAACTCGGGGTCGTTGCCGTTGAGCATGATCTTGACCCGGCTGTAGCCGCAGTCAAACAGCCGCGCGATTTCATCGACAATATCCGGGATGGTGCGCAGATCCATGTAGTAGCCCGCCACCGCGGTAGCATCCACTTCGGTGCGCAGGCCACCCAGCAGACGGAACAACGGCATTTGGGCCTGTTTCGCCAGGAGATCCCAGCAGGCGATATCCAGAAGACTGAAGGCACGGGGAAAGGAAGCACGCCCGGGGGCATTTGAGTTTTCCAGGGATGCAATCAGCTGGGCGCGCATGAGAGGATCGCGCCCCAGCACGCGCCGCCCGACCATTTCCAGAGAATCATAAAGCGGGGTTCCGCGCGTGTAGCCGAGGGCTTCTCCCACAATTCCGGAGTCGGTCTGGAGTCGGAGCGCCACATAATCGCGGGTGCGAATCTGGGTGGTGCCGAGACTTAGAACCCTGGGAAGCGGTATGCGGCACTCGGCAATCTGGATTTGCGATATCTTCATTGATGATCTCCACAAGCTGGTGTCGCCAGTAACCCACTCCAGCTCGGTTTTCGCGTCAGCGTTCCGGCATGGCAGGATGCCATAGCCGTCCCGAATAGTCCTTCTGATAGGCCTTGCCATTGGGATAGCTCACCAGTTCCATCTGCATGCCCCAGGGCGTAAGGAAATAAATCCAGGTCTGCCCGGCGCTTGGCCCGCCGTCCCGAATCGTAGGCTCTCCCTGCACGTGCACCCCTTTGGACTTAAGGTATGCGAGCGCTCTGTCGAAGTCATCGACATAAAGCGCAATATGGTGGCCGCCATGGTCGCTGTTCTTCGGCCATTCCGTGCGCTGGTCCGGAGAGCTGTACTCGAACAGCTCGAAGTTGATCCCATTCTTGCAACGCAAAAACTGGATCTTCTTGATCACGGCACGGCCGTGAACACCAAGATGAGTTTGCATCCAGTCCGAATCGGAGCTGATGGGACCCAGGGGATAAAAGCGCGTGCACCCAATAACTTCGATAAAGAAACGCGTGGCAGCCTCGATATCGGGGACGGTGACTCCGAAGTGGTCCGTGCCTCGCAGGCCGGGGATTCCGCCAGCATTCGAAGTCTTGGAGCTCTCTGCCGATCCGGCCCGGGATTGAGTGGCCGCGTGCTCCGTCATCCGAGGATCATTCGGGTGCGTGGCCAGTGGATGCACCGTAATGGTCATATATGGAAAGAGGGGAAGAGACGAAAGTGCCGCATGCAACTCGTCCGTGTTGTGGGCGTTCCAGATGCCCCAGTTGGCCCGTTGTCCCGGAACCCGCCACAGGCGCAGGAGGACCCCGCTCTCGGCAAGTTCGCGGGCACGCGCTGCTTCCTGTTCGCGCAGGGATTTCTCCGCTTCGCTCCCGCCTTCAATACGGCCCGTGATTTCAATGTGAACCAGAAACTCCATTGCTGCGCCTCTGCATGGTGGAAACTAAAAACGCGCCTAAAGCCGGAGAGCCGCTTACACCCACAACTTGCGGAGGGCTTCCGCGATCCGCTCCGGAGTCGGAATAAGCTCCCGCATGAGCACGGGCGAAGCCGGAATACGAACATTAGGAGTCGCGACCCGCGCAGACTTCAAAGAAATCTCGATTGCCTGCAATCTCCTGCAGACGTGCCACGATCTCCGCGCCAAAGCCGCCCGGTACGATTGGCTTCATGCGCCACGACGACCCGTCCGGCAGGCATTCTTCACTGCGGACAGAAGGGTTTCCTCATCCAGCGGGTTCAACCAGCGAAGATCAAGAACGCCTACCCCGCGTTTCTCCTTCTGAGCTTTTCCGCCGCATCCAGCGCAGGCTTCAGCATGGTTCCCCAGGTGACGATCAGTGCATCTTTGCCCTGGCTGGTGGAGACGCGCTTTGCCAATGGGCTCGACATCGTTTTCGGTCTGAACCGGACCCGTGGTCTGATATAGACCGCGCGCCTCGAAAACGATACAAGGATCGGCGGCGGCGGCGGCACTGCGCAGCAGATCGTAGGCATCCTGGGGCGTCGCCGAGACCGCGACCCGGATGCCCGGAATGTGCGCCAGCAGCGCCTCCAGGCTCTGCGAGTGCTGCGCGCAGGATCCAGGGGTAACGCCCTGCTGGGTTCGCACCACGATGGGCGCCCCCGAGCGTCCCTGGGTGATGTAGCGGACGTTCGCTGCCTGGTTGATAATCTGGTCCAGCGCCACCAGCATGAAGTCGGCCCACATGATCTCCACAATCGGCTTCATGCCACAGAGGGCTGCTCCCACAGCGGAGCCTAAGATCGCGCTCTCCGAGATGGGAGTATCGAAGACCCGCTGTTCGCCATACTTCTTCTGCAAACCACGCGTGGCGCCGAACACGCCTCCGGAGTTGCCCACATCTTCGCCGTAGACCAGGACTTCAGGCCGGGTTTCCAGTTCGCGGTTCAATGCCTCATTTACGGCCTGAATGAAAGACAGGGTTTTCTCTTCTCCACCCGCCTTCGAAGCACGGGACGCGGGCGGCCGCCCAATGGGAGCATAAACATGCTTAGAGGCAGTTGCGGGATCGGGGAGCGGCGAGTCGAGGACTTTCTGTGCCAGCTCCTGAACTTCGGCTTTGACCTGCGTGGAGAGCTCGTCGATTTCCCGCTGGGTCATCAAGCCATCGCCAACCAGCGTACCGGAAAGCCGTTCGATGGGATCGCGCGTGCGGGCCTCGTCGCGGTCCTCTTTCGGGCGATAGTGCTCAATGTCGCGGTTGTAATGACCCCACAAGCGGGGGACACGGCATTCAATCAGCGCTGGGCCAGCGCCTTCGCGGGCCCGTTTGGCAGCCTGCCGAATCGTATCGCGGACATCCAGAGGATTGGAGCCGTCGATGGTCACGCCCGGGATTCCATATCCGCTGGCTCGCTGCGCAATGCGGGAAATTTTGAAGGTAACCGAGGTTGGCGTGAGTTCCGACCAGCCATTGTTTTCGCAAATGATGATCACCGGCAGGCTGCGCGCGGCGGCAAAAGCAATGCCCTCATGCAGGGACCCTTGATTGAACGCGCCGTCGCCCACCGAGACCACCACCACCCTGCCATTTCCCGCGGACACATTCGCCATCGCCACCCCGCACGCCACGGGAACGCCGGCGCCGACGATGGAGTTTTCTCCCATGAAGCGACGGTCGGGCGCCATCATGTAGGCCGATCCGCCGCGCCCGCCGTTGACTCCAATTTTGCGATGGCAGATCTCGCCGAAGACCTCCAGCGGCGAAAGCCCCGAAGCCAATGCCCAGCCGTGTCCCCGGTAAGTGCTCACGATCTGGTCGGTATCTTGCAAACCGGCAACCGTCCCCACCGGGACCGCCTCCTGGCCCGCGCAGAGGTGGACAGACCCCAGGATCACAGGCGGTGTCGAGGTGCTCAGCTCCAGCGATTTTTGCTCAATCTCGCGAATGAGCATCATCTGCCTTAACAAGCTGGCCAGATCCGATTTGCTGATGGCGTGCTTCTCTGTCAGGACCGATCGAGTGGACACGGTGTACCTCCTAACTTCGCCGAGACCGCGAAGGTCGAAATGCTATGCCGCGCTCGCCGGTGATGTCAAATAGTCAATCGCACATCACGTAATGAAGCCCTTACCCTGCGCCAGAGGAACTCTCCCGGCAAATTGGTGAAGCGACAAATTGGGTGAAGCGATGATCAGCGCGAAGCGGAAACGCGGGATCGCTCGCGCCGGGCTTGCGAGTGGGAAGCGCTGAGTAGGCGGGGAGTGGCAATCCCGGAAAAACGGCTCAGGGTGCCTACGGGTCTACTGCGAGGCCGTGACGCCGCCGTCCAGGTACAAGGTTTGTCCGGTAACGAAATTGGAGGCGGACGACGCAAAGAAGAGAACAGCTCCCACAATGTCCTCCGGTTCGGCAATGCGGCCCAGGGGTATGCGCGCGACCAGATTGGCATAGAACTGAGGATCCTCAAGCCATTGGGCCACCTGCTGAGTCCGAACAAAGGTGGGCGCAAGCAGGTTCACGTTGATTCTGTGCTCTGCCCATTCGGCGGCCAGTTGTTTACAGAGAATGGGCATCCCTCCCTTGGCCGCGCAGTAGGCGGCAAAGCCACGCCCGCGCAGTGCCAGCAAACTGCGCACCGAGCCAAAATGAATCTGTTTGCCGCCGCCGCCCTGCCGGATCATGTGGCGGGCAGCGGCCTGAGCCTGAAACATCATGGTTTTCAGGTTGCCGCCAATCACGTGGTCGAAGTTTTCTTCGGTCACTTCCTCGGCTTTCTCTTCCCGCTGCAGTCCGACGAGGTTCACCAGGATGTGCACTTCTCCGTAGTGCGTGGCGACGTCATCGACCATCCGCTGAGTATCCTCGACGGAAAAGGCGTCGAAGGTCGCCGCGTAGGAATCGAAGCCACCGCCGCGCAACGCTTCCGCGCAGGCAGCTGCCTTCTCCGGGTTGTGGCCAGCGATGGCCACCTTCGCGCCCGTTGCGGCCAGGGCATGACTTACGGTAGCGCCAATTCCTCCATAGCCGCCGGTGACGACGGCCACTTTGCCGTCCAGCCGGAACAGGTCGCGAAGGGACCGCGTTTCTCGGATTTCCATGCTATTGGCCACTTCGTCCTCCCGCTGTCATCGTAGAAAGTTTTCAAATTGGTAGTCCGAGCAAAAGGCGGGACTTCCGGCGTCCATCCGATAATCGATTGCTAATTCGAACCAGCTTACCATTGCCGATTCCATTTGCAATCTGGATGGGGAAATCGAGCAGGCAGCAGCGCGCGCATATGCTCTGGCTGTGGCCTGAGAGCGAACCATCTTGATCATTTTGGGTACGTCTGGATGGAATCGGCAGCAAACTTCTTAAGTGCGCCGCTGATAAGGCCACGTTCTGAAGCTCCTTTGGAGGAGGAATCAACGTGGCTGACAAAAACCCGCCCCAGGTTTATTAATACGAGGAGAGCGGCGATTCAATCCGGCCTGAAGGGGTTCCCGAGGATTTCGCATGATTCACACAGGACGTCATTTTCTGCAAATTCCCGGTCCCACGAATGTTCCGGACCGAATTCTGCGGGCCATGGACCGCCCGGTCATCGACCACCGCAGCGCTGAATTCGCCGAGCTCGGCAAGGAGGTCCTGGAAGGGCTGCGCGCGGTATTTCAGACGCATGGCCACGTGATCGTATATCCGGGATCGGGTACGGGCGCGTGGGAAGCGGCCATCGTGAACACCCTGTCGCCGGGTGACCGGGTGCTGATGTTTGAGACCGGGGCTTTTTCCCAGCTCTGGCGGCAAGTAGCGGAGCGGCTCGGCGTGCACGTGGAGTATGTACCCGGCAACTGGCGGCGCGGCGCTTCCGCAGCGGAAGCCGAGGCGAGGTTGGCGTCCGACGAGAAACACACGATCCGGGCCGTGATGGTCGTTCATAACGAAACCTCGACCGGGGTGACGAGCCGAATCCCGGAGATTCGCCAGGCCATGAACCGGGCCAGACATCCCGCACTGCTGCTGGTGGATACGGTGTCGTCGCTTGGATCGATCGACTTCCGGCAGGATGAGTGGGGAGTCGACGTCACCGTGGCGGGCTCGCAAAAAGGTCTGATGCTGCCGCCGGGGCTCGGCTTTAACGCCATCTCGGAAAAGGCTTTGGCGGCTAATAAGACTGCGGGACTCCCGCGCTCCTACTGGGATTGGCAGGAGATGCTGAAGGCCAATCGCTCCGGATTCTTCCCCTATACTCCGGCGACGAATCTTCTTTATGGGTTGCGGGAGGCGCTGCAGATGCTGCGGGAGGAAGGTCTGGACAATGTGTTTCGCCGCCATGCGCGGCACGGAGAAGCTACTCGCGCAGCGGTGCGGGCCTGGGGTCTGGAACTGCACTGCGAAGAGCCGCGAGAGTATTCCAATTCACTGACCGCAGTGCGCATGCCGGAAGGCCATAATGCAGACCATTTGCGAAATGTAATCCTGGAAAGCTTCGATATGTCGCTGGGCGCGGGTCTGTCCCAGCTGGCGGGCAAAGTGTTCCGCATCGGCCACCTCGGAAGCTTTAACGACCTGATGCTGGCGGGAACCCTGAGCGGCGTCGAAATGGGATTGCGCCTGGCCGGAGTTCCCCATCAGACAGGGGGTGTCCTGGCAGCTCTGGATTGCCTTGCGCCCAAGGCCGCGCAACAGGTCGCGCAAGTCCGATAGAAAGCGCCAACGCTTGTGCGGAAGAGGACCCTCGGCTGCATCCGAACTGCCGAGGCGTTCCCTCACGGTTCACTCTTCAACGTGCCCAGCAGCTCTTCCGCGTACTGCGCGCCTTCGGGTGTGTCCTCGTGCTTGAAGTAGACGTAGGCATCGCCGGGGAGCGCGGCAAGTTTTTCCGCCAGGGCTTCGCGTTCCGAGGGCGAATACTCAGGCCTGCGCAGGCGGAAGTAACTGAAGTCCGCCGTCTGCACCCCGGGCGTGGCCAGCTTTTCGCTTTCGGCGAGACAGAGCGCGGCATTAAAGCGGCGCAGCAGATCGAAGATGGGCTCACTGAACCAGGACTCGTGGCGGAACTCGAACGTGTAGCGTCCGCTGCGCGGCAGCGCGGTAAGGAAGGCTTCCAGCAAGGGAGCGTCGGCCTTCTGGTACGGAGGAAGCTGGAAGAGGACCGTCCCCAGGCGTCTCGCTTCGGCCAGCGGCTGCAGCGATGCCAGGAAGCTGCGAGTGAATTCTTCTGCGTCGCGCAGCCGCTTGACGTGCGTGATCGTCTGGTGCGCCTTGACGGAAAAGCAAAAGCCTTGGGGCGTAGCGGCGATCCATCCCGTGAGCAGCTTTTCGGTGACGAAGCGGCGGAAGGTGTAGTTGAGCTCCACGGAATTGAGGCGCGTGGCGTAGTACTGGAGAAATTTGTTCGATGCCAGCTTGGGCGGATAGAAGCTCGGCTTCCAGCTCGGGTACGCCCAGCCCGAGGTGCCTGCAAACAGATGCTCCATTGCGTCTCCCAATCTTTTCCTGCCTCGGGGAAGGCGGATCTAGTCTGATTGTGAACGGCGAATTACAAATTTCAAATTTGAAATTTCAAATTTACAATTCTTACCCATGCCCTACCTTCTTAAGACCGAGCCCGGCGTTTACTCCTTTGCGCAACTGGAACGGGAAAAACAGACTGTGTGGGACGGAGTCACCAATCCCGCGGCGGTGAAGAACCTGCGCGCAATGCAACCCGGAGACCAGCTCATCATCTATCACACAGGGGATGAGAAGCGCGCGGTGGGAACGGCGTCGGTGGTTTCCGTCGACACCAACGACGCCAAAAATCCGCAAGTGGTGATTCGCGCCGGCAAGGCGGCCGCCCAGCCGGTTACGCTGGCGGAAATGAAAGCCAATAAGCTGTTTGCCGAGTCGCCTCTGGTGCGCCAGGGCCGGCTTTCGGTGGTGCCGCTCAGCGATGCGCAATATCGCTTTCTGGCGGCGGGCAAGTAGGCGAAAACCAAGGCATCAATGGGGAGGGATTATGTCGGAGCTGGCATCCAAAACCTGCGTTCCCTGTCGCGGAGGCGTCCCGCCGCTCGCAGGCGAAGAGTTGAGCCGTCTGCAGAAGCAGGTACAGGGGTGGGACGTGGTGAAGGGTCACCATCTGCACAAGGCCTATACCTTCCCGGATTTCAAAAGCGCACTGGCGTTTGTGAACCGCGTGGGAGAAGTCGCCGAGGAGCAGGGACATCATCCCGACATCTTTCTGGCGTGGGGCAAGGTGGAGATCACCATCTGGACGCACAAGATCGACGGGCTGACGGAGAGCGACTTTATTCTGGCGGCCAAACTGGATCAGTTGCCTCGGTAGGCTGCCGGCTCTACGTTACATGGCCGTTGCCGCCGGCTTTCTTACGGGCCTGCACGGCGCGCTTCAGATTGGGCAGCAGGGCGCGGTAGTACTCCAGCAGCGAGCCGATGCGTTCCTGCTCCGAGCGCATTCCCAGCAGGGTCTGCTTGAAATCCAGATCGAAGGGCATCACGCTGGCCAGTTGAAAGGAAAGCTCGGGCTCGTCGACCGGCGGCGTCTGCGCGTCCGCTCCCAGCAGTCCGATGACCTGAGCGTGCGCCTCCAGCAGATCGCTGATCTGACTGGGGCCGGCGGTGGAGCTTTCATCCTCGAAATACTGTACTTCTCCGCGCAGGAAGTTGCGCTCCTGGTCGAGGCGAACGACCCGGAAGCGGCTCTGGCCCTGGGTCACGATGTCGAGCCGTCCGTCCTCGTAGGTTTTGGTGACCTCGACAATTTCGGCGACGCAGCCGACCTCGGCGACACCGTTCTCCACCGCCCGGACAACGCCGAATGGCTGCCCGGCCTGCAGCAGTTCTCCAATCATTTCCTTGTAGCGCGGCTCGAAGATGTGCAGCGGCAGCGCCATGCCGGGAAACAGCACGACCTCAAGCGGGAACAGCGGAACCAGCTCCATTGGCAGGATTGTACGCCTTCAGGTTTCCCTTTCGAGTTCCAGCTTTGAGTGCCGGTTCACTGGATTTCAGCTCGTTTTCGGCCTTTCGATTTCCTGCGGCGCGGATTCAGAACTGGCCAGGGCGGGCGCAAGTGGGAGATACTGAAGTAGTGGCGCTGGAAGAGGCGGACAACTCCCAAACCTGGCGAAGGAGAACCATTTGGCGCAGCTGATGAGAACTTCCAATCCCGCATTAGGACGAGATGCCTTCCGCACCGGTGTGGCCGGCTTTGGCGACACCATGACCGTGGCGGGCACGGTCAACAAAACCGGCATTCTGCTGTTGTGCGTGGTTGCCACCGCGGCCTGGACCTGGAACCGCCTTATGGCGGCGCCCTCTCCCGAAACCGTGGGCCCGGCCATCCTGATTGGCGGCATCGGCGGTCTGGTACTGGCCGTGGTCACCATTTTCAAAAAGGAATGGTCCCCGGTAACGGCGCCGATTTATGCCCTGCTGGAAGGGCTGGTGCTGGGCGGGGTTTCCGGAATGTTCGAGCTGCGTTATCCGGGCATTGCCATCCAGGCGGTAAGCCTCACCTTCGGCACCCTGGTGGTTCTGCTGCTGGCGTACCGCTCCGGCGTGATCCGCGTGACGGAGAAGTTTCGCCTCGGAGTGGTTGCCGCCACAGGCGGAATCTTCGTCTTTTATCTGGCCTCGTTTGTGCTGGGCTTTTTCGGGATCCACTTCAGCATGATTCAGGGATCGGGCATGCTGGGCATTGGCTTCAGCGTGTTTGTCGTGATTGTGGCGGCGCTGAACCTGGTGCTGGACTTTGACCTGATCGAAAGCGGGGCTAGAGAGGGTGCTCCCAAGTACATGGAGTGGTACGGCGCGTTCGCGCTGATGATTACGCTGATCTGGCTGTACTTCGAGATTCTGCGCCTGCTGTCGAAGATGCGCGAGAGATAGTTCACCGCGGACGCGCGGATCCAAAGACCAAGTACCGGAAAACGCCTGCTGATTTGCACGGATCAACACGCATCAGAACAGCGGTGTGATTTAATCCCACTGTGGCTCGTAAGCGCATCATCTGCATTACCCGAAAATTCAAAGATGAAGATCCGCACCGGCACATCAGTCACCTGGGAATCGGTGATGAGGGCGGCTGGACGCAGACGCTGATGTCGGAAGAAATCATCCGTCACCTGCGCAGCGAGAGCGGCGACCGCTATTTCGTGCGCGGACGCGATGGCTGGGAGTCGGAGGTGCGGCTCGGCAAATGTCCCTTTTGTAGGCCGGAGCATGAGTTTCTGTGCTCAGCTCCCGACCTGACGGCCAGGGACAAGCTCCTGACCTTGCCGGAATGCGGGTAGATTTTCGGCGAGCGGACGAACAGTAGGCGGTACTGTGGGGTTCTCAACCAAACGCCGAGTTCCCCTTCGGCCTACCACTTCACTTGCTGCACACGAAATAGGGTCGCCACTTTGGGAGCTGACAGGACGTCAAAGATCACAGGCGAGAATGGCCGCTCGATGCACGTGCCCGGGCTGTAAGGCGGCGTTTGAAGAAGAGTCGAAGCTGCCAACAAATGATTACGATCAGCCCCAATGGGATTAGTAGAATAACGGCTGATAGAGTAAACCCGGTTGCTACCGAGAGTACCCATTTCCAATCTATGCGGGCCAAGTTATCAGCGTGGTTAAGCAGAGTGTAGAGGACCCAGGCAGCCGGTAGCCCCACGAGCCACAACCAAAACCTCTTCCGGCTTTGTTCCCGTTCGCGTCGCCATTCGTTGCATAGTGCGTTCCATGTCTTAGTGAACATACCGACCTTTCTATTGCGGGCACATTCTAGCCCAAATACCCGACGCGGGGCGGCTTCTAGATAGGGGCAGGTAAATCACTCTTGTTCTTGGCATAATTCGAGGTCGCTTCCCTTGTTTCGCGAGGTAGTAGCCAGGCAAGGGCAAAATTACCGAAACTTCCACTGGGGGAGCGCATCTCAAACGGTAGACTGAAGTCACATCCGAGCCGGGGGTTCCCATGGTAATCAAGCAGAAGCCGGACATTCCGTCGTCCGAAATCACACCCAAGCATGTCTATCTGAACCGCCGCAATTTCATCGCGGGAGCGGCGGTGGCGGCGGGCGCCGGGTTGATTGGCATTCCCTATCTGGCCCAGGGGGCGGACAAGATCGAAAAGGTTGTCCAGGGGCCGTTTGGCACCGACGAGAAGTGGACTCCGCTGAAGGACATCACCAACTACAACAACTTTTACGAGTTCAGCACGGACAAATACGAGCCCGCTGAGAAGGCCAAGAACTTTCGCACCCGGCCCTGGACCGTCAAGGTGGACGGCGAGATCAGCAAGCCGAAGACCTACGACGTGGACGAAATCATCAAGATGGCCTCACCCCAACAGCGTGTTTACCGGCACCGCTGCGTGGAAGGCTGGTCCATGGTGATTCCCTGGGTAGGTTTTCCTCTCAACGAGCTGATCAAGCGGGTGGAGCCTACGTCCAAGGCGAAATATGTGGAGTTCACTACGCTGTATGACCCCAAGCAGATGCCGGGGCAGCGCTCGGATGTCCTGGACTGGCCGTACACGGAGGGGTTGCGCATGGATGAAGCCATGCACCCACTGGCGATTCTAAGTTTTGGCCTGTATGACGAGACGCTGCCCAACCAGGACGGGGCGCCGCTGCGCGTCGTTGTGCCTTGGAAGTACGGATTCAAAAGTGCGAAATCACTGGTGAAAATCAGCTTTGTGGAGAAGCAGCCGCCAACGGCCTGGAACAAGGCAGCCCCCAACGAATACGGGTTCTACTCCAACGTGAACCCCAACGTCGACCATCCCCGCTGGAGCCAGGCACGGGAGCGCCGCATTGGCGAGTTCTTCAAGCGCAAGACGCTGATGTTCAACGGTTACGGCGACCAGGTGGCAAGTCTCTACAAGGGAATGGATTTGAGAAAGTATTTCTGAGCCCTGCGGAAGCGGGCCGAACCGCCAGAGACCGGCTCGTGGTTTGCCGGCCTGAAGGCCGGTTCTGGCAAGCTGGAGCTTCTTCGGAACCACGAGGGTCAGGATCTTTTCGCAGCCTGTGATCAACACAAAACATATCCGTTGGCTCAAGATTCCGGTTTTTCTTGCCTGCCTGCTCCCGCTGGGACATCTGGTGTGGAAAGGCCTCAACGATATGCTGGGGGCCAATCCCATCGAGGTGATCACGCGCTCCACCGGCTTCTGGACGCTGACCTTCCTGATGATCACCCTGGCGGTCACGCCGGTGCGCAAGCTGACCAGCATGTCCTGGCTGATCCGCTTTCGCCGCATGCTGGGGCTGTTCGCATTCTTCTACGGCTGCCTGCACCTGATGACCTACGTGTGGCTGGACCAGTTCTTTGACTGGATGGGCATGCTCAAGGACATCGAAAAGCGGCCCTTCATCACCGTGGGATTCACGGCGTTTGTGCTGATGCTGCCGCTGGCCATTACCTCTACCCAGGGCTGGATTCGCAGATTGGGAGGCAAGCGCTGGCAGGCCCTGCACCGGTTGATTTATCTCTCGGCCCTGGCCGGAGTGGTGCATTTCTACTGGCTTGTGAAGGCGGACGTCCGCGTGCCCCTGAGGTATGCTGCGGTGCTGGCAGTGCTGTTGAGCTATCGACTGGCAAAGTACATCACGAGTTCCCGGATCAAGTCGGTTCCGCGAAGACGCGAAGAGGCCGTAGCGGGCGACTGAAACAGCCTTCAGCAATCAGCATCAGGTATTCAGCTTAATCGAGGTTTTCCATCCGCATCGCTCCGCCGCGAGGGTCCCCTCCGGGCGTCACTCGCTGGTGAAGTAGTCCACGGCGACCGGGGTCTCGAACATGGAGTAATCGCGAGTGACGACGGTGATGCCGGAGTCGGTGACGTAGTAGCGCTGGCGGTCGGCTTCAGTGTCATATCCGATCACGCTGCCTTCGGGGATGTGCACGTCACGATCGACAATGGCGCGGCGGATACGGCAGTGGCGGCCGATGTTGACGTGGCTGAAAACGATCGATGAGTCCACCTCGGCATACGAATTCACGCGCACATCGGGGGAGAGAACGCTGCTACGCACAACTCCTCCGGAGACGATGCAGCCCGCCGAAACCAGGGAGTCGAGCGAGGCGCCCATGCGCTTGGCTTCAGAGAAGACGAACTTGGCCGGCGGATATTGCCTCTGGTAGGTGCGAATGGGCCAGGCTTTGTCGTAAAGATTAAACACGGGGGAAATGGAAACCAGGTCCATATTGGCCTCGTAGTAGGCTTCCAGAGTGCCCACGTCGCGCCAATACAGGGCTTCCTTCTTGTTCTCGTCGACGAAATTGTAGCTGTAGACCTTATAGTCCTCCATCATTTTGGGGAGGATGTCGTGCCCGAAATCATGCGAGGAACTGGGGTCTTCGGCGTCCTTCAGCAGCACCGGGATGAGGACATCCGTATTAAAGAGATAAACTCCCATGGAGCCGGACACCATGCGGGGGTTATAAGGAGAGCGCAGGCTGGTAACCTTGGGCTTCTCCTCGAAGCCAACCACGCGCCCGTCACGGTCCACATCGACCACGCCGAAGCGAAAGCTCTCCGTGGGCTCGATGAGAATGGTGGCCAGGGTAACGTCGGCGCCCGAGTCGCGATGCTGCTGCAGCATGCGCTCGTAATTCATCTTGTAAATGTGGTCGCCGGATAGAATCAGAACGTAACGTGGCTCTTCCGATCCGATGGAGTAAATATTCTGGTAAACGGCATCGGCGGTGCCCAGGTACCAGTTCTCGCTGACCCGCTTCATGGGCGGCAGAATTTCCACGAACTCGCCCAGATCGCGGGCCACGATATTCCAGCCTTCACGAATGTGGCGGTTCAAACTGAGCGCCTTGTATTGCGTGAGGATGTAAATATGGCGCAGGTCGGAATTAATACAGTTGGACAGCGTGACATCGATGATGCGGTAAATGCCACCCCACGTGACCGCGGGCTTTGCGCGGTCGCGAGTCAGCGGGTAAAGTCGCTCCCCGGCTCCGCCGGCCAATAGAACTCCCAGGGTATCCTTCATAGTCCGTCCGGTCTGATTTTTGAAGCGATCCGGTCATGCCGCACCCGGATTCTGGGCTACGGAGTGCGTCCCGGGGGACTGATGGTAGCACATGGGCTGAATCACCGCCTAAAGAGGCTACATAGGGCGGAATAGATTGTTTCGGCGAAGACGCGACTGACCTGGCGGTGTGTCTCTTCCGAGCGCCGCACGGTCGCCAGGACCGGCGCCATGCCGGTGGTCAGTCTTCCACGCTGATGCGCAGAGACCGCAGGAACTTTGCGTCGCTGGAATTAACCCGAAACTCGGGGTCGGAGCCGTCTCCGCCAGACGCGCTGGCAACCCGGGAAGCCGTGGTGTCCGTCTCCTGCTTGTTAAACCCGATAGTTGCCTCGAGAACCAGAAAAATGTCATAACCTCCCGCTTTGATCCGAGCGATGACCTCGGCGATCTGTTCGGAGTCGGAAAGCGAATCGTTAATCGCCTCGCCGAGTTCCTTCATCAACTGTTTCAACTGCGGATCCACTTCTTACTCCTTTCCCCAGCCAGGTGGCGCCGGACACAGAATATCGTGACTCGATAAGAGCACTTTACACGCTTGGATGCAAGGCCGCGAGATCGAGCATGCCGCTTGCAGATTTCCTGAGGTTTTGCTGAGCTTTAGCTGCACTGGGCCCCATACGTTTGCCAAGAACAGCGGCTCTATTCCATGGTGGAAGCGCTGGTACAATCGGATGGTGGGCGGAACCTCAGCAGCGGAGCGGACCCGGACGCCGGGTGCGGGCACCAAGGCCCGAATCCTGGGACGGGTAGCGGTACGACAGCTTGGAAGCAGCCGCCTGGGACGGGCAACTGCCAATGCGGCCTCGGCGACTCTGAGATCGCTGGGCCGGGCGGCACAGATCCTGTTTCTGCAGGTTGCCGGGTTGTTCTTCATGGCTTTTGCCGTCATCGGGGGAATCGCCCTGGTATCCGAATACCGCGCCTACGTGGCGGGCAAGATCGGGCCTGGGCGCAGCGTGGTGGCCCTCGTGTTTGTTGTGCTGTTCGCCTGGTTTGGACTTAGCTCGTTCCTGCGGGCGGGACAAAAGTTGCACTAGAGACCTGAAACTGCATGTCCGAACCACCCAGGTCGGAGAAGACCCGCAGTAAGAAGCCGGGCAAGGCCGGTTCTGAGTCCACTTCCGCTTCCCGTCCCCCCGAAACAATCGATGATCTCAGGAAGATCACTGGCTCGGAGATTCCCGTCGGCTCGGTTTACGCGCCGGAAGATCTACCCGGCTGGGATTATGAGCGCCAGGACGGATATCCCGGGCAGTATCCCTTCACGCGGGGCGTCCAGCCCACCATGTACCGCGGCCGGCTTTGGACCATGCGCCAGTATGCCGGCATGGGGGACGCGGAGGAATCGAACCGGCGTTACCGCTACTTGCTGGAGCACGGCACCACTGGCCTTTCCGTAGCATTCGACCTGCCCACCCAGATCGGCATGGACTCCGATCACCCCATGGCCCAGGGAGAGGTGGGCAAGGTCGGAGTGGCGATCGACTCGATTGAGGATATGGAACGGCTGCTGGAGGGGATCCCTCTGGAAACCATTTCAACTTCCATGACCATCAATGCCACGGCGGCAATCTTGCTCTCGCTGTATGTCGCGGTGGCAAGGCGCCGGGGAAACGATGTGCGCAAGCTGTCGGGCACGGTACAGAACGACATTCTGAAGGAATACATAGCGCGCGGGACGTATATCTATCCTCCGCGACATGCCATGCGGCTGGTGACCGACCTGTTTGCTTTCTGCCGCGAGCAGGCGCCGGAGTGGAACACGATTTCAATTTCTGGGTACCACATGCGGGAAGCAGGATGCACGGCAGTACAGGAGGTGGCATTCACCCTGACCGACGGGATCACCTACGTGCAGGCAGCGCTGGATTCCGGACTGGATGTGGACGAGTTCGCCCCCCGGCTGTCGTTTTTCTTCGCCTGCTTCAGCAATTTTCTGGAGGAGGTGGCGAAGTTTCGTGCGGCACGCCGAATGTGGGCGCGCATGATGCGGGAGCAGTTCCAGGCCAGGAACCCGCGCTCCTGGATGCTGCGCTTCCATACTCAGACCGCCGGGTCTTCCCTGACGGCCCAGCAGGCGGAAAATAACATCGTTCGCACCGCGCTGCAGGGCATGGCGGCGGCGCTGGGCGGAACGCAATCTCTTCATACCAATTCCTACGACGAGGCTCTGGCCCTGCCCACCGAAGAGGCCGCGCGCATCGCGCTGCGCACGCAGCAGGTGCTGGCCTATGAGTCCGGGGTGGCGAACACGGTGGACCCGCTGGCGGGTTCCTACTATGTGGAATGGCTGACCGACCAGATCGAAGAACGTGCCCGCGAGTCGATGAACAAAATCGCAGCCCTAGGCGGAATGCTCAAGGCCATTGAGCGGGGATTCGTACAGCAGGAGATTCAGAATGCTGCTTATGCCTACCAGCAGGCCGTGGACCGGGCGGAGCAGGTGGTGGTGGGCGTCAACCGCTTCCAGGTCGAAGAAGAAAAACCGATCGCAATCTTCCGCGCCGATCCCCAACTGGAGCGCAAGCAGATCGAGCGTCTCCAGGCCCTGCGGCAACGCCGCGATTCCGCCTCCTGGCGGGCTTCCCTGCAGGCCGTGGAGGAAGCGGCACGCACAGACGCCAACCTGCTGCCACACCTGATTCACGCAGTGGAAAGCTATGCCACGGTAGGCGAGATCTCCGACACGCTGCGGCGGGTATTTGGCGAGTACAAGGAAGCGGTGGTGGTGTAGGCGCCTTCCGGCCGTCAAGGATCAGCCACTCGCCAAGAGAAACTTCGGCGCTACCGGGCCGCATCAATGGCTGCGGGCCGAGGCCAGGATCCAAGTGCGTTCCTAGTCTACGGGCGCGTCTTCACCGTGGCGTCGCAACAGTTGAGGCAAATTCTGCGAAAAGGCGGAGCGCGGAAGGACCATGTCGCAACCAGCGTCCAGGGCCTTCACCTTCAGGTCTCCTTGCACATGAGACAGGAAGCCGATGATCGTGGTTTCCTTCTTGAGCTCGCGCTTGAGTCTGGGAATGCTGGCCAGCGGCTTGGCGGCGGCGTTGTTTAAATCGAAAATCACCAGCGACGGCCGTTCAGCTCCATTTTCGCGAACCCGCTCCAGGATGTCCTTATCGGTCTTGACGAACTCCACCTTTACGTTGAGCTTGCGGGCGGTTTCCTGAATCTTGGCCGCGAAAAACAGGTCTTCCACGAAGGCGAAGATGCGAGGCTGGGCATTCTCGTCGCGAGTCACCAGAGGCTCGGGCTCGGGCTGCAGGTACTGTCCCCGGGACTGTCCGTTGCCCTGAAAACCGGCGCGATAGCTGTGATCCATGGGAGCGGTAAAAATTCCGGGCTGGCGGGCTCGTTGCGGGCGTCCGGAATGCTGATTACGGGCGGGCTGCCCCGGTCTGCCGTTGCTGCCGTTGCTGCTGCTGCCGCCGCGGCGGTTACGCCGTCTGCGGCCCGTTCCTCCAGAGCCGGAGGGGTGCTTTGGTCCAAAACTCATGTTGTTCTCTTCAGCGCCCCGCACGGCACCGGGCGGCACCCGGAGGCGACCTGGGTTGATATGTCCGCTGAATGGAGCGGAATTTGTTTCCTTACGTGTTGTCAGCTCCGTTGGGGTTCAATCTCACTGCCAGGCACGCCCCCGGATAGTGGAAGCCAGGGTTCGAGCTCGATTTCTTCGTGATCGGTTCGCGTCCGCTTTCGCGCAAGGTGCGACAGCGCAGGGACCAGCACGGGAGAAGTGCCGTCGGAAGCCATAGTCATGGTATACGGGAAAGCTGTGGATGCGCAAGCCCAGATCTTTTTTCTTATGACCCAATAGGATACCGAACTTTTCCAGCCGCTCACGAAACTTTCCCGGCGAGAACTGGTTCTAATCCTTAGAGCCACTACGGAACGCGGGAGTTGTTTTCCGCGTGCCGATGAAAAGTCACTCAGAATGGGAACTTGAATTCCGGGAGAGCTCATGTATCAGTTTCCCAATCATGTATGCGAAGTCTGCGGAACCCGCAAGCGCAAAGAGGGCAACTGGTTCCTGGTTACGCAGGATCGCCACCGCAATGTATTGCGGATTCTCTACTGGAGCGAAGGAGTCGCCCAACGGAAAAACGTCTGGGCGTGCTGCTCTCCCCAGCATGTGCAGATGTTCATACAACGGTGGCTCGCTCCCGGGACGAATGACACGGTAATGGCACTTTCTGGAGCCACGGAAGTGATGAGCATGGCCCTGAACGCGGAGTTGGAGCAACACTTGAAGTCTGCGCTGACCGCCGAAGCGCAGATTAGCGAGGAGGCGTTGAGCAACGGCTTTGTATTCGAGGAGAAGTCTACACAGTCCATTCTGGATGCGGTGGAAGTCCTGCTCCAGGGATATGGATCGGATCTGGAAGACGACGACAGCGCAGCCGAAGACTCAGCGACTTTTGACTCTTGAGGACTGCGCTCAATGAGGGCAACAACCGGCACTCCCTGCCACATAGAAAAAAGCGCTCGCCAGGGAATCCGATTAGGAGTCCTGCTCCTGAACGCCTGCGGGCTGTTCCCCTCCGCGTCCGGATCTGCGTTGTAGCAGCAGCTCCGCCGTCGAGAGGCCCCAGTGAAGCGCCGTTACGGCGTCTTTGTCATTGGAGTCCATGATACGGCGCACCCGTTGGTCCCAGAGCGAAGAGGCTTCTGCAACGTCAGCGCGGGAACCGAACATCAGCTCTCGCAGAGTCTTTCCGAAAGCGGCGGAAACTTCGCGCAGGGTTCCCAGCTGGGGATTGGTGTCTCCTTTTTCGAGATGCACCACTCCCGACTGGCTTATTCCGGCAGCTTCGGCAAGTTGCTGCTGCGACCAGCCGCGTGCGAGCCGCCAGTCGCGAATCCGTCTGCCGATCTCAACCCATGTGAAGTCTGCAATACGCGGATCATTCATAACGGTGTCCTGCCATATCGGTGCCCAGTTCGATGCCGCGAGGCAGGCAATGACACCGATTCAGGGCCCATGTGGACTCCGAAAGGCTGACGTAGAGTACAACTACTTGGCAAGCGGAACCAAGGGCTAAAAGTCATAAAAATCATTTTGAGATGAGGTCGGCCGATCGACTGCCTCCTCGGACGGACGGCATCCCAATGGCGCCGGAACTTATGTAACGTTATTTTAATGAATGTATTACGGATCGTCCGCTGGGCTGTTCGCAGACTCAACCCTGTGTCCTTTGCACAATTCCCAAGACCCCCCAAAAAAGTGGGGGGCACAATCCAGTCCCAGGGAGGAATTTTCGCGCCCCGCCACCGCCCCGCCAGCCCTGGGTGGGCAAGCGGCATTGAGCGGATGCCCGCCGAATTCCGTTAGGACGTCCGTTAGAATGCTGTCATGAGAAGGGTTCCGGTACTGCTGGCCCTGCTTCTGTTGTCCGGGGGCTGTTTCTCCTGCACAATCTGGAAAAATCCTCCAAGAGGGTGGGGCGGAGCCACCGGAGGCGAACAACTGGAGCGGCAGCTCTGGAAAGAAATTTCCCAGCAACACTGGTCTTCGGTGCAGAGACACCTGGCGTCCAACTTCACCCTGACCACACCCGCGGGCTTCTATGGGCCCAAAGAGGCACTGGAGTTCTGGAAGCAGCTTCAACTGCAGGACTATTCACTGGGTAATTTCCAGCTCCAACCCAATGGCGCGGACGTGACTGTGGCCTACACCATCTCAGTGAGCGGAAGCAATGGAAGCGGCGACGGACCGGCGTCGGGAGGCGTTCCCGCATATGTAATGAGTGTGTGGCAGGAGGTTGGAACCCGCTGGCTGCTGATTGCGCAGTCGATGCATCCCGCCAGAAAAACTCCCTGACAGAGCCGGCCACCGGACTTGGCGAAATTCAGCTAATCGTACCCTGCCCCGGCAATCGTTCGCCCGGTCCACCTTCCCCGTTTTTCAACTCTTCTTCGAAAGCAGGTACTTCCCACTCGGGCAATTGCGCATCTCTACTTCTTACGCCGTTGAAGGGATGAGCGAGTGCTGGCCAACCGTATGGCCGGGCACCAGGAGTTTTCGGCGCCACCACCCGAGCGGCCGGCAGAGTAACATCCCTTCGGTAGCCGCAGGGACAAAGAGCGTGCAGATGATGGTGGAAAAAAACGAATCGGTGCGGCTAACGGCAGATGAAATTTACCAGCAGGTAATCTCCAGCGCCCGCCAGGAACTGGGCCGCTCCATACGCGGGCTGGCATTTTCGGGGATCGCTGGCGGGATCACCATGGGACTGACAGGCCTGAGTGTAGCCGCGGTACGGAGCGTACTGCCGGAATCCCAGGTCGCAGATCTGGTCGCTTATCTCTTTTTATCCAGTCGGGTTCATTGCGGTCATCATTGGGCGCGCCCAACTGTTCACCGAAAACACCCTGTATCCCGTGGTGCTGGTCTTGGGAAAGCCGCGCTTCCTGGATGACATGCTGCGCTTGTGGGGGACGGTATTTCTGGCAAACATCGCGGGCGCGCTGGCGTTCGCAGCTCTTGCCATCAAAACCGGCGCGGTAGGCCCGCGAATCGGAGAACAACTCGTACGGCTGGGGGCGGCCATGGTCGGCCCCTCGGGCGCGGCTCTCTTCTGGAGCGGAGTGATCGGGGGCTGGATTATTGCCCTGGTGGCCTGGTTGGTTTCCGCCAGCCAGTGGACCATCGGCCAGGTGGCGATCATCTGGCTGCTGACGTTTGTTGTAGGCGCGGGCCGCTTTGCCCACTGCATTGCCGGAAGCGGCGAAATTCTTTCGGCAGTGCTGGTGGGCCGGGTATCCGCTGGCAGCTATCTGCATTGGATTACTTTTGCCACGCTGGGCAACATTGCCGGCGGTGTCACCCTGGTGAGCCTGCTGAACTGGGGCCAGGTAAGAGCCGACCAGACGGACGTGTTCGATACCCAGCAGCAGACCCGTGGAGATGAGGAGAAGAAAGCAGCCTGAGGCGCGGAGATTAAAATTCCAGGAGGTGAGGCGTGAAGATCAGAGGTCTGGCCCGAAAGGCCTACCAGCACCGGCGGGGAATCGCCGTCACCGTCGGGATCGGAACCGCCGCTGCGGGTGTGGGAACTGCCTTCGCGGCAAGCAAGCTCCTGCAGCGAATCCGGCCCAGGCGCGACTTGCATGGCTGCGTGGTATTCATTACCGGAGGCTCCCGCGGACTGGGCCTGGCGCTGGCTCATGAATTTGCAAGGGAGGGCGCGCGCATCGCCATCTGTGCCCGCGATTCCAGAGAGCTGGCAGCGGCGCGGGAGCAGTTGGTGCGCCGCGGCGCACAGGTACTGGCGCTCAACTGCGATGTAGGCAGCGACGAGGACGTGCACCAGGCGATTCGCGAGATTGTGCAGCACTACGGCGCCATCGACGTGCTGGTGAACAACGCAGGAATCATTTCCGTGGGACCCATGGATACGCAAAACCTGGTTGATTATCAGGAGTCGATGGACGTGATGTTCTGGGGCACGGTGTATCCCACGCTGGCCGTCCTGCCGCATATGCGGGCGCGAGGCAGCGGCCATATTGTGAACCTTACCTCCATTGGAGGTAAGGTCAGCGTTCCCCATCTGCTGCCTTACAGTTGCGCCAAGTTTGCCGCCGCCGGCTTTTCCGAGGGATTGCATGCCGAACTGGCGAAGGACGGCATTGGCGTCACCACCGTGGTGCCGGGACTGATGCGCACGGGCTCGTATGTGAACGCATACTTCAAGGGCCGGATGCAGGCCGAGGAAGCCTGGTTCAGCGTGGCGTCTTCCCTGCCCCTGCTGGCGAAAAATGCCCGCCGCAGCGCACGGCAGATTGTGAACGCGGTGCGAAGCGGCCGGGCCGAGGTCACCATTACTCCACAAGCCAAGCTGCTGGCGCTGGCCAATGGGCTGGCCCCCGGAGTGACCGCCGAACTGCTGGGACTGGCGAACCGGCTGCTGCCGGCATCGGAGGGCAACAGTGGAGAACGACACATCGGAAAAGATGTTGGCTCGGTGACGGCGCGTTCTCCCCTGACTTACCTGGGGCGCAAGGCTGGCCACAAATTAAATCAGTACAGCGACGAAGGCATGGCGGATGCAGGCTCCGTCGTCAAAACGGGAAAGCCCGCCAGCCGACCCGCCTAGAGACTTGCCAGGGGACGCTATCTTGCCCGCGGACATGGTCCGGTGCGAGCGGCTCTACAGAATGGTGTTTTCCCGTCCACTATGTTGATGCACAATGTCAAACCACACTCGGGGCCGAATCCGCCTGCCAGCCAGCCGTCGGCCCCAGTCGAAGACCCCCCAGCCGAAAATCCGCCACTGCGAGACCCGCCGGTGCAAGACCCGCCACTGCAAGACCGCCGCACCGGCCGCCAGCCGATACTCCCGTGCGCGAGCCGGGACGCAAGGTGGCCTCTCCTTTTGCGTCGCAGCGCTGATCGGTGCTCTACGCCGGGCGCAGCTTTCCTTTCTCCAGGATGTACTCTTCGCCGCGCCATGCGATGCGGTGGCCGGCAAAGCTTGCCAGCCATAGGCCGGGAGCGAAGATATCCCGCACAGGCAGAAGCCAAAGATCACGAAGCCATTCCCGGTGATGCAGCACCCGCGAACTCACAAACCATGCCGACAGGACGCGAGCAGCGGCAGTCATCGCCAGCAAGGCCCATGCCCAGGCCGCGCCGCGCGAGAACAACACCGCCATCAACGCCCAGGGCAGTCCAAACGTGAAGAGCAGCCCGGCATATCCCCAGCGGCGGGAATCGCGTACGGTCCGCGCCCAGCGGAGCTGATGGTCGAGGAATCCCCGGAAACTGTAGGCAGGCAGAAAGTCCTCGACCACGGCATCACTGAGGCAAACCGATTTGCCGGAGCGGTGAATACGGTTTCCAAGCTCGAAATCATCGGCGAGATAGTCGAGGACGGGCTCGAATCCACCGATCAGTTCCAGCGCCGCGCGGGGAAAGGCCAGCGTGGAGCCGAGACCGAAACTGATTCCTTCGAGTTTTGAAGCGACCAGGACGCCGCAGGCGAAATCGGCAATCCCCACCGACTCCAGCCGCGAGCCCAGCGTCCCGGCGGGCACGCCGCGATAGAGGCACGTAACCAGCCCGACGGAAGGATCTGCCATGGGCGCCAGCACGCGCCGCAGATAGTCCCGCTCCACCCGGATGTCGCTGTCGTTCACCAGCAGATAATGATGACTGGCATGGGGGAGCATTTGCGTGAGCGTACTGACCTTTACGTTGGTCCCCAGGATCTGTTCGCAAACGACAAGCCCTATTGGCCGCTCGGGGAACTCTTGTTGAAGTTGCCGGATCAGCAATACGGCCGGGTCATCCCGTTGGCTGACGCCAAAAATGATCTCGTACTCGGGATAGTCCTGCAGACAGTGGCTGCGCAGGCTGTCGTACATGCCGGGATCGATCCCGCGCATGGGCTTGAGAATGGAAACTGGCACCGTGAACCGCGGATTCCCAGGCTGCCTTGGTGTGCGACGGAACTTCGCGGCAGCCCAGATCACGACCGCGTAGTAGATACATGCGCAGCCGGCCAGGAAGGCTGTGGTCCCCGCCAGGATGTCCGCAACCAGAGACATAGGGAAGGGTCAGTATGGCAGATTGCCATCTCCAGCCGAAATTACCGCACTCTGAATGGCAACGCGGCAGGATAGCAGCGTGCAAGATTCGCTATTCGTATCTCAAGGCTTCGATCGGGCTGAGATTGGCGGCCTTGTAGGCGGGATAGATCCCGAACAGCAAGCCGGTGGCGCAGGCAATGGAAAATCCGATGCCGGTCCAGAACGGTGACATGCTGGCAGGCAACGAGGGCCAGATGACCCGCACCAGCCAGGTGAGGATTGCGCCCAACAGGACTCCCAAGACACCGCCCAGCGCTGTCAGGGTGGTTGCTTCCAGCGTGAACTGCATCAGGATATCGCGCTTGCGGGCACCTACAGCCTTGCGAACGCCGATTTCGCGAGTGCGTTCGGTGACCGAGACCAGCATGATGTTCATGACTCCGACACCACCCACGATCAAACCAACACTGGAGACGGCAAACATGAAGATGAAGACCGCGCCTGTGATCTGGTTCCACACATTGGACAGCGATTCCTGGGTGAAGATGGCGAAGTCGTCGGGAGCGTTGGGAGCAAGATGGCGGCGGCGGCGGAGCAACTGGCGCATCTCGCCGATGGCAAGTGGGATGTCCGCGTGGGAAGTTGCCTTTACGGTAATCCAGTGGTCCTTGCGCTCGGGATGAATTTTGCGGAAGGTGCTGAGCGGCATACGGACCATGTTGTCGTCCGGGTTCTTGCCTCCGGCGAAGGCACTCTTTACCGGTTCCATGACGCCGATGACGGTAAACAGGCGCCCCTCAATATTAATTTCCCTGCCCACGGCGGGAAGGTTGCCGAAGAGGGTCTCCGCAGTATCCTGGCCGAGCACGGCTACGTCGGAACGGCGCTGCTGGTCGATGGGATCGAACCAGCGCCCCGAGCGGAGACGCAGATCGTACACGTCGCGGGCGGAGGGCAGGTCGCCTTCGAGGATTACGTTCTGCGCCCTGTTGCCGCCGTACTTCACAACGAAGGTTCCCGTCCCGAACTGCGGCTGGAAATAGCGGATTCCGGCGGTCACGTCCTGAACGTGGGGCAGATTGCGCATGGCTTCCGCGTCCTGCTCGCTGAGTTCCTTGCGGTTGCGCATGGATTCGGGAATGTGGCCGAAGACGAAAGGCTCCATATGATAGGCAAAGATCAGATTCGAACCTATGCTCTGGATGGCCTGAGTCACATTGGAATTCAGCCCGCTCACCACCGAGGAAATACCGATAACGACGGCCACTCCAATCACCACGCCCAGAACCGTCAGACCGGAGCGGAGCTTGTTCGCCAGGATGGCCGCCAGGGCCATGCGAACGTTTTCGCCGTGCTCGCGTTCGATGAGAGCTGGCATATCAGAGTTCAAAGCGCAGCGCCTGAATCGGGTCCAGAGCAGCCGCTTTGCGGGCCGGGTACACGCCGAAGAAAATTCCCACGCTGGCAGAGACTGCCAGACCCGCCAGCACCGCCCACAATTTAATGCTGGAAGGCATGCCGACCAGCGTGGTGATGAGCTTGGCCACGGCGATGCCCAGGAGGATTCCCACCACGCCGCCCACAATGGCCATGGTGCTCGATTCGATCAGGAACTGGCGCAGAACATCGGAGCGGCGCGCGCCCAGAGCCTTGCGAATGCCGATTTCCCGCGTCCGTTCGGTCACCGACACCAGCATGATATTCATGATGACGATGCCGCCTACGATCAGGGAAATGGCGGCAATCGCGATCATGGCGATAAAGAAGCTCCCGCTCAGGTTCGACCAGATGCCGAGAAAGGAAGCATTGGTTTCCATGGCGAAGCTGTCCGGCTTGCCGGGCAGATCGTGACGGCGGGAGCGCAGAATAACGCGAGCTTCGTCCATGGCGGTTTGCAGGCCGGCGACTCCGTTCGCCTTGCCATAGATTCGGATACTGTGATGGGAACCATAGGCATGCTCGTAGGTCGAAATCGGCATAATCACGTAGTTATCCTGGCTCTGGCCGAGGGTTTTTCCCTGCTTTTCACCCAACCCAATGATGGTGTAGAGCTGGCCGTCAACGCGGAGTTCCCGGCCGATGGGATCTACGTTGGGCATGAGGTTTTCCAGGATGTCGGTGCCGATGACCACGACCTTGGCGTCATTGGCGACGTCGTTCTGGTTGATCATGCGGCCTGCGGTGAGGTTGAAATCCATGATTGGACCCATGCTGGCCGTGATGCCGCGCACCGAAGTATCGGCGCTGGACTGGTCGGCATAGCGGATGTGCCCGTCGCTGGTGGAGAGGAACGCGCCCACGTAATGGCAGGTGCGGCAGGACTGCAGGACCGCCTCGTAGTCCTCCATGGTGAAGTCCTTGCGCTTCTGCCCTTCCAGGTACTGATTGATGTTGGTGACCACGGGCGAGATTTTGCCGGCGATAAAAACGTCCGCGCCCAGACGGAAGATGCGGTTGGCCACATAGCCATTGATGCCGCTCACGAACGTCACCACCGCGATCACAGCGGAGACGCCGATCACCACTCCCAGCAAGGTCAGGACGGAGCGCAGCTTGTTGGCCCAGAGCGAATGCAGGGCGATGCGGATTGCCTCGCGAGTGTTCATAAATGACCGGCTTTCTTTTATTGTAAGGGCTGGGAGGCGGCGGCTCCGCACAACAAGCGCGAGATGGGCATAACCCTGAGAGAAAGCAGTGAAAGATTCCAGCGGCAGGATGAGATGTGAATGGGCGAACTTCCACCAGCTGCTCATTCGCTATCACGATGAGGAATGGGGCGTTCCAGTCCATGATGACCGGCATTTGTTCGAAATGCTGAACCTGGAGGGCGCACAGGCGGGCCTGAACTGGCTCACCATCCTCAGGAAGCGCCCAGGTTACCGCCGGGCCTTCAACAGCTTCAACGCGAAGGTGATCGCAAAATATAATTCCGCGAAGGTGAACGCTCTTCTCAAGGAAGACGGAATCGTTCGCAACCGACTCAAGATCAACGCTGTGGTCGAGAACGCGAGGGCATTCCTTGCGGTGCGGGATGAATTCGGCAGCTTTGACAAGTACATCTGGAACTTCATCAATGGAGTACCGGCAGCAAGGCAGAAGGCGGCCGCCGCAAGCCTCGAAATGAGCAAGGACTTAAGGAAACGCGGCTTCCGGTTTGTCGGGCCGACAATCTGCTATGCCTTCATGCAGGCAGTGGGCATGGTGAACGACCATTCCAAACAATGCTTCCTCTTTCGCACTGTGCAGGCACTGGGGAAAGCACGCGCGGAAGACTCGTCGGGTAAAGGCGCCGCCGCTGCCGCTGGCGGCTTGACCCGGACGCGGGATGGCGCCCGGAAACGCAAGATCCCTTGACCTGCACTCGCGGCTCTTCCCCTCGCGCTCGCTCAGCCACCGCCCCAGGAAAGAGACTGCTTTTAAGGAACAATCTGCCCAGAAGCAGGGGCAGCAGGAACAGGAGAATGACCGCGCCCGGCGCGGAAGGCGGCTCATCTTATAATCAACAGGTTGGCAGTCGGACCGGACGGTCGCTGCCGCGGCCTCGGCCGCGGGAGAGGAAAGTCCGAACTCCGCAGAGCAGCGTGCCGGATAACGTCCGGGCATCCGGCTTCAAGGCCGGATGACGGCCAGTGCCACAGAAAACATACCGCCCCGGCTTGCCGGGGTAAGGGTGAAAAGGTGCGGTAAGAGCGCACCGCTCTTTCAGTAATGGAAGAGGCAGGGTAAACCCCACGCGGAGCAAGACCAAATAGGGGAGGAGTCTCCGGCTCTGCCGGAGACGCGAGCTGGCTCGGTTCGCCCAACTTCCGGGTAGGTCGCTGGAGCGTCGCAGTAATGCGCCGCCTAGAGGAATGACCGTCCTGCCGGACTCACGTCCGGCAGACAGAATTCGGCTTACAGGTCCGGCTGCCAATTTCTACCTGACTGCATCCAATCCTGCGCTGTGTAACACTGTTTTTTGGGTAGCACGAAATCTGCAAACGTGGTATGAAAACTGGAAAGCCGTTGTAGAGCTGGAAACCTCCCGGCTTGCTGGCGTGACTGCTTTATGCCCATGAAGACTCCCGACCTACGCAGCGGCGAACCCTGTCTCGCCGCCGTTTCCCAGGCGGAGGCTTGCGACTGTTCTGCCGGTTTCGTGGCAGCACGGCGGCCAATCGCATGGTCCGGTGACTCCGGTGGCGCCCTGCGAAGCCGGATTTTTCGGATCTATGGTGTTCTGCTGGCGTTCAATCTGGGGGCGTGGATCTGGGCAGGAGTGGCTTTTCATGGCTATCCGGTGCTGCTGGGAACAGCCCTGCTGGCCTACAGCCTGGGGCTGCGCCACGCGGTCGACGCCGACCATATCGCCGCCATCGACAACGTCACGCGGAAGTTGATGCAGGATGGACAGCGCCCGGTCGCAGTCGGGTTCATGTTTTCGCTGGGACATTCCACCGTTGTAGTCCTTGGCTCGATGGCAATTGCGGGAGCCGCACTGGCGCTGCAATCCCGCTTCTATTTCCTCCGCGACATCGCCTCAGTCGTCGGCACCCTGGTCTCGGCGCTGTTTCTATTCGCCATTGCCATCGTCAATTTGATCGTTCTGCGGTCGGTCTATCGCACCTTTGCCAGAGTGCGCCGCGGCGGGGAGTATGCGGAGGAGGACTTCAACCTGCTTCTGGGTGGCCGCGGAATTCTTTGCCGGCTGCTTCGCCCCATGTTTCGCATGATTCGCCGCAGTTGGCATATGTATCCCCTGGGCGTTCTGTTTGGCCTGGGATTCGATACCGCGACGGAAATTGGACTGTTAGGGGTTTCCGCCAGCGAGGCGGCGAAGGGGTTACCACTTTTGACGGTCCTGATTTTTCCCCTGCTTTTCGCCGCTGGCATGTCCCTCATTGACACCACGGACAATATCTTCATGCTGGGCGCTTACCAGTGGGCTTTTGTACGGCCCATTCGCAAGCTCTACTACAACGTCACCATCACCTGTGTTTCGGTAATGGTTGCCCTGGTGGTTGGCGGGATCGAGGCCCTGGGTCTCCTGGGCGAACGCTTTCATTTCGGAGGATGGTTCTGGAATGGCGTCGCCCAACTGGACAACAACTTCGGCGCGCTGGGTTATTTCATTATCGCGCTGTTTGCGTTGAGCTGGATTGTCTCCATCGCCTTCTACAAGTGGCAGCGATTGGATGACATTGAATTAGGCACGTGAGACTGCCTGTACGCAGTTCCCCGGCCGAGCTTTTCTCGCCATTCCGACTACTTGGGTCTGCGATTGCCTTCGTGAACTTGCCCAACCTGCTCGTCATGCCTGAGCGAAGGTGTTAACTGTTCAACCGGTAACGCGGCATTCCGGCAAGCTGACCCTCGCAAACTCGGCCTGGTCCGCGACAGGGGGCGTGCTGCTACCAGTCAACCGTGGGCTATCTTATAGAAATAAAAAATAGTTGCCGTGAAGCAGCCTACTTTCCGGCTGGCACGCATCTAAAAACACATTTCAGGCTGTGTCCCCTAAGACTTTAAGACGGGACGGGCAGGATAGTCCGGTGCCTTCAGTCCCAAGATCGAAACGTGAGCCAATCAAGTACAACAACCGAGAACGCCAGGACGAGCCCTCCCGAGCCGGAGCGCGACCGCCGGCGGGAGCTGCTGGCACAGGCGCCGGCGGCCATTGGCCTGATGACCGGCCCGGAACACCGCTGGACCTACGTTAACGAGCAGTTAGTCAGGGTAACAGGGCGAAATGGCATTGCTGACTTTGTGGGCGCCACGTTTCGGCAATCGTTGCCGGAGCTGGTCAGCCAGGGTTTTCTGCGGCTCCTGGACGAGGTTTACCGGACGGGAATACCCTACAGTGCCCGCGAAATGAGGGTGGAGTTGAACCGCCCGGCCAGCGGCCCGGTGGAAGAGCGCTATTTCGACTTTGTGTACCAGCCGGTTCGCAATGAAGCCAACCAGGTCGACGGAATTCTGCTCCAGGCGGTGGAGGTGGTGGTGCAACCGGCCATGACTCGCGACATCACCGAAGGAAAACGCGCGGAAGAAACCCTGCACAGCAGCCAAGGAGAATTCCGGGCGCTGGCCGACACGCTTCCGCAGCTGGTTTGGATGGCGAATCCCGACGGATGGCTCTACTGGTACAACCAGCGCTGGTATGACTATACCGGGGCGACGCCGGAACAAATGGAAGGCTGGGGCTGGCAATCGGTCCACAACCCCGCGACTCTGCCGCTCGTGCTCGAGCGATGGAAGGCTTCGATTGCAACCGGAGAACCGTTCGAAATGACCTTTCCCTTGCGGGGCGCCGACGGCGTGTTCCGCCCGTTTCTGACGCGCGCTGTGCCGGTGCGGAACCAGCACGGCATCATCACGCGCTGGATTGGCACCAACACCGACGTGAGTGCTGAAGCAGAATCCCGAAAGCTCTTGCAGCAGAATCAGGAACAGCTCGAAGCGGCTCTGGTGGCGTCGCAACGGCTCGCCGCCATCGTGGAATCGTCCGATGATGCGATCGTCAGCAAAGACCTGAACGGCGTTGTGACGAGTTGGAACCGATGCGCAGAACGGCTTTTCGGCTATAGCGCCGAGGAGATGATTGGGAGCCCGATCACGAAGATTATCCCTCCCGAGCTGCAGGATGACGAGCGGCGCATTCTGGCAGCGATTGCTCGCGGCGAGCGAATCGAGCACTTCGAGACCGTGCGCCTGGCCAAAGGGGGCGAAGAAATCGAGGTGTCGCTGACCATTTCTCCAGTGAAAGACGAGACGGGCAAGATCGTGGGCGCTGCCAAGATCGCGCGCGACATTACGCAACGCAACCAAACGGAGCGGGCTTTGCGCACCACCGAAAAGCTGGCATCGGTGGGCAGGCTGGCCGCGACCATGGCGCATGAGATCAATAACCCTCTGGAAGCGGTCACGAACCTGATCTTTCTGGCAAAGCAGGGAGCGGTCAACGAGCAGGTCCAGCACTACCTGCAGATGGCGGAAGAAGAGTTGGATCGCGTTTCGGTCCTGACGCGGCAGACGCTCGGGTTCTACCGGGAAACCAAGGGCGCGAGCCGCACCAACATCGCGTCCCTGATCGAGCCCCTGCTGTCGGTTTTCTCTGCCCGGGCCCGCAACCGGGGAATCACGATTTCTCAGGAGATCAAGCCGGCCCCGGAGATTTACGCTGTACCGGGAGAGATTCGCCAGTTGGTGGCCAATCTCCTGAGCAACAGCATCGATGCGGTGAATGCAGGAGGGCACATCCGGGTGCGTCTTTCGCGCGCAATCGAGGGCAATGGACGGCGCAGGTCCGGGGTGCGACTCACCATTGCCGATTCTGGGGCCGGTATTCCGTTACCGTTCAGGTCCAAGCTCTTCCAGCCGTTTTTTACCACCAAGAAGGAGACCGGCACGGGCCTGGGACTATGGGTTTGCAAGAGCATCGTCGAAAAACACCAGGGCTCGATTCGCTTCAAAAGCAGCATTGTTCCCGGACGAAGCTGGACAGTATTCTCCGTCTTCCTGCCGGAACACTCCGAGGTGGCAGAACGCGCGAGCTGAATGCAATGCACAAGCGGATACGCGGCGGCTGCGAATGAGCGTCAATTGCTGACCTGAGGGAGATACACCCCGCCAACGGCAAGCTGGCGGGGCAGGGCTCGCCATGAGCCGCGAAGACACCCTGTTTTATTGGGTGGCGGCGGGAAGTCTTACAACGACAAAGCTGTCCTCGCGAAAGTCCAGTTCACTGTTTCCCAGGACCTCCGCCACGTCTTCCTGAACCACCAGACGCGCCCCTTCGGTGACTTCCACCTGATCGCCATCCCGGGGAGCCGCGCGGTCCAGTCCCAGGGAAAGAGTTGCCCGGCCTTCGCTGGTGGGCTGAACCTCCACTCGCAACGGTGTGTCTTCCGGGAGCGACCGTCCCGTGAGCTCCGACTTCAATTCTTCGGCCGCGCGTGCCGTCATGCGAATCATGCGTCCTCCTTTTCGAGTTTGAATCCAGTTATCTAAACACACTTCCCCACATGGATGCACACGGGTTTCCGAAGATGCATCTCACTAACTAGAGAGCATTTGCCCTGGCCCCGAGCAGAGGGGCGAAATCGCGCACCCATGGCCTAGTTTGAGGTTTCCGGGAGGTTTCCTGAAGTTGTGACGCGCAGGGCAAATGCGATGTGAGAGCGCAGAAAAGCACAGAAAAAAGTGCGAGAGCAGCTGTTGGGCGCGCATTTCGCGAAATTTGCGCACGCTCCAAGGCAAAGCAGATCATGAGCACAGCCTGCTGGAGGTTAAACGGAGATGCCAGCATTAGGGGAATCGCGTGCCGCAGGAATGATCCGGCGCAAACTGAACACACGACAGATCAAAAAAGCCTTGGCACGGACGTATCAGGACTTTAACCGCAATGACTACCTGACCCACGCTGGAGCGCTGGCCTACTATTTTTTGCTGGCTCTGTTCCCGCTGCTGATTTTTCTGGCCAGCATTCTGGCGTATGTTCCCATTCCCAACCTGTTCGACCAGGCGGTGGGAATCATGTCGCGGGTGGTGCCGGCGGACGCCATGGGCGTAGTGCGCGGCGTGCTGGGGGACATTCTCCGGACCAACAAGGGACTGCTCTCCGCCAGCATCCTGGCGGCCGTGTTCACCTCCTCCGGCGGCTTCAATGCCTTGATCGGCGCGCTGAATATTGCCTACGACGTGAAAGAAGAACGGCCGTTCTGGAAGCGGCGGCTGCTGGCAATCGGGTTCACCATTCTGGTGGGACTGATGGTCTCGATCGCCCTGATGGCGATGGCCCTGGGTCCTCAGTTCGGAAGCTGGGTGGCGGCGCACTTGGGGGCGAGCCCGATTTTTGTCATCCTATGGCCCTACCTGCGCTGGGGAGCGGTTGTGGGCTTTACGATTCTTTCGATCGAGCTGCTCTATTTCCTCGGACCCAATGTGCGGCAGCATTTCCTGGCCCAGATTCCGGGCGCCATCTTTGCCGTGGTCACCTGGGTTGCAGCTTCCTATTGCCTGGGCTGGTATCTGCGAAGCTTCTCCAACTACAACGCCACGTATGGCGTGCTGGGAGCGGTGATTATCCTCATGCTGTGGCTTTACCTGACCGCCCTGGCTCTCTTGCTGGGAGCGGAACTGAACGCCGAGCTTCTGCGCAGCAAAGGCGAGCAGCTTCCCAAAAAAGTACACAGCGAGGCTGCCCGGCCAAATCACTCAGCGGCATAAAGCGGTACTCAGTAGCCGATCTTGAGCATAGCCTGATGCTGCCCGTTCACCGTCCCCTTGGAGAACCACTCCAGGGACGCTTGAAACAGCAGCAGGTGATTGCGCTCCCACATAGCGTTATGGGAGCTGCAGGCGAGATCGACAAATACCTTGTCGCTGGAACCGAGATCGTTGTAGAACTGGCGTGCCCGCTCCGGGTGTACCTGCTTGTCGTTGGTTCCGGAGACGACGAGAACCGGAATCTGCATTTTGCTGACCATGCTGCGATTGAATGACCAGGTGGTGTAGTTGGGAGCTCGGCGAACAGGCGGACTCCAGGTCGCGCCCACCGGGTCGGAAGCCAGCATCTCGGACCACACGGAATCACTGACTGCGGGCTCATATTGATTAGGGCATGGCGCCTGGCGATCCCAGTTGGTATCGAAGTCGGCCCGGGACTGAATGTTGAAGGCAGTGCCCTCGGGAAGTTGCGCGGGCTCCTGATCGGGCCAGTCGGGGTTGTAGCCAGGCGCGAGCAGCACCAGGCGGCCTACATTTTCCGGATGCTGCGCGGCGTAGCCGCCGGCGCGCGGCCCGCCCATGGACCATCCTGCCATGTGCACACGGTTCACCTGACGCAAATTGAAAATGTAATGAACGGCGGCATCAATGTCGTTCCAGTCGGAACCAATGGTGGTCAGCGGATGGGAGTACGACGGCGCGCATTCCTTGCGCCCGAGTTCCGCCTGCTGTTCCTGGGAAAGATTGCAGGCATCGTTCATGGCTGCAGGCCGCGTAGAACGGCCGTACCCGGTCATGTCCACGGAAAAGACATCGTAGCCGGCACGCGCGAGAAATGCCATCCAACTGTAATCCTGGTAGGGCACGTCGAATGCGACTTCCGCAGGGGTGCCGGCGCCGTGCACAAACAGCACCACGCGCTCGGAGGGCACTCGTCCGCGCAGAACCGTGCCTGCCAGTACCACCTCGCGCACGTACAGCAGGGCTTCCTGACCGGCAATCGAGGGCACGGTGGATTTCACCGGAACATAGTGGTCGATGCGCAACAGCTTGCTGCCGTCGTCGGCATACAAAGTTCCGGTCATCCACAGGCTGAGGCACAGGCAGGCAACTCGGCAAAACATGGAGCAATTCTCCTGTGAAAATTCGGGCTGAATTGTATCCCAGCCCCAGAACGCGCAACACTGGTGTGTCCCGGGGATCCCACACCTGCCCAGCACGGACAGTTCCCGGGCGTGATTTTCAAAGCCCGGAAATCCGGCGACGGCCTTGTATACTGACTGTTTCCATGGAAACCATGCCATCGCAAACGGCTCCCCTGGTGGGAGTCATCATGGGCAGCAAGTCGGACTGGGAAACTCTGCGCCATGCTTCCGAGACTCTCGCCCACTTCGGAGTCGCGCACGAGTGCCGGGTTGTCTCCGCTCATCGCACCCCGGAGTGGATGGCTGAGTATGCCTCGACGGCGGAGTCGAGGGGCGTGGAAGTGATCATTGCGGGCGCAGGCGGCGCCGCGCACCTGCCGGGCATGGTGGCGGCGCATTGCCTGCTTCCCGTACTGGGAGTTCCCGTGGAAAGCCACGCGCTCAAGGGCCTCGATTCCCTGCTCTCGATTGTGCAGATGCCGGGTGGAGTCCCGGTGGGCACGCTGGCCATCGGCAAAGCCGGAGCCATCAATGCCGCGCTGCTGGCGATTGCCATCCTGGCGAATCAGCGTCCCGAGTTGCGGCAGAAGCTGCGCCAGTTCCGTGAAGAACAGGCCCGGAAGGTCCGGCAGGAGAACGTATGAAGCCCATTCTCCCCGGAGCTACGGTGGGCGTGCTCGGGAGCGGGCAACTGGGACGCATGTTCGCCATTGCCGCGCGGCGCATGGGCTACCGCGTGCACACCCTCTCGCAGGATTCCGACACCCCCACGGGCCAGGTTGCGGACGTGGAGATCGCGGCCTCCTACGATGACCTGGATGCTCTCCGCAGGTTCGCCTCCAATGTCTCTGTGGTGACATTTGAGTTCGAAAACATACCCGTTTCCAGCATTGAAGCCATCGCCGGCATGGTTCCCGTGCGGCCGGCCGGCTCCGTGCTGAACATTGCCCAGCAGCGCATCCGGGAAAAAAACTTTCTGCAGAGCGCCGGGCTGCCGGTGGCCGAGTTCCGCGTAGTGAGCTCGCTACAGGAGCTGCAAAACGGTCTGCGCGAGGTCGGCTGTCCCGCGGTCCTCAAGACGGCCAGTTTTGGCTATGACGGCAAGGGACAGGTGACGGTGAAGTCCCCGCAGGCGGCCGGGGAAACCTGGAGCGCCATTGGCCGCACCCAGGCCGTGTTGGAAGCGTTTGTCGATTTCGACTGCGAAGTCTCGGTCGTGGCGGCACGCGGAGCAGACGGCAGCTTTGCCCATTATGGCCTGCTGGAAAACCGGCACCGGAACCACATCCTGGATGTGACCATCGCCCCCGCGCGCGTCTCCCGCCGGATCGCCGCCGATGCGGTGGAAATGGCGCGCAGCCTGATGGAGAAGCTCGGCGTGGTGGGCGTAATGTGCGTGGAGTTTTTTTTGACCCGCGAGGGACGGCTGCTGGTCAACGAGTTGGCGCCGCGTCCGCACAATTCCGGACACTTTACGGTGGACGCCTGCGTGACCAGCCAGTTCGAGCAGCAGTTGCGCGCCGTCTGCGGGCTGCCGCTGGGCTCGACCGAGCAGCTTCGTCCGGCGGCCATGGCCAACCTGCTGGGCGATTTGTGGAATGGCGGCGAGCCGGACTGGATTTCCGTGTGTGCCCAGCCCAATGTAAAGCTGCACCTCTATGGCAAGGTGGAAGCCCGCCCGGGGCGCAAGATGGGCCACCTGACGGCCCTGGCCGCGGACGTCGATGCGGCCGTCGAACTGGTGCTGGAGAGCCGGCGAGCGCTGGCCGGCACGGTAAGAAGCCAATAAGGGTGACCTTCCCTCAAGTCGACCGTGGTGCTGTGCCGGGGGCAAGTTTCCGGAAACTCATCCTTCTGCCGTTTCCAGCCGGTTTTCGCCTACAATTTCCAGCAAGTGAAGACCATCTCCCGATCTTCCGCACAACGCGAGCTGGCCCAGGTGTTGACCGCGCGGCAACTGGCGGACCAGGCCTTCTCGCGCGCCGCCGGCGCCCGGCTGGTGGAGGGCAACAGCGTTCGCGTCCTCAAGAACGCCCAGGAAAACTACCCGGCATGGCTGGATGCGATCCGCTCGGCGCAGCGCTGGGTCCAGTTCGAGAGCTACATCATTTACGACGACGATATCGGCAACCAGTTTGCTGACCTCCTGATCGAAAAGGCGCGCCAGGGCGTGAGCGTACGCCTGATCTATGACTGGCTGGGGGGACTGGGCAAAACCTCACGGGGATTCTGGCATCGCCTGGCCGAAGGTGGCGTCGAGGTGCGCTGCTACAACCCGCCGCGCGTGGAGAGTCCCCTGGGATGGATTGGGCGGGATCACCGCAAGATGCTCTCGGTGGACGGCGATGTCGGCTTCGTGACGGGGTTGTGCGTAGGGCGCAAGTGGGTGGGATATCCCGAGCGCAACATTGAACCCTGGCGGGACACGGGCGTGGAAGTGCGCGGGCCGGCAGTGGCCGACATTGAGGCGGCGTTTGCCCAGGTCTGGGCCGCTACCGGGGGCACGGACCTGCCACTCTCGCCGGCTGTCCCGCATCTTTCCCCGCCGGCGGGAGATACGGCTCTTCGCGTCATCGCCACCGTGCCCAATACGGCCGGCCTGTTTCGCGTGGACCAACTGGTGGCGGCAATGGCGCGCAAGCGCCTGTGGTTAACGGACGCCTATTACGCGGGCACGGCTCCTTTTGTGCAGGCGCTGCGCGAAGCCGCCAAAGACGATGTCGACGTGCGACTGCTGGTGCCCAACGGAACGGACATTCCCATCCTGCGGCCGCTGTCGCGGACCGGCTACCGGCCGCTGATGGAGGCCGGCGTGCGCGTGTTTGAGTGGAACGGCCCCATGCTGCACGCCAAGACGGCGGTGGCGGACGGACAGTGGTCGCGGGTGGGCTCGACGAATCTGAACATCGCCAGCTGGCTGGGAAATTACGAGCTCGACGTGATGGTGGAGGACGAGCGCTTTGCCAGCGAGATGGAACAGCTTTACCTGAACGACCTCGACAATGCCACCGAACTGGTCCTGGACGAGCATTCCCGGCTGCGGGCGCCGCGCGCTCCCCGGCGTCATCTCTCCGCTCCGGGAAGCCGGGGAAGCGCCGGGCGGGCCGCAGCGGGAGCGATTCGCATTGGCAATACCATTGGCGCCGCCATCAGCAACCGCCGCGTCCTGGAGCCGCTGGAAGGACGCATCATGCTCACCGCCGGCTCCCTGCTGATGGCGCTTGCATTGGTGTTTGCGCTGGCGCCGCGGGCAACCGCGCTGTTGCTGGCCGCATTTGCGATCTGGTTTGGGCTGGCTTTCCTGTTTCGCGGATTTCGCCTGATCTGGCTCTCCCGCAGGAAACAAGCGGGCGGCAAGCAGTGACGGAACAGCCGCGCGCTCTCCAGTCGCAGTTCTATTTTATGGCGGCGTGTTTTCCTACTACACTAGTGGCGTGAGGGTGGCAATCGATGTCCGGCCGATCGGCGACTTCGGCGTGGGAACTTATATTCGCAATGTGGTTCGCGTGCTGGGCAAGATCGACCGGCAGAACGAGTATTTTCTGATCGGCGGACGCGACCGCGTCCGCGAGCTCGGGCGCATGCCCTCGAATTTCCACGTTGTCCCCTTCAGCGCGCAGGAAGATTCCTGGCGCGGCCATTTTGGGCTGCGTAATGTCCTTAAGCAATACAAATGCGACCTGATTCACGTTCCGCATCTGTTCTGGATTCCCCGTTTTTTGCCCTGTCCATACGTGGTAACGGTGCACGATCTGCTGGATTTCATGTACCGCGCGACCACAGGCTCGGCGTTTCGCCGCGCCCTGCATTTGTATTGCACGCGGCACGTTCTGAAGCGCGCCGCCCGGGTGATGGCGGTCTCCAATTTCACCAAGAAAGATATCCAGCGGCTGTTTGGGGTGGAAGACGAGCGGGTGGAAGTGATCTACAACGCCATTGACGAGCGCTTTCTGCAGGGCCACACCACAGACACCGAGCGGCAGTTCATTGCCGAGCGCTACCAGGTGAATTATCCCTTCCTGCTCTATGCCGGACGGATCAGTCCGCACAAGAACGTGGTGCGCATCATCGAGGCGTTTTCCGCCTTGAAAGCCGAGCTGGACAAGGAAGGCAAGTTCCCCGACCTGCGGCTGATTATTATTGGCGACGAAGTCTCGCGCCATCCCGACCTGCGGCGCGCCGTGATCCGCAGCGGACGGCAGAACGAAGTGCGCTTTCTCGGGTTCGTGCCCATTGACGTGCTGCGCATCTTCTACGATGCCGCCAAGGTGTTCGTGTTCCCATCGCTCTACGAAGGATTTGGACTCCCGCCGCTGGAAGCCATGTCGCACGGCACGCCGGTGGTGACCAGTAACACCTCCTCCCTGCCTGAGGTGGTGGATACCGCCGCCGTGCTGGTGAACCCGGAAAACGTATTTGAGATCATGCGCGCTTTGCACCGCATCCTGGTGGACCAGCCGCTGCGCGAGCGGCTGAAACAGCGCGGCTATGAGCAGGTGCAGCGCTTTTCCTGGGAGGCTTCCGTCCATCGCATCGTGCAGGTCTACTCGGAAGTGGCAGGCGATCATGGCCAGGAGGAAGAACTCGCGCTTCCCACGCAACAGGCGCTCTAGCAAGCTTTCGGGGGAGCACTCAGGTACTTACTTTTACCAGGATCCAGGCAAAGCAGGCGATTGCGGACCTGCAGGCATGCGCTTCACGCCCTTTCTTCGGTCATCCTTCCGAGCATTTTCAGTCGCTTAGCGATATAAGCAACTCAGCACCCGAGAAGCTCCTCTAACTCTCTGACACTTCAGCTCTGGCACTTCAGCTCGGGAGAGTCCGGTGAGTCTGGGTTGTTTCAAGAAGGAAACAGTCTTATCCTCAGCATTTTTCATCCTTCCAATCATTCTTCTGGCAGCCTGCTCAGGTCTGCCTTCGTCCTCAGGCAACGATGGCGGCGGGGGAAATCCCCCGGACCCGCCCGCTGGGGTTACGCTGCAGAGTGTAACCGTTTCTCCTGCAACCGCGACGGTGGACGTGGGCTCGACCCAGCAGTTCACAGCTTCCGGAAACTATAGCGACGGGAGCACGAAAGACTTGACGCAGACAGCGGCCTGGACTTCCTCCAACCAGAACATTGCCACCGTTGATGCCAAGGGCGTCATGACCGCAGTCGCCGCGGGCTCGTCCACCATCACGGCCACTTCCGATTCGGTGAGCGGATCGGCAAGCGCGACCGTCAACCAGGCGCAGCAGTCTTCCGGAGTCAACGTTACCACCTGGCACAACGATCAGGCGCGCACGGGCGCCAATACACAAGAAACGATCCTCACTCCGGCAAATGTCAACCAGGACAGCTTCGGCAAACTGTTTCAGTTCGCCCTTGACGGCAATAGCGACGTGCAGGCGCAGCCACTTTATGTCTCCAACCTCATGGTGAATGGGAAGACCAGAAACGTGCTCTTTGTGGCCGCCCAGAACGACGTGGTATACGCCTTCGACGCCGACGGCGCTACGCTCGACCCGCTGTGGGAGAGGAGCTTCGTGGATCCGGCCAACGGAATTACAGTACCGGTGGCGCCCGGAGACACGGGTGGCTCCAGTTGCTGCCCGGCCAATCCCGGCATCACCGGAACTCCAGTCATCGATGTGAACACCAACACCATGTACCTGGTAGCGCGCACAAAGGAAAACGGAACCCAGGTGCAGCGGCTGTACGCGCTGGACATCCAGACGGGGGCAATCAAGAAGAGCACGGCCATCAATCCCTCCGTTTCCGGAACGGGTGACAAGAATTTCCTGAGCACGCCCGGGACCAGCGCCACAACCGTAGTCTTTAACAATGCAACCGAGAACCAGCGGCCGGGACTGGTGCTGGTGAACGGCATGGTCTATGTGATGTATGGGTCGCACAGCGACGCACACCCGTACCACGGCTGGGTGATCGGATACGACGCCAGCTCGCTTGAGCAGGAAGTGGTATGGAACGCCACTCCCAACGGACAAGCCGGCGGTATCTGGATGAGCGGAGGCTCGCCTGCCGCCGACTCGAACGGAAATCTGTATTTCTCCACCGGAAACGGAGACTTTGATCCCAGCGAGGGAAACTACGCCCAGTCCTGGATCAAACTGAGCGGAGACGGACAAGTGCTCAGCTACTTCACTCCCTATAACTGGGCCGCCCTGAACGGCCCCGACCTCGACGTCGCGGGCGCCGGTCCCTCGCTGATCCTGCCCGACCAGGCTGGAGCCAATCCCCATCTGCTGGTCAGCGTGGACAAGAACGGCACCATTTATCTGCTCGACCGGGACAATATGGGCGGTCACGATGCTAACGACAACAGCAATGTGGTGCAGACGATTTGTGATGCCTTCCCCGGGCGAACCGACTGCTCCCAGCTGCGCGAGGAAAAGGACGACCATATTGTCCGCAGCAGTCCAGCCTACTGGAACGGCTACGTTTACTTTGGCGGGCAGCAGGACAATGTGAAAGCGTTCCAGTTGGTGAACGGAAAGCTCACCACCAGCCCGGTGTCAAAGAGCCCCACCATCCTGGGATTCCCCGGCGCGACCCCGTCCGTATCAGCCAACGGAAACAGCAATGGAATCGTGTGGGTAATCGATAACGGAAACAATGGCAGCGCGTGGCACAGCACCCTGCGGGCGTATGACGCCACCGATCTCTCCAAAGAACTCTATAACAGCAGAATGAACCTGGCACGAGATGATACCGGCACGAACTATGTGCGCTTTACCGTGCCCACGATCGCTAACGGCAAAGTGTATGTGATCAGCCAGGGCCGCATCTCGGTTTATGGACTACTCAAGTAGCGCCGGGCTGTGCTCCGCTGCCACATCCGGCGCGCGCTTGTACCACTCGGTCGCTTGCTCATAGGCACGGGCCAGGGCCAGCACGCGCCCTTCGGCTCCCGGTGGCCCGGTGATCTGAAGACCTACCGGCAGCCCCTGTTGCGTGAAGCCGCAGGGCAGGCTGATGGCGGGAACTCCCAGCACATTCCAGGGCCGCGTGTTGCGCAGCAGCCGCAATTCGCGCGCCCGCAAATCGGGCAAGTCCGGTTCGAGCTCCGCCAGCAAAGGCGCCGGCGAAGGCACTGTGGGAGTAACCATCAAATCGACCCCGGAAAACAATTTTCCGGCTTGCCGGCGCAGCCGGTCCAGTTCGCGCTTGTTCCGTAGGTACTCCACAGCGCTCACATCGGCGCCAAATTGCAATCTGCGCACGGTTTGCGGATGACAGCGCCGGACGCATTCTTCCATCATCGGCAAATAGACGGCATAGGCTTCCATTGACTGCACGGTGCGGTCGGTATCCACCGGGATTTCGACATCCTGAATCGCGCAACCCAGGCTGGCGATCGTATCGAGGGCATGGAATACCGCAGCCTCGACTTCCGGGTGAAGATCCGCAAAGAAAAAAGACCGGGGGAGGCCAACGCGCAACGTGGCGACAGACTGTTCCAGCGCGGATTGGTAGTCTTCTGGCGGAAACTCGCGGCTGGCAAGATCACCGGCATCATAGCCCGCAATGGCTTGCAGGATGATGGCAGCGTCGGCCACGGTTCGCGTCATGGGGCCGACGTGATCGAGACTCCAGGAGAGCGGCAACACCCCGCTAGTGCTGACCAACCCATATGTGGGCTTCAGCCCGACGATTCCGCAGAGCGACGCCGGCATGCGAACCGAGCCCGCGGTATCGGTACCGATCGCGCCAAAGCAAAGCCGGGCAGCCACGCCCGATGCGGCGCCCGAGGAAGATCCCCCGGCGATGCGGTCCAGGTCCCAGGGATTGCGGGTCACGTCATAAGCACAGATCACGCCGCTGCCCCCGTACGCCAGCTCATGCAGGTTAAGCTTGCCCAGCAGCACAGCCCCGGCCAGCTTTAAACGTCGCACGACTTCGGCATCCTGTTGCGGGACACGCTCCCGGAAAAGAGCACTGGCGGCGGTGGTGCGCACGCCGGCAGTATCGATCAGGTCCTTCAGCGCCAGGGGAACGCCATGCAGCGGACCGCGCCATCTGCCCGCGCTAATTTCTGCCTCGGCCGCGCGCGCCTCGTCCAGCGCCTGGTCTGCGGTGAGGGTAATAAACGCGTGCAGGCGGGGATCGAGCTGCTGAATCCGCTCCAGGCAGGCCTGGGTCAGTTCCACGGAAGAAACTTTTCGGGTGCGCACCAGCGCGGCGGCTTCCTGCAAAGTAAGGTTCGTAAGCATGGGCGTTCGCAATAGTATGAACTATTGAGATGTGCCCGGGCTAGACGGTTGATCCGGATCCAAACGTGATGGATTTTATATCGTGCAGCGATAATGACGTGCTAGGCTACCTGCGAGGCGGTGAAGCGATGTTCCTGGGCCATTTCGGACTGGCATTTGCGGCGAAAAAGCCGGCTCCTAGGGCTTCCCTGGGAACCTTGCTGATGGCGGCGCAGTTTCTCGACCTGCTGTGGCCCGCGCTTTTGCTGCTTGGGGTGGAACATGCGCGCATTGTGCCGGGCATCACGCGGGTGACCCCCCTCGACTTCTACGACTATCCTTACAGTCACAGCCTGCTGATGGCGCTGGTCTGGGGAATTCTCTTCTTTGCCGTATATTTTCTCCTGCGGCGCAGGGCGGCCGCGGCCCTCATACTGGGCGCTCTGGTGGTGAGCCACTGGGTGCTGGACTGGATCGTCCACCGGCCAGACCTCCCCCCGGCACCCGGCAGCCATTTGTATTTTGGGCTGGGCTTGTGGAACTCCGTCACTGGCGCCTTCCTTGTGGAAACGGGCTTATACCTCGCTGGAGTCCTGATCTATGCCCGCGCAACCATCGCCCGCAATCGAGCCGGACATTTTGCGTTCTGGGCATTCGTCGTGGTTCTCTACGCCATCTATCTGGGGAATGTATTCGGACCGCCCCCTCCTGATATGCACGCGGTAGCCTGGGCGGGGATGGGACTGTGGCTTTTCGTTGCCTGGGCGTGGTGGCTGGATCGCAACCGCAGCCTGCGCAATACCGAAGAAACTACCGTCCCCGGCAGGTTGCGCGGAGCCGGGACCTACGAATAGTCTCTGCCTGGGGCTTGCCTGCAGGGTGGCCACCGGCTTCACCGCTCATCCGCCCTGAGGTTCGCGCCTTGCTCAACATTTTCCTGGAGTCGAGATGCACACTCGTTCCCGCGTTTCCTGGATTCTGCTGGCCGTCGTCTCGTTCCTCCCGCTCTGCCTGGGACAAAAACAGAGCGCCAGCAAAGTAAAGCTGTTCACCGGGGCGACCCTGATCGATGGCGACGGGAACATAGCCTTCGACAATGCCGTGGTGGTGGTGCGCAATGGAAGGGTAGAAGCCGTGGGCCCCGCGGGCAAGGTCTCCCTTCCCAGCGAAGCGCAAACCATCGACCTGAGCGGCAAGTTCCTCATGCCGGGCTTGCTTTCGACGCACGTTCATATTTCCGATCTTCAGGGCGCCGGTCCTCGGGCCTATACCAGGGAAAACACGCTGCGCCAGTTGCGCTTGTATGCGCGCTACGGAGTTACCAGCGTGTGGAGCCTGGGAGGGGAAAGGGAACCCGCATTCCAGGCTCGCGCCGCGCAGAACTCGCCCTCACTGGACCGGACTCGCCTTTTTCTGGCCGGGGACATCATTGTCGGCGATACGCCGGAGCAGGCGCGGAAAATGGTGGACCGGGTTGCCGCCCACGGTCCGAACCTGATCAAGATTCGCGTTGACGATGATCTGGGCACGACCGCCAAGATGAAGCCCGCGGTGTATTCCGCGGCCATCGACGAGGCGCATCGTTTCAAGCTCCCGGTGGCGGCGCATATCTTTTACCTCGAAGACGCTAAGGGCGTATTGCGGGCGGGAGCGGACATCCTTGCTCACAGCGTTCGCGATCGGGAGATCGACGACGAATTCATCGACCTGATGACGCAACGGGACGTTCCCTATTGCCCGACTCTGACCCGGGAACTCTCAGAGTTCGTGTATGAATCCAAGCCGGCCTTCTTTTCCGATCCCTTTTTCCTGCGCCAGGCGGACCCCAAACTTGTAGCGGAACTCCAGCAGCCGCAACGGCAGGAAGCCGTGCGCAACTCGCGGTCGGCACAGCTTTACAGGAAGGCGCTTGCAGTGGCAGAGAGCAATCTCAAGAAAGCCTCCGATGCCGGGATTTTGATCACCATGGGAACCGATTCGGGAGCGTCGCCCGGACGCTTCCAGGGCTATTTCGAGCACCTCGAGATGGAAATGATGGTGCAAGCCGGGATGACTCCGGCGCAGGTTCTGCGATCGGCAACCGGCGATGCGGCAAAGGCCATGGGCGTCCCCGATGTGGGCACGATTCGTCCGGGATCCTGGGCCGATTTTCTGGTCCTGAACCGCAATCCGTTGGAGGACATACGCAACACGCGCAGTATTTCCTCAGTCTGGATCGCGGGCAATCGGGTTGAAGGAACAGCAGAAAACACCCCGCAATAAGCCGCCGGCCAATTTCCCTTCGGACCTCGTGGACGCAAGGGCGCATTGGGTGTAGGCTTATGCCCCCGCTGGAGGTGCAGCCATGCCAAACGTTGCGAAGACCCTCAACTGGATTGCCAAACCCCTGACTCTTGGCGAAGCCAAACGCATTGCGGAACGTGACCACTATCGCTGCCAATATTGCGGCCTGGATGCCAATGCAAGCTTTGAAAACTCTCTCCAAATGGGTGTGGACTTCATAATGCCGCGGGCTCGCCGCGGGCGAAAACACGCGAAAAACCTGGTCGCCTGCTGCCGCTCCTGCAACCTGTTGAAGGGCCGCCGCACGTTCCACGATTTTGAATCGGCCAGAGAATTCGTGCTGAAGCGCCGCGAACAACTGCGCCAGGGGTGGGAAGCAAGGGTAGGCGAGCACAAAAGAGCCAGCGCAAGCGCACGGGCCAGCTAGAGCCCGCTCAGTGACCAGTCAGCCTTGCTGCTGGACCGATGGGAACGGACTGGCGGTCCGCATGAGCTCTGCTTGCCGCTGAATGCTGACGACTGAGTGTTGCCGGCCGTTTCAGCGCGCGCTGAGAAGCGGCTGTCCGGCCGCGGCCCGCGCCCGGCGCTCGGCATAGAGCGGGAACAATTCGGCAAGCTCCAGCACCTGCTTGCGTACTTTGGCGAGCACGGCGGTGTCGTTCCGGTTGCGCAGCACTTCCGCAATCCACAGGCCGATCCGGCGCATTTCGCTTTCCTTCATACCGCGCGTGGTCAGCGCCGGCGTCCCCAGGCGGATGCCGCTGGGCTTGAGCGGAGGATTGGTATCGAAGGGGATGGCGTTTTTGTTGACCGTAATCCCCGCCTCGTCCGAGCGCCTTCTCGGCTTCGCTGCCCAGCATGCCCTGGGAAAACACATCCACCAGCATCAAATGCGTGTCCGTGCCGCCCGAGATCAGGCGGAAGCCCTCGCCAGCCAGGGCCTGCCCCAGAACCTTGGCGTTGGCGATGATCTGGGCGCGTAGCTCTTGAATTCGGGTTGCATGGCCTCGCGGAAGCACACCGCCTTGGCGGCGATGATGTGCATCAGCGGCCCGCCCTGGTCGCCGGGAAAGACCACTTTGTCGATGGCAGCGGCGTACTCCTGGCGGGACAGGATCATACCGGCACGCGGCCCGCGCAAGGTCTTGTGGGTGGTGGTGGTCACGATGTGGGCGTGGGGAACCGGGTTGGGATGAACTCCTCCCGCGACCAGGCCGGCAAAATGGGCCATGTCCACCATGAGAAGGGCGCCCGCTTTGTCCGCGATCTGGCGCATGCGGGCGAAGTCGATGATGCGCGCATAGGCGCTGCCCCCGCCAACGATCAGCTTGGGACTGTTCGCGCTCGGCCATCCGCTCCAGCTCGTCGTAATCGATGGTTTCGGTCTCCTTGGTCACGCCGTAGGGAACGATGCGGTAGGTCTTGCCGGAAAAATTCAGATGGTGGCCGTGGGTCAGGTGGCCGCCGTGCGCCAGGTTCAGCCCGAGGATGGTGTCGCCCGGCTTCAAAACCGCCCCATAGGCCTCCATGTTGGCCGGAGAGCCGGAGTGCGGCTGCACGTTGGCGTGCTCGGCGGCGAACAACTGCTTGGCCCGGTCGCGCGCCAGGTTCTCCACCACGTCGGCGTACTCGCAGCCTCCGTAATAGCGGCTGCCCGGATAACCCTCCGCATACTTGTTGGTGAACACCGATCCCATGGCCTCCAGCACGGCTTCGCTGACGAAGTTCTCCGAGGCGATCAGTTCCAGGCCCTCGTGCTGGCGGCGGGTTTCCTGGTCAATAGCAGCGGCAATCTCGGGGTCAACTTCCTGCAGAGGGCGGGACATGGCTTCTAAATTCATGGATCTCCTGGCAGAGTACTGTTCAGTTTATGATGGCGAACATTGCTTCGCAAACCCTGAAATCGCCAACCCGCAATCAAGACCGAATCCCCAACTAAGCCGCGGATGAGCCTGATTTTTCGCTATTTGGATCCGTCCAGCTCGGCGATCTTATCCACTCGCCTCTGATGGCGCCCACCGGCGAACTGGGTGTGAAGAAAGGCCTGCACGATGTTACGAGCGACGGCTTCGTCCAGGGCGCGGGCTCCCAGGGCCAGGATATTGGCGTTGTTGTGCTCGCGGGACAGCCGCGCGTCGTTCTCGCTGCTGACGTTGGCGGCGCGCGCCCCGGACACCTTGTTGGCCGCGATGGACATTCCGATTCCGCTCCCGCACACAAGAATTCCGTAGTCAGCCCGGCCGCCGGTCACTTCCAGAGCGACGTCCCGCGCGAAGTCCGGGTAGTCGACCGATTCGGTTGAACCTGTGCCCTTGTCCGTAAGCTCAATCCCCTGCCGCGCAAGCCAATGCTTCAGTCTCTCCTTGAGGTCATAACCAGCGTGATCGGCGCCCAAGGCAACCTTCATGGGGAGATTGTACATGTCGTCCGAAGGCCTGGGTGGGAAGACCCCGTCGACTCACCACCAACCCTGCCGCTGACTAGTTCGCCCCGGCGTTCCGCTCCTGCGCCTTCTTGATCTGGGCAAGGGTTTCCTCCGCGGTCGGGATATCGGGCACGGCCTGGCTGACGCGCCGCCAGCGCTCGCGGCCATCCGGACCTACCAGAAGAGTGGTGCGTAAGGCAATATTCGCGCCAGCGTGGCCCTGCTCATGCAACAGGCCGTATCTCGCGGATCACCTTGGCGCCTGGATCGCTCAGGATGGTGAACTTCCGGCCCGTCTTCTCCCAGACGTCGTGCGCATGCTGCTGATCGTCAACGCTCAGGGGAACGAGTTGCACGTGGAGGGCCTGCAACTGCTCACCGTGCTCGGCCAGTTCGCGCAGCTCCGTCATGCAGTAGGGGCACCAGTAACCGCGGTAGAAGAACAGCAGCACCCAGTGGCCGCGCTGGTTCGAGAGCTTGAAGTCTTTGCCATCCTGATCTTTCAAGGTGAAATCCGGCGCCATCCGTCCCTGGGCCGACGCCACTTGCGGTTTCGGGTAAGGCTTGGTTTGGGCCATCGGGCTGCCAACAAACACTCCGAGCAGCGCAGCCGTGCCCAGTAGCCGGGCAGAGAAGACAGTCATGCAGAAATGATACATGGCGCTCCAAAAGTCCCGCCGGACAACCGGGAATCTGCCGGGGACCCGGCTGCCGGTTTCCTGTTTCCGGCAGCCGCGATGGCCCGGATTCCCTCGACGAAATTCCTGTGGTTCAAGGGACTTTCGCGTTCTTGCCGCTCACGCGGTCCGGGCGGATAATCGGATTTCGGATTGCGGAGGGACCATGCCCACGACTTCCCCGGACGTCGCGCAGGAACTCAAATACCTCAAGTTCGACGCCTCGACATTCGTTGCCCATATCACGCTCAACCACCCGCCGTACAACGTGCTGACGGTGCCGCTCATGTCGGAACTGGCGGCGGCGATCGAGAGCTTGGACAATCGCAATCACGTGAAGTGCATCCTGCTGGACTCCTCGCAGAAGACATTTTCGGCCGGTATTTCGCTGGAAGATTCGCGTCCCGACCGAATTTTCCAGACTCTGGACGCTTTCAATCGAGTGTTTCAGGCAATCGGGGAAATTTCCAAACCCCTCATCGTGGTAGTCAACGGACCCGCCATTGGAGCGGGCTCGGAACTGGTGGCCTTCGGCGACATGATCATCGCCACCGATAACGCCCGCTTCGCCCAGCCGGAAGTCAAGATGGGCGTGTTTCCTCCCTTCGCCGCCATCATGCTTCCCGCGCTGATCGGGTGGAAAAAGGCCTACGAACTGCTGCTGACCGGACAGCCTCTTACCGCCGAGGATGCCTACGCTTTGGGATTCGTGAATCGCGTCGTGCCGGAAGCGGAAATGGCAAGCACCGTGAACGAGATTCTGGCGCGCATTGGAGAGTTCAGCGGTCCGGTCCTGGAAATGACGAAACGAGTGATTTCCAGTTGCATGGGCATGCCGCTGCACAGGCGATGAAGCGCTCGCAGGATATCTATCTCAATCAGCTTTATTCGCTGGAAGACGTGCAGGAAGGCTTGCGGGCGGTGGTGGAGAAACGCAAGCCGGTGTGGAAGAACAAATAAGGAAGGCCCGATTTGTAAAATTGCCGGGCCTTGTTCAACCGGCCTGGAAACACTTCTTCTCAGTGACGCAGATACTCAGCATCCCGCGGGTCAAATAATCGGTCAGACTCAGCAGCAGCAGGATTCCCAGCCAGAAGAACCCGCCACAACACTACCAGCGTCATCGCCTGCCCTTCGTACTTGACGTGCATGAAGACCAGCACAATTATAACTGTCTTAATAACTGCGATGGTCAGGGCCACGATCGTGCTCAGGTCGCCGAGGTCGATAAAAGACAAGGCCGGCGGTGAGCACCATCAGGCACATCAAGGCAAGCCAGACCTTGAGATAAGTTTTCCATCCCACAATGTGCTCTGACATAGGCTCTCCCTTTGACTAGCGCCTCCGCCATGCCCGCCAGGAATCAGGTACAGCAACGGATACAGGAATACCCAAACAATATCGATGAAGTGCCAGTACAGGCCGAAGAGGTGGACCGGGGTGTGATAGTAGGGGGTGAAGGCGCCCTTGTTGGCCTTGTAGGCAAGAACCATCACAATGACGATGCCGATGGCCAGATGAAGCGCGTGCAGCCCAGTCATGGTGAAGTAAATCAGAAAGAAGAACTGCGCATGCAAGGCGTTGGCGACATGCAAGTGCCAATAGGGGCCTGGCAGCGCGCCTTCCACAAAGTGCCGGTAATATTCCAGGCCTTTCACGCACTCAAACCGATGCCAAAAGCGCGGTCACCAGCAGGAGCCACATGGTGATGCGATGATTGCCCTGCTGCGAAGCCCAGACCGCCATGGCCATGGTAAAGCTGCTGCAGAGGAGAATGACCGTGTTGATCGTTCCCAGCCAGAAACTCATGTGAAGGCTGCCGATGTGCCAGGCTGGCGGGATACGCGACGGTAAATGAGGTAGGCAGCAATCAGTCCGCCGAAGAACATGACTTCCGTGCCAGGAAGACCCACATCCCCAAGGTGGAGCTCTCCCGCTGCTGGCTCATGTCGGCAAAATGATGCTCAAGGGCGTGCGCCGAACCATGTCCGGAGTGCCCTCAACTGTATGACTGCTATCCGCCAACGGGAACCTCCTCCTCCAGGCTGGAGTAATCGTAAGCCTCCCAGGTCACCACAGGCGTAGTTTCAAAATTGGAGGTGGGAGGCGGTGACGATGTGCGCCACTCCAGTCCAGTAGCATGGAAGGGATTGGAACCGGCAACTTTTCCATAGCGCAGCGACCAGATCAGATAGATCAGGGGCAGGAGATAGCCGATCGCCAGAATCGATGCCCCCGCGCTGGACATGACATTGAGCACCTGGAAGTCGGGGGGATAGGCGTGATAGCGCCGCGGCATTCCCAGATAACCCAGGATGAACTGGGGGAAGAAGGTGAGATTAAAGCCGGCAAAGATGATGCCCGCCGCGAATCTTTCCCCAGACTTCCGGATACATTCGGCCGGTAATCTTGGGCCACCAGAAATGCAGGCCCGCCATGTATCCCATCACCGCGCCGCCGACCATGATGTAGTGGAAATGGGCGACCACGAAGTAGGTGTCGGTCACATGCACATCAATTCCCAGGGCCGCGAGGAACAGTCCGGTCACCCCGCCGATGGTGAACAATCCCATAAAGCCCATGGCGTACAGCATCGGGGTGGAAAGGTCAATGGAGCCCTTATACATGGTGGCCGTCCAGTTAAAGACCTTGATGGCCGAGAACGGCGCCACCGCGTAGCTCAGCAAGGAAAACACCAGCGCGGCATACACCGAGATGCCAGCCACGAACATGTGGTGCGCCCACACCAGAAAGCCCACTACCGCAATTCCCATGGAGGCCATGACCACGAACGTATAACCGAAGATCGCGTTTCTGCGTGAAGGTGCTGACCACTTCGCGAAATCACGCCCATGCTGGGGAGAATCATGATGTAAACGGCGGGATGGGAGTAGAACCAGAACAGGTGCTGGAACAGCAGGGGATCGCCCCCGATGCGCGGATCGAAGATCCCGATATGGAAGAGGCGTTCCAGGGCCACCAGGCTGAGGGCGATGGCCACTACTGGCGTGCCCAGAATAATGACGATGGAAGTCGCGTAATGGCTCCAGATAAAGAGCGGCAGCCGGCTCCAGGTGAGCCCGGGAGCGCGCATTCGATGGATCGTGACAATGAAATTCAGGCCGGTAAAAATCGAAGAGAAGCCGGCGATAAAGATGGCCACAATCGCCATAACCACATTGGTATTGGAATAGGTGCTGGCAAAGGGGACATAGAACGTCCAGCCGGCGTCCACCCCGCCGGTGGCGATCACGTACAGCATGGTACCGGCGCCGATGATGTACAAGTACCAGCTCGCCAGGTTGATCCGCGGGAACGCCAGATCCTTGGCGCCGATCATCATGGGCACCAGGAAGTTCCCGAGGGTTGCGGGAATCGACGGCACCAGGAAGAAAAAGACCATCACGATGCCGTGGATACTGAAGACCTTGTTATACGTGTCCGCAGTCAGCAGATCGCCCGCCGGGGTCAGCAATTCCAGCCGGATCAGCGTGGCGGCAATGCCGCCAATAAAAAACATGAAGGTGATGGAAAGCAGATAGAGGATGGCAATCCTCTTGTGATCCGTGGTCAGCAGCCAGGACTTGATCCCATATTCGGAATTTAAATAATTCTGCGGCTCGGCCGGCGTGATGCTCACAGTGGACATAACGATTACTCCGACTTCCCGGATGGCGCGGCGCCCTGAGCTTGCGGCGTGGCCGCACCCGGTTGAGGGGCATTCCCAAGGGACCTGATATAGGCAACCAAGGCCAGTAGTTGTTCTTCACTGATCAGGCCTTCAAAGGTGGGCATCACCGGCTGGAAGCCCGCCACGATTTCCGATCCCGGGTTCAGGATGGAATTGCGGATGTAGTTATCATCCGCCGTAACCGTCCGGCCATCCGAAAGCTGGACCGGCGACCCAAAGACTCCGGTCAGATTAGGACCGATTCCCTGGCTGTCCAGGTCGGTGGCAGGTATTGCACCCAAGCTGCTGGAACACCTGCTTGCCGGTATCGGCCAGCGAACCTTCCACCGCCCCGCCCGACAGCCAAGCCTGATAGTCCGGGGGATTCATCACCACGACCTCTCCAATCATGCCGGAATGCAGGGTACCGCAATACTCAGCACAGAACAGGTGGTAGCGGCCGGGCTTGGTGGCACGGAACCACTCGCTTCGGTAGCGGTTGGGCAGCACGTCCTGTCTTAATGCGAAACGCCGGGATATAAAGACTGTGAATGACATCCTGCGAGATCATGGTGAGGCGAACATCCCGGCCTACGGGCACGTGCAGCTCGTCAATCTCCCGCACGCCTTCCTGATGTTCGAACTTCCACATCCACTGCTTGGCTACCACAAAGATCTCCATCGAGTCCGCCGGCGGCTGCGACTGGTCCACGTAGATCGCCGCCCCCCAGCCGAACATGACGAGGAAGATGCGAAACGGCACCAGCGTCCACATGCTTTCCAGCAACAGGGAGCCTTCGATCTGCGTCGGCACAGGGTTGCGGGAACGACGATAGCGAAGAATGAAAATAAAGATCAGGACAAAGACCATCACCGAGAACAAATCCGGTGACGGCGATCAGGAAAATAAAGAGACCATCCACCTGGTTTGCGAAGGTGGAGGCTCGCGCGGGCCAAAGCGGCAGATTCTCCCACATAAACTAGGCCTGTCCTCCACGCTGGGACGCCGGAGCGGGCCGACGGGCGCGCACGCTCTTGGGCTCCAGCTTGGTCAGCAGCAGCAAAGCCGCCAGCGAGGATCACAATAGTCAGCAATCCCGCCACCTGCAGGATCCTGCTGATGACGGCGCCGTATTTCCCGGTGCGCGGATCGTAGCGGTAGCAGTACAGCAGGATCGCATCGACCACACTGCCCAGCTTTTCCTTGGAGGATTCGACCAGGGCTAGGCGCAGATCCCGGGGCGCATACTCCACGCCGTAGAGATACTGGGCAAGCTTGCCGTGTGGCGTCGCCACCATGATGGCCGCGGCATGGACATACTGCTGCGTACGCTCATCCCACTGGTACTGGAAACCCACAGCCTTGGCCAGGGCGTTGATGGATTCCGGTGAGCCGGTCAGAAAGTGCCAGCCCGCGTCCGCCCCGGGACGGTTGTACAGCTTGACGTATTGCGCCTTTTTGGCGCGGGCCAGCTCGGGGCCCTCGCGCGGGTTAAAGCTGACCGTGACCACCTGGTAGTCCTTGCCCATATCGAACTTCAGGACGTTGAAGGCGCTGCTCATTCCGCTCAACACTTCGCCGCACAGCATGGGGCACTGGTAATAGACCAGGCTCAACACCACCGGGCGGGCGCCAAAATACTGGCCCAGCCGGACCTCGTGTCCGTTCTCATCGCGGAATTTTAAATCGAGAGGAATCTGGGCTCCCAGCTTCTGATTGATCTGGATGTTTTTCAGCATCGCCGGGGGCGGGACCGCAATGCTGGGCTCCCCGCTCATTCCCCCGCCTCCCCGATAGGGCGAACCCTGCGCCCCCGCCAGGGAAGCGGCCAGCACGATCAAGGCTCCGGCTGCCATCCGAATGGAAGTGGCGGACTGCTGCTTCATGACGACTACCTCTCTTGCGGATGGGGGGACTGCTTCCCCTTGCTTCCGCTGGGCTGAGATTGCTGTTGTCGAGCTCCGCTGGATGCAGGCAGCATGTAGTTCGGGCTCGAAACTTCGACTCTGGCTGGAGAATTTCCCGGCAGGGGAGCAACGCCCCCTCCCAGCAAAGGCGCGCTTCCAAAACTGCGCGAAACCGGCACCCCCGCATCGGGCCGGGTCGGCAAACCCCGTTCGGCAATCAGGTCGATCGCGCGGGAAATGGGAATTCGCAGCACCCCGCTCTGCTGGTTGACCCAACCGTACTCGTTCAGCAACTCCTGCTCGCCCGCCTTGAACTTATTGAGATCGGCAACCGGATCAGGTTGCAAAACCGGCGTGGGAAAGCGCAGGGCCGGATCCCCCTTGGGTACCACCGCCATGCGCGCAATATTCACCGGACCGGACGGTGCCCCCGTAATGCGGTAATTTCCGAAATAGTGCAATATCCCCCAACTCACAATATGAATGAACCCAACAAACAGGGCAAAGCCGAGAAGAATCAGGTAAATCTTGCGTCCCCCAGGTCGGTGCGGTCGTAGGCCACGTCATGGTGGCGAAACTGGTCCTCGGGGGTTTCGTCTTTACGGTGTCCGTTACTCATGTTCACTTCCAACCAGCTGTCGATACTCGTGCTCACTCGCGAGCAGTTCCCGCAGACGCGGATCATAGGCGGCAAGTAAAGGCCTGCGCCGCAAATTCCAGCAGAAGAACGCCATCCACAGCCCGGCCAAGGCGATGGGAATCACCGCGTCCATCCAGCTGAAAGCAAAATGTGCGGGAGTGTAGTTGGGCTCGATGTTCCAGAAAAGTCCCCAATAGCGCATCAGGATCAGCCAGGCAGCGATCCCCAGCAGACGATCGGAAGTCTTGAGGCTTCGCGAAAGCAGCAGAGCAAAGGGGATCGCGAAATGCCCCAGGCAGAGCACCCAGGTCGCGTATTGCCATCCGCCGCGGCTTCGCGCCAGGAAAAACGAGATTTCGTCGGGCAGATTGCCGGACCAGATGAGCAGCCACTGGGAGTAGCTGAACCACGCCCAGAGCATGATAAACATCAGCAGGTACTTACCGTAATCGTGAAAATCCTTGGAGCGGAGCACCAAGCCCATGTTCCCGTGGGCGCGCAGGGCGCGGGCAATGATCACGGTGAAGGCCATTCCGATGAGGCCCTGGCCCACGGCGAAGATCAAGGGGTAAATGGACGAAACCCAGGAGCCGGGCGCGGCCGAGAGCACCCAATCCATCACCGCAAAGCTGAAGGTCCAGAAATACAGCACCAGCCCGCCAGCGCTGATGGCCTTGAGCCGGGACTGCACGTCCCTGCCGGGCTCATCCTGCATGTCCGACCAGCGCAGCAGAAACCAGACCAGCACTCCCCAGGAGATGAAATAGACAACCGCGCGGGCGATGAAAAACGGTGTGAAAAAGAAGAGATGCGCCAGCCGCGCAATATTGGGCTCGCGGGCAATCACATCGGCGCGGGCCCACGGGTAGTTGGCGGACAATCCAAAGAAAATCGGAATGCAGGCCAGTGCAAGCAGCGGCAAGGTAGCAGCGGCGGCCTCGAAGATGCGGCGAATGCCCACGCCCCAGCCGCCTCCGGTCACATGCCACACCATCAGCATTCCCAGTGGTCCCAGGCAGAGTCCCAGGATGAACATGTATCCCAGAAGATAGGAGTGCATGGCCTGGGCCGGGTTGAGGAAGGCCCCAATCACCGAGGCCACGGCGAAGACGATGCCGACGAGCAAGGCGCGGCGCTGCCAGCCGGCAACTTCGACGGGCGCCATCAGTTCCAGGTTCGTTCCACCGTAAGCTCTCATTGCGCCCCCCCTGGGGCCGCGGCAGCGACGGAGGGGACCGGCTGGCCGGCGGGCACGTCGCTCCGGGTGGCGTCCTGGCTCAACTGCAGGGCGCGAATGTAGGCGACAATGGCCCAGCGGTCAGCGGGCGGGACCTGGGCGGCGTAGTCGGGCATAGCTCCAAAACCGTTCGTCATCACGTCAAAAAAATGCCCCAGAGGCGCCTGGCGCAGCCGGTCGGTATGGAAAGAGGGAGGCCGGCGATACCCGCGCTGCACGATAACGCCGTTGCCGTCGCCCATGAGCGAGTGGCAGGGCGTGCAGTAGATGTCGAATCTCTGCTGCCCGCGCTCCAGCACCTGGCGCGTGGCCGGGAACGGCATTTCATTGCCCGGCTGGCCGTTGATCATGCCGGTATAGAAATAAGTGTCGGCGTGCAACTGGCCGCGAGCCACCGTTCCCTCGACCTGCGGACGCGAGGCCATGGCGTTGGGAAAGAAGTCGCTTTCCGTCAGCGGTTCCAGTTTCGGGTCGCGGTGCATATCGACACGGCAGCCACAAAGCAGGACAAGCCCGAGGAGACCCAGCCAGGCGGCAGGCCGGCAGCGGAGAATCGAGGTGCGGCTAATTGGGCACCTCCAACACTTCCCGGGGCTGCAACTTCTGCAGAAACTCACGCGTCTGCTGCGGATCGAAGCGGGGGTCAGCCGCCTCGATGCACAGAAAAAAGCGGTCCCGCGAAGCCTGCGAGAATTCCGGGACGGAAAACAACGGGTGATACGGCATGGGGAAGCCGTTCATGGCCATCATGCCGATCACGGCGGAAAGAGCGGCAAACAGAATCGTCAACTCAAAGCCCACCACGATGAAGGAAGGCCAGGAATGGAATGGCCGTCCCGCGACATCGATGGGATAGGAAATCACGTTGATCCAGTACTCCAGCGAATAGGCGGTCACCAGGCCCAGGATCCCGCCCACCAGACAGACCGCTGCAACCCGGTCCCGGGGAAAGCCCACTGCCTCGGCGAGACCTTCCACAGGAAAAGGACTATAGGCCTCCATGCGGCGATAGCCGTCCGCATGGGCGGCGTGCGCCGCCTGCACCACCTCCGTCGGAGTCTCAAACTCGGCCAGCAGGCCATACAGCGTTCCTGGCTGCGCGCGTTTCATTCCCCCTTCACCTCCGAAGCCGGCAGCAGAGTCTTCATTTCAAAAATCGAAATCATGGGCAGGGCGCGAACGAACAGCATGAACAGGAACGTAAACATTCCGAGCGTTCCGATAAAGATCGCCCAGTCCCAGCGCGTCGGGGTGTAAATGCCCCAGCTGGAGACCAGATAATCCTGCGAGAGGCTGAGGACCACGATCACGAACCGCTCCAGCCACATGGCCCCCAGAAGGATCAGGGCCACACACCACAGGAACCACGGCGTGGTGCGAACCTTCTTAAACCAGAGGATCTGCACGAAGCCCAGGTTGAGCGCGATCAACAACCAGTAAAAACCGCTGTAGTAGCCGCCCATGCGGGTGACGAAGATCTGGTGCAACTCAAACACCGACCCTGTGTACCAGCCGGAAAACATTTCGATCATGTAGCCGTAGCCCACGATCAGGCCGGTGGCGAGCATGAGCTTGGCCGAGTTCTCCAGATGCCGCAGTGTGATCATGTCCTCCAGGTGGTAGAGCGTGCGCAGCGGAATGGCCAGCACCAGGACCATGGCGAAGCCGGAATAAATGGCGCCGGCGACGAAGTACGGAGGGAAGATCGTGGAGTGCCAGCCGGGAACGATGGCCACGGCAAAGTCGTAGCTCACCACGGTGTGCACGGAAAGCACCAGGGGCGTCGCCAGTCCGGCCAGCAGCAGGTACGCGGTTTCGTAACGGTGCCAGTGCCGGGCGGCGCCCCGCCAGCCCATGGACAGCATGCCGTAGATGGCCCGCGCCCAGCGGTTGCGGCTGCGGTCGCGCAGCGTGGCCAGGTCAGGAATCAGCCCGATGTACCAGAACACCAGCGAGACGGTGGCATAGGTGGAAACCGCGAATACGTCCCACACCAGGGGGCTGCGGAAGTTGGGCCAGATGTTCATCGTATTGGGATACGGGAACAACCAGTAAAACAGCCACGGACGGCCCATATGCAGCAGCGGGAACATGCCCGCACAGGCCACGGCGAACAACGTCATGGCCTCGGCAAAGCGGTTGATGGAGTTGCGCCACGACTGCCGGAACAGCAGCAGAATGGCGGAAATCAGAGTGCCGGCGTGTCCGATTCCGATCCACCAGACAAAGTTGACGATGGCAAATCCCCACGCGACGGGGATGTTGATTCCCCAGATTCCGACGCCGCGGTAAAACAAGTACGCCACGGCATAGAGAAACATCCCCGTAATCAGCCCGCTGATGCCGACGATGAGGAACCAGAAGCCCGGCGTGCGCGGGGTCAGGACAATCCCGGAAATCTTGTCCGTGAGACTGCCGAACGTATGCCCCGGCTGCATCACTGCATGGGAATCGACCCTGCTGGGCTCCATCTCCGTGGTTTTTTGGTTAATTTCCATCAATCACGCTACTCCGGCAGCTCCTGCGACTGGCTCTCCGGCAGGGCCGGGTTGGGATTCAGGACCGCGGCCAGCCAGCTGGTTCGCGGACGGGTATTCAGCTCTTCCAAAACGGAATAGTTGCGGGGATTCTGCTTCCAGCGCGCCACCATCGATGAGCGGTTGTTGATATCGCCAAATACGATGGCATGGGTGGGACAGGACTGCTGGCAAGCGGTCAGCACCTCCAGGTCGTGCAACGGCCGGTCTTCCCGCTCGGCCGTGATACGGCCATGAGTAATGCGCTGCACGCAGTAGGTGCACTTTTCCATTACGCCTCGGGAACGCACGGTCACTTCGGGATTGCGCATCAGCTTGAGCTGCGGGGTGGTCCAATCCTCGAAGAGCAGGAAATTGAAGCGGCGCACCTTCCAGGCACAGTTATTGGAGCAGTAGCGCGTACCCACGCAGCGGTTGTACACCATGTCGTTGAGGCCCTCGGTGCTGTGGACCGTGGCATTGACCGGGCATACCAGCTCGCAGGGCGCCCGCTCGCACTGCACGCAGAGCATGGGCTCAAAGTACGACCGGGGATTGGAAGACTCACCGTTATAGTACTGGTCGATGCGCAGCCACTGCATCTGACGGCCCATGAGGCATTGGGTCTTGCCCACTACGGCCACGTTATTTTCCGACTGGCAGGCCACCACGCAGGCGTTGCATCCCGTGCAACGATTTAAATCAATCGCCATGCCCCAGGCGTATTCGGGATAGTCGTAGTTCGGGACTAGGCTTTCCTCCGGCTCCGGAGGCGTAACCTTCAAGTGGGCAAACTTCGGATCTTTCCGGTACTCCGCCAGGGCTGCGGCGCGGATCATGTTCCGTCCCTGGATCTGCTGGTAACCCTGGCGGTCGGCAACCTGATAGGTGTCGCCAGTCTTGCGCAACTGGGCGCCGGCCGCGAAGTACGGGGTGTCGGCATAGCGCAAGGGGTACACATTCACCCCCTTGGCGGTTCCTGTCTCCCCCGCCCGCTCGCGCCCACTTCCCAGCAGCAACAACGCTACGTCGTCCGGCTGGCCGGGCTGCACCCACACGGGAATCACGATCTTGCCGCCACGATGCTGCAGCTCGACCAGCGCCGCGTCCTGCAGAGCAGGAATTCCCAGGCGCTCCGCTGTGCGCGGGCTGATGTAGGCGGGGTTATCCCACATCAGTTTGCTGTTGGGCTTGGGACATTCCTGCAGCCAGGCATTGGGAGCGAAGCGCCCGTCGAGCAGCGTCGGATCCTGGCGGAAGGCCAGTTCCAGGCCTTGCGCCACGGGAGGCGCCGGAATCGTGCTGAAATCCCGGACACGCAGGCTGACCGTGCGCGGCGCAAACTCCGTTCCCGGGATAAAACCGTCGTGCACGCACTTGCGCCACCAGGATTCGAAATCGCTTCCGGTGTGCTGCGTCTTCCAGTAGGCGCGAACCAGCTCGTAGCTCGAGGTGTCCGGCTGGCCATTGAAGACCGCCAGAAACTCGTGCGGCGTGTGGCTGCCGTAAAGCGGAGCGATCAGCGGCTGCACGATGCTGATGATCCCACTGGAGGCGCGCACGTCGCTCCAGGATTCCAGATAGTGGGTGGCGCACACGTGCCAGTCGGTATAGAAGGCGGTTTCATCGGTATAGAGCGAGTAGCCTACCTTCAGCGGCACCTTGAGCAGCGCGCTCTTGAAATCGATGTCGGCGGGGACGTCAAAGACCGGATTACCGCCCAGGATAATCAGCATCTGCACGCTGCCAGCGTTGATGTCATCCACCAGCTCGCGGAGCGACTGCCGGTTGTCCACCGGACTGGCAGCCACGGGATCGGTGTAGACGACCGTCTGTCCCACAGCGCCGAGAGCCTGATTCATGGCATGCGCCAGCGCCTGCACCACGGGAGGCGCGGTCTCTCCGGCAATCACGACCGCCCGGCCGTGGGCACGCTGCAGGTCGCGGGCGATTTCACGGATGACGGCCTGATGCTCGGCGGGAACCGATCCGCCCGCGGAAATTCCCAGCTGGCCGGCCAGCGCGCGCGCGTAGTGCTCCAGAGCCGAGGGACGCACGGCGATGCGATGATCCGCCTTGAAACCGGTGGTGGTCACCGAGGTCTCAATCGCATAAGTACGGCTCATTCCCGCGGGGTTTTCCGGGTCGCGGCGGTTGGCCCAGTCGCGCGAGCAGGCATGAAATCCCAGGAACCCGGGGTACAGGAAGTCGGCGTCCAGACTGACAATGACGTCGGCATTCGCCAGCCGGTACTGCGGCTCCACGTGTTCCCCGAAGGCCAGCATCGATCCGGAGCGGACGTAATCGCGATGCAGCGGCTGCCACTGGTGCCACTTCATTTGCGGAAACGCGGCCTGCAGGCTGCGAATCTGCGCCGCCATGGTGGGCGAAGCAATGCTCTGGGTCAGCAGCCGCATTCCCGCGCCGCCCTGCGCCTTCAAGTTGGCAAGCGGTCCCTGCATGGCGCCCACAAACGAGGACCAGGGCCGCACTTCTCCCTGATACAGGGTGGTCTGGGAACGCGCCGGATCGTACAGACCGAGAACCGAAGCCTGGGAAAACAGATCGGTGCCGCCCTGGGTTTCCGGATGCTCGGGGTTGCCCTCGATCTTGGTGGGACGGCCTTCATTGCTGCGCACCAGGACAGGAATGCCTTGTCCGTTCAAGTCCATGGCCGTCGCATAGAACAAGGGCAGGCCGGGGACCATCTCCGAAGGCTGCCGCACGTAGGGCACGATAGCCTCGGGCGGCAGCTTGGTACAACCGGCCAGACCGGCCAGGGCCAGGGAGGCGCTCATCAGCTTGAGAAAGCCGCGCCGGGAGACATCGTCCTGCCAGGCGCCGCTGGGGCTCGCAAACTCGCGCTGCAAACTCTCCCGAAACTCCGGGGTCTGCGCCAGCTCTTCCAGGCTGCGCCAGTACTCGGGACCGCTACCGGCGCTCAGGGCAGCCTCAATAGCCGCCGCCTCTGGGGTGGAACCTGTCTGGATCTGCACCAGCTTCGAATGGTTGTCGCTACCGTCCATTTTCACCATCAACTCGGATTTCCCGTGCTGCGCCGCCAGAGACGCTTCGCGCCGCGGCGCGAAGCAAACTTAACGGTGACAGGTATTGCAACTCGTGATGTCGTACACGCTGCGCAGGTGATATTCCTGGCGCAAGTAGGTTCCCAGCGCGAGCTGGGAAGTGAACGTGCGCCCATCCACCGAAACCGGCTTGATCGCGCTGGGAGGCACGTAATTCATGTTGAAGACCTGCGCTCTCGGCCGCAGATATTTCTCCGGGGCGCGATGGCAATCCAGGCACCATTCCATTTGCATGCTGTGCTCCGCCAGCATCAGCGGCATGCGATTCACCGGACCGTGGCAGGTTGCGCAGCCTACTCCTTTGGCCACGTGAATGCTGTGATTGAAATAAACGAAATCGGGCAGCATGTTCACTCTTTGCCAATGCAGGGGGGTGTTGGTGCGGAAGCTTGCCCGCACCGGCTCCAGCAGGTTTGCATTCGTCCAGATCTGCGCGTGACAGTTCATGCAGGTCTTGGTGGGAGGAATGCCGGCAAAGCTGGAAACTTCCACTGTCGTGTGGCAGTAACGGCAATCAATTCCCAAACCGCTCACATGGTGCTGATGGCTGAACGGCACCGGCTGCTCGCGGGCGATGCCGCTCCAGCTGAAATACGACGAGCGCTGCAATTGAAGGGCAACAAAAAAAATCCCCGCCACCGCCAGTACAGCCGCCACTAGCGAAACCCTGGAAATAGTGTTGGTGCTGCGATGGAAGATCTGGGGCATCTACTGGGCCATTTCACCTATGGAACCGGCAGAGCGTTCCTGCTCGACTCTCCGGGCTGCTGGAAGTTCGATGGACGACATAAGAGGGCCTGTGGTGTTCAAGAAAACTCGTGATTGTAACAGATTCACCCGGAGTAGTTGTCAAGTAACTTGTGCGATTGCGACGCGAAAATCCGACGCCAGCACGCGCGTTTTCCAAAAAAACCGCCGCCCGTTGGAAAATTTCGCGGCGAGCCTGGCAAAATTTGCAATCGTCCGGCGCCTGCGCTTCCCCTGTACGGAAAATTTCTCACCGTTCTTTTTTGCGGATGAGGTAAGCGCCCAGCGCGCCACCCAGGCTGGAGAAAAGCAGGAACGCCAGAAAGGCCAGCACCAGCGCCACCGTGAGCATCAGAGCCAAGCCTGCGGGCGAGGTAAGTCGCTGCAGCACTTCCTGCGCGCGGGGGTCCGCGTTCTGGCTGGCAGCCTGTTGCAGAACCTGCTGCATCATGGCGCGAAACTGGCCGGTGCCCCGCATCACCACCATCTGCAGCGCCATCACCAGCACAAAGATCCCAAAGCCAAATAAGCCGGCCAGCGCGCCGATGCGCGCACCCATTCCGGTCGTAGGCGCAGCCTGGGGAACGCGCCGCTGATAGAGCAAAACCCCCGCGAGTCCGGTCAGTCCCATCCAGATAAAGAAACTCAGAAAAGGGATCGCCCAGGCCAAGGCAATCACCGCCCCGGCAAGCGCGGCTCCCGGAACCGCCTGCGACCAGTCGATGGCGGGGGAAGCCGCGAAAGCCCGGTCCGCCGGAAGGCATGCGCATGGGAGTTGCGGGCGGCTGTACTTCCCCGGGCGTCCCCGGCGGCAGAGGACCGGTGGCCGGCTCCCACAGGTCCTTACTCGACTCGCGAGAAGGCCCCGGCGCGACGGCCGCAGGGGAGTTCCCGGCGTCGCTGGCGGCCGAGATACGAATTTGGGGCGCGTTGCATTGCGGACAAAACGCAGTTGCGTCGTCCACATTCGCGCCGCACCGGTAACAGGGGCGTTCCATGAAATCCGTACCAACCTAGCAGGATGGTATGGCAGCGTGCAACCGGCGGCGCTTGGCGACTCCTAGTTTCGCTGGCTGGAACCGGCGGCTTCGGTGGCAGATGGAGGAAAATCCATTCCCTCGCCGCGGCGCGCGACGCCGGGAATGGTTACCGGGAGGCGTCCGCGAATCGGAGCCTCTCCGAACAGCGCTTTTACCGCGGCCGTTTCCGAAACCGGAAGATTGGAAAATGTGCAGATGTAGGTTGCAATGCCGGGATAATCCTGCGCCAGATAGGGGTTGCCCAGCGCCACCACGGCCAGGCGCTTGCCCGCTGTTTCCACCAGGCGGCGCATGAGGACAGCGGAATCTCCTACCAGGGAAACCGTGTTCTTCATTTCATTCCCCACCTGCACGACTTTGCCGGAAACCGGCACCACATAGACGGGCGCCAGCACGGTTTTGGCCTGGGCCACGGCCTCGAGAATCGGCTCAGTCAGCACGCCAGCGATTTGCGGGTCCACGTAGAAAATCTTGGCGTCGGGCACGCGCGCCAGAATGTCGCGGACAAACACCCGTCCGGGCTCACCACGGACGGAGTCCGTGAAGGCCACGACCACCAGGCTGCTGGGCAGTGCTTCCGCACCCGCCGCCACAGCGGCCGTGGGAATCACAGCCGGAGCGGAGGAAGGCCGGAGCGGCAGCACTCCACCGCGGTCACGCACCAGGGTCACAGCTTCCGCCGCCACCTGTTGCCCGACGGCCACATTGTCCGGCCGCGCTATCACTTCGGACAAGCGATCGATGTCCACCAGGCGCGATTTGTGCAATCCCAGCGAAGCCTTGGCGCGCAGAATCTTCAATACCGAGGCGTCGATCCGGGATTCGGAAATCTCTCCCCGGCGAACGGCATCGAGGAGCCCGTTATAAGCGCCGTCCAAACTCTGCGGAAGCAGCAGAATGTCGTTGCCCGCCTTCACCGCCGCCACCGCCGCCTTCCCCGAGGGATTGCCCGCAGCCGACTGGTAGAGCCGCATAAGGCCGTTCATGTCGAGCGAATCGGTCACCACCAGGCCCTGAAATCCCATCTCCTGCTTGAGCAATCCAGTCACAATCCGCGGCGAGGTGCTGGCCACATGACTGGGATCCGGGTCGAGAGCCGGGACGGTGACGTGCGCCACCATGACGGCATCCACGCCGGCGCGGATGGCCGCCTCAAACGGTGGAAACTCGACCGCATCGAGCCGCGCCCGGTCGGCGTTGACCGAGGCAAATCCCAGATGGCTGTCCGTCGAGGTATCGCCGTGTCCGGGAAAATGCTTGGCCGTGACCAGCATTCCGCCCTCATGCGCCCCCCGGATATAAGCCGCGACCATGTCGGAAACCTGCTGCGGATCCTCGCTGAACGAGCGGGTATTGATGATGGGATTGCGGGGATTGGAATTAACGTCGGCGGTGGGAAACCAGTTCCACTGCACGCCAATGGCGCGCGATTCCTGGGCGACGATGCGTCCGAAGGCCTCGGCATCGGCAACATTGCCGGCAGCGCCGAATGCCATGGGGTAGGGGAACTGGGTGGCCCCGATCAGCCGCATGCTGAGCCCGTATTCAAAGTCGGCGGCGAACAGCAGCGGGACATCCGACGCACGCTGTAACTGATTGGTCAGCATGGCCGCTTCGTAGGGCATCGCCTTCTGCAGGAAGCCGGAATCCACGGGCACGGTCAGCCCGATGGCGCCCACGTGATATTTGCGGATGGTTTCCAGTAGATGCTGGTATTCGGGATCTTCCTGGTTGTAGAACTGAGTGCGCGCCAGAACCACGAACATCTGGCCGATCTTCTCTTCCAGGGTCAGGCGTTTGAGCGTCTGCTGTGCCCAGGCCTCGCCTTCGGCGTCCAGCCGCACCGGGCCGGGCTGGCTGTAGTTCTCCACAACCGGACTGGCGCACAGTAACAATGAGACGATCAGCAGCAGGCCGGCACTGGCTAATGACTTCTTCGCCATTGGCGAAGCCTAACAGAGGAATTGCCTCTTTCAATAACCTGAATGGCCCCTGGCAATTGATTCTTCAGGCGACCTCTCGCCTGGCCTTTGCGCCCGGGAGGATGGAGGGGTAGAAAAGAACTCCATGGTCCAGCCCACCCTTTCGTCCCCGCCTGCCGGAGCCGCGCAAGAATATGCCTCTCGCCTTGGCCAACGGGAAGCTCGCGTCGCGCGTGCCGACCAAATTGCGCTTTGGCTTGGTAACCTCCGGATTTCTGTGATGGCTCTGGCTGCGCTCCTTGCTTGGCTTGCCTGGGGACGCGGAGCGCTGTCAGCCTGGTGGCTTCTTATTCCCACCATCGCCTTCTTTGCACTGGGAGTTTTCCTCGACCGGACGATTCGAGATAGAGATTGCGCGCAACGCGCAGTGGAGTTCTATCGCGCTGGCCTGGCCCGCGTCGAAGACCGCTGGATAGGAACCGGTGAGCAGGGCGAACGCTTCCGTGATCCCGAGCATCCCTACTGTGAAGATCTCGATCTGTTCGGACGGGGAAGCGTCTTTGAACTGCTCTCTACGGCGCGAACACGCATGGGCCAGGAAGGCCTTGCGGGCTGGCTTTTGAAACCCGCCCCGCTCAGCGTCATTCAAGCCCGCCATCAGGCTATCCCCGAGTTGCGGAACCGTATCGACCTTCGGGAAGATGTCGCCCTTGCCGGCGAACCTGCCCGCGTCGGAGTACATCCGGAGCAGCTTCTGAACTGGGCCGAATCGCCGGCGCAGTTTCACTCTGGCCGGCTGCCCTGGCTAGCCATGGCGCTGGCTGTCGCTTTTATGGCCAGCGTAGCCATCTGGGGCATTTATGGCTTGGCAACGCCGTGTGTGGCTATATTTCTTGCTGAATATGCCATCCTTCGAGGTTTCCGGGATCGCCTGGAGGCAGTTTCCCATGGAGCTGAACATGCCCTGGCGGACCTCTCTTTGCTGGCGAGCATACTCGCCCGATTGGAACGTGAGCACTTCGAGGCGCCAGCCCTGGCTGCTTTGACCAACCTCCTCGAGGGGCGCAAGCTGCTGGCTTCCAGGGCAATCGCTCGCCTGAGCAGAATCGGCGATCTTATCGACTCCCAGCACAACCTGTTTGTCCGGATCATCAACGCTCCACTGATGTACAGCCTGCAGGTCGCGTATGCGGCGGAGCGCTGGCGGCAGGAGCATGGCGCGTTCGTCCGGAGTTGGCTCGAGACGGTCGCCGAAATGGAGTCCCTGCTCTCTCTCGCCGGATACACCTACGAACACCCGACCGACGTTTTCCCGGAATTTGTTTCCGGCGACGCTTTCCTCGAGGCTGAGCAACTGGCCCACCCGCTGATTCCGCGGTCTCATGCCGTGCCAAACGATGTCCAGATCACCCGGGAAACACCCATTCTGCTGGTAAGCGGCTCCAACATGTCCGGCAAGAGCACGCTGCTGCGCGCCATTGGTGTCAACGTTGTCCTGGCGATGGCCGGAGCCCCAGTGCGGGCGCGTCGTCTGCGGCTCTCTCCCTTGCAGGCTGGAGCGAGCATCCGCGTGAACGATTCCCTGCAGCAGGGCAGCTCCCGTTTCTACACGGAAATCAAGCGGCTGCGCACCCTGGTGGACCTGGCCGGTGGAAAAATTCCCCTGCTTTTCCTCCTCGATGAACTGCTGCAGGGCACCAACTCGGCCGATCGGCGAATTGGCGCCGAAGGGCTGCTGCGCGAGCTCGCAGCCAAGGGAGCAATCGGCCTGGTCACCACCCATGACCTTGCCCTGGCCGAAATGTCCGCCGCCCTCGACGGCCATCTCCGTAATGTGCATTTTCAGGATTATCTTGAGCAAGGGAAGATGCGCTTTGATTACAAGTTGCGCCAGGGTGTCGTCGCCAAAAGCAACGGGTTGGAGCTGATGCGCTCCATCGGCTTGCGGGTCTGAACCCTCTACGGCGAATGGGACTTTGTTCGCCGCGCCCCCCGCTCTCGCGCGCTTTCGACCATTTTGATCCCCAGCCTCTGAATTTCGCCACCGTCGCCGAAGCCCTCCAGCCAGCACACCTCTGGCTCGCGGCGAAACCACGTCATCTGCCGTTTGGCGTAGTTGCGGTGAGCCTGCTGCACGGCCGCAATGGCCTGCTCCCGCCCCAGCTCCCCGCGCAGAAACTGCGCTGCCTGCTTATAACCGGGCGAGGAAAGCGCCCAGGCCCCGGGGTAGCGCCCCAGGAGATTCCGGGTTTCTTCCACCAGCCCTTGCTCGAACATGCGCACGGCCCGCAAATTCAGCTTTTCATAGAGCGCCGGGCGAGGAGGATTGAGTCCAATCTTAAGCACGCGAAAGCCCCTCAGGGCATCCCGCCCGACTTCCCATAGCTGCGACATGGGCTGCCGCGCCACCATGCAGACTTCAATGGCGCGGATCAGCTTGGGACTGTCATTGGGATGAATGCTCGCGGCGGCTCCCGGATCCAAACGCTGGAGGAGACGATATAGATAAGAAGCTTCGCGCTGTTCCGCTCTCTGCCGCAGACGCTGGCGCAAGTCATCCGAACGCTGCGGCCCGGGGAACAAGCCATCGAGTAGCGCGCGCAGATACAGCCCAGTACCGCCGGTGACCAGCGGAAGCTGTCCGCGCGCTTGAATGTCAGCCAGCGCCTGCCGCGCCTGCCGGGCGTACTCTCCGGCGGTCATGGGCTCGAGGGGATCAGCAATATCGAGCAGATGATGAGGAACGCGGGCGCGCTGCTGCGCCCTTGGCTTGGCCGTCCCGATAACAAATTCGCGGTAGATCGCGACCGAGTCGCAATTCACGATTTCGCCGCAGAACCGAGAAGCCAGGGCCAGCGACAATTCCGTCTTGCCGCTGCCAGTAGGACCCACAATAGCCACAAGCAAGGGATCGGTGCTGCCCGATGGCGGCGCGCTGGCCGGCGACGAGGCCATCAGCGGGCGCTCCAGGTGATGTCGCCGCCCCAGCGCAACAGCAGAATCAGCGCCAGGATTACCGCAACCACAATCAGTCCCAGCGTTTCCGTCGAGGCCGCCCGGCTGGAATGCCCTCCGCGCCGGTCGCGATCTTCATTTTCCGCCATTGCCAGAATTCTATTTGCGCAACCGGCGGATGGCGAGATGTTGGCTCCCTTGCCGGTCTGATTTATCATCTTGCTTTCTTCCCTTTCACTCAACTGCATGCCAGTCCGAAACGTCAGACCCCTGCTGTCCCTGATCCTGCTCGCCGCGACCGCCGGCTTGTGCTCGCCACTCTCCGCGCTGGCTCAGCACGTGAGTGATAGCAGTGACAACGGCTGGTATACCTTCAACGGCGATCACCGCCTCAGCGATCAGTGGGGCGCGCACACCGAGTTCCAGTCGCGACGCCACAACATCATTACCGACCCGCAACAACTCCTGGTGCGCGTGGGAGCCAACTATTACGCGGGCAAGCGCGCCATGGTTACCGTGGGCTATGGTCTCATCGAAAGCTACTCCGCCGGGAGGTACTTTCCCGAGCAGCGCCTCTATGAGCAAGTGCAGTTACGGGACCACTTGGGGCGCGTGGAACTGACGCATCGCTACCGCCTGGAGCAACGCTGGGACGAGCTGGCAGGCACGTCGAATTATCTTTATCTGAACCGCATGCGTTACATGCTGCGGGGCACGGTGCCGCTGCAAGGTCCCACGCTGGAATCCCGGGAACTCTATTTCTCCGCCTACGAAGAGATCTTTATCGGCTTTGGAAACAACGTGCCCAACATTTTCGACCAGAACCGTGCCTACGCCGGACTGGGATACAAGCTCAGTAAAGAGGCCTCCATCGAGGCCGGCTACATGTACCAGATCACGCAGCAGCGGAACCGCACGGTCTTCCAGCATAATCACACGCTGGTGATCGGCTGCAGCTACAACTTCGATTTTCGCCGAACCCGCGCCAGTTCGAAATGAGCGTTCCCGGCATGCGTATTCTGGCGGTCATTCCCGCTCGCATCGGTTCCACCCGCATGGCCCGCAAGCCGCTGCGGGAAATTGCCGGTGTGCCCCTGATCGCACGAGTGTATGAAGCGGTCAGCTCCTGCTCGCTACTGGCTGCGGAAGATGTCCTGGTGGCTACTGACAGCGCGGAGATTCTCGCGCTCTGCCGGCAACGCGGTTACCATGCACGCCTGACGTCCAGCTCACACCGCAGCGGGACCGAGCGCGTGCAGGAAATCGCCGGCGCCGTCCCCGCCGACGTCTACCTGAACATTCAGGGGGATGAGCCTCTCACCCGTGCCGAGCACATTGCGCTCCTGATCGGCCTGATGCGAGACCCCGAGGTGCAGGTGGGAACACTCAAGACTCCCGCCGCGCCGGAGGACATTCACAATCCCAACGCGGTGAAAGTTGTGACCGACCGGTTGGGGCGCGCGCTCTACTTCTCGCGCAGCACCATCCCCTGCGACCGGGATGCAACCGGGCAGACGCGCTACTACAAGCATCTGGGTTTCTATGCCTACCGTCGCGAAGCCCTGGACCGCTTCGTTACCCTGCCGGAATCGGAACTGGAGCGCAGCGAGCGCCTGGAGCAGCTGCGCTTCCTGGATCATGGAATCCCCGTCCACGTCGCCGAGACCCCCTACGACACCATCGGCGTGGACACCGAGCAGGATCTTCTCCGGGTGAGGGACATCCTGGAAAAGGCTCCAGAGAACAATCGATAGGTCTCTAGTCTTGCCGCACGATCTAAAGGGAAGCAATTCGCGCTTCCGTCACTTTATAGCTCACCCTGACGGCACTTAATCTAATTTGCCTAGGATTTTTTTCTAACACTGAGACTGGGCCAACAGCCACCCACGCCGAGAGCATCAGAAGCTGGATTAGCCAAAGCAGGAGCGAAACCAACAACCAGTGCCCATGGAGGCCGGAATGATGGCCGATGCAGATGATCGGCTGAACAGCGCAAGGTGTGGGCCAGCCAAACTCCGCTGTTCAGTATCGATCAGCGAAAGCTTCTTCCAAAAAGCCCGATCGTCGGTCGTCGGCTTCAAATTGCCAATGCAAGGGGCCGTAACAAAATACGGGCTGCTGCGGGCACACAACCAGAGGAGGCATTTCCACCATGAGATCCCAGATGGAATCCAAGATTCGAGTGCGCAGCGCGGAGTGGTTCAAAGCACCAGCAACGCTTCTCATGCTTCTCGCGCTGAGTCTTACCGGCTTTGCTGCACAGCAAAACGCACCGGCACAACAAGAGCAATCGGGAGCACAACAACAGGCGCCGGCACAATCCCAGGCGGTCAACCCTTCCGAGGACAAATTGGAATCGGTCGCCAAAGCCTACGTAAAGGTGAAGGCGGTTCAGCAGGAATACGGTCCGAAGATCCAGGCGGCTCAAAAGCCGGAGGAAGCCAAGCAACTGGCAGACGAGGCGAATCAGCGAATGGTGAAGGCCGTCAATGACCAAGAAGGACTTACAGTCAGGGAATACACCCAAATCATCAAGGCCGCCCAACAGGACGACCAATTACGCGCACGCCTGATTCAACACATCCAGAAGCAACCGGGCAGCTAGGCTGTGGAGAGGGCGGCTGGAGGGCGGATTCGGGGAACTTTGAAATCCCGCCGCCTCGCTGCGCTGATCTAGTCCTGCCTGAGAATCCCCGGCATGCCCTATGCCTGGGGATTCTCCTGTTTACAGAACACAAAATCGCTAACATTTCGAGGGCAAGGCACGAAGCGAGCGCGAGAGAGTCAGTCCACATGTCCGGGGACGAATCCGGGCTGCTGGCGCTTGCGGCCAAAAGCGACTGCCGCCTCCACCCGCCGCGAAATGGCGGGATGGGAGTGAAACAACCACTCGACCACGCGGGAAGGATGGCGTTCGGCCAGATTCTGATCCGCCAGCTTCTCCATGGAAGAAATAAACGGAGCGACCGTGGGTATGGCATGAAAGGCGTAGCGGTCCGCCTGGCGCTCGTTGTAGCGGGAATAGGCGTTGAGCGCGGGCATCAGCAGGAACGAGATAACGGTGGACACCAGCGCCAGCAGCGGCAGGTTGGCAAAATCCGAGAGGCCGTCGAAGCGATGCAGGCTGAATACCACGTAGCGCAACAACGCGGCCGTGGCCCAGAATCCGAAAAAGCTGATCCCCATTTGCAGCACAATCCCCTTGGACACGTGCCGGTGGACGTGGTGGCCGAGCTCGTGGGCCATCACCGCCTCGATTTCATCGGGGGAATAGTTCTGGAGCAGCGTATCGGAAATGATGATGCGCCGAGTGGTTCCCAGGCCCGCCAGCGCGGCGTTGGCCTTCTTGCTTTTTTCCGAAAGCTTCCATTCGTATACCCCGCGCACCCGCGTGCCGGCACGTTCGGAAAGCTGCAGCAGCCTCTGGCGGAGGTCCTGATCTTCCAGCGGCTCGAATTTGTAGAAGATGGGAAACAACAGCACAGGCGCAACCTGCGCCAGCAGTACGGAGAGCACGACAAAAACCGCCCAGGCGATCAGCCACCAGTGGCTGGGGAAGACGCGGATGGTCCAGTAGACCAGCTCGACGATCACAACCGCCAGCAGCAGCCCCAGCGTCCATCCCTTGACCTGGTCCCACAGCCATCCGCGCACCCCCAGGTTGGATAACCCAAAACGGTGCTCCAGCCGGAAGCTGTAGTAGTCGAGACCAAAACCCAGGGCCTTGGTCAGCACGGCCAGCATCCCCACATAGAAAAACACCGCTAGGGCATAGCGCTGGCCGGCCCCCAGGTAAGCCCAGTCCCGCAGGCTGTTGGTCCAGCCCGTAGCCAGAAGCACGCCCAGGAAAGCCAGACCGAGCAGAAAATCCAGGATGCTCAGCTGGCGGTGGATGCGGTTGTACTGGCGCGCCTCGGGGCTGTCCGTATGCGTCGCATCTGTGGCGGCAAAGGTCATGAAAATTCTCAGCACCGGCTTCCGCGATCCTTATTTTGCTGTGAGACCACATTTTGCAGTGAGACCGCCGGCTGCCCTCATCGCGCAACCGCGTCGTGCTTGCAAAGATCAGCGGCCCGCGGTGGGCAGCGCCGCGGCCGATTCGCTGACGAACGCCTCGGACTGCGCCAGAATCTTCCCCACCAACTCCGGAGAAGCGGCCTCCGAGTAGATGCGCAGCAAGGGTTCCGTCCCCGAAGCCCGCAATAGCACCCAGGCCTGCGCTCCATTGCCATGGTCGGGAGCATCGAGAAACAGCTTGATGCCGTCCAGGTCTTCTTTGCGCAGGACCTGGAACTCTCCCAATCTGGAAGTCTCCCGCGATTCGGCGCGGCGAATGGCAGCGTACTTGACCTCGTCGGGAACGTGCAAATCGCTGCGGCCATAATAGTGCTCGCCAAACTCGCGCTGCAGATGCTCCACCAACTGGCCCAGGGTTTTGCCGCTGTCGGCCATGGCATTGCAAAGCAGCAGCGCGTTCAAAGTGCCGTCGCGCTCCGGCAGGTGGCGGGGAATGCCGATCCCGCCCGACTCCTCGCCCCCGATCAGAACCTCTTTGCCAGAGAGCACCACGTCGCACACATACTTGAAGCCGATGCCGTGCTCGATCAATTCGCGGCCATAGCGCTGGGCAATGCGGTCGAGCATGCAGGTGGTATTGAAGGCGCGCGTAACCGCTCCCGACCACTTCTTATATTCCAGCAGCCACCATAGCAGGATGGCGTAACACTTGTGCGCGTCCACAAAGCTGCCATCCTCGGCGACCGCGCCAATGCGGTCAGCATCGCCGTCCACTGCGAACCCGGCATGGCAGCCTTCGCGCATGACCGTTTCCTGCAGCTTGGACACGTGGGGAAGGATGGGCTCGGGATTGATCCCCGGGAACAGCGGATTGATGTCACTGCGAATCTCTACGCAGTTCACCCCGCGCGCCCGCAGGATTTTGCCAGCCAGCAGCCGTCCCGCTCCGTGCATGTAATCAAGAGCGATTTTGAAGCGGGTCTTGCCGATGGCTCCCCCGTCGGCGAACCTGGCAATCGCCTCCACGTAGGGAGTCTTGAAGTCCATCGCATGCACGTGCGCGGGACCACCCTTGGGCATGGCGCCGGTGCGAACTTCCGCCTCGATCTGCTTTACTACCGAAGGCCGCGCCGAGCCGCCAAACTTTTCCTTGAACTTCACGCCATTCCAGTTCCAGGGATTGTGGCTGGAGGTAATGGCCACGCCTCCCGCGGTGCCCAGATGCTTGGCAAGATAGGAAATCGCCGGCGTGGGAATGCAGTCATCCGAAAGCCGCACCGGAATGCCAGCGCCGGCAAGAACCTCGGCGAGAGCTTCGGCGAAGCGCCGCGAGCCGAAGCGGGTATCGTAGCCAACCAGCAGTCCGCGGCTGGCGTCCTCGTGCTGCAGAACATAGGAGGCGACGCCGCCGGCCACGCGGCGCACATTTTCAAAGGTATAGTCCTCGGCAATGATGCCCCGCCACCCATCCGTGCCAAACTTGATCTCTGTAGCCATCAGGTCCGCTAAACCAGCTTCGTAAGCTTCTTTTCGTCGAGATACTTCACCACTTTGCCCACGTCCTGCGCCCGTTCCCGCGTGGTGATGAGCAAAGCGTCTTCGGTCTCGACTACCACCAAGTCTTTGACTCCGACTGCGGCCACGAACTTGCCTGGAGCGTAAACATAATTACCTTCCGCATTGAGGATAAAGCTCTTTTCACCGGCAATAATGTTGGCTCCATCCTTCCCCCCATTTCGATGCTCGTAGAGCGCCGCCCACGACCCCAGATCGTTCCAGGCAAACTCGGCTGGCAGGCAGTACAGGTTGGAGCGGTTCTCGCCGCGCGCGGAACGCGGTTCCAGCACGGCATAATCCACGCTGATGTTTTCGCACTTGGGATAGAGACGCGCCAACGTGCTCTCAAACTTGCGGCTGCCGTAGCTGGCTGCAATCTCCTCCAGGAAATTGGCGCTGCGGGGCAGATATTCGTGCAGAGCCTCGGTCAGCGTGCGCGCGCTCCAGACAAACATGCCGCTGTTCCAGCAGTAATTGCCCGCGTTCAGGAACTGTTGCGCGGTGGGCACGTCAGGCTTCTCCGTGAAGCGCCGGACACGGCAGATATTGTCTGGCAACTGCTCGCCGCCTTCTATATATCCATAACCGGTTTCGGGACGCGTGGGACTGATGCCCATGACCACGATATAGCCATCTTCCACGGCCAGGCGTGCCGCCTGCTGCACCTGCCGGCGAAAGCGCGCTGCATTCTGGATGGAATGGTCGGAGGGAAACAGTCCCAGCACCGCGCCCGGGTCGCGTCGCAGCAGCAGAAACGCGGCCAGGCCGATGGCTGCAGCCGTGTTACGGCCTGCAGGCTCCGCCACGATCTGCTTGCGAGGCAGGCCGGGAAGCTGGCGCGCGATGCCGTCGCGCAGATCCTGATTGGTGATAACCCAGAAATTTTCCCGGGGCGCCAGAGGCAGCAGGCGGTCCACCGTCTGCTGGATCATGGTCTTGTCGCCATCCAGGGCCAGCATCTGCTTGGCGCGGCGCTTGCGGCTCAGCGGCCAGAAGCGCGTGCCGCGGCCTCCAGCGAGGATCACGGGATAAAAGCGAATTTTGGGCAAGAGTCTCAAATTCCGAATTTCAAGTTCGTAAGTCTCAACTTTTTAAGTTCATTCGAACAATTGCGCGACAGGCTCAGGGACGTTCCCCGCCGGAACCTTTGCCCAGAATACTTCCATCTCCCACTGCGGGCGGACGCGAAACGCGCCCACCCACGCCGGAACCACCACGGCTTCTCCGCGAGCAAACGCCACCGGATCGCCTCCCGGCCACTCGATCACGCCGCAACCTTGGAGCGCAACCAGGCAGCTTGCGGCAGTTTGCGAACCGGGCTGAAATGCGAACTCTTCCTTTTCGATGCGAACCTGGAAGCACGGGGACTCCACCAGCAACCGGCTCGTCCCGCTGCCTCCCTGATGCTTCACTTTCCCCGCGTGGGTGCGTTCCTTCACCGCCGCCAGGCCCTGTTCAATATGCAACTCACGAGGACGTCCATAGTCGTAGAGCCGGAAGGTTGTGTCAGAATTCTGCTGGGCTTCGATCAGAACCGAGCCTCCGCCGATGGCATGGACCGTGCCCGCATCCACGTAAATCAGCTCGCCGGGATGGACGTCCAGCCAGTTGAGCACTTGTTCGGCGCGGGTTTCGCGAATGGCACGCTCTAGTTCCGCTTTGCGGATGCCTGGTTTGAGACCAAGCGCCACCTGGGCCCCGGGGCGCGATTGCAGCACGTACCAGCACTCCGTCTTGCCGCAGGGCTCGCCAAGAGCGCGGGCTCCTTCATCATCGGGATGCACCTGCACCGAAAGCTTTTCGCGCGGAAAAAGAAATTTCACCAGCAGCGGGAAGCGGTCCGGCAATGGCGCTGTCTGGCCGACCAGGTCGCGGCCGAACTGACAAGCCAAATCTCCCAGGGATGTTCCGGCGAGAAAACCGTTCGCAACTTGGCAGGCATCGCCGGTGAGCCAGACCTCACCGATGGCCTCATCTCCCGGACACTCGGCGTACAGGGGAGACAGGTCGCGCGTACCCCAGATGCGCTGGTGGAACTCGGGGAGGATCCGCAGTGGGTAGAGAGTCGGCATCGCTCGTCATGAATTCCGGCCCCTTACAAGCTTCCGAACCACTCCCGCATGCGCTGGATGCCGCGGTCGATCTCCCCGGCGGACGTGGCATAAGACACGCGAATATTCTCTTCCGTGCCAAATGCCTCTCCGGGAACCGCAACCACCTTGGCCTCATGGAGCAGGCGGTGGGCCACGTCGGCGGGAGACTTCACTCCGCCGCGTCCCAGAAACGCCGAGATGTTAGGAAAGGCGTAAAACGCTCCTTCCGGCATATTGCAGCGCATGCCCGGAATCGAGCGCAGGCCCTCCACAACGTGGTTGCGCAGGTCAATATATTCGCGGCGCATCTGTTCCACGCAATCCTGCGAGCCGTTCAGGGCCGCAATTGCGGCCTTCTGCACGATCGAAGTGGGATTCGAGGTGCACTGGCTCTGCAGCTTCTGCACGGCGGAAACGATGGGCGCAGGCGCCAGGGCATATCCCAGCCGCCATCCTGTCATGGAGTACGTCTTCGACAACGAGCCCAGAATGAGCAGGTGTTCCTTGGCCTCGGTGAGCGAACCCGCGGAGAAGCGCTTCCCGGTGTAGTCGAGGTACACGTAGCACTCGTCGGAGAGCACATAGATTCCGCGCCGGTGCGCCATGCGAACGATGTTCGTCATGTCCTCGGGGCGGATCACCGCGCCCGAGGGATTGTTGGGCGAATTGAGAATAATGACCTTGGTCCGGGGAGTGACCGCCTGCTCCACCATTTCGGCAGTCACCGCGAAGCCGTTCTCCTCTTTGCTCTGCACGAACACCGGGACGCCCCCGGCATAACGCACGATGTCCTTGAACGAAACCCAGTAGGGCACGGGAATAATCACTTCGTCGCCATGGTCCACCAGCACCTGGATCAGGTTGAACAAGGCATGCTTGCCGCCGGTGCCGGCAATGGACTCCTCGCGGCGGTAGTCGGAACCGAAGTCAGCGGCATGGCGCTGGACGATGGCGTCGCGCAGCTCGGGGATGCCGGCCACCGGGGTATAGCGCGTAAAGTTGCCCTGAATGGCCGCAATGGCCGCATCCTTGATGTGCTGCGGAGTATGGAAATGCGGCTCGCCTGCTCCAAAGTCGACCAGGTCGGCCCCGGCGGAGCGCAGCTTGGCGGCTTCCGCCACAACGGCCATGGTGGCCGAAACTTCTATGCGGTTAATGCGATCCGTCAGCTTGACTGCAGGTTGGGTAGCGACTGCCATGCAATTTTTCCTGTGCTGTTTCCGAGACAGGCCGTGAGTTTGCCCTTCCACCCCAGCGCGCGCAAAATCGGCAGGCGCGGGGGACCCTGGCGGATCTGGCCAGCGGGCGGCCCATCTCTCCTTGGTTATCCTAAATGCAAGAGAGGCAAACGGAAAAGGCTACTTTCGCGGTCGCACCGGCTTGGCAGCCGGAGGAGCTAAGGCCAGCCGCGGCGGGAACTTGCTGCGCAGCCGCTTTTCCACCAGGTCGGGAATCAGCCCCTGAACCGACCCTCCCAGCCTCACAATTTCCTTCACCAGCCGCGAGCTGACGTAAGAATAGGCCTCCGCCGGCATCATGAACACGGTCTCGATCCTCGGGCTGAGCTTGCGGTTCATCAGCGCCATCTGCAGCTCGTATTCGTAGTCGCTGACGGCGCGGATGCCGCGCAGAAGAATGCGCGCGTTCGCCCGCTCCGCATACTCCACCAGCAGGCCCTCGAAGGTATCGACGCGCACGTTGGAATAGGACGAGGTCGCCTCTTCCAGCATCTCGCGCCGCTCTTCCACCGTGAACAGCGGGTTCTTCTCCGGATTTCGCAGAATCGCCACCACCAGCTCGCCGAAAATGCGGCTGCCGCGACCGATCAGGTCGAGATGACCGTTGGTCAGCGGGTCGAACGATCCAGGATAGATGGCGGTGACGTGCTTCAATCGGCCTCAGTCAGGTCTTAACCCGGGAGGCGGAATTGTAAGCGGATTGCAGCGGGGTCTGCAAATTGATTCGGCGGCGGTCAACCGCCCGTGAATTTGTAGTCTGCCGAGTCCGCTTGCCGCAAACTTCGTTCCGTTTAGGCTTTCCTACCAACGATATCCGCAGTTCAGGCACTCGCGGGCGGATATTCTCATGGAAACCGCCCCCAGCGAGCACGATGGGCACGTCTCTGATGTGGCCGACGCACGGGATTCCAAGTCTTCTTTATCTGCCCCTTCGGGTCCTTCGGGCCCTTCGTCTCCATCGGCGAGCAGTTCCTTGGCATCCGCTGAATCCGCCTCCCGCAGCAATTCCTCGGCGGAGTCAATATCGCGCCGCCGCACCTGCAGGCAGACCCCGCCCAGGGCCCCGGCAAAACAGGAATGGTGACTGGCCGTAACCTGATTGGCGACAAAGCATGGAATCCCGGCGCTCTCCAGAAATCCGTGCACCACCTGGGCTTCCCCCAGGAAGTGAAAGCGGCGAATCGTGACCAGGTCATTTTCCATGGCGTACCACAACCGAACAGCAGACCGGCGCTAGGCCAGCGCGATCACGTCGATTTCCACCAGCATGTTGCGCGGCAATTTCGCTACCTCGACCGTGGAGCGGGCGGGAGGGTCCATCTTGAAAAACTGCGCGTAGACCTGATTCATGCCGTCGAAATCGCTAATGTTCTTCAAATAGACAGTTGCCTTCACCACCTTCTCCAGGCTGCTGCCGGCGCTCTCCAGGATGGCCGTAATGTTCCTGAGAGCGCGCTCGGTCTGGGCGCTGACATCGCCCTGGAGCAGTTGTCCATTGGCAGGGTCAACCGCGACCTGCCCGGCCAGAAACAGAAAGCCACCCGCCTTGATCGCCTGCGAGTAGGCGCCAATCGCCTTGGGAGCCTTGTCAGTGGAAATAACTTCGCGCATGAATCCTCCGCGGTTCAGAATGAGAACAGCAAACAACGATTCTATCGAAAGGCGCTCCCCTCAGCTCTTCTGCACCCGCTGTACGTCGTGCACGCCGGGAATTTTGCGGACTCCGGTAATGATGCGCTGCAGATGGCTGACATCGTTGATGTCGAGCACGATGTCGATGCTGGCCTGGGTGTTGCCGGTGCGGGCTTCAATGTTGCGGATGTTGCTGTTCTCGTCGCTGATCAGTGAAGTAATCTGTTTCAGCATTCCATAGCGGTCGTCGCAAGCCACCACCAGCTTGACCGAGTACGGAAGCGCTTCCTCGCCCTTCTCCGCGCGCGACCATTCCACGGCGATGCGCCGATCGGATTCATACATCAGGTTTTCCACATTGGGGCATGTCTTGGAATGCACCGCGACACCTTTGCCGCGGGTGACGTAGCCCACGATTTCCTCGCCCCGAATGGGATTGCAGCAGCGCGCGCGGTACACCAGCAGATCGTCCGCCCCGCGAACCTTGATGGCGCCGCTCTGCCGCCACCGAAGACGCGCCGCACCACGCTGCTCAACCCGCCCGGCTTGGCTTCGCCGTCACCGGCTTCCGGCTGCGATTCGCCCTGGGGCGCCAGGCGTCCCACCACCTTGCGGGAGGAGACCTTGCCGTAGCCAATCGCGGCCAACAGGTCGTCCAGCCGTCCCAGTCCGTACTCGGAGGCAATCTTTTCCAGCTCTTCCGGCTTCACATCTTTCAGCGGCACTCGGTACTTGCGCGATTCCTTTTCGATCAGCTTGCGCCCGATCTCGATCGCACGCTCGCGCTGGTGCACATTCAGCCAGTGCCGGATCTTCTGCCGTGCCCGTGAGGACTTCACCAGCGCCAGCCAGTCGCGGCTGGGATGGTGATTCGGCTGGGTAACAATCTCCACAATGTCGCCCGAGCGCAGCCGGTAACGCAGTGGGACCATGCGTCCGTTCACCTTCGCCCCCACGCAGGTGTCTCCCACCTGGGTGTGGATGGCGTAGGCAAAATCAATGGGCGTGGCCTCCCGCGGCAGCACCACCACTTTTCCCTTCGGAGTGAAGGTGTAGACCTCTTCCGGATACAGGTCGACCTTCAGGGTAGAAAGGAATTCGCTGGGATCGGCCATCTCCCGCTGCCAGTCCACCAGTTGCCGCAGCCAGGTAAGCTTCTGCTCGTCGCGCGCCGAAACCGGTCCGTCCTTGTATTTCCAGTGGGCGGCAATACCTTCCTCGGCCATTTTGTGCATCTCCTCGGTGCGGATCTGCACCTCGAAGGGCGTCCCGTTTTCCGCGATGACCGAGGTATGCAGCGACTGGTAAAAGTTGGGACGCGGCATGGCAATGTGGTCCTTGATGCGCCCCGAAACCGGCCGCCACAGGTTGTGGATGATGCCCAGCGTTGCGTAGCAATCCTGGACGGAGTTTGTAATCACGCGAACGGCAAGCAGGTCGTAAACCTGGTCCACGTTGATGCGCTGCCGCTGCAGCTTCAGGTAAATGCTGTAAAGGCGCTTGATGCGGCTCTCCACGCGAGCTTGGATCGCCGCCTCTTTCAGTTGCTGGCGGATTCTGGTTTCAATCTGCGCCAGAAACTGCTCGCCTTGCTTGCGGCGGGCTTCCACGGCGTCCCGCACCTGCTGGTAGGCTACGGGATCCACGTAGGGAAAGGCCAGGTCTTCGAGTTCGCCGCGAATCTTTCCCATGCCCAGCCGATGGGCGATGGGCGCATAAATTTCGAGGGTCTCTTTGGCAATCTGCTCCTGGCGCGCGGGCGGCAGGTGCTCCAGCGTGCGCATATTGTGCAGCCGGTCGGCCAGCTTGATCAGGACCACGCGGATGTCGTCCACCATGGCCAGCATCATCTTGCGCAGGTTCTCCGCCTGCCGGTCTTCGCGGCTGGCGAAATTGATCTTGCTGATCTTGGTGACGCCCTCGACGATCAGCGCGACCTGCTCCCCGAACTCGCGCTTGATCTCATCGATAGTGAGACTGGTGTCTTCCACGGCGTCGTGCAGCAGGCCAGCGGCAATGGACACCGGGTCGAGCTTGATCTCCGCCAGCACCGACGCCACTGCCAGCGGATGAACCAGGTAGGGTTCGCCGGAAGCCCGCACCTGCCCGCGATGATGGCGCAACGAAAACTCGTATGCCTTGCGGATGAGAGTGAGATCGTCGTTGGGACGGTAGGCCTCAACCTGCTTGATCAGGTCGCGGAAGCGCGTGATGCGCAGCACATTGGTCGCGATTTGTTGCCGCAGGGTCGCCATTTACAAGGCTCCCTCGCTTGCGAGTTGGGGTCGCGCTATGGGCACACGTTCCGGTTGGGAAGACAACCCTGCCGTCCGCCGCGCGTTTGCCATCCTGAACGCGACGGTTCGGAGCGAGCATGCGAGGGTCGCACTCGCCATGTTTAATTATAGGCCCACGGGTTTCGATTCCCCAGAGCCTCTCCTCCGACGGACGGACGGCCTCAGGCGGCGCGCCTCATCCACCCTACGCAGCCTTCCAGCCGCCCATGCATTTCCTGGGCGGGAGCGTAGCCAATCCGGCCGTGCCCGGGCAGCACCCACTCGAAGTGGTAGGAGAGCAGCTTCTCCATGGATCGGGTCTGCTCCGGCCAGGAATACCAGCAGGCATTGCGGAAGGCGATCAGCGTACGCTTCTCCGGGCTCCAGGCCAGGTGATCGCCGGTAAACAGCACCTGATCTCGATACAGCAGGACGACGTGCCCGCGGGTGTGTCCTGGAGTGGGAATGGCCAGCAGGTCGCGGTCAAAACGCACCGGCTCGGAGCCCGCCAGAACCTGCTCAATCCCCAGCCGCTCGGCTCCGTCCGCCTGATGCATCACCCGCGGGCAGCCGAAGTGGGCAGCGAACTTCGCATGGTCGGCAATGTCGTCGCGATGGGAAAGGAACATCAGGCGCACGCCTCCCATCTGCTCGATCTTGCGCACCAGAGGAGCCGTGAAGCGGGGAGAATCCACCAGCACGTTGCCCCCGTCCGCTTCCCCGCGAACCATCAGGTAGCTCCAGGCCCCGAAGCTCGATTCCGACGTAAATCCGCAGAAATAGACGTTCTCCAGCGACCCGGAGTGGCTTCCCTCCGACCCGGTCACGGCTATCCTGGCGGGGAATGCCGCCACTCCGGGTTTGGCGCTCCGGCCCAGCATGCTGCCGATCGATGCCGTAGGACACGCCACCAGCGCCATCAGCGCCCGGTGCACCTCCCCGGGGTTCGATGGCTGGTGATACACGCTGCTCTGCTCGCCATGGTCTCGGAAAATGGCAGGCGCAATCTGGCGGCAGGCGTCACAGTCGATGCACGACGAGTCCACGTAGAATTCGCCTTCAACGTTCTCCGGCAGGCGTTTCGAGGGCTGGGCCACAAGAACAGTTTCCTGTTTCTGGTTTCCAGTTGCAAGCGGGCCGGTTCTGCGGCTTCGCCTTCGGACCGCAGGCCTCATCCACCCAGTCGTCGTCCCCGCGCTTCTATGCTGGAAGCCTCCTGCACAATCCGCATTCTTCCGCAGATGTTGTAACCTGATTCCCTCAGGGAGCCTTGTATGAGATACGTGCTGGTCGTTCTGGCCGCAATCGGCATTCTTGTTTCTGGTCTGGCGCTGCGAGAACATTATCGGACGGGAACCTCGCCCTGCGCCATCAATGCCCGATGGGATTGCGGCGTCGTCAACAAGAGCGAATTTGCCGTCTTTTTCGGCGTTCCCGTCGCGGTCATCGGAATGGCGGGATACTTGCTCATGGGGGCGCTGGCCTTCTGGGGTGCCAGTGCGTTGCTTGCCTGGGCGGCGGGATTCGGGCTTGGGTTTTCTTTGTACCTCACCCACATTGAAGCTCACATTCTGGAAGTCTGGTGTCTCTACTGCGTGTGTTCTCTGGCCATCATTTCGCTCATCAACGCGCTGACCCTGGGCACGCTCGTCGTGCACCGTGCTCGCGAAGCTTCCGCCGTCAGCCATTCCTAGCCGCAGGAGATGCCATGCCGACCCTGATTGCCAAGCCCACCCGCATCGAGGCCGCCGGTAACAAGCCCAAGCTGATCGACGAATATGTTGGCCGCGTGAACTCCGGCAGCGAAAAGTTGAGCGTGGCCCACATGCGCAGTCCCGGCGGGTGGCTTGAGCCCGGTCAGACCCCACAGTTTGACGAATACACCCTGGTGCTGCGCGGGCTGATGCGCGTCCGCCACAAAGATGGCCAGCTCGACGTCCGCGCCGGACAGGCGGTAATCGCGCACGCCGGAGAATGGGTGCAGTATTCCACTCCCGAACCCGAGGGCGCCGAGTACATCGCCATCTGCTTGCCCGCTTTTTCCCCGGATACCGTCAAGCGCGACCCCCAGTAGCCCGCATCCAAGCAGAGATCGAGTCCCACTCCGCCTAACCTGCTACCATCGGAGTGTGCCTGTGTCCGGTAATGTACGCGTACGTTTTGCGCCTTCTCCAACAGGGTTGTTGCACCTTGGGAACGCCCGTACCGCCCTGTTTAACTGGCTGTTCGCCCGCCAGAACGGCGGAGGCGTGGTCCTTAGAATCGAAGATCTGAGGATTCAGGACCTGCGCGCCGACGACGGCGATGCGGAGCGCAATGAGGCCCGGCTCGAAGAACAAATTCTCGAAGACCTGAAGTGGCTCGGGCTCCAATGGGACGAAGGCCCCGATATCGGAGGTCCCTTCGGCCCCTATCGCCAGTCCGCCAGGCTGGATCTTTACCGCGAGCATGCCGAGCGCATGCTGCGCGAAGGAAAAGCGTACCTCTGTTTCTGCTCCGAGGAAGAACTGCAGCAGGAGCGCGAGCGCGCCATCGCCGAGCAGCGCCAGCCCGCCTACTCCGGGAGGTGCCGCGACATCACCGCTGAAGAAGCCCGGAGCCGCCGCGCTGCCGGCGAACCCTGCGCCATCCGTCTGCGGGTGCCGCAGCACGCCATTCGCTTTCACGACTTGGTTCGCGGCGACATCGAGTTTCCCCAGGAGGTGGTCGGCGACCCCGTTATCCTGCGCTCCGACGGCATGCCCGTGTACAACTACGCGGCTGTGATCGACGACTCGCTCATGAAGATCACGCACGTGATCCGCGGAGAGGACCACCTTTCCAATACCCCCAAGCAGATTGCGCTCTATGAGGCTCTGGGCTGGCCCATCCCCGAATTTGCCCATCTTTCGACCATTCTCGGTGTCGACCGCACCCGGCTCTCGAAACGCGACGGAACCGCTTCCATCGCCAGCTTTCGCGAACAGGGTATTCTGCCGGAAGCCCTGGTGAACTATCTGGCGCTGCTGGGCTGGGCGCCACGCGGGGGCACGCGCGAAATCTTCAGCCGCGAAGAGTTGATCCCCGAGTTCGACCTGTCGCGGGTTACGCCCTCGCCCGCGGTCTTCGATCCGGAGAAGCTCTCCTGGATCAACCGGCAATACATCAAACAGAACCCGCCGGAACGCATCGAAGAACTGGCGCGCGGACACTTCGTGGAAGCGGGACTGCTGGCAGACGAGGAAAAGCCGGATGTGGAAGCATGGTTTCGCCGCGTCGTGGCCTTGTTTCTGCCCTCGGTCGACAAGTTGGAGGAACTGCCGCAGCGCGTCCGCCTGATCTTCAGTTACGATCCAAAATCAGCGATCGAGGCACGCGACAACAGCGAAGTTCTCAGCGAGCCCAATGCCCAGGCTGTCATGGCCAAATTCGCCCGCCGCATTCAGAGCGATCAGCTGGCCCAGACCGACCAGCTTACCGCCGAGCGTTTCAAGGCCATCGCGGAAGAGGTGAAAGCCGAAACCGGAGCCGTTGGCAAGCAACTGCTCCAACCCATCCGCGTCATGCTCACTGGATGGCGATCCGGGCCGGATTTCGAAAAGCTGATTCCCATCCTGGAAGAAGGCAGCCGCCTGCCTCTGAAGCGGCACGTGATGAGCGTTCGCGAGCGCGCCGCGGTGTTTGCCGCCCAGATTTCGTGAATGAGGAAAAGAAGTCACAGATCTCTACGGATGAGCACGGATTGGGAAGCGAACTTCCCGATCCACCGCAGCAACTGGAATGACTGTGGATCCGTGTGAACCCGTGAAGATCCGTGGCTAAAGCCCCCGTGATTCGCATCGCCAGCTATAACGTCCACAAATGCCGCGGACTCGACCGCCGCACCCGGCCCGGACGCATTGCTGAGGTGCTGGCGGAACTCGATGCCGATGTCATTGCCCTGCAGGAAGTGCTCGCCGTCGAGGACGCATCACCGGAAGAAAATCAGGCCCAATTCATTGCCGATACGCTGGGCGGGTACGCCGTTCACTTCGGCGAAAACCGTCGTCTTGCCGGCGGCCGTTATGGAAATGCAACGCTTACACGCCTGCCCGCGCCCTTCAGTCGCAACTACGACCTGACCTGGCAACATCGAGAGCGCCGCGGCTGCCTGCGCACGGACCTGCAACACTCTGGCGGCCTGCTGCACGTCTTCAACGTTCACCTGGGAACCAGTTTTTTTGAGCGCCGCCACCAGGCCAGGCGTCTTGTCAGCGGAGTGCTCCAGCCGGAAGACCTGCCCGGACCGGTGCTGATTGTCGGAGATTTCAACGAGTGGACGCGAGGCCTTGCCTCCCGGCTCATGTCCGAACGCTATCGCTCGGTCGATCTGCGCAATCAGATTCGCCGCCGCCGCACTTATCCCGGAGTGGTTCCATTTTTGCACCTGGACCACTTCTACTTCGATGAGCGATTCCATCTGCAACGCTTTTGCCTGCACCGCAGCCGCCAGGCGCTGATTGCCTCCGATCATTTGCCCATGCTGGCGGAGTTCGAGGTCGGATAACGGTCGGTTCTCCACAACCATCCACAGATGTTCCCCGTTGCTCCACAGGGGGCGCCCGCTTTTCAGTTGCGCGCTGGCCGCCGCCGGGTGCAACGTAGTGGAGACGATTCTCTTCCATCCCCATGACCACGGTTGCCCAGAGTTGTGCTGTCTGCAGTGATACTGGCTGGAAACTTATCGAGACCGCGGGTGAGCGCCGGGTGGCGCCCTGCGATTGCCGCCGCCGCTCCCGGGGCGAGCGCCTGCTGGAGCAGGCCTCCATCCCGCGACGCTACGAGCATTGCGAGCTATGCAACTTCGACCATGACGGCCCGCAGGCTTCGCTGGCTCCCGCGTACCTGGCGGCGCAGCGTTTTGTGACCGAATATCCCGTCGACGCCACCGGCCTGCTGCTGATCGGCCCCATCGGCGTCGGCAAAACCCACTTGGCCGTCGCCATCCTCAAGGAACTGGTCAAGAAGGGCACCCAATGCCTCTTCTATGACTACCGCGAACTGCTCAAGAAAATCCAGAACTCCTATAACGCTTCCGTAAACACTACTGAAATGGAAGTGCTGCGTCCGATCTTCGAGGCGGAAGTCCTGGTCCTGGACGAGCTCGGAGCCGTGAAGCCGACGGAATGGGTGTGGGACACCGTCAGCCACATTCTGAACACCCGCTATAACGACAAGCGCACTACCATCATCACCACCAACTTCAAGGACGCGCCGCCTTCCCGCAATGCAGGCGATGGGGATACCGAGCGGTCCCGGGCCTTCCGCGCCGCCCGCGAAGAGAACCTGGGAGACCGCATCGGAGAACGCATGCGTTCGCGATTGCGTGAAATGTGCCGCGTGGTCGAGGTCCAGGGCGGGGATTACCGCCAAAGCATGCGCAGCGCAAGCTGGCGATAGCATAAGGCTTACCACAAAGGCCAAAGAGCAGAAGAAGCCGCGACCCTCGGCAACGCAACCCGGATTCCTCGCGATTGCACACAAAGACTGAACCATTGTCATCCTGGGCGTAGCCAAGGACCCGCGGAAGCCTCGGTTTTCCAAGTTGCGTGCGGGCCTTTCAGAACGGAAATTCCGTGTTTACGAGGTTTGGGTGGAAGGCCCTTTCAGCATCGTCTTCAAACCTAAGCATCCCGGGGGATCCTTCGCTGCCCTCAGGATGACAGGTGTGGCTTCGCGCGAACTCTGTTTCCTCCGTGTCCCCTGTGGTAAATCCCTTTAGAATCTAAACAGTGCTTTCCCACGTCCTGGAATTCGCGCCCGAGCGCGACGAGGAAATTTTTGCCGCCGCGCCCGCGAAGCCTGCAATCTTTCTGCTGCGCGCGGAAACGGGAGAGCCTTACCTCAGCAAGACCGCCAATCTTCGCCGTCGCCTGGTGCGCCTGCTGGGCCATCGCCAGGAGCGCTCCCGGCTGCTGAGCCTACGCGACCGCGCCCGTCGCATCGAGTATTCCCTCACCGGCTCCGATTTCGAATCCGGCCTGCTGCTCTACAAGCTCCTGCGCCAGGAATTTCCCAAAACCTACCGCGAGCGGCTGCGCCTGCGTCCCGCGCCGCTGGTCAAGATGCACATGACAAACCGCTATCCACGGGCTTCCGTGACCTCGCAACTCGGGTCCGGCCAGAAAGGTAACACCTACTACGGACCTTTTGCCTCGCGGGTGGCGGCGGAGAAGTTCTGCAACGATGCGCTCGACTTCTTCAAAATGCGCCGCTGCGTTGACGACCTGAACCCCGATCCCGCCTTCCCGGGCTGCATTTATTCGGAGATGAAGATGTGCCTGGCACCCTGCTTCCGGGGATGCAGCGACGAGGACTATCGGGTGGAAGTCGGACGCGTGCAGGCGTTTTTCGATTCCCGCGGACAATCCCTGGCGCGCGAGCTCACCCTGCTGCGCGATCAGGCCTCCGAACAGCTTGCTTTTGAGGACGCCGCCGCGCTCCACGCCCGCCTGGACAAGCTCCAGCCAGTGCTGACGCAGCTTCCCGAAATCACCCGCCGGCTCGACCGGCTGAATGGGCTCATGATCCAGCCCTCGGCGGAGCCGGAAACTGTGAACCTGTTCCCCATCCAGGCGGGTTACATCTCCGACCCGGTTCCCTTCCGCGTAAGTGCTCAGACCCAGGTGCGTACTGCCAACGAGAGCCCGGCGGCGGGAACTCCAACCCGAAACAGTTCCCACCTTTCCATGGAAGCCCGCCTGGGCGAGGCTTTGGCTCGCGCGCCCATCCCGGAATGCTCTTCACGTGGCGAAGCGGGTGAGCATCTGGCCATTCTGAAGCGCTGGTATTTCCGTAGCAGCAAGACGGGCGAAATCTTTTTTGCTGACGAAAAAGCAGAACTCCCCATGCGACGCATCGTACGCGGCATTGGACGAGTCTTCCGCGGAGAAAAGCCGGCGGCGGAACTGAGCGAGTCCTCGCGCGATTACTGGGTCAATCGCGGCCGCCAGGCGCAACTGGACTCGGAAGAAGGCAGAATCACTGCGGAACCCGGGAGCCCACCAACCGATCAGGCCTGATCCACCCTCTTGTATGGGGATGATGGGGACCGGTTGTGTAGGGCGGATTCGAACCCGCCCACCGGTGGACCGGCCGGAGCCCCGTGCCTACACATTCGCTCCCAGCAAATTGTCTCTCCGCTTGCGAAACACTACCCGCACCCCATCGCGCCAGCGCTGGTCGATTCCCACCAGCTCATATTCGATTTCCGGCGAAAGATAGCGCAGCAGCGTGTCGGTCGCGGGGTGCACCTCGAAGGCGGGAGCCACCAGCAGCAGCAGAGGCTTCTGTTGCGACAGTTCTCTTCCCGGAAAGTACCCAAAGCGCTGGAACTCTCCTCGCTGCTGGTGCCACTGCACGCGCGCCCAGTAATCCAGCCCCTGCAGCACAAGGTGAATGTCTTCGCTGGCCTTCAGTTCCAGCAGCGCCAGGCGGCCGTCGCGGGTCAGCGAGAGCACGTCGATCATGGCGCGGTCTGACGCCGCGAATGCCGGCACCTGCGAATAGGCCCACGTCGCATCCAGGCGTCCGTCGAGAGCGCTCACGTCGCGAATTACCCGGGACTCCAGCCATCGCTCGGGCGCCATGCGCCACCAGGGATCGGCGTGTGGTCCGCTGGCCCGGCGAACCATCCGCAGGCGGCTGAGCAGGTCGCGCAGGCGGCTCCAGGCCGCTTCGTCGTTCAGCGAATGTTCTGCCGCCCCAATCCCGTAGACCAGTTCTTCACGGTAACGAAACGTGACCGGATCGGGCGCCATGCGGGCGCGCGCAAACTCCAGCCCACGGAAGCGGAATCCGATCTCGGAGCGCGAGAGCACCGCAATCTCCACCGCCGCGTCGACTTCGGGGCCTTCGACTTCAGAGAACAGGCTCCGCACGCGCCCGATACTTCCGGCAAAGCGCTCCTGCGCGGTCGCTGGCTCCGGGCAATGGACCAGGCGAGTCGCCACGTTGCCGCGGTCCGAGCAATCCATCTCCTGCAGCGCGGCGTCCCGTTCCTCCAGTTCATAAAGCTGCCACTTGGCGGCATCCGGGTCCAGGTGGGCCATGCGCTCGCGCACCACTGCTGACGTCCCTGGAGGTACAAACAACGTAAGACCCTCCACATGGGCGCGCCTTTCCCGGCTGCGGCAGTAGTCAAACCAGAGCAGCCCGAAGGTCAGCGCCGCGTCAACGGAGCTTTGCGTCTCCTGCCGGTTCACCCCCAGAAGCGCCGTGGCCGACCCACCCCGCCGCACCAGCGCCCGGGTGTAAACCGGGCTGAAGGAGCGCTCCAGGTCCATGGACACACTGAATTTGTCTACCGTGAATCCGCCGTAGTGCCGCTCCAAAACGCGCTGCAGCAGTTGGGCATATGCGGTTCGCGCCCGTTTGCGTGCGGTGGGCGTTCGGCGATCGGAGCGGGCGCAGACCTCTAAGGTAGACGGCCGCGCTTTGCCGAACCGCTGTACCGTGACTTTCAGAGCGTCCCGTTTGCGCTCCGCCCCCAGGACCCGGCGCACCGCGTTGTTTTCCGCAGACCAAAGGTGAAGCAGGCACTTTCCGCGCTCATTGGCAATCGAATACCGTGCTGTAGCCAGATCAAAGGCCGTCAGCCCGTCCTCCACCACGACCGCATGCGGGGTTTCCGCCAGAAATTCCTCAAGAGTGCGGGCAAGGGTCTCGGCATCCATAGAGAGGCGAATTATAGAGGTGGAAAGAGGCGGATTATACGAAAGCAGGCTGCGGGTGCACCCCGGAACGAGCTGATGAGTCAACCTCTGAATGGCCATAGGCGCCCTGCTGGCGAGCTTCTATGTTCGGTCCGATCCTGGACGTGGCCGCTAATGCCCTTATTATGTGGTACTTATTGCGTTCCTGGGTCAAAGCCGCATTCCTCGCCGAGAATAGCGGCCAGAAAGAAATTCGGAGGGTGGCATAATTGAAGACTCGCGGTCCGGATTTCGCAGTCGGGAGGGAAATTGCGCGGAGTCTCCGCTTGCAAGTCTTTTGAGTTTGGAAATCTTTGAGCTGGAAGACTTTTGAACTTTGCAATTCAAAAGCGGTTGAAACTCGAAGATCACTCAAAGACTCTGGTGTTCCAGGTCCGGGCAAGCCCGGCGGCGGAGTCCGCTGGCCACGGTCGAACATCCAATGACTATGCAAAAGGGTTATTTTCTGGAGCGCTACGGGCTGACCGAGCGGGATGTGGAGCGCTACCTGGCACAAGCGCTTTCCGCCGGCGGCGACTACGCCGATCTTTATTTCGAATATCACACTTCGACCTCCATTGGACTCGATGAGTCGCTGGTGAAGTCCGCCTCCCAGGGGATTTCCCTCGGTTGTGGCGTGCGCGTCATTGCCGGAGAGCGTACCGGGTATGCCTATACGGACGATCTGGCTCCGGAAAAAATCCTGCGGGCGGCGCGTACGGCAGCTCTGATTGCCAGCGGCCCCGCCAAGCAGCCGGTAGTGAGCCTGAAGGAGCAGGCGCGCCCCAACCTGTATCCGGTGGCATTGCCTACCGTCCAGGCGGACGTGAACCACAAGCTCGAACTGGTGAACCAGGCGGACATCGCGGCTCGCGCCTACGATCCCCGCATCAAGGAAGTTCGGGTGGGATACGCCGACGAGCTCCGCCGCATTCTGGTGCTCGGCTCCGACGGAACCTTTGCCGAAGACTCGCAGCCGCTCGCCCGCATCAATGTTTTCTGCATTGCCCGTGAGAACGGCAACTCCGCCCGCGGCAGCGCCGGCGGCGGAGGACGCGTCGACTTGAATTTCTTTCTGCACGATAAGACCCCGGAACATTTCGCGCACGAAGCCGCTCGCCAGGCCCTGATTCAACTCGATGCTCGGGAAGCTCCCGCTGGCGAGATGGAAGTGGTGCTGGGGCCGGGCTGGCCCGGCATCCTGCTGCACGAGGCTATCGGCCACGGCCTGGAAGCGGACTTTAACCGCAAGAAGACCTCGGCGTTCTCTGGACTTATCGGCCAGCGCGTTGCCAGCGATCAGTGCACGGTGGTCGATAACGGCCAGATGCCCTCGCGCCGGGGTTCACTGAACGTCGATGACGAAGGCAATCCCACCCAGAACACCGTGTTGATCGAAAACGGCATTCTCAAGGGATACCTGAGCGACAAGCTTTCCTCCCGCCTCATGGGCATCGGCAACACCGGGAACGGCCGCCGCGAAAGCTACGAGCACATTCCCATGCCGCGCATGACCAACACCTACATGCTGGCCGGGAATGACGCGCCCGAAGACATCCTGCGCTCGGTGAAGCATGGCGTCTATGCCGTGAATTTCGGCGGTGGCCAGGTAGACATCACGAGCGGCAAGTTCGTCTTCTCCGCTTCCGAGGCTTACCTGATCGAAGACGGACAGGTTACCGCGCCACTCAAGAACGTCACCCTGATCGGCAACGGACCGGATGTGCTCACCAGGGTCTCCATGGTGGGCAGTGATCTTCGTCTCGACGAAGGCATCGGGACCTGCGGCAAAGAAGGGCAGTCGGTGCCCGTCGGCGTCGGCATTCCCACGCTCAAGGTCGATCGTCTTACCGTGGGCGGCACCGGAACCAGGGCCCCCAGCGGCCCCCTGATGGTCTAACGATTTTCAAAACTGGCGCTGAGACGCAGAGGCAAATCGGAAATCAGAATTCAGAAATGCGTCTCTGTGTCTCCGCGGCGAACCAATAAGAATTGAACAAACCATGGAACTGAAGGAAACAGCAATCGATGTGGTCCGGCAGGCAATGGCCGGCGGCGCCACGGCCGCCGAAGCGGTAGCCAGCGAAGGCAACGAATTTTCTACCGTGGTCCGCCTGGGCGAGGTGGAAACCCTGAAAGAATCTGGAGCCCGCTCCATCGGCGTGCGCGTGTTCCTCGGCAAGCGCACGGCCAGCACTTACTCCAGCGATTTTTCGCCGGAAGGGCTGAAGCAGATGGTCGACTCCGCTTTGGTCTTGGGACGCGTGACCTCTGAAGATCCCTATGCCGGACTGCCCGAGCCCTCACAACTCGGTGCCAACGCAGGCGACCTCGATCTCTACTACAACGACGTGGATTCGCTTTCTTCGGGCGAGCGCATCGAGTATGCCCGCCGGGCGGAGCAGGCGGCTCTGAGCGCCGACCCGCGGATCAACAACTCCGAAGGTGGGTCCTTCGACGCCGCCGAAGGTTACAAGGTCCTGGCAAATTCCCTTGGATTCGTGGGAGATGTGCGCAAGTCGTACTGCTCGATTTCCGCGGTTCCTGTCGCCCAGGCTGAGAATGGAGGCATGCAGCGCGACTTCTGGTATTCCGTGGCCCGCTCGCTGGGCAAGCTGGAGTCCCCCGAGGAAATCGGACGCATCGCCGCCCAGCGCACCCTGCGCCGCCTGGGCGCGCGCAAGGTCAAGACCGCGCGCGTGCCGGTGGTCTTCGATCCCATGATGGCGCGCTCCTTGCTGAATCACATCTTCGAAGCCGTCAATGGAGACTCCATCTATCGCGGTGCATCGTTCCTGGCAGGCAAATTGGGCGAGCGCATTGCCGGAGAGAACATCACCGTTATCGACGATGGAACCATGCGCGGCGGCTTCGGTTCCTCTCCCTTTGACGCCGAAGGCGTGCCCACGCGGCGAACCGTGGTGATCGAGGATGGCGTGCTGAAGTCCTATCTGCTGAACAGCTACACCGGCCGCAAGCTGGGCATGAGCACCACCGGAAACGCCGCCCGCGGGCTGGCCGGCACCCCCGGAATCGGGGCGGGAAATTTCTTTCTTCAGCCGGGAGAAACCCCGCCTGCAAAGCTGCTCGCGGATGTGCCCGATGGCCTCTACGTCACCGAATTGCTCGGCTTCGGCGTCAATCTGGTTACCGGGGACTACTCTCGCGGGGCCAGTGGAATGTGGATCTCCGGAGGCGAATTGGCCTTCCCCGTTGAGGAGATCACCATCGCCGGCAATCTCAAAGAGATGCTGTGCAACATTTCCGGCATCGCCAGCGACCTGGAATTTCGCGGTTCCGTGGCCTCTCCCACACTCCGGATTGAAGGCCTGACCGTCGCCGGAGAGTAGCAGGCGAACTCTGCTCTCCCTGCGTTGTCGGCGGGCAGGATCTTCGTCCGCTCCGTAAGCGCCGCAAAACAAACAGCCCTTTTTCTCTCCCCAAGTGATGCCTTCCTGAGCGGCGGCTTTACCGGCTGCCTCGGCCCCTTCTCGGGAAACCCTCCCTACCGCAACTGCCATCTCTCTTGTTAGTAACGCGAGGTTAGTAACGAATAAGTAGATCCTTGAGCAGAGAGGTGGGGCTTCATGGCAAGTAATCCAAGAATTCCCGAACCGCACGATCATGCAACCATGCACGAGGAAGACTCGCAGAAGCGCCATTTTCCGGTGCCTCTAATCATCATCATCGTCGCCGCGATCATCTTGGCGGCCCTGATCTGGTATTTGCCGCGAACTCCCATTGCCAAGCCGCAGCCAACGCAGGCGGTGGTTCCGGCGCAGCCCACCGATGGGCAGATTCAGCTTACCAATATCCACCTGTCCAATTCGCCGGTCGGCAACCAGATTTACCTGGACGCGCTTCTTCACAACGCCGGAAGCACCACCATCAACGGCGTGCTGGTGAATGTGAGCTTTCCCGGGAGCAACGGACAAACTGCTGGCACCGTCCAGGCCCCGGTCACGGCAATTACTGGGGAAAACAGCGCAGTTGGGGAGGCCCTCGTGGACCACCCCATCGCGCCTGGGGACCAGGAGACCGTACGCATCGCGGTTCCCAATCCTCCTCAGGGCTGGAACCACGACCTCCCCGGAATCACGGTGGCTGCAGTCACAGCTGTTTCGCCAAAGGGAGGATCGGCCCAACCGCGGTCCCAGTCCGGCAACACGGTGAAGGCAAAGCCCCCGTCCCAGTGAACAGGGGTATGTTTCCGGAGACCGGCGGAGTGCCCGACATTGACGCGCCTGACGGCAACCTGTGAGAATCAAGCGCGATGGCCGAGCACTCCCCCATGTTCGAAACGCCCGCACAGGAATCCGGCAGCCGCTGGATTTCCAGCGTGGTCGCCGTCGTCGTGATCGGCGCCATCATCGCGGCCATAATTTTCTTCAGCAGTTCCCCCCCGCCGCAAACCCAGCAGGCGCTGGATAAATACGCCGAGAGCCTGCAGGTCGGCTCTCTCAGCATGAGCGTCGCCCAGAACTTCGTGGGCGCCAGCATTCACTACGTGGACGGTAAGATCGCCAATGTGGGCGAACGCACCGTAACCGGCATTCGTGTGGAAGTGATCTTCCGCGACTCCATGGGTCAGATCGTGCTGCGCGACACTCAGAATCTGATGCTGCTCCAGCAACAACCGGGAGACCTCCCGCCGGAGGTGCTGTCTCTGAAAAACGACCCCCTTCAGCCCAACGAAGTTGCCACCTTCCGCCTGACCTTCGAGCGCCTTCCCGCCGGCTGGAATGGAGGCTATCCTGAGTTGCGCTTCGTGAATGTGACCCTGGCGCCCCAGTAGGCCTGGCGCAACTGCGTAACCCAGACGCCCTTTACTTGCGCGCCGGTTGCGCTTCCGGCACTTGTTTCCACCACAGGTCAAATTCCCGCAGAGCCCGTTCACATTGCAGGCGATGCCGCTGTTGCCGGTCGCGAACCTTTTCCTCCAGCGGCGGTAGCAGGTCGAAGGTGATATTCGCCGGCTGAAAGGTCTTGCGATCGGCGTGCGTGATGTAGTGCATCAACGAGCCGAACGCGCTGCCGCGTGGCGGATCCAGCGGCGGCAGTCCCAGCGCCAGCGAAGCCACCTGCACTCCCGCGAGCAGGCCCGCGGCAATCGACTCCACGTAGCCCTCTACTCCGCAAATTTGTCCGGCAAACAGCACGTTGGGATTCGCCTTTAACTGCAGCGTGGGCAGCAGCAAAGCGGGCGAGTTGATGTAGGTATTGCGATGAATCTGTCCGTAGCGCAGGAAGCGGGCGTTCTCCAGGCCCGGAATCAGGCGGAAGACATACGCCTGCTCGGGAAAACGCAAATGATTCTGGAATCCAACCAGATTGTAGGAATCGGCGCGCAGGTTTTCCTGCCGTAACTGCACCACCGCATGGGGCCGCGTTCCGCTGCGCGGATCGATCAGGCCCACCGGCTTCATGGGACCGAAGCGCAGGGTGTCGCGCCCGCGGCGGGCGATCTCTTCAATCGGCAGACAGCTTTCGAAGTAGTTCAGCTTTTCCCAGTCGTGCCCTTCCACTGCCTGCGCCGAGACCAGAGCATCGTAGAAGCGGTCGTACTCTTCCCGGTTCATGGGGCAGTTGATATAGTCCGCAGATCCTTTTCCGTAGCGCGCTGCCAGGTACACCTTCGAGTGGTCGATGGACTCGGCGTCTACGATGGGGCTGATGGAGTCGTAGAAGAAGAGGTGCCTGGAATCCGAGCCATCCGCGCCGTCGCTGCAGGTCAGCCGCCCGATCTCCCCAGAAAGCACTTCCGAGGTCAGCGGGCCGGTGGCGACAATCGTGATCCCGTGATTCTCGTCAATGCTCGAGACCTCCTCGCGGCGTACCCGGATCAGCGGTTGGTTCGAGACCGCCTCCGTGACCCGTGCGGCAAACGCTTCCCGGTCCACCGCCAAAGCGTGACCGGCGGGGACGGCGGTTTCCTCGGCAATCTTCAACAGCAGGGAACCCGAGCGGCGCAGCTCCTCCTTCAACAGCCAGGGAGCCGTGTTCTCGCTGGCCGACTTGAGTGAATTCGAGCACACCAGCTCGGCAAAGTTGGCGGTCTGGTGAGCCGGGGTGCTGCGCACGGGGCGCATCTCGAAGAGTTCGACTTCGAAGCCCCGCTCTGCCAGTTGCCAGGCGGCTTCGCATCCCGCCAGCCCGCCACCGATCACTTTGATAGGAGATTGCATGGTGTAAGGAGTTCGTACGCTCATTGTCCGAACTCTTTCCGATTATAGAAGCGGATGGGAGAAGCTGTTGTGTGCGGGCGAGAACATGTGCGGCTGAGTGCTGATGTCGCTGATGGCTGACAGCTACAGCTATTTCTTCGGCACCGTGAAGGGCACGCCCCGCTCGTCGTTTTCTTTGATCGTGGCAGGAAGATTCAGGTCGGCGAGCTGAATCTTGCGCGATGTCATGCTCTCCAAGTCATAGAGCACGCTTCCCATGATGGCGTAGTTGTGCACTTCCTGGCGGTGTCCATCGCGGAAGATCAGTACAGTGGGAATGACTTCCCGGGGCGGCTCGGGTGGCTGCGACGCGGCAGCCTGCGTGGATTCAGCCTGATCATTCCCGGCGGCAGGACCTGCATCATTTTCGGAGTCTGCTTTCCGGCGCACCTGCACCTGGCCATCGCCTCCTACCGCATACTGGTCCTGTTCGCGGTCCTTGTCATTGACGATTTTGATCTCCACCTGAACCGGCTGCTGCCCTGCCTGCTGCCCATAGTAGTCATAACCGTAACTCGCATCGTTCGAGTAAATATACGGGTAAACGTATGGATAGTAGGCGTAGGGCGCCACGATGGGCACGCCGCCGCCATTTCCTGGCCGGTGATGGTGGCCGAAGCCGCCTGGGTTCATGCCGCGAGAAGGGAATGCCGGATTGGAGATATAGCCCGTTCCCGGGAGCGGACGTGCAATTCCGTACGGAAGCGGAGGCGAGATGGAAGTCACGCTCGCGGGCGGGCCCCCGACAAAGGTCCCGTTACCGCCAATAGAGGTGATGGAAGCAGGGGTTCCGTGGATCACCTGTCCCCTGGCCGAAAGCGCCAGCAGCACAACCGGAATCGCAACCATGAGCGCGCGCTTCATAGAGCCCTCCCACCTATGATACTCCAGCTATTAGGCCCTCTAACCCGATTGGACGCCCGCGCAGGCTCTCCGGTTGCAGACAATCGAGCCCCGTTATAAGCGGGCAAGATTCAGAAAAGCAAACGCCGCCTGCCCCGCCAGGGCTGCCACCAGGATACCCAACGCCACCGGTGCAAGCTGGCTTTCCAGCAAGTCGGCAAACACTCCTGCGGCGAACACCAGCATGAAGGGAATCGCAACGATGAGCAGAGTAACGCCTCCCTGTCCGGGAAGCGTCGTGGCCATCATCAGCAGCAGAAGGAACACCAGCAGAGGGGCGGTGGTTCCGAAAAACCGGGTACGACGCCAGGCGGCAAACGTAACCAGGGCAACCAGCAGGAGCACCATCAATCCGGGAGTGCGCAGGAAAAACAGAAACAGCAGGGAGTAGATCAGAGGAGTAGCGAGCGCGCCCGCACTGAATCGCAGCATACCGCTGCGAGCCAGCGACGCCGCCAGGATCCCGAGATGGAAGGAATACACAACCGCAAGAATGGCCAGAGCCACCGCGCATCCCGCGGCCAGGATCACCAGGGCCGCTCCTCGGCGCTCCGGAGCCAGATAGAACAGGAAGGCCGCCGCCAGGGGAAACAGCAGCGCCAGGCTGAACTGCGAGCCTAGGGCAAACGCCATCGACACGCCCAGCAGAAGAATGCGCCGCCAGTTCCACAACACAACCTCGCGCGGAGCATAGAGTGTGTGGGCCACGGCGATGGAAGTAAAAATCAGCCCAAAGGCACCCCAGGCAGCAATGATTGCGGGCTGCACCGTGGATGCTCGCTCCACCATGGTCGGCGAAAGCACATAGAGCGCCAGCGCGGTGTATCCCCCGGCGTTGCCGAACAGCCGCCGTGACACATACCAGAGCGACGATCCCAGCATGACTCCACAAAAAATGAACAGCAAGCGCGCTAGCCAGCGGGAAGCGATCGAGCGAAATGCGGGCCGGGACCCGGTATCGACTGCCGCCACTTCCCCGGAAGGCGCCAGCGAGGCCCCCAGCAGGGCCGGCAGTGGCGAGTGCACCGGACTGGCATTCGGAAGGTTGCCGGCGAACTGGGAGCGGCCCTGCAGAATGTAGGCGAGCTCCATCCGGCCCATCGGCACACGCGCCGCAAACCAGAAGCACTGCACGAGAAACAACCCCAGCAGCCCGCCTGCGAGGAACTGCGGCCTGCCAATGGGCAGCCCGAAGATCCTCCAGCGGACCGGCGAAGGCGCGGCCTCGGCGGGAGGTGGGGCTTCTTGAAGAACAACTTTGGAAGACATACCGTTGAACACAGCAAACGTGCGGGCTGACGCAACTTCTGTTCTATCACGTCCAGCCTCGCTCCCGCCCGCGCTTCGCGGCTGGGCCGCCAGTTTTTGCGGGCAGCGCGTCCCCGGTGGCGCTAAGCCTTTCACGTTTTCGGACCCTCGCTTCCCGGTTTTTTTCGGCCCTAGGCCAATGCCAACTGTGGCCTCAAACATCCGTATTGCTATACTTGGCGGTTCACGCAACACACCATGAACTTCCCTGCCGCTGGCGGGAGCAATAGAGAGGGGCTTGATGAGCGCAGACTATTCGAGTTTTGGATTGCAGGACAAGATTGCCATCGTCACCGGGGCATCGCAAGGCATCGGGCGCGCTATCGCGCTTGGGCTGGCCCAAGCCGGTGCCCACCTGGTGCTGGCCAAGCACCCGCAGGGGCGCCAGGAAGAAATCCAGCAGGTAAAGGCCGAAATTGAGAAGCTCGGACGCAAAGCGATCATCGTGCTCACGGATGTAAACGACGTTGCCCAGGTCCGCGCTCTGATGGACAAGACCAAGGAAACCTTCGGCCGCATCGATATCCTGGTCAACAATGCCAGTTGGACCGGCACCGGACCGGCACTCGACGTGGAGGAAGAAGAGTACGACAAGACGATGACAGCCTGCGTCAAGAGCGTCTTCTTCGCCTGCCAGGCGGCAGCCAGGATCATGATTCCGCAAGGGGGAGGCAGAATCGTCAATATAGGTTCCAACTTCGCCGTGGTGGCCTTTAAGGGCCGCGCCGTATATGCCGCCGCCAAAGCTGCGGTCCATCATCTCTCCGCCGCCTTGTCGCTGGAATGGGCGCGCCAGGGAGTCACGGTCAACGTGGTCGCTCCCGCCATCACCGAAACCGTTTCCCGCAAAAACATCATCGAGCGTCCCGGATACAAGGAGTGGGCCACGAACGAAATGCTGCCCATTGGCCGCTGGAATCAGCCGGAAGACCTGGTGGGACCGGTCCTGTTCCTTTGCAGTCACATGGCCGACATGGTTGTGGGCCATTCCCTCATGGTCGATGGTGGCTGGACCATCCACTAGGCAACGGCCTGGGAAGTGTCGCATTTCCCTCAGGGCAGCCGGGGAGCATAGCCCAGGCTGCCCTTTTCCTTTTGCTGGCGATGGCGCATGAAACGATCGGGAAGACAGTCTCCAGAGGCTGTGGTTCCCCCGCGATCCTGAGAGCTCCGGCCGCCTTGGCGCCACCGGGGAGGCTCCGCGTAGCAACTCCTCACGCGTGCTGGAATTCAGCGCCCCTCCGTCAGCAGCGGCTTTCCGGCTCGCCTGCAACTCTCACCGCGTTCTTCTCCCTCACAGGTTTTTGCCCTTGAGAACCGCCCCCCCAGGCAGCACGGCGGTATACACTGTTGCGCGCCCAAAGGGCCTGGGAGGCGGGGCCGCGCTGTGCGGTTGCTGTTTCGCTCCTTTGCTCCCGGAAGCGAGGATTCGACATGAGGATTTTTCTTACGGCAGTCATCGTGCTGGCAACCGCCCTGGGCGCTGTGGCGGATCCACTCAACTGCAATCTGGGCCAGTACAAGGCCCAGCCAGGCTTAACCGCTTCCGCTAGCCAGGACACTCTCACCGTGACCTGGACGGGCGCGGAGGGCACCGAGCTGCGAGCGCAATATGCCGTGGAGCATGGCCAACCCGTCGTACGCGAGCTGGCCGCGCGCAAGCACGGTGGCCAATGGGTCATTCTGGGACAGAGTCTGACGCCGTACTTCAAAATCCACACCGGGCATCGCCGTGTGGCCTATTCCCAGCTCAGCCCGCTGAAGAAGCTGGGCGTTGATGTCGACAGCAAACAGGTTCAGGACCGGGAGGCATGGTTCACCTTCTGGGATGCGCCCTTTGTCGTACCAGGCGTTCGCCAGGGGGAGAAGGTGCAGAACCCCGGCCTGCCGCGCACCCAGGCGGAAATCCACCGCGTGGAGGCCTCCTTCAACACCACGGCTTGCGACGTCAAAACGGATGGCGCCCGCGTGGAAGTGAATTTTCCCGGCTTCTCGGCGGGCATTTTCAGCGGCGGCATTCGCTTTACCTCCTACCGCGGCACCAACCTGCTTCGCCTGGAAGCCATTGCCAGTACCAACGAAAACTTTGTGGCCTACAAGTACGACGCCGGGCTGACGGGCTTCAGCACAGCCTCCGAGCCGCGCGTCACCTGGCTTGATACCGGCGGCAATCCGCAGGAATACCAGTTCGGCGGCCCGCGCAATGACGGGATTGTCTCCGTCCGCGCCAAGAACCGCATCATGATCGCCGAAGGCAACGGCGGCTCAGTTGCCGTGTTTCCCCCGCCAACCGTGTTCTTTCCCACCCGCGAAGTGGACACCAACCTCGGGTATGTCTGGTACCGCAAGGATTCCGGCTCGCAGTAAAGCATGGGAGTGAGGCAGGCCGACCACGAAGACGATCAGCGCTACCTGTTCAACTACGCGCTCTACAATGCGCCTCCGGGAAGCAAGCAGCGCATGGCCGCTTATTTCTACCTCAGCCCCGAGCCCGGCGGGGCAACGCGCGCTGCGGTCCTGGCTTTCACCCATGGCGATCGCTACGCGCCTCTCCCCGGATACAAGGTCATGGTGAACCATTTTCATATCCAGTTTACCGACCGTTTGCGCGCCTCGGGCTCCCTGGATACACATACTCCCGACCTGGCCGCCATGAAAGCGCTCGGCATCAACATCGTTGGGCTCAGCGACTTCCATGCCGACAAACTGCGCGCCGACGATACTGGCGGGGGACGCTTCGCGGATCAGCACGACTATTTCGAGGGCACTCGCCGGGCCTCCGACAAGGACTTTCTGGTCGCCCCCTGGGAAGAGCCCAACACCCACATGGGCGGACACTACAACCTTATCAACCCGCGTCCCTTCTACTGGACCCGGCTGCGCGCGCCGGGGCAGCCATTCACCGAGCAGGACCCGAAATACGGCAAGGTCTACCACACCGGCAGCATCGCCGATATGCAGGCCATGATGGACGCCGTGGGAGCCTACTGGTATACGGCCCATCCCCGCACCAAGAGTTCCACCGGCTATCCCGACGCAGAGCGCGACCAGGCCGACCTGAAGAACGACCGCTATCTGGGCCTCGCCTTCAAGCCCGGCATGGGAATGGATCTTTCCCGGCAGCGGCTCTGCGAGTGGCGCTGCTTCGATGCCATCGACAGCCTGAACAATCAGTATGCCGATTCCGGATTGCGCCCCAAATACATCGTCTCCGACGCCGACACTTACCAGAAATGGCCGCACGATGATATCTATCCCGGCCTTCCCGTCACTTACATCAAGCTCGACCGGGTGCCAGGACCGGATGACGACTGGAGCCCGATCCTGAAAACCCTCCGCGACGGCAACTTTTTCGTGACCACCGGGGAAGTGCTCATCAGGAATTACACGGTCGAAGGTGCGGGCGATCAGCGAACCATCAAGGCCGACGTGTCATGGACCTTTCCGCTGGAATTCGTGGAGGTCGTGTGGGGCGATGGACAGAAAGTAGACGGCCAGATCATCCGGGCAACCGACCTGCCGCCTTTCAGCAGCAAGACGTTCTCCATTCCCTTCAACGCCGCCGGCAAAAAGTGGGTGCGCTTCGCCGTTTGGGACTCGGCAGTCAACGGCGCCTTCGTCCAGCCAGTGTGGCTGCACGCAGCGGAGAGTCCAACGACTACCAGTTCGCGATAGGGAGGCGCGGGCGATTTTTCGAAAAATAGATGACAGCATTGGCCTGCAGCCCTCTGCCCTTTGCGGACCTTCGAAAATGCTCTGAGCGACCGCATAGTCCCAGACGAGCGCGGTCCAATTGTCATCCTGCTTCCCCGACCACTGTCTGCGCGCCATCCCCCGGCTTGCCTGCAAGCCGACTCTAAACACGCGCACAACACGCCAGCAACATCGGCGCATTCGTGCTCTATACAGTTCCCTTCCTCCGTAAGCCGGGATCCCGTAGCGCGGCAGGCGGGGTGTACACTGTCCCGCTTACAAGTCCTCGCTTGTTATGCAGAGACCATAAAATGCCGGCACATTGTTTCCTTAGGAGGAGGAAGTTTTCAGGATGGGAGATCTCTCCGGCCGTACCGCACTAGTTACTGGGGCCTCACAGGGCATTGGACGCGCTTGTGCGCTGGAACTGGCACGCGCGGGCGCCACCGTGGCGCTGGCCGCGCGCAATGAAGACAAGCTGGCAGCGGTGGCCGGAGAAATCGCCTCCACCGGCGGGCAGGCGCACGCCTTCCCCATGGACCTTGCCGACGAAGAGCAGGTGAAAAACGCCGTCAAGTCGGCGCTCGGTAAACTGGGGAAGATCGACATCCTGGTCAACAACGCGGGAATTACTCGCGATCAACTGCTGATGCGCATGAAGCGCCAGGATTGGGACGCGGTTTTGAATACCAACCTGACCGGTGCCTTCCTCTGCATCCAGCAGGTCGTCGGTGCCATGCTGAAGCAGCGCTGGGGGAGAATCATTAATATCACCAGCATCAACGGGCAGATGGGACAAGCTGGACAGGCCAATTATTCCGCCTCCAAGGCCGGACTGATCGGACTCACCATGTCGGCTGCGCGCGAACTGGGCTCGCGCAATATCACCGTCAACGCTGTCGCCCCCGGATTCATCGAGACCGAAATGACCGTGGCTCTTCCCCAGGACTTGAAGGACGCCATGCTGAAAATGGTGGCGCTGGGCCGCGCCGGTACGGCCGAAGATGTCGCGCACGCGGTGCACTTTCTTGCCTCCGAGGGCGCTTCCTACATCACCGGACACGTGCTCAACATTAACGGCGGAGCCCTCATGGGTTGATTCAGGCGCCCGCGCGCTCGAGCGTCCCCGCGGGGACCTCCACTCGATCCCGGAGAACCCTTTTCGTTTTAGCAAGACAGGAATCGGCCATGCCAGGCCAACTCCGGCCGCGCTGGAGCTCTGCACGACACAAGTCCGGGGAAACTGCTCGCGAGAAGGAAACCTGCAGAAAAAAGACAAATTTTGCTATTGCCAGTTCCGTTCTACTCTGGTTACTATTCAGCCACCGCAGATACCAACTGGTTAAGGTCGTTCAGCCCATGAATATCGGCGATACCATACGAAATTTCCGCCTGCAGAAGGGCATGTCGCAAGGTGACATCGAAAAGCGTACCGGCCTGCTGCGTTGCTATCTCTCACGTGTCGAAAATGGACACACCATCCCTTCGCTGGACACCCTGGCGAAGATTGCCTCGGCCATGGACATTGCTCTGGCCCAGTTTTTCGCGGATTCCAACGGCGAAAACGGGCACAAGAATCTGCCGCATCTAAGCGAGGAAGAAGTGCGCTTCCTCTCCCAGATTCGCCGCTATTCTTCCAACTTGAATGACAGTGATCGCAAACTGGTGCTTGCCATGGTGAAGAAAATGGCCGCCACGTAGCCGTTCCCCGAATCCCAGTCTCCGTTCGAACCAGTTTCGCTTGGAGAAGAGCCCGCGCCGGATTCCCCCTTGCGCCGGCCGGAATTCCTGTTCTCAGGCGGCTGCCTTGCTGAACTCGGTCAGCGCCATCACCGCCAGTTCCAGCCGGTCCCGCGCTCCCGTCTTGTCAAAAATGCTCTGCAGATGCCGTTTCACCGTGTTTTCGCTGATGTTGAGTTCGCGGCCAATATCGCGGTTTTTCAGCCCCCGGGCTACCAGGGCGGCGATCTGGCGCTCCCGCTCCGAGAGGCGCTTGAGAATGCCGGGCTCTTCCTGCGCGGCCCCTGCCATGGACACCAGCACCTGTTGCGCAATCTCTTCCGAGAACGCCAGCTCTCCGCCCGCCACCGCCCGGATGGCGGCAAAGAGCTTGTGCGGAGGGTCGCCTTTCAGCACCAGCCCCCGCCCTCCCAGCTTGACCACTTGCACGTAGTCGGCCTGGTTCGTGGAGGCGGTGAGCACCACCGAGGCCGTTGTCTTTCCCGCGTGGTCCAGTGCCCTCAGCACCTCAAAGCCGTCCGCTTCCGGCATCAGCAGGTCCAGCACGAGGACGTCTGGAGAATACTGCTGCACCATCTGCAGGGCTTCTCCGCCGTCCGCTGCCAGGCCCACCACGTGCATGTCCTTCTGGGTATGCAGCAGAGCCTTCAGCGACTCTCGCAGCACCTCGTGATCATCGGCGATTACAACGCGAATTTTAGGATCCACAAGCCGATTGTAGTCGGGGTTAGTGTTTACTTTCTAGTACATTAATAGGGCTTTTTCTTACCTTAGATAAGGCAACCTCCCGGCTACGGCCCGCAACGCCAGGAGCGCTGTGACTTTCGTTTTTCCGGGCCCTGAAAATGCTGTGGTATAGTCCGCTTCGGTCCAGCAAATCTCGTCCCACATTGGACGCCTGCGCTGGCAAGCCGCTCTTCCGGGCTGCGAGGAAAGCCGTGACAGTCGACGAAAATCTCAATCTCCTCGAAGAATCCGTGCGTCGCCTGAAGATTGAGTACGACATTTTTTTCGGGGGCGGAGCCAAGCGTCCTCCCACCGACACCGAGTGGCGTGTGCAGACCTTCATGAAGCGACTGGAAGGTCAAAAGCTCTCCTATGCCCAGCGCTTTCGCTACAACTCCATCGCCCAGAAATATGCTGTCTTCAGTGACTTGTGGCGGCAGAAGACGAAAATCAAGGAAGAGGGCTACCGCCGCCCGCAGGATGCCCTGCTCGCCATTCAAGGACTGCGCGCACAGCCTTCTCCCTCCTCCGCAACAGTGAAACGCCGGGAGATCCGCGAAGAAGACCAGCAGGAACAGTTCCACGTCGCCTGCTCCGATCCGGAAACGGAGGAGGAGAGTGTGCGCTCGCTGTTTTCCGTCATGGTTGCGGCCAAGAAGCGAGTCGGCGAGCAAGTCCCGAACTCCAGCTACGAGTCCTTCCGCGCCTTCCTCAAACGCAAAACCGAGCAGATTCGAAAAGAGTACAACTGCCGTTCGGTGGAGTACGCGGTGGAAACCAACCGCGGTCATGTTCGCCTGAAGGCCAAAGCCAAAGACTCGGTGCTGGAACCGGTGCCCTCCAACAGCAAGGAATAGACCTTCGACGCGGCAGCCAGCCCGTCTTTCGCAAAGCGTGGGGCCTCGGCTCGTGGGCTCCGTGCCTTCGTGAAGAGCGCGACGGGAACTTGTGGCACCTATGCCCGCATTAAGTTTCCCTTGAATCCTTCTCCATCCCCAGTACATCCTTAAGTGGCATTCATTCCCCTACAGGTAGCTGGCTCTGGCTGGTTCGAGGTCCCCGAATGGTTCGATTCAGGAATCGCAAAGCGCTTTTTGTGCCCATGTTCCTGCTGCTCACCGCTTTTCTGGCGGTGGCCCAGGAAATGCCCTCCCAGGATCTGGGCGTTACCGGATTGCTGCAGGCCCTGGCTAAACTGAAGACCACCGGCCGGCTGCTGCACTCCACAGCCCACCCCGACGACGATGACGGCGCCATGCTGGTCTACGAATCGCGCGGCCAGGGAGCCACCACGCTCATGCTTACGCTGAATCGCGGCGAGGGTGGACAGAACAAGGTAGGCAGCGAACTGTTCGACGAACTCGGCATCCTGCGCACCCTCGAACTACTGGAGGCGGGACGCTACTATGGCAACCAGCAACGCTTTACCCGCGTGGTGGACTTCGGCTTTTCCAAAAACTCCGCGGAAACCTTTCAGCAGTGGGGCGGCCATGACACTGCCCTGCGCGACATGGTGCGCGTCATCCGCCAGTTCCGTCCGGACGTGATCGTTAGCCGCTTTGCCGGCGACCCCAGGGATGGGCACGGAAACCATCAGGCTTCCGGCATCCTTTCCCGCGAGGCCTTCCATGCTGCCGCCGATCCCGCCCGCTTTCCCGAACAGATTCAGGAAGGCCTGCTGCCGTGGCAGGTGAAAAAGCTCTATATCGGCAATCTGCGCGGTCATGAAAAGGAATTCACCACTCAGATCGACGTGGGAGCCTACGATCCGATCCTGGGAATGTCCTATTGGCAGTATTCGCTCGAAGGCTTGCAGCACCAGGCGTCGCAAGGTGTGGGCGCGTGGTCGGTTCCCTCCGGACCCAGCCTGCGGGGATACAAGCTGGTCGACTCAACCCTCCCCCCTCCGAAGGGAGTCGAGAAGAGCTTTTTCGACGGGATCGATACTTCCATCCCTGGCCTGGCTTCTCGCATCGGCGATGAGGAGAGCAAGGTTCCTTTTCTGCGATCCGCCTTGCTTGCTATTGAAAAATCCGTGGATGCCGCCGGCAGCGCGTTTGACCCGCACGAGCCTTCCCGCTGCGCGCCGGCGCTGCTCGACGGCCTGGCACAGGTACGCGAGGTTTTGAACAAGGTGCAGGCGTCTTCTCTCTCCGCAGCGGCCAAAGGCGCCCTGGTTCCCAATCTTGAAACCAAAGTGCAGCAGTTCGAGCATGCCGCCAATTTGGCTCTGGGCACGGAGCTCGTGGCTTCCGTCGATCCTCCTCAGGAAAAGAACAAGTCGCCGCAGCCATTTTTCCGCCAGGAAGAAACGTTTTTAACAGCGGTTCCGGGACAGACCTTCACCCTCACGGCCGAGTTCTATAACCGCGGGGCACAAGAGCTGGTGCCGCAGGATATCTCCCTGGATCTTCCCCGGGGATGGAAGTCCGAGCGGTTGAAAGCCGACATGAAGCCCCTGAGTTCAAACCAGAGCGCTTCCGCGCAGTTCCGTGTCACCGTCCCCCAGGATCCGCAGTACACCCGCCCTTATTGGAGCCGCAAAGATACGTCCCAAAGCGTCTACGACATTATCGATCCCCAGTACGCTACCCTTGCTCTTCCGCCCTGGCCGGTCAAGGTCCGCGCCACCTATGCCATAAGGCCGCTGTCTGCGACCGGCGGTGCGGAACCGGCCGCAGCCGTGCCCCAAGTTGGATCGATGGAGACCGTAGTCCAGGTGAAGTATGTGGATCCGGTGAACGGGCAGATGCAACGGCCGCTTGCCGTGGCCCCTCCCCTCTCCGTGGATGTGGAACCGCCCGTTCAGGTGGTCTCCACCAAGGCCGGCTCCGCCATCGATCTCGCCGTCAACGTGCGCAACAATGTGAATGGCGCAGCCAGGGCCACGGTCCACCTGCAGGCGCCCCAGGGCTGGAAGATCACTCCCGGCTCGCAGGGCGTCACCTTTCAGGCGGAAAGCGAACTCAAGACCTTGAACTTTCACCTGCAACCGTTACAGCTGCGGGAAAAACGCTATGAGCTGAACGCATCCGCCGAGTATCAGGGACAGATCTATGACCAGGGCTTCGAGACCATCGGACGCCGCGATATCGGCTACTTTTATTACTATCGTCCCGCGCGGCAGGTGATCAGTGCCGTCGACGTGAACACCCAGAGCAGCCTGCGCGTGGGCTACATCATGGGCGCGGGCGACGACATCCCGGCGGTCCTGGGCCAGATCGGTATCCCGGTCACCATGCTTACTCCCGATCAGATCGCTCACGGCGACCTCGGCCAGTTCGACACCATCATTGTCGGCATTCGGGCCTATGACGTCCGCAGCGATATCCGCGAGCACAACAGCAGGCTCCTCGACTACGTTCGCAACGGCGGGACCCTGCTCGTGCAATACAACCAGGGTATCCGGGAGTTTAATCAGGGCCACTACGCGCCTTACGCGGTGACCGCCAGCAACGAGCGCGTGACCGAGGAAGACGCTCCGGTCAAGATCCTCGACCCGCAGAGTTCCATCTTCAACTTCCCCAACCAGATTACGGCGCAGGACTTCCAGGGCTGGGTGCAGGAGCGCGGTCTCTACTTCATGAAAGACTGGGACCAGCACTACCTGCCGCTCACGGCATCGTCCGACCAGAAGGAGCAGCCGCTCAAAGGTGGCCTGCTGATGGCGAAATACGGCAAGGGAACCTATATCTACACCGGCTACGCCTTCTTCCGCCAGCTTCCCGCCGGAGTCCCGGGCGCCATCCGGCTCTTCGTCAACCTGCTGAGCGCCGGACACACCTCAGCCGCCAAGGTCGCCGCCAGGTAGGTTGTCACTACAGCAAGGTTCTCGTGACACAGAACGCCCCCTGCTGTTCGAAGGACTTTGCTCTGCAAGGCACGCCGGTTCAGTCAACCGCTCCTGCTGTCGAACTAGACGGTGTTCCCGTTCGCATTTGACCATTGCATACCTATTAAGGTTGCGGAACCCGACAATCCAGAACTTCACCCAGAGCAAGTCGACGCTGTAATGCGTCGTTTCTCTGGTATTCGCAAGCAGCCACGCAAAGCCTAGCCGAGAAGCGCGACTTCTCTAGGGTAGTCCTCATCCGTGTCAAGGCCCTCCGCTCCCACCTTTCTCTCCAACCTGCTGATTTCATTTAAACTAAATTTCTCTGCCAAGTGTCCAAATTTCGCTCTCAACCTGCCATACTAGAATTAGCTAGAAACAAAACCCGAGCGCACGAAGAACTCCTTTAATTTCAATACTTTGAGCCAACCCTAACTCCCTCAATATTTTGCCCGTCTCCTTTTTCGTAAGTCGCTCTCAGCAAAGATTTAAGCGAAGAATATGGGGGAGGGGGCCCCCCCTCCCCTGCCGTATATACTGCCTGCCATGAAGGAGACGCACGCGGACGACGATCCCAGAATGCGCCGCCGCTATATCGGCGTGGTGATCTGTGAAGTCATCGTCATCGCAGCCCTCTGGGCTCTCAGCCGGATGTTTCGCTGATAACGCCGGGATCGCCGCAACTCTTCGCAAGCTTCACTCCAGTAGCCTGGAAATTTAAAAACGGGCTCTGCGAACAGCTTTACAGTCGTGCCGTTCCAGGAATGCGCTGCTGATGCACACTATCGACTGGATCGTCGTTCTCGCCTACCTGGTCTGGATCGTCTATGACGGCCTGAAGCGGACGCGGGACGCCGACAAACTGGAAGGCTACTTCCTCGCCAATCGCAGCCTCCCCTGGTGGGCCGTGGGACTGTCGGTGATGGCGACCCAGTTGAGCGCCATCACCCTGGTTGGCACCACCGGGCTGGGCTACGCCGACGGCATGCGCTTCGTGCAGTTCTACTTCGGCCTGCCCGTGGCCATGGTGATCCTGTCGGTCACCCTGGTTCCCTTCTTCTACCGTGCCCGCGTCTTCACCGCTTACGAGTACCTGGAACGCCGTTTCGACCTCAAGACACGCACCCTCGCTACCATCTTGTTTTTGTTCTCGCGAGGCATGTCCTGCGGCGTCATCATCGCCGCGCCGGCGGTGATTCTTTCAATCATCCTCGGCTGGAATCTCACGCTCACGATCCTGGCGATCGGCATTCCCACGGTGCTCTACACCATGCTCGGAGGCGTGCAGGCCGTGACCTGGACGGACGTCAAGCAGATGGTGGTGATCTTGGTTGCGGTGGCCGCTACCGTGATCACCCTCTTCATGGGTCTTCCCCACGACGTAAGCATCGGCGGAGCACTCAAACTCGCCGGTGCCGCTGGCCGGATCAACCCCATCGACTTCCGCTTCAACCCTCACGAGACCTACACCTTCTGGTCGGGCCTCCTCGGCGGACTTTTCCTGATGCTCTCCTACTTCGGCTGCGACCAGAGCCAGGTGCAGCGTTACCTCACAGCGAAGTCGGTGGACGAGGGCCGCAACTCCCTGCTGATGAGCGCCTACTTCAAAATTCCCCTGCAGGCGCTGATTCTTCTGACGGGAGTGCTGGTGTTTGTGTTCTATCTGTTTCACCAGCCGCCCATGCTGTTCAATCGGGTGCATGCCGGCCAGATCGAACACAGTTCCCGCGCCGCCGAATACCGCCAACTTGAGTCCGAGTTCGGCGCGGCTTTTGCCGCCCGGCGTCATGCCTCGGCAGCCATTGCCTCCACCAGCGGCGCCGCCCAGCAGCAGGCGCGGCTGGACTTTCAGGCCGCCAGCGGGCAGATGCGCGGCCTCCGCCAACAGGCGTCCAAACTGGTCCGCGAGGTCACAGGAGACGAGAGCTACAGCGATCTGACCGGAGACACGCCCACCCCGGATGTCAATTACGTCTTCCCCACCTTCGTGGTAACTACACTGCCGGTTGGCCTGGTGGGACTGATGATTGCCGCCATCTTCGCTGCTGCCATGTCGAGCATCGCCGCCGAACTGAATTCCCTGGCCACGGTGACCGTCATGGATCTTTACCGCCGGCTGCTGCGGCCCGGCGCCACCGACCAGGAATACCTGCGGGTATCGCGCTTCGCCACCGCCGTCTGGGGCTGTTTTGCCTGCGTGGTGGCCGCCTTCGCGGCCGGTTTGGGCTCCCTCATCGAGGTGGTTAATCGTTTCGGGTCTTTCTTCTACGGTTCTCTGCTGGGCGTGTTCGTGCTCGCCCTCGCCTTTCGCAAGAGCAACGGTCATGGTGCATTCTTTGGGCTCCTGGGAGGTATGGCCACGGTCGCCTTTATGGCTTTCGATCCGGCCACTAGGGATATCTCCTTCCTCTGGCAGAACCCGGTCGGCGTTCTTGCTGTCCTCATCGTCGGTCTCACGGTAAGCACGGTCACGGGAGCTTTCCACTCACGAAATGCTTAGCACTTAACTAGTCGGATTGTGTAAAAGCAAACCGCAACTGTGGCATGGCACTCCGAAAGAAAGCAAAAAACTACAATTGCCTCCAGAAATCACCCCTCTAACTCATTCAAAACAGAATCTCCAGAATGGCATTCGATCTGCTCTTTGATGGAATGGTTCAGACTTCCTCAAAGCTGTTTTGGCTTGGGACAAATGGATATTCCCCGGAATATGAATGACAAGCACAGGCTCCTGCTGTGCGTTGACGATGACGCCGTCACCCTGGATATCCGTCAGCAGCTTTTGGAGTTAGCCGGCTTCCAGGTGATTGCCACCACGGACGCCCTCGAGGCTGTCGAACTGTTCCGAGCGCAGCAAGTCGATGCCGTGATCCTCGACTACCAGATGCCAGGAATGAATGGTGGGGAGCTCGCCGAAGTGCTGAAGACCATCCGGCCGGGCGTACCGGTCATGATCGTCTCCGCCCTGCCCTGGCTACCGGAAGACGCGCCCCGCTGCATCGATGCTTTCATTTCCAAGGGCGATTCCAATTCAGCCCTGATGAATAAGATCGCGCTCCTTGTACCTTGAAGCCCCCTGAACTCCCCTGAAATCCGCCCGAACTCTTGGTCTTGGCGACTTTTCCAATCAAACTTCCGCCGCCCTGCGTTGCTCTTCGTTGCCGGTCGCGTCGGTGGCCACGCCCTGCCAGCCGCGCCGCGACTGGTCCCAATAGAGCAACACTCCGCAAAGCACCGCCGCGAGCAACATCTCCAACCCCGCCATAGGACGCAGCAGCACCAGCTTGCCTATGCCGAACAGAGTCAGATAGACCATAGACGTCCCCAGGGCGAAGGCGAGCAGGTTCGGGCCCAGGTCGCGATGGTGAGGTCCGCCAGCGAGTTGGGCAATCGGCTTCCAGCCGCGCACGTCGGGACGAACCGCACGATAGAACTTCACCAGGACTTCCTCGCGCTCGGCAGCAGTGAGCAGGGTCACAGCAACCCAGACCAGGGTAGTCACCACCGTCGTCGTGAGAGCGCTCTTGGCGAACAGCACCGCCCCGGAGCCGGCAAACGGCTCTGCCCAGCGCAGATACAGCGCCACCAGAAGGGCTGTGCTCATGGCGGAAATTTCGCTCCAGGCATTGATGCGCCACCAGTACCAGCGCAGCAGATAGACGCCTCCCGTTCCGGCGCCGACCTCCAGCACGAACTGCCAGCCGCCGCGAATGGTGGCCAGTTGCGCGGAGACGAACGCAGACGCCACTACCAGGATGACGGTAGCCACGCGGGAAACGTGAATGTAGTGGCGCTCGCTGGCCTCCGGTTGGATGAAGCGCCGGTAGAAATCGGAGACCAGATAGGAAGCTCCCCAATTCAGTTGAGTGGAGACGGTCGACATGAAGGCCGCGAGAAAACCGGCAATGGCAATTCCCCGGAACGCGGGTGGAAGGTAGTGATTCAACACCAGCATGTAGCCGGTTTCGGGCCGCGCCAGCCCGGGATAGAGCACCATGGCAGCCAGCGCGGTCACAATCCAGGGCCAGGGACGGACGGCATAGTGAGCAATGTTGAACCACAGCACTGAGAGCAGGCCATGGCGTTCATTGCGCGCGCTAAAAATGCGCTGCGCAATGTAGCCTCCACCGCCGGGCTCCGCGCCCGGATACCAGAATGCCCACCACTGCACAGCCAGGTACACCACGAACGTCAGAACCGGAACCGTCCACAGGGCCTGCTCGCTGAAACCCCGGGAAAAATCCGGCAAGAACGCTGTAGGGTCGCTTGCTCCATTGGCGGCATGAAGAACGCTCAGGTGCGCCAGGAGGGCATTCATGCCTCCAACCGCATGAACCGCAAATACCCCGACCGCAATGACGATCACCATTTGCAGCATGAACTGGAACAGGTCGGTCCACAATACGCCCCACAGTCCGCCCAGTGCGACGTAGATTCCAGTGAAGGGAATCAGGAAAAAAATATTAATGGCCAGCGCTGTGGTCTCGCTGACTCCCAGCGTGATGGCGACGATGCTGGTCATGGCCTTGGTCACCCAGCCCAGAATCAGGCAATTCATGAGCAGGCCGAGGTAGATGGCCCGGAACCCGCGCAAAAAGGCGGCGGGTTTCCCGGAATAACGCATCTCCGCGAACTGCACGTCGGTGAGCAGCCCGGAACGCCACCAGAGACGCGCGAATAGAAACACGGTGAGCATGCCGGAAGGAAGAAAGGCCCACCACAGCCAATTGCCAGCAATTCCTTGGGTGTAAACCAAACCCGTGACCACCAGCGGAGTATCCGCAGCAAAGGTTGTGGCCACCATGGAAGTACCGGCCAGAAACCAGTGCACCCTCCGTCCGGAAACGAAGTAATCATCGACGCTCTGGGAAGAGCGCCGGCGAAAATACAACCCGAGAATCAGCGTAAACCCGAGATAGCCGAAAACCGCGGCCCAATCCAGGAAGGTAAAATTCATAGCGGGTAAGTGTGGGTAGGGTGAGCTAAGCGCAACGAAGTGTCAAACACTATGCGGTTGACCTGAGAGGCACGCTGCCGTTCTCCTCGACCGTGATGGTGAATGGACGCGCAAGTGTCTGGGGAGCCACTCCGCGGTGAAGACCCAGGCAGTTACCCTGATTGCCGACCGCTGGGGCGAATTGAATGACGTACAATGCATAGTTCGCCGTTATGCAGGGCTGTATCCGTTGCTTCGGCTCGTTCCTGGGAGCATCGTTTCGGGGAGCTTCAGTCACCCTGTTGCGAATTCAGCTCCACCGAGACGGCGGCTTGTGATAATTTCTCAGGCTCGCGTCGCCATGCGGCTGAATAATGCCGTTTGTGGTCTTCGCGTATGCCGGTTCCGCTGCAGGCCGTCAATCCAGTTCTTTTCGGTCTTCACGGGAAGGACGAAGCCGGGTCGAAGCATTCCAACCGTTGCCGGGACGCCGCAAGCCTGTCCCAGCACCGCGCAGGTTCGAAGCATCCAAAGCAGCGAAGTTGTAGTATTTCGTCGGCGACGTACGGTCCACCTCAGCGGAAGCGAGACAGAATGAGTGCAATCCGAACCAGTTATGATCCCCAATCCCTGCGCGCCAGGCTGCGGTTCGCGCGTGTATTTCTCAAAAATCCCGTCATGCTGGGAGCGGTCTTTCCCAGTTCGCGCCGCCTCACGCGGCACCTGCTCGACGAGCTGGATTGGCGCTCTGCCCGGGTGATCGTGGAGTACGGACCCGGCATTGGCAACATGACGTGGGAAATCCTGCAGCGCATGCGCGCCGACACCGTTTTAGTTGTCATTGAATACAATCGCGACCTGGTGGCCCACTTGCGCGCCAATTTCCAGGACGACCGCTTGCGCATTGTGCACGGCTCGGCGGCAGATGTGCGCGCTATCCTGGCTGACCAGGGGATCCAGCAGGCGGACTTCATCGTCTCCAGCATTCCGCACACCACACTCGCCAAGTCCGATCGCGAGCTGATCCTGCGGGAATCGCACCACGCCCTGCGCCACAACGGCATGCTGCTGATGTGGCAGTACACCACCGCGGTGCTGCCGCACCTGCAAAATGTGTTTCACAACGTGCGCCAGGATTTCGAGCCAATGAACATTCTGCCGGCGCGGCTTTATTACTGCATGCGCAACGGAACCAGTGGCGATTAGCGGCCGCTCCCGGTTGCAAAGCAAACCGCTCATTCTCCACAATCACTGCTGCTAAACTTCTCTTCATGCTCAAGGTCAAGCTTTTCCACGCCAGCGCGTGTCCGCCGACGGTGGCACATCCCGGTGAGGACCTCGGATATGACATCTACGCGGCCGAGGACGTTCGCATCCCGGCACGGGGACAAGCGATAGTTTCCACCGGCATCGCCATTGAGCTGACCTCCGCTTCCGGCGACCCCATGGGAGCGCTGCTGCGCGACCGCTCGTCGATGGCATCGCGCCGCCTTGTGCTGACCGGCGGCGTAATCGATGCGGGGTACCGGGGAGAAATTCGGGTGCTCATGGAGAATCTGGCGGACGCCCCTGCGGAAATCCATGCTGGCGACAAGATCGCCAACCTGATTCCCTACCCCGTCCTGACCGGCAGCGTCGAAGTGGTCGAGGACCTTTCGGAAACCCTGCGCCAGGCAGCGGGATTCGGTTCCAGCGGCGGGCGCTAGGGAACCCGCGCGTCGGAAATCGGTTCTTCAGCCTCCGGTTCTTTATAATCTCTCGCGATGCCCAACTTTCCTCCGCTCCTGGAACAGCTCGCTTACATCAGGAAGGGCTCCTCGGAAATCATTCGCGAGGAAGAACTGCACGCCAAGTTGCAGAAGTCGCTGGATAGCGGCAAGCCCCTGCGCGTCAAGGCCGGGTTTGATCCCACCGCGCCCGACCTCCATGTGGGCCACACGGTTCTGATTCGCAAGCTGAAGCACTTTCAGGACCTCGGACACACCGTGATCTTCCTGATTGGCGACTTCACCGGAATGATTGGCGATCCCACCGGACGCAACGTCACCCGTCCACCGCTGTCGCGTGAAGAAATCCTGCAGAACGCGGAAACCTATAAGGAGCAAGTCTTCAAGATCCTCGATCCCGCGCGCACCGAGATTCGCTTCAACAGCGAGTGGATGGAAAAGCTGGGAGCGGAAGGGCTGATCCGCCTGGCGGCAAAGTCCACGGTGTCGCAGATGCTGGAGCGCGAGGACTTCCACAAGCGCTTCCAGGAGGAGCGCCCCATCGCGGTCCACGAACTGCTCTACCCCATGGTGCAGGGATATGACTCCGTGGCGCTGGAGGCCGACGTGGAACTCGGCGGCACGGATCAGAAATTTAATCTGCTTATGGGACGAGAACTGCAGCGTTCCTACGGACAGCCGTCGCAGGTGGTTTTAACCATGCCGCTACTGGAAGGTCTCGACGGCGTGCAGAAGATGTCGAAGTCGCTGGGGAACTACATCGGGATCACCGAAGCTCCACGCGAGATGTTCGGGAAAGTGATGTCCATTTCCGACGAGCTGATGTGGCGCTACTACGAATTGCTGACGGACGCTTCCAGCAGCGACATCGAGGAGATGAAACGAAATGTTGCCGCCGGCACGGCGCATCCCATGGCGCTGAAGAAAAATCTGGGACAGCGTATCGTGGCGGATTTTCATTCCCCGGAGGCGGCAAAGAAAGCAGCGCAGGAGTGGGAAGCGATCTTCCAGAAAGATCAGACACCGGAAAACATCGAGCACGTGACTATCGGGTACAACGAGGTCTCAGGCAAATCCAATACCATTAAGCTCGACAAGTTGCTTGCCCGCTGCGGGCTGGCGGAGTCGGTTAGTGACGGTCTGCGCAAGATCAAACAGAACGCCGTTCGTATGGATGGCCACGTAAAGAGCGAGCCGATTCTGCATCTCCAATTGCCGGCCGAATTTACGTTGCGAGTAGGACGTCTACTGAAGCGGGTAACGATCACAAGTTAGGCCAAAACAGACCCAATTACAAAGACAGCGAGGCAGCACGGGAGTCCGCGACAATATTTTCGTGACCTTCGTGGGTTAGCTCTGGGTTTTTCTTTGCGGGCGGACGGCTCCCATATCCTGCAGTGCCCATTTCGCCGCCCAGTAGCCGCACATCCCGTGCACCCCGCCTCCCGGCGGAGTGGAAGACGAACACAGGTAGAGGCCCTTTACCGGTGTACGGTACATCTGCGCCGTAGGACGGAAAAACAGTTGCGGCAAACTGGGAGCACCGCCGTTAATGTCCCCTCCCACCAGGTTGGAGTTGCGCTCTTCCAGCGCCGCGGGAGACAGGACCGAGCGTCCCAGGATGCATTCGCGAAAACCGGGAGCAAAGCGCTCGATCTGGGTTTCGATGCGGTCAAGCATGTTGACAGAAGATCCGTTGGGCAGATGGCAGTAGCCCCAGGCGGTATGTTTGCCGGCGGGAGCGCGAGTGGGATCAAATAAGCTGTGCTGGGCCAGCAGCACGAAGGGGCGCTCCGCATGCCGGCCATCCCAGGCGGCGCGTTCGGAGACGGCGATCTCCTCCATGCTGCCGCCCAGGTGTAGCGTCCCCGCGTGGCAGCAAGTCTCCGCGGTCCAGGGGATGGGAGCGTCCAGCGCCCAGTCCACTTTGAATGCTGCGCAACCGTAGCGGTAGTGCTCCAGCTTTCGCCGGTAGCCGTCGGGCAGCCCGTTGCCTCCGATCTTCAAGAGCTGGCGAGGCGTAATGTCGCATAGGATGGCGCGCGCGGGCGGCAGTTCCGCCAGGGAATTCACGCGTACTCCGGTTTCAATCTTGCCCCCCAGGCTGTGCAGGTAGGAAGCGAGCGCCTCCGCAATTCTCTGCGCGCCTCCGCGAGGAAATGGCCAGCCCACCGCGTGCCCGCAGGCACCCAGCAGCATGCCGAATGCCGCACTGGCGGGACTCTCCAGCGGTAAGGTGCTGTGCGCCGCCAGGCCGGAAAACATGTCCCTGGTTTTGACGCGGGAAAAAGCAATTCTGGCCAGAACGTTGGAAGGCAGTAGCGCGCGCATTCCAAAGCGGCCCATCACCACGGGATTACGCGGCCAGCGGGGCGGACCAAGTACGGCATCCAGCAGAGCATCCCATTGATTGACCAGCGGGGACATCAGTCTTCGCCAAGCGCCGCCTTCACCCAGTCCGGCATCGGTCTCGTCCACGCTGCGTGCCAGGAAGGCTGCTGTGCCGTCGTCGAAAGGATGCGCCACAGGAAGCTCAGGATGAACCCACTCCAGCCCGTGATCCGCCAGCGGCAATTCCCGAAAAAAGGGAGAAGCCAGGCCGAGCGGGTGAACCGAGGAAAAAACATCGTGCATGAAGCCCGGCAAGGTAAGCTCCTGGGAGCGCGTCCCCCCGCCAATTTGCGAGGCAGCCTCGTAAACCGTGACCGACAACCCGGCGCGAGCCAGCACGATGGCTGCCGCCAAGCCGTTGGGGCCCGATCCGATGATGATGGCGTCGCTCATGCCTGACTTACCTTGATTATCAGGATTATCAGGGAAAAGGAGATCCCGAAGGAAAAGAACTGACCTCTCTCAGGTTCATAGCTGGTGGGCGGAAAGCAGGGCCGGTCGAGGGCGAGCGCGTCTGGACGTCGTCAAGATGCGATGTCACTCGGGATCCCGAGCCGCAAGGCAGGCACACTAGCCCCGATGACAATGGCTTGCGGGATGTTCTCCTGCGTCGGGGCCTCCCGTCCCCAAGCTGCCGTTCCCGGGATGCACTCACGCGCCGCTGGTATCCGGAAGGAATTCCCGAAGTTTGTGCACCCTGAACTTGCCCCTGGGGGCGGCACGCAAGTATGATTCGACGCGATGAGTTCTCACCCTCTCAGCAGGTCCGGGTTGCGGGAAAAGGCGCAGCTGATGTCCGCTTCCGAGATCGAGCGCACCCTGGTCCGGCTGGCGCACGAGATTATTGAAAAGAACAATGGGACCGAAGATCTGGTGCTGATCGGCATCCGCCGCCGGGGTTTCCCCCTTGCCAACCGCATTGCGCAGAGGATTGAACGCATCGAGGAAAAACCCGTCCCCGTGGGCACGCTCGATATCAGCCTGTACCGGGACGATCTCTCGACCGTCGGCGCCAAGCCCATCGTGCAGAAGGGCGAGCTCATGTGCCCGGTCACGGACAAGAATGTGGTTCTGTGTGACGACGTGCTCTACACCGGCCGCACCACGCGGGCTGCGCTGGATGCGCTGATGGACCACGGGCGTCCGCGCCGCGTGCAGTTGCTGGTGCTGATCGACCGCGGGCACCGCGAACTGCCGATTGAGGCCACCTATGTGGGCCGCTTCGTGCAAACCACGGACAATGAGATTATTGAGGTGAAGCTCCAGGAAGTGGACCAGATGGAAAAGGTTCTTCTGGTGGAAAGAGACGCCGCGAAGACGCCTTGAGCAGCAGGTTTCGGCCGAACGACTCATCACCGGCCCGCAGAATCGTACGTCTTGCATCTGTCTTGCGCCGAACGCTGAACATGAATCAACGATCCCTGCTCGGCATTGAACCGCTCGATGCCAAACAGATCACCGCAATCCTGCAACTGGCGGGGAAGTTCCAACGCGCCCGCCCGCAACCGCTGTTCAAAGACAAACGCATCGCCTTGCTTTTCTACGAACCTTCCACGCGGACGCGCATCTCTTTTGAGTTCGCCGCCAAGGTGCTGGGCGCGACCACCACGCTGGTTTCCGCCACCGCCTCCAGCGTGGAGAAGGGCGAATCGCTGATCGATACCGGGCTCACAATCCGCGCCCTGGGGGCGGACGTCATTATCATCCGCCATCCTTCTTCGGGAGCCCCGGATGTGCTGGCGCGGCACGTGGACGTGCCTGTAATCAACGCGGGAGACGGGCTGCACGAGCATCCTTCGCAGGCGCTCCTGGATGCCTACACGATCCTGCAACACAAGAAGCGTCTGAAGGGATTGCGGGTAGCGATTCTGGGGGACATCTATCACAGCCGCGTCGCCCGCTCCGAGGTTCACCTGCTGTCGAAGTTTGGCGCCCACATCACCCTGTGCGGCCCGCCGGAACTGGCGCCGGAGATTGCCACGACGCTGGCCCCCGGAGTGAAGGTGACGCGCACCGCGGAGGAGGCCCTGCGTGGGGCCGACGTGGTCATCGTGCTGCGCATCCAGAAGGAGCGCCTGGCCGGCAAGAAGCTCCGTTTCGACGACTATATTGCCCACTACCAGCTCACGCCGGAACGCATGCAGATGGCCAGCAAGGACGCCATCCTGATGCATCCCGGCCCGGTGATTCGGGGTGTGGAGATCAATGGCAACCTGCCGGATTATCCGCAGTCGGTCATTCTGGAGCAGGTGCGCCACGGCGTCCCGGTGCGAATGGCGATTCTGGCGCGCGCCCTGGGAGTGAAATAGCTCATGCCCAAGAAAGAAGACAGGAAAAGCGAACCGGCTCAGCGAGCCAGGCAGACGGTATCGCTTCTGATTCGCGGCGGAAGAGTCATCGATCCCGCCACCCGAATCGACGGCGAGATGGACGTTCTATTGCGCGACGGCAAGGTCGCCGAAGTCGCTCCCGCGGGAACCATCCGTAGCAAAGCCCAGGCCACCCTCGATGCCCGCAAGCTCATTGTGGCTCCCGGATTCATTGACCTGCACGTACACCTGCGCGAACCGGGGCAGGAGCATAAGGAAACCATCGCCACGGGCACGGCGGCAGCGGCGCTGGGCGGATTCACCTCCGTGTGCGCCATGCCCAACACTTCCCCCGTGAACGATTCCCCGGAGATCACGGCATGGATGCAGGAGCCGGCTCGCCATGCCGTAGTCAATGTCTTTCCCATCTCCGCCGCCACTCGCGGCAGCCAGGGAGAAGAGCTCACCGACTTTGCCGCTCTCAAGCGCGCGGGAGCTGTCGGCTTTACCGATGATGGCAAACCCATCCTCAGTGACGGCATCATGCGCCAGGCGCTGGAGGCCGCCAGCCGTCTAAACCTGCCGGTCATCCAGCACGCGGAAGACACTACCATGACCGTCGGCTGCAGCATGCATGAGGGCGCGAATGCCTTCCGTCTGGGCCTGCGCGGCATTCCACCCGAATCCGAGAGCAAGGTGGTGGAACGCGATGTCCAACTGGCGCGCGAGACCCGTGGACACCTGCACGTAGCTCATCTTTCCACCGCCGCGGCCCTCGATGCCGTGCGCCGCGGCAAGCGCGATGGCGTGAGCGTAACCTGCGAAGTCACGCCGCATCATTTCACCCTCTCTGACACCGACATTCACAACTACGACACGCGCTACAAAATGAATCCTCCGCTGCGTTCGCAAGCCGATGTCGTGGCCATGATCGCCGGGCTTGCCGACGGGTCCATTGACGCCATCGCTACCGATCATGCTCCGCACGCCCGGCATGAAAAGATCGTCGAGTTTGACCGCGCTCCCTTCGGCATTACCGGCCTGGAAACCGCGCTGGCGCTGGCCATCAGTCGCCTGCACCTGAAACATGGGATTCCCCTGCAACGCATTGTCGAGTTGCTTTCCACCAGTCCTGCTCGCGTCTTCAATCTGCAGGGCCGCGGGACGCTGGCCCCGGGCTCCATAGCCGACGTAACCGTCTTTGACCCCAAAAAGCGTTGGACCTACGACGCCAAGAGCTCTCCCTCCCGGTCGAGCAATATTCCTTTCGATGGCTGGGAGTTCACAGGGAAAGTGGTAGCGACGGTGGTGAGCGGACGGGTGGTTTACAGGAGCTCTTAGCGGGAAACGAAAAGGCTAACCACAAAGAGCAAAGAGGTAGTATAAGCATTGGAATGCGGAAAGCCTTGCGAATTCCACCGAATCCGCAGGCCGGGACGCCTGCAGGCTAGTGGCTGGCGCCTGGGGGTTCTGTCATTCTCCCGGCGGGACTTCAATCTGATCCACCACCCCAACAATGCTCATATCGATTGGCGAGCCGGGGCGGCCCACGGCGGTCATGGCGGCAAAGCCTTCCTGAACTACCAATACGCGGTCTCCAACCCCGGCATCGACCGAATCCAGCGCCAGCACGGTGTCGCCCCGGTCGCTGCCGTCCGGGTGAATCGGCTGCACCATAAGAATTTTTCGCCCTTCGTGCGAGCGATGCTTGCGGGTGGCAACGACTTCTCCCAGAACGCGGGCGAGAATCATATCGCTCTACTCTGCGGTAATCTGATCGACGATGCCCACAACGGCGGCATCGGTGGAAACTTCGCCGTCGAATGCCAGCGACGCCTCGCGCCCGCGGCACCAGTAAATGGTTTCGTGAAAGCCAGCGCCAACCGCGTCCACCGCCACCAGAGGGCGCCCGCGCGGTACGCCGTTCTTATCGACCGGTTGGATCAGGAGCAGCTTCTGGCCTTCCAGTGCCGAGAATTTCGCGCTGGCCACCACTGTGCCGATTACTCTGCCCAGCATCATAAGGAAAGCCCGGTCTGATCTAGCGTTTGCGTCCCGAGTTGCCGCGGCGATCGCCGGAAGCGGTGGCGGCGCGCGCTTCGGGTTCAGCCTCCACCTGCACGGCGTCGACGATGCCGACCACCGCACTGTCCACGGGAGACTCCTTGCCCGTGGCCATGCGCGCCGAGGAACCACTGACCAGCAGCACTGTCTCGTGATACCCGGCTCCCACCGCGTCCACCGCGACAATATGCGCGCCATCGGGAACACCGTCGGGCGTGACCGGGCGGCAGACCAGCAACTTGCGCCCTTCCAGGCGCTCGTCCTTGCGCGTGGCCACCACCGTGCCGACAATCCGGGCCAATATCATGGTCAAGTCCTTTTCAAAAAAGTCCAACCTCAGGATTTCAAATTTGCGACTTGTAATTGCGCCGCAGCCGAGGCTGCGACCCCACCGCAGCCTCGACCGAATTACAAATTTTCAAATTACTAAATTACAAGTCCTCTACGCTCCCCCGGCCTTGGAAGAAACCGCGCGACCGATGGGCAGCACGTCTTCCAGGCTGCCGTGAGGCCGCGGAATCACGTGGACCGCAATCAATTCTCCCACGCGACGGGCGGCGGCGGCCCCGGCGTCGGTAGCGGCCTTGACCGCGGCGACATCGCCGCGCACCAGCGCGGTCACATAGCCGGACCCAATCTTCTCCCAGCCAACCAGGGTCACCTTGGCGGCCTTTACCATGGCATCGGAGGCCTCGATCATGGCCACCAGGCCCCTCGTTTCAATCATTCCCAATGCTTCACCCATCTGTTTCGCTCCAATCAGCTCTTTGGCTTTTCGTTATCAGCTTCCGCGACCCGCTTTCCGTGATTTCCATCTGAAAGCTTCCATCTGGACTTGCAAACCGCCCAAACGCCCAACAATTACGCCTGCGGGCGCAATCCACAACTCGGCTCACCAGCGCCGCTTGTTGTGGCGAACCGCGTCTTCCACAATCGCGGTCAACTCTTCGCGCGTCACCAGAAAACGTTCCTGCGAACCCTCCTGCTGTCTCCCGCCCGCGGCGGTCTCCATCATCCCGGAATTGTTGCTGGAGGTGATGGGACAATCGGGAGCACTGGGCGCGCGCGACCCACTGGTCGCCTCATATTTCTCGCGCGCGGTCATCAGCTTGCCTACATCTTCCTCGGTCAGGAGCTGCTGGCGTCCTAGCTGGTGCGCGACCAGCGCAATGCGGGCGAAGTGCTCCACCGTCTCCATCTTCATGTAGGCGCGGAGCAGGTTATCGGCGTACGTCACCACGCCATGGTTCGCCATCAGGATCGCATCGTAGCTGGGAATCAGGGGCGCCAGCGCATCCGTCAGCTCGGGAGTGCCGGGAGTGCCGTAGCGCGCCAGTGGAACGCAGCCCAGCGACAAAACAATCTCCGACACCAGCGCCTGGTTCAGCGGCAAGCCGGCAGCCGCGTATCCCGTCGCCGTCGGAGGATGCGCATGCACCACCGCGTGCGCGTCCGGCCGCAGGCGATAGATCAGCAGGTGCATGGCAATCTCGCTGGAGACGTTGCGCCGCCCCATGACCTTGCGACCCTGCATGTCCACCACCACAAGATCTTCCGGCTCCATCATCCCTTTGGACACCGAAGTCGGAGTGCTCAGGACCGTGTCGTGGTCCAGGCGAACGGAAAGATTTCCGTCCGTGGCCGCCACCAGAGTGTTTCCGTGCAGCAGGCGACCGAAGCGCACAATGTCTTCCCGGTGCTGGCGTTCGCTCTTCATTTACTACGCTTGTAGTTGGTTTCCCGGCCTGGCGGGCAAGGTATGGTACAGCAGCCCCTTCCGGGCAGGCAAACGGGCGGCAATCATTTAACCAGGGGTTCATTTGATAGCCTAAGCCCCAGGCAGGGGGCCATGAGCCACACCTTGCCCCGCGAGTTCCCGTGCTGGTCTCCGATTTCCATTACGACCTGCCCCAGGCGCTGATCGCGCAGGAGCCCCTCCCGGACCGGCCGGCTTCCCGCATGCTGCGCCTCGACCGCCAGAGCGACGGGCTGCAAGATCTTACGTTTTCACAGCTTCCCTCGATTCTGCGGAGCGACGACCTGCTAGTGGTCAACACGACGCGCGTTTTCCCGGCACGGCTCTACGGACTGCGAAGCGGCCAGCGGGCACAACCGCTGAGTCCGTGCAACCCGGCCTCACGGGACTTCCTGCAGGGACGCGTGGAGGTGCTGCTGGCCCGGCAGGTCGGGGAATGGGAATGGGAGGCCCTGGTTCGTCCTGGCCGCAAGATCGGGGTTGGCGAGCGCTTGCGCTTCTACCCCAGCACGCGCAACTCCGGCGCGCACGGGGGATTCCGGTCGAAGCCGCCGCGCCCGGTGTTGGAAGCTGAGGTCACGGCGCGCGGCGAGTACGGCGAGCGCCGCCTGCGCTTCGAGCCCGTCGAAGATTTCTTTGCCGCGCTCGAGCAGATTGGCCACGTGCCGCTGCCTCCGTACATTGCCCGCTCGGACCAGACGGCGGACTGGGAACGCTACCAAACGGTCTATGCCCGCGAGCGAGGCTCGGTGGCCGCGCCCACGGCGGGGCTGCACTTCACGTCCGAGATTCTCCGCCAGATTCGCGATCGCGGCATTGCCATCGCTGAGATCATGCTTCATGTGGGACTGGGCACCTTCCAGCCCGTCCGCGTAACGCGCGTAGAAGAACATCGCCTGCACTCCGAGCCCTACCGCATCTCGCCCAAAGCTGCCGGCCAGATCAATCGCGCATTGGCGGAGAACAGGCGCGTTGTCGCCGTCGGGACCACGACCGTGCGTACCCTGGAATACGCCGCTCTCCAGGGAAACGGCCGAGTCCAGGCCGGCAGCGGCGAGGCGGATCTATTCATCTATCCGGGCTTCTCATTCCGGGCCACGGGCGCCATGCTCACCAACTTTCACCTTCCCGAATCCACGCTCCTGATGCTGGTGTGCGCCTTTGCCGGACGCGAAGCCGTGCTGGAGGCATACCGGCACGCGGTTGCACAGAAATACCGCTTTTACTCCTATGGGGATTGCATGTTTGTGGAGTGAGTGGGATTGGGTCATGGGATGATTGGGTCATCGGGTTATCAGGTCGACCTTCCATGAACGAATGGCCCGATGACGCAATTCCTTAACGGCTCAATGGCTCAACGCCACATCTCTCGCACTTGTTGCGGTGACAGGCCGGACTGGCGCAGCGCGCGCAGGCTGAGCGCATCGTGGCGCTTGGCCAGGCGCTGCCCGCTGGCGGCCCGTACCAGATCGCAATGCGCCCACGCCGGCGCCTTTAACCCGAGAGCCCGCAGCAGTAACAACTGGCGCGCGGTGGACACCAGCAGGTCAGCGCCACGGACCACTTCGCTGATGCGCATAGCGTGATCATCGACCACGACGGCCAGCTGATAGGCGGGCACGTCATCCCGTCTCCAGACCAGAAAATCGCCAAAATCGCTGCCTGCGGTGTATTCCTGTGGCCCCTGAAGCCGGTCGGCAAAGCGGATGCTCTCCCCGTCCGGCACGCGAAACCGCCAGTTCACTCCCGCAGGCCCCAGGGCTCTTTCTTCCACTCGAGGACGGCAGGTTCCGGGATAGATCGGCTCGCCTTCCTCATGGGGCGCCTGCGGTGCCGAGTTCAAGTCTTTCCGCGAGCACCAGCAGGGATAGATCCAGCCGCCCTCGAGCAGGGTGCGCCAGGCCGCAAGGTAGAAATCACGCCGCTGGCTCTGGACGTAGGGAGACAAGGGCCCGCCCACGTCCGGACCCTCCTGCCACTCGATGCCCAACCAGCGAAGATCTTCCATCATCGCCGAAGCGAATTCGGGCCGCGAGCGTTGCGGGTCGAGGTCTTCATTGCGGAACACCAGGATGCCATGGTGACTCACGGCGCGCTGGTAGGCGTTCCAGAAGGTGCGAGCGTGGCCCAGATGAAGATAGCCCGTCGGGGAAGGAGCAACGCGGCCGCGGTAGGTGTTTCGCATCGATTCGCCCTACCAGTGTGCCATGCCTGTCACCCTGCAAGCCAAGGCCAGTGGCAGAATTCCCTGGAAAACGCCAGTCGGAAGCGGTCCACAACTTTGGTAAGGTAGAAGAGCTCGAAAGCCGTTGACCCCTGCTTCCGGAAACATCCAGAATAAGAAGTTCACAATAGGCTTTTCTTCCCTGTTTCTCATGGAAACTGCTGCCGTACGCGCTAAACCGAAAATTGTGGTCAAGGCCGCTCTCGTGGGGGTCCCTGTGGAGGCCACAAAGGTTCTGCGGGATTGCTTTCGCCAGTTCGGAATCGAGGTATCCAGCGTAGGAGACGGGGAACCGGAGCGGCTGAACCAGGAAAAATTTGCCGCCTGCGTAGTCTCTCTCGACGAAAATCCGGACAGCGTTCTGGAGTTGATCCGCAACTCCCCCTCCAATAACCGGGTGGTGATCTACGGCATCACCTCCAATCCGGCGGATGCGCGTCGCTGGGCCCGTTACGGCGTGAACGCCCTGTTCCCCGCGCCGGTCGACCGGCAGAGTGCGCTGCGCGTGGTGCGGTCGACTTACCTGCTGGTGCTTCACGAATTCCGGCGCTACGTTCGTCTGCCCATCGTGAGCGACATCGCCATCGAGACCCCCCAAGGCAAGCAAAAGGCTGTCAGCGTCGAGGTAAGCGCCGGCGGCATGTCGCTTCGCGCCGAGGGGCTGCGCATGAACGACACCATTACCGTTACCTTCGATCTTCCGAACCGTCCGGCGATCACCCTGTTCGCCAAAGTATCCTGGGTGCGCACCGGGGAAGGAACAGCCGGAATTCGATTCGATTCCGCGGACGCCCGTCGCGTCCGGGTGAAGGAATGGATTGAAGAATACCTTGAGTTCTGAGTTCCCGGAATCGCCGTATCCGCCGCCGGTTTTCGATCCATGAACAGCGTTGAATTGTCCGAAGTCTCGAAGAGCTACGGTGCGTTCGTTGCCGTGAACCATCTCTCCATCGCCTGCCGTCCCGGCGAAATCTATGGACTGCTGGGCCCCAACGGCGCGGGCAAAACCAGCACCCTGCGCATGATGATCGGCATTACGGCGCCGGACTCCGGCCAGGTCCGCCTGTTTGGCGAGCCTTTCCGCCGCCAGCACCTGCAGCGTGTGGGCTACCTGCCGGAAGAGCGCGGCCTCTACCGCCGCATGAATGTTCTGGAACACCTGATCTTTCTTGCTGAACTGCGGGGCGTTTCCCGGCGAGTTGCCAGACAGCGTGCCATCGCTTGGAGCGAGCGCCTGCAACTGGCGGACTGGATTCACAGCAAGGTGGAAGCGCTCTCCAAGGGTATGCAGCAGAAAGTGCAATTTCTGGGAGCGATTCTGCACGACCCCGGCCTGCTGATTCTCGATGAACCTTTCTCCGGCCTCGATCCCTCCAATGCGCTCGTCCTGAAGGACGTTCTGCTGGAACTGAAGCAGGCGGGAAAAACCATCCTGTTCTCTACCCACCGCATGGATCAGGTGGAAAGGCTTTGCGATGGCATCTGCCTGATCGATCGCGGCCGCGCGATTCTCGAAGGACCTCTGGACGGCATCAAGAAGCGCTACGGCAAGAATCACGTCCAACTGCAATACGAGGGCGCCAGCGGTTTTCTCCAGGACCGTGAACTGGTACAGGCCTTCAATGACTACGGCAAATATGTGGAAGTGCGGTTGCAGCCGGGCGCGGATGCTCAGCAACTGCTTCTGCGGGCGGCCTCACAGGCCAGGATCACAAAGTTCGAGCTGCAGGAGCCTTCTCTGGAAGAAATCTTTCTGGATGCGGTAGGCGGGTCGCATGCATAACGTCTTCCTCATTCTGCGACGGGAATACCTGGAGCGGGTCCGGACCAGGTCATTCCTGATTTCAACTCTGCTGTTTCCCATGCTGGTCGTGGCTCTCATCGTGGTGCCGAGCCGAACGGTAATGTTCAAGTCGTCCAGCGTGCGGCGCATGGTGGTGGTCGCGCCTACGCAGCAACTCGGAGATGCGGTCAAGGCGGAACTGGAAAGAACCTCGGCGCGCCCAGCGAATGGCGGCACGAGTTCTACTGCCGACGCTGCGGTCCAGGCGCCTTCCGCCCCCGCCGCAATCTACCGTGTCCAGCTTGATTTGAAACCTACCCAGGATGAGCGGGCCCGGCTGACCGCGGAAGTCGCCGCCGGCGCCATTGACGGCTACGTCTGGCTTCCGGATGAGGTGGCCGCTTCCCGTCAGGCCCGGTATTACGCCCGCGAAACCAGTGACTATCTCGAGCAGGCCGACATCCAGCGCGCAGTTGCCCGGGCACTGCTGCGCGATCAACTATCGAATCGCGGCATGAGCTCCGACGAGGTACGTGGACTGCTTGCGCCGGTCCGCTTAGAGGCCATCACCTTGCGCGAGGGCAAGGAGAGTCCGGCGGCGGGCCTGGAACAATTCCTCAGCGTGTTTATCCTGATCCTCCTGCTCTACTTCACGCTGTTGATCTATGGCGTCGCGGTGATGCGTTCCGTGGTGGAGGAAAAATCCTCCCGCGTGATGGAGGTCATGCTTTCCACCGCCTCGCCGAAACAGATGATGGCCGGCAAGCTCCTGGGCGTGGGAGCCGTGGGCCTGACGCAGGTACTCATCTGGATGGCAATCGGCGCCCTGTTCGTAGCCCCGGGGCTGCTGGCGATCGCGGGCCCGGCAGCAATGAATTTGCCTCTCCTGCTCATCCCGGCGTTTGCCTTGTTTTTCGTCCTGGGATACCTGCTCTACAGCGCCCTGTTCGCGGCCCTCGGAGCCATGGTGAATTCCGAGCAGGAAGCCCATCAATACCAGCTCATCGTGACCTTGCCTCTCATCGTTCCCATGGTGCTGCTCAATTTCGTGATCCGCCAGCCGGATGCGCCGTTTTCCGTCTGGATGTCCATGGTGCCGCTGTTTTCTCCGGTGCTGATGTACGTGCGTATGGTGGTCGCGACTCCGCCGCTATGGCAGGTCGCGCTCTCGCTGGCCATCCTGCTGGCAACAATCTACGGCGTGCTGGTACTGTGTTCCCGCATCTACCGCGTGGGAATTCTCATGTACGGCAAAAAGCCCAGCCTCTCCGAGCTCATGAAGTGGATCCGCTACGCATAGAACTGCGAAGTTCGCAGCTTGGGCTTTAGCGCTGCCGGGCATTACACTCGATGCTTCATGTCCGCCACCGCATCATCTGGGGCCGCGTCGCGAGCCTCCGCGCAGACCTTTTCCCTGAAAGAGCGCCTTTTGCTGCGCCTGATCACGTGGGCGGGATGGATTGCCATTCGCCTGATCTCGCCCACCCTGCGCTGGACGGTTTCCACGGAAGGAGGCGGCGAAGATTACGAGGAGATCGATCCTAAAATTTACGTTTTCTGGCACCGCTGTGTGTTTGCCGCCACCTGGTTCTGGCGCAATCGCAGTATCCAGGTCATGACCAGCAGCAGCTTTGACGGCGAATACATCGCCAGGATCATCGAGAAGTTCGGTTATGGAGCGGTACGGGGATCCAGTTCCCGCGGAGCCGTCCGCGCCCTGCTGGGCATGCACACCGAACTGGAGCAGGGCCGCAGCGTCGCGTTCACGATAGATGGACCACGCGGCCCGGTCTACATCGCCAAACCTGGCCCGGTGCTGCTGGCAAAAAATACCCAGGCTCCCCTCTTGTGCTTCCACATCGCCATGGAAAAGCCTTGGGAACTGAGCTCGTGGGACCGCTTCATGATTCCCCGCCCGTTCTCACGGGTGCATGTACGGATCGGGCGGCTCCTCCGAGTGCCCCCCGGTATGGGAAGCGATACGGAAAGCGCTGCCATCGCACAATTTCACCAGCAGATGCAGGCCACGCTGGACCGCATTCGCATCGCTGCCGAGGAGCACATCCAATCTGCGTCGGCCATCGCCCGCTGACCCCCCCGCACAGTCCGCTGGGCGGCGGCCCTCCTGCCGCTATTGGCTCTTGTAGCTGACGCGGTAAATCACCCCGTTTTCGTCATCCGAGATAAGCAGTGAGCCGTCCTTGGCGATCGCTATACCTGCCGGGCGGCCAAACTGCTCGTCGCCATCACTGGAGAGAAATCCAGTGAGGAAATCCTCGAAGCTCACAGGATTGCCCGAGCCGTCGAAATGGATGCGAACTACTCTGTATCCGCTGGCCGGCTTGCGGTTCCAGGAGCCGTGGAACGTGACAAACGCATCGTTGCGATATTCCTGCGGGAATTGCGACGCAGTGTAGTACACCATGAAAATGGGAGCGGCATGCGCCGTGTATCCCATCAGCATCGGCTGAGTTTTCGAGCAATATTGCTGGCGCGACCCGCTGGGAACCGGCGGCAGCCGGGAGTCGGTCTTCTGTTTGTCAAAACAATACGGCCAGCCATAATCCTTCCCCTGTTCAACGTGGTTCAGTTCTTCCGGGGGCTCGTTTCCGCCCAGCCAGTCAATTCCGTTATCCATCGCATACAGGTTCTTGCTCACCGGCTGCCAGCCGAAAGCCATGCTGTTCCTCAAACCGGTGGCAAAGATCTCCCGGCCGCTTCCGTCCAGCCGCACCCGAGTCAAGGTTGCGTGCTCTTTGTTCTCCGGCTTGCAGGCGTTGCAGGGACTGCCAATGCTGATGTAAAGCATGCCGTCGGGCCCAATGCGCAGCGTGCGGTTGGGATGGCGGCCTCCAAAGGGCAGGTTGTCGACAAAAACCGTGGCCTTGCCCTGCGCTTTTCCGTCTTTCCCAAGATTCGCCACCAGCACCTGCGTGGGCGGGGCAACGTACAGCTTGCCCTGGTGCAGCAGAATGCCGTTCACTCCCGCAATCCCGGAGAGGATCTCCTGCGGCTTGCCGGCGTGTCCGCTTCCGTCATCCTGAAGGGCAATCACGTCTCCTTCGATGGGACGGGTCACGTATACGGTTCCATCATCCGCCACCGCCATCATGCGCGGATGTCCCAGATCGCGGGCGAATACACTGACCCGAAAACCTTGCGGCAATTTGAGTTTCTTCAGCAAAGCTTCGCTGAACTGAACTTGCTTGGGACTAAAAGCAATGCTCTGTTGCTGGCTTTCTTTGGGATAGTCCTGTTGCGCCTGCGCCATGCAGAGCGCCGGAACCGCAAGCGCGGCGAACAGAAGCGTGGTGGCGTGACAGTAAAACGATTGACGGAGCATATTGCCTTCCTCCCGCGATATACCCTGTGAGATTGACCTCCTTCGAGGAGGGTCGTGCGCCAAAGCTGGCGCGCCAAACTTGACAGGATACGCCTGAATTGACAGCACCGCGCTGCAGGAATAGATTCCTAAGTTCTCCCTTTTTCGGGAGAACATTTGTTCTTTGCCAAAACGATTGGTTCGCGCGTCCCCGCATCTGCGGGGATTGGGAAGCGGGTGAGAATCCCGCGCTGCCGCGCAACTGTAAGCGACCGGCCGCCGAATGACGGCCGCAGCCGCATGGTCACTGTGGAAACACCATGGGAAGGCCAAGCGGGGTCCGATAACCGGACCACACGAATGTCGCAAGCCAGGAGACCGGCGCGAACCGCTGTAGCAAACCCCTTTCGCGTGAAAAGGAGGAGCACACATGCGGATTCGTCGTTTTTCCTGTCTTCTGCTGGCCTTCGCCAGCATGGTTTCTTCTCACATTCTGGCCCAAGCCTCTGCCGGGAGTGCGACCCTGCAAGTCAAGGTCGTCGATCCCCATTCGGCCGTAGTGAGTTCCGCCCGGCTGGCATTGTATGTTCGCGGGACCAGTACTCCGCTGACGGTAGCAGTCACGGGAGCGGAGGGAGTGGCCAACTTCCAACGCCTCTCTCCGGACAGTTATCGTGTTCAGGTTTTCGCTGCCGGTTTTTCCGAGCAGAACCTCGCGCTCGAACTGAAGACCTCCAGGCAAATCACCGTGCACCTTGCAGTGGAAGCTCCCAGCACCACGGTGGTCGTAAGCGCCGATCGCACCCCGCTTTCGGTCGCCGACTCCGGTGCGCTCACGTCGTGGCTGGACGCCGGCCAGCTCCAGACCCTGCAACCGGTTTCGGCAATCGAGGCGCTGCGATTTTTGCCCGGCGCGGTGGTGAGTGTTGCCGGCAGGCGAGGCGGGCAGGCCTCGCTGTTCGTGCGTGGAGGCGACTCGCGCTACAACAAAGTCATCGTCGACGGCGTGCCGGTGAATGATCCTGGCGGCACCTTCGACTTCGGCGTGGTTCCTATGGACCAGGTGGACCACGTGGAGTTTGTCCGCGGGCCGCAAAGCACCCTGTACGGAGCCGACGCCATGACCAGCGTGGTGGATGTGTCCAGCCGCAACGGCACCACCCGCATTCCCCAGTTGCGTTTTGGCGCTGCTGGAGGAACCTTCAGCACCGCCGACGGCTTTTTGTCCCTGGCGGGAGCGCGCCATCGCTTCGACTACAACCTCTTCGGAGACGAGTTCCATGCCCAGGGTCAGGGCATCAACGATGCCTATTCCAATGCGTTGCAGGGCGGCAACATTGGCGTAACCATCAGCCCCCAGGCAGCGTTCCGCTTTCGCGCCCGCCACTCCAACAGCCGAACCGGGGTACAGTCGTTCTGGAACTTCAACGGCAACCCGCTGGTTCCCCCCGACAGCGACCAGTGGGCGCGGCAGGACAATTTCCTGGCCAGCGCGGAATTCACCTTGGCCTCCCCCTCGCGCTGGCAGCATCGCCTGACGGGGTTCGAATCCAACCATCAGCGGCTCAACGTGGATGAATTTGTCGACCCCGGGCGCGTTTCGCCTGCTTTCGGAAACTTTGATTCTCCCTTTCACGACTTTGCCGACATCAACCGGGCAGGCCTGGATTATGAAGGGGAATATTGGGCGCGAAGCTGGGCCCGAACTACTTTCGGGTATCACTTCGAGGTCGAAAACGGGTTTGCCGGCGACCAACTGACTCCTCCGGTCGATCACGGCCTGCGCCGCAATCATGCCGCTTACGGGCAGCAGGTGTTGACCTGGAATCGTGTGACCCTGATTGGCGGCCTGCGCCTGGAGCATAACGAGAGTTTCGGCAACCGCCTGATTCCGCGCCTGAGCGCCAGCCTGCTGGCCTTGCGCGGCGGAAATTTCTTCTCCGGAACGCGCCTGCGATTTGTCTACGGTACCGGCATCAAAGCGCCGCGTTTCGAGGAGTCCTTCGGAATCGGCGGCTTCGGCATCATTCCCAACCCCGGGTTGAAGCCGGAAAGGAACCGCGCCTTCGAAACCGGCTTTCAGCAGAATCTGCTGGGCGGAAAAGCGTGGCTTTCGGCCACCTACTTCAACAATCTTTTTCAGGACCAGATTGCCTACAGCTTCGACCCGGTCACCTTCACCAGCCAATACGTAAACCTGAATGAGGCTCTGGCGCACGGTACAGAAATTGAGCTTCGCGGCCAGATACGTCGGAACATTTCTCTTTCCGCTTCCTACACCTACTGCTCTACCCAGATTCTGAAAGCGCCGCTGGCTTCCGATCCTCTGCTCAGTCAGGGCGCTCCCCTGCTACGCCGTCCCAAGCACTCCGGCACGCTTCTGGCTACGTATTCAGGACAGCGCTGGGGGGCCAGCCTGGCCGGAACTTTTGTTGGGCGCAGACCAGACTCCGACTTCCTGGGTCTGGTGCCGCCGGTGACGTATGCCGCCGGATATGGACGCGTGGATGTGGGCTTCTGGCGTGCCTTGAATCACTACGCCACGGCATTTGTAAACGTCGAGAACGTGGGCAATCGCAAGTACGACGAAGCGGCGGGATATCCCGCACTCCGAGCCAACTACCGAGCGGGAATGCGCTTTCGCGTGGGCGGAGAATAGACCGGCAATTTCTGCACGGTGATCTGCGTGGACATGCGCGGCAGGTGTATTTTCAGCCTGCCGCCGCTCCCTCGTCGTCTCCTCCAGAGGGTGAGCGTTCTTTCGTTACCACTCGCAAGTTGCTCATTTTTATACTAATTTGGCCTGCAGCCCTTGACCGCCATCCAATCACGGTCTAACGTGCCTGTAACGTTGCTGTGCCTCGAAGCTCCACCATGGGCGGTCGGCGCGGATAGGGTTCACGCTTCGAAAGCACACTTCGAAGAGGCACTTCGAAGACACGGTTCGAAGCCAGGCCAGTTTCATTCCCGTTACTGCCGGGCGATTCCGGAGTTGCGCTGCTGAATCCCTTGAGTGCACCGGAACCGGCAACCGCCTTTTCACCCTGTGGAGCCCCGCTATGAAATGCGGGCAGCGCAGTCTAGCGAAGACCATACCCGGAGGTTAACGGTTGACTCGTCGCACGATTGGTTTAGTTGTCATCCTGGCACTTTGCGCCGCGGTGGTTATCGCCGCCGCCCGGCGCATGCGCGCCACCGCCGAAGCAAAGTATCAGTCGGAAGTTCAGGCCGCACAGGCAGACCTGAGCAAGCGGCCGAAACCGGACCTTACCAGCGAAACCACAGTGAAGTCCGGCAGCACCTTTGTCGAGGCGTTGGAGCTTCTGGGGGTTGACGCCCTGTCAGCCAACAACATGGTGGCCGCCGCGCGCCCGGTTTTCGATTTTCGCCAGGTACGGCAGGGCAACAAGATTGTGCTGACTCGCTCCGCTGACGGCCAGTTACGCTCGGTGAAGTACAACATCGATACCGACAGCAATCTGCTGATCCGCGCCGCCAAAGACGGATACCACGCCGAACTCCAGGATGTCCCCAGCGTCACGGAAACCGTGGGCCTGCACGGCGAGCTGAAGACTTCCCTCTTCGACAGCATTCTCGATATGGGGGAGACCCCCGAGCTGGCGGTGCGGCTGGCCGATATCTTCGCCTGGGACCTGGATTTCTATTCCGACCCGCAGCCCGGCGACACCTTCCGCATGGTAGTGGAAAAGAAACACTACGAGAACGGCGGCCCGCCCGAGTACGGACGCATCCTGATGGCGGAATACAACAACGCCGGCCACCTCTACACTGCAGTGCTGTTTCACGACCCCAACGGAAAACCCGCATACTACTCGGCGGACGGCAAGTCCCTGCAGAAAGCTTTCCTGCGGTCTCCACTGAGGTTCGAGGCGCGCGTCAGTTCCCACTTCTCGTACAGCCGCTATCACCCGATTTTGCACATTCGGCGGCCTCACCTGGGCACCGATTACGCTGCGCCTGTCGGCACTCCGGTACAGGCAGTGGCCAACGGACGCGTCGTCTGGTCGGGACGCAAAGGCGGCGACGGCATTATGGTTGTCCTCGCCCATAGTCGCGGCTATCGCAGCTATTACCTCCATCTTTCGCGCGCGCTCGTGCATCGGGGCCAGAACGTCCAACAGGGGCAGACCATCGGACGGGTAGGCCAGACCGGCCTGGCAACAGGCCCGCATCTGGACTTTCGCATCCAGCGCGCCGGAAAGTTTGTGAATTGGGAGCGCATGGATCTTCCCCCCGCTCAGCCCGTGGCTCAGCAACGATCTGCCGGACTTCACCAGCGAACGCGATCACTGGGCCGCCATGCTGCCCGTGTTCCCGCAGTCCCAGGACGCCCTGGCCAGTTCGTCTCAGCCGGGTTCGTCCCAACCCGATTCACTGCAACCGGAATCCGTGCCCACAACGGCCGGCACGCACTAGAGCCGGCGGATACAGCAACCAAAAAGGCGCTGCTTTCGGGCAGCGCCTTTTCCTTCTGCGAAACGAAATTTGCCCATCCGGTCTATTCGGGAAGTCAGGGAAGTTGCGTAGCCTTGCTCCCCACGCGCCTCCCCGCAATTTCGTAATTCCCGGAAAGCGCCAGGTTGATCGCCTCCGTATAGGCGATGTGTTCCTGCTCCAAAATGCGCGCCGAGAGGCTGTGCTCGTCGTCCCCTTCCAAAACCGGGACCACGCGCTGCACCAGGATCGGGCCATGATCCAGATGTTCGTCCACGAAGTGCACGGTGCATCCCGACACTTTGACCCCATAGTCCAGCGCCTGCTTCTGCGCGTCGAGCCCCGGAAACGCCGGCAGCAGAGAAGGATGGATGTTCAAAATCCTGTGCGGAAAAGCCTGCACGAAGCCGGGAGACAGCAGGCGCATGTAGCCTGCCAGGCAAACCAGATCGACCCGGTGCTGCTGGAGTGCGGCAATCACGGCGCCGTCGTGTTCCTCGCGGGAGACTCCACGGGAAGGGATCACCAGGGCTTCCAACCCCAGCTTGCGAGCGTGTTCGATTCCCGCAGCCTCTGCCTGGTTCGAGATCACAACGGCGATCCGGGCGAGAATCCTTCCCTGGCGCGCCGACTCGGCAATCGCCAGGAAATTGGATCCGCGGCCTGACAGCAGGATGCCGAGATTCTTGAGCTCCGCCATGGATCGACGTTCGATGCCCTATCTTTTCACTTCTCGCCTTGCACTTCCACAGATCGGAAACAACAAGCCGGAGACAACAAGGGCCGCGCGCCCGCGGCCCTGTTCCTGTGGCTGCACCCATCCTCAGTTATAGATGACCTTGCGCTCTCCTTTGACGATACGCCCAATGGTGAAGCCTTTCTCGCCCGACCGTTCCAGAACGCTTTGCACTTTCTTGAATTTTTTCGGCGAGACCACCAGAACCATTCCGATTCCCATGTTGAAGGTACGCGACATTTCGTCATCCCCAATCTCCCCCAGCTTTTGCAAGTGCTGGAAGATCGGCTGTGCCGGCCAAGTGCCGATTTCCACGATCGCGGAAGTCCCCTTGGGCAGCACGCGGGGCAGATTTTCGCTGATGCCGCCGCCGGTAATGTGCGCCATCCCCGACACGGCCTCGGCATCGACCAGCTTCTTCAGCACCGGCCAATAGCTCTTGTGCACGCGCATGAGCTCGTTGCCGACTTTGTTTTTGAGCTCGTTCACGTAAGTTTCCGCGTTGTATTTCCCTACCTCGAAAAGCAGCTTGCGGGCGAGCGAGTAGCCGTTGGTATGCAGACCGTTGGAAGGCAGCCCGATCAGCACGTCCCCCACTTCCACTTTCTTGCCGGTAATGATCTTCTCGCTCTCCACCACGCCTACAATGAATCCGGCCAGATCGTACTCGCCCGATCCGTAAAATCCCGGCATCTCGGCGGTTTCTCCTCCGATTAGCGCACAGCCGTTCTGCTTGCAGGCATCGGCAATCCCGGTTACCACCTTTTCCGCCACTTCCGGATCGAGTTTGCCAGCGGCAAAGTAATCCATGAAAAACAGAGGAGTCGCCCCCTGCACCGCGATGTCGTTCACGCAGTGGTTCACCAGGTCGCTGCCAATGGTGTGGTGCAGATTCATCTCAAAGGCGACCTTCAGCTTCGTCCCCACGCCGTCCACGCTGGAAACCAGCACCGGATTCTGAAACTTCTTATCTAGCGCAAACATCCCCCCGAAGCTGCCAATTTCGCTTAGGACACTCTTGTTGAATGTCTTATGGGCAAGGTACTTGATTCGCTGCTTGACCCGCTGGGCACGGTCGATATCCACGCCCGCAGCGGCATAAGACACGAGTTCCCTGGAAGAAGATTGATCGGGAGGTTCCATTGAGTCCATTGCAGGCGCCACAGCAACCTGCGATTGAGATCTGAGCAGGTTATTCTAACACTGTCACCTTGGCTCGCACGGGAAGGCGACGCTGGCAGAACTCCCCCTCCGCGTGCATGCGCCGCTTCACGGTCCAAGGCTCTGTGGAACTCGGCCCCCGCGAATGAAGTCTGTTCTCTACCTCAGCAGCTGGGTGGAAAAGTGATACGCCACCGCGCCCAACAACAGCAGCGCTGAAATCGCGTATCCCGTGTAAACCAGCACCGTGCGGCAACTTTCCTCGTGCACGACGACCTTATGGTTGCTGGGAACAGCGGTGGTAGGGGTGGTGTTCGTTTCCGGCATGTGGCCTCCAAGTAGATAGAGCCGAGTGGCCCGAGTGCCCAAAAGCCCGTAGTACGCAGCCCAGGGTTGCCCTTGGATAAGGCCCAATATGAATTGCACTACTGTGCGGATCAGAGAGAATTAGCAGTCCGCACACCCCACAGATATGCGGAAATTCTACTCCTGTTTTTTGAGTGTGGCGGATGGATTTTTGGGTTTTCCCAGAAACCAGCGGCGGCGCCCCTCGTCTGGAAAGACCTAAGTCTATGATTTAAAAAGAAAGCCGCCGAAGATCGGCGGCTGAAGAAAACCCGGTTCGAAGCTATCGGGAATTGTCTGCGCCCTGCTCTTTAGCCAGCCGCAGCCTGGCCGATTCCAGCTTCTGCTGCACCTTTGTCACCTCTTTTTCGTCCACTTCGGAAGAAACAGTACGGCCGAACTCGTGCAGCGCCCGTTCCCAGGAACTGGCCGCCATCTTCAGGCGGTCTGTCTTCATGTAAAGATCTCCCAGGTGATCGAGGATCGTGGGATCGTCGTTAGTGCGTTCCGCCGCCTTGACCAGGTTATCTTCCGCCAGCACGAAGTCACCCAGCTTGAAATAGGCCCAGCCCAGTGAATCCAGATACGCGCCGTTCTGAGGATCCAGTTGCACAGCCTTCTTAATGTAACCCAGGGCTTCATCGAGCCGGACTCCGCGGTCGGCCAGCATGTAGCCGAGATAGTTCAAAACCGCAGCATTGTCGGGATCCTGCTCCAGCACCTGGCGAAAGCTCTTTTCGGCCTGCTCGTACTTCTGCTGGCGCTCGTAAATGGAACCCGCAATAAAGGCCGTGTAAACCTTTTCCTCGGGCTTGCTTGATAAGGACTCGGCCTTGTTGATGGCAGACTCGGCGTCGGACCAGCGCTTCAGGTGGCTGTAAACCTGCGCCAGACCAACGTACACATCGCGATCATCCGGGCTATTGTTCAGCAAAGATCGCGCCAGTTGAATTCCCTTGTCGGCCTGACCGGAGTCCGCCAGTTGCGAAGCCAGAATCAGCTTGAGAGAGCGGTCTTTGGGCAGCTTTTTGGTCGCTTCCTGGGCGGTTTCCGTGGCCTCCGAATACTGCCTGTTCTCACGATAGGTATCGATGATCTGCTGATAACCACGCGATGCCGCTTCGTCGCCCAGCGTCAGCATCTGCCGGAAAGTGTCCACCGACTGTTGCGTCTTGCCCATGTCGCGATACAGGGAACCAAGCCGCTCCAGAAATACCGCCCGGTTGCCGCGGTCCCCGGCCGGGTTGTCGCCCCCTTTTTCGCTCTTGTTGAGAAGATCCTGCAACACGCCGGCGGCATCGTCGAACTTGCCCTGGGCCTCGTAAACCATGGCGATGCTGTAGGGAATTTCCATCGAATCCGGCATCTCGGACTGGGCGCTCTTCAACGCCGTGAGCGCTTCGTTCAGCTTGCCCTGCTTGCGATAGATTTCCGCGATCCGGGTGTAGCTCTGGGCATCATGCGGATCGGCCTCGACAATCGCCTGATACTCCTTCAACGCAGCATCAGTCTGGTTGTCGTTCATCAGGTTCTGGGCCAGGCCGCGCTTGGCTTCCAGGTTGTCATCATCCTGGTCGACGGCCTTGCGGTAGGCGTCCACCGCCGACTTGAAATCTCGTTTCTGCTCGTAGGTGTAACCCAGGGCTGCATAGGTTTTGGAGGTCCGGTTGGCCTCCGGAACCGCCAGCAGCAACTGCGCCGCGCGGTTGGGATCGCCGGTTTCCACATACAGGTAAGCCAGCGTAATGGCCGCTTCCTCCGAATCCGGCTCCAGCGCCACCGCCTTCTTAAAGGCCTGCTCGGCCTTGGTGAGATCGTTGTCAATTCGATACAGGCGGCCCAGCAGGAGCAGGTTTTCCGGGTTGTTCGGGTCCAGTTCCGAGATGGTTTCGTATTGCTCAATCGCCCGTTTCAGCAAGTCGCGCGACTGCGCCCCCGCCTGCAGATCCCCCAGCGACCGCAGGTAAATACGGCCTAGCAGCTTGTGCGCGTCCAGATTCTTCGGATCGCGCTTGATAATCTGCTCCGCTTCCGTAACCGCATCGCGAATCCGCCCGGTCTTGGCATAGAGCTCCGCCAGGCTCGCACTCAGGTACTCGGAGTCTGGATCGGCCTCAATGGCCTGCTCGTACTCCTCGACTGCACGGTTGGCAAATTCCGCCCGCCCATAAACCGCCACCATCTCCTCATAGAGACGGGCCAGTGTGAAGTGATAGTAGGCGCTGGCCTTGTCCGGCGTCTGGTTCGCCGCATTGGAGGCGGGAGCTTGCTGTTGTGTCTTCGGCTGTGGCGCTGCAGACTGCCCGGGCCGGGTCTGGGCCACACTGCAAAGGCTGGCTCCCAGAACCAGCACAACGGCGGACGCGGTAATCTTCATGGGTTCCTTACCCGAGAGATGAATCTCCCCGAAATACCTTTGGATGCGGACAATGCGCAATAGTCTCGCAAATAATTGTACGCCAGAAGTGACGCCGGGCACATTTTAAGAAGGCGCCGTCCCGGCAAATCAGGGCGCGTAGAAAAGGCCGTAAAGCGGGGCGATTCCTCTGCCGGGCCGTGCTCCCAACTGATTACGGAGCCGGGGCTTATCGCCGCTCCTGAGCTCCTGATTAGTGGCGAAAGTGCCGCACTCCGGTCAGAACCATGGCCAGTCCAAGGCGGTCGGCGGCGGCAATCACATCCGCATCGCGCACCGAACCTCCGGGCTGGATGATGGCGGTTGCGCCCGCTGCGGCGATCTCCTCGACACCATCAGGAAAAGGGAAAAAAGCGTCGGATGCGGCCACCGAACCCTTGGTCCCCAGCACCGACTTGGCCGCTCCAAAGCGGGCGGCATCCACCCGGCTCATCTGCCCGGCGCCCACTCCCACGCTTTGCCCCTTGCGGGCGTACAGGATGGCGTTGGACTTCACGTGCTTGCATACCTTCCAGGCAAACAGCAGGTCCCGCATCTCCTGCTCGCTGGGTTTCCGGCTGCTCACCACCTTCACCTCGGATTCCGTGACCGTGCGCATGTCCGGATCCTGGGCCAGCATTCCTCCAGACACCTTCTTCAATACCCAGCTCGGGGGAGCGGGAGCCACTTCCAGCAAACGCAGGTTCTTCTTGGAGGCCAGAATCTCCCGTGCCTCCGGGGCAAACGAGGGAGCAGCAATCGCCTCCAGAAACAGCTTGGCCATTTGCGTGGCGGAGGCGGCATCCACCGGCCGGTTCGTCCCAATGATTCCCCCAAAAGCCGAAACCGGATCGCACTCCAGCGCCCGGACATAAGCCTCGGCCAGGTTTTCACCCGTTGCGATCCCGCACGGGTTGGTGTGCTTCAGGACGGCGCATACAGTCTCCTGAAACTCCTGTGCCAAATCCCAGGCGGCATCCAGGTCCACGAGATTGTTGTAGGAAAGCTCCTTGCCCTGCAACTGCCGTCCATTGGCGATGCCCGTTCCCGAGCCGTCCGAATAAAGAGCCGCATTCTGATGGGGATTTTCCCCATACCGCAAATCCTGCAGTTTTTGCATGCTGACCCGCAACGTAGACGGGAAGCCCCGGCTGCCCGCGAGATCGACTTTGCCGCTGAGAACGATCTTCTCCAGAGTGCTGGCAATAGCGCTGTCATATGCCGCGGTTGTGGCGAACGCTTTTTGCGCCAGTTGCCACCGGGTCTCCCGGGAGAGCTCCCCGGAGTGCGCGCGCATCTCCTGCAGCACGCGACTGTAATCGGCGGGCGAGGTGACCACGGCGACATCCGCAAAGTTCTTGGCCGCCGAGCGGATCATCGAAGGCCCGCCAATATCAATATTTTCGATCAGTTCCTCGAAGGGAACCCCGGGTCTGGCGGCCGTCTTTTCGAAGGCATACAGGTTCACCACCACCATGTCGATGGGCTGGATGCCGTGTTCCGCCACCGTGGAGCGATGTTCCGGGTTGGAGCGGATGTGCAGGATGCCTCCATGCACCCGCGGATGAAGGGTCTTCACGCGGCCGTCGAGCATTTCGGGAAATTCCGTCAGCTCGGAAACATCCTTGACCGCCACGCCCCCTTCCCGCAGCATCCCGGCGGTTCCGCCGGTTGAAACCAGCTCCACCCCCATTTCAGCGAGACCTCGGGCAAATTCCAGAACTCCTGTTTTGTCGGTGACGCTCAAAATCGCTCGCTGAATCTTGGCCATGATGATAATGATCCGCTTTCTTTTCCGATTGTTCGTCTGGCTGGATAGAAACCCTACATGGTAGCAGGCTGGGCAACTGCATATTGCTCCGCCTGAGCGGGAATTGCCCCTGTTGTTCACCGCCCGGTGCTTGTTCTCCCCAATTCACTGTAGAATGCGGGTCGGGAATTGCAGCTTAACGTAAAATCGTTTTTGGCATTTGGGCCGTCCAAAAATGGGGGGTGTCTTGATGAATGATCTGGAAGAACTGATTGCAGCTGCCAGGAAGGCAAAGCAAACTCCTCAAGAAAAAGAGGAGCAACGCAGAAGTTTTGCCTATGGGAACACCAAGATTGAAAATCCCCGGATTACACGCGAGACTGTGGACAAGGAGGCGGAAGACCTAGTTGCACGCACCGAAGGACCACAGTAACGAACCGGAGCGGCATAGTAGGGCGTTCGAAGCTGAGTTAATTACCGATCCCGACGAACTTGCAAAAAGAGAAGCACGAAACGGCTTAAAGCAGTTCGACCAAGTCGTCGAGATGATCGAGTTTTTTCTCGAGCCGGAACGCCCTTTTAAACTGCGCCCATCACACATTTTGAACTTGCACAGGACTGCCTTGGAGGGGATAAGCAGCTATGCGGGCAACTTCCGTCCGGCTGGCATCGAAATTAAGGGCAGCGCTCACCAGCCCGTCGGGGCGCACTTGGTGCCGGAAAAGGTCGAGGAGCTTTGTGACTACGTAAATGAAAACTGGAGTATGAGCCCTCTCTACCTGTCTGCCTACGTAATGTGGCGACTGAATTGGGTTCACCCCTTCACAGACGGAAACGGAAGAACAGCAAGAGCCGCCTCTTATTTGGTCCTCTGCACGCGTTTGGGTTACAGACTACCTGGCACGAACACAATCCCAGAGCAAATCTCCACGGACAAGACTCCATATTACAAAGCGTTGGAAAGTGCAGACGAAGCAAGCCTGCATGGCACGATCGATTTGCGCGATCTTGAACAGTTGCTCAGCCAACTTCTCGCGAACCAACTCCTCGAAATCCACAAGCAGGCTACCGGTACGAAATAGAACGCTAGCCGAACATCCCTCACAGCAGCGAAAGCGCATCAACATCCACCACCAGGTTGGTCCGGGGAATCTTACGCTCAGCGGCATAGGCAATCATGGCGCGCAAAAGACCGTTCATGCGCTTCCGGCTGGCGGACTTCAAGACGAAGTGATAGCGAAACTCACTCTTCAGCCGCGACAGTGGAGCCACCGCCGGGCCGAGGACGCGCACGCCTTCCTTGGGCGTCTGCTCAAAAAAGCCCCCGAGCATCCCCGTCCACTTCAGCGCATCATTCAGCTTATCGCTGCGAATCAGCACGTTCGACAGCGCACTGAACGGCGGATAGCGCATCCAGTTTCGATAGCGGAGTTCCTTCTCGTAGAAGCCGCCATACTCGTGGCGCACCGCGAACTGCACCGCGTAATGGTCCGGGAAATAACTCTGCACAATCACTTTGCCGGGAATGGCTCCACGCCCGGCGCGGCCGGCGACTTGCGTTAGAAGCTGAAAGGTGCGCTCGGCGGCGCGAAAGTCCGGCATGCTCAGGCCGAGGTCTCCACCCACCACGCCCACCAGCGTGACCCCGTGGATATCGTGTCCCTTGGCGATCATCTGCGTGCCCACGACGATGTCCAGGTCGCCCGCGTGCAGCGCGGCCAGCACCTGTTCAAAATCGTCGCGCTTGCGCACTGTGTCGCGATCCAGACGCGCGATGCGCGCCTGCGGAAACTGCCCGCGCAGAAGTTCTTCCAGCTTCTCCGATCCGGTTCCCAGGAACTGCACATATTCACTGCCGCACTTGGGACACGCCTGCGGTACGGGCTGGGCATAGCCGCAGTAATGGCAAAGCAGGCGCCGGTCGCGCTTGTGGTAGGTAAGAGCGATGGCGCAATTGCGGCATTGAATCGTGTCTCCGCAGGAGCGGCAGAGCACAAACGAAGAGAATCCCCGGCGATTTAGCAGCACCAGCGACTGCTCGCCGCGCTCCAGCCGGTGCTGAATCTCTTCCGCCAGGCGACGGGAAATCACCGGCTCGTGTCCGGCAGTCTGGAATTCCGCTCGCATATCGACCACTTCCACTTCGGGAAGCGGACGCAGTTCAACCCTGTCGGGCAGGTCGACCAGCGCATATTTCCCCTGCTGTGCGTTGTAGCGGGACTCCAGCGATGGGGTCGCCGACCCCAGCACCACTGCCGCTCCCGAGAGCTTGGCCCGCATCACGGCCACATCGCGGGCGTGATAGCGCGGTGTCTCCTCCTGCTTGTAGGAGTTGTCGTGTTCCTCGTCCACCACAATCAGCGCCAGGTCCGCCACCGGAGCGAAAACCGCCGACCGCGTGCCCACCACAATGCGCGCCCCGCCTCGCCGGATGCGATGCCACTGTTCGCTGCGCTCGTCCTGGGTAAGCGCGGAGTGCAGGATCGCGACCTCGTCTCCGAACACCTGGTGCAGGTGCGCGGCGGCGGCGGGCGTAAGACCGATCTCCGGGACCAGCAGAATTGCCGAACGGCCTTCGGTCAGCACCCGCTGCATTGCCGCCAGATAGACCGCAGTTTTCCCCGACCCGGTCACCCCATGCAATAGCGTCACCGAAAACATGCGCGCATCTGCCGAGGTATTGATGTGTCGCAGCGCTTCCTTCTGCGCTGCGGTAAAGATGAAATCCAGCGTGTGGCGAGGCTTCAGGCTGGAAACGTGAAACTCGGCGGGTTTTTCCGCGATCTCTACCAGCCCGCGCCGGACTAGCGTCTGCAGCGTAGTGGCGGGCACGTCCGGCAGGCTCAAGTCCTTGACGCGAGCCTTGCCTCCTGCCTGGCGCAGAACTTGCAGCAGCTTCTCCTGGTTGGCGTTCAGCTTCCGCCCCGGCTTGCCCGTCGCAGAATCGACCTGCCCGGTTTGGCTTCCTCTTCGGACACGCACCAGTTCTTTAAGAACCGCCACCCGGACAAGGCGGCGGGCATCGCGTACGGCAGTAATGTCTTCGCGCGCGATCCACTTCTTCCGCACCATGGAGGCCAGCAGTTGTTTCCCGGCTCCGGTGGCGGAGCGCAGCGTCGGCTCGCGCACCAGATCGCCATCAACTAATGCGTCCAGTACGGCATATTCAACGTCCTGTTCCTCCGCAGACTTGCGCGAGCGCAGCGACGACCCGATTTCCGCCGACTGATGCAACGCTTCCGCGCCCCGCTCCGTGATCCGATACCCATGGGCACGCCGGACCTCGGCCGCCAAAGGCAGCATGGAACGAAATACCTCGCCCATGGGCGCCAGGTAATATTGCGCCACCCACTCCCCCAGACGGATCAGCTCCGCATCCAGCACCGGGACAGAATCCAGTACCTGCAAAAGCTGCTTGGCGGCAACCTTGGGAGGAGTGTCATGCAGCGCCACCACCACGCCTGCCAGGCGCTGCTCGCGGAAGGGCACAAGCACCCGCCCCCCAATGACAGGCACAGTCCCGTTCACGCGATAAGTGAATGCTGAGTCCAGCGGAACCGGCAAGGCGACATCACAGAAGGTCGGCATGAACTGCTGGAAGTGTAAGGACCGAAGTTCCTAGGAAGCAATCGATAATTGGAGAGGAGTTTTAGGGCAACTTGGAGTTGTACCCCTCCTCAAAGCTTCCCGAATCAAGCCATCGCTCAGGAGTGGCTTGCTTTTGTTCGGCAGAAGCAACATCCTATTCTGCCTCTTCGCTGGGCAGTTACTAGTGAGCCGTGAAAAAAGATTTGCATTGTCAGCCGGACTTCTGCAGCCCCAGAAAGCCCATCACGCGCTGCAGGTCCTTCCAGGCCTCAGCCTTCTGCCGCGGATCGCGCAGCAGGTATGCCGGATGATAGGTAACAAACAGACTCGACCCGCGAAAATCGTAGGTGCCACGGCGCATCTCGGACATCGTCCCGCTCATCCCCAGCAGGCATTTGGCGGCCACCGCGCCGAGCGCCACAATGGCCTTCGGAGAAATGGCATCCACTTGCCGCATCAGGAATGGCGAGCAGGTTTCCACCTCATCGCGCTCCGGAGTCCGATTTCCCGGAGGCCGGCACTTCACGACATTGGCGATGTACACGTCCTCGCGCTTTAAACCCATGGCGCCGATCATCTTCGTCAGCAATTGCCCGGCGCGTCCCACGAAAGGCTCGCCCTGCTGGTCTTCGTCCGCCCCGGGACCTTCGCCCACGAACATCAGCTCGGCCCGGGGATTGCCCACGCCAAACACAATCTGCTTGCGTCCCAAAGCATGCAGCTTGCAGCGCGTGCAGTCGCCCAGGTCTTCGCGGATGAGTCGCAGTTTCTGCACCGGATCGGCCACGTTTTGCTCGGAGTTTTGAATCGAAAATGACCCGCAATCCTCAGCCGCGGATGCCACTTGTTCTCTACCCGGACTGGAGGATGTCTCTTCGTTCGTTTCGTTCGGTTCGCGCGGCAAGGCTTGCACTTCCGCAGCGACATCCCCGGCCGGACGCCGGTAGAAATCGTGAATTCCAAGCTCCCGGTAGTAGTGGACGCGCGCCGCCAGGGCGCTCCTGGTTTCCGCCGAGAGCAGCCGGGTCATGATTGCGCGCCGGCCTCGACCGTGGACGCACGCCGGGCGCGAATGCGCACTACCGCGTCCAGTACTCGTTGCGCAATATCCAACTTACTCGCCTCCGGCACTTCGACAACTTCGGACGGGGTGATGATGGTGACGGCATTGCGGTCGGAATCCATGCCAATCCCCGGCTGGGAAATATCGTTCGCCACAATCGCGTCGAGGGACTTGGCCGCCAGCTTCTTGCGCGCGTTTTCCAGAAGGTCCTCGGTTTCCGCGGCGAATCCAATCACGATCTGTTTCTGCCTGCGCGCCGTCACTTCGGAAAGAATGTCGCGCGTGGGTTCCAGCTCCAGGGCGACGGGCTTCCGCCGTTTGAGCTTCTGTACCGCCGGATGCCGCACCGCATAGTCGGCAACGGCAGCGGCTTTAATCACCACGGTGGCCTCTCCCAAGCCGCGCCAGAACCGCTTCGCGCATCTGCGCCGCGCTTTCCACCGCAATCACTTCCGCCGCCGCGGGGGGCTTCAGCGCCACCGGACCAGACACCAGAATCACGCGGGCCCCGCGCCGCAACCCAGCCTCCGCCAGCGCGTATCCCATCTTGCCGCTGGAGCGATTGCTGATGTAGCGCACCGGATCAATCGCTTCCCGCGTCGGCCCGGCCGTAATCAGGATGGTCTCGCCTGCCAGATCGCGCGCCAGACCCAGCGTCTCCAGGGTCGCGGCCACAATGGCTTCCTCGGCGGCCAGCCGTCCGGCGCCCACCATGCCGCATGCCAGGTAGCCGCTGCCCGGCTCCACAACACGCACGCCGCGCGAGCGCAAAATCTCCAGATTGGCTCGCGTTGCTGGGTTCTCCCACATGTTCACATTCATCGCCGGGGCCACGATCACGGGAGCCGTAGTCGCAAGAAACAGCGTGCTGAGAAAATCGTCCGCAATCCCCTGAGCGAATTTCGCCAGCACATTGGCCGTGGCGGGAGCCACCAGCAGCGCATCGATGGATTGGGCGACAGCGATGTGCTCGATCGCGGATTCCAGGTTGGGCTCCCCACCCGCGTCCGCGAACATGTCCGTGATGACTTTTTCTCCGGAGAGCGCGGCAAACGTCAGCGGACGCACAAACTCCTGCCCGCCGCGGGTCATAATCACCTGTACGGAAACGCCGCACTCCTGAAGCTGGCGGAGAATTTCCGCCGCCTTGTATGCGGCAATGCCGCCACTGACGCCAAGAGCAACTTTCATGGAATCCGGGAACCCCTTGAAGGACCCTTTCCCAGTATTAGAGCAGGCCCGCACGGCAACCGATTCTAGCTATCCAGGTTGGCATCCAAGGCTAGCGTCGCCAGGTCCACCGCCGCCTGCGGCGCTTCGGGGATAAACCACTTCACCTTGCCGGCCCGGATCTCGTCCTGCGCCACCCGGCAGGGCTTGCGGGAGTGGCTCTCTACCATGGGACGCGCACCTGACTGGAGCTGGCGCGCGCGCCGCGCCGCCACCAGAATGTACCGGTACTTGCTGTCAAACCCATCCACTAACTTCATGACGTTACCCTCGGTTCCCTCCCGGCATGACCGGGGCTGCAAAGGAAGCTAAAATCTCCTTGGCGTGCTCGCGCACATTGGGAAGACGACTCTCCTCGGCTTTCTTGAACATTGCCGCAGTCTCCGGCGACGGGGAAACGCCAGCTCTCCTCAGGCGTTCGGCGGTGATCACAGCCTGTAGCTTGTCAATCGACTGTTCCAGCCGGTCGTTTACCAAAATATAATCATAGTTCGGGTAATTCTCAATCTCTTTCCCCGCCCCTTCCAGCCGCCGCTGAATCACTTGCAGGGAGCCCACGTTTTCCGCCTAACTGCGATTGCGCAAGCGTTGCTCCAGCACTTTCCGCGAAGGCGGCAGAATGAAAACGCTCACCGCTTCCGGCAGCCGTTTCTTGACTTGCCTGCGCCCTGAACGTCGATGTCCAGCAGGAGATCTTTGCCCTCCGCGCGCGCTTCGTCCAGAAACGACCTGGCGGTCCCGTAGTAATTCCCGAAGACATCGGCATATTCCAGAAAATCGCCCTTTCGGATCATCTCCTCGAATGTATCCCGGCTCCACAAAGTGGTATTCACGGCCGTGAATTTCGCTCCCCGCGGTTTGCGCGTGGTGTAGGAAATGGAAAAGCGAAGGTCGGGCACCAGCTCTTAGAATTTCATTGGTGAGCGTGGTTTTCCCCGAGCCGGAAGGAGCCGAGATGATAAAGACGATTCCGCTCATTCGATGTTTTGCACCTGCTCGCGCGCCTTCTCGATTTCGGCCTTCATGGCAAGTCCCAGTTCGGTAATCCGCTGGGCATCGCCGGCGACGCCCGATGTCTTTGACAGCAGCGTATTGGCTTCCCGGCCCATCTCCTGCAACAGGAAGTCCAGCTTCTTGCCCGCCTCTCCGCTCTTGTCCAGCAACTGCAGAAAGTGGTCTACGTGAGTCTGCATGCGCACGACTTCTTCGTGGATGTCGCTGCGCTCGGCAAGCAATGCCGCTTCCTGCAGGATGCGATCGCGGTCGGCATGGCTCCCCAGCAGTTCCTGCATACGGGATTGTACTTTTTCCAGGTAGGTCTGGAAAACTGCCGAGCGATAATTTTCCACCTCCCCGGTGGCAGCTTCGTAAATGCTCCATGCGCTGCCGCAATTCCGCATCCATGCTACGTCCTTCCTCGCTTCGCATGGCATTCAGTTTGCTTACGGCCGCATCCAGAAGCTGAAGCGCCACCGGCTCCAGTTCCTCCGCCACTACCGCGGCATTGGATCCATCGCCCCGGCAACCGAAGAATGCCATTCAGGTCCGGATCGGACGAAATACCGAACTCCGCCGCCGCCGCGCGAAAGACTTTGATGTAAGCGCCTACCAAAGCGCGATTCAAGTTCAGCGCCGCTCCGTCGGTGCGTTCCAGAGCGATGGTCAGCTCCACGTGCCCGCGATGCAGGCGCTGGCGCAATTCGCGGCGTAGTTTCATCTCCAGCAAATCGCTGTCCGGAGGCAAGCGGAGTTGCAAATCCAGAAAGCGATGGTTCACTGCCTTCAGAGACAGCGTGCAGCCGACCTGGTCGTTGACTTGGCCTCGCACCTGGGCAAAGCCGGTCATGGAGTGAATGGGCATAATCTTCGTATCTTGCCTGACTCAGCCAAATCTCGCTGAGCTTTCAGCGGCGCCATAAGCCTTTGGCCATCGACGAGCATCTTTTGCCGCTAGGCATCCTTTCGCCATTCAACAGCGCTTTAAGTGCTAAACGCTAATAGCCAATCGCCAACCGCTTTCATCAATCCGCCGTACTGGGCGCCGTTTTCGGCGGTTCCGCATCGGCGAACTGCAATTCATACAACCGCCGGTAGGTTCCCAGCCGGCCCATGAAATCCTCATGCGAACCAATGTCCTCAACCGTACCGTTCTCCAGCACCACAATCCGGTCGGCGCGGCGGATGGTTGAAAGGCGGTGCGCAATCACCAGCACGGTACGGCCCGTCATCAGGTTCACCAGCGCCCGCTGTACCAGGGACTCGGATTCGGAGTCCAGCGCGGAAGTCGCCTCGTCCAGAATCAGGATAGGAGCATCCTTCAGCAGCGCCCGGGCAATGGCGATGCGCTGCCGCTCTCCGCCGGAAAGGCGGACGCCGCGCTCGCCAATGACCGTGTCATATCCCTGCGGCAACTCGCCAATAAAGCCGGTCGGCCAGCGCCGCTTCCGCCGCCTTGCGCACCGCGGAAAGTGGCACATGGGGCTGGCCGTAGGCAATATTGTTGCGTACGGTGTCGTTGAACAGCACCGTTTCCTGGGTCACAATGCCGATCTGCGAACGCAGGGAGGCCAGCGTAATCTCCCGCACATCGTTGCCATCGATCAGCAGACGCCCGCTGCTCACATCGAAAAACCTGGGAATCAGATGGGCCAGCGTGGATTTCCCGCGCCGCTGGATCCCACCAGCGCCATCACTTCGCCGCAGCGGAGTTCCACGTCGATGTCGTGCAGAATCGGGCGTCCGCCACCTTCCGCGTCATAGTAGAACCCGGCCTTCTCGAAGCAGATACTGCGACGGAAGTGCGGCAGAACTTTCGCATTCGGCTGTTCCTGCACATCATCTTCCGTATCCATGAAGTCAAAGATGACGGAGGAAGCTCCTATGACCTGCTGATAGTTGTTATAAAAGAGCGCAAATTTTCGCACCGGGTCATACAGCTTGAAGACCGCAACAATGAATGCCAGAAAGCTCCCGGCGGTAAACACGTTGTAGCGGATGTAATCGCGTCCCAGCAGCAGCAGTATGGCGACGGCGATGGCGCCAAAAGTGTCCATCAGCGGGGAACTCAGGGCAGCGGCACGCACCGAGCGCAGGTTCGCCCGGAACAGGCGGCTGGCCGCCCCTCGAAAGCGCACCGCTTCCCAAAGCTCCATTCCAAATGCCTTCACGATGCGGTTTCCGCTGATGGTTTCGTGCAGAATGTTGTGGATCTCGGCCAGCCGGTCCTGTCCCTTGCGCGTCGTGTGGCGCACCCGGCGTCCCACCCGGGCCGCCGAATACACGATGATGGGGACAAAGATCAGAAGGACCCAGGCCAGCCTGCCCCCCAGCAGCACCACCACGCCCGCGGTGAAAATAAAAATGAAGAAC
>CAVTBJ010000006.1:0-300000 GCA_963732925.1 Terriglobia bacterium
GTCCCCGAAGAGCAGGTCCAGGAGGGTATGGCGCTCCTTTTCCGGGTGCACCAGGGAGGGTTCGCCTTTGATCCCGACCGCCTTTGCCGTGGCCTCCACCGCGCCACGGAAGTCAGCAATCTGGTCGACCAGCTTCAGAGCCAGGGCCTGCTGGCCGGTCCAGACTCTCCCGTCGGCAATGGGCTGGATCTGCGTCCACCTTCATGCCCCGGCCCTCGGCAACAGCGTTGATGAACTGGGCGTGCATGTTGTCTACCAGACTCTGCAGGTAAGCACGCTCCTCGGGAGTCATGGGGCGCGCGGGATTGCCGATATCCTTAAGCTTGCCGGCCTTAATCAGCACCTGGTTCAGCTTCGCCCAACGAAGCAGGTCGCCATAGTTGTAATACTCCATAATGACACCAATGGAGCCGACGATACTGGCCTCGTTGGCGAAGATTTTATTGGCCGCAGAAGCGATATAGTAGCCGCCGCTGGCTCCCACGGTTTCAATGGAAGCTGCAACAAATTTTTTCTTCTGGTCGCGCACACGACGGACTTCCCGATAGATTTCTTCGGAAGCGGCGGCGCCGCCACCGGGGGTGTTGAGGTGCAAAATGATGGCCTTAACGGAGTCGTCGTCGCCAAATTCACGAATCTCGCGAACGGTCTCTTCGGGATCGAGAATAATGCCCTCGATTTTGACCACCCCGATTTTGCCGCCAGAGCCCCCTGTGACGAAATAACGCCCGCCCTGTTCGCCGTTCAGCGTGAAATACACAAGGGTAAAGACGGCCAGAACAAAGACTGCAAAGGCGGCGCCGCCAATCAGGACCCAAAGCCACATCCGGGAGCGAGCTTCCTCATTCATAGCCAAGTAATAGTTTAGCACCGATATTTGGCCGGTTTGTGGAGGGATATCCGCGAACGGAATTCCTGCGCCAGGCTGGGCAGGAGCGGCCAGAACCGCGTTACCATGCGGGAGGCGTGAAAATGGTTTTTCATGTCGATATGGATGCGTTCTTTGTTTCTGTGGAAGAACTGTTTGATTCCTCTCTGCGCGGCAAACCCGTAGTGGTGGGTGGGGATAGGAACGAACGCGGAGTGGTAGCGGCGGCTTCTTACGAGGCGAGGAAATACGGGGTTCATTCGGCAATGCCGCTATGCACCGCAGCCAGGCTATGCCCCCAGGCAATTTTTGTTCATGGCCACCCGGATAGGTACCGGGAGTACTCGGGGAAAGTTCGCGGGGTGCTGCAGCAGTTCACGCCGCAGGTGGAGATGGCATCGATCGATGAGGCATATCTGGATATGAGTGGGACAGAGCGGCTGCATGGGCCGCCATTACGGGCGGCCAATGCCCTGCACGAGCGCGTGGGCTGTATGACCGGATTGAACTGCTCGGTAGGAATTGCCACTTCGCGGCTGGTGGCGAAAGTTGCTTCTGACCAGGCAAAGCGCAACGGAATTTTGTGGATCGTTCCCGGGGGCGAGGCGGCGTTTCTGGCTCCTCTGGAGGTTCGGAAGATTCCCGGGATCGGCAAAGTCGGGGAGAAGAACCTGAACGCAATGGGGATTCGGAAAGTTGGAGACCTGGCGTGCCTGAAAGAGGTTTCCTGCAGGAAAGGTTCGGGAAAATGGGGGCTGGCGCTGGCCGGCAAGGCCCGGGGGTTGGATGCCGGGGCCTGGTTCGACGAGGAAATTGGCGAGGGCAGCGGTCCCAAGTCGATCAGCCACGAACATACGTTTGGCGAGGATACGGCGGATGAGGAAGAACTGGAATCCACGCTGGCGCGACTGTGCGAAATGGTGGGACGGCGTTTGCGGGAACAAGGGCTACATGCGCGTACGATCCAACTGAAACTGCGGTACAAAGATTTCTCGACGATCACGCGGGCGCATACGCTGGCCACGATGACGCAACTGGATACCGAACTCTACAGCGAGATACGAAACCTGTTCCGCCGGAACTGGAATGGTGCAGAGGCGGTGCGCCTGCTGGGAGTGCAAGCCTCTTCCCTGGAACCCCTCGAAGGACAGATGGGGCTGATGGATGCTGACAGGAACCATCGCTGGAAGCAGGCGTTGGCCGTCACCGACCGGCTGCGGGACCGGTTTGGGGAAGGGGCGGTGGGCCTGGCCAGCGGCATGCGCGGGCAGTTCCGAGAGCGTACGCACGAAAACCCGGCGGGGCTGCCGGGAAGGAATAAGACGAAGCCGGAAACGTGACGCCTTTTTTACCAGGGACGGCGGAACCTTTGATGCGGGAACTCTGACTGTGTTGTCGGCTCGAGTGGCTTGTTATCGCGGTTGCGGGTTGAGAGGGCTGCATGCATGTTCCTGGGGGTTGGAACTCGGGGATTCTTCGCTGCGATCAGGACGGCAGCGCTCGGGATGACCGGACCGGAAAGTGGCGCGGTGCTAGAATTTTCCGAGTATCCCTTTTCGGATATTCCTTAAGGATGGGCTTATGACGTTCCCCATTACACGCATGCGCCGACTGCGCCGCTCGGAGGGCTTGCGCGGATTCGTTCGGGAGACGCGGCTCACGCCCGAAGGATTTATCTACCCACTCTTTGTATGTCCGGGGGAAGGGGTACGCAAGGAAGTCGGGTCCATGCCGGGAGTATTCAACCTCTCGGTGGATGAGGCGGTGAAGGAAGCGGAGGAGGCCAGATCACTGGGAATTCCCGCAGTTGTGCTCTTTGGGCTGCCGGAAAGCAAAGATGAGCAGGCGACGGGCGCTTGGGAGGACAACGGCATTGTCCAGCGCGCGACGCGGGCACATGAAGCGCGAGGTGAAGGAACTGCTGGTGGTAGGTGACGTTTGCCTGTGCGAATACATGTCGCACGGCCACTGCGGGGTTATACGGAACGTCGGGCAGGCGAATTCGCTGGGGGCGGCAGCGGCCAATATGGACGCAGCAGCGGCATCAGCCACGGATTACGAGATCGTGAATGACGCCAGCCTGGAATTGCTGGCGAAAACGGCGGTTTCGCAGGCACGAGCGGGCGCGGACGTAATTGCTCCCTCGGACATGATGGACGGGCGGATAGCGGCGATTCGGGCGGCACTGGATGAGGCGGGTTTTTTGCAGGTTCCGATTCTCTCCTACGCCGCCAAATTTGCCAGCGGCTTTTATGGCCCGTTCCGTGAAGCTGCAGACTCGGCGCCGCAATTTGGCGACCGGCGCTCCTACCAGATGGATCCCGCCAACTTCCGCGAGGCCATGCAGGAAATGGAACTGGATCTGGAGGAAGGCGCCGACATGCTGATGGTGAAACCGGCGATGCCTTATCTCGATGTGATTCATGCGGCCCGACAGCGCTTTGATGTTCCGATTGCGGCCTATCAGGTTTCCGGCGAGTACGCGATGATCGAGGCCGCCGCGCGCAACGGCTGGATTGATCGCGAACGAGTGATGCTGGAGTCTTTAACTGCAATCCAGCGCGCCGGGGCCGGAATTATTCTCACCTACTTCGCCAAGGATGTTGCACGCTTGATTGGCTGAAGATTTGATGTATACGATCCACGCCCGTCCGACACTGTCGGAAGCCATGCTGAATGCGTTCGAGAGCGTGTAAGAATTGGCAATCAACGGCCTGAGAATTTTCAGGTTCTTATGATTTCGGTTATCCAACTCGGCCGGGTAGACTATGCAACAGGTCTCGAGCTGCAGCGATCCCTGGTGGAACTGCGCAAGAAAGGCGAAATCGGCGACGTTCTGCTGCTGCTTGAGCACGCGCCAGTCATCACACTGGGACGAAATGCCAAGCGGCAGAATGTGATCGCGACCGACGAGCTATTGCGGCAGCGCGGTGTGGGATTGTGGGAATGCGATCGGGGCGGCGATGTGACCTTCCATGGACCGGGACAACTGGTGGGATACCCGATTGTCGATCTGCGGGCCTCGATCAGAGCAGACGGGCAGAAGAAAACCCTTGGCGCGGTGGAGTACGTTCGCAGGCTGGAAGAAGTACTGATCCGAACCTGCGCCGAGTTTGGGGTTGCAGCACAACGAGTAACAGGATTGACCGGGGTGTGGACGCAAAAGCCGGAACCGGGCAAGATTGCCGCCATCGGAGTACATATTTCACGTGGGGTGACCTCCCACGGGTTCGCTCTTAACGTGACGACGGACCTGGAGTACTTCGATTTGATTGTCCCCTGCGGCATCCGCGACAAAAAGGTCACGTCTCTGGCTCAGGAAAGTCCCCGCGCGCCGGGTCTTCAGCAGGCCTGCGAATCAGTCTCGCGCAACTTCGGGCTGGTATTTCAGCAGCAAATGCTCTGGGTGGACACACTCGATGCGCTGCTGGGGCGGAGAGTTGGAATCCCCTTGAAGCCGCCGGATGCGGAACGCCGCATGGCAGGCGAGGAAGAGACGTTCTGGGCCTAAGTCGTACTACCAGAAATAAAGGCGATCGAGGACCCATCGGCGGAGATTCCTCAACTCACGCATTCCTAGACAAATATTTCAGATCCCCTCCGGAGAGAGCGCGTGCTGACGGCACAAGATCGCACTCCGGACTGTTGTATTACCGGCAACCGGGGGAAAACGTCCAGGTAGCGCCCTTGAGGCTTTCGAATGCCCGGGGCAGGTCGCGGCAGATGCGTATAATGATGGGTTTGCCGGGCTGCTTGCCGATTCTTTGGATTGCAGCACAGCATTCCCCAACGACGCAGCAAGCGTTCAGGGCGGGAGCCGACGCACTATGCCAACCGATGTGATTATGCCGCAGATGGGTGAGTCGATTTTTGAAGGCACCATCACGAAATGGCTGAAAAAACCGGGAGAACAGGTTCAGCGGGACGAGCCTCTCTTTGAAATTTCGACCGATAAAGTAGATGCGGAAATTCCCTCGCCCGCCAGCGGTGTTCTGAAAGAAGTGCGCGCCCAAGAGGGAGAAACCGTCCAAGTCAACAGCGTGGTGGGAATTATCGACTCCGATGGAGCCGCAGCCCCCGGCACCGGGTCGGCGAAAACGACGGCAGCACCACAGGGAGCGAAACCTCCTGCGGGGAGCGGCGGGCGTGCGAACGGAGCTTCGGTTCCAGCCGAAAAACCCGAAGTACAAGCGAAGGGTGCACGGACGGAAGTGGTGATGCCGCAGATGGGCGAGTCCATCTTTGAGGGCACCATCACCAAGTGGCTCAAAAAGACCAGGGAACGCGTTCAGCAGGATGAGCCATTATTTGAGATATCAACGGACAAGGTGGATGCGGAAATCCCAGCTCCGGTGGGTGGCGTGCTGCAAGAGATCCGCGCGGCGGAGGGGCAAACCGTCCAGGTGAATTCTGTTGTGGCCGTGATCGCGGCCGAAGGCGCTGCTCCGGCGGCGGTCGCGCCCACACCACAGCCGGCGGAGAAGCCTCAACCGGTGACGACGGCAGCACCCGCGGCTCCGGCAGCCGAGGTCGAAGCGGAGCAGGTTCGCTCTTCCCCGCTGGTGCGCAAAATTGCTCGAGAACAGGGTGTAGACCTTCGCCTAGTTCCAGGCAGCGGAATGGGGGGGCGCGTCACTAAGGAAGACATGGATCGCTTTATCGCCAGCCAGAAAGAGCCCGCAGCGGCGCCAGTTGCTTTCACAAGCCGACCCGAAGCAGTCCCCACCCCGGCGGCTGGTGCAGGAGCGACTCCTGGCGAGGTGGTTCCGATGTCCCCCATGCGCAAGAAGATTGCGGAACGCATGGTGGAATCCAAGCGGACCAGCGCTCATGTTCACAGTGTGTATGAGGTCGACATGACGCGCGTGGTCAACGTGCGCGAGCGCGAAAAACGAACCTTCGAACAACGCACGGGAACGAAACTGACCTACACGACATTTTTTATACGGGCTGCGGTGGAGGCTCTGCGACAGTTTCCCATTCTAAATGCCTCGGTGGAAGGCAACAGCATTCACTATCACCGTCCTATCAACATTGGAGTGGCGGTATCACTGGACTGGGGTTTGATTGTGCCAGTGATCAAGAATGCCGAGGAAAAGAACTTTCTGGGCCTGCAGCGGACCATGCTGGAGCTGGCGGACCGCGCACGCAGCAAGAAGCTGGTTCCCGAGGACGTCCAAGACGGTACATTTACGGTCACTAACCCGGGAAGTTTCGGGCAGATGTTCGGCCTGCCGATCATTCTGCAGCCTCAAGTGGCGATTCTGGGCATTGGATCCATTAAAAAGCAGGCTGTGGTGGTGACCGCGGCGGATGGCACGGACTCCATTGCCATCCGCTCGATTTGTCACATTTCGATTGGATACGATCACAGGGTAATCGACGGAGCGGTAGCCGACCAGTTCCTACGAGCCGTGGCGCAATATTTGGAGGGGTGGAAAGAACCTCTAGGATAGCCATCTGGGCGGGAGAGAACAAAAGGCGGCGGGAAAACCCGCCGCCTTTCATTTTCCGGAGGACAGTGTTGAAGGAAATGAAGCAGGAGAATCTTGGAGTCCGTGCCGGCGGAGGTTCCGCTCAAAATGAAACGCGATACATGCGAGTTCATCTCCGAGGCTTCAAAAGCTGGAGAGGAATTGGGTCAGCGCTTTTCCTGGACAGCGGACAGGCAGCGCCCGTAAAGCTGAAGCAGGTGATCAGCATAGTCCTCAGCGCGCGCAACCGTTCCGCCCTGAAAACCTGCGGTCGGGCTTGCAGCCTTGCCCATGCCGGTTGTGAGAGCAATGAACTTCATTAAATCCAAGGCGATGTCTTGGTCTCGTCGGGCGCCGAGGGGAAGATTGGCGAGTTCACTCATATAAAAAGGCCTCCCATGAAAAAAGAACTACCACAATGGCCGCCCGGCGGCGGGTTGCAAGAAAGTGATGATAGCAGATGAGAGGGAACGCCTGCCCAGCCGCTTGCATGAGGTGGCGTTAGGTCTCGATGGCAACGTGACAGACACGGCCGACAATGTAGTCGGCAAACGACGTTCCGTCTTCGATGGGAAGGATGGAAACAGGATAGTGACCGTTATGCGGCCGCAGGATAAGGTTCTGTCCGGTGAGTTCCACATATTTGATGGTGCAGGTCCCGTGGAGTCGAACGGCATACATGTTGCGCTCTCTCTTTCGGTAAGGACGCAGCGAGTTGTAATGACGATCAATGAGCAGTGTAGCTCCCGGAAGAAGCCTGGGGTGCATGCTCATTCCATCATGAGCATTCACCTTGATCAGCACGAAACGGTGCCACAGGTCGCGCGGACTTTCCAAACCTGGTTTTAAGCGGCGAAGAAAGCTCTTCTTGACCTTGAGAATTTCCTTCACATTTTCGCTGGTGATTGCCGGCTGGCTGGCGGCGACGGTGTCTTCCACAAGAACGACATTTTCGAACTCGCCTTCATCGGGGGCTATCGTGGTGGCTCGGCGGTTCACTTCCTCCGACTTCAGCAAATCAAAGATCGAAAGCTGCTGAACGGCGAGCACACGATCCATTCCTTCCAAACTGAGCCCGCGCTTGGAGTTGAGAAAATTGCAGATGTGAGCCTGTCGGAAGCCGGTCTGGCGCGATAGTTCCAGGCCGGTCAGCGTCCCCGCCTCAATGCGAGCCCGCAAGGTTTTGCGCAACCGCTCCTGGAGAGTGCGAAATCTCATTTCGCCTTAGTATATTCAATGCGCTATACCTGTTGTGCTTGCGCATTAGCCATGAGAAAATTCATCGCTTGCTGTTGCTTTACGCAAAGCTATATGTTAGGGTCCGCAAGTATAGCTCAAGGAGGTTGCGACTAGGTTCGCATGTCTGAAAATTCAGGCACTTCCACTCCCCTTTCGGCCCTCAACCGCGTTTCGGGAAAACCGAACGGAGCAATCGCCGTGTCGGCAGAGACTGCCGGAGATGAACGGACCTTTCTGGAATTGCGCCGGAAGGTCCAGGACTCCGAGCTTCTCTCCAGCTCGACGGAGAGACTCCTGCAGACGATGCGGTTCAACGGGCGCCTCAGCATTGTGATCCAAAACGGGCGCGTGGTGAAGTCAGGATACGAGGAGGGATACTTCCGTCGAAAGAACGATCTTCAGGGCTGGAATGGAGCACCGGATTAGCCTTGATGCCCGGGTTCGTTGGCGCCGGACTGGTGGATTTCAGCCAACGTCTGGCGGAGGGTAACTGTTCACTCCCGAACAGTCCTGTAGTTTTGTAGTCACAACTAAATAGCCAACGCAGGCCTACCGTACCGAAACGAGCCCTGCGCCGGAAGAGTTGGCGGAGCGATCCGTCGACTGGCCGGTGTGGGGCTTTTCTTTTGCCTTCCCCCCAAAACAGGAGCCAAACAACATGCAAGCATACAACTCCAACCAACTCGTAGACTTGAAGTACTGTGAACGTTGCGGCGGACTCTGGCTGCGCGCCAAGGGCCACAGCGGAACTTATTGCAGCCCCTGCAGCCGGGAAATGGCCGAGTATCCGGCGGCGCGGGCAACAGCTCGAAAAAAGGAAACACGGACCGGCAAATTCAAGGGCATCCAGGGAACAGGGGTTCCCACGCCGCAGGGGCCGGCGAGTCCGCTGTGGGCTGGGAGCGTGCTATGACGCAAACGCGCTTCTGCACTTCGTCGTTGCGATTCAAGGTAATGGCCAGTGATGGCAGCCAGTCCGGTGAGGGCTTAGCGGGTAGCACAAACACAGATCACGCGCCGGATTTATGGCTGTATCGCCAGCATACAATCGCGCTATTGCGACGCTATTTTCGGCTTTCCGTAGAACTGGGCCGTTTGCCTTCCCTGCTGGGACGTGAGTTCTTCCGGGCACACGTAAGCAGCTATCGAATGAGCAGCTTCGAAGACGGCGTGATTTTTGCTCACGATGTTGAGCGGTGTCTGGAGAAAATCGAGTCTAATGCGCAACAGGTGATTGCGAGGATCGTGTTTCAGGAATACACGGCAGAGGAAACAGCCGCACTCCTGGGCTGCGCGCGCCGAACGATTGTCCGCCGGTACATGGAAGCTCTCGATCAGTTAAGCGATATCTTTCTGGCCACGGGCTTGTTGCGGGCATTTCCCGCACCCAATAAGCCTGCCGAAAAGGACATCTCAGCCTCGGCAGAGGAAAACGCGAATCAGGAAACGGCGGCTGGGTCACGGGCCTCCGAAGCACGTGTCAAGCCCAGTTTCCGGGGATTTCCCTCGCAACCTGCTCTGATACAAGCAAATATAATCGGAATTATATACTTGACAAACCCAAGCCCAAAAGGACCACAACCTATTGTGGTTTGACATCCTTCCCAGACCTGAAAAAATATTCGCAGGTCGGAACGGGTGTAAAATTCGCGGGCTTTCGCCGATACCACAAGGAAGAGTTCCCGCCCCTTCTGCCGCAAGGATTCCATCTGCGACGTGGACGATTTGCGGGCGATATGCGTTGATGCCTTCGGTGGCTCTAGTCGGAAGGCAGAGGCCAGCAATAATGTCCGGCTTGGATGCGATTTATGCTCGCGTTGTTGGGCTTGGCATTACTGGCGAGATGTGGGTGGAACGGCAGCTTCATGACGAAAAAACATGAGCCAGAGGATGTCGATATTGTCCTATATGCGCCAGTCGAATTCTTTGAGGGCACTCAAGAACAGCAGGATTTTCTGAATTGGCTTGCTGACGATCGGGATACTGTTAGAAACCTGTTCAGTTGCCATACGGCCGCAATCGCAGTTTATCCCGAAGATCGGGCTATGTATCCGCTGTACATGGCGACCAGAAATGGCTATGCCGATGCTTTTGGGCACAGCGTAATCACGCGCGAACCAAAGGGAATTGCATCCGTAATACTGGCTCAAGCCAAAGCGAAGGGCAAGGGGGGGGGTGAATTGAGCGCACTATTGGAACTGGAAAAACGACTCCAGAATACCAATGCCCTTATTGTGCAGTACCAGGACGCCCTCGCATTGCCCGACAATCGCGAGTATCAGAACGCTATCACCGTAACGCTTCATTCATTGCAAAAGCTGCAAAAGCGATTAGAGACCGAATTCTTAGAATTGGCCTCTCTCCAACAACAAGAGATTTATCGGTATCGTTTAACGGATGCAGGCGACAAGCCCTCCCTTGGCGGGATCGGGGAGGCGTGGGGAAGATTTGAAAAGGTATTTTCAGTAATTTATTCAAAACTCACGAAAGCCGAAATGCCGCCGACTCTTGGCTACAGCTATTGTTTCCCGGGATCAGTCGGTGTTGTCGTCACATTGCCCAACATCCCACAGCCAAATGCTGCTCTGCTTGCGGGTAATCCCGTGGAGGATGCGTCGGAGATTGTATTCGATCTCATCGAATCGAAACGGGTGGTAGAGCACGCTAAAGCGCTTGGACCTGAGCCGATGGTTGCCGTAAGTGAATGGCTCGCGGTACACGCTGATAACCATTTTGGTATTGGACTCGAATGGCAATCGCGGCGAGCCACTAAGCGCAGAGTGGATATTCCTTTTGATCGGATACCCGGCCTGCAGGCCATGATTGCCGACACAAAAACGGAGACAGTTCTGCTGATTGATGGTGAACTATTCGGCGTGGACATGGCCGAGAAATGGTTCAAGATCAAGGCGGATGATGGCACCGAATACCATGGAGAATTCGAGACCGCAATTACAAAAGAACATGCCGCTTCTGTTCCGGCTCGATACCATGCGACAATATTAAAGACGACAAGAATGGTCACGAACAAAAGACAGAAACCAGAAACGTACTTTTTGCGGGCATTGGAGCCATTATGGCCGACAAAAGTTAAGCAGAAAAGCGGACAATACCAGACGTTCTCCGATGCACTGCGCAAAGTCTTGCGAGTATCCCATTCCGAAGTTAAGAAGCAGCTAGCAGAAGAGAAAAAGGCCAGGACTAGTGCCCGCTCTTCTAGGGCCGCGCTTCCCATGCCAAGTGACTTGGCGGTTCCCTCATTTTCCAGTTACTTCAGAAAACGTCAAACGCTTTCCGGAGACTTGGGACAGTGCAAGGCTGAAGCGATCAGAATCGTTCACCTTATTTCCCCGGCTCCCGCGATTGTTGAAACGAAATGCCTGCTCATCCACGTAGCGGAACAAATGGAACGGTTCGACGCAGACATACGTTCCATTCAAACCACGTTTCAGGCAGCTCCAGAAGTTCTCAATTCCTTGGGTGTGGATATGCTCTTTAACATATCCCTCAAGGCGATTGATGACATTGTAGACATAGCCAGCGTGTGAAAGCCCCATATACCCCGTAAATTCGTCGGTATGAACTTCGGAGCCTTCAAGAACAGCGTCTTTCACGATCTGCTCAACGATAGGGCGTTTACGGTCATTGATGACTTTCGCGCCGGACCTTGCCACCGCGCTCCAGCATTCCCATTACGATGGTTTTTCCCCAGTACCGTTCGGACACGGTTGCTGCGCTGTCCAGAACTTTAGTACGAGCGTTCGCTATCCGCATCCTGCGGCTCTTGTGCATGTTACACTTTCCCTCCAATGAAGGTTTCGTCCACTTCGATTGGAGCGCTTCCGCCTCCGAGTTTGGTAATGCTGCCCTCTTGCAATGCCAAGCGAAGCCGCTGGAGCATGAACCATGCGGACTTCTGAGTGATACCGAGATCGCGGGCGACTTCGTAACTGCTGATTCCGTTCTTGCAGTTAACCAGCATCCAGAGTGCAGGGAGCCACTTGGTAAGCGGGATGGCGGAATCTTCAAAGATGGTGCCGAGCTTTACCGAAAACTGGCGTCCACATTCTTTGCATTTCGAGCGCTTCTGAGTTTTCAAGTAGTAATGCTCTTTGCCCTCACAAGCTGGACATGCTGGACCGTTAGGCCAGCGTAGAGACGCAACCGTATCGATGCAGACCTGTTCATCTGAGAAATACTGGATTGCCTGCAGTAAGGTCTTTGGTTGCTGTGCTTTGTCTTTCATGGTCACAGCATAGCGAAAGTAGGTTGGTTAGTCAAGTATATTAATGCCAATATAATTTGCCCAGAGCTGTCACACTTACCCCCCGCGGTTTGATATCCTGAACTTAAGGGTGAAGAAAACCTGGAAGGGGCGCGGCCGCAAGCTGCGCCCTTATTTCATTTGGAGCACGATGCCGGCCAAGAGCACGCAAACCGAACGAGACAAGCGACGGGTGAAGGCAAGGGTATCGGGAACACTATTCCGTTCACGAGCAGCCAGGGGGAACCGAAAGGGCACGACGGATGAAGAGGCCAACGATGGCGCGCCCAGCAGAGCGATGAAGGCCGAGAAGGGACCCCTGAACAGAGTTCGAAGCGCTGCCGGAGCGAACTGGACATCCCAATTATCCGCGGAGACGGGGCCAGCGAAATCCGCGACATGCGGGGCGAAATTCTGCGAGGAAACATCGCAAAGGCCCTACTGGGCAGCCACTTGCATATGAAAGCCCTTTTTGAATATGCGGGTTTATGGCCTGCCGGAGCGACCAACGAGGCGAAGCACAACGATTCCTCGCTGGCGGCGCTGCTACTGGAAAGACTAGGCGTGACTACGGAACCAGGCGAAGCGCCCACGAGCGTCCAAGGGAAGCTCTGCCAGCCAACAATGGCGGCCAGAGGTGAATCTGTATACTGAAAAGGTTGCGGAGAAATGGTGCCGTCGGATCGAATCGCGGCTGGTCTGGCAGCGAGGCTTGACACGGGTTCCGGAAAGCGCAAGGAGAGTACGCCAGGGCATGGATATGAGTTGGATCACCGATCGCATAGCGGTTGGCGGGGGTATCTGGACAGAAACGAAGATGGACGAAGTAGCCCGCAACGGGATCACTCATATCATCGACATGCAGATGGAATTCGACGACACCGCCCTTGCCGAGCCCTTTGGCATCGAGGTGCTGTGGAACCCGATCGACGACGACTTTGGTCCGAAATCACCGGATGTGTTCCAGCGGGGTGTTGAATTCGCCCTGACCGCGCTCGAGCAGCACAATAGTAAAGTTTATATTCACTGCGCAGCAGGAGTACATCGAGCACCCATGATGACGTTAGCGCTCTTGCGTGTGCTCGGATTCAGCCTGGAAGCTGCCATTGATCTGGTCGAGGAGCGCCGCCCCGTGGTGGATTTTGCGGATGTCTACGTACGCAGCGTAGAGGAGACGTCCCTAGCAACGCTGCCACTACCAGATAGCAATCCTAGAAACCTGACGACCTGCGGTGCGCGACGATGTATTGCGCTATCGCTCGACTTTCCGAGCTGTTCAGCTCACTTGCGCCTTGGGCGCTTCCGGGAACTCGATGACTGCAAAGTTGCGCGGAATCCGCCGCCCCTTGGGGCGGCCTTTTTATTGTCCGACGAGGCGATTTGGACGATCCTTCTGGATGGGGATTGCCTCGGTCGCGCTAGGATTAGCGGCTCTTCCCTGCCAGGGACAGGAACCAACCAAGACCGTCATCAGCGACGTAAGATATCGTGCTGATGGGACTGCGGCGGCTGGCAACCTGCTGATTACCTGGCCAACATTCACCACAGCCGACGGCAAAGCCGTTGCGGCGGGAAAAAGAACGTAGTGATCGGTGCCGGAGGGGCGGTCAACATTGCACTGGCGCCGAACGAGGGTGCAACCCCGGCGGGAACCTATTACCGGGTGGTATTGAGCCTGAACGATGGCTCAAGCAGCACTGAATACTGGACGGTCCCGTCCGCCTCCCCAACAACCATTGCGGCAATCCGAGCGAGCGTGGTGCCGTCCTCCGTGGCCGCGCAATATGTGCGTACCAGCGGAGATCAGAGCATTGCCGGGAGCAAGACCTTCACTGGACCACTGGCGCTAGGGGACATTACCGGCGCGCTGCAGTGCCTGCACGTGGACACCACGGGCCTGATCAGCGGCACCGGCTCCGATTGCGGCGCGGGAAGCGGGGGCTTGCCCGCTTCGCTCAGCGCGGATGCAAATACGAATGCGGGTGGCCACACGTGGCAATTCACCAACGGCATGGCCAACTTTGGAGGCGGAACAGATGAGATTCTCACCCCCTCTCCTGCTCCGCTTCAGGCTCTGGTGCATACAACTAGCGTCGTCCCAGGCCCTCAATCAGCAGTGCAGATAGAACTTAATGCTGATCCGAGCGCAGATGCTAAGGATACCGTAGGAGAGAATGCTCTTGAGCTCAGCTCGGCCACCGAAGCCAGCAATGCACACCATGCCATCAGCGGCCTCAGGGGAGCAATTTTCGACGTTGAGCATCACGGCTCGGGCGATATGTATGAGCTGTTTGGCATGGAATCAGACATTGGAGATTACAGCTCCGCAGCAACTATTGACCAGATGACTCCGGTATATATCGGACGACCTGAGGTTGATGCTGGAAGCACGGTTGCGGAATATGACGGTATTTGGATAGGGGATTTTGAAACACGCGGCACCGGAATCGTCACCAATGCCTATGGCTTGCGAATTTTGAAGCAGGCGCGTGCCAACACCGGGCATAGCTATGGAGTGTACCTGGATGACGTGGGCACAGGCGCGAATGACTATGCATTCTATTCCGTTGGCGGCAAGAACTACCTTGGCGGCTCGCTCACCCTGGGCGGCATCAGCGGCTCGACGCAATGCCTGCACGTGAACTCCAGCGGCCTGATCACCGGCACAGGGGCTGATTGTGGCACAGGCGGTGGTGGCGTCTCCCACGACCGCGACTTACATCACGCAGACGCATGACGGCACACTGAGCGCCGAGCAGGCGTCGGGCGATCTGGCCACCGGGATCTTGAAGAACACGACCAGCACTGGCGTGCTCTCGATTGCTACGCCCGGCACCGATTATGTTGCGCCCGCGCGCGCCATCAGCACCACATCGCCTCTGGCCGGCGGAGGAGACCTCAGCGCCAACCGCACGCTGACCTGCGCGACCTGCGTGGTTGCCAGCTCTCCGGGCGCGGGGGTCGCGCACTTCGCGGGAGGCACGCAGACGGTTACCAGCTCGGCGGTTGCCGTGGCCGACGTTGCGGCCGTCCTGAAAACTCGCCAGGAAACATTTGTCATTGGTTCGGATGGCGGCCCGGTCCTGGTCGATTCAGATGACCAGGCAGGAGTGCTGTGGAACCTGCTGGGCCAGGGCTATCACATCACCAAGGTTGGCTGCCAGTCGGATGCGGGCTCGCCACAATCAATCTGCAGCGCGACGATGGCTCGCCCGCAAACATCCTCAGCTCGAATCTGACCTGCGCCACGGGCAGCGGAGCTACCAGCACTTCATTCGTCTCCGGCGAAGATGCGATCTCAGACGGCTACCGCATCAACTTCCTGATGCAGAGTGCGGGGGGGAACAGCGAAGCGCGTAACGGTCACTGTGGTGTACACCCTTGATTAGGCGGCTGCTCATCTCGTTCATCTCGTTGGTCCTGTTCTCTGCGCTCGCGCATGCCGGAGTGCGCAGGAAAGCCTCGTCCTGGGCGCGCCAGGGCAATGGGACCAGTTCCTGTATTCAGGCCACCACGGGCGCGGCGGCTCCGTCGAGCTATGCCTTTGTGTTCGCGGTCAAGCATGCCACGGCGTCGAACGACTCGGTGGACATGAACGATCTGATGGTCCGGCGGAACACCATGTTCACCTGGGACGCCACCGATGGCAGCTCCAAAGGCTGCCTGGCGCACACCTCGACCGGCTGGAAGATCACCGACTTTACGTCCGACCCCGCAGCGAATACCTGGTACTGGATGGGCTGCCGCTGGGACGGAAGCACGCTGACCTTGTACGTCAACGGGCGTCGCCAGGTCAGTTTCGGCGGGCGGGACGCTGGACACGGGCACGGACAAGCTGCTGGTGTTCCATGGCTACAACGGCGATGGCACCCTCGGCACCGATTACAGCAATGCGTCGATTGGGAAGCTGGCGCTGTGGACGGGAGCGATCCCAACCGACCTCCAGATGAAGCGCCTCACCGATCCCAACTATGCGTGCAGTGCCGATCCGCGCGAGTTCGCTCCGGAGGGACTGCAGAACTTGTGGAACATGCGCGGGCAGTCTCCGGAGACGGACGGCAGCGGCAACTCCAATACTGGAGTGCTGACCAATACTCCCGCGCTGGTCGCTGGGCCATGTGCCGCCCAGGGCAAGCCGCTGGGCACCAAGCAGGCGGGCCTGCTCACGGCGTCCTCCAACGGGCGCTACTTCCAGGCCAATGGACAGACGATTGTGCTGACCGGAGGCGCACACCTGGTACAACGTGCAGGTTGAAAGCAACAAGCCCTACGCCACGGCGCGGTTCAGCCTGGAGCAGCATGCCAACTGGCTGGCAGCGGCTGGAGTGAACTCCACCAGGCTGTGGCTGAACAATGTGCAGCCTTCCAAGCTCTACTGGAGCGCGACCGACTACTTCACTCCCCATCCCCTTTGCCCGCAGCGGAACCGCGGGCGAGGCGGACGGCGGGAACAAGTTCGACCTGGACTCCTACAACTCCACCTACTTCGACCTGCTGCGCTATACCGTGCAGCAGATGAACGCTCGCGGCATCTGGGTCTCGGTGATGCTGTGGCCAGGCGCGCAGTCCGACGCCGACGGCGGCTCGGGAGCGAATGGCTGGGATTACAACCCGTTCAAGGCGGGGAACAATGTCAACAGCATCGACGGCAACCCCACCGGCGACAACACCGGCTGGGATATGGAATCGACGCAGTCCGGCAACTCGGCCGCGCTGGCCAAGCAGGATGCCTACTTCGAGCATGTGGTGGATGTGCTCAACGATCTTGACGGCTACTTCTACGAGGTTGCCAATGAGCCCGGAGCGAACGATCCCGACTGCGATAACTGGGAGCGTCATGTCATTACCCTGATTCGCACCTATGAGTCAGGGAAGGCGAAGCAGCACCCCATACTGTGGAGTTCGGGCTATGAGAGTTCCTTTGGCGGGCGGGGAAAGCGGCTGCCAGTCCGGCAATACCGGCACGCCGCTGGCCGATGCCTGGGCGCCAAGCGTGCAGATGAATCACGCCGAGCGACACCAACCCCGCCATCTCCGCCCACCAGCCAGGTGCAGATTTACGACACTGACCACATCAATCCCAACTCTCCCTCGGTGGATAAGCTGTGGCGCGGATTCATGCGCGGCTACAACATCTGGCTGGATGGATGATCCCGATGAATGGCACCGACGGCAGCACTCACACCGCCTCGGGAAATCAATACCACCGACGCCATGCGCTACACCCTGGGCGATATGCAGAGCTACGCGGCGCGGATGAATATGGCCAGCGTCGTGCCCTGGGACAACTCGACGGCCTGTTTCCGGCAAGTGCGGCACCACGTTCTGCCTGACGGACGATTCCGCTACCTATCTGATGTACTACTCCAACGCTCCACGCTGGGAGCCAAGAACTTGACGGTCAATGCCAGCGCGACCACGAGCCAGTGCGAGTGGTTCAACCTGACCACGCGGGCGACGGCGGCCTGCACCTATCTGGGAACGGGCTCCCATAACTATACGGCGCCGGGAACTGGACCGTACTTATTATTTGTCACTGAAACTTCCAACTTTCGAAACTCAAACTGGAGATATTCATGTCCGCAAGTGAGCAACTCGTCCCGGTCGCGGGGAACGATCTTGCGGCCAGGCGCTTGCTCGCACCCCGGCGAGGCTAAACCTGTTGTTCGCTTCTACAGCCAGCTGAAAGTGGACATCCTGTGAGGCTGGGGTCTCTGGCCTGGCTAGGGGCCGCCGACAAGCGCCGGAAGTTGTGCCACAAGATGATCAAATCCCAATTCCGTAACGAGGGATCACCAGGGCCCAGGCAGTGGAAAACCATTATTTGGATGAGACCTGCAGTTACTGATTGGCTTAGGGGAGAAGCTTGATTGTAAAACCTCAATGGATTGCAGTGTCCGGGATGTTCTGATCCGGTCTCTGCTGAAGATCCGCGACAAAAACGGAAGGCTGCTTCCCTTGCATGCCAACCGCATCCAGCGGGAGTATGCGCGTCACTGTAGCAAACGGAATATTGTGCTCAAGGCGCGGCAAGTAGGAATCTCGAACTGACGTTGTGGATAATTTATTTGCGTATACGATTACGCGCCCCCGGCACCCTGACGGTCCAAGTGGCGCACGATCAGCGCGCGGCGGAAGAGATATTCCGCATCGTTCACCGTTTCCAGGAGAACCTGCCGGAGCGATTACGCGCAGGCGCGCTAGGGACATCGCGAGCAAATGTACGCCAGTTGGCGTTCCCTCAGCTCGACAGCGAATATCGCGGGGAAACCGCCGGGGACGCGAGCGCCGGCCGCGGGCTCACCATCCACAATCTTCACTGCTCGGAGGTGGCCCGCTGGCCCGGCAATGCCGCCGGCACACTCGCCTCTTTGCGGGCCGCGGTCCCTCCATGGGGCGAGATTGTGCTGGAGTTCACGCTGAACGGCGCGGGGAGGCTGTTTTTATGACGAATGGACCCGGGCGCCACAGACCGGATATGTACAACACTTTTTTCCCTGGTGGTGGCAGCCGGAATACGCGGTGCCCGGAGTTGCAGAGCTGGAGATGACGGAACAAGAACACCAGTTAGTTTGTCACTACGGGCTGACGGCTGGCCAAATCGCGTTCCGACGCGAACTCATATTAATTTGCGCAGCCTTGCGCTGCAGGAATTTGCGGAAGACCCCATTTCGTGTTTCTGGCCTCCGGGAGCGCGCGTTTGACGTCGACATGATTGAGCGATGACTCAGCGCTCTGCAAAAGGAAGGTTCGGGGCGGCTCGAAAATGCTACTGAGGTACGCGACCACGGAAGGCTTCACATCTGGTGGCCTCCCCGAAAAGGGAGCGACTACATTGTGGGGTCGATCCGGCGGGCGGAGGCAGCGATGGAGACTTTACCTGCGCGGAAGTGATTGAGCGAGATACAGGCCTGCAGTGCGCGGAGTTGCACGGGCATTTTCCGCCGCCGTGCTCGCCACCCGAATCGCGGCCCTCGGGCGAGAATACAATGATGCCCTCATCGCCGTGGAGCGAAACAATCACGGCTACGGAGTGCTGGCGCACCTGACCGCCTCCGAAGGATACGCTCGTGTATATGAACAGCGAAACCAGGCGGATGGCTCACCAGTTCCGCGACCCGGCCGCGGATGATTGAGGAATTCGCGGCGATGTGGCAAATTTCCCGCAGTTGTTCGCCAGCACGAAATTGCTGGCGGAATGCCGGACATTTGTGCGGCGCGAGGATGGATCTCCGGCGGCGGCGCAAGGCGCCCACGACGATTGCGTGATGGCAATGGCGATCGCTATGGCAGTACGGGCAGAACGTGCAGGATCAAAAAAATTATGAGAACGATAAGGGGCAGCAAATCGGCGAAGAGGGATCTTCCTTCCCAAAACGAACCGGGGACTCGTTGTACAATCGCGTTTTCGGGATGCCGGTCAGTGCCGTACAGCACGTTCGCAGGATGCGGGGAGGTGCGCAGAGCCAGTTAATGCGCGCCTCCGATGGCTATTTTTACATAGTGAAGTTCCAGAACAACCCGCAACATCCACGGATTCTGGCGAATGAGATTCTGGCCACCCGGCTGGCAGACCAGATCGGCCTGCCGGTACCTAAGACCGAGGTGGTCGAAGTAGAACCATGGCTGATTGCTCACACGGCGGAACTTACAATTCAACTGGCGGGCCGTTCGCTGCCCTGCCAGCCCGGACTGCAATTCGGGTCACGCTTTGTGGTTAATCCGCTGGAGGGCCAGGTTTTTGATTTTGTGCCGGAGCAGGTGCTGGCAAGGGTTCGAATCTGAGAGACTTTGCCGGTATGCTGGCGGTTGACAAGTGGACGTGCAACTCGAATGGCCGGCAGGCAGCATTCTGGAAGAAGTCCCGGGAAAAGAAGTACATGGCGACATTCATTGATCAGGGATACTGCTTCAATGCCGGAGAATGGACGTTCCGGGACGCTCCTTGACGCGGCGCGTACTTGCGCAATGATGTGTATGTGTCGGTGCGGGGATGGGATTCCTTCAGCCGTGGCTTTCACGACTCGAGACGTTGGATCCACAGACGATCTGGAAAACGCCGTAGGCAATCCCGCCCGAGTGGTACGGTCACGATGTGGACGCTCTGGAACAATTGGTGGAAGGGTTGGTGAGGCGCCGTAGCCACATTCGACGGTTGATCGATGAATTTCGCGCTGCTCGCGAGCACCATTCCCGATTGGGTTGAGCCGGTCGCAGTAAGCGGAAGGGGCGCGCCTGATTCGCATGAGTGAGCTTAAGCAGTGCGAATTTCTTCTGGTGGTTACATGCCGGATGCGCTAACGGAGGAGTTCGTGAATCTGGGCGTGCTGCTGCTGGAGTCCGGCGCGACGGGCGGCGGTTTTGCCGGAGTACGCTTTGTGCGCGACTTCCGGCGGGCCAGGTGCCTTGACCCGGGACTCGATCTGGAATTGCTCGGAGAACTTGAGAGCGATCTGCGAAATCAGCTGGCGAGGAGCGACCGGGAGCGCATTTTGGAGAAGCTTCAAGATTACTGCTCCAATGGGCTGCAACTGACCACGGCGAGGCCCTGCTTGACTGCCGATCCGGCAGAAGAACTGGAGTCGTTGGCGAGGATTTACCTGGAGCGCCGGCGTCCTAGCGCTCAAGAGGTATCCGGCAGACAGGCCATCTTCGCCCAGATGCGCAGCGCTTTTGAGCACGCGGGTGTCTGGAACCTGATGAATAAGAGAATTGACGCCTCCGAAGACACGCACAAGGGCGATCCACTGAAGATCGACTGCGGCTATCGCCCTAATGGCGTGATTCGGATGTTTCACGCGGTGTCGCTGGAGGGGGACGTGGATACCGCCAAGGTGTTGGCGTTCAGCTTCCCGGAGTTACGCGAGGGTATTGCGAACAAGCAGAATGCAAAGTCTGAGCTGACAGCGATCATCGAGCCTGGCCTGGACCGCAGCGACGATGCGGCGGCATTCGCTCTGGCGGTGATGGAGCGGAGCAATATTTCGGTAGTGACAACGGCGGAGCTTTTGAAATGTTTGCGGAACGGCGGGCGGGAACTGAAAGCCTGATTGCTTTACGAGGAACAACCGTACGGAGTCAACCCGCGGGAACGCCCGCGGGTTTGTTGTCTCTTCGACTCCACGCCTGGTGGCGCTTAGGACGAGCGACCCTTATGGGCCGTGGTGGTCCTGAGTCCGAGATTGAAGCCGACTCCCTCCTGAGTCTTTAATTCGAGCGAAACGGAATCCTATGAATCTCGCACAGAGTGTTCGCGGCCCATGGCCGCATGCGCAGTGGTTCGCCGAACGGCGAGACCCAGCCGTTGCCGTCGATTCTCAGTGTTCACGGCCCGCCGGGACACGCTGCCCAAGGCCACCCCGGCAAATCTGCGGCGGTTCGGCGAAACCCCGGTCGCGCGCAAAGCAATCAACACGATTAGGGACCGTCTCGTGGGAATGCGCTGGGACATCCAGCCCCGCTCGAGCCGACAAGCGCGAGAACTACCCGACGGGCCTAAGCGAATCCGCATCCTGTCAGCAAATCTAGACCATCCTAATCCTGACGATTCTTTCCGTTCGCTAATCGAGCCGGTGGTGGAGGACGTGATTGTTGGCGGCTTTGGAGCAATTGAGATTCAGAATACAGGAGATCCCGAGCAGCCGCTCCTGCTCGGCCGGTGGACGGGGCCACGATTAAGATCCGCACGGACGGGGATGGACGTCCGGACTCGCCCCGCTACGTGCAGGCGACTGGGCGTGTGGGGCCAAACGCCAACGTTCCGCTCAATGACGATGAATTGATTTACATCCGTCTGAATCCGCGCACGCACACGCCGTTGGCCTGGGGCGCCTTGAAGTTGCTTTCGAGACGATCAGCCAGTTTTTGAGCGCGAATCGATACGCCGGCAGGCTCGCCTCCAACTCGGTGGTGCAATACGCACTTTGGCTGCAGGACCTGGATCCCGCACAGCATGACCGTCTGATCCGATGGTGGCAGGACGAAATCGAAGGGACAGGCCGGGTCCCTATCCTTTCGGCGGATCACAAACCGGAAGTATTGCATTTTGGTGGAGGAACGGACGCGGATTTGCGCCTGCAATGGCAGGAATTTCTCCTGCGCATTATTGGTGATGCTTTCGACCTGCCCCCGGTCCTCCCTGGCCTGGAAAACGACGTCAACCGCTCCACCGCAGGGAGATGAGCGACCATGCATTTCGCGCGGCAATTGTGCCTGACGGCGCGCCTGGTTGCAGAGCGCCTGACGAGGGATGCCATCGGCAAGAAGCTCGGGTGGCACGACCTGGAATTCGTCTTCGCCGATCTGGAATCGCGCAACGAGCTTGAAGAAGCGCAGCTGCAAGAGATTCTCCTGCGGAATGGAATTCTGACGGTGAACGAAGTACGGCAGATGCGCGGACTCACACCATTACCCGGCGATGTGTAAGCGAGCACCGGTAAGGTTACTTGGCAATCCATTCAAAACCCAGAAAAGCACCTCAGCAGTGAAGATCACGCCGGCTTCCAGCCAGTTTTCACATGGCATGAACGCCTGTTCCACCCTCAACCTTTCGCACGGAGCTTCGGAAAACCGCATGAGATATTCGAAGACCCAAAGTCCCAGTTCGACAACGCTTCGACTGGAATCCATGGCGATCGAGATGCCCTCGATCGAGGGACACCCCAACCGCGTGGGTTTCCGCGGAGTACTGACTTTCGTGGAAGTGCCCTCGGACAAGGCGCCCGCAGGCGCACAAGGACATCGTGTGCTGTTAACGCGAACGGCGACCGAGCAGGCTTTGCCTTCTCTGCTGGGCATGGCCCTGGATTACGCTCCAACGCTCGACCGCCACGACGCCCGACGCAAGGTGGGAATCATTACTCGAGCGGAACTGCTGCCCGCAATGAAGGCCTCACTCAGCGGCAGAGGATCGCCTTCCTCATGCAATGCCGGCAGGAGGGCGCCACACCGAGCACTCGCAGAAGAGCTTCGCGCAGGCGCCATTTCCGACCCGCCGGGGAAACCCGCCGGAGCTGGAACGCCGGCTGCGGCAACTCCCCAGGTTGACGTCCGCGGTTACATTTTTGCGCGGGATTTTCCTGAATTGATCGGGGAAATGCGCAAAGGCGGATCTCGTTTTCTGGGAATGTCCTATGAGATCACCGATGCACGCATTGAGGACCCGCGCGCCAGCATCTGGACCATCAACGAATTTCTGTTCACTGGAGCTCAGTGCTTCGCCGTGACAAAGCGGCCTACCAGAACACTTGGATTCAACTGGAATAAATGAGAATCGGCAGGCGTTTGCCCCGGCCAAACAATTCAGCGGACGTGTTACCTGATGATCCGGTAACTTTCGCACTCAGGAAAGGAGAACCATGAACGAACAACTAATGCAAACCATGGAGCGCATGGCAGCGGCCACCGAAGCACTGGAAAGCGTGTTGACGCGGCTGGACGTGCAGCAGGAAGAACTCACTTCCAAGGTCGACCGCATTGTTGCCACCCTGGACGAAAACAGCACTCTTCAGGCCAACAGCGAAGCCCAGAAGCTGGGTGTTCGCGTGAGCGAACTTGAGCGGGAAAGCGCTGACCTAAAGGCGCAGGCTTCGCGCCTTGGTCGTAAGACGCTGTCTCCCCTTACCTCGGCGCTGCTCTCCAAGACCGGCGGCGAAGGAACGACGCTGGATGTGGCAGCTCTGGACAGAGCTCTGGCACCGCTCAGCATGGAACAGCGCATTGCGGTGAAAGCGGAGATGGCCCGCGCCGGAATGATCGAGTAGCTGAGACAAATTGGCAATGATTGGCTCCTGGTTAAGCAGTGTGGAAACAACCAGGGCTATCAGCCATCCGCGTTCTGCGCTCCGCGATGGCAATCGAGAGGCTGTCCAGCGCATACCTTCCCAACACTTTTACCTGGAGACAACATGAAAGCACAGTTTCTGGACCTGCTCGCGGCTGCTGATTTTCTGGGGCCAGGCGCGATCGAGGTCAATCGCTACCAGACCGAGATCACCGACATCGTGCGGCGCCGGGGCGCCTTCGGACAACGCATCAAGCAGGTTCCCGCTACCGGGCATCCGTCACGATTCTTGAGCAGACCGCAATTCCGGCGGTTACGGCCGCGCAGGCGTTCGTGGACCCGCGAAATATCGTGACCACGATCGCTTCCCCGACGCGGGCGGAGCGCAGTGTTCCGCTGAAGGCGTTGGTTTCCCAAATCAACTACAACCTGTTCGATGTGGAAGTGGGCGCACAACAGAGCCAGTTCGCATACGTGCAGGCGAAAGATCTGGCCGACGCGGTTGAAGGGTTGCTGCGCACGCACGATGTCGCCTTGTGGACGTAACGACACTTCGCTCTCGGCTCCGACCACGACCCAGTACTACGGTGCGGCAGCGCAGATCGCCGATGGGGGCAATGTGGCCACGGTTCAGACGAGCGACAGCATTGTGGACGGCATCAAGGAAACGATTGCCCAGATGGTGGCCGACTCGTCCTATGAAGCGCGGCCCACGGCAATTTACGCCAACCCGGTGCTGCTCGACCTGATCGACCGGGAAATGAAGTCGCAATTCAACGTGGTGCTGTCGACGACTGACGTTTCCGGCGGTTTGCGCGTGAAAACGCTTTCCACCCAAGCCGGAGACCTGCCGCTGATTCCGGAATGGTCGATCGCATACGCGGGCACTCCGGGCAGCGGCTCGGCAGTGCTGCCGGCCTACATCGTGAGCGAGGACATGATCGAGTACCACTGGCTCACCGATTCCAATCCACGAGTATTCCAGTTGGGACTGACCGGTTCTCTGGCCTCGCAACTGGTGGTGGTGAAGTTCGGCGCGGTGGTGGTTAAAGGCGCCAGCTATGCGCATTACAAAATCAATGTTGAGCGGTAGTCCCACAAGAAGTTGAACCGGGCGGGCCAGCGAATGGCCGTCCATCCAAAAAAGCGTGTGATCCACCATACGGGCGAGAGTGAAGGAAAACGCAAGATCCTTCCCGGCACATGGCGGCGCTACGCTCAGGATGACACCTCATTCGACTTCGGTTGTGGTGAAGGGACTCGCTCATCCGAGGTCCTGACACGGAAGGCCGGCCCCGATGGCTCAGCCAAATTTCCATCCATCCGCGAGGCACTATGGTTTATCTCGACCCTTCTGAATATGAGGCGCACGGGCTGGAAGCCACTACCCCGGCCTCCTGGGTGGCGGGGGCTTCCGCCTTAATCGACGCTCACTGCCGTCGTCCGAGCCTTGGAGTGACCGCGTACACGGAGCGGCTGCGCCTCGCTCCCGGGCGCAACACGGTTCGCCTAACCTACCTCCCCCTGGCGACCGTGGCTCCCGCGGAGAGCCCGCTGACCGAGGCGAGGGTACGCTACGGCGTGCCCCGCCGCGGCGCGGGCACGGAAATTTTGCTGACGATCTCGCGTGGGCGTTCGCCCTTCCGGGAACGTGGACGCCACTGGACGTTACGACGGTCCAGTTCGATACGGTAACCGGAGAGCTCACCTTGCTGTATCATCCGCTCGGCCTTGGCTTCAATGAAGTCGAAGTTACGTACAACGCGGGCATGGAACAAACAACCGCCGCAATCCGATTCGCCTGCGCGCAAGTTGTCCGCAACGCGCTGGCCACACCGGCACTGACAGTACGCGCCAACAGCCTGGATCGGATCCACTTCGAATATTTCGCCGATACACTGCTGGACCAGGGCGTTATCAAACTGCTCGCGCCCTACCTTGCACAAAAACTGGCTTAGCCAGAGGACAGCAAACAAAACATGCAGCCGGATAGAAGTTTCTCCTCCGGGTGTGAATTGAAATTGTAGTCCACGAGGCCTGTCATGCCTGAATTCCCCGTATCTCCAAGCGCCACGCGAGGTTTGGCCCTGGCCCAGGCCGCCGAGTCCTTGTTGCGGGCAATGGGGGGTGGAGAAGCCGTTTTCCGCCTGCCCGTCCCCGTGCAGACTGACAATCCTACGGAGCAGGAACTTGGGTTACAGCCGGCACTTATCAATGACGTCGCCTTGGCCCCCGTGATTCTACGAACGCTGCCGCATGCCTTTGAGCTGCTGGTCTCTCCAAAATCTCTAGAAGCACAGCTGCTCTTGCTGGCCATGACGGCGGAACAATTCTTCGATGCGATCTCTTCGGTACAGATGCAGGGGCACAACTTGCGTATCCAAAGCTACAGTGCGGACGCGTTTGGCGAGCACGTTTATCTCTACCACCTCAGCGCAGTGGAGTGAGCAACAGCAATGCAATTTGCCAAAGACAGTGTCTACGTCGCATTCCGCGACCGTTTGGCCATCATCAATCCGGCGCGGACGATTCAACTTGACGGCATTTCACGGCCAGCGGTTCTGGTCTCCGAAAATCAGGCGCTCAGTTTGCAAAGCGAGATTTCTCTGCCGCGTAATGCCTTCGAGTTGCAGTGGGGAAGCATTGACACCGTTGTTGAAGCCCGCGCTCCGGTACGTCCTCTGATGAAGCTAGACCTGCTGATTTCCTACAACGTCGAAGGCACGGACGCGACCAGCAATGATCGCGGTCGCGCTTTGGGAACTATGGATTCTGAACTGCTGCAGATGTGCACCCCCCGTCGTACGCCGAAGCAGGATTACACGCAGGCCAGTCCTGTCCCGCTGGGAAGCATGGTGTTCTGGAGTGACCCGCAACTGAACGCGCCGGAGGACAACGCGGGACTCATGGTGCGACCGCGCGACTGGCCGTCTTTTATTTTCCCGAAGTGGAGGTTGCATGAGCACCGCAGCCCTACGCGCTCCTATGACGCCGATTTCCCGGCGCGTTCGAGCCTACTTCGCAGCCGTCGACCGCACGACTGGCACGCCCGTTGTGTTCGATCCCGCGAAGTGTGGCAGCTTCGATTTGGAGACTCCTCCTTCACCCTGGATTGACCTGGGATGGATTCGACGGTCCCCACCGAACCTCCGCTACGCGCTTTGACATTCTGCGCGCTGGAGCCAAGGGCGCACCCTCCGCACAAGCTAGATCCAGTCTGGAAGCACGTCTGGAGTTTGAGTTTCGGCAGTGGGGCAAACTGCAAATGGCGATCGCCGGGGGCTCGCAGCATATGAACGTGCTGGCCGCGGATGTAAACGCTGATGCCGTGGGCTCAGGAGGCACGCCGTAAGCGGTGTGGCAGTGCTGCAGGGGTCCACGGCAACGGAGCTTATCTTCGGCGCAGGGGCGGTGGGCTCGTTCAGTGTGGATGACATTCTCGCCGTCGATGCCGACTACCAACAACAAACCGGGTACGTTGGCTCTCCAATAGCCGGAGCCTATGTGAAGAATGCCACCGACGTGCTGCTGGATGCCAGCTATCTACGACGAGTGACCTTCAACGTAGGAAGAGTAGCAACCAAAACTGCGACTTCAGTTCTTTTGGCACAGCCGCTCATTGGTGGAATACCGGCCACGAACGCCAATGCGCAAAAGGTGATTGCCTTTGTGGATCGCGAGGGCGGCAGTTTCTTTCAGGAATGGTCAGCATTGTTCGTGGTAGAGGAAGAAACTGGCGGACGGATCTGCTTCATTACCCGCGACTGCAGCCAGCTGCCCCCAGCGGAGAGCAAATGTTCAAGATTCCTTCCGGGCTGGAGGGATATTCGTTGCATGCTGTTTTCATCGCGTTACCTCAGCGCGACGTAAACGACAACCAACAGGTACTTTGTTATCGTTCGTATTTCCCCGCCGGGAACCAGCCTCTCTACTAGGCAGAAACAGAATTGTAGATCTCAACTTGGCTGCCATGTGCAACCTGCCGGGAACCTTTCGGTTCTCCGGATGATCGACGACCACAGATCCTGAGATTGAATCCTGATGAATCTTACGATCGACAACTTCGATGGCAGCGGCGCGCGTGACTACAGCACCGCGCTCAATTCGAGCACACGCCGCACATCACCCGGCAACTGAATCGTCCGGCACAGCTTCTGCGCGTGGCTGATTGCCACAGGGGTCAGATTACATAGTGCCTAGCGAGGGTGGGCGGGGTTCTACTCAGCCGAGACAATAGCGAAAAATTGTTTACGGGATACATCTCGGTAAGCCCGAGCTACGAGTACCTTGGCTGGGCAGAAGCAGGCCCGGTATACCGCTACGCTGTTGTGGCCTTGAGCGATAGGATGGCTGCTGGACAATAAGACCCTGCCGCAACGTGCCGCCTTTCGTGAACCGCTCGGCAGGCGCCATCCTGAAGCAGATGGCCTCAAATCTTGAAATCTCCGATATCTGACGTTTCCGGGTTGCAGGACGTCGCGATATACCCGTCTATTCAGCCGTTCCGCAGAGGAAAACATGGTCCGAACACGCGGAGGAGGTCGCGCTGCAATCCCGGGCCAATTATCGCGCGCACGACGGCGCACTTCACCTGGACCCGGTTGGAACGGTGCCAGGGTACGCGCATATTGGATGAAGCCGATCCGGCGTTCTCCCCTGACCGATTGAAGGTGACATCCTCGCGACCGTGGGCGAACGATGCCACTCTCATTGGGCCCTTGGAGCCACGGGTTTACGTGAAGGATTACTTCCTCGGGGACGGATCCAGCCTGCGCTTTTTCCTTTCGAATATTCCTTTTACCTCGTAGCAATTCCGTGTTTGTAGACGAGGAGTTTCGTGACTCAACGCTCCGCCCTGAATGGTGGACGCTGATTGACCCCGGCGATGCGGTCTCTGTAAGCGGGGGGAAACTGCGAATTGAAGGTGGAGGGAAGTGAAGGTGCGATTCCCGTTCTCGTTTGCAGAGCAACTGGAAATGGGAGGGGCACTGCAACTTCAGCATCGGGGATGTGAGCTTTACGGCCGCCTCCACCGGCATCCTGGAAGATCTACGGCGGAGGGTTGGCACAAGACAATGCATGCCGGCTTTGGCATCGCGGCAAACGGCGCGGAATCGAACATTGCGGCATTATCAACGGAGTTGAGACCGGGACTCCCATGGCCACGATTTCCGGCCGGCGAATGTGCTCCACAACCCGCATCTATGGCCGCGAGAATACCGTCGGGGTCTGACGTTCTATTCTTCGCTGCACCCGGCGGGCAATGGAAAGGGCAATGTTTCCACTGCTTCGGAAGTGCGGCTCGTTCTGGAAGTACATGAGATCGATCTAAACAATACGGCGTCGCTCATCGCGCCTTCCACCGTCCTCTACGACGACGTTGTGTCGAATCCCCCTGACTTCTGTTCCTACACTCTCGTCAATGCGGCGGACACTCACTGCGCCATCACATTCACGCGCCTTCTGCGCACGATTGATACCGAGGTGCGCAGTGCCCCTTCGGGAGAAGGCTATCGTACACGCCTGGTAGGAGGGCTGTCTGACGGCGCCGAGTGCCAGGTGACTCAGAGCGGGGAAGTGTGGTTCTTTCCCGCCTATGTTCCGGCGAGCGACGAAAAGATTGTGGTGCGCTATCGAGGCCGCAATCGAGCGACGGCGCGGTTGCTGGACCCGCAAAGTGTTGCCTCCGAAGCGCGAGGACCAGACGGCGGCACTCGCGGCACGGTGAGAAATATAACCGCTCCTAGAGCGCGCACCTCTGAAGATTGCCAGAACGCCGCACTCGCGCTCCTGGACGATGCTACGCAGATCGCGTGGTCGGGCGAATACACCGCCTGGAGCGACTTCTTGCCGGCAGAGACCAGCGACATTTTTCCGGGGGACACGGTCGTGGTCCATGCCCCTTCACGCTCGGCCGATTTTTCAGCCATCGTGCGAACAGTTGAAATCGACGTGTCGGACCTGGAAAGCAAGCGCACGCAGTACCGGATCTCCTTCGCCAACGACGCGGCAGAACTGCTGGCATTGGAGCTGGAACTGCCCTCCGGGTATTACTCGGTGCCGGATCCGGTTTCCATCAGCGAGATTCCTCGCTCCCTGGGTTCACTCGCTTCGGCGGAGGTTACAGCCATCAGCTCAACCGACGTAACGGTCGACACCTTTTCAGACCCGCCCGGCGGGGAGGCTTCGAAGTGCGATGGAGCGATGCAGGATGGGGTCCGGACAATGACCGCAATCTAATTGGTCGCTTCACGACACGCACGTTCAGCCTTGCCAGACTTTCGCGGACACAAACCTACTACCTGCGCCCGTACGATGCTTCTGCTCCACCGCTTTACTCGCGGGATTCCATTGTTCTCCACGTGGATTACCCCTTGTAGTTGCAGATCAGCAACTAACAGGCATTTCTGAACTCGCGAGAAGCTGGATCTATTCCGGTATCCGAACCCATGAATGACTTTGAGAAGCAGGTTCTCTCGGATTTGAGTGAGCTAAAAACCCACATGCACTGGCTGGTTGGCAATGGCAAGCCGGGATGGATCCACCAACTATCGGCACGTGTGGACCGGCACGAGACAGTGCTACAGCGTGCCCGCGGAATGGCCTTGGGACTGGCAGGGCTCCTAACGCTGGTCCATCTCGCAATTGATTATCTGAAATGGAAGCGCTGAGGCTGACAGGACAATCCCAGTTTTTTGAAGCCGCCGGCGGGTTGCGGTCGCGGCATCGCGAACTGGTGGAATTTTTCCTACAGCCGGCTGCTGAAGCTGCTTCCCCGCATGGAAGGCAGGACCAGCACGTGAGTGTCCCTTTTTACAACTATCTCAAGCCTCAGATCGCGAAAGCCTGCCTGCAGTATGGGCCGATTTTAGATTTTCATTTGACGGGAACGAATGACGGCACGGGGAAGGCCATCGTCGGCTCGCAGCTGCTGTTTGCCATTTCGGGAGTCGAATCCAGTTTCGGCATGAATTGCCACCCTCGCCTGGAGCCCGCCTATTGCTATAGCGGCAGGTATGCCTCGAAGCATCCCATGCCGGATCTGCTTTCAGAATTTGGCTCCGATGCCGCCCGTTCCTATGGACCATGGCAAGTCCTGCTGGCCAATGCTTACGGCTACAAGCCCACCGAATTGAGCATGAACCTGGAAAAGGCTGCGATCGCCACCATCGGATTCATTCGCCGCCGGTGCATCGAAGGGCAGAAATGCAAGACGCTGCGCGACTTTTCCGACGCTTACAACTCGGGCAATCCCCGCGACGCCCACATTCCAGAAAAGTACATCGCGGAGGTGGCGCACAACTACTTTTCTGAAGTGCTTGCCGAACCACTTTCACAAGGAGCAAACACAAGGTGAACTGGAAATCTGTCGTTCCTCTGCTCTTGACCTCTGCGCTGACGGTTGCCACCGTCTTGAGCCCGGCACTCAGCTCTCTGGTTGCTAATCATCCCGAGATTGCCGGGGCATTGGTGATTGCAGCCAAACTCCTGCACGCTTCTCTGCCGTCGATCTTTCAGACCGCAGCCCAGTAATTGATGTTCCGGGAGGAAAACTTACCATGGCATTCGGATTTACAAGTGTTGGACATTTCTTTGCCGCCGTAGCCAGCGATCTGGTGAAAGCCGCCAAAGTCATTACCGGCGTGGCCGACAAGGTACAAGCGGTTGCTCCGTCGATTCAAGGCCTGGAACCCGCAATCGAAGGCATCGAGCAGGGGCTCATACCGACCGCCGTTCCTATTACTCGGGCAGCATTCTTCTTCCTCGGTGAAGCGGTAGCGGCGGTCCAGGCCGGGAAGAACGCAGTACAAATCGCGGAAACGGACATTGCTTCCATCAAAGCGGAAATTCTGCCCGTGCTGGCGGCGTTCGCCAAATCTCAAGGGGTCGCGAGTCCAGCCCAATGACCGACTCCAAGCAGCTCTGGTCCGGCCATGTCTCCGTTTGGATCGACGAGGACGGCAAGAAGCTAATCCGCTATTGTGCTGACGGAGAAAACACTGGCAAGACGTACGAGCCGAGTGGCTACTTCGAGAAAAAGGCCGTCAACGGCCTCATCCAGAGCCTCACTCAATAGAACAGGTACGGCGGATTCTAATTGCGCAGCGGTTGCCAATTCAGCCCACCATCAGCTCCTCACAAGGAAAAACGGCCGCAAATTGCGGCCGTAGTTTCCGTGTTGATCGTTCCCTCAGCTTAACGGCGAGATTTCTTTCGAGACCATCTTCTTGCTCGCCTTTCTCGCGACGCCCTTCTTTTTTGCACTAGTCTTTTTGGCGCTACTCTTTCTCGCGCTCTTCTTCTTTGCGCTTCCTTTTTTCGCCGCGCCTTTCTTCGCGCCGCCTTTTTTGCGGGCTATCGTCCTGGCGCCGCCTTTCCTGGCAGATTTCTTCGCGCCTTTCTTGCTCGCTGACTTCTTGCCGCGGCGCCTTCCGAGCAGCTTTCTTTGCCGGGGTCTTGCGTGCCGTTTTCTTGGCCGCCGGTGCGGGACGGGGAGGAGCAGCCACCGGTGCAGGCGGAGCTGGTGACGGGGCCCCCATGCCGCCGCTCAAGCCCACTCCGGACTCTTCTTCTTCCTCTTCCTCTTCTTCGTAATCTTCATTCAAATCTTCGCCGTAGGCACCGGCGTCGCCATAATCGTCTTCATCGTCGCGAGCATAGAGAACGTCGTCAAATGCCATGTCTTCCTCCTGAGGGCACATCCGCTGCCGGGCATGGACTGTTGGTGTCGAGCGGTGCGGCAATCCACTGCAACGGCAACTCGCTGATCCACTACAGCAAAGCGTTAGAAAACAGGCGCGGATTATAGCACACGCGTTTCGACGGCAAAACTAAGGGTACCTGGCTTCCGGAGGGCGGCAAACGCGCGATGCGGTCTAGCGGCTCTCGTCCGCCGCGCGAATTACTAAAACATCACCCGGACGGATGAGGGATGTAACCTTGTTGTCACGCTGCAGTGCCGAGACCGTGGTGTTGTAGCGGCTGGCGATGGCGGATAAAGTTTCGCCTTGCTCCACCGTGTGCAAAATCCGGCTGGGCTTAGAAGGGGCTCCTAAACGCTTGACGACATTCGACTTCCTTCCGCTGGTGTGCGACGGCAAGGAGTCCCGGTCCGTTGCCGTCCGTGGCCGGTAAACCCGGATGGTATGGCCCGCGATCAACGTGTCGCCTTTGAGCCGATTCCAGCTTCGCAAACGCTCTGGTGGAACCCCAAAATGCTCCGAGATCGATAGAATCGTGTCTCCTCTACGCACTCTATATCGGGTGGGGGTCTTGGAAAAAACGATCTCCTCCCGATCCGCCGACCGGCCAGGGGTGACCGGAATAATCAGGCGATCATCCGCCCAGACGTCATCGCTGGAAAGATCATTCACCTCACGTATAGCGCTCACGCTGGTGCCGTACTTGTCCGCAATTGCGCCGAGAGTTTCGCCGGAAACGACCCGATGATAGCGCCACCAGACGCGCATGTCGGGCGGAATGGATGAGATCACCTGCTCCAGTCTGGCTGCGGTACCGCGCGGAACATTGAGCTCAAACTTGCCTTCGCGGGGAGTTGTCATGCGCAGCAGGCTGGGATTCAGCTCCTGCAGCTTGTCGACCGTAGTGTCCGCGCATTCGGCAACCAGCCGCAAATCCACCGGTGAGTCGAGTTCCACGGACTCGGCTTCCTCCGGACGTTCCAGTTCCAGATCGTCGAGACCGTACTGGGCAGGATTCTTGGTCATCAGAATGATGGCCAGAATGATGGGGACATAATTCTTGGTCTCAGTAGGCAACACGTTGCGGCGATAGAGTTGCCAGAAGTCTGCATATCCGGTGCGCTGCACGGCCTGTTGCACTGTTCCTGGACCCGAGTTGTAGGCCGCCATCGCCAGGTACCAGTCTCCAAACTCCTCGTAGAGATCCCGCAAGTGTCGCGCCGCGGCGCGCGTTGACTTTTCCGGGTCCTGCCGCTCGTCCACCCACCAACTATGCTTCAGCCCATACTCGGCGGCACGGCTCGACATGAACTGCCACATGCCACGAGCACCGGCATGGGAGAGCGCCAGCGGAAGGAAGCCGGATTCCGCCTGAGCAAGGTAGATCAGATCCTGCGGGACTCCTTCCTCCCGCAGAATGCGCAGAATCATCCCGCGATACCGACCGGAGCGAATCAAAGCCTTCTCCAGAGTGGGACGTCCGCGAGTCGAAAAGTAGCTGATGTAGCTGGCCACCTCGTCGGTAACCATGAGGGGCAGGTCCGAACTGGTCACGCGAACGCTTTGCTCGGCTTGCGCCCGCAAGCTGGGATCGACGGGGAAGGTGACGGTGCTGGCTTCGTCAATCGGAGCCGGCTCAGACTTCTGTTCGGTAAACCCGTCTCCTTCCTTCAGCGCAGCAAGTTCAAGGGCCTGCACGCCATCGACAATTTTATCGAATTCGGGCCGCAGGCGGTCGTCCCTGCGAATATCCAGGTCCGAACTCAAGAGCAAATTGAACGCGCGATCAAATGCCGCTTTGGCGGCCTCCATATGTCCCGCTGCGTAGTTCGATTTTCCGCTCTGATAAGCGTCCTCGACCTGGGCGATCAATGCGTCGACCGGATCGGTCTGCGGTGCCGCGGCAGGCTTGGCGGCGGAAGAAGATGTTGAATTGGAAGCAGCCAGTGCGGGGGGAACAGCTTGTGGGGGAGGAACGGTGGCGACGGTCTTCTTCCCGGCAGCGCAGGAGAAGAACGTAAACAACAAACAGCCTGCGATCGCCAAACGGATGTGCTTTCCTAACATGTTCCCCCAAAATGACACGCCGTTTGTGGGGTCGGCACGCGACGGCAGACTCCTGACCTGACGGAGAAATCCTACTTGCGGCTCGCAATCGGGTCAACCCGGATCACAACTGTTCGTTGCCGAAAGTATTTGGCCCTTCGATACCGCCCTGGGTTTTACACCTGGGAAAGCGCCTGCGCCCGGATGCGCATCGCGCCCTTCTGGTTGCAACATGCAACTGCAGAACAGGAATTCCTTTGTGGCAACCTTCATGAGCAGTCCCGGTTCTGAATACCTGTCAGCGCGTCATAATTCAGCTCGTTTGTGGAGCGATGTGCAGTATGGCCCCTGCTCATTTTCCTGCTCACAGATTATTGTTAGTGACACTCAACTGCATCCTGCTTTCCACCGTGGCCTGCTCAGGAGTCTCCGGTTCATCGGGTCAATCGAGTTCAGACAATCCGAAGCCTCCGGCGACACCTGCTCCGACCGTGAGTTCGTTCACAGCGTCCCCCGCCAGCATTGCTCCCGGCCAAAGTACCACCCTGAGCTGGACCACCAGCAACGCCGATACGGTGACGATCGATCACGGCGTAGGCAGTCAACCGGGAACGGGCCAGATAACCGTAACGCCCTCAGTTACCGTGACTTATAGTCTCGTCGCCAATGGCGCAGGCGGGCAAAGTTCTCCGGCTACGGCTACGGTCACTCTCGCTACGGTGACTGGACTGGCAAACATCAATCACATCCTCTTCATGATTCAGGAAAATCGCTCGTTCGATCAGTACTTTGGGAAGCTGAACGATTACCGTGCGAGCCAGGCGCTAGGCGCGGACGTGGACGGCATTCCGGCGGGCGGCTACGAACAGGCAGCCTGGGCGGAGGACCAGGCAGGACAAAGGACGAAAACAGGTGCGTCCATCAAGTCCTTCCACCTGCAAACCTCCTGCGTGGACAACACTACCCCGACGTGGGACTCGGCGCATGCGCAGCGCGACATGGCAGACGGCTGGTCATTCACAGCGACAGGCTATGCCTACAGCAGAATCGAATGGGACATCAAAGGGTCGCGCGTGATGGGCTATTACGATCAGAACGATCTGAACTATTACTACTTTATGGCTACCCAGTTCGCGACTTCGAACCGGTGGTTCGCGCCCGTGCTGACCCGTACCCAACCGAACCTGATGTATGCCTACGCCGCTACCTCCGCAGGCTACATCTATCCGCCGGTGGCGGGCGATCCTCCAATAACCAACCAGACGATTTTCGATCTGCTGGAAGCCAAAGGAATTTCCTGGAAAGTGTACTTCCCGGAACCCTCTAACAGTACCAGCGTGGAGAGCACAGACGAAGACCCAGAGAGCACTCCAGTGCTCGCGGCCTTCCCCGTCTACCAGAAGTTCCTGCATAGCAAAATCGTTCCCGTGGGTCATCCGGCAACTGGCAACTCTGCAGCAACGGGCTATTTCGCCGATCTGCAAAACGGCACCCTGCCGTCGGTCGCTTTCATTCTTTCTGACGGGAGCGACGGACTGGACGAGCACACCGGCCCGGATGGAAGCAATCACGCGCCGTCCCCCAATCCGCAGACTTTCCAGGAGCGGTGCTCATGGCAGCCGCCAATTCTCGATCCTGCCAAAGACGACAACGATCCCACAAAATACGATGTTGCCAACTGGAATGCCGGCCCGGGCCCGGCGAAAGACTGTGGAATCAATGTCCAGGCCGGCGCCAAATACGTATCTGAGCGAATCAATGCACTGATGAACAGTTCATCGTGGAAGGACTCGGTATTTATCCTGAGCTTTGACGAGTGGGGTGGGGTTTACGATCATGTGAAACCGGCGGCGGCGGTACCACCGGACAACATTCCTCCGCGGTACCGTACCGATCCGACCACGGGGGCCGTGACCAGCGCTCCGGGCGATTTCAAGACCACCGGATTCCGCGTTCCCCTGGTGGTGATTTCCCCCTTCACCAAGAAGGGCTACGTGTCGAACACCCCGATGGACCATACCGCCGTCCTGAAACTCATCGAGGATCGTTTCGGCCTGCCCTCGCTCACCAAGCGCGACGCCGCCCAGCCGAGCATGATGGAGTTCTTTGATTTTGATAGTCCACCCTGGATGACGCCGCCTGCGGATATACCGGTGCAAAACACGAATCTGCCCTGCGACCGCACGATGGTACCGTAGCGCGCTCATGCGAGGCTGGAGTGGATTCAGCGGATGCTATGCGGCGGTTCCCTGAACTGCGTCGCGTTCCTGGCTTTTCCTGTAGGTGTAAGCAATGCGGTGAATGACGGTCAGGTTTCCGAGGACGGCGATGACCCAAAGAACCGGCGCCATGCGGTTGAAGAGCGCGCCCAAAATGACCAGAACGATGCGTTCCGGCCGTTCCATGAAGCCCACTTTGCATTGTCCGATCAGCGACTCCGCCCGCGCCCGCGTGTAGCTCACCATGACGGAGGTGACCATCACCACCGCCGTCAGCACCAGATAAAAAAACCTCTCGGCGCGGGCGAAGTAGACCAGCAGGCCGAAGTAGAGAGCCACATCGGAGTAGCGGTCGATCACCGAGTCGAAGAAGCCGCCGAAGCTGGTAACTTTCCCGGTTGCCCGCGCCACCCGCCCGTCCACCATGTCGAAGATTCCGGCTGCAATGATCACCAGACCGGCATAGCGGAACATGTCGATCTGGTTGCCGCCGCGGGCATATCCGAACAGAAAGGCGGCAATGCTATTGATCACCAGCCCCATAAACGTCAGCACATTGGGCGATATCCGGGTGAGGGCCAGGCCGTTCACGATCTTGTACAGAAGCACTGCACAAGCTTTCCCGAAACCGCGCGTCCAGCTCATTTCGTTTCCTGGGGCTGTCCGTCCTGATCGTGCATGGTGGATAAGGTAAGCACTTCCATTTCCCGATTGCCCGTGGGAGTAACCACCAGGGCAGTGTCGCCGACCTTCTTCCCCAGCAAAGCCCGTCCGATCGGGGATGTGGTCGAGATGAATCCATGGGCTACGTCGGATTCCTCGCTGGTGACTAGCTTGTACTCGATCTCCTCTTCCTTGGTCGAGTCATAAACCTTCACCGTCGAGCCCAGCGCGATCTTATCCCGGGGAATATTGTTCATATTCACCAGGGAGAGGTCCGCCATTCTCTTTGTCAGTTGCCCCAGCCGGGCGCGGACAAACTCCTGCCGCTGCTTGGCCATGTGGTACTCGGCATTTTCGCTCAAGTCACCCATCGCCACCGCCTTTTTCAGCTCTTTGGGAAGCTCGTGGTTGAGCTCGTGTTCCAGGACGCGAATTTCTTCTTCCAACTTTTTTTTAACGTGTTCAGGCATGACGAAATAATCTCAGCAATTCCGTTTCTCGGATCGAACGGCAAATTTGAGTGGGGTTCCGGACGGAATCGGCACATCCGCGTCCGCAGCCTGCCGCGCGAGCGCAGGAAATGTCTTCCGGTCTGAGGCATTATAAACCCTGTTCTCTCCCTGTCTCCGGAAGTCGCCGCCTTCGATTTCCTGTTCGACTCTTCCTCGACTCTTCAATGAGGTAGTTTTCGTTTCCCGCTCCGAATGGGCCCGGCATATTTGAAGCTCACTTGACCGTGGGCTCGTCGGCGCGATACGATAGTAGCGCAACGGGTCTCCCATCCCCTCCACAGGGTGCTTCTCATGAACAATTCCGGTTTACGGTTTGAGATAGGCGACAAGGTTGTTTACCCTAATCACGGGGTCGGGATCATCGAACAGATCAGTAGCCGCACCCTGGGTTCCACCGTCGAGCAGTTTTACCTCCTGCGCATTAAGTCCAGCAGCCTCAAAGTGATGGTTCCATTCCACAATGTGGAAAATGTGGGACTCCGCAGGGTGGTCAAAAATGGCGAAGTACAAAAAATTGTAGACTATTTGACCGATGGTAAGTGCCTCAGCCACACGGACTGGAAGTACCGTTTCAAGGAGAACTCCGACAAGATGCGGACTGGTTCCCTGATGGAAGTGGCCGCAGTTTTGAAGAGCCTTCTTCAGCTCAGCCAGACAAAGCCACTTTCGTTCCGGGAAAAAAAGATGCTGGAGCGCGCCCGTTTTCTCCTGGTGACGGAACTGGCAATGGCTAAGAACTGCGACGAAGAAGACGTGGAGCATCTGCTTTCCAAGGTTCTGGCGAAAAGCCGCCTGCGCTTCCCGGAGACGATCCCCGGCGAAGCCTGATCCAATCGATCAAAACATTTGTCTTTCCTGGCGTCTCGGAGCTCATTCAGCCCCTGGGGCGCTTTTCTTTTACTGAAGGGCTAGTCCGCTGGCAACGCCCGGTGCCACACCTGCAACTATTTTGAAATATGAAGGGTTATCTTCACATTTTTCGGACCGGTATCCGCGAAGGTCCGCACGAGCTTCGCACGCCGCAATACCAGATCAACTACACCGTTGCGGGAAGAACCTACGCGCGAATCCTGGAGGAACCTGAGCTAATGAACTTTTTTCGCGAGGGCATCGCCATGGATTCGGCACTCATGACGCAGGCTGTCGAGCAGCTACGTGCTACCGGCCAGACAACGATTGGTGACCTGGAACTCACCGAGAACGACGCCTACGAGTTAGAACTGCTCGAGAGTTCCAGCGACGTCTGACCGCGTGGGAACCTTGCTGAGAGCAGATTCGAAGCGGATTTTATTCTCCCAGCCAGGCGCCATATCCGCGCATCCCGTTTGCATGATCCAGAATGATCTTGGTCGCTGCGGTAATCGGCACCGCCAGGATGAGCCCCATCGCACCCCACATCCAGCCCCAGAACAGCAACGCCAGCGTGACCACCAGCGGGTTGAGCTGCAAGCGGCCACCGAGCACTTTCGGGTAAAGCACGTTCAAAGCTAACAGGTGGAGAATGATGACCGTTGCCACCAGCATGACGATACCGGAAGAAGTCAGTTGTCCAAACCCGACAAAGAGCGGGGGAAGCACGGCCAGAACGATGCCAAGGTACGGAATCAGGCTCAGGAAGCCGCTGACAACTCCAAAGAAGTAGAAGTAGGGGAGGTGGAGGAACCCGAAGATTGCGGTGCTCACTCCTCCAATAAACAGGCCAATGAGCAGATTGCCCACCAGAAAACCACGCACCATGCGGGAAATCAGTCCCACCGTTTCGTACGCCGTGTGGCGGGTCTCCGGAGAAAACAGCATCACGGTTGCAGAACGCACGTGATCCTGCCAGGTGAGCATGAAGTACGCGAGAAAGGGAATAAACGAGGCTGCAAATGCCACTTCCCAGATCGGACCCAGCCCGCCGCTCACCAGGCCCCACACCGTTGTCCGCTGTTCAACATTCACCGTGGGGCGCGAGCTCTCTTCCGCGTCCTCCGGCAGAACGGTCTCGGTTGTTTTCTGCAGTTGCCGGGCGCGATGCCGGAACTGTTCCACTACCTGACGAATGTTGCGGGAATACTTCGGCAGTTCCTGCGAGAAGGACACAGCGCTGTTGTAGGAAACCACCAGCAGGCCATACATGAGGCCCAGGAAGAGCGAAACCGCAATCGCCGAAGACACAGCGTGAGGCAGCTTCAAATGGCCCAGCACATCGACCAGGGGCGCCAGAACATACGCCAGTAGCACCGCCAGCAGCAACACAATAATGGGAAGCTTGGCGACATAGCACGCTGCCAGAACGCTGACGGCTGCCAGGATAACCAGCGGTCCATTCCCGGCCCGGTTGGGCAGTGCCGCCGGAGATGCCAGAACAGGTTCCGGACCAGCCGCCGTCGGTTCAGAAGCAGTTACTTCGGGTTGGGTCACGGGCGACGCCCTCGCGTTGTCCAGTAGCCAGCCTGCGCTTGGCCTCGGGTTTCGTGACTATACTATAGCCGTGGCCGACAAAGGTGGCGAGTGGGATGATCCTGGGGAGACGTCCCGACCAGAAGACCAGCTGTCCCGGCAAGAAAACCGCTTGGGCGCGACAAAGCCGGAGGCAGGCGCAGTCCGCATTCTGGCCCTCGATGTCGGCACCAGAACCATTGGACAAGCCGTTTCCGATCCCCTCGGCATTACGGCGCAAGGGCTGGAAACCATTCGTCGCAGGAACAAGCGGACGGATTTCGGCGCGCTGCAGCGGACCATCCGCAGGTTCCAGGTTTCCGAGCTTGTGGTCGGCTATCCCCTGCGCCTGAGCGGCGCACCCAGTGCGCAGACCCGGGCCGTCCAGGATTTTGTCGAGGATCTGCGCAAGAGATTTTCGCTGCCAGTCCACCTTTGGGATGAGCGCTTGACCTCCGCCGAAGCCAACCGCGTGTTGCGACTGGCTGAGGCAAGCATTCGGCAGCGCGCCCAAGCCATCGATCGCATGGCAGCCGTGTTAATTCTGCAATCATTCCTGCAGGCCAGAGGCGACGGGCACCGTTAGGATAGCGCTAGCCTGCCATGCGGCAGTGGTCGAGAAGTTCACAGCCGATTGCAGTCAGCCGGACCCGGTCATTGCGGAATCGCGCTACCCGCGACCTCTGCAGAAAATCCAGCCATTCCTCGAACGTGTGGCCCTCGAAAAGATCCGGGTAGCTGCGCAAGGTGCGCTCGAACCACGGACGCAGCGTGTGAACAGGCAAGCCCATCTCCCCGGAGTTGCGGATCAGCTCCAGGCCGGGAACCTGCACTTGCCAGATCAGCTCGTAATGGTCTTCAAAGGCCTGGTCGTAGCTGAGGCCGGAAAAGAGAGGTTCAGGCGCGACCGGCAGGCGCGCGGTTTGGCGGGATTCGGCAAAGCGGGCGAACAGAAGCAGGCCCAGCAAGGCCACGAACCCCAGCAGAGCAGCTACCGCGATGACCAGGACGAACATAAGACACTTCGAATTGAATGGGCAACAGCGGGACGACCCTTCCCTAAATTCGATGCCATGCTTAGACAGACCGGCTGTACAGCCCACCGGTATCGTTCAGCATACTGCAAAATCTCTCCGGAAAAAACGCAAGAAATCGCTGGCCGATTTTCCTGCCCTCCCACCTACCTCCGGGTCTCCCGTAACCTTCTAAATCATCTAAACTAAAAGCATGATTCGGGTGCTCGCGAAATTGCTGCTGATCCCCGTGCTCGGATTGGCGGCCTGGCTCGCCTGGTCTCTCATACTTCCCCTTGACCCCCACGGCCCCAAATTTGTGCTTTTGCGTCCTGGCTTTTCCGCCCACCGCATCGCCCAGGAACTGAAGCAAGCCGGGGTTATCCGCAATGAGACCGCATTCCTGCTGGTCCAATACACGCGCCGGGGCACGCTCAAGGCCGGAGAATACCGCTTCCAGGATGCGGCCAGCGCGCTGCAGGTCCGGCGACGGCTGGTTCAGGGCGACATTTATTTCCACACCGTCGTGATCCCCGAAGGCTACACCCTCTACGACATCGCCAGCGCGGTCGAACAAGCCGGCTTGGTGCCGCACCAGGAATTCATCGCAGCCGCGCATTCTGACACCTTCCTGATTCAGGACTTGGCGCCCGGAGCCAAGTCGCTTGAAGGCTACCTCTTCCCCGACACCTACCATTTCACGCGTACTCAGGACGTTCACCAGATGATTGCGGTAATGGTGCGGCGGTTCCGCCAGGTCTTCCAGGAGATCGGGCCCGATTCCTTCTGTTCAGCGGCCCTTATCAGGCTGGTCAGCAGGAGCCAGGGAACCAAACCGTGCGACATCCAGCCCGCGGTGACCCTGGCATCCGTAGTGGAGAAGGAGACTGGGATTCCTGAGGAGCGCTCCCTGGTGGCCAGCGTCTATTACAATCGGCTCCGTTTGGGAATGCCCTTACAAGCCGATCCCACTGTCATCTATGCGGCGCTCGTCGCGGAGCGTTACCGGGGCGCCATCTATCGCTCCGACCTGCACTTTGACTCGCCCTATAACACCTACCAGCATCCAGGCCTGCCACCCGGCCCCATTGCGAATCCCGGACTGGCTTCTCTGAAGGCGGCTATCTCGCCTGCTGCAACCGATTACCTCTACTTCGTAAGCGACAATCAGGGCCACCATCGTTTTTCCCAGACCCTGGAGCAGCATAACCGCAACGTAGCTCAGTACCGGCAAAGCCTTGGGCACGGTCGCTGATTGGCGTTCGGTATAATAAGCGTTTTAGAAGATCCGTTTTTATGTGCATGAGGCGACGTTCTCTTACTGTTTGCTCCTGTTTCGTATTCCTGCTCCTTCTGGCCGGATGCGCTTCGCACACCCGCCCGGCCACAGTGCGCATGAGCGGAGCCAAGCTCAAGAGCGCCACCAAGGCAGAGCTTGTAGCCCGCGTCAATAGCGAAGCAGCCCAAATCCAGACCCTGAACGCGACCGTCGACATCAAGGCTTCCGTTGGGGGGTCCAAGAAGGGGAAGATCACCGAGTACACCGAGGTGCGCGGCTACATCCTGGCGCGTAAGCCGGGATGGCTGCGCATGATCGGCCTGTTTCCGGTCCTGGGCACTCGTGCTTTCGACATGGTGAGCAACGGGACAACTTTCAAGCTTTGGATCCCGCCTAAGAACCGCTTTATCATGGGCAGCAACGAAGTCAGCAAGCCTTCCAAGCAGCCTCTGGAGAATTTGCGGCCGCAGCATATCTACGATGCCCTGCTTCTGCGGCCCATCAATCCGGAAAATGACGTCGCCGTTCTCGAACAAGGCTTTGCCACGCTGACCGACAAACAGGGTCAGCCGAGCGTCAATCCAGCCGGAATACATCCTCAACATAATTCAGCGGGCAGATCAGGGCTGGCTTTTGACGCGCAAAATCTATTTCGACCGAACCAATCTGCAGCCCTACCGGCAGGTGGTCTACGACAAGAATGGCTATGTGGCCACCGATGCCCATTACGAAAATTTTAAGGAGTACAACGGAATCGAGTTTCCTTCGTACATCAGCGTCTGGCGCCCACAGGAGGAATACTCGATCACCATGACCATCGAAAAGCTCACCTTGAATGCCCCATTGACGGACCAGCAGTTCGCTTTGGAGCAGCCCCCCGGAGCCCAGGTGGTGCACCTGGATTCCCAACCCGAGAAACAGGCCAGCGATGGCCAGCCCGATTAGGCGGCTTGTGTTTCTCCTGTATTGCCTCCAAGATGCAGTTCGAACCACTCTCGCGCCAGGCGCGCCGCTTCTTCCAGCGCCCCCGGTTCTTCGAACAGGTGAGTCGCTCCGCGGAATGATCACCAGCTTCTTCTGGCATCGTAGCTGCCCCAGGGCTGCCCGATTCATTTCAATCACCGGAAAATCATCGCTGCCCACCACCAGCAGGGTCGGAGCTTCCACTCTGTGCAGATCTTCCGGAGACGCCAGATCTGGCCGGCCGCCGCGCGAAACTACGGCAGCTACGCTTCGCGGCCGTCGCGCCGCTGCCACCAGCGCAGCTGCCGCGCCCGTGCTTGCTCCAAAGCAGCCGGTCTTCAATTCTGCGCTTTGCGGCTGAGTTTCAAGCCAGTCCAGCGCCCCCATCAGCCTCCGGGCCAGCAGGCTGATATTGAAGCGCAACTCTCCGCTCTCCCATTCCGCGGCTTCCTCAGCAGGCGTGAGCAGGTCCATCAGCAGAGTCCCCAAACGCGATTCCTGCAGGATACGGGCTACAAACCGGTTGCGCGGACTGTGCCGGCTGCTTCCGCTGCCATGTGCAAACACCACCATGCCGCGAGCTTTTCCGGAATGTTCAGAGTCGCCGGCAGGCGGACATCCTGGATTGCGATTTCCACTTCCGATTCCATGACGCGGCGAAACTCTTCATTGCGTTCCATAAGAACTCCTCTTCAGGGAAAATCCGCTGTCACTCGCCATCTCCCGTCCAATTAGATGCCGTGTCCGCCACAGAGGAGTCTTCCTCGGCGGTAGTCAGGATAACCCGGCGCCGGCTTGCGGCTAGTGGATCTCGCCTTGCTCGGGGTTGTAATAAAAATGGAAGCGCAGTGCCAGATAGGATCCGCCAAATTCGTCGGGCAGCGGCGGAAAAGGATTGGAAGCGGTAATCCCGCCCCAGGCGGCGCGGTCCAGGGCAACATCGCCGGAGGACTCGTCTAGTCTCATGCCCGCTACCTTGCCGTCCTTGGTGATGGCAAACTCCACCGACACCTTGCCCTGCTTCATCAGCGGAGCCCGCGCTACTTCCGGAATGAGGTTGTACCAGTTATTCCGAACCAGATGCAGCACGCGGGTAAGGTAAGGACCGAAATCCACCCCTCTGGTGTCGCTGAGTATGTCCAGGTCGCTTTTGACCCCGCCCATGTCGCCGCGATGCAGTCCGTAATCCCCTTGCGAGCCTCCGATACGGCTGTCTACGCTGGCCCGCGCCGCCTGTTGGATCGCCGACCCCGGAGAGAGGTCTCCCCCCATCACTTGCCGCGCAGCGTCATTGAGTGACTGCAAAACGGCGCATTGCTGTCGTGCTGCGGGCGGGTGCAGCTTCGGGGAGGAGTCTCCTTTGCCGGGGAGGCGGGCCCCGGATGCGCCTCTGCCACTGGGGCGGCGGGCCGGCTGTTGTGGGAGGCGGCGCTGGAGCCGCAGCAGGCCCTGGTACCCCGGGGCGTTGTGCGTTCAGAATCTTCTCCAGCTCCTTGCGATCAACCGTTGGATTTTGTGAACTGGCAACCCGGTCTCTTGTCGGAAAGAGTGTTCGTTTCGGCGGCTGCGTAACCTTCTGCAGGTCCGGTGGCAGTTCCAGAAAAGTGTAGTCGCGGATCTTAACCATATCCCGGGCATTCTGCAGCGCACCGACCTGCGTCCCGGCAGCTCGGGCGCAAAAACAATGGCGATCACCAGCAGGATGTGAAAGATCAGCGAAATCCAGAACGCTTCCCTCTTGCGTGACCGCGCCAGGTCGTCCTGCAGTTGCAACAGCAGCACCGGAACGTCACGGCGGAAGCCTGCCCGGAAGTACTGGTTGTGCGTTCCGGGGGGTCAAGGTTTATGTTCTTCCTGTCGGGGAAAACGCGTTGTTACGGAATGACATCAGCCGGCGCCTGTTTACTCACGTCGCTTGGACTCTTGCCGGTCTGCAGGAATGCAAAAAATGCCGCCCGGGGCCTTCCCACTGACGAATCGGCTATCTTGCTATTTTCGCATCTTCCCGCGCCCTGCAACGGCTCGGAAGCAGCTTTTTTCCGATTGACCCTTGGTATCCCCCTCCAACCGGGAAGCATGACCCCGCCCGCCGCTGGGTTACTTCTGCGAAAGCCCGGCCAGTTGGAGCAGCCCGGCGCGCTGGCTGTGCCGCTGGATTTCCACCACAATCTCCAGGGCCAGGGCGAGGGCACTCCTGCCGTTCTCTAACGTTACGGCCGGCACACCCCGCCTGCGGACAGCCTCCAGAAACGACCATAATTCCGCCCGCAGCGGCTCTTCCTGCACTACCGGGGGCTTCGTCATTCCGATCTGCGGGGAACCGGCGGAGCCCCCCCCGGCTCGACCGTGAAGATCACTACATCCTGGCGGGAATAATCGATGGAGACGTACTGCCGGGGCTGAAAAAAGCGCAGCTTGCGCACTCGTTCCGTACTGACGCGGCTGGCCGTGAAATTGGCAACGCACCCCGATGCAAACTCGACTCGCACGTTGGCAATATCGACTTTGGGCGAGAGAATCGGCAGCCCGACGGCACGAATCTCCTTCACCGGCGAGTTCGCGAAGGCAAGCACAATATCCAGATCGTGGATCATCAAGTCGAGTACGACATCGACATCGAGCGACCTGGGCGAAAATACGCTCAGACGATGCCCCTCGAAAAACATCGGCTGCGTCAGCAGCGGCACCGTCGCCCGCACTGCGGGATTGAAGCGCTCCAGGTGGGCCGCCTGAGCGATCCTGCCGGTCTGCCGCGCAGTGCTTACCAGGGCATCGGCTTCTGCCAGGCTGGAGGCAATCGGCTTTTCCACCAGTACGTCGACGCCGGCCTGCATCAACTCACATCCCACTTCGCAGTGCAGCACCGTAGGTACGGCAACGGAAGCAGCTTGCACCGCTTTCCGCGCCAGCATTGCCTGAATCGTGGCGAACGCCTCCGCTCCAAACTCCCCGGCCACAGCCCGGGCGCGTTCCATGTCGACATCCACCACCGCGCTGAGCTGCACAGGCTCACCCCGGCTGCTCGAGCTCGCCGTACACGCGGGCGTGATTTCGCCCGAAAGCTCCCGCGCCAACTACCGCGACCTGCAATTTCGAAGAGCTATCTGGCACACGCAAAGAGTTTTGGCCCCGCAGCTTATTTCTTTTCGATTCGCGTCTTTCCGCGTTCGTCACCGTGGAAAGGTCTTTTTTGGATCCGTGCTCATCCCGGCCACTCCATGGCAAGCTTCACGCTGCGACAATCGCAATGCCGCGCTCATCTGCGGCCTGGATCACCGCGTCCCCGTCAATCAGCAGGCACTTGCCGGCATCCAGCGCAAGGCAGCCCGCACCGGCCGACTGCATCACCTCGATGGTTTTTATGCCCACCACCGGCACATCAAAGCGCATGTCCTGATTGGGCTTGGACACCTTGACCACGGTCAAGCGCCGGCTGAGGGTGGAGGCATCCCCTTGCAGAGCAGCCATAATTTCCCCGGCTCGCCTGATGGTTGCGTCCGTGCCTTCCATGGCTTCCACGGCGACGCAGGCGCCGCCGGCTACAACCACCGTCTGCCCAATGTCGTATTGCGCCAGATGCTTTGCCACCGCCCGCCCATATTCGAGGTCCTGTTGCTCCTGCTCGCTCGGTGCGCGCCGGCGTAAGCACTCCCGCGCGTGCCAGCAGCGGCTCCAGAAGGCTCGTGGAGTTGATCAGCGTAATGCCTTCATCCCCCAGGACCTTGGCCACTGCTCCGATCAAGGCATCCGTATTGCGCGTGCGCAAGGACATAAGCAGCTTGGCCAGGCGCCAGTCCGGGCGTATCGCGGAAAAAATCTGCTTGTGCCGCACCTGCCCCGCCATAACCGCCCGGCTGATGCCCTCCCGCTTGAACGTCTCAATCAGCCGCGACAGCTCCCCCAGGGAGAGCCAGTGCACCGCAACCGCGCCCCGGCATTCGATTTCCGGAAACGTCTCTTCCTTGATGGCGGCCACCACTACGTCCAGGCCGTGGGCGCGGGCCGCATCGAGCACCAGCAGGGGGAACGTGCCATTCCCCGCGATCAACCCGATCCGTTCCGCCGTGGCACTCATGTGAGCACCAGTCTACCCGATCGGCCAATTTCCCCGATCCGGACATCCTTCAATCCTGTTCCGGAATCTTCTCTTGCAGGATCTTGGACTTTTGCAGGATCTATGGAAGAAATCGTAGGTATTTTTCAATCCCGGGCTTCGGCTGACTTGGCGGTGGACGCTTTGCGGGCCGTCGGTTTCTCTCCGCAGCGAATTGCGTTTATGACGCCGGAGATCACGGCATCCGAACTGGCGCGCTTGCCCACCACCGACGCGGAAGCGCCGGGCATCGGCAAGGCTCTCACCGGCTACGTCGGAGGAGTCGTGGGAGCCGGCGGAGGCCTTGCTCTCGGCACCGCCATTGCGGGCGCGCTCGTGCCCGGAGTCGGCGCCATGGTTGCCGCCGGACTCGCTGCTGGCGCTCTGCTGGGAGCCGGGGGCGCCGCCGTGGGCACAGCCATTGGCGATGAGATGGAACGCACGCTTGATACCGGCATTCCGCGGGATGACTTGCCCTTCTACACCGGGCTGCTCAAGCAAGGACGCTCCGTCGTCGTCGCCTTCGCCGACTCGAAGGAACTGGTGCAAGCCGGCCTCCTAGTCCTTGAAAAACATGGGGCTGAAGATCCTTCGGACGCTCGCAAACGTCTCCAGGAGCACCGCAGCAAAGCGGCCTAGGCATGCGTCGGCGGCCCCCCCGAGCTCACTTCAGAACGCCACGCTCTGAACTCTCGATAAAGCGAATCAGCAGGTCCACGTCCGGCCCCGCTTCGGTGTCGGTCTTGAGTCTTTCCAGCGCCTGCGACGTGTTCAGTTTTGCCGCCAGCAGCACGCGGAACGCCCGCTGCACCTTGCGGACACGCTCTTCGCTGAATCCTCTCCGCTGCAGCCCCACGGCATTCACCCCATAGGCGTGAACATCGCGCACGGCGCTGGTTTTTGAAAACGGCAGCACATCCTGGGTGATTACCGTTCCACCCCCAATATAGGAATGCCTCCCGATGCGCACGAACTGATGCACGGGGCAGAGCGCCCCCACCACCGCCCAGTCCTCCACCCTCACGTGCCCAGCCAGGGTGGCGCCGTTTACCAGCATCACGTCGTTGCCAATCTGGCAATCGTGCCCCACGTGGCTGTAAGCCATAATCAGCGTTCGGCTTCCAATGCGGGTTACGCCACCGCCTTTCACCGTTCCCCGGTTCAGCGTGACCGATTCCCGCACCTGGTTGTCGTCTCCCATTTCCAGCCGCGTGGGCTCGCCCGCGTAGGTTACGTCCTGCGGGTCCATTCCAATTGCGCCAAATGGATAAAACGTGTTCCTGTTGCCAATCTTCGACGGGCCCTGCAGATTCACGTGCGAAATCAGGCGGCATTGCTCGCCCAGCTCTACGCCTGCGCCAACAATGCAGTAGGGACCAATCTCACAGGAATCCGGCACTTGGGCACCGGGATCGACAATGGCCGTAGGATGGATCAACCGTCTTTCCAATCTGCTGATGAAAGCCGAGCGGGCATTCCTATTCTGCCGGACTCTCGCCCTGCTGTCGCGGCACCAGTTGGCAGGTCACAATCGCCTCGCAAGCCTTCTTGTCTTCGACATAAACGATGCCTTGCATCCTGGCTGCGGTCCGGCGCCAGGCAAGCACTTCCACCTCGATGCGCAACTGGTCCCCGGGGACCACAGGACGCCGGAAGCGGGCGCGCTCGATTCCCGTAAACACCATGAGCTTACGATCACGATCGGGGATTTCGGTGAGCAGCAATGCCCCTCCGGCCTGCGCGATGGCCTCGACCATCAGTACCCCCGGCATGATGGGGAATCCGGGAAAGTGTCCCATCAGGAACGGCTCATTAATGGTAACGTTCTTCAGCGCAACGATTCGTTGTTTCGGAACAAGGTCCAGCACACGGTCGATCAGCAAAAAAGGATACCGGTGGGGTAGGATGCGCTGAATCTCATGGATATCCAACGACGTCTTGCGTGTCTCTGACAGGGCAGGTGCTGTTTGCGGCTCGTCCATGGTCTGTAGCTTTCGCGGTGTCGACTGGAATCGGTGCTGCCAGAGAAGCACTCTGCCGCCAGCAGGTATCCCGGCACGCTTGCGAAACGAAAACGGTGCATTATAACGAATTGGACATGAGAACCAACCTATCCAGGTCTGCCGGCCGGCAGCCGGGGCGGACCTCGGAGCGCCAATCTCACGCAGATGACCTGCTTCGCGCCATTCGCCAGCGGCTTCCCCGCATGAAGGCCACGCTCCGACGGATCGTCGAAACCGAGTCTCCCAGCCTGGAAAAAGCCGCCGCCGACAAGCTCGGCGAGATCCTCGCCGCCGAGTTCACCCGCCTCGGAGCCCGCGCCCGTTTCCACCGCGCAAAGGCTTTTGGCAACCACCTGCAGTTCGACTTTCCCGCTCGCGCCGGTGAACCGGTTCTTCTGCTCGGCCACTTCGATACCGTGTGGCCACTTGGAACTTTGCGGTCCATGCCCTGGCGGGAATCCCGAGGCCGCCTGTGGGGACCCGGCGTGCTGGACATGAAGGCTGGCATCGTGCAGACACTGTTCGCTCTGGAAGTCCTGGCAGCAATGCACGGCAAGCTGCCCCACGCCGTACGCGTGCTGCTGGTCAGCGACGAAGAGGTGGGCAGCGAATCCTCGCGCGCTCTCACCGAATCGCTGGCCAGGGACTCCGCCGCCGTGCTTGTCCTGGAACCCTCCGCGGGTCTAAACGGCGCCATCAAAACCGCACGCAAGGGCGTGGGCGCTTACAGCGTAAAGGTCACCGGACGCGCCGCCCACTCCGGCCTCGATTTCGAGAAGGGACATAGCGCAATCCTGGAGCTTTCCCGGCAGATTCTCGCAATCGAGAAGTTTACGGACCTGGCTCGCGGGCTCACCGTTAACCCCGGCCTTATCCGCGGAGGCACCCGCACCAACGTCATTGCCGCCAGCGCCGAAGTGGAAGTCGACGCCCGTGTTCAGCGCATGGCCGACGCCGTTCGATTGGACCGCCGCTTTCGCGCCCTGAAGCCCTTCGACCGCTCCTGCCGTCTTGAAATCGGTGGCGGCATTAATCGCCCTCCGCTCGAACGCACCCGCAAAGTCGTAGGTCTGTTTCAGCATGCTCAGCGGCTCGCCTCCGAACTTGGGCTGCACTTGCAGGAGGCCTCGGTCGGTGGCGGTTCGGATGGCAACTTCACCGCCGCCCTGGGCGTACCTACGCTCGACGGGCTGGGAGCGGTGGGCGAAGGCGCCCACGCCGACAACGAATCCGTGCTGATTTCCCAACTGGCGCCCCGGACCGCGCTTCTCGCCCGGCTCATCGAAAGCGTAGGCCTCGGCTGATCCGCGCTGCTCGCGCCCCCTCCAAGGTGGGGCGTTCGCCCGCGAGCCGTAACTGCCCGCCACAGGAGCCGGAAAAACCCTTCCGAAAGCCACCTGCAGCTTTGACGGCGCACGCCCGAAAAGCCTACAATCGAAACTGACTCGTGATCCGACACCTCCCGATTCCATTCGGTAAAAGCGAAAAGAGACCGCTTTGGGGTGCCGGGTGCGGTCCCGGAGCACATTTATGCCTTTTCGACTTGGCCTTCCTGAAGTTCTCGTCATTCTCGCTGTCGCCCTGCTCGTCTTTGGGCCGGGCCGGCTTTCCGAGCTTGGCAAGGGTCTTGGTGAGGGGATCCGCAATTTTAAGAGTGCGGTGAAGGACAACGAAGCTCAGCCCGAAAAAAAATAACTGCGCACCTTCCAAGCTGACCGTCGCGAGTCCTTCACGGCGGCCTTTCTTGCGGTAGTCTTTTCGATTCAGTGAGCCCACGGAATTTCCGGCAGGAGGGTTGTCTTCGCCGCGGGGGAAATCACATCGCCCTGTGTTCGCGAAGCATCCGGTAAACCAGCCGGACCGGCAGGCCCACTACATTCGGATAATCTCCTTCGAGTCTATGGACCCATTTTGAGGCGATGCCTTGAATGGCGTAGGCTCCTGCCTTGTCCATGGGCTCGCCCTGCTCAACATACTTGCGGATTTCTTCCTCGCGCAACTTGTCGAAAGCAACCCGCGTGATCTCCGCGCGCACATCTTCGAAGTACTGCCCCACGCCCGTTTCAGGGCCATTCTCCTGCCCGAGCAGACACACCCCGGTCAAAACCTCATGCGTACGCGCCGACAGCAGGCGCAACATGCGGCGGGCATCTTCTGCATCCTCAGGTTTTCCCAGTACCTGCTCGTCGACGACGACAATGGTGTCCGCTCCCAGCACAAGCCGTGGGAGTCCTGTTGCCTCGTCTGGCTCACGGAACGTTCGCCATACCGCACGCGCCTTCTCTCCGGCAACCCGCATGGCAAACTCACGCGGCGTTTCCCCCGGCCGTAGGATTTCCGGTACATTGGCAGGACAGACCGTGTGCGGGATTCCGGCATTGCGCAGCAGTTCTTGCCGTCGCGGGGACGCCGAGGCGAGAACCAGAATGGAATCGGAATCTGTCACTTGGCTCCTGAAACTCGCGGCGATTGCTCTTGCACCGCTGCCAGAGCATCCCGCTCACAGTAAACCACGTCCGAGATCGCAATGACCATTGCCACCGCCTCACTTTCATATGGCTCCAGCGTCCACGCAGGAAAGGTGGAGTTCCGGCTCTGGGCGCCGCAAGCCCGCTCCGTGACCCTATATCTCCTCAATCAGGGTGACTATCCTATGCAGCGCCAGGGCGAAGACTTTGTTCTCACCCTTCCTGCTCGCGCCGGCGATCGCTACTTTTACAAGGTGGACGATAGTGATCCGCGGCCCGATCCTGTCTCCCGCTTCCTGCCGGAAGGCGTTCACGGTCCTACGGAGATCGTGGATCCCGCGCAGTTTTCCTGGACCGACAGCGAATGGCGTGGGCTGGACTTGCGCCAGTACGTCCTCTACGAACTGCACATCGGCGCCTTTACTGCCGAGGGAACCTTCGATGCCGCCATGGGAAAGCTTCCCTATCTCAAGGAGCTTGGGGTGACCGCCATCGAAATTATGCCGGTTGCCGCCTGTCCCGGAGTGCGTAACTGGGGATATGACGGAGTCTCTCTTTTCGCCGTTCAATCAAATTATGGCGGCCCCGAGGGCCTGCGCCGTCTGGTCAATGCCGCCCATCATGCCGGTCTGGCGGTCATTCAGGACGTGGTCTACAACCACCTTGGACCGGAAGGAAACTACCTGCGCCAGTTCGGACCCTACTTCACCGACAAGCACCATACTCCCTGGGGCGAGGCGATCAATTACGATCAGCCAGGCTCGGAAGGGGTACGCCGCTTCATCGTGGAGAATGCTCTCTACTGGATTCGCGAGTACCACATGGACGGTCTTCGTCTGGATGCCATCCAGACCATCCGCGACGACTCGCCGCGCCACATCGTGGCTGAGATCGCCGCCACCGTTCATAAGCTCGCCCACGAAAGCGGTCGCATCCTATGCGTCATTGCCGAAACCGACGAAAACGAGGCCCTGCATCTTCTTCCTCCCGAGCAGGGCGGCTTCGCTGTCGATGCTGTCTGGAGTGACGACTTCCATCACGCTCTACAGGCCCATCTCACCGGAGAGCGGCAGGGCTACTACCAGGACTTCGGCAAGCGCTCTCAAATTGTCCGCGCGCTGGAGCAGGGATTTGTGTTTCAGGGAGAGTATTTTCACTTCTGGAAAGCGCACCGAGGCACCCAACCCGCGGGCATTCCCCTTTATCGTCACGTGATCTGCACTCAGAACCACGATCAGGTCGGCAATCGCGCCAAAGGCGAGCGCCTGACGGAGCTGGTCCCTCGCGGAGCGCGCAAGTTGACCGCCGCGCTGCTTCTCCTGGCGCCCCACACTCCCATGCTCTGGATGGGACAGGAATACGACGAGTCGGCTCCCTTTCAGTTCTTTGCCGATTTCGGAGATCCCGCCCTGCGCAAGGCTGTCAGCGAAGGCCGCCGCAGAGAATTCCGGCAGTTCGCCTGGACAGAGGTCCCCGACCCCGAGGATCCCCAAACGTTCTTGCGGTCCAAGCTGCGCTGGACACTCGATGAGGAAGACCACGCAGACATGCTGGACTGGTATCGCTCGCTTCTCCGCTTGCGCCGGGAACTGGTCTCAACCGGTGAGCGAACCTGCCACGCCGAACTGGACGACGGCGCCATCATCATGCGAATTCCGAACGAGAATCCGCGCCTCCTGGTCTTCGCCGGCTTTCCGGATTCCGGCCTGCAAGCCGCCAGCCCCGGGCCTGAATGGACAGAAGTTATGGCTTCCTCCGAGGACGGTTTCACGGTTGAGGTCTGGCGGCGTTAGAATTGCCTCCCCGGAGTTGTTCCCGGGCAATGCCCTTCGCTCTCGCTTACCATGGCCCCAGCTTGACAAAACTCGCGCAATCGAAAGGAACACCTGTGAGAGGACTTGGAACATTGTTGTTGGTCGTGATTGCAGCCGGGCTTGGGCTGCCCGCAGCGGCAGCCCAGCAGACGCGCACCCAGGATTCCCATCCCAAACAGGAAATGCAGTCCGTCCCCCGGAAAGTCGTGCAAATGAAAAATGCTCAGGGTCAGGACGTCGGGACGGCAACCCTCATCCAGATCGGAGAGGGCGTCACGATCAGGCTCAACCTCAAAAACCTGCCGCCCGGGGAACATGCCATTCACATTCACCAGAATGCGCAATGTGAACCGCCCTTTACATCCGCTGGCGGGCACTTCAATCCCACCAACAAAGAGCACGGGTTTCAGAATCCCATGGGCCCTCACGCCGGCGACATGATGAATATCACCGTGCCGGACAGCGGCAACTTGCAGACCATCGTTGGCGATGACCGCGTCACCCTGGAACCAGGCAGCAGCAATTCCCTGCTGGCCAATGGTGGAACGTCAATCGTCATTCACGCCGGGCCCGATGATATGCACAGCAATCCTGCCGGAAACGCCGGCGCACGCATCGCTTGCGGAGTGATCCGGCCGTAGGAAAAACTACAAACCGCGAATTTGCGCGGATGACCACGGATCAGAACCGGTGAGATTTCTTGCGCTCGTGAGCGAAATCTGGCTTCCTCGATCTGTGTTCATCCGCGGAAATCAGCGGCGGAGCTGTTTGTGAACCCGTTCGAGGGAAGCCCGTCTGCGCCCCGCTCTCAAATACCCCGGATGCTAGAATCGCACCAGCTGGTTTTTTCTACATGGATCGCGCCTTCATCCGCAATTTCGCCATCATTGCGCATATCGACCACGGTAAGAGCACGCTGGCGGACCGCCTGCTGGAGCTGACCGGCTCGCTCACCGCGCGTGAAATGCAGGACCAGGTGCTGGACGCCATGGACCTGGAACGCGAGCGCGGCATCACCATTAAAGCCCATGCCGTTCGCATGATGTATACCGCTCAGGACGGGCAGACCTATCAGCTCAATCTGCTCGATACTCCCGGGCATGTCGATTTCAGCTACGAAGTTTCCCGCTCGCTGGCGTCCTGCGAGGGCGCGCTGCTGCTGGTCGATGCCAGCCAGGGAGTCGAGGCCCAGACTCTCGCCAATGCGTATCTCGCAATTAACCACGGCCTGGAGATCATTCCCGTCATCAATAAAATTGATTTGCCGGGAGCCGACATTGAGCGCACCCGCGAAATGATCGAATCCACGGTCGGCCTCGATGCCAAAGAAGCCTTGCTTATCAGCGCCAAGACCGGCCAGGGAGTGCCGGAGGTGCTCGAAGCCGTGGTCAAGAAAGTTCCCCACCCCAAGGGCTCACCCAGCGCTCACCTGCAGGCGTTGATCTTTGACTCCTGGTTTGATCCCTACCGGGGAGTTGGAGTGCTCGCACGCGTGTTCCAGGGGACCCTGCGCAAAGGGCAGCGCATTCGCCTCTGGTCAAATCAGAAGGTGTTCGAAGTTGAGACTCTGGGCGTGCACACCCCCAAACCCGTGGAGATTGACCAGCTCGAGGCCGGAGAAGCGGGATTCCTGTTCGCGAACCTCAAGAACGTCGCCGACACCAAGATCGGGGACACCATCACCGATGACGATCGTCCCGCCATGGAGCCGCTGCCCGGTTTCGAAGAACTCAAGCCCATGGTTTTTGCCGGGCTCTATACCGTAGACGCGCATGAGCATACGCTCCTGCGGGAAGCCCTGGAAAAGCTCCGCCTGAGTGATTCCTCGTTCTTCTTCGAGCCGGAGAGTTCCGTGGCCCTGGGATTCGGCTTTCGCTGCGGTTTTCTTGGACTTCTGCACATGGAGATCATCCAGGAACGCCTGGAGCGCGAGTTCGATCTTGACCTGATCACCACCGCGCCCAGCGTGCGCTTCCGCGTGACCCAAACCGATGGACAGGTCGTAGAAGTGAACAACCCTTTCGACTGGCCCTCCGTCGTCGAGATCGCAAAAGTGGAAGAACCGATCATCATAGCCACGATTCTCACCACGGAAGAATTCGTGGGAGGCATTCTGAAGCTGGTCGAGGAAAAGCGCGGCCGGCAGAAGAGCTTCGAGTACGTGAGCGCCAATCGCGTCATGCTTCTCTACGAGTTGCCGCTCGCGGAAATCGTTCTCGATTTCTACGATCGTCTCAAATCAGTGTCGCGCGGCTACGCTTCGCTCGACTACCACTTTGCGGGCTATTGGGAATCTCCCATGGTAAAGCTGGACGTGCTGGTTTCCGGCGAACCCGTCGACGCGCTCTCCATCATCGTGCATCGCGACTTTGCCTACGAACGCGGGCGCGCGCTGGTTTCCAAAATGCGCGAACTGATTCCCCGCCAGATGTTCGAAGTCGCCATCCAGGCGGCGATCGGGTCGAAGATCATCGCCCGCGAAACGGTTGCGGCGATTCGCAAGAATGTTCTCGCCAAGTGCTATGGCGGCGACATCACCCGCAAGCGCAAGCTGCTGGAGAAGCAAAAGGAAGGCAAGCGCCGCATGAAGCGCATTGGCCGCGTCGACATCCCTCAGGAGGCCTTCCTGGCCGTGCTCCGCGTCGGCGAGCAGGGCTAAGGTCCCGTTGTGAAAATTGTTGCTTCCATTCCGATTCAGGAATTCTGCCTGTGCTACCCCGAATCAGGTGCAGAATTAAATCATAACTGTCTTAATATCAATAAAATATCGAGATGCTCGGCAACGGAAAGCTCCCTCCGCAGGCCACCCATCTCTGAATCTGGGATCTCCTGTTAACTTTTTATCCACAGAAATATCCACAGAAGCTTGGCTCTAAGGATGCACAGGAAGGAATGGATTTTTTGGTTAGTCGATTTCGATTTTTTCCAGATGCTCCCGCACGCGTTCGACCGTGCACAGGTGCCCAAGACGCTCCCAGAGCCGGAAAACTTCCGGATCCTCCTGTGCCTCCCGGCGCGCCTCCTCCGACGCCCAGAAACGAACCCCAATCCAGCTGCCATCCTGCACATCGAGCAGCAGGAGGTCGCGGCCATACTTCTTGCGCCGGATCACCTCGTAGAGCGATCGGAGTGTGCTCAGACACTCCTCTTCCATCCCACTCAGAGGCCGGAACGTGATAATTGCGAGAATCCCATGACGCGGAAGCGAAAGGTCGTTCGGAATCATTCCCTGTTCCCTGGTTCGGTCGATTTCTGCAAAGGTTCGGTCTTTTTCCGCAAATCGTTGGCCGCTGAATCGGCGCCATCCGCCTCACCTACCACGTGAAGGCGCATAAGGTTGGTGGATCCGGCGCCTCCCCAGGTGGTTCCGGAGATCACTCCGATCACATCTCCCCGGGAAACGGCGCCGCTACGCAGCAGCTCTTGCTCGGCATTGCGCACCATCTCTTCGGCATTGTGGACGTGGGCGCAAAGGATCGGATGCACACCCCAATAAAGATTCATCCGGTTGGCCACCGCCTCCAGGAATGCGAAGCCAAAGATGGGAGTTCCCGGGCGGTATTTCGATACTACCCGCGCCGTGGTGCCGGTTTCCGTGTACACGCAGATGGCGTGCATCTTCAAATCGTAAGCAATACTGGCCACGGATTCGCAAATGGCTTCGGAGATCGTCAGCGTCCGCCGCTCGCGGCGGCGCACGATACTGTGCACTCGCATCAGGGCTTCTGCTTCAGCGCTGATGCGGGCCATCATATCCACCGCCTCGCGCGGATATTTTCCTGTCGCGGTCTCGGCCGAAAGCATCACGGCGTCGGCGCCATCAAGAATCGCATTGGCGACGTCGCTGGCCTCGGCGCGCGTCGGACGCGGATTCTCAACCATGGACTCCAGCATCTGAGTGGCGATAATCACCGGCTTGCGCCAATCGGAGGCGCGCCGGACCACATGCTTTTGAATAATGGGAACCTTCTCCGGAGGCATTTCCACGCCCAGGTCGCCCCGGGCAACCATGACTCCGTCCGCAGCCTCCAGAATTTCTTCCAGGTTGTCGATGGCCTGGGGCTTTTCCAGCTTGGCGATGAGCGGAATGTCGGAATTCGCCTGGGCGATGAGGCGCTTGGCTTCCTTGATGTCGGAGGCGCTACGCACGAACGAGAGCGCCACGACATCCACCTGGTAGCGAATTCCAAAATCCAGGTCGTCGCGATCTTTTTCAGTCAGGGCGGGGACGCTCAGCGCGGCACCGGGGATGTTGATGCCCTGGTGTTCCCCCAGCAAGCCTCCGTTCATGACTTCGCACTCCACGTCTTCGCCGTGGATTGCGGTAACGCGCAACTCGATCAGGCCGTCGGAGAGCAGGACGCGGGCGCCAGGCGCGACGTCATGAGCCAGATTGGGGAAAGTGGTGGAGATCAGCTCCGGCGTTCCCAGAAGATCGCCAGGGGTGATGACCAGCGGGGAACCAGCCGTCAGAACGATGGGACGGCGGTCACGCAGGAGGCCGGTGCGAATCTTCGGTCCTTGCAGGTCCTGCAGCACACAAATGGAGCGTCCTTCGCCGTGCGCGACCTTGCGCACCAGGGCGATGGTTGCGGCGTGATCTTCGTGCGTACCGTGGGAAAAGTTCAGTCGCGCAACATCCATTCCCGTTCGGATCAGGTCGCGAATCATGGTTTCGGAACTGCTCGCCGGACCGAGCGTGCAGACGATCTTGGCGCGCCGGGCGCTGCGGTCTTTCAGGCGGGAGAGCAGGTCCCTGGACTTGGCTTTGGGTTCGGTAATGGCCATGTAGAGGAAGTTCGCAGTCTTGCCCGCGGAATTTGCGCCGGCCGGAGCGGCGATTGCTCCTTAATTGCACCCCAACAACGCAAGGAACACGGGGAATGTCAGTCGGCAACCCGCTCCAGTTTTTCGAGGTCAAGTTCTCCGACCTCGCTGCGGGTCACAGGGCGGGGATACAGCAAAGCATTGAACTCCGCTCCCATCAGCACGACTAAGGAGAGTATAAACATCCAGACCAGCAGAACGACGGCCGTGGCCAGCGAGCCGTAAAAGATGCTGTATTCCGCGTAGCGGCTCACGTACCAGGCAAACCCAAGGGTCACGGGGAACCAGATGCCGGTGGCGAGTGCGGCCCCGGGCAGGACGGTGTGCCAGCGAAGCGTCCGGGGGACAGCGTTGTGGTAGATGAGCTGCATGACCGAAACCCCGGTCAGGATGGCGATGGTCCAGCGGGCAACCGCCCAGCCAATCAGTACCCAGGGCTGCATATGCTTCCCCAGGGCGATCACGGTGCGGGTCTCGATACGCTCGCCAAAAGCCACCAGGGCGGTGGCAAAGGCCAGTGGAATGCCAGCCATGATCACCAGGCCGAAGGCAACCAGGCGCTCCTTCAGCAATCCCCAGGTCTTGGGCATGTCATAGGCCTTGCGGAAACCCTCCATCCAGGAGACCAGCACGCCAGAGGCAAACCACAGGGTGAGAAGCGAGCCCAGAAACATGATTCCGAAGGGACGCTGCCGGGCCGAGGCAAAATAGGTTTGCACAATCTGGGCCACGCCACGGGGCAGAATGCTGCCGATGGCTCCACTGATGGCGACCACAGCCCCTCTGGTCCTGGAGAAGGAGGCGAGGAGCGAAGCCACTACCAGGAGAGCCGGAAACAACGTCAGGATAGAGGAATACGCCCCTGCCTTGGACAAGGTCAGGCAGTCATGCCGGAAAGCGCGCCAGAGCGCGGTCCGCACGTTTCTCAGAAATCGCAGAACCCAGGACATAGCAGCTCTACACTGACCACCCAGAGCCTTCTCCGGGGTCCCCGGCATGCGCCTGTGTTGTGGCTGGCGTGCTGGGGCAGCATCCAAGGCCTGTTCACCGGCAGAATCCCCCGGAGGGCAGCTTGCGCTGCGAAGGGGTAAAGTCTGAGGGAATGAGAACCGGCGCGCAGTAGCTTAATCCCTGATTCTCCCCAACGCAATCCCACAGAGCAAACAGGTTCTCCTTAAGGTTAACAGCTTAAACAGATGTCGACGGCAGCGGGCTGGCTGCCTTGGCAGTTCTCGGATGTGAGCTCTCAGACGTCCGCTTTCGTTCCGGATGGGGGTGGTGCCCCCTCCCCCTCCCTGCACCGAATCTTTGGAATCAATAGCTTGGCGGGATTGGGCTGCAAGGTATTGAATTCAGGTAAGTTGCGGGATAATTTTGAAAACAAAGTAGTTGGTTTCCAAGCTCAAGTGCAAGCAGTTTTGCAGAGTGCACACGGCCTCTCTATCCAGTATGACACGTTGAAGGGAGACAGTGTGACAGGCGCGCGAGTAATTAATGCGGAGCAGGATCAATGACTTGCGAGGGAATGGGGAGAAGAGGCTATTGACAGCTCTGGCGGAGTTGAGGGAGGTTGCTGGTCGTAAGTAGGCAGACAAACAACTGTTCGGCAGGCTCATTTTCATTTCGGTCATCGAAAAGAAAGAAAGATCTGATTGAGCGGCTCCCTCGGGTGATGTCGAATCGCAGGATGCGAGAGCTCGCTGCCGTTGTCAATCGAGCGATTGACCCGGACGTATGAAGGGCAATAGGCGGATCCAACACCCCCACTCAAGCCAAAACCGGGCAGATGCAGGACACTGGCGGAACTCCGGAAGGCACTCTGAAAAAATACAGTCAAAAAAAGGCCGGCCCTTGCGGGCCGGCGGCTGAATGCTTATGGCTGACTGCTGGCGGCTTCCCTTACTCGGCTGCCCGTTCTTTACTCTGCCGCCAGCTCTTCGGCCTCGCCCTGCTGGCGCATGAGTTCCAGGGCGCGTTCGGCTTCCTCGTACTCGCGGGAAACCTCTTCCTGGACCTTCTGCGCTGCTTCCTCCAGCTCGGGCGAGAGGCGCACGTTGCGGTAGTACTCCATGCCCGTGCCGGCGGGGATAAGGCGTCCGACAATGACGTTCTCCTTCAGGCCACGCAGGTGATCGACCGCGCCCTGGATGGAGGCCTCGGTGAGCACGCGGGTGGTCTCCTGGAAGGAGGCCGCCGAGATGAACGAGTCGGTGGAGAGCGACGCCTTGGTGATGCCCAGCAGCAGGGGACGGCCGGTGGCCGGCTTGCCGCCCTGCATGATGGTGCGCTCGTTTTCCTCGCGGAAGCGGAACTTGTCCACCTGCTGTTCGAGCAGGAACTGCGTATCGCCCACGTCCTCCACCTTCACCCAGCGCATCATCTGGCGGACGATCACTTCAATGTGCTTATCCGAGATGTTCACGCCCTGGAGCCGGTAGACTTCCTGGATTTCGTTCACCAGATAGCCCTGCAGCTCCTTCTCGCCCAGTACGGCGAGGATATCGTGCGGGTTGAGAGGACCGTCCATCAGCGGCTCGCCGGCGCGCATGCGCTCGCCTTCCTGCACGTTGATGTGGACGCCGCGCGGCACCGAGTATTCCTTCTCCGTGCCGTTGTCGGCGGTGACGTAGATCTTGCGCTGGCCCTTGGCCACTTCGCCAAAGCGGACCACGCCGTCGATCTCGCTGATCACCGCAGTTTCGCGCGGCTTGCGGGCTTCGAACAGCTCGACCACGCGGGGCAGACCGCCGGTGATGTCCTTGGTCTTGGTGGTCTCGCGCGGGATTTTGGCCAGGATGTCGCCGGGGTGAACCGTGTCGCCGTCCTGCACCATGAGGTGCGAGCGCGAGGGCATGAGATAGCGCTTATTGCCCTTGCTGCCCTTGACGATCAAAGCCGGCTGGCGCTTCTCGTCGGGGGGATCGGTGACCACCAGGCGGGAGAGGCCGGTGACCTCGTCCACTTCCTCGTGCAGGGTGAGTCCTTCCTGCAGGTCCTTGAAGCCGACGGTGCCGCCAATCTCGGTGAGGATGGCGAAGGTGTAAGGATCCCACTCCACCATGGCCTGGCCGAGGGAAACGGCCTGGCCGTCTTCCACCTTGATGCGAGCGCCGTAGACGACCGAGTAGCGTTCTTTCTCGCGGTTGCGGTCGTCGATGACGGCGATGGAGCCGTTGCGGTTCATCACCACCAGATCACCCGCTTTGGAGCGGACGGTCTGCAGGCTAATGAAGCGCACGGTTCCGTTGTTCTTGGCCTCCAGGCGCGACTGCTCGGAGACTCGCGATGCAGTACCGCCGATGTGGAAGGTACGCATGGTGAGCTGCGTGCCAGGCTCGCCGATGGACTGGGCCGCGATGACGCCGGTGGCCTCGCCCAGCTCCACCATGCGGCCGGAAGCCAGGTTGCGCCCGTAGCACATGATGCAGACGCCCCGCTTGGACTCGCAGGTGAGCACGGAGCGGATCTTGACCCGCTCGATGCCCGCCGACTGAATGGCGGACGCCAGGTCCTCGGTGATTTCATTGTTGACGTCCACGATCACGTTGCCTTCGTAGTCCTTGATCTTCTCGAGGGAGACACGGCCGATGATGCGGTCGCGCAAGGGCTCGATGATCTCGCCGGACTCGACGATGGAGGTGACGTAGATGCCGTCCACGGTGCCGCAATCCTGTTCGCCAACGATCACGTCCTGAGCAACATCGACCAGGCGGCGGGTGAGATAGCCGGAATCGGCGGTCTTGAGTGCCGTATCCGCCAGGCCCTTGCGGGCGCCGTGGGTGGAGATGAAGTACTGCAGCACCGTCAGCCCCTCGCGGAAGTTGGCGGTAATGGGCGTCTCCATGATCTCGCCGGAAGGCTTGGCCATGAGGCCGCGCATGCCGGAGAGCTGGCGAATCTGCTGCTTGGAACCGCGGGCGCCGGAGTCGGCCATGACGTAAATGGGGTTGATGTCCCCTTTCTTGTCATGCTCCTGCATCACGGAGAACATTTCGTCGGCGACCTTTTCCGTGATGCCCGACCAGATCTCGATGATCTTGTTGTAGCGCTCGCCGTTGGTGATGGCGCCATCGAGATACTGCTGCTGCACCGACACCACCTGCTTCTCCGCGTCCTTCACCATGCGGTACTTACTGTCGGGAATGACCATGTCGTCGATCCCGATGGAAAGACCGGCGCGGGTGGCATAGAGGAACCCAAGCTGCTTGATTTCATCCAGCATGGGCACCGTGGTCTCCAGGCCGTAGCGCAGATAGCAGTAATTCACCAACTGTCCAATGCCCTTCTTCTTCAGCAGGCCGTTGACATAGGGCATGCCCTTGGGCAAATGGTCGTTGAGAATGGCGCGACCGACCGTGGTGTTGATGTACTGCCGCTCCAGGTGAACCGGCTCGGTGTGCAGCACGTCCTGATCGTCGTAGCCGCTGGCCAGGTCGATCAGGTCTCCGGTATAGCGCAGGCGGATGGGAGTGAGGGTTTCCACTTCTCCCATATCGAGCGCCAGCAGAACTTCATCCGTATTGGCAAAGGCGCGGCCTTCGCCCTTGGCGCCGGGACGCCCCTTGGTCAGATAGTAGATGCCCAGCACCATATCCTGCGTGGGCACGGTGATGGGATGGCCCGAGGCGGGCGAAAGAATGTTCTGCGAGCTCAGCATGAGCACGCTGGCTTCCACCTGGGCTTCCGGTGAAAGCGGAATGTGAACCGCCATCTGGTCGCCGTCAAAGTCGGCATTGAAGGCGGTGCAGACCAGGGGATGGATCTTGATGGCCTTGCCTTCCACCAGCACCGGCTCGAACGCCTGAATGCCCAGACGATGCAGCGTTGGAGCGCGGTTCAGAAGCACTGGGTGGTCCTTAATCACCTCTTCCAGGATGTCCCAAACCACGGGCTCCTGCGACTCCACCATTTCCTTGGCTTGCTTAATCGTGGTGCAGTGGCCGGTCTGCTCCAAGCGGTGATAGATAAAAGGCTTGAACAGCTCCAGAGCCATCTTCTTGGGCAAACCGCACTGGTGAAGCTTGAGTTCCGGGCCCACAACGATCACGGAGCGGCCGGAGTAATCGACGCGCTTACCGAGCAGGTTCTGACGGAAGCGTCCCTGCTTGCCTTTGAGCGTGTCGGAAAGCGACTTGAGCGGCCGGTTGTTCGCTCCCCGCAGGACGCGGCCGCGGCGTCCATTGTCGAACAGCGCATCGACGGCTTCCTGCAGCATGCGCTTCTCATTGCGCACGATGACCTCAGGAGCGTGCAGGTCCATCAGCTTCTTCAAGCGGTTGTTGCGGTTGATGACGCGGCGATAGAGATCGTTAAGATCGCTGGTGGCAAAGCGCCCGCCGTCCAGCGGAACCAGAGGACGCAGCTCCGGGGGAATGACGGGGATCACGTCCAGAATCATCCAATGGGGCTTGTTGCCGCTCTTGCGGAAGGCTTCCACGACCTTGAGGCGCTTGGAAAACTTCAGGCGCTTCTGCAGGGAAGTCTCCTGCTTCATTTTCTCGCGCAGTTCCCCGGAGAGCTGGTCGGGATCGACGCGCTTGAGCAATTCCTTGATGGCTTCGGCGCCCATCATGGCCTTGAAGCCGGTGGCGCGATACTGCTGGTCGAGCTCCCGGAAGCGGGCTTCTTCCTTGATGACCTCGTTTTCCTTGACCGGAGCTTCGCCGCCCTCGACCACCACGTAGGCTTCGAAGTAGAGCACCGACTCCAGGTCACGCAGGGAGATATCCAGCAGGTGGCCGATGCGGCTGGGCAGCCCCTTGAAGAACCACACGTGCGAGCAAGGCGAAGCCAGCTCAATGTGGCCGAGACGCTCGCGGCGGACTTTGGAGAGCGTGACTTCCACGCCGCACTTGTCGCAGATGACCCCGCGGTGCTTCATGCGCTTGTATTTGCCGCACAGACACTCCCAGTCGGTAACCGGGCCAAAAATGCGGGCGCAGAACAGGCCATCGCGCTCCGGTTTGAAGGTACGGTAATTAATGGTTTCCGGCTTCGTGACCTCGCCGTGCGACCAACTGCGAATTTTTTCCGGCGATGCCAGGCTGATGCGGATTGCGTCAAAATCAGTGATGGTGTTTCCCAGGTCGAACGGACTGGAACGGTACAAGATAGCCTCCGATCGCGGCCATTTCGCCGGCCTTGAGAGCGGCTCCGAAGCGGCACCGGCTGTCCCCTTGCCAGCGCCATTTTGTTTCGGCTCGCCGGTTGCGGAGCAAAGGACCGGCGGCCTGCTTCTTAAACTCGTGGGGGCCGGGGGTGCAAGACCCGGCCCGGTTACGCCTGCTCTAATCCGCGGCCGTGGCCGTCAACAACTGCGACGGCTTCTGCTCGGCAGCCTTGATCAGTTCCACGTCAAGGCAGAGCGACTGCAGCTCACGGATCAGAACGTTAAACGACTCGGGCACGCCTGGCTCAATGGCGGCTTCGCCCTTGACGATGGCCTCGTAAATCTTGGTGCGGCCATAGACGTCGTCCGACTTCGCCGTGAGCAGTTCCTGCAGGATGTAGGCGGCGCCGTAGGCTTCCAGTGCCCAGACCTCCATCTCGCCGAAGCGCTGCCCGCCAAACTGCGCCTTGCCGCCCAGCGGCTGCTGGGTGATGAGCGAGTAGGGTCCGATGGAGCGGGCGTGAATCTTGTCGTCCACCAGATGGGAAAGCTTCAGCATGTAGATGTAGCCCACAGTGACCGGCTGTTCGAACTTGTCTCCGGTCATGCCGTCGAACAGTTCCGTCTTGCCCGAGGTCGGCAGGCCGGCCTCGTTGAGCAGCGACTTGATCTCGTTCTCGCGCGAGCCGTCAAAGACCGGGGAGGCAAAGAAGACTCCCTTGCCGAAGCCGGCGCCCACGCGCTCCAGAGTTTCGTCGTCGAGCTCCAGAATCTCGTTCACGAAGGGCGTGTTCTTGAACAGAGCCTTGAGCTCGCGGCGGAGCATTTCCGCGCGCGAGTTGTTGCGCATGAGTTCATCGATCTTTCCGCTGAGCTCGTGCGCCGCCCACCCGAGATGGGTTTCCAGGATCTGTCCCACGTTCATGCGGCTGGGCACGCCCAGCGGATTGAGCACGATCTCGACCGGAGTGCCATCGGTGACGTAGGGCATGTCCTCTTCCGGCAGGATGCGGGCAATGACGCCCTTATTTCCGTGCCGGCCGGCCATCTTGTCGCCGACGCTGAGCTTGCGCTTCATGGCGATGTAGACCTTCACCAGCTTGATGACGCCGGGAGGCAGCTCATCGCCCTTCTGCAGCTTCTCAATCTTCTCGCGCACAATCTTGCGCAGAACGTCGATCTGGCGCGAGGTCATCTCTTCAATCTCGTCGATCTGCTCGTTCACCCGCGGGTCCTTGTCGGCGAAGCGGATTCGCTTGAGGTTGCGCGTGGAGATACGCTCGATGGTGTCGCGGTCGAGGATCGTTCCCTTGGTCAGCAGGCGCTTGTTGGTGCGCTCGTCATGAAGGTCGGCCTGCACTTCCTTGCTGCCCAGAATGGATTCCAGGCGCTTCAGCCGCTCGTCGGTGAGAATGCGAATCTCGTCGGCGAGGTTCTTTTCCAGCTTGGCGATCTGCGATCCTTCGATCGTCTTGGCGCGCTCGTCCTTCTCCTGGCCCTTGCGGGAGAAGATCTTGACGTCCACGACGATGCCCTCGATGCCGGGAGGGCAGGTGAGGGAGGCGTCACGAACATCTCCGGCCTTTTCGCCGAAGATGGCGCGCAGCAGCTTTTCTTCCGGCGTGAGCTGAGTCTCGCCCTTGGGCGTAACCTTGCCCACCAGAATGTCGCCCGCTTTTACGGAGGCGCCGATACGGATGATGCCGCTTTCGTCCAGATCGCGCAGCGCGGTCTCGCTGACGTTGGGAATGTCGCGAGTGATTTCCTCGGGCCCCAGCTTGGTGTCGCGGGCTTCCAGCTCGAATTCCTCGATGTGGACGGAGGTGTAGTAGTCCTCCTTCACCAGCTTTTCGGAGACCAGAATGGCATCCTCGAAGTTGTAGCCTCGCCAGGGCATGAAGGCCACCAGCACGTTGCGTCCGAGCGCCAGCTCGCCGTTGTCCGTACAGGGACCGTCGGCAATCACCTGGCCTTTGATCACGCGCTCACCCTTTTGCACCACCGGCTTCTGGTTGATACAGGTGTTCTGGTTCGAGCGCTTGAATTTGGTGAGCTGGTAGATGTCGCTGCCCACCTCGCGGGAAAGCTGCGTGGGATGGTGTTCGCCTTCCACGCGCACGATGATGCGCTCGGAGTCGACCTGGTCGATCACGCCGTTGCGGCGCGCCAGCACCACAGCTCCGGAGTCGCTCGCGGTAACGCCTTCCATGCCGGTGCCCACATAGGGAGCCTCGGCGCGCAGCAGCGGAACCGACTGCCGCTGCATGTTGGCGCCCATCAGAGCGCGGTTGGCGTCGTCGTGCTCCAGGAAGGGAACCAGCGACGCGGCCACCGACACAAGCTGCTTGGGGCTGACGTCGATGTAGTCGACCTCATCGCGCGGAACCAGCACGAAGTTGCCGGTCTTGCGGGCGTTCACCAGGTCGGGGACGATGCGCATCTTGTCGTCCAGATCCACGTTGGCCTGGGCGATGACGTGACGGTCTTCCTCCCACGCCGAGAGGTAGAACGAGTGCGGATCGTAGTCGATCTGGCGCTTCTTCCGCTCCTTCAATTCCGCGTTGGCCTTGAGGACCTCGGCCTTCTCGACGTGCTCGCTGACGCGGTAGTCGCTGTCGCCGGCGTTGACAATGGTGACGTAGTCCATCACCTTGCCGTTTTTCACGCGGCGATAGGGCGACTCGATGAAGCCGTAGTCGTTGATGCGGGCATAGCAGCTCAAGGACGAGATCAGCCCGATGTTGGGACCTTCCGGCGTTTCAATCGGGCAGATGCGGCCGTAGTGCGTCGGGTGCACGTCGCGCACTTCAAATCCGGCGCGCTCGCGCGACAGACCGCCCGGGCCCAAGAGCCGAGAGACGCCGCTTGTGGGTAATCTCCGAGAGCGGATTCGTCTGGTCCATGAACTGCGACAACTGCGACGAGCCGAAGAACTCGCGGATGGCCGCCATGACCGGCTTGGCGTTGACCAGGTCGTGCGGCATGGCCGTGGACATCTCCTGGTAGACGCTCATCTTTTCCTTGATGGCGCGCTCCATGCGTACCAGGCCGATACGGAACTGGTTTTCCAGCAACTCGCCAACCGCCCGGACGCGCCGGTTGCCCAGGTGATCGATATCGTCTACCGCGCCGATGTTTTTGCGCAGCTTGAGCAGGTAGCGGATGGTGGCGTAGAAGTCGTCCGGGTCCAGCACGCGCTTGTCCAGGTCGGTCTCGTCGCCGCGCTCAAACAGCTTGATGTTGAACTTCAACCGGCCCACGCGCGAGAAATCATACTTACGCGGGTCGAAGAACATCCCCTGGAACAGGGCCGTAGCGGTGTCCAGAGTCGGGGGATCGCCGGGGCGCAGCTTGCGGTAGATCTCGATCAGCGCCTCCTGCGGCGTCTTGACCGAGTCGCGCCGCAGGGTCTGGCTGATCACCGTCCCCACGTCGTCGCGTTCGGGGTAAAAAACGTTCAGCTCAGCCACTCCGGCTTCGATCAGCTTGGCCAGCTTGTCAGCCGTGATCTCCTGGTTGGCTTCGAGCAGCACCTCACCCGTGCTGGTGTCGATGATATCGGCGGCGGTGAAAGCGCCTTCCAGATCACCTGGCTCGATTTCGATCTCGCTGATCTTCGCCTTATGAATTTCCTTCAGGATCGCCGGGCTGACTTTGCGGCCGGCGTGGGCGACCTCTTCTCCGGAGCGATTCGTCACCTTGTGCGAGAGTTTCATCCCCTGAAGATTGGTGGGCCGCTCGATTCCCGGTTCCAGAGTCCAGTAGAGCTTGCCGTCTTTCAAGGCAATGCGATCGACGGTGTAGAACGTCCGCAGAATGTCCTCATCGGAGCGCAATCCCAGGGCGCGCAGGAAGATGGTCCCCAGGAACTTGCGTTTACGATCGATGCGGACGTACAGGATGTTCTTCTGGTCGTACTCGAACTCCACCCAGGAACCGCGATAGGGGATGATCTTCCCCAAAAAGTAGGTGCGATTGTTCGCCGTCTCGAAGAAGACGCCGGGGGAGCGGTGCAACTGGCTGACGATGACGCGCTCGGTGCCGTTGACGATGAACGTACCGTTGTTCGTCATCAGGGGCACATCGCCGAAAAAGACTTCCTGCTCCTTAATGTCGCGGATGGAGCGGGCGCCGCTTTCCGGGTCCTTCTCGTAGATGGTGAGGCGCATGGTGACCTTCAGGGGGGCGGAGTAGGTCATGCCACGCTCTTCGCACTCGCTCACGTCATACTTCAACTGCAAGCCCACCGGGTCGCCGCACTTGTTGCAGAAATCCGGGGTGTTGGCGTTGTAAGTGCCACACTTCTGGCAGAGCACGTCGCCGGGGTGGAACGGGTCCGTAATGACGGTAGCGCCGCAATTGCGGCAGGTGGTGCGCAGGTGGTGCAGTCCTTTCAGGTGTCCGCACTTGCACTCCCAGTTGCCGATGGCGAAATCCACGAACTCGAGCTGCGAGACGTTGCGGAAATCGGTGATGGGAAATACGGACTGAAATACGGCCTGCAGGCCGGATTCGTCGCGCTCACTGGGCAACCGGTCCATTTGCAGAAACCGGTCGTAGGAGCGCTTCTGCACCTCGATCAGATTCGGAATCTGAATGGCTGCGGGAATTTTGGAAAAATCGAGACGCTTGCGGAAGGCTCTGTTCTTATTCGACATTAGAACTCCTGAAAGTACCCGAACTGCGCCGCATCCGGCGTCCTGACCGTGCCCGGGCGCGTTCGCCACAGAGGCCGGGCAGGAACCGTCAGCCAGCCGGTCAGCAGGTTTCCCCGCTGAAAGAAAAGCCATCGGGCGCATGGCGCCCAACTACCCCATACATTCTTGACCCATTACGTCGGGCTCAAAACACCGCCGTCAGCGGCTCTTCGTGAAACCGGGAAAACGGCGACGGCCACTCAGATCCCGCCCAGGGACTGCAAGACAGGCGCACGCCCACCGGGACAAACTTCCCCGTGGGCGCCGCCAAAGGCACTTGAGCTTGCTGAATTGTGTTTTCCCGCGCCAGTTTGTAATCGGCCTGTCTTCAGCCTGCCTTGAAGATCCCGCCTTCTCGCATGGCATCCGCCACAGCTTTCCATGCGGGAAATCAGGACGCTCACCCTGGAGGACCTGAACTCCAGAGTCTACCCATTGATTGGAGAGATCCAGCCCGAGAACCGTGCATCACTGTCCTACTGATGCCCTTACCCCGGATTTCGATTCAGATCCCACCTGGTTTTCGCGGCCCGGGCTTACGCCCGTTCCGCCAATGTTCCGCCGGACCCTGGCCGGTTCAGGTCTTCCTTCGGGTCTTCCGAGGAGCCGAACCCTGCCGTCCGGAAAGCGGCTACTTCACCTCGACGGTGGCGCCGGCGTCGGCAAACTTCTTCTTGATGGTCTCTGCCTCTTCCTTGCTGACGCCTTCCTTGACCGCCTTGGGCGCGCCATCCACCAGGTCCTTGGCTTCCTTCAGCCCCAGGCTGGTGACTTCGCGAACCGCCTTGATCACGTTGATCTTGTTGCTGCCCACCTCTTTCAGGATGACGGAAAATTCCGTCTGCTCCTCGGCCGGAGCCGCACCGGCAGCCGCGCCAGCAGCGCCAGCCACCATCACCGGGGCCGCCGCGGCGGCGGACACACCCAAACGCTCTTCCAGCTTCTTGACCAGCTGAGCTGCATCCAGCAGCGAGAGCCCTACAATCTGTTCTTCCAATGCCTGAAGGTCTGCCATTTCGATTTCTCCACTCGTTGTGTCATCAGTTGTGCTGCTCGGGACCGCCGGCTTTTGGCCGGCGGACGGGTTGTTATCTGTTACCAGGTTTCCAGTGCGGCCTGCGGGCCCCGGACATGCCAGACAACATGCCGGACCCGTTTCAGCTCGCAACCCCTGACAACTGACAACGAAATCATTGGGGAACCGCCGAACCTGGGAATTGCCGAAGGCAGTGATGATGGCTGCTCAGTCCGGCAGTTTCCGCAGTTTTCCAGTTCCGCAATCCTGTTAAGCGCCGGCCGGCTGCCCCGCGCTCTGGAACTTGTTCTCCTTCACTCCCTGGTCGAGCACCACTGCCAGGTCGCGGCCGGTGGCATTGAGCACCGTCGCCAGCCTTTGCGCCGGAGCGTTGATCAGGAACAGGAGCTTGGAATACAGTTCGTCCCTGGACGGCATGGTGGCCAGCGCCTCGACCTCCTTCAGGGAGATCACGCGGCCTTCGACCATGCCCGCCTTGAAGGTAAATTCCGGGTTCTCCTTGGCGTACTTGGAGAGCGCCTTGGCCAGGGCAACCGGATCGTCCTTGGTATAGGCGATCGAGGTAACGCCCTTCAGCCCTTTCAGGGCCTCCGCCACGGGCGTGCCTTCCGAGGCCCGCGCCGCCAGTGTGTTCTTGATAACTTTGTAGCTGGCACCGGCTTCCCGCACCGTCTTGCGCAGCTCTTCCGACTGCGCCGCCTTGAGCCCGGAGAATGTGCCCAGGATGGCCGCACTGGCCTCCTGGAACTCCACATTCCATTCTTGAACTAACTCCACCTTTTTTGCTCTGCTGACCGCCATCTCAATGTCCTTGTCTTTCGCTTACTCGGCCCGCTTACTCGGCCGTCGATCCACTATTGCGGATCGGGCCATATGCCGTCGTTTCCAGTTCTCAGGCCTTGGCCGCAGCCTCGACTGCCGACGTATCCAGAGGAATGCCGGGCCCCATGGTGGAGCTGACGAAAACCCCTTTCAGGTATTTTCCCTTGGCTGCCGAAGGCTTTGCCTTGAGGACGCTGCTGATGACCGTAGTAGCATTCTCAATCAGCTTCTCCGGAGGAAAGGAGACCTTGCCCACCGGAACGTGCACCAGTCCGGTCTTATCGGTACGGAACTCCACTTTGCCGGCCTTCACTTCCTGCACCGCCTTGGCCACGTCGAAGGTCACAGTCCCGGTCTTGGGATTGGGCATCAGCCCGCGCGGTCCCAGCACTTTGCCGAGGCGCCCGACAGACTTCATCATGTCGGGGGTGGCGACCACGGCATCATAGTCAGTCCAGTTTTCCTTCTGGATCTTCTCCACCATGTCCTCACCGCCGACGAAATCGGCGCCGGCCTGCTCGGCTTCACGAAGCTTGTCACCGGCGGCAATCACCAGAACCTTCTTGGACCGGCCCAGCCCATGCGGCAGCACCACCGTGCCCCGAACCATCTGGTCGGCGTGCTTGGGATCGACTCCCAGGCGCATGGTGACGTCCACCGTCTCGTCAAACTTGGCAAACTTCACCTTCTGCAGCAACGGCACCGCTTCTTCCAGCCGGTAGGGGCGGGACTCCACCGCGGCACGCGCCTTGTCAATATTCTTGCCCGTTTTTCCTGACATGCTTGACCCTCCGTCTCCCACCGCGCCACGCTGAAACCATGGCGCCGTGGTTCGAACTGCGGTTTCTCGCGAGAAACCGGAAACGCTCTTACGCCGAAACGTCCAGGCCCATGGAACGCGCAGTGCCCTTGACGCTCTTGATGGCAGCCTCCAGCGAGGCGGCATTCAGGTCCGGCATCTTCTGCCGCGCGATCTCTTCCACCTGCTTCTCCGTAACGCTGCCCACTTTGTCCTTATTGGGCGCGCCCGAGCCCTTGGCAATGCCTGCTGCACGCTTCAGAAGAATCGCAGCCGGAGGCGTCTTGGTCACGAAGGTGAAGGTACGGTCACTGTAGACCGTAATGACCACCGGGATGATGAGTCCTTCCAGTTCCTTGGCGCTGGTGCGACCATTGAACTGCTTGCAGAACTCCATAATGTTGACCTGCGCCTGGCCCAGTGCCGGGCCCACCGGGGGCGCCGGAGTGGCCTTGCCCGCCGGAATCTGCAACTTGACCGATCCTGTAATTTTCTTTGCCATGCTCGCTCCCGGCTATCGGCTCTCAGCAGTCCGCCGGGCCGGTTGAAAACGAAAACTCGAAACAGAAACTCTCTAGGCTACCTTCTCCACCTGGCCGAACTCCAGCTCAACCGGAGTGGCGCGCCCGAAGATCGTCACCATAACCTTGACGGTCTCGCGGTCTTCATTCACCTCGTCAATTGTGCCTTCGAATGTCGCGAAAGGCCCCTCAGTGATCCGCACCTTCTCGCTCTTCTCGAACTTGACCTTCAGCCTGGGCTTGTCCTTGCTCTCGGCGACGCGGAAGATAATGGAGTTCACTTCGTCGTCGGAGAGCGGAGTGGGCTGGTTGCCCGCGCCCAGGAATCCCGTAACCCGGGGCGTGGACTTGACCACGTGCCAGACATGATCATCCAGTTCCATCTGCACCAGCACATAGCCGGGCAGGAAGGCGCGCTCGCTGGTGTACTTCTTCCCGTTACGAATTTCCGTGACCGGCTCGGTGGGGATCACCACATTTCCAATCTTGTCCTGCAGGCCAAAGGCATCGCGCCGTGATTCCAGCGACTCCTTCACCTTGCGCTCGAAACCCGAGTACGAGTGGATGATGTACCAGCGCATGTTCGGGTTGGGATGAGGCACCAGCCCGGGACGCGTCTCCGTTCCCGGCACGGGAGCTCCCGCCGCCGAGACCTGCTCCTGCTCGCTTGTCTGGTTTTCGTTCAACTCTTCCATAAAAAACCCACGCCTCCCGGCCGCGGACGCTGCGGCACTTCCCCCGCCGGCCCGCCCGGACTCCGCTGGCTACCGGTTGGCGAAGTACCGCAACAGGTGGTCAATGCCCCCACCAATCACCAGGTCGATCAACCAGAAGTAGGCACCGAACAGAAACACCGTGATGATAACCACCACCGTGGTCCCCTGGACTTCCTTCCGGTTCGGGGTGGTGACCTTCTTCATCTCCGTGCGCACGTCGTTGTAGAAATTCTTCGCGCGCTGCGGCCAGGACTTCATCCGCTCGCCGAAGCTGCCCTGCTTCGGCATTGTCGCTGTCGCAATTTTGGCCATTCCCTACAACTTCCCTTCTAGTTCCTATGCTCCGGCCAGCGTTCTCCCGCCTCAAAAACTGGCAGGGGCGGAGGGATTCGAACCCCCAAGTCCGGTTTTGGAGACCGGCAGTTTAGCCGTTGAGCTTACGCCCCTAAAGCCATTCGCAACTCACGTTCAACCGTGGTCCTTCGCGCCACGCGCTCAGGATGCCCCCGCCGGACTCCCGCTCCGCCTCCCGTCGCTCACGCCCGGCAACTGCGGTCACTTCGTTTCCCGATGGTCGGTGTGCTTGCGGCACCGGGGACAGAACTTGCTGAACTCCAGCCGATCCGTGGTCGTCTTCTTGTTCTTTGTCGTCGAATAATTCCGTTCTTTGCAGATCGTGCACTGCAAGGTCACAATGTCACGCGGCATGATTCACTCCCAATCTTTACAATGCTACTGCACAATCTCGCTGATGGTGCCCGCGCCCACGGTGCGTCCGCCTTCGCGGATGGCGAAGCGCAGGCCCTTTTCCATGGCCACCGGCGTGATCAGCTCGATCTGCAGGCTCACGTTGTCCCCCGGCATCACCATCTCCGTCCCCGCCGGCAGCTCCGCCACCCCCGTCACATCCGTCGTGCGAAAGTAAAACTGCGGCCGGTATCCCTTGAAGAACGGCGTGTGCCGCCCCCCTTCTTCCTTCGTCAACACGTAAATCTCCGCCTTGAACTTGGTGTGCGGCGTTATCGATCCCCCCTTGGCCAGTACCATCCCCCGCTCCACGTCGTCCTTGGCCGTGCCCCTCAGCAGCAGGCCCGCGTTGTCTCCCGCCTGGCCTTCGTCCAGCTGCTTCTTGAACATCTCCACGCCCGTCACCACCGTCTTGCGGGTCTCGCGGAAGCCCACAATCTCCACTTCCTCGCCTACCTTCACCTTGCCCCGCTCAATCCGCCCCGTCACCACCGTCCCCCGGCCCGAGATCGAGAAGATATCTTCAATCGGCATCAGAAAGGGCTTGTCCAGATCGCGCTCCGGCAGCGGCACGTTCTTGTCCACCGCCTCCATCAGCTCGTCGATCTTCTTCTCCCACTGCTCTTCCCCGTTCAGCGCCCCCAGCGCCGACCCCCGCACCACCGGCACATCGTCCCCCGGGAACCCGTAGCTCTTCAAAAGCTCCCGCACTTCCAGCTCCACCAGGTCCAGCAGCTCGGGATCGTCCACCGCGTCGCACTTGTTCAAAAACACCACTATGTAGGGCACCCCCACCTGGCGCGCCAACAGCACGTGCTCCCGCGTCTGCGGCATGGGACCATCCGTCGCCGCCACCACCAGAATGGCCCCGTCCATCTGCGCCGCCCCCGTGATCATGTTCTTGATGTAGTCGGCGTGCCCCGGACAGTCCACGTGCGCATAATGCCGGTTCGGCGTCTCATACTCCACGTGCGCCGTGGCGATGGTGATGCCGCGCTCGCGCTCTTCCGGCGCGTTGTCAATCGAGTCGAAACTGCGGAACTTGATGTTCGGATTGTGCTTCGCCAGCACCTTCGTGATCGCCGCCGTCAACGTCGTCTTCCCGTGATCAATGTGTCCGATCGTCCCTACGTTCACATGCGGCTTCGACCGTTCAAATTTTTCCTTCGCCATGTCCTGTTTCTTTCTTTCTGTGAATCTTTCCTCGAACCCTTGCTAAACAATCACCCGATTCCTGGACCGCTCAGTAGTCCCGGTAAACAGAGGCGAACTTCTCGCGAACCTCGTCCCCTACCGCTTCCAGGCGAACCAGGTAGAACTCGCGCACTTGAGCCTTATCGGACATCGCCATACTCTCGTACAGCTCCCGAGCCTTGCGGCCGGAGCGGGCCAGTTCCGCGTCCGCGCGCTCCAGAAGCTCCTTTTCCAGCACCCGCTCAAAGTGCCGCACCTTGACTCCCGCACGCTTCAGTGCGCGCAAGTAGTTATGAACCTGCGCCGCCGAAAACACGCGCTCAATGGCCCCGCGCAGCGCATAAAACTCGGGCTCGTTCTGAACCGGAATTGTCGCCTGCTGAAATCCCACGATTTCCTCTACCGAGTCCCACAATTTCTGGAGCGGGAGACGGGGATCGAACCCGCGACCAACAGCTTGGAAGGCTGTGACTCTACCACTGAGTTACTCCCGCTTTCTGCCGTTGCCCAAGGCCGCCGCTTTCAGCTGCTTTCAGTCTCCAGCTTCCAGCCAAAACCCCGCACCACCCAAATTCCTGGAGCCGATGACCAGGATTGAACTGGTGACCTCTCCCTTACCAAGGGAGTGCTCTACCAACTGAGCTACATCGGCTTAAGCTCGCCTCCGGTCGCGCCCAATTCTCGGGTGGCTTCCACCCGCTGCAAATCCGGCAACTGCGATTCCCCCGTTGCGCTCTCGTCCCGCTGTTCGCGCATCTGCCGGCGATGATGGCTCCATGTGCGCAAGGCAAACAGACCCAGAACCAGCAAGGTGGTTATGCGGATACGCTCATCCGGCAGAGTTGTCCAAGCCAGTAGGGCGACCACTCCGAACAACACCATCGCAGTGGAAAAACCAATCATTATTCCCGAGGGCTCCGCAACGCTATGCTACTTGCGCCCTCGCACTCCGCTCGCGCCAGCCGGCGCTCAGCCCGACAAACCTGGTGGACAGGGGAGGATTCGAACCTCCGTAGCTCGCAAGGAGCGGCAGATTTACAGTCTGCTGCCATTAACCACTCGGCCACCTGTCCTTGCGCGGCGCCGGGTTTCCCCACGCGACGCTTTCCTCCGCTGCACGCACACGGTTTTCAAGTACGGTTCCGGCACCGGGCCATCGCGCATACCTCCGCGCCTCGTTCAAGCTGCGCCGGAAGTTTGTGTTGGAGTTGCGTCCTTGTTGATGGGTTGCGCGAGTGCCTTCTCGATCCGTTCCTGGAGCTGGCGAAGGGATTCGAACCCCCGACCCTCTGATTACAAATCAGATGCTCTACCAGCTGAGCTACGCCAGCAAACGGGCGCTCCCGATTTCCAGGAGCCCGCCCAAAACCGATCCCGCAGTACCGGGACAAGCTTCAAAATTTAGCACAACGGCCATGAACCCGCAACTGCAGGCACATACGGACCTCTTGCCCAACGATAGACAAGATCGTTCAGCGCCTGCGTACCCGCCACGCACAACGTTACCCACAAAGTACCCGAATCACCTTGAGTATTCCAAGGATGGGAGCTTGTCAGGACAGGAGGACGCCAATCCAAGGTCTATTCTACCCAAAAGCCTCCGCCTCCGCTAGTCTGGGGTGAGACCCGTTTCACGGCAGGGATGGAGGGAGGCAGCCGGGTCGATGCGATATCGTAAAGCTCTCATTCTGATCGCTGTGGTAGCGGCCATCGGTGTGGCCCTGGCACTCTGGCTACGCAAGGCGCCTCCCCGGCCCGCCCGCATGCTGCCTGCTGCCGACGGCTACGTCTATCTGGACTTCCGGCCGATGCGCGCCGCCGGACTGTTCCGCCGGCTGCCACCCATCGCAATGGATCCTGAGTACCAGGATTTCGTCAACAAGACCGGCATCCACCTGGAGCGCGACCTCGATCAGGCAGCCTTCGCCTTTCACCTGGGGCAAGGGGCGGCTCCGACGCGGACCTCCGAGGTGTTCGTGGGACACTTCGACGCGGAGAAGCTGCGAACGTTCCTCAAAGGCATCGCGGCCCGCACCCAGGACTATGCGGGGAAGACGATTTACGAGGTGCCGCTTCCGGGGCGAACGGTGCGGACCGCGGTTTTGGATTCCTGGGGCCTGGGAGCATCCAACACCGACACGCCGGAGGCAATTCACCACATCCTGGAGAGCCACTCGGTCTGGTTCCACGACATTCCCCCGCTGCTTCGGAGTTACTACCCGCAGGTGCCGGTCGGAAGCCCGGTATGGGTCGTGGTGCGCGCGACTTCCGTAAATGGCAGCCCGAGTCTGACTCTGCCCGGCGGCTTCCAGATCGGAGTGCCCCAAGGAACCGTGGTGGTAGCTTCGCTGCGCTACACCGGCGAGATCGAATTCCGGGCAGAAGCATTCACCTCTGATGCCGCAGCAGCGGAACAGTTGGCAAGCCACCTGGGGGCGTACCTGACGGTGCTGCGAGTAATTCGCTCGCGAATGCAAACCGAGGGCGCAGGGCCGGAGTTTCAGAAATTTATGGAGAGTATCCGCGTGGAGAAACACGAGAACGGTGTGGTGCTGACGGCCAGCGCCAGTCCGAAACTGCTTGAGCAGATCATTGCGCCGATGGAGCAGAAAGAAACACCGGGAACGCCGAAATCTAAGCCGTGACGGTTGGATGAAAGCCAGACGAGCATGCTCGTTTGGGGCACTCGCAATCCCAAGCCTGGACTATCCCCCTCAAAGCCAAAACCGGGCTTGAGTAGGCCACATGCCCACCCAAGCTCACATTCAAACGCTGACCGTTGTGCCTAAAACAAGCTTTCCTGCGGCCTCGCCCCCGGCTTGATCCCAAAATGCTCGTACGCCAGGTGCGTCACCGTACGCCCGCGCGGGGTGCGATTCAGGAATCCGATCTGGATCAGGAAGGGCTCGTAGATCTCTTCAATCGCGTCGGCTTCTTCGGCCAGCACTGCCGCCAGCGTATTCACACCCACGGGGCCTCCCGCGTACTTGTTAATGATGGTGAGCAGCAGCTTGCGGTCAATCTCGTCGAAGCCGTGGCGGTCCACTTCCAGCATTTCGAGGGCGGCCTCGGCAGTGGGCTTGTCGATTTTGCCCGCTCCGCGCACCTGGGCATAGTCACGCACGCGGCGGAGCAGGCGATTGGCGATGCGCGGTGTTCCCCGGGCGCGGGAAGCGACTTCGCGGGCTCCGCTGTCATCGATCTGGACGCCCAGGATTTCCGCCGAGCGCTCCACGATGATCTTCAGATCTTCCGTAGTGTAGAACTCCAGCCGCAGGACGATTCCGAAGCGTGAGCGCAGCGGCGCCGACAGCAATCCCGCGCGCGTAGTGGCTCCCACGAAGGTAAACGGGTGGACGTCGATGGTGTGGGTGCGCGCCGAGGGGCCCTGCCCGATCATGATGTCGAGCTTGTAGTCCTCTAGCGCGGAGTAAAGAAGTTCTTCCAGCGCCGGTTGCAGCCGGTGGACTTCGTCAATGAACAACACCTGATGATTCTGCAAATTGGTGAGCACCGCCGTCAGGTCGCCTTTGATCTGCAGCGCCGGGCCCGAGGTCTGCTGAAAGTGGGCTCCCATTTCGTTGGCGATGATCGTAGCCAGCGTGGTCTTGCCCAGGCCGGGAGGACCATAGAGCAGCACGTGATCGAGGGGTTCGCCGCGGGAGCGGGCGGCCTGGATGGCCACCGCCAGATTTTCCTTCACCTTGGATTGGCCGATGAACTCCTGCAAGCGCTGCGGACGCAGCTTGAGTTCAAAAGAAGCGTCCTCGTCCAGCACGCCTGCCGAAACGATGCCCTCGCGCTCCCGGACCTTGGCCGAGCCACTTTCCGACCAGGCTTTTCGATTGTCGCTGGGGGAACTCACGCTGCCCGGATAGTAAGCTGAAACGAGGACCGAAGCAACGTACGTCTCCTGCTATCGGGGGTTCCTGCTACTGCGGATTTTGTCCGATCTCGGCCACCAGTTCTTCCTCCACCGGCCGGCCGGTCTCGTAAGTCACAAGCAGCAGACGCACATGCCCGCCATGGCTGCGCGCGACGGCGCAGGCAACATTGAAGTCCAGGAAGGACGCGATCATGGTCCAGCGTTCGCCGCTGGGGACAAGAATCTGATATTGGGAAAAGCGGTCCAATGAAACTCCTCCACTCAAGACCAAACCGGGTTTGACTGGGCCACCTGCCGACCGGCTTAAAGCCGAATTCCCTCAGTTCTTCGTCCTACTCTTCTTCGTGAACCACCTCGCCGCGTTCGGCCTTGGCCTGGGCTATGACCTTTTCCTGCTGCTGGGCCGGAACCACATCGTAGTGGTCCATTTCCATGTGGAAGCTGCCGCGGCCCTGGGTCATGGCGGTTAAATCCACACCGTAGGTCAGCATCTCCGCCATGGGAACATCGCATTTGATGATGGTGCGCCCGCCCTTGTTTTCCATGCCCTGAATACGTCCGCGGCGGCTGTTCAGGTCGCCCATTACCGCCCCGGCGAAGTCGTCGGGAATCTCGATCTGGGCTTTCATGATGGGCTCCAGGAGGGTTGGCTTGGCCTGCTCCATGGCCTTGCGAAAGGCGATGCGCCCGGCAATCTGGAAAGACAAATCGTTGGAATCCACGTCGTGGTAGGAGCCATCGTAGAGAATCACACGGAAGTCCACCACGGGGAACCCTGCCAGATAGCCGCGAGCGGCGGCGTCCTTGATTCCCTTCTCGACGGCGGGAATGAAGTTCTTAGGAATGGCGCCGCCGAAGATGTCATTCACGAACTCGAACTCAGCGCCGCGAGGCAGAGGTTCCATCTTGATTTTGCAATCTCCGAACTGTCCGTGGCCTCCCGTCTGCTTCTTGTGGCGGCCCTGCACGTCGGCCTTGCCGCGGATGGTCTCGCGGTAGGGGACCTTGGGCGCCTTGAGATTGACTTCGGTGTGGTAGCGCTTCTTCAGTTTGGCGACCACGACTTCGATGTGCTGCTGGCCGGTTCCCGCAATCAGAAATTCCTTGGTCTGCTCGTCGCGGAAAAAGCGCAGCATGGCATCTTCCTCCATGAGCTTGTGAATTCCGTGGGAAAGCTTATCTTCGTCGGCGCGAGTCTTGGGTTCGATGGCAAAGGTAATAGCCGGCTCTGGCAGGGCGACTCGCGGATACTCGATGGGCGCGGACTTGTCGCCGAGAGTGTCTCCGGTCAGGGTGTCTTTGAGCTTGGCGACCGCGCCGATGTCCCCGGCATGCAGTTCGCTCACCGGCTCCAGACTCTTGCCCTGGGAAATGGAGAGATGCGCCAGCTTTTCCGGGGCGTTGCGGGAAAAGTTCTGCACTGTGGAATCCGTCTTCAACAATCCCGAATAGACCTTGAACAGGGAAATGCGGCCAGCGAAGGGATCGTTGAGCGTCTTGAAGACAAACAGGGAGACCGGCTCCTCGTCGGAGATTTTGCGGGTGGGGCGGTCGCCGTTGCCGCCTGCCGGCATGGCTTTGACCGGCGGGCGCTCCGTGGGAGCGGGAAGAAACTCGGTAATGAACTGCATCAGCAGATCGGCACCAAAATTGCCCAGACCGGAGGTAAACAGGACGGGGAAGATGCGGTCCTGGCAGATGGCTTCCCGCAAGCCTGGAACGAGGTGCTCTTCGGGAATGGTGCCCTTGTCAAAGAACTCTTCCATGAGGGCGTCGTTCCCCTCCGCCACCAGTTCGACAACCTTCTCATGCGCGCTTTGGGCGGCCTCGGCGAGATCCGCGGGCATGGGAATCTCTTTACCGCGTCCATTGCCCGCCAGTTCGTAGCTATAGGCCTTCAGGCGCACCACGTCCACCAGGCCGCTCAGGTTCTTTTCGCTGCCGATGGGCAGTTGCACGGGCACCACGTTGCGTCCGAAGGCGCCAGTCACCGACTCCAGCAAACGGTTCAGGTCGGCGCGGTCGCGATCCATGCGGCTGGCGACGATCACCCGCGGCACATCGGCTTCTTCCGCATAACGCCAAACTTTTTCGGTAACCACCTCCACGCCACTGGCGCCGTCAACCACGACCAGAGCCGATTCCACCGCCGGCATGGCCAGCTTGGCTTCGTGGGCAAATAAGGTGAAGCCGGGAGTATCGACGAAATTGATTTTCTTTTTGTTCCATTCGCCAAAGGCGAGCGCCGCGGAAACCGTCATCTGACGGGCGATCGATTCCTCGTCGTGGTCGGTCATAGCGGAGCCGGCATCCACCAGCCCCAGGCTGGGGGTGGCGCCGGCGGTGAATAGCATGGCTGAAATGAGCTGGGTCTTGCCTGCATGACCGTGGCCAACCAGCGCCACATTGCGAATGTTTGCGCCTTCAAAGACTTTCACCGGTTCAGACTCCTTGTAGGGCCTCTGTTCCCGCGTCCTCCCCGCATCTTCTTGCCGCCAAGGGCCGCGGGATTAAGAAAGATCGAATTTCGGCAAGTTTTCCAAGGCGCAAAAATCTAGCACACCAGCCATGCTGACTCAAACGCCGGACTGCCCGCTCTCCTTCCATTCTCTTCTTTTTTCTTTTTGTTTGTTCCAGGCCGGCTTGTAGGTTCCAGGGCGGGATGGATGAGATCCGCCGGGGGCACAGGTTTTCTTCTGCCGGGCGGCATTGCAAGCGACTCGGAAGTAACCCTGGCGGGCACGCCTTTGCCAGAAGTCCGGGTCGATTTTGCAAGTTTGGGCTAAACTAGCGAGGTACCCAGCAGGCGAGAATCAATGGGGCGTGCCTGGCATCTATTTTTTTGAGAAAATATTTTTTGAAAGTAGCTTTTCTGCCTTCAGAAATAATTCCGAGCTTCGAAGCTAGAGGATGCAAATGAGACTCCACCTAACGCGACTGGCGGTTTACCTGAGCCTGATCGCCGGAAGTACTCTCCTGTTTGGCCAGTCCAATCTCAGCAGTATCTTGTGCCCGCCTCCGGGCGCCAAAGTGGCCGTCATCGTCTGGGAAGACCTGGAATGTCCGCAGTGCGCCCGAATGGCCCCATACGTACTGCAGGCCGAGCAGAAGTATTCCATCCCGGTGATCCGCTACAACTATCCGTTGCAGCAGCATAGCTGGGCCCTAGATGCGGCGGTGATGGCCGAGTACTTCACCAGCAAGTCCCCCAAGCTGGGGGTGGAATTCCGCGAGTATATCTTCCAGAACCAGCCTAAGATCACCCGTTGGAACCTGCAGAGAGTTGCCGATGAATTTGCCCAGAAGCACGATACGCCGCTGCCCTTCCTTCTGGACCCCCAGGGCAAGCTCCACGCCATCGTGCAGCACGACAAGGCCTTAGGGGAGCAGGTTGGGGTTTCCTATACCCCCACGATCTACGTTGTCTCCAAGGACAACCACGTGGAGGTCAAAGACCCGACCGAGCTGTTCAGCACCATCGAGCAAATGCGCTCGGCGTCGGGAGGGTAAAGCTCCGTTCGCGGGAGAAGGTCGGAACTCAAAGAAGGGCGTTGGAGTGTAAGGGCCTCCTGCCGCCAGGCGGCCCTTCTTTATTGCGGAAAGCACAATTGCGAAGAGCGCACGGATTTCAGAAAGGAAACCTCACACGCGCGCGGCGGACGCCGACTTGCGCAGGACCTCGAGAACTTCTTCGTTGTTCGGCAGCTCTCCCAGGTCGTAGACCTTGGAAAAGATAATCTGCCCGCCTTTATCGACGACGAACACGGCCCGTTCGTTGATGCCGCTGTAGGGCTCCTCGGTACGCAGGATTCCATATCTGGCCGCCACTTCGCCGTGTGGCCAGAAATCGCTGGCCAGGGGGTAGTCGAGCTTGCCGATTTCGTACTTCTCCCAGGCGCAGTGGCTGAACACAGAATCCACGCTGATGCCGATCACCTGGGTCTCCAGATCGGCAAACTGCCTGAGGAAGCTTTGATAATTCATGCCCTGCTGGCTGCAGACGGGAGTCCAGTCCAGAGGATGGAACGCAAGAACCACGTTCTTCTTGCCCCGGAAATCGCTCAGGCGAACCCGGTGCTTCTCGTCTCCGGTACACGCCGGAAGATCGAAATCCGGAGCCCTTTCCCCAGCCTTCAGCGCTGCCATTCGGTCCTCACAGACGACCGCCTTTCGCGGTTTCGAGAAGCAAATTGTAGCACCGCCGGTAAGACCTGCAAGTCACAGCGGGAGGCGGGTTGGGAAGAAAGTTCCCTGACTGGCAAACGGAAGGCGGAACGGCCTGCATCGTATTAGCGTGCCCGGCCGCTCTGCCTGGCGGATTCCAGAAAAACCTGGCCAACTGCCGGGAAGGAGAAGCTCCCATGTTGTTTGGCATGAAAAGGTATAACTACAAATCCTTCAGCAAGGACGTAGCCCTGAAAGCGCTGGCGATGACCAAGTCCCACGAGGCGAGCGGACCCAGGCCGGGAGAGCGCGCTCCGGAATTCCAGGGACGGACCCTGGACGGCGACAAGGTCCGGCTCAAGGACCTGCGCGGCAACAGCAATCTCGTTCTGACCTTCGGCTCCGCGACCTGTCCCTTCACCGCTTCCTCCATTCAGGGCATGAACGATCTCTACAACCGGTTCGAGGATGAGGATGTCGAGTTTCTATTCGTCTATGTGCGCGAGTCCCATCCCGGGGAGCGCCTGCCCGCTCACCGCTCGCAGGATGGCAAGAACCGCGCCGCCGAGACCCTCCGGAACCAGGAGGACCTGGACCTGCCCATTCTGGTGGACGACCTCGACGGAACCATCCACCGCAAATATGGCGAACTGCCCAATGCGACTTACCTGATCGACAAGTCCGGGCGGGTGGCCTTCCGGTCTCTGTGGACGCGACCCAAGACGGTTGCGCGGGCATTGCGGCAATTGCTGCAAATCCAGGACAAGCGCGGCATTGATCACGCCATCGTGTTGGGCGGAGAGGATTTTTCGATTCCGCTGGCACGCGGCATCCTGCACGCGCATCGCGCTTTGCAGCGTGGCGGGCAAGAATCGCTACGGACATTTCGCGAGCAGATGGGACCCGCCGGGCAGGCCGGCGAGTTCGCCAGCCGGATGGCCGAACCGGCCACCCTGCACCCCACAGCCGCGCTGATGACGTCGCTGCTTGCCGGGGGAGCCATCGCCGGCGGGTTGTTGCTCGGGCGGCGTCTCCGCCGGGAGCGGTTTGATTCGCTGCGCAGGCCCTACTCGTACCGGCCGCGCAAGGCGGGCGAAGGAGAGTACGCGGTCGGAATCTGAGAACAGATGTTCTGAAGTCGCCCCCCGGACCTGCGCCGCCCTGGTTTTGAGACCCGGGCGGCGAACGCCTGCGATTTACTTCTTGGCTCTTGGCTGCTTCGGAGCAGGCGTAAATTCCACAACCTTCCCACTTCGGAGCCAGCCCCGCTTTTTGCTGGGGCCGAGGCCCGGGACACAAGGTGGCGGCATCGAAATGGACAGCTACGCCGCCAATCCATATCATCCTCATGCATATGCAACGTTATGTCTGCATTCACTGCCACTTCTACCAGCCGCCGCGGGAAAACCCGTGGCTGGAAGAAGTCGAGATGCAGGACTCGGCCTATCCCTACCACGACTGGAACGAGCGCATTACCGCCGAATGCTATGCGCCGAACAGCGCTTCGCGCATTTTGAACGGCTCCGGCCGGATCACGAAAATCGTGAATAGCTATGCGCGCATCAGCTTCAATTTCGGTCCTACACTTCTCTCCTGGATGGAGAAGCAGGCGTCCAGCACCTACGAGCGCATTCTGGAAGCGGACCTGCTGAGCCAGCAGCATTTTTCAGGACATGGATCGGCGGTGGCCCAAGCCTACAATCACATGATCCTGCCGCTGGCCAACCGGCGCGACAAACATACCCAGATCGCCTGGGGGATTCGCGATTTCCGCTACCGATTCCAGCGCGATCCAGAAGGCATGTGGCTGCCGGAAACCGCCGTCGATCTGGAGACCCTGGACGTGCTGGCGGAGCAGGGCATCCGCTTTACGATCCTGGCGCCCCATCAGGCCCGGCAGATTCGCGCCCGGCACTCCCGCCTGTGGCGCAGCGTGGAGGGCGGCCAGATCGACCCCACGCGGGCCTACCTGTGCCATACCCGCGCCGGCAGGAAGATCACCGTGTTTTTCTATGACGGCCCTATCTCCCGGGCCGTTGCTTTCGAGAAGCTTCTGACCAGCGGCGAAAACTTCTCCCAGCGCCTGCTGAGCGGCTTCGACGAGGAGCGCAAGTGGCCGCAGCTCATGCACATTGCGACCGACGGCGAGACTTACGGCCACCATCACCCGCATGGCGACATGGCGCTGGCCTATGCCCTGGAATACATCGAATCGCGGCAGCTCGCCCGCATCACCAACTATGGGGAGTACCTGGAGAAGCATCCTCCGACCATGGAGGCCGAGATCGTGGAGCGCACCGCCTGGAGCTGCGCCCACGGAGTCGGCCGTTGGGAGACGGATTGCGGCTGCAACTCCGGAGGACATACCGGCTGGACACAGCAATGGCGCGGGCCACTGCGCGAGGCCCTGGACTGGCTGCGCGACGAACTGGCCGGCCCCTATCAGAAAAGCGCGCGCCAGCTCTTAAAGAACCCGCAAAGAGCCCGGGATGAATACATTGCCGTGGTGCTGGACCGCTCTCCGGAAAATGTCGACCGCTTTCTGGAGCAGCACGCCCTGCGAGCGCTGAGTCACGAAGAGCAGGTGCGCGCGCTAAAGCTGCTGGAAATGCAGCGCTATCTGATGCTCATGTACACCAGCTGCGGCTGGTTCTTTGACGAGCTGACCGGCATCGAGACGGTGCAGGTGATTCAGTACGCCGGGCGCGCCGTGCAACTGGGCCAGGAGCTGTTTGGAGACCACCGCGAGGAAGAGTTCCTTCGCCGGCTGGCGATGGCCAACAGCAATATCCCCGAGTTCGGCAATGGGGCGGAAGTGTATGTGCGCTTCGTCAAGCCGGCGATGGTGACCCTGCTGGGCGCCATGGCGCACTATGCCATCAGCTCCATGTTTTCCGAATACCCGGAACGAAGCGCGTTGTACGCCTACGGGATTGACCGGCTGGACTCGCGGCGCGCCGAATCGGGACGCGCCCAGCTCATCCTGGGGCAGGCACGGATCAGCAGTAGGGTGACCCGGGAACAGCTGCATGCCACCTACGGCGTGCTTCGCTTCGGCGACCACAACCTGAATGCCGGAGTGCGCGATTTTCGCAACCAGGAAGCCTATGATCAGATGGTGGAGGAGGCCAGCTCAGCCTTTACCCGGGCAGATTTCCCGGACTGCATTCGCGCCATGGACCGGCACTTTGAGGGGGTCGCATACTCGCTCAGGTCCCTGTTTCGCGACGAGCAGCGCCGCGCCCTGGAGGAGATCCTGCAATCCACGCTGGCGGAAGCGGACCACAGCTTCCAACAGCTCTATACCCACCATGCTCCCCTGCTGCGCTTCCTGGCCGATATCCAGCAGCCTGCTCCCCGGGTATTGCGCCTGACCGCCGAATTTGTCATCAACAGCAGCCTGCGGCACGCGTTCGAAGAGCCCGAACTGGACTTCGGGCGCATTCGCAGAATGCTGGATTCCGCCCAGCACGAGGGAGTGAACCTGGATTCCGCCGGGCTTGAGTTTGTCCTGCGACATCGCATGGTTGCGATTATGGAAGCTCTGGCGAACGAGGCGGAGAGCATGCAGCGGCTGCGAAATGCGCACACCGCCATCGCCATGGCCCGCTCCATGCCATTTACAGTGAATCTCTGGCAGGCGCAGAACATCTATTACAGGCTGGCACAGGAAGCTCTGCCCCGGCAGCAGGAGCGGGGAGAAAAGTCCCAGGAGTGGGTCGACCTGTTTCTGAGCCTGGGCGATCTGCTGGGCGTAGAAGTTGCCAGCCCGGTGCTGGAGCCGGCGGTTACCGGGTAGGCTGGGCAAGAATGCGTCGCTGGCGCGTTGTTTGCACCGCCTGGAAGGCTCCTGTAGAATACGGTTTCCTCTTAACAGGTTTTAACGAAAGGGTTTCGGCAGTCATGAAGGCAGCGATTCATCCCGCATACGACGAAGTCCGCGTGCATTGCGCCTGCGGCAACACCTTCACCACCCGGTCGAGCCATCGTGGCGACATCCACGTGGAAATCTGCTCCGCCTGCCATCCGTTCTTCACTGGAAAGCAGAAGATGATCGATACCGCCGGGCGCGTGGAGCGCTTCCGCCGCAAGTACGCCAACATCGAGAAAAAGTAGTTTTTCTCAGAAGCTCTTGATGGGGCGGACGCGGCGTCCGCCCCACGCACGTTTGGGTATGCCTCTGCGTGTCCGCCCAAGGCATTCCTCTCTCCGGTCCAAACTGCTCGGCTGGGCCCCGCAAACGGTACAATCATCGCTGTGAACAAGCGCTGGGAAAATTCCGGTCCTGCCATCCCGGCCCCTGGGGCTGCGCGTGTGCCGGACTCGTTTTCCATCGGCAACGTTCGGCTCTCGCCGGCAACCGTACTGGCTCCCATGGCCGGCGTCACGGACACGGTGTTCCGCCGTTTCATCCGCAACCTGGGCGGCTGCGGACTGATCATGACTGAGTTCACCTCGGCCGACGGCGTACTGCGCGACAAGAAAGCCCGCCGTCGCTACCTGCACTTCTACGAAGACGAGCACCCCATTTCCGCGCAACTGTTCGGCAGCGACCCCAACTCGCTCGCCGAGGGCGCCCGCCTGGTTCAGGATCTCGGATTCGACCTTGTGGACCTCAACCTCGGCTGTCCCGCCAAGAAAGTAGTGAAGTGCAATGGAGGGTCGGGGCTGCTGCGCGACCTGCCGCGCATCGGCACGATTTTCGAGAGGGTGCGCGCAGCGGTAAGTATTCCTTTCACAGTGAAATTCCGCGCGGGATGGAGCGACCGCGAGCTGGTCTTCGTGGAACTGGCGAAGATGGCGGAGGGCTGCGGCCTGCAAGCGGTGGCTTTGCATGCGCGCACCCGTGAGCAGGGGTACAGCGGAGAGGCGCAGTGGGACTGGATTGCCGCCATTAAGTCAGCGGTTCGTATTCCGGTGATCGGCAACGGAGATATTCGCACTCCTGCCGACGCCGCCGCCATGGTGGCGCACACCGGCTGTGACGCGGTCATGATCGGGCGCGCGGCCGCGTCCAATCCCTGGATCTTCCGCCAGATCGCGCAGTACACCGCGAGCGGCTCCTATGACCAAGCCTCGGAGCGGGACCGCTACCAGATGATCCGTACCTATTTCCGCATGCTGATTGAAGAGGAACTACCTGGCGCTGCGGGAAAGATGAAGCAGTTCGCCTCCTGGTTTACCCACGGGATTCCCAACGGCAGCCAGTTGCGTCACGCTATCTACCAGGCGCACAGCGAGCGCGAGATTCTGCTACGAGTAGAAGATTTCTTCGAAGGCGGACTGCAGCCAGGGGATGGATCCACCGCGGCGGAAGCGGAGCCGTCGGTCTCCGCCAGCTGCGGCTGACCTCTGGGAGCGAAGTTTGACAGCCAGGCCGCCCCGACCCTAACCTTCTCGTTTACTTTATGAAGATTCTCGTTATCGGCAGCGGAGGGCGCGAGCACGCCCTGGTGTGGAAGCTGGCGCAGTCTCCCCGGGTCGAGCGCGTCTACTGCGCCCCCGGCAATGGAGGCATTTGCGCCGAAGGCGAGTGCGTTGCCGCAGACACCCGCAGCCTCGACTCCCTCGTGGAAGCCGCGCTGAAAGTTCAGCCGGACCTGACCGTAGTGGGTCCGGAACAGCCCCTCTCGCTGGGAATCGTGGACGAGTTCCAGCGCCGCGGCCTGCGCATTTTCGGGCCCACGGCGGGCGCGGCGCAGTTGGAGTCGAGCAAGAGCTTTGCCAAGGGATTTATGCACCGCCACCGTGTTCCTACCGCCAACTATGCGGTGGTGAGTTCGCCGGAGCAGTTGCGGGCGGAGATCGGCAACTTCAGCGCGCCTCTGGTGGTAAAAGCCGACGGCCTGGCAGCGGGCAAAGGGGTAGTGATCGGGCAGACCCGTGAGGAGGCCGGCAAGGCGGCCCTGGACATGCTCAGCGGACGCATGCTGGGCGATGCTGGCCATCAGGTGGTGCTGGAAGAGTTCCTGGAAGGCGAGGAACTCTCGTTTCTGGTGCTCAGTGACGGCCAGCGGGTGACTCCACTGGTGGCCGCTCAGGATCACAAGCGCATTGGGGAAGGCGACACCGGCCCCAACACCGGCGGCATGGGCGCGTATTCCATGCCCGGCCTGATCGACGACAACATGCGCGACTGGCTGGTCTCCCACATTGCCCGCCCGGTCGTCGATGGCATGCGGGACGAAGGCAACGAGTACCGCGGAATCCTGTATTGCGGGCTGATCATGACCGCACGCGGACCCATGGTGCTGGAATTCAACTGCCGCTTTGGCGACCCGGAAACGCAACCCATTCTCATGCGCCTGGAAAGCGACCTGCTGGGCGCCTGCATCGCGTCCATCGAGGGCAGGGTCAGCGATGGCGACCTGAAGTGGTCGCACGATGCAGCCGCCTGCGTTGTGCTCTCGTCGGGCGGATATCCCGGTACTTATGAAACCGGCAAGCTCATTACTGGGCTGGCGGAGGCGGATGCGGTGGAGGGAGTCAAAGTCTTCCACGCCGGGACCAGTTATCGCAACGGCCAGTTCCATACTGCCGGGGGCCGCGTATTGAACGTGACCGCGCACGGCCCCGACCTGAAGACGGCCATCGACCGGGCCTACGAGGCGGCGGCGAAGATTCAGTTCGAAGGCGCATATTATCGCAGGGACATTGCCGCCCGGGCCCTGAAGGGCGTAAGCACGCTGTAACACGCAAATGGCGGAGTTTTCGTATCCGCCGTCACCATCCAAGCCGGCTGGACGGCTCACAATGAATTTCTCATGTCCGAAATGTGGAAGGAAGCTGCAAGAGGCTGACCTGCGCGCGCAAGATCCTGTCTGCCCAAAGTGCAAATCGAAGTTGCATGCCGGACTCCAGTCCGAGTGGATGTACTCATTGCTGGCCCTGGCGGTCGGTTCGATTCTGGCGCTGCTTCAGCAGCGCAATGTAGCGACGATTCTTTTCGCGCTGCTCTACGCGGCTATTCTGCTTGTGCTGGTCAAAACGCTTCGCTGGAAGCTTCACCTGCCGCTGAACGTCGTGGTCATTCCCAAGTACCGATTCTGGAGCGGAGCCAGAGATAAGAGCGGGGATGATGTGCAATCCCCTCGCGACTCGTAGTCAGCTGCTCGGCGGCGGCGATCGACGTCTGGTTTCATCCACTCATGCACTCCATCGCACGCAGTAAAACCACAGAGCCAGGATGGCATTCCACGGCCAGCAGGGCAGCGCCTTCGAACCAGGTGCTCTTGCCATCAGCGGCCTTTCCGCTGGCTTGCCTTGGACAGAGAAATCCTTCCCTGAGCCCGGACTGGGACCGGAGGCGGGTTGGCATCAAAACCTTTGCCCCGTTGCCGGGTTGAACAAAGAAGCGGCTCGCCTCGATAATGGCGCTATGTACTCACGCTCTGTAGTTCGGATGCTGACCTGGCTGGGTGCGCTGTTGGTTTTGGCGACGGCTGCGCAGGCGGCTAAAGAATACGTGGCTCCAGAACTGCAGAAGGCAACCGCTTACCCGGCGCGCGATGAGCATTCCCAGGAAGGGATGGTGATGGCCGCCGATCCTTACAACACCAAGGAGAAGGCCCGCATTTTTACCCTGCCTTACCAGGGGCGGGGAGTTCTCCCGGTCTATATCGTCGTCACCAATGAGGGCAACCGGCCGGTTTCCCTTACGCAGATGCAGGTGCAACTGGTCACCTCGCGCAAGGATAAGATTTCGCCATTCAACCAGGACGACCTCTACCGCCGCTTCTCTGAGATCAATCGCAGGCCCGACCTGCCGTCGCGAGTTCCGTTGCCTCTTCCGCGGCGCCCGCCGCGCAGCATTCCCACGGCGGGCATCGACGAGATTCAACGAGCTCCCTTCCAGGCGCGCGCCGTCGAGCCCGGCGCAACGCAAGCGGGCTTCCTGTTTTTCGACGTGAGTGGAATACCGGATCCGCTGACGGGAGCGCACCTCTACGTAACCGGCGTGCGTGACGCGAGCGGCAAAGAACTGATGTTCTTCGACATCGCCATGGACAAATCCCTTACCGGCCCTTCGTCCCATTGAACCGGCCGGTTTAAGAGGACTGCGGCCTTTTCTGTTTGCGTGAGTCTCATCGAGACGGCTTCCGATACGACGGGACCCCTCGCATGCCCTCATCCATAGCCTGATTCGCCAGGCGGTCGGCATCGCGATTGCCTTCCCGCAGAATGTGCTCCATGGAAAACCACTGCAACTGGCGAATCAGAGCCCGGGCACGGTCGTAGAGTTCAACGAGGTTCGGGCTGCGAACTTTGTACACGCCCCCGATCTGCCGCACCATGAGTTCGGAATCGCTGATCACCTTGAGCGCCTTCGAGGGATGCTGCACGGCATAGTTCAGCGCTGCCAGCAGGCCCATATATTCGGCGTAGTTGTTGGTGTTGAGCCCGACAAACTGGCTGATTTCCGAGAGTTGCTGTCCCCGGTTGTCTTCGATAACGACTCCGAATCCCGCGGGACCGGGATTGCCGCGGGCACCGCCGTCGACGTGCGCAATCAGATAGGTCTCGGGCGCCTGATCCATGGGGGCTCCGAACAACCTGGGCGTGGTGGACGATTGTTTCCTGCGAACGGGAAAAGACCGATAGGGCATGCAGGAAGTTTAGCGGAAACCGGGCCGGACGAGATGCGGCAACCGCTGAGTGTGATCCCAACACTTCCACTTCATCCCGAGTCGTCCTGAAGGAAGCGAAGGACCCCAGGCACACTCAGGTTTCCAAGGGCTGTTCGAAGGCCTTTCGGCCCAAACTATTCCAGGAAAGCGGGGCATGAAAAGCCCACATGCGGCACGGTATTGCGAGGCTTTCGCGGGATCCTTCGCTTCGCTCAGGACGACTCGGCGGAAGAGAGATATAAGTCGGTGAGAGATGTAAGGAGGGCTACCGTTCCAGAGCCAATCTTTCCGCCAACTGCTCCGGAAGGTCTGACTCTAGGATGCGCTGCTGGGTGCGCTTGACGTCGTACGGCACGCGATAGAACGTTACGGCGTGGGCTTCGGAATCGAACAGGGCAAAGGCGGACCGCCAGTCGCGGTCCCGGGGCTGGCCGACGGAGCCGGGGTTGATGAGATAGCGCGCTTTGGGATTTAGCTTCAGTTCGTAGACCTGCAAGCCGTCCCTGCTCTTGTACTCGGGCCGGATGACGAATCCCTGGCCGGCTTCCAGGCCGAATCCTCCCTGCACGTGGGTGTGTCCGATGAAGGTCACAGGGACAGGATAGGCCCGCAGTGGCTCCATGGCGTCATCTCCCGAAAGGATGTAGTCGTCCTCGTGAAGGGGTGAGCTGTGCACGAAGCTTGCGTCATCTAAGCCTTTGAGCCGCTCGGGTCCCCGGGGAAGCTCGCGTAGCCACCGGCGGTTGGCCTGCGTCAGCATGGTGCGGGTCCAGAGGTCGCCCATGGCGGCCACTGAGTTGAAGTTTTCCAGGCTGGAGAGGCCGCTGCAAGCGCGGTCGTGATTGCCGCGAACGAAAAAGTCTCCAAGTTTGCGGGCGCGATCCATCACTTCATTGGGAGAGGCGTTATAGCCGACCAGGTCGCCGAGATTGGCGACAACGTCATAGACAGGGGCGGCATCGAGGCAGGCTTCCAGGGCCTCCAGATTGGCGTGAATGTCGCTCAGCAGAAGAACGCGCACAGGAGAGAGATTATACGTTCCGGTTTTCGCGAAATCCCAGCAGCAGGGGCGCAATGGCCTCGCTGAGGAGAACCAGGGGCCAGAGCTGGCCGTCCCACAGGTAGTAGGCGCGGAGCAGTTCGCGCCATGGCGTGCCGGCAACATAGTGTCCGAAGCAGAATTCGAAGGCCATGGTCATGCCGACCCACAGAGCTCCGGCAATTCCCGCCCACGCCCGCCAGCGCCTCCCGCGCGTGGCGCGAGCAAAATACATTGCAGCCAGCCAAACTACGGCAGAGAGCACAGCAACACCATAGACCTGGGCGATGCCACGGCCGAAGCGCGGAGCAACGTAGGTCTCCCGGATGGAGCCGTTGATGACGGCCACCACGAGCAGCAGAATCCAGAGGCTCAGCAACAGCATGACGCGGCCGCTGGCGTCGGGCTTGGACGAACTCGAAGCGGATACCTGCACGGGACTTCCTTGTCTTCTACTCTCTGGCATGGGCCGCTATCTTCCTGCGGGAGCCGCTGCCACCGGATTGACCACCGGACAGCGGGCACAGTGCCCTGGTGCGATCTCGACCAGCGGAGGCAGGGTCCGGGAGCACTCGGGAATGCGCAGTTCACAGCGCGGTTCGAAGCGGCACCCCGGGGGAACTGCCGTCGGCCCCGGCACCGAGCCTTCGATGGTCTGCAGGGGGTTGTGGCGGTCGCTGCGCAACGTGGGGACGGAGCGCAACAGGCCGCGGGTGTAAGGATGCGCCGGGGCGGTAAACACATCGCGCGCAGATCCGGATTCGACGATGCTTCCAGCGTAGAGAATCGCCACCCGGTCCGCGACCTGCGACACCACGGCGAGGTCGTGCGAGATCAGCAGCATGGCGAGCCCGAATTTTTCCCGCAGCTCGGCCAGCAGTTCCAGGATCTGCGCCTGGATGGTGACATCGAGCGCGGTCGTGGGCTCGTCGGCAATGAGCAGCGCCGGATGGTTGGCGATCGCCATGGCGATCATGACGCGCTGCCGCATGCCTCCGGAAAGCTGATGAGGATAGTCGCGGGCGCGGCGCTCGGCGTCAGAAATGCGGACGGCTTGCAGCGCCTCCACGGCCTGCTGCCAGGCGTCGCGCTTGTTGGTTTTGTGATGTGCCAGCACGGCCTCGGCCACCTGATCTCCAACGCGCATGACGGGATTGAGGGCTGTCATGGGCTCCTGAAAGATCATGCCGATGCGCTTGCCGCGAATCGCGCGAATGGCCTCGTCTCCGGCATCAAGAAGGTTTTCGCCGGCGAGCAAAATCTTGCCTTCGATCCGCGCCTGGGGAGGCAGCAGGCGCATGAGGGCCAATGAGGTCACCGATTTGCCGGAACCCGATTCCCCCACCAGACCCAGCACTTCGCCGGGAGCAATGTGGAAGCTCACATTCCAGACTGCCGGGACCAGCGACGAGCGTAGGCCGTTGCCGCCTGCATGTTCTGCGGGAAAGTACACGCTGAGTTCGCGAACTTCGACAAGAGGGGGCACGCTCTCCATGCTAACCGAGCCATTAGCGGTAAGCGATTAGGATTTAGTTTATAGAAGCACTCGGGAAGCCATCAGCACTCAGCCCGCCAAACCAATAGGTATTAGCTAGGTATTAGCCGTTAGGCTTTCGCTATTAAAGCGCTCGGGAACTCCGACTTGGCTAAAAGCGATTTGCCTGGAGCGAGCCTGAAATCAGGCTCGCTCCAGCAACTCCGATTCCCTGTGCAGGTGTTATTGGCCTACGTTTAACTCACGCTTTTTGCGTCTTTTGGCTACGATCCCAGCGAGTCCGCTTCCCATAAGAAACAGGGTTGCGGGTTCGGGAACGGGCGCCCCGCCACCACCATTGTCGCCGTTCCCTCCGCCTCCTCCGCCCTCACCTACAGCGACGAACGGGAGGATGGTGGCCACCGGGCCCTCTGGTGTTTCTACATACGTAACGCCTCCGCTGAACCCATTGCTGCCCTCTCCGCCTGAACCTGTGTCGCAGCCGGTGCCGATGGTATTCATGTCCATGGTCACGGCACCAGTATTCGCCAAAGCTCTGCCGCAACCAATCGTTGCACCCGTGTTCAGAGTGACGCTAGCAAGTCCGAGAATATTTCCCTCGAAAGATGTGGTCGTGTCGAGGGTCGCAGAACTTCCAACATTCCAGTACAACCCGGCGCCTGCACCTGTATTGATTACGTCCACAACTGAGCCAGGCGAGGTGATTAACGTGCTTGTCACCTGAAAAACCCAAGCCGCATTTGCGTTGCCCTGGCCGTCAAGTGTGAGTGTTCCGGTCAAATTGCTTACGCCGGCCGGAAGAGTATAAACGCCTGGAAAAAGCGTTAGTCCTGCCAGGTCCGAACTCAAAAGGGTGCCGGCCCCCAGCGAGCTCAGAGTGGTTTTAGCAATGGTGAGGTCATTCTGGGCTTGCCCCGCCACGGCGGTGGTTGCCTGCACTGTCCCTCCCGTTACCTGTGGGTCCGACGTTGCCACGCCTGGTGAAGAGTTGAAGCCCGTGATCGCAGAACCTGGGGAGACGCCTACACTCCCAACAACGGTGCTCGTGGGAACATTGGTCACAGTCGAAGCACCCAGGACTGCAAAACTGGACAAATCCGCCGACAGGATGCTATCGGCCTTGGCTTTGAGCACCAAGGATGGCAGAACTAGCAACAGGAGAACTAACATCTTTTTCATGGTTTTCCCTTGGGCTAACGAGCGGCTTACTTATCCGCTGACGCAGCGACTAACTATCTCCTGCATTCCTCTAGCAGTTCTGAGCAATACTGAACAGCTCGGGAAGCTTATTTAATTTCAACTTCAGGCAACCTTTTGCGTTACTTGGGTGAGCTTGCGAAAGACCTGCTCATCGCAGAAGCAGGACTCGTTTACAATCCGCTGGCATGCCCTTGTCCGTGCGCTCATTCGCCAAGATCAATCTCGGTCTCCGCATTGGACCTTCGCGTCCGGACGGCTTCCATAGGCTGCTCACGCTCTACCAGACCATCGACTGGCACGACGTAATTCATCTCGAATTGCTGCCAGATGCGGAAATCGAGATCCACTGCGCCGACGTTCGCGTCCCCACCGACTCGGGCAACACGTGCTGGCGCGTGGCTGAGAAAACGCTCGCGGCTCTCAACGCCTCGCAGGGAGCTCGCATCGAGATTGAAAAGCATCTCCCGGTGCAAGGAGGGCTGGGCGCGGCCTCGTCCAATGCCGTCGCTACCATGCTGGGAATCGAGAAGTTGCTCGGCGCCAGCCTGAGCCCTGCCCAGCGACAGGAGCATTGCGAGCGCGGGTCGGCTCAGATCTGCCACTGTTTCTGCATGGAGGTACGGTGCTGGGAGAAGGACGGGGCGAGGTCGTGCATGCCCTGCCGGACCTCCCAAACTTTGCCCTGGTGGTGATTACGCCGGATATCAGCGTATCTACCCCGAAAGCCTTTGCTGACTGGGACCTGCTGGCCAAAGCCGGGGGCGTAAGCGCCCTCCAGCCTGCTGAATTGACGCCCGCATATGGCTCCGATAGAATTAAGCCGTTCCGCCACACGCTGGAGCGGTGGCTGGAAGATGCAAGTATCGCCTCCGGTGTCCCTGCCCAGGATGGTGGGGACCGGGTTGAGGGCAGCCCAAAGTGGGCGCGATCGCTACTCGGCCTCGTCCGTACCGGGATTGAAAACGACTTCGAACAGGTCGTCTTTCCCCAGTACCCCGAACTGTCTGAGTTGAAGTGTTTACTGTACGAGGAAGGGGCGCAATATGCCTCCCTCTCCGGCTCTGGGTCGGCGCTGTACGGGTTGTTTCCCGCGGCGGCCGATGCGGAACAGGCAGCAGCCGGCCTGAAACGGCGCGGCGCCAGGGCCCGCGTGTCGCGGTTCGTGGGGCGCGAGGAACTGAGAAGTCGGATGCTTGAGTAATTGCGGAGAGCGCTTGCGGGATTGAGCAATTGCTTTTTTGGGCGGTCGACTAATGGTAGGTCAAGTGCCTTTCCACCCCAGCACGCGCAACATCGGCGCCTGCCGGGGACCCCGGTTCCGGGAGTCGGCGGCTTACAGTGCTCTTTTGGGCGGTCGACTAATGGTAGGTCAAGTGCCTTTGGAGCACTTTGTCTAGGTTCGAATCCTAGCCGCCCAGCCAGAACAGGCAGCAGTTGCGCGGGGCCGGAAACCGGAGACGGTGCCGGCAGCACGGGACAGGAAATATCGGCAACGCAGATGCACGCGGGACACAAACCGGGTGAAGCAGTTCATCCCACTGAAGTCGATCGCTCAGGGGGGGGAAACGCGATGGCAACGGTAGCAACCGCCACGGAACAATCCGACGAGAAGAAACCGCACAGCAGGAGTGAGCGCCGCCCGCAACGCCGGGTGGACGAGAAGCTGAAGATCTTCTGCGGCACCGCCAATCCGGCTCTGGCTGACGAGGTCAGCCGTTTTCTGGGCATTGAGCGGGGACAGGCGCAGGTCACGCGCTTCTCGGACGGGGAAGCGTACGTGCATATCCTGGAAAACGTGCGCGGCAAGGACGTGTTCGTGCTGCAGCCCACCAGTCATCCGGTGGACATGCACCTGATGGAATTGCTGATGATGATTGACGCGCTCAAGCGCGCCTCCGCCCGGCGCATCACCCCGGTGATTCCCTACTTCGGATACGCCCGGCAGGACCGCAAGGACAAGCCGCGGAGCCCGATTTCCGCCAAGCTGGTGGCCGATCTGCTGACTACCGCGGGGGCCGACCGGGCGCTGGTGGTGGACTTGCACGCGCCCCAGTTGCAGGGCTTTTTCAATATCCCGGTGGACCACCTGTTCGCCTCCCCGGTTCTGGTGGACTACTTCCGCAAGCTGGCTATACCGGGCTTGATGGTGGTTTCTCCTGATGCCGGCGGCGTGGAGCGCGCCCGCTTCTTTGCCAAGAAAGTCGATGCCGACCTCGGCCTGGTGGACAAGCGGCGGGTGGAAATGGACGTGACCGAGGTGATGAACGTAATTGGAGATGTGAAGGGCCGGACCTGTCTGATCGTGGACGACATCATCGATACGGCCGGGACCCTGGTGAAGACCGCGGCCGCCCTGAAGGAGAACGGCGCCGCCCGCGTTCTGGCCTGCGCCACGCATCCGGTGTTGTCGGGACCGGCAATTCAGAGGCTGGCGCAGTCGGAGATCGAACAGGTGGTGGTGACCAACACCATTCCGCTGAGCGAAGCAGGACAGCGCGAAGCCAGAATCAAGGTGCTCTCCATCGCCGGCCTGATCGCGCGCGCGATCGAGTCGATTCACAACGAGACTTCGGTCAGCCGCTTGTTCGCATGACCATGAAATTGAGAGACCGCCTGCTTGAGTCCACCCGGCTGGCTATTTTGAAGAAGGACCTATGGCAAATAACGTAGATACCAGCGTAGTCGAGGCCAAGGCGCGTGCGGCCAATGGCAAGAATGAGGCGCGTAGAAGCCGCAAGGCCGGCCATCTGCCGGGCGTCGTGTACGGTGCGGGCCAGGACGCCATGGCGGTAAGCCTGAACCCCAAGCAGATCGCGCGCATCCTGCACTCCGAGGCCGGGCATAACAGCATTTTTGACCTGCAACTCGACGGCCAGCAGACCAAGGCCATGATCGTACAGTGGCAGTACGAGCCCATGAGAGGCGCGCTGCTGCATGTGGACTTGAAGCGAATTGCCATGGACCGGAAGCTGCGCGTCCGGGTTCCCATTCAGCTGCGCGGCGAGGCTGCGGGCGTGAAGCAGCAGGGCGGAATCCTGGAGCAGGTGCTGCGCGAGGTGGAACTGGAGTGCCTGCCCGGCGATATTCCCGGAAGCATCACCGTGGACGTCAGCGGCCTGGTGTTCGGGCAGTCGCTGCGGGTAGCGGATTTGCCCCATGCCGAAGGCAAGCTGCTGTTTCTGACCGATGACAATCAGGTGGTGGCGCACATCGTGGCTGTGAAGGAAGTGGTCGAGCCAACGCCGGAAGCCGTCGCTGCAACCCCCGAGAGCACCGAGCCCGAAGTCATCAAGAGAGGCAAGGCGGAAAGCGACGAAGGCGCTGCCGGAGCAGAGAAAGAGAAGAAAGGCGGCGCTGGGCCCGAAAAGAAATGACCCAAAAACAAATACCCTCCCGGCGGGGAGGTTGGCGGCGGAATTGGCAAATCAGGATCGCAGCCACGTCTGCATGCGCTGAGACGGTATGAAGCTGGTCGTCGGGCTCGGGAACCCGGGCATTGAGTACCAGTTCACCTGGCACAATCTGGGGTTTCTGGTCTTGGATCGGCTGGCCGAGCGGCACGGCGCCACGGTCGATAACCGGCGCTGCCGGGCCCTGACTGGCAGAACGCGCATTGGCCCGGAGGAAGTCATTCTGGCCAAGCCTGAGACGTTCATGAATCTGAGCGGACTGGCGGTCCGGGAGCTGGTAGCGGAACTGGAGATTGAGCCGCACAGCGACCTGATCGTGGTGCACGACGAGCTCGATTTTCCGCTGGGAACGCTGCGAGTTCGAGAGCGCGGCGGGTCGGCCGGGCACAACGGCATGGAATCGATCCTGAACGCTCTCGGGACGGAAGATTTCTCGCGGGTGCGGCTGGGCATCGCGCCCGATTACGAGATCCGGGATGGAGTGCGCTACGTGCTCTCTGCCATCAAGAAGTCGCAGTACGAGCTGGTGGATCAGGTTCTGGATGCGGGCGCCGACGCCGTGGAAACCATCATCCGCGACGGCGCAGCGGTGGCCATGAATCGCTTCAACCAGCGGGCAAAGCAGTAAGGCCGGTGAAGGACCTAAGGACCGGCAGGCCAGGCTTTCGGCGATGCCGAAAGCGGAACAAAGTTTGGAGAATACGAATGCAACGTACTTATGAGCTGATGTTCATCGTTCGCCCTGACATTACGGAAGAGGACCTGGAAAAGCTGGTCTCCACCCTGGAGTCTCAGATCACCGGGGCTGGCGGAACGGTGAAAAACATTGAACGCATGGGCAAGCGCCGCCTGGCCTACACCGTTCGTAAATTCCGTGACGGGCTCTATGTGCTGTTTACCCTGGAAGGCGAGGGCGAACTGGTGAAGGAAATGGAACGCCGGCTTCGCGTAACCGAGCCAGTGATCAAGTTTCTTACTGTCCGCGTCGACCTCGAGACCAAGCGCCTCGGTAAGGTGCGCAAGATCCGCGAGTCCAAGATCCGCCGGCCAGCCGAACCGGCTGCGGGCGCAGAGCCCGCAAGCGAGAGCGGCGCCGAGCCAGCGGCGGTGAACGCTTAGGCACGGTTGGAATCCCGGCGCGGCCTGGCGACAGCGGCGACATCCGCAACCCGGCCCCGGGCGCGCCCGCAAACGACATTTTTTGAGGAGCACATATGGCTGAAGAAACAGCGACAACAACGGCAGGGCAGGGAGAATCCAGCGGTTCGAGCTCGAGTTCAAGCCGGCCCGCGTCCTCGCGGCCTCCGCGTTCCGGAGGCGGACGCGAAGGCGGCCGCAAGTATTTCCGCCGCAAAAAGGTGTGCAAGTTCTGTGTGGAGAAGATCGATTCCATCAATTACAAGGATGTGCGTCTTCTCTCGCAATTTGTGGCCGAGAGCGGCAAGATCGTGCCCCGCCGTCTTACCGGCGTGTGCACTCCGCACCAGCGGCGGCTTACGCTGGCCATCAAGCAGGCTCGCAATATCGCGCTGTTGCCATTTTCGACCAGGGCCTGAGCAATCTTCGAACGGGAGCCATTATGGAAATCATTCTGAAAGAAGACGTGCCCAAACTGGGTTCGCGCGGAGACGTGGTGAAGGTGGCGGAAGGCTACGGCCGGAACTATCTGCTTCCGCGCAAGCTGGGCATTGAGGCCACCGCGGCCAATAAAGGTGTGATTGAGCAGATGAAGGCCGCCTCGGTGCGCCGTGTGCAGCGCGACAAGGCGGAAGCCGAGGCCCTCGCCAGGCAACTGGAAGGTGTGAGCCTGACCATGCAGCGCCTCTCCGGCGAGCACGATCAGCTTTTTGGCTCGGTCACCTCGAGCGACATCGCTGCCGAACTGGAGAAGCAGGGCTTTACTCTTGACCGCCGTAAGATTCAGCTCGAGGAACCTATCAAGACGGTGGGCGAGTTCCAGATTCCCATTCGTCTTTTCCCGGAGGTCACCGCCCGCGTCCGTCTCACCGTGGAGAAGCAGCCCACGGAAGAATAAGGCCGGCACCGGCCGGCAATGACCGGGCCCGCGATCTGCGGCCGGGCCCGGTGCTTTTTGTTCTTGTTGCTCGGGCTTCTCGTGCTCCTGCCCCAAGCTGCTTTCCTTGCGCAAGCCATTGTCCCAGCACGCTTTTCCGCCCGATTGCCTTATAATCTGCTTACCGATGTGGGATTGCCCCGTCCAAATGTATTGAAAACACTAGCTCCGGCGATTGGCGGCCCGAGTCAGGGCCAGCAGTTGCGGCGCGGAGGACGGGTGGAACTTAGACCATGCCGGCAGATGCCATCGCGGTTTCGTTGGCGCCAGGTTCCGATCACTCCGGGACGAAAGGCCGTTCCCGAGTGGCGCATCTGGCATCTCCACCGGTATTTTCAGCATGCGCCGCCAGTCCCTATCCTGGGGGACGCGAGATTGAGACCAAAATGATGGAGCAGTCGAGCGGTACCGCTGCCCGTCTCAGCCAGGGGCAAATGGCCGGAAGCAATACGCGCCGGGTTGACGACACGGTCCTGATCCGGGAGTCACAGCAGGGGAACCGCGCTGCCTTCGAAGAACTGGTCCGGCAGTACGACACGGCGGTGCTTCGCCTCGCGCTTCATCTGACAGGCTCCGAGCAGGACGCGCAAGACATCTACCAGGAGGCCTTTCTCAAGGCCTATCGCAACATCGGCAAGTTCCGCTTTGAGTGCTCCTTCTACACCTGGCTGTACCGGATCGTGACAAATCTGTGCCTGGACTACCTGCGCAAGCGGCAGGTTCGCAAGGAGGACTCTCCCGTCTCCTTCACACGCGAAGGAGAGGAGGTCGACCTCCTGAGCATGGTGCCGGACGTACGTGCCGGCGCCAATCCCGAGCGCGATCTGATGCGACGCGAGTTAGGAAATAGGATCAACCGCGCCCTGCAGCGCCTGTCGGGGCGGGAGCGCATGGTTTTCGAGCTGAAACACTACCAGGGCCTACGACTACGGACGATCGGCGAAATGCTAAACACAACCGAGGAAACCGCGAAGAATACCCTGTTCCGGGCTACACAGAAATTGCGCATCGCGCTGGCGGAGATGCGATGAAAGAAAATGCAGGGGCAGGACCGGCTCTTTACCCGATCCCGGGGAAGACCGGAGGCATGCCAGGAAGTAGCACCTATGAATTGTAAGTGGGCAAAACCGAACTTTACGCTGTACATCTACAAGGAGCTGCCCGACGACCTTCAGTACGAACTGGAGCAGCACGTAGGGCGCTGCGCCGACTGCGCCGCCGAGTTGCGTTCGCTGCAGGAGTTCCACGAAGCCATGTCAACTGCCGAGGATGCGGAGATTACGCCCAACCTGCTGGCGGCTTCCCGCATTGGCCTTTCGGAGTCACTGGAGGAAGCCGAGCAGATCCGTGGATGGCGGCTGCTGGATCCCGTGAACTGGCTGCGGCAAATGAAGTTTTCTCCGGCGTTGGCATCGGTGCTGCTGATCGTGGGCTTCGCCTGCGGGGTGGGTACGGCCTGGCGCATCGCCGCCGCTCCCGGAGCGCAACCGGCGCAACTGCCGCAGGTGGCTGCCATGAGCCTCGCCGGCACGCAGGCGCCGGTGGCTAACATTCGCTCTATTTCCCAGCAGCCCAACTCCAACCAGGTGGAGATCACTTACGAAACTCTGGTGCCGCAAAAGCTGGAAGGATCGCTGCAGGATCAGCGAATTCAGCAATGCTGCTGCTGGCGGCACGGAACAACACCAACTCCGGCGTGCGCATGGATTCCGTGAACTTGCTGACGCAAAAGCCGGACGACCTGCGCGTCCGCGAAGCCCTGAAGTCGGCACTGTTGTACGACAGCAATCCGGGCGTGCGGCTGCGTGCACTGGAGGCGCTGGGTCCGTTCGTGAAGCAGGATGTCAGCGTGCGCGACTCGGTGCTGCAGGCGCTGCAATCCGACGATAATCCCGGTGTGCGCGCGCTGGCGATCCGCTTTCTCCAGCCGGTACGGGTGGACAGCAGCGTGCGTGGGCTGCTGCAGCGGCTGTCTCGGGACGACCAGAGCCAGTTTATTCGCGAGCAATCACAAGGAATTGCTGGCCACGTTGCCGGAGATCGATTGAACAGGGCGCTCACGATGGCGTGGAAGCATACAAGAGGAGTTGCATTGAAACGCACACTACATCTGGCGGCGGCCTGGGCCATCGCCACCACTCTGCCTTTGGTGGCGCAGAGCCCGAAGTTCTACCGCGATGGCGGCTCCTGGGTGGAAGAGAGTACAGGGTCGATTCCCGCCGCGACGGCGTTGCGGGTGATCACCCAGGCCGGTTCGGTGCAGGTGGTGGGTGGGACGCAGCAGAAAATTACTTTCACCATCAAGAAGCGCGCCTATGTGCAGTCGCCAGAGGAGGCCCGCAAATACCTGAGCTGCTTCCACGTCAACGCTTCGTCTCGCCCTGAGGAAGCGTTGATTGACGGTACGTGGATGCGCACGCCGCCGCGGAAATTTTCCGCAGAGATCGTGATTCAAGTCCCTCGGGCACTGCAATTGATCCACGTTAAAACCAAAGGCGGCGATCTGGCCGTGCATAACATCAGCCGGACGAGTGGAGGCGCAGAGTGGCGGCGGCAACATGCAACTGGCCGACATCACGGGTCCCATCAATGCCCAGACTGGCGGTGGTTCGGTCGAGGTGAGCAACGTGCCCCGGGAACTGACGCTGCGCACTGGAGGCGGAGCCATCAGAATTCATGGGCAGACCGGGCGCATCAGCGCCGAAACCGCCGGGGGAAATATCGTGGTGGCCTCCTCGCAGGGAGCGCAGTTGCTGAGCGGCGGCGGCAGCATTCAGGTCAGCCAGTGCGGCAGCCAGCTCAAGGCCTCCACCCAGGGCGGCAGCATCGAAGTGGGCCATGTGAAGGGATCCGCCGTCCTCGAAACCGGTGGAGGAAACATTCGCGTGGGAGGAGCGGGAGGAACCGTGACCGCGACCACCGGCAGCGGAACCATTGAACTGTTCAAGCTGATGCAGGGCGTACGGGCCGAGACCAACGCCGGCGCGATTACCGCGGAACTGCTCGGGGCTGACACCCAAGACTCCTTCCTGCAGAGTTCCCAGGGGGACATCATCGTGTACCTGTCCCCGCAGGCGGGGTTCTCGGTGCAGGCCAGCATTCAGATGGCCAACGGGCACCGCATCCGCTCGGACTTTCCGGAACTGCGGGTGCAGTCGGAGGGCAGCGATTGGGGACCGCGCAACGTGTACGCCGAGGGCCCTGTCAATGGTGGAGGACCGATTTTGAAGGTAAGCACGGTTTCGGGGAATATCGAATTCCGGCGGGCAAGTCAGTAAGCAAGAAAGCAAAATACCAGGCAGATTCCGATCCGGCTCCGGGCTTGACGGATTTGGAGGGAGCAACACTTCGACTCCTGATCTCAGGTGGCGAGGGGCTCTCCGGTTCCTCCGGCACAAAGCAAGCGGGATCCGAACTCGTTGTATGCACAAAGGACATTGGATGTCGAAGGCAGTCGCGGTTGCGGTGGTAATGAGCGTACTGGCGCTCGCTGCCGGAGCTGAAGAAAATTTCCAGACCTCGACGCGCTGGCTTCCTCCCGCGCTGGTCTTGTTCCATGCGCAGGATAAATCGGGCGCGGTCAGCAATCCTTCCTATTTAGGTGTGTACATCCGCGATGTCCACCCGGACCGCGTGAGCGAACTCAAGCTAAAGGACCAGCGGGGAGCGGAGATCACCATGGTAGACCGCGACGGTCCCGCGGGAAAAGTGGGCCTGAAAGAGCACGACGTCGTTGTGTCCTTCAACGGCACACCGGTGGAGGACGCCGACAGTTTGCGGCGCATGATCCAGAACACGCCTGCCGGCTCCAAGGTTTCACTGGGCATCAGCCGCGATGGGCAGCCGATGTCGCTCAATGTGCAGCTCGGCGACCGCAACGAGGCTCTCTCCAAGAGAACGACCATGATCCACATCCCCAGCATGGAAATCCCGGGAATTTCCATCGTAGAGCATTCCCGTCGTTACGGGGTGGTGGTGGAAACCATGACGCCGCAACTGGCGGAATATTTCGGGGCAAAAAAGGGGCAGGGCATTCTGGTGCGCTCGGTGGAAAAGGGGAGTCCGGCGGAGGCCGCGGGTTTCAGCGCGGGCGATGTCATTCTTCGGGTTGGCGACGAAACGATTGATGACGTCGGGGACTGGGGCCGCATCCTGCACCACAACGCAGGCCAGAATGTCACCGTATCCATCCTGCGCAATCACAAGGAGCGCCGCCTCACCTTCGCCGTTCCCGAGCATCACGCGGGCAACGGCGGCCGCGCCGGGCTCCAATTTTTTCTCCCGACGGTGCAAGACCTGCAGGCTTACTTCGACGGTGTCGGCGAGAATATTCAAAATCGCTTCGATCAGGAATTGCGCTCCAGGCAGATCCAGGAGCTCAGGGAGCAGCGGCAAAAGAACTCCGACCGCTTGCAGCAGGATCTTGCCCGCATCTGGCCCGAGTTCGACCGCGCCATGCGGGACATGCAGGAGCAGATTCAGAGGGCGATCGAGCAGCATCGCAACGGCACGCGAGGGCTGGATTAGCCAGTCTGCTGGCGGAGCTAGGCAGGCGGTTTGCCTTGCCGCCGGCGCAGCACAAGTTCCAGCACACCGTAGGCGGCCACGCAAATCCAGAAGTCCACTAGCATCCCGATATCGAGACGGAAGGGCACGTGGCGGCCACTGGCCGGCAGACGAGGCATGACCACGAGAAAGTAGACGGCGTTCCCGATCAGCACCGCCGCCAGGGATTTCATGAAACGAGCCAGCACTTAATCGATCTCCTGCGACCGGCGCTCTGGGGGGATCCCGCTCTTGCCTGCTCTTGCCGAGAACACCCGGTCCGGCAATCCAGCCGACGATTCTCTCCCGCGTTGAAGATCTCTTTCGGGGCAGCGCCTGAATTGGTTCCTGCCTTCATCCTCGCGTTGACGCTCGCAAATCACGCCTGCTAGACTAATGATCTCCAGCCTTTTGAGGTTCCCGCCGGCGTTTTCCTCCGACTGGACAGGGAAGAGCTCGACTATAAGGATTCATTGTGCGCAGTTACACACGACGTCAGCTGAAACACGACCAATTCAAAGATGCTGCGAAAGAAACCGTCCACTGGGCGGTGGAGCACCGTCAGAAGCTCGTCTGGGGCGGGGCCGTGGCGGTTGTAGTTGCGGCTGCCGTGGTGGGCACCTGGTTCTACATGGCGTCGCGTGAGCGCCAGGCCAATGAGGCTTTCGGACAAGCCATGCTCACCTACTCCGCCCCGCTGAAGACGGAGAATGATAGCGAACAGGCGTCCGCTGGACAGCAAATCTTTGCTACGGCCGAGGATCGGGCGAAGGCTGCGCACGCGGAGTTCTCTCAGATAGCCAGCCAATATTCTTCCGTGCATACCGGCAAGCTGGCCCGCTATTTCAGCGGGGTCAGTGCCGCGGAACTGGGTGACAATAAGTCCGCGGAAAATGATTTGCAGGCCGTCATCGGTTCCGCTGACCCGGATCTGGCATCCCTGGCGAAGCTTGCCCTGGCCAATGTCTATCAGAAGACGAATCGCCAAGCCGACGCGGTCAAACTCTATAACGAACTGATCCAGAACCCGACCCGCACGGTTTCCAAAGCAGCCGCGCAGCTCGAGCTTGCGGAGCTGTTTGCCGCGACCCAGCCTGACCAGGCGCGCACCTTGTACCAGCAGATCGCGCAAGAAAATCCGGAAGGAGCCGCCGCCCAGGTGGCTCAATCGCGCTTACAGGCACTCAAATAGACAGCTTTTCGAGAACGGAGTGCCCCCGCCGGGCCCTTGAGTCTAACTCACCTGTGCGGGCTCGGCTTGAAACATCCTTTTCCATTCCTCGACAGCAGCCGGGGGGAGTCGGGCAACCGCCAGGTTCGCCGGGACGTGCTGCTTGTGGCTCATGCCGACCAGCGCCGTCAGCAGACCCGGAGCCGAGCGCGCAAACTGGATGGCGTTCTGCCAGTCGTTGGGAAACCCCAGATACTGCTGGATAAATTGCGGCAGGCCGGTGGTCAAAGCGCCCTGCTGCAGGGTTGCGCTGCCTACAACCAGAACTCCCAGGTGGCGGCTGGCCTCCAGCAAGGGCATCATCCGGCCCTGGCAGCTCTGGTTGTGAAGACCGTAGGCTTCCGGCATCGCCAGGTTAAACGGCAGTTGCACGAAGCGGAAATGATGGTTGTCTCCCCCGCTTCGCGAGCAATCTCCACTATGCCCTGCAGCGAGAGGTAACCAGGCTGGCCCTGAGGGATGCGGTACCCATTCCAGGTTGCGGTGCCATAGTAGCGAATCTTGCCTTCCTGTACCGCCCGCTCCAGCCGTTGAAAAGCCTGCAGCAGGCGGAGGCGGAAGGTTTCGAAGGAGACACTCTGCAACTGGGTTTCCGGGTTGTGGATGTAAAAGACATCCAGAGTTTCCAGTCCCAGATTGGCCCGCGACCGCTCCAACTGGTTTTCGAGGTAGCTGGGCGCGATGCAGTGCATGCCGCCTGCCAGTTCTCCGGGATCCAGCACTCCGGACTGAAAATACTGGGTCATAAAATAGTCCCGCGGATCCGCTGGCATCTCATGGTCAAAGCTCAGGAAGCCGGCCTTGGTGCAGACCACAACTTCGTCACGGCCTAAAGCTCCGGAGCTGATGCAGCGCTGCAGGGCGGCGCCCAGGCTGCGCTCGGAACGCTGGTGCCGGTAGTTGATGGCGGTATCCAGAACATTGATGCCACTCTCCATAGCCGCCGTGGCGGCTTCCGTGTAGGCGGCGTCGACCTCGGCCGAGGGATCGCCCAGATAGGTGCCCATGCCAATCGAGGAGAGCCACAGCTCGCCGGCTCCCGGGACCCACTCCGCGCGCCGGAAGTGTCCACATTCATACTGCCGCTGGAACCGCTCGCAATATCGCCTGGTACCTTGTTCCGAGGCGTAACCAGAGATCATGGCCGATCAGTCTAGCAGCCCAGGGACAATTTTTCGCAATTCCCCAAAGGCGGGGTCTGCGACTGATCGAATTCTTCGCGCTCCGGCAAACTTCCGGCGGCATCTGGCATCTGTTCAAAGGCAGCGGGTGCTCCTGCATTTCCGGACCTTAGGTATTCTCACTGGTTTCTGGAGTTTCTCTGCGTGGAAAGCGCATCGGGCACAATTCGAGAAGAACACAAAGGAGGCATATGAAAGCATTTTTCTTTGGCTTGGGTCTGGGGATTGGCTTGGGCGTGCTGTTCGCTCCCATGAGCGGCGAGGAAACTCGCGAGAACCTTTCCGAGCGGGCGACTGAGTTTGCCCAAACCGCACGCGAGAATGTGGAGGAAGGAAAGGAGCGAGCGCAGCGTACGATCAGCGCGTTTCGATCTGGGGAAGCGCGCCCCACAGGAACCGAGTCGAGCCTGTAACCGGCACCACCAGGTCCGCAATTTTCCCTGTTTCTGGCCTCCCGGGCAGCTATGCCGTTACCGGGAGGCATTGTATTGTGGCAGCCCGTTTCCGAACGGACTACGGCTCTTTGCTTCCCAGTACATGTCCCATGGTTTGGCCCAGCCGGGGCTGCATTCGCGCCGTTTTCTGCTATTGTTTGCCTGACCTATGCAGAAGAACGCATTTCCGACACTCGCGAGTGACTGCGCTGCGCGCAAGCGGGTAGCTCTTGGGTGCTGCCCAAGGCGCCGCCAGCGCGGGTTCTCGCTTATCGAGCTGTTGATTGTGGTGGCGATTATTCTGGTGCTGATGGCAATGGCCGTTCCCAGCCTGCTGCGCTCCAAGATGTCGGCCAATGAGGCTTCCGCGGTATCTTCCATGCGGACCATTGTCACCGCCGAGACCGGATACGCCATTACTTATCCCCAAGTGGGCTATGCCAATGATCTGGGCAAGCTTGCCACTCCGCCGTCGGGGACGAGTGTGGATTCCAACGCCGCCGGATACCTCGACCCGGTGCTCGGCTGTTCCACGCAGCCCTGCTTCAAAGGCGGCTATAAGTTCTCCATTGTCAATGCCGTGGGGAATCCCATTTCGTCATATCAGCTCATCAGCGTTCCCGCCGTCCCGGGTCAGACCGGGATTCGAGGATTTTGCGCCGACCAGGCGTCGCGCATGACCTACGACCCGGGCGGTACCTCTGTCTGCAGCGTGCCCCTCCAGTAGCTTGCTGGATGCGGTGCCTTTGCTCCCGGAGCTTCTGCTGCCCGCGCCCCCTTGCCTTCCGCATCCTTATGACAGCGCCGGTGTAAGCCCACGTGTCTTCTGCGTGTTACAATTTTTGCAGTGGCACACGGGCTTTCATGAACTCTGATTTAGGCAACTTGCGGAAGCTCCAGAAAGAGGACGCTGAAGTGCTGCGCTTGAAGCAGGAGATCGCTTCCCTTCCGCGCCGGGTGGCCGTCATCGAGGAAAAGCTGGCAAGCTCCCGGGCGAAAAAGCAAGAGGCGGAAGCCGCGCTCAAGGCAGACGAAGCCAACCGCCGCAAGCTGGAATCACAGATTCAGGACCTCCGGCAGAAAATTTCCAAGTACCGCGACCAGATGCTCGGAGTCAAGACCAACGATCAGTACCGGGCGTTGACTCATGAAGTCGAGTTTGCTCAGCAGGATGTCCGCGCCTGCGAGGACAAGATCTTGGAAGGCATGGTGGACGCAGAAGAGAAAGAAAAGCAGGTCAAGACGGCGGACGCCGAGCTCAAGGCGGAAACGGCGGAAATTGAAAGAGAAAAGGCCGCTGCCCGGGTCCGTACCGAAGAAGATCAAGTCCTGCTAGCCGCCGCGGAAAAGCGGCGCCAGGTGCTTCGCTCGGCCATCGACGCTGCCGTTCTGCAGCAGTACGAGCGGGTGGCCAAGCTGCGGGGAACCGGCCTGGCCGAAGCCATCGACCATCGATGCTCGGCCTGTTCCGGTCCTCATACGCCCGCAGGTCTGGAACGACATCCAGCTCGGCGACCGCGTCATCTATTGCGATACCTGCCAGCGGCTGCTGGTATTCGATCCCAGCCTGCAGACCCCGCCCCCGGAAGAGAAAAGCCGTAAGAGCGTAAAGATTACCGCTGAAACTCCGGCTTCCCCCCTGAGTTCCTGATCCTGCTCCTGAGTTGAACCCGCGCAAACAGCTAGAATGATCTTGTGAAGGCATCTGCAACCGAGGCAATCATTCCGATCCAGCGGCGGGCCGCGGCCCGGCTGCGGCAGGGCCATGTGTGGGTATACCGCTCCGATCTTGCAGCCCAGTCTGCGAACGACGAAGAGCCCGTTTCCGGGAGCCTGGTCAGCGTGACCGACGAGCGCGGCAATCTGATCGGTACGGCCGCATACAGCGGCAGTTCGCAAATCGCTCTCCGCATGATCTCCAGCGGCCCCGTGCGCGCGGAGGATTTCCCTTCCCTGGTGCGGGAGCGCATCCTGCAGGCGTTACGTTATCGCGAGTGGCTGGCAATCCTGCATCGCCCGCCAAATGCCGCCGAGGTCTTCGGGGCCGGCGCTCTGTCCGCTGATGCCGAACAGGACGCTGCCATCGCTCCCTCCGGCGACGCGTGCCGCCTGGTGTTCAGCGAGGCCGACTTTTTGCCCGGTCTGGTTGTCGATCGCTGCAATGACATCGTCACCGTACAATTCCTCACGCCTGCCATGGACGATCCCGCAATTCGCCACGCGGTAGTGAGTACCCTGGCGGAGCAACTGAATCCCGCGGGGGTCGTGGAGCGGGTAGATGCCCGCATACATGAATTGGAGCAGATGCAATCGCGCGAACCTGGTCTGCTGTGGGGCGAGAAGACGCAGACTATCTTCTCCCTTAATGGAGTGCGGTTTCATTACGATGCCCTGGCGGGGCAAAAGACGGGGGCCTTTCTCGACCAGCGCGAGAACTATGCGGCTGCGGAGCGCTATGCCCACGGCGACGCGCTGGACGTCTTCTGCTATCAGGGGGGTTTCGCCCTGCACCTGGCGCGAAGTTGCCGCACTGTGACAGGAATCGATAGTTCCCTTCCCGCCCTGCAGGTCGCCGAGCGAAACCAGCAGCTCAACGCAAGCACTGGAATTGCCGAGGTGGAGTGGATCGAGGCCAATGGCTTCGATCTGCTGAAAGACTATTCAGCTTCGGGACAGCAATACGACACCATCATTCTCGACCCGCCCGCGTTTGCGAAATCGCGCCGCGAGCTTTCAGCCGCTCTGCGGGGATACAAGGAACTTAACCTGCGCGCCTTGAAGATGCTTCGCCCCGGCGGTGTATTGGTGACCTGTTCCTGCTCATTTCACGTCTCGGAGGCGGACTTTCTCGGCATGCTACGCTCGGCTGCCGCCGACGTCCGCCGCAGCCCTCGTGTGCTGGAGAGGCGCGGCCAGTCCGCGGACCACCCCGTGCTGTTGACCGTGCCCGAAACCGCCTATTTGAAGTGCGTAATCCTGCAGGTCTGACCCTCCGCCCCCGGCGGCAGTACCCAAAGGTGTCAAGGGGAGCATCGTCAAAAGCGATTGGAAAGCGATTCGCGGGTCTGGTCTGCAAGATTGTGTCCCGGGATTTCGATTTTCAATTCCCACAACACCCTCTGCCGAACTTTCGCATCTTTGAGCTTGATAGCACGGAAGTCAGCCGCTGCAACTGTGAGAATATTCCAAAGACTGGGCTGGGTTCAGGGGCAATGCTGTTCCCGTCCGCGCCAAACTGTTGCCAAGTTATTGATTATTAAAGATATTTTAAACTTGACAGTAACTAACTCATATAATATGTTTTCATATGATTAAGGTACATTCCGAGGGTTTGGCGGCCCTAGAGCCGCTCCCAAATCAGCCATTTGCAGTTAGCGAAGGAGGACGTTATGGCCATCACTCATTTTGACCCGTTTCGTGAGTTGAATCTCTTGCAGGACCGCATGAACCGCCTCTTCCAGGACTCCTGGGGACCGGGCATGGCTCGTAACGAAGAAGGCATGCCTTCCGCCAGCTTCGTTCCGCCAGTCGACATCTACGAAGACGAAGGCAACATCGTGGTCAAGGCTGAAGTCCCGGGCATCGATCCCAAGGACATCGATGTGCGCGTGGAGAACAACACCCTGACCATTCGAGGGGAACGCAAGCTGGAGAAGGAAGAGAAAGAGGAAAACTTCCATCGCGTGGAGCGCCGTTACGGCAGCTTCTATCGTGCGTTCACTCTGCCGAACACCGTGGAAGGCGACAAGTGCGAAGCCAATTACGACAATGGCGTTCTGGAAATTCGCTTGGCGAAGCGCGCCGAAGCCAAGCCCAAGCAGATCAAAGTGAATATCGGCAGCGGCAAGCAGATCGAAGGCAAGAGCGAGGCAGCCAAGGGCCAGCCGGGGAAAGCTGCCTGAGCCGTTTTGCTTGATTCATCGCAAGCTTTTAATCATGCGGAGTTTTCTCAGGGGGACGGGCTTCAGCCAGTCCCCCAAATTTCAGGTGTGACTGCTGTCACGTTCCTTTGGAGTGGCAGGGAGTAATTTCAAGGGGCCGGCGGGGCACGCCGGCGCGAAAGTTGGCGAAGAAATGGCGATTCGTTGGGAAAAATTAACCGTCAAAGCGCAAGAAGCGGTGCAGCGGGCAAGCGAACTTGCCGCGCAGAACGGCAATCCGGAACTGCTGCCGCTTCACATGCTGGCGGCGCTTGTGGAAGACCGGGAAGGCATCGTGCCTCCAGTGCTGGAAAAGGTTGGCGCTTCTCCGCAGGCCGTCTTGGCCGAGGCGAACCGGGCCGTTGCGCGCCTGCCCAAAGTGTCGGGTGGCGGAACCCAGCCGGGGCTTTCGCCGGGTGCACAGAAGCTCATGGATCAGGCCTTCAAAGAAGCCAGCAATTTCAAAGACGAATACGTTTCCAGCGAACATCTGCTGCTTTCGGCCGCGCAGTTGAAGGAAGATGCGGCGCAACAGATCCTGGCGGCGCAAGGTGCGACCTACGACGCCATTCTGAAGGCTCTGCAGGCGGTGCGAGGGTCGGCGCGCGTGACCGATCAGAATCCTGAGGCCAAATATCAGGCGCTGGAGCGTTATGCTCGCGACCTCACTGAACTGGCCCGGCGCGGTAAGCTCGATCCCGTTATCGGACGAAACGAAGAGATCCGCCGGGTTGTGCAGGTGCTTTCCCGGCGGACGAAGAACAATCCCGTTCTCATCGGCGAACCCGGTGTGGGCAAGACCGCCATTGTGGAGGGCCTGGCGCAGCGCATCGTTTCCGGCGACGTGCCCGAAGCACTGCGCAACAAGCGTGTGGTGGCGCTCGACCTGGGAGCCATGCTGGCCGGAGCGAAATATCGTGGCGAATTCGAAGACCGCTTGAAAGCCGTGCTGAAGGAAATCGAGGACTCCGAAGGGAAGATTGTTCTGTTCATCGACGAGTTGCATACGTTGGTCGGCGCAGGCGCGGCCGAGGGCGCCATTGATGCCAGCAATATGCTGAAGCCGGCGCTGGCCCGCGGTGAGTTGCGCGCGATCGGCGCGACCACGCTGAACGAGTATCGCAAGTACATCGAAAAGGATGCGGCGCTGGAGCGGCGCTTCCAGATCGTCTTTGTGGGTGAACCCAACGTGGAGGACACGATCGCCATTCTGCGCGGCCTGAAGGAACGCTACGAGGTCCACCACGGCGTGCGCATCAAGGATTCGGCCATTGTGGCGGCGGCGACGCTTTCCCATCGCTACATCGCGGACCGGTTCCTCCCGGACAAGGCCATCGACCTGGTCGATGAAGCGGCGGCTTCGCTGCGCATTCAGATCGATTCCATGCCCACGGAAATCGACCAATTGGAGCGCCGTGCCACGCAACTGGAGATCGAGCGCCAGGCGCTGGTGAAGGAAAAAGATCCCAACTCCAAAGAACGGCTAGCACAGGTGGAAAAGGAGCTGGCGAACCTGCGTGAGCAGTCGAACCGGTTAAAAGCCGTATGGCAAAAAGAAAAGCAGTCCATCGGGCGCATCCGTGAGGCCAAGGAGAAGATCGAGCAACTCAAACTCGAGGAGCAGCAGGAGGAGCGCAAAGGCAACTTCGAGCGCGTGGCGCAGATCCGTTACGGCGAGCTGCGGCAACTGGAGCAGGAACTGGAAAAGCTGAACGCACAGGCGGACGGCTCGGCCGGCGCCACCCGCATGCTCAAGGAAGAGGTCGATGAGGAAGACATTGCGCGCATCGTTTCCAAGTGGACCGGGGTGCCGGTCTCAAAGATGCTAGAAGGCGAGGTGCGCAAGCTGGTGGAAATGGAAAGCCGCCTGCACCAGCGCGTGATCGACCAGACCGAGGCTATCAGCAAGGTATCCAACGCCATCCGGCGGTCGCGCGCCGGACTGAGCGATCCGCGGCGGCCCATCGGCTCGTTCATCTTCCTCGGCCCGACTGGTGTGGGCAAGACCGAGCTGGCGCGGGCGCTGGCCGAGTTCCTGTTCGACGACGAGCACAACATTGTGCGCATCGACATGTCCGAGTACATGGAGAAGCACGCGGTAGCGCGGCTGATCGGCGCGCCTCCGGGATACGTGGGCTACGAGGAAGGCGGACAGCTCACCGAAGCGGTACGGCGGCGGCCGTATGCGGTGGTGCTGTTCGACGAAATCGAGAAGGCGCACCCGGACGTGTTCAACGTCCTGCTGCAGATCATGGATGACGGCCGCCTTACTGACGGCAAGGGCCGCACCGTGGACTTCAAGAACACGGTGATCATCATGACCTCGAACCTGGGATCGTCCTACCTGCTGGAGATGCGTACCGAGGCTGACTTCGAACGCGCACGGCAGCAGGTGATGCAGACCCTGCAGTCGCACTTCCGGCCGGAGTTCCTGAACCGTGTGGACGACCTGATTGTCTTCCGTCCGCTGGGACGCGAGGAGTTGAAGCAGATCGTGGATCTGCAACTGGAGCACCTGCGGCGGCTTTTGGCCGAGCGCCGCGTGAGCATCGAACTGACGGAGGCGGCCAAGGAACTGGTGCTGACCGAGGGCTACGACGTGAACTACGGTGCGCGTCCACTTCGCCGGGCGCTGCAGCGCCTGGTGCAGGACCCGCTGGCGCTGAGGATCCTGGACGGCGAGGTGCTGCACGGCGACCACGTGGTGGTGGATGCCGACCCGCAGACGCATCAAGCAGTCTTCCAGATCTCGCACCGCGTAGGCGAGACAGTCAAGGCGTAAGCTGGAGCATTCACTCCATCAATCAAGAAAGCCCAGTCGAGGGCGACCGGGCTCCATTCCCAATTCTTGGCTCTTGTTCAACCGCCAAGGCTCTTGGCCTTACGGACTTCCGGCCGTCGTGGAGGTAGCCTCCGACGCCACGGAAGGCGTGTACAGGGTGGCCCGCAGGTATTTATACGGGTTCACCGGCGTGTTGTGGATCCAGACCTCATAGTGGAGGTGAGGACCGGTCGCGCGACCGCTATCACCGATATAACCCAGAACGTCACCGCGGTGGACGGTCTGTCCGGCAGTGACCGCGAAGCCGGAGAGGTGTCCGTAGCGCGTAGTAAAGCCGTTCGGGTGCTCAATCTCCACCAGGCGCCCATAACCGCTGTAGAAGTCGGCGAAGGTCACGGTGCCGTCGGCCGGAGCCACGACCGGCTCGCCATAGGGCGCGGCAATGTCGACGCCGCGGTGGAAAGCACCTTCCCCGTTGAAGGGGTCAATGCGCTCCCCAAACCCCGCGGTAATGCGTCCCTCGACCGGCCAGAGCGTGGGCGCTTCCGCCATGCGAACCCAATCTGCCATGGTGATATTGTGCCGCGATCCCATGGCCACATTAATGGTCGCTACGCCAGCCAGCGCGGAAAGGCGCAGCAGCTTGAACTGCCTGAGCGAATCGGCGACATCTTGGGAATCGAAGTCTCCGGAGTCGAAGTTGGCGGCATGCGGCTCCATGGCAGGGTCCGGCTTGATGCCGTAGATGGCGGTGATTTCACTGGCCAGCGAACCGAGGGAAGCCACCTGCAAGTCTTTTTCCCTGGAGGCTTTCTCCAAGAGCGAGTAGCGGTCCTTCAGCTCGTCCTTTTCGGCCCGTATCTGATTGAAGCGGCCTACTTTGGCTAGCATGCGAGCATAGGATCCCGCCATGCCCGTGATACTCAGCATTCCAATCAGCGTACCCGCAAGAAACACGTAGACGTAATGCAGAGGAATGGGAATCTTGCGCAGCTGGCCGTCGGAATCGCGGCTGACAAACAAGATGTAAAGGCGTTTGCGCAAAATCGGCTCCAGAACTGCTTAAGGTCTCGTTCGATACCCTCAAACGAGTGATGCTGCTCGGATACTCCAATGTTTTCCTTGCACGCTCGATCTTTACGTCTCGAATGCCGCGCTCGGGCTGGTTCGCCCGCTGGGGAGTTGCCGTTTGCGGCGCTCCGGCCGGGGAAGTTCCGGAATCCGCAGGTCCCAAATCGTCCGCAGACCTGGCGGAAATTGCTGCTTAAATAGACGGGATCAAGGTAACAAACCGCTCGCAAATGTGTCAACAGTAAGAGGGACAAGGAGATAGGGCCGCAGGGACATTCGGACAGGATGCACCGGCGTAACCCGAAATCCCTGTCCCTCCCGGGCTTGCCTTCCTCCGTTCGTTGTAGCCGCGCCGACTAAGGCCCTGCGTCTTGGTCGACTTATGCCAACCCGCAGGAAAGGCAGGCGGAGGGCCCAATGCTGGCTAGCCAACCTCCACCAAGCCATACTTGCGCTGCCAGTGCGCGCGCAGGTGCTGGATGGCACGGGTAATTTCCTGCTGCGAACCAGGGCTGCTGCCGGCAACGAAGCTTGCGGCCTCACGCTTGGCCAGCTCCAGCAGGTCGCGGTCGCGGACCAGATTGGCAACGCGAAACGCCGGCAGACCTGCCTGGCGGGTCCCAAAGAACTCGCCGGGGCCGCGCTGTTCCAGATCCAGCTCGGCGATTTCGAAGCCGTTCGTGGTGCGGACCATAGCGTCCAGGCGCTGCCCAGCCTCCGGAGAAACCTTGCCGCTCGTCATGAGGATGCAGTAGGACTTGCCGGCGCCGCGGCCGATCCGCCCCCGAACTGGTGCAACTGAGCCAGCCCGAAACGCTCGGCGTGCTCGACGACCATGACGGTAGCGTTGGGGACGTCCACGCCGACCTCAATCACGGTGGTCGAGACCAGGACTTCGATCTCGCCCTTCTGGAAATCACGCATGACCCGGTCTTTTTCGTCCGGGTCAAGACGTCCATGGAGCAGGCCGACGTGCGCCGCCGGCAAGATGCGCGACCGAATCTGTTCGAGCATCCGCAGCGCGGGTTTGAGATCCAGCTCATTGCTCTTCCTCGATCACCGGGTAGACAACATAGGCCTGATGTCCGGCTGCGATCTGCTTGCGTACAAACTCGAAAACCTCCTCCGAGCGGTCGTCGCCGACGCGGCGGGTGGAGATGGGCGAGCGGCCGGGAGGAAGCTCATCCAGGATGCTCACGTCCAGGTCACCATAGAGGGTCAGCGCCAAGGTGCGAGGGATGGGGGTGGCGGTCATGACCAGCACGTCCGGCTCCAGAGCGGGGGCTTCGACCGTTCCGCCGGAACCCTCAGGATGCCGGGGGCGGCGCTGGACTTTTTCATAAGCTGAAGGCGCTGCATGACTCCGAATCGGTGCTGCTCATCGACGATCACCAGGCCCAGGCGGGCGAACTCCACCTTCTCCTGAAGCAGGGCATGGGTCCCGATGACGAGTTGGGCATTGCCCTGAGCGATATGGCGCCGGGCATCGCGCTTGCGGCCGGCGTCCAGCGATCCGGTGAGCAGGATGATGCGATAGCCGGCGGGCTCGAGCAGGCGCCTTGCCGAGAGATAGTGCTGGGTGGCCAGGATCTCGGTGGGAGCCATGAGCGAGACCTGGTATCCGTTCTCCATGGCAATGATCGCGGCCTGCAGGGCGACAATCGTCTTGCCGGAGCCAACGTCGCCCTGGAGCAGGCGCCGCATGGGCGCGGCGCGCTGCATGTCGGCAGCGATCTCCTTCAGCACACGCTTCTGCGCGGCGGTGGGATGGAAGGGCAGAATGCGCTTGAGAGCGGAGCGCACTTCGTCGTTCAGGGTGAAGGCAATTCCCGGCTGGACGCGTACGCGGCGGCGCTTGAGTTCGAGTCCCAGTTCCAGAAAAGAACAGCTCCTCGAAAATCATCCGGAGCTGGGCGGGGCTGCGGGCTGCGTGCAATGCGGTCAGGCTCTCCGTCTCCGGGGGCCAATGGACCTGCCAGAAGGCTTCCGCGAAGGGGATCAGGCCATGGCGCTGGCGGATCGACTGCGGGAGGGAATCGGGGATCTCGGGGCTCAGGTTCTCCAGCGCGTAGCGGATTGCGCGGCGAAACCAGCGGGAGCTGAGCTTGCCCTGCCAGGCAGACTCGTACACCGGTACGACGCGACCGACCTCCAGCGACTGCGCGATCTCCGGAGCGCCTTCCTCCCCTTCGGCTTCACCGAGGATTTCAAACTGCGGCTGGATGATCTGCAGGCCGCCCCGCTTGTCCTGTTCGACCTTGCCGTAGAGCGCAACCAACTGTCCGGGCTGGAAACGGCCCTGAAGATAGCTCCCGTGGAACCAGAGGCATTTGAGCCGGGCGCGGCCGAGGCGGCCGGGCCTAGTCCGGGCATGGGTGCGGCCAAGGCTGGCCCCTTGGTTCGGGCGGTGGTTCGGGCGATCCGCCGGGGCTCCGGGGCGCTCGCCGCAACGGCGGAGGCGGGGACGCCATAGTCCCCCACAATCAGCTCGAACAGCGGCATGCGCCGGGTACGGAACAACATGGAGCTGCGCACTTCCCCTACGACGCTGGCCGTCTCTCCCGGGCGCAGTTCGCCGATACGGCGCGGGATTGGCGCGGTCTTCGTAGCGGAATGGCAGGTAGAAGAGCAGGTCCTCGACGGTGCTGATGCCCTTGGACGCGAGGGCTTCGGCCAGACGAGGGCCGATTCCCTTCACGTACTGCACCGGGGTCTGCAGTTCGAGCATGCCGGAAATAGATTAGCAGCGTGCGGCTCAGCTGTCGGCTTTCGGCCGTCTGGTCTAGCTGGCAATGCCGGAAGGTTCCGGCTAAGGAACCGTTTCCTGATGCAGGCTCTGAGCGGGCGCTCTCGTTTCCTCGAACATCCACTGAGGTGATGAAGTACTGATAGCTGGTTCCGGGCTGCACGTTGGAGTCGCGGAAAGCCGGGGTAAGCACCAATCCGTTGTTAATCCGCGCGGCAGGCTGGCCGGCGGCGGAGCGGTAGACGTTATATCCCGGCCAGATCGGTATCCGGACTGGGACTCCAGATGAGATCGATGAAGGGCTGCTGCCCCGGTCCGGAGAAGACTGCTTCCACGTCCGTAGGCACTGCCGGGGGGAAAACATCTTTGGGAGTGACGGTCACGGGCGCAGAATCCTGGCCTTCGACCTCGATGGGTCCAGTCTGAATCTGAGCCTGGGCCGGGGCTGCCTTGTTCCCAGCGCTCTGGCTCGCCTGCTGGCCGCCATTTTCTGCTGCCGGAAGAATGGTGACACCCGTCACCCGATAGCTGTAAGTCTGACCCCACTCGAAATTGGCGTCCACAAGGCTGGCTTGCGCGCTGGAGATCGGCACCTGGCCGGCACGAATTCGGTCTGGGGGTTGGTCCCTGTCTGGCGGTAGACGCGGTAGACGTGCCGCAGTTGGCCGGCAGCCTGGCCGTGATTCTCGTCATTCTCACCCGGCGTGCCGGACCAGGTGAGCCGAACGCCCGCGGCGGTCGACTTCCGCCCGCAGGTCCGAGGGAGGCGGCAGTGTGGGCGCCAGCGGAACTTCGACCTGATTGGAGAGACCGGCGGCCCGGCCGCGATCGTTGAACGCCTGCACTGCATACGTGGCAAACCCCAAGGGGTGCTGGCGCTGGAGTTCCGCGGCAAGAGCATCGCTGTACTCCGCCGCTTCGGGGGCATTCGGCGGCGGCGGCAGTTGCGCAATTTTCAGGCAATCTTCCATCCGGGGCCGGTTAATGGCGCGGCAGATACTGGTGGGACCGGGATGGCGCAGGATGGCCGCGTCGGTGGTGCGCTGCGGCGGCGTCCAGGAGAGATAGACGTGGTCTCCCTTGCGCCAGGCGGCAAGATCGCTGACCGGCCGGGGGAGACGCAGCGATGGAGGCTGCGGCGCTCCCGGCAGTCCGCAGGAGGCGAGCAGGACCGTGACAATAAACCCCGCGACCAGGGAAGCCGGAGTGCGCATGAGAATGCTAAAGAGAGTAACAGGTGAAGGACGTGGCGGCCCGCGGAAGCGCCGGGCGTCCTGTAAAACCGGGCCGGAAATCCACGCCTGCAGGGAAGCCGACACGCTCCGGTTCCTCCCGGGAAGGGCCGTTCCTCTGCGGAGAGGACCCGGGGCCGGCGATCCTCACGGCCGGGCAGCGCATCTATCGTAATGCGAGCTATTTTTCTATTTTTTCTTAAACCGTTTTATCGGGGCGACGCCGCCAAAAACTGCATCGCCAGAATTGGTATCGCCAGCGTCGCCAGCAAGGAGGAGCCATGGCTTCGAAAGACGAATTAGTGAATTTTCTCGATCAGGAGGTATTCGATCCCATTCTGAAGGCCTCGCCGAACGGCTACTCGGATAAGCAGCAGCAGGACTTGCAGTACGTACAGGACCGCACACAGTCCGAGAAGGAACGCTATCACAGCTACGGCAGCGTCGACGAGGTAGTGCGGATGTACAAGGACGACCTCCACTCAGAAAACGCCAAGCCGGTCAATCGCAGGCTGCACGAGCTCGGCCTGCCGCGCCTGGTGGACGTGAAGGAGGAATTCGAGAAGAAAGCCTCCTGAGAGAGTAGCTTGCGAAAGGGGGCGGGCGGACGGGCCCCCTTTCTTCCTCTTCAGGACGAACTCTTCAGGACGAAAATCGGGATTCCCCGCTGCGCTCGGAGTGCCAATCCGAGAGTGCGGAGCAGGGCATCCGCTCCACGCAACTCGGCCTGGAATTCCGGCAGGGTCCCGCTCTCTATAGGATGTAGCGCGAGAGGTCCTGGTCTTTCACGATATCGGTGAGAGCGTTGCGGACATATGTGGCATCGACGGTGATCTGCTTTTCGGTCATATCAGGAGCATTAAAGCTGATGTCGTCCAGCACGCGTTCCATAATGGTGTGCAGACGGCGAGCCCCGATGTTTTCCGTGCCTTGATTCACCTTGAAGGCGAAATTGGCGATTTCATCCAGCGCGTCGGGAGTGAAATCCAGTTTGAGGCCTTCGGTATCCAGCAGGGCCACGTACTGCTTGGTGAGCGAGGACTTAGGCTCGGTGAGGATCTTGATGAAGTCCTCGACGGTGAGCGATTGCAGTTCCACGCGAATGGGAAAGCGGCCCTGGAGTTCCGGGAATGAGATCGCTGGGCTTGGAGACGTGGAAGGCTCCGGCGGCGATGAACAGAATGTGTTCGGTGCGCACCATGCCGTAACGGGTGTTCACCGTAGTGCCCTCCACGATGGGCAGGATGTCCCGTTGGACCCCCTCCCGGCTGACGTCGGGGCCGTGGCCTCCGCTTTCCCGGCCAGCAATCTTGTCCAGCTCATCGAGGAAGATGATGCCCGACTGCTCGGCACGTTCGACGGCGATGCGCGTGACCTGGTCCATGTCAATCAGGCGCTGCTCTTCTTCCTGTACCAGGTACTCAAAAGCCTCGCTGACCTTCATATTCCGCTTCTTGGTGCGCTGGCCGAAGATGTTGGGCAGCATGTCTTTGATGTTGATGTCCATCTCTTCCGTGCCCTGGTTGGAGACAATTTCAAAGGCGGGGAAGGACTTCTCGCGAACTTCCAGCTCCACCATGCGGTCGTCGAGCTTGCCCTCGCGAAGCTGCTGCCGAAGCTTTTCGCGGGTGCGGGAGGAGGACTCGATCAGGGAGGTATCGGGACTGGGGCCATCCGGCGGACGGGCGGCGCCGAAGCCGACAGGACCCGCGCCGGGAAGCAACAGATCGAGCAGGCGCTCCTCGGCATTGAGTTCTGCTTTATCGGAGACATCTTCCAGCTTTTCTTCCCGCACCATATCGATGGCAATCTCCACCAGGTCGCGGATCATGGATTCCACGTCGCGGCCGACATAGCCAACCTCGGTGAACTTGGAGGCCTCGACCTTCAGGAAGGGGGAATTGGCCAGCTTGGCGAGGCGGCGGGCGATCTCCGTTTTGCCCACGCCAGTAGGACCGATCATGATGATGTTCTTGGGAATGACCTCCTCGGCCATCTCCGCCGGGAGCCGCTGGCGGCGCATGCGGTTGCGCAAGGCGATGGCCACGGCGCGCTTGGCGTCCTTCTGGCCCACAACGTACTTGTCGAGTTCGGCGACGATCTCGCGCGGGGTAAGTTCGTCGAGCGAGACCTGTTCTTCGTCAGCGGTTTGGGGAAGATATAAAGCCATAAAATTTCTAGTTTGTAATTCGAAATTTGAAGTGTGATTCTCTCACTACTCGTCCTGTTGGTTGCGGGTCAAAACCGAGATTCCTCGCTTCGCCCGAAATGACAAGAGCCCGATTTGATTTTCAGAAAATCACAAATTCCAAATTTCCAAATTTCAAATCCCTCACAGTTCCTCGATCGTGAAACTCTCATTGGTGTAGATGCACATGCGCCCGGCGATCCCCATGGATTCCTCCGCTATTTGACGCGCGGGCAGCGTCGTATGATTCGCCAGGGCCGTGGCCGCCGCCAGGGCATAAGGCCCGCCGCTGCCGATGGCGGCAATGCCGGAGTCGGGCTCGATCACGTCTCCGGCGCCGCTGATGAGAAACGTCTGGGTTTCGTCGGCCACGAGGAGCAGGGCTTCCAGGTGGCGCAGGGCGCGGTCGGTGCGCCAGTCCTTGGCCAGCTCGACGGCGGCACGGCCCAGGTTCCCGTGGTACTGCTCCAGCTTGGCTTCAAAGCGGCTGAAGAGGCTGAAGGCATCGGCGGTGGAGCCGGCGAATCCCGCCAGAATCCTGCCGTTGTAGAGACGGCGAATCTTGCGGGCGCTGTGCTTGATGACGCTTTCACCCAGAGTGACCTGGCCATCTCCGGCCATGACAACCTTGCCGTCGCGACGAACGGCGAGCACGGTGGTGGAGCGGATGTTTGCCTTGTTGGGGGCTTCGCTGGAGGAAAGCTGCTGAGTCTTCATCAAGATAGGGAAATTATAGCAGCGGATTCCAGCCTCCTTCGGGACGCGCACGGCTAATGATGCGCCGACTGCACCACCTCGATGCGCAATCCGTTGATGATGACGCCATTTTCTCCCAGGGCATCGGCATCCGTCCGGTCGACGCCCCAGCCGTCGTGCAACTGGAAGGGGAGCGGGGCGCGCTGAACGACTCCGTTGACGTTGACCAGATCGCCCTTGTCCAGCCTGGCCTCGCGGCCGTCCGGATAGAGGGGCCGCACGATCGAGGGCATGGTAACCAGGATCATCTGCTGCGGGCTGGTGCCGATCCAGATGGCGTCGCGCCCGGTCTTGTCGCGCACTTGCACGCTGCGCAAGGTGACGGGCTGGCCAATCAGGGAATCTTTCCGGCTGGAGAACAGGTCGGCAATATGGATGGTGGCGACGGAGGCCACGGTCGGGGCCAGGACCTGCTGTCCCTGGGCGGGCAGGAGCAATAGCGCCGAAAGCAAGAGGGCCAGGGACAGGAGCACAGGTCGGGTACGCATGAACAAATCTCCGCAGTTCTTATCTGGAATGACGTTCTCGCTTCCCTATTAGTTGCACAAAATTGGATCCCCTTGCCAGTGGAATTGAGGGAACGCCGGGGTTCCGGAGCCAGGACGCCGGCTGAAGTGGCCGGGGGCGGGCGCTGGGCTTTATACTGCTTTCCCCACTATGAACGTCATTGTGATCATTCCTGCCGCTGGGCTGGGGACGCGAATGGCGCCTGCTTCGGGCGCGCGGCCCGCCATTTCCAAGCAATTTGCCGAGATCAGTGGAGTGCCCATTCTGATTCACACTCTGCGGAAGTTCGCGGCTCATCCGCAGGTGAGCGAGATCTACGTGGCCGTGCGTCCGGCGGAGACGGGAGCGCTGCGGCAGAGGTTGGCGCAGGAAAAGCTGGCGCGTCCGGTGCGCGTGGTGGAAGGAGGGGAGCACCGCCAGGAATCGGTGGCCAATGCGCTTGCCGAGGTGCAGGCTTCAGCGGACGATCTGGTGCTGGTGCACGACGCGGTGCGTCCGTTTGTGGACGCGGAGACCATCCAGAAGGTAATTGAAGCCGCCAGGAGGCATGGCGCCGCCATTGCCGCCGTGCCGGCGATCGATACCATCAAGCAGGTGGAACGCACGGCGGAGGGCGCCATGGTTCGCACCACGATTCCGCGCGAGCAGATTGTGCTGGTGCAGACTCCGCAGGGCTTTCGCTATGAGGTGCTGAAGCGGGCCATGGAAGAAGCGGCGCACGACGGCTTTGCCGGCACCGACGAAGCCGCCCTCGTGGAGCGGTCAGGGCAGGACGTGGCCGTGGTGATGGGCTCGCCGCGAAACTTCAAGATTACGACGCCAGCCGATCTGCAACTCGCGGAGTTCTATATGGCGCAGGAAAAGAAGAACTAGCTAAGGTTGACAGGAATGAAGAAAAATCAGGGTTTCCCACGGATTCGCGGTTAAGAAGCTTATGAGAATTGGGTATGGATGGGACTCGCACGAGTTCAGGCGCGGGGTGGCTCTGAAGCTCGGGGGTGTGGCGATTCCGCATTCGCGCGGGCTGTCCGGCCACTCGGATGGCGACGTGCTGCTGCACGCCCTGACCGACGCCCTGCTGGGGGCAGTGGCGGCGGGAGATATCGGGACGTACTTTCCTCCGTCGGACAAGCGCTGGAAGGGCGCGGATTCCGTCGTGTTCGTGCGCGAGGCCATGCGGCAGGTGCGGCGCCAAGGCTATGCGGTGGCGAATGTGGATTCCACTCTGATTCTGGCTGAGCCGAAGATTATTCCTCATGCCGCCAGCATCCGGGCACGGGTGGCGGAACTGGTCGGCATCCAGGCGGATGCGGTGGGCGTGAAGGCCAAGACTCCCGAGGGCATGGGCACGGACAACGCCGCCATCGCCCACGTGGTCGTGCTGCTTACGAAGGAAGCGGGACGGGGCCGGAAGAGGAAGTCGGCGGTCGAGGAAGTTCCCCAGACTGTGGTGGATGAGGTTGTGGACCAGGTGCTGGAGGGTGTGGCGGAGCCGGTCAGGGAGCCACGCAGAAGGAGCAGGAGCCTGAAAACGCCCTAGACTAGCGGTTTTGTCCCGGAAGGAGAGGTTCGTCCGGGAGCCCGCACCTACTTCAGCCCGCAACGTTTGCCCCGAAACATCACTTCCAATAGACTCGGAATTTCGAATCCCTTACAGGGTTTTTCCTATGGCAGAGAGTGTCGAGTCCTCGCAGTCTACTGAAAAGGCTTCCCAGGAAACCATTCGCGTCAAGCTGCCGGACGGCAGCGAGAAGATGGTACCGCGGGGAACCACGCCGATGGACGTGGCGCGATCTATCAGTCCGCGGCTGGCGGATGCGGCCATTGCGGCCGGCACCAACGGCAAGGTCGTCGACCTGAACCGCCCGCTGGAACAGGATACCGAGCTGCGCATCCTGACCGACCGCGACCGCGAGGCGCTGGAGGTCTATCGGCACTCGTCGGCGCATCTGCTCGCGGCTGCGGTGCTGGAATTATTTCCGGAGACCAAGCTGGGCCACGGACCGGCGACGGAGAACGGCTTCTTTTACGACTTTTACCGCGAGAAGCCTTTCACTCCGGAAGACCTGGAGCGGCTGGAGCACAAGATGCAAGAGCTGGCGCAGCAGAACATCCCTTATCAGCGGGAGATGGTGCCGCGCGAGCAGGCCCTGGAACGCGCAAAGCGCGAAGGCGACTTCATGAAGGCGCACTTCATCGAGCAGTTCACCAAGCCGGGAGAGAAGGTTTCGTTTTACACCACGGGGAAATTCCTGGACTTCTGCCGCGGACCGCACCTGCCTTCCACCGGCAAGATCAAGGCCTTCAAGCTGCTGAACATCGCAGGAGCCTACTGGCTGGGGGATGAGAAAAACCCGCAACTGCAGCGGATTTATGGGACGTCATTCTTTTCCAAGAAGGACCTCGACGAGCACCTGAAGCAGCAGGAAGAAGCCAAAAAGCGCGACCATCGGCTGCTGGGCAAGCAGCTCGACTTGTTTTCCATTCAGGAGTTGGCGGGACCGGGACTGATTTTCTGGCATCCCAAGGGCGGAATCATCCGCAAGACCATGGAAGACTGGATGCGCGAAGAGTACCTGAAGCGCGGGTACTCGCTGGTGTTCACGCCGCATGTGGCCCGCACTGACCTGTGGAAGACCAGCGGGCACGCGGGCTACTACGCGCAGAACATGTTCACGCCCATGGAGCTGGACGATGCGGAATACCGCATGAAGCCCATGAACTGTCCCTTCCATATCCTGATCTACAAGGACCAGTTGCGCAGCTACCGCGACCTGCCGGTGCGACTGGGTGAGCTGGGAACGGTGTACCGCTATGAACGCTCCGGAGTGATGCACGGGCTGCTGCGGGTGCGCGGGTTCACCCAGGATGATGCCCACATCTTCTGCACGCCGGAGCAGATTGAAGACGAGGTGATCGGCTGCATTGATTTCGCGCTGGAAGTACTGCGGGTATACGGATTCGATCAGTACCAGGTGGAGCTTTCGACGTGGGACCCAAATGACCGCAAGAGCTACATCGGACGCGACGATCAATGGGAGCTGGCGCGGAGATCCCTGGAGCGGGCGCTCCAGCGCCGCGGCATCGAGCACAAGGTAATTCCCGGTGAAGCGGCGTTCTACGGACCGAAGATCGACGTGAAGCTGGTGGACGCCATCGGGCGGCTGTGGCAGCTCTCGACCGTGCAGTTCGACTTCACGCTGCCTGAGCGCTTTGCGCTGGAGTACGTGGGAGAAGACGGACAGCGACATCAGCCGTTGATGGTGCACCGCGCGCTCTACGGCTCCATTGAGCGCTTCTTTGGAGTGCTGATCGAGCACTACGCGGGAGCCTTCCCGGTATGGCTGGCGCCGGTGCAGGCCGTAGTGATCCCCATCAGCGAACGCCACCTGGAATATGCGCAGAAGGTCGGAGAGGCACTTAAGCAGGCCGCTGTGCGGGTCGAAATCGACGGGCGCAACGAAAAGATGAACGCCAAGATCCGCGAGCATGCGATGCAGAAGGTTCCCTTCCTGCTGGTCGTGGGCGATAAGGAAGCGGAAGCGAACGCGGTGAATGTTCGCACCCGAGGGAAAGAGAAGACGGAGACCGTTCCCTGGCGGAGTTCGTGGAGAACGGTTCGGAAGTTGATTGCGAATAGGGCGGTGGAATTGGAAGTGGGCAAGATTTAGCAGGCAGGTTCTTGTGAAAGGTGGAGGGACGAGGAATTCCCGCCCCGAACGTGCGACGCCGGGGCATTCCGCGGCCCCTCGCTTGGTCCTCGGTGACTCTTCTTTGCTTCTAATCCGCTTCTAAAATTCCTCCGCGACCTGTTCATTCCGCGGGGCTGCGGAATCGACGTATGATCCCTGCGGATTTTCCCTCAACTCCATGAACCACCGTCGTTTCCTGCCCGTGCTGGTGCTGCTGTTCCTGGGGAGCGGCTGTGCCGCGCTGATCTACGAGATCGTCTGGTTTCAACTGCTGCAGTTAGTCATTGGGTCGTCTTCGATCTCGCTGGGCATTCTGCTGGGAACCTTCATGGGCGGGATGTGCCTGGGGAGCCTGCTGCTGCCGCGCCTGGTCCCCCCGGGGCCCCATCCGCTGCGGGTCTATGCCGCGCTGGAACTGGGGACCGGAGTGCTCGGACTGCTGATTCTGGTTTGCATGCCACTGGTGGGCGGCGCCTATACCGCCTGGGCGGGCACGGGACTCACGGGAATCTTCCTGCGCGCGACTGTGGCCGGGCTCTGCCTGCTTCCTCCGACGATGCTGATGGGCGCCACGCTCCCTGCGATTGCACGCTGGGTGAAAGCCACGCCCGAGGGGGTGGCCTGGCTGGGATTTCTTTACGGCGGCAACATCGCCGGCGGAGTGCTGGGCTGCCTGCTGGCCGGGTTCTACCTGCTGCGACTCTACGACGTGGCCATTGCTACGCTGGTGGCATTCGCGATGAACGCAAGCGTGGCATTGACCGCGTTGCTGCTGTCCCGGTGGACCGCACATCTCCCAGCGACAACTATCAGCCCGCCCCAGGGCCCACACATCAGTTCTGAAAGCCGTCGGGTTTACGCCAGCATTGCTCTGTCCGGAATGACCGCGCTGGGCGCGGAAGTGGTTTGGACGCGGCTCCTCTCGCTGCACTTTGGCGCAACCGTGTATGCCTTCGCACTCATTCTGGCGATGTTCCTGGCAGGCCTGGGAATTGGCAGCACGGCGGGAGCGGCGGTGGCGCGCCGGGCCGGCTCGCCGCGTCGAATCCTGGGCTGGTGCCAGTTGCTGCTGTGCGCGGGTATCGCGTGGGCTGCGTACAACCTGACGACCTCATTGCCCTATTGGTCCCTCGACCCTTCGGCGGTGCAGTCCCCCTGGGCCACATTCCTACGGGACATGGAACACTGTCTGGGTGTGGTGCTGCCCAGCGCCATGCTATGGGGAGCGAGCTTTCCGCTGGCCCTGGCGGCGGTGGCGTCGCGAGAGCAGGACGCGGGACGGCTGGCAGGGGGAATCTACGCGGCCAACACAGTGGGAGCGATTATCGGCTCGCTGGGGATCAGCTTTGCGGTGATTCCCTGGATCGGAACCTCGCACGCGGAGCAGCTGCTGATCGTGCTCTCGCTGATATCCGGGTTTCTGGTGCTGGAGCCTTCGCTGGTCCGCGAAGACGGTGGCCGGCTGCGCTGGAGCCGGGTGGGGACTGCCATGGCCGTTGCCACAATCGTGTATGTGGGACTGTTGGCGCGCAGCGTGCCGAAGATCCCCGGAGCGCTGGTGGCCTACGGGCGCTTCGCTGCTTCGCGGGCCGATTGGTCGACGGTGATTTATGTTGGCGAGGGCGTGAACGCGACCGTAGCCGTCTCCGAAACGCCGGATGGAGTTCGGAATTATCACAACGCTGGCAAGATCCAGGCTTCCAGCGAACCCCAGGACATGCGCCTGCAGCGCATGCTGGGACACATGGTGACGCTGATCCCGGCGCATCCCCGCAAGGTGCTGGTGATCGGATGCGGGGCCGGGGTGACGGCGGGCGCGGTGTCCATTGATCCGGCGGTCGAGGAAGAGACGATTGTGGAGATTGAGCCGCTGGTTCCGCGTGTGGTCTCCACGTACTTCAGCGATTACAACTTTGACGTGGTGCGCAATCCCAAGGTGAAGGTGCGGATTGACGACGCGCGGCACTTCCTGGAAACCACAGATGAGAAGTTTGACGGCATTACCTCCGACCCGCTGGATCCGTGGGTCAAGGGCGCGGCCATGCTGTACACCCAGGAGTTCTTCGAGATGGCCAAGCGGCGCCTGAACCCGGGCGGGGTAGTGACGCTGTTTGTGCAGCTCTACGAGAGCAACACGGAGGCTGTGAAAAGCGAAATTGCCACCTTCCTGAAAGTGTTTCCCCAGGGGACGGTGTGGAGCAACACCGACGAAGGGCAAGGCTACGACCTCGTGCTGATGGCGCAGATGGGGCGGCAAAGCATCGATGTGGATGCGATCCAGGCCAAGCTCGACAGTCCCCAATACGCGGCAGTATCCAAGTCGCTGCGCGAGATTGGCATGAACTCAGCGGTAGACCTGTTTTCCACCTATGCCGGACGCAAAGAGGACCTGGCGCCCTGGCTGAAGGATGCCAGCGTGAACCGCGACCGCAACCTGCGCCTGCAGTATCTGGCCGGGCTCGGGCTAAACGAATACAAGGCCGACGAAATCTATAAGGACATGCAGCGCTTTGTGCATACCACGCCCCAAGAGCTGTTCGCCGGGTCGGAAGAAACACGGAACCGGCTGTTCAGCAGGATTCGCAATGTCCAGGGATGGTAAGGCGAAATTTCAGTTGAAAGCTTCGAAAAAATCTAAATTGTGTGGAGTGAACGGATGAGTCTGCGCGTACTTTTGGGGGCTGTGCTTCTTTCATTCATGCTGGCAGCCGTGCCCGCTCTTGCCCAGGAAATTCTTCTCTGGCCCAATGGCGCGCCCGGGGCGCTGGGCAACCGGCCGGAGGACAAGCCCAGCCTTACGCCCTATGTTTCCACCTCCGGGACAGCAACCGGTTCCGCCGTGATTGTGTGTCCCGGCGGGGGTTACGCGCATTTGTCGCAGCACGAGGGCGAGCCGGTGGCGCAGTGGCTGAATTCCATCGGTATCAAATCGTTCGTGCTGAAGTATCGCCTGGGTTCGAACGGGTATCGTCATCCCGCCATGTTGCAGGACGCGCAACGTGCCATACGGTACGTCCGCGCGCACGCGGCAGAGTACGGCATTGATCCGAATCGCATCGGCATTCTGGGATTTTCCGCTGGCGGCCACGTGGCGTCGTCCGCGGGAACGCATGTGGCGGAGGCGGATCCCAGTTCCTCCGATCCGCTGGAGCGGGTGAGCTCACGCCCTGACCTGATGGTGCTGATTTATCCGGTGATTACCATGGGACCGCTGACTCACGCAGGCTCGCGGCAGAATCTGCTGGGCGATAATCCGCCGCAGAGTCTGGTTGACCTGATGTCCAACGAAAAACAGGTGACCAAGGACACGCCGCCCGCCTTTCTCGTGCAAGGCGAGAACGACAAGACCGTCCCCGTGGAGAACAGCATGATGTTTGCCGAGGCTCTGAGGAAAGCGGGGGTAGGCTTTGAACTCCACATTTTCGAAAATGCGCCTCCACACGGCTTCGGGCTGGGGGAAAACAACCCCGTGGTGAGCATCTGGCCCAAACTGTGTGAAACCTGGTTGCGCGAGCACGGGTTCTGAGCCGCCGGCGCCGGCGGCCTACTCTTCGATGCCCAGCTTCTGACGCCCTTCGGGGCTGATGCGTTGTGGCGTCCAGGGGGGATCCCAGACTACGTTGACGTTGGCGTTGTTGACGCCGGGAGTGCTGAGCAGGGTCATGCGGACGTCGCGGCTGATCTCAGTGTGCGACGGGCAACCCTGGGCGGTGAGCGTCATATTGATCACCACGTCGCCTTCGTTCTCGATCTGCACCTCGTAGACGAGTCCCAGATCAACGATGTTCAGCGGGATCTCAGGGTCGTAGCAGTTGCGGAGCTTGTCCCAGATTTGTTCTGTGGTCACAGCCATGCTGGTATTTTAACCGCAAAGGACATGAAGGGCACAAAGCACAATGCCGGACCGGGCGGGACTGCCTGAGATTACGGCTTCTTGCCCTTTTTCTTCCTGCCGCTCTTGCCTTTCCCGCCCTTGTCTGTCCTTTTGTTTTTCTTCCCCGGCATCCGGTTGCTCGCCACAGACTTAGCGACAGGCGCGCTCTCTTCCACGACGGAGAAGCTGATCTTTTTCTGCACGGGATCGATGCGGTCTACCAGCACGCGAACACGATCTCCCAGGGAATACTCCCTTCGGCTGCGCATGCCGATGATCTGCCGGGTGTTTTCGTGAAACACGAAGCGGTCGTCTTCCAGGCTGGAGATCGGCACCAGGCCCTCGATGAACATGTCCGTCAGCTCGACGAAGAATCCGTACTTGGTCACGCTGATGATCAGACCATCGAACTCCTCGCCGACATGGCCTTCCATGAAGCGGATCTTTTTCCACTCCATCAGCTCACGCTCGGCTTCGTCGGCGCGGCGCTCGGTCTGGCTGGAGGTTTCGGCGATCTCGTGGAGGTCGTCGAGGGGGACAAGTTCAGTGAGTTGCTGCGACGCATTCTCCCGGGAGTGGGAAGCACCGCGCTTGGGCGAACCTTTGGACCACGGAGTTTTTGCCTCTGCTGACCTGTGTTTCCCGTGTCCTTCGGAAGCTGGGGACGGCGGGTGCTCAGCCAGCGACTCGGAGTCGGCAGCGTGCCGCTTCGACCAGGGCGCGGGAGTTTCACTGTGCGGGGGAACGCCGCTGCCGATGGGCACGCCGTCTTCCCGGCGCTCGGCATCCTCATGCAGGACCTGCCTGAGCAGCCGGTGCACGATCAGATCGGGATAGCGGCGAATGGGCGAGGTGAAATGGGTGTAGGTGGACGCGGCCAGGGCGAAGTGTCCTTCATTGATCTCCGAGTAGCGGGCCTGCTTGAGCGAACGCAGCATGAGGTAGGAGACGATGCGCTCTTCAGGCTTACCCGCCAGCCGGGCGGCAAGCTTCTGGTACATGCGCGGGGTGATGTGGACGTCCTCGGGGATTTCAATGGCGCGCCAATCGGTGCTGATGCGGCTGCCGCGGGCATCGCGCGCGCGCCGCTGGTCGGTGTAGCGGAACTTTTTGACCGGGATGGCGCCCACGCCGAGCGAATACCCAAAACCGGCGGCGATCTGTTCGAACTCCAGGACGCGGCGGGGCTCGGGTTTTTCGTGAATGCGGTAGAGCGAAGCCACGCCTTTGCTCTCCAGGTAGGAGGCGACGCACTCGTTGGCGGCGAGCATGAACTCCTCAATGATGCGATGAGCGATGTTGCGCTCCGAGCGGGAGATGGTGCGCATGAGTCCGAGCTCATCGAACTCGATCACTGGCTCCGGCAGGTCGAAGTCGATGGAGCCGCGGCGCTCGCGCTTGTGGTTGAGGATCATAGCCAGCTCGCGCATGAGCTCGAAGGTGGGGACAAGATCCTGATATCGCTTCCGCAGGCCCTCGTCGCCTTCCAGCACCAGGTTGACGTTGGTGTAGGTCATGCGCTCGGCGGAGCGGATCACGCCCGGGCTGAGCTGGAATCCCACGATTTCGCCGCGATGGTCAATCTCCATCGCGCACGACAGGACCAGGCGGTCCACGTGCGGGCGCAGCGAGCAGATGTCCGTGGAAAGTTCCAGGGGCAGCATGGGCACAGCGCGGTCGGGGAAATAGACGCTGGTGCCGCGCAGGCGGGCTTCGTTGTCGAGGGCCGAGCCTTCGGTGACGTACTCAGCGACATCGGCGATGTGCACCTGAAGTTCAAAGTTGCCGCTGGCCAGGTGGCGGACATGAACGGCATCGTCAAAGTCGCGGGCGGTTTCGCCGTCGATGGTCACGATGGGCAGAGCACGGAAGTCGCGGCGGTGGCGAAGCACGGCGGCCGGGACGGTGTCCGGGTGAGACGCCGCTTCTTCCAGAACTTCGGGCGGGAAGCGATGCGGGATGTGGAACTTGCGAATGATGATTTCGACGTCAACGCCGAAATCGCTTTCGTAACCGAGAATTTCGATGACGCGACCGCGCGCATTCTGCGTGGCGGTGGGCCAGTCGGTGATCTCCACATCGACGACCACTCCTTCCAGGTCGGCCCAGTGAGCTTCGCGGCGGGCCTGCTCCCCCAGCACTCGATGTTTGGAAACCGCGGCGCCGGTGGTTTCCGGCTGCGGCTGCTCCGGGGATTCCTGGCCCTGGGGAATGATAATTTCCGAGGTGATCTTGTCGTCGATCGGGGTGACGAAATTGCGCTGGCGGCCGTAATGAAAGATGCCGACCACCGTGACGTGGGCGCGACCGATGACGCGAACGATGCGGCCTTCAGCCCGGCCGTCACGGCGGGAGACGATTTCCGCCTGCACGCGATCGCCGTGCATGGCGCTGCCAACCGCGTGCGGGCTGATGAAAACGTCCCCGCTGATGTCCTGGCGAAGTTCGCTGCTGTCGAGAATGACGAAGCCGTAGCCGTCGCGATGCATAGTGAGACGACCGGAAACCAGGTTCTTACCAGTGCGGGGCAGGGCGTAGCGGTCGCGGTCGATGCGCTGGAGTTCTCCGCGGCCGACCATGCGGTCCAGGCGCTCTCCCAGTTCGCGGCGGTCCTCGCCGCGCAATCCCAGTTCGCGGGCAAGCTGCTTGTAACCGGCGGTGCGACGGGGTTGCTGCTCTATCTTGCGCAGGATGGAGCGGTCGTCCATGGGCGGGCTCTCTCGCCTTCCAGCATAGTTGGATTCGCGTTGTTTGCACACCTGGGCTGCCCGGCAGAGGCGGAATCCCGCGTGCGGGCGATGGTATAATCCGCTGTACTTTTGTGTCAGGAACCCGGTTGGGCGCCGGGAATCCCGCGCCCGCAAGGCGGGCGTGCATCCTGGGGAAGCCACCTAATCCCAAGATTTTGAAGGGGAAAGCATGAAATTTTTTGTCGATACCGCCAATGTGAAGGAAATTCGAGAGGCCCAGGAGCTGGGCATCGTCGACGGTGTAACCACGAACCCGTCGCTGATTTCCAAAGAAGGCAAGCCTTTCAAGGACACGATTCTGGAGATCTGCAAGATCGTGGATGGCCCGGTGAGCGTGGAAGTGGTCGCGACCGAGATGAACGGCATGCTGGAGGAGGCGGCGGAGTTCGCCACCTGGCACAAGAACGTCGTGATCAAGCTGCCTACCACGAAAGAAGGGCTGAAGGCGTGCAAGCGGCTGTCCTCGCAAGGTGTGCCGACCAATCTGACCTTGTGCTTCTCGCCCAGCCAGGCGCTGCTGGTTGCCAAAGCCGGGGCGACCTACGTGAGCCCCTTCGTGGGCCGGCTTGATGACATCAGCTTTGTAGGCATGGACCTGGTGCGGGACATCCTGCAGATTTACGAGAATTACGGCTACCCCACCCAGGTGCTCGCGGCTTCTCTGCGCCACCCATTGCACGTGGTGGAAGCGGCCATGGCCGGCGCGCACGTGGGAACCATGCCCTTCAAGGTGCTGGAGCTGATGTTCAAGCATCCGCTGACCGACCGCGGGCTGGAGCAATTCCTGAAGGATTGGGAAAAGGTAAAGGCGCAGGCGCTGGCGCCTGCCATCTAAGCTGTCGCCCCTGCTGGCCTACGAAAACCCCAGGCGAGAGTTTCCCGCCTGGGGTTTCCTGTTGCGGTTTCTATCGTCCGGGTAAGGAAGGCGGTCGAGGGCGTCCGCCCCTCCGCACGCACTTCTGTTTCCCAGCTTATTTCTGCCAGCAGCTTTTCCTGCTGGGGTTAACTTTTTCCGCAATTGTCTGCGGGGGAGCAGGCAAGCTATTCTGCCTCTTCCGGCGGTTTCTTTCTGCCGGGCGGCGTAAGCCGCCGATCGGACGCCTCCGGAACCGACGTCCTCCCATGGCCAAGCTTTTCGAGTCACCCCGGTACATTGCGCTGGAAGGTCCGATCCGCGTTGGCAAGAGCACGCTAGCGGCGGTGATTGCCGAACGGCTGCACGCCCAGCACATCCGCGAAGCCGAAGACAATCCCTTCCTCAAGAGCTTCTATGGAGGCGAGCCGGGGGCGGCATTCCAGGCGCAACTGGCCTTCCTGATCCGGCGCTATGACCAATTGAAAGAGCTGGACGTGGGGCCGGACTCGCGCAAGATCGTGGTCGCCGACTACATCTTTGAAAAGGACAAAATCTTCGCCTGCCTGAATCTGAGCGACACAGAACTGGACGTGTATAACCGCTACTACAACCATTTTCGGGAAGATCTGCCGACGCCGGATCTGGTGATTTATCTACAGGCCTCACCGGAGATCCTGAAAAAGCGGCTGCGCAAAAAGGGAGCGGCGGGCGAGAGTGCGGTGAACGACGCCTATATCGAGGAAGTGGTGCGGGCGTATGAGCACTTCTTCTTTCACTACACGGCTTCCGACCTGCTGATTGTGGATACCTCGCAGATCGATTTCGTGGATCGCAACCAGGACTTGCAGCAATTGCTGCGCAAGGTGAGCGAACCGGTGCGGGGGACGCAGTACTTCCTGCCGCTGGGTTCGGAGGCAGCCAGTGGGTAAGCTACTGTCTCCATTGTTGGTGTTCCATGGGCAACGTTGCCCCGGAGACGGCCCTCCCACTTAATGTGACCCTATGCACAGGGAGCAAGGGCAAGGGCCCGGGCTTCGGAACCAGGGGCCCACAGCAAGTGCGCCGCCAGTCACGGCGTTTGGCTATTTGCTTTCTGGTGGTTCTGCTGGCAGGCATGATGCAAGGGCAGCGCTCGGGACCGCAACCCTCGCCGGCGCAACTCCCAGTGATGCAGAGAGCGCAGGGCCAAGGCCAACCGGCCGCCCCTGCTGGCCAGCAGGGTCCGCAGCAAAATTCACAAGATGAGCTGCTGACTCTCCGCCGGCAGGTCAATTTTGTCGAGGTACCGGTCACGGTCAAGGATGCGAAGGGCAAGTTGGTGTCCGGCCTGCAAAAATCGGACTTTCAAGTGTACGAAGAAGGCAAACCCCAGCAGATCACGTTCTTCACCGCCGATCCTCTGCCGATGTCGATTGCCATTCTGGTGGACCTGGGTGTTCCCGACATCGAGATCAGCAAGGTGCAGCAAAGCCTCACCGCAATGATCGGTTCGTTCAGCCCGTTTGACGAAGTGGCGGTTTACCACTTTTCGAGCACGGTCTCGCGCATGAACGATTTCCAGACCGTGGGGGACTTCACGGGATACCCGTTGCACGCAACCTTGCAAAAACTCAAGAATATGACAGGCGCCATGGGTGGAGTTCCGGTGACCTCCGGTCCTCTGCAGTCGGGGCCAACCGTGAGCGGGGCGCCGATTGATCGCCAGAGCGGGGCGATCAGCACGGTTCCGGCAACCAACGCCACGCCCCCTGGGCGGCCGGCGCCACGCGTGCTGAATGACGCCATCATGGCCGCGGTGGGAGATCTGGCCAAGCGGCCGCGGGAGCGTCGCAAAATCCTGTTTGTCCTGAGCGATGGCACGGAATTCGGCAGCAAAGCTCGGGACGACGAGGTGCTGCGAGCGCTGTTGTCTTATCCCATCAGCGTATTTGCAGTCGGGATTGGGCAGGCGGCCCTTCCGGTGTACCAGCAACTGGGGAAATCCCGGTTCTCGAGCTCCAAGGTGGACGATATCCTGCCCAGCTTCGGCTTCGGCCACACTCTGCCGCGCTATGCCCTGGCCACGGGCGGTGAAGTATTTCCCGCTTATAGCGAGAAGGCAATTGAGCAGGCGTACAACCGGGCCGAAGAACAGGCGCGCTATCGCTACACGCTGGGATACCACTCGCGCCGCCCCGCTCCCGGGTTCCACCCGATCGAAGTCCGGGTGGACCGGCCCGGACTCCGAGTGCTGGCTCGGGAAGGTTATTACCCGACACCGGCAACTCCTTGAGGCGCCAGGAGGCGCGGCAGCGAACAGCCGTTGCAGTGAATGAATAGTGTGGGTAATGCGAAAAAAGAACAGAGCACCGCAGCGGAACACCCGGGCGGACTCCCAGGCCGCCAACCCGGCCCGGGAATTTGTAGGCGCCGGGTGAGCCTTCGGCGGCTCTCCCAGCATCTCTTTATTAGTAGTGCGTGCTTTATTGGTAGTGCGTGCTTCCATGGATTAGTAGCGCGCGCTTTCATGCGGGTAGAAATTCAAGACATAGAAATCAAGAGAAGAGCGGAAGAGAGGATAGAAATCATATGGTACGCAATCGATTCACGGGATCGCGTTGGATCACACCAATTCTGGTCGTTGTGGCTCTGTTTGCAGGCGCCGCCGCGGGGTCCTGGGTCACGAGGCGAAGCGGGACGCCGGTGTTTGTCGCGTATGCGCAAGCCAAACCCAGCCAGATGGGACCGATTCCGACCGGGTTCAGCAGCGTCGTAGAAAAAGTAGCTCCTTCGGTAGTGAACGTGTCCACGTCCCGAACCGTAAAGACATCGCAGCAACAGGGGCCGCCCTCGATCGACAATTTCTTCGGGCAATTTTTTGGCGGCCAGTTCGGGCCGGGCATACAGGTGCCGCGGGAGCGCCGGGAACGGGCCCTGGGGTCGGGCGTGATTGTAAGCGCGGACGGTTACATCCTCACCAACAACCACGTGGTCGAGGGCGCGGATCAAGTGACGGTCTCCATGGCGGGAGGCAAGGAAGTCAAGGCGAAAGTCGTAGGCACCGATCCCATGACGGACATCGCCGTGCTGAAAATCGATCAAACCAACCTGCCGGTGATTACCTTCGGGCATTCCTCCGACGTTAAGGTGGGCGATTTCGCGCTGGCGCTGGGAGATCCTTTCGGACTGGGACAGACGGTAACGCAGGGCATCATCAGCGCGACCGGCCGCGGCGGTCTGGGGATCGAAGACTACGAAGATTTCATTCAGACGGATGCTGCTATCAACCCAGGCAACTCCGGTGGCGCGCTGGTGAATACGCGAGGCCAGTTGATCGGCATCAATACGGCCATTCTCTCCGGCTCGGGAGGCTTTCAGGGCGTTGGCTTTGCCATTCCGGTGGACATGGCGCAGAACGTGATGAAGCAACTGATCGAGCATGGCTCGGTAACCCGTGGTTACATTGGCGCCCACGTGCAGGATGTGACGCCGGAGATTGCGAAATCGTTCGCGCTGAACCAGACGCATGGAGTCCTGATCGGGGATGTGGATCCCAATGGTCCGGCGGCCAAAGCGGGCCTAAAGCGCGGCGACATTGTTACGCAGATGAACGGCCGCCCGGTGGAGGACGTTCGCACCCTGCGGCTGAACATCGCGGAGACGGCGCCGGGGACGCCAGTGAATTTTCAGGTATGGCGCAACGGCAAGGAAATGCCGATTACCATCACGCTGGGTACCTTGCCGGCCCAGGCGGCGCAAGCCCAGTCTCCTGGCGGCGAGCAAGGGGCGCGTTCCCTGGAAGGCCTGCAGGTCCAGAACTTGACCCCGGACATCGCGCAGCAATTGAATCTGCCGGCGGGAACCCAGGGAGTTGTGGTGACCGCGGTGGCGCCGGGCAGCATTGCCGCGGATTCGGGGTTGCAACGCGGTGATGTGATCCAGGAGGTCAACCGCAAGACGGTCAGCAGCGTGCAACAGTTTGAGCAGGCAGTGCGGCAAGCCGGAAACCAGCCGGTACTCCTGCTGGTGAATACGCAGGGCACAACCCACTACTTGACGCTGAACCCGCAGCCATAGAACAGGAACGCAAAGGAGTCTGGTCGCGGCGAGGATTTTCCGGCATGGAAGGGCACCGGAGTTCTCGCCGCGTCCGGATGAGATTCCGGTTTGCATGGCCGATTGGCCCTGCTCGCGATGAAGGACAAAGAAAGACGCTTTGTCTTTTCTGCCGATGCCATTTAGAATTCCCGTTGTTGGCCGTTCGCCAGGATGCGAACGATGCGAACGACGAACAGGCGGTATCCGCTCAGCGGAACTGCACTGGAGGAAAATGTGAGCGTGGTTCCCTCGGGCGATTCCCGTCCAAAAGTCACTGTCGTCAACCTGCAGGAAAAGAAGCTACGGCATGAGCCCATTACGGCGCTCACCGCCTACGACTACGCCACCGCCCGCCTGGTGGACGAGGCGGAAATTGACCTGATTCTGGTTGGAGATTCCCTCGCCCAGGTGGTGCTTGGCTACGACACCACCTTGCCGGTCACGCTGGAAGAGATGCTGCACCATGCCCGCGCCGTTCGCCGCGCGGTGAAGCGCGCGCTGCTGGTGGTGGACATGCCCTATGGGTCGTACCACGTCGAGCCCGCGGAGTCGCTGCACAACGCCTCGCGCTTTATCAAGGAGGCGGGGGCGGAAGCGGTCAAGATCGAAGGCGGCGAGAAACGCGTGGGCCTGGTGCATCGCCTGGTGGACGCGGAGATTCCCGTGCTGGGACATCTGGGACTGACTCCGCAATCGATTCACGCAATCGGGGGATACAAGGTCCAGGGCAAGGACCTGGCGGGAATTGAACAACTGATGCGCGACGCCTCGGCACTGGAGCGCGCGGGGGTGTTTGCCATCGTGCTGGAAGGGGTTCCGCGCGAGGTGGCGGCTATGATTACGGCCGAGGTGCGCATTCCCACCATCGGGATCGGCGCGGGGCCGGATTGCGACGGGCAGATTCTGGTGCTGCACGACGTGCTGGGCCTGAGTTTTTCCCGTCCCGCGAAATTTGTGCGCAGCTTTGGCGAAGTCGGGGAAGCCATCACTCGGGCGGTGCAAGCCTACCAGGAGTGCGTCCGGGAACATCGCTATCCAGCGGATGAGGAGTCCTATCACCTCTCCCAAGAGGTCCGTTCAGCTTTGGAAACCATCGCCGAGCACAAGCGCGCGATGCATAAGTAGCCCGGCTGATGCCCTGGGGAGAGTGACGGGACGTGCGTGTCTTTACCAGCCCTGAGGAGATGCAGGCGGCCTGCCAGGAAGTGCGCCGCCAGAGGAAATGCCTGGGCTTGGTGCCCACCATGGGAGCTTTGCACGACGGGCACTTGGCGCTGGTGGAGACGGCCCGCGCCCAGATGCAGGTGGTGGTGGTTTCGATTTTCGTGAACCCGCTGCAGTTCGCTCCGGGCGAGGATTTCGAGAATTATCCCCGAGGGCTGGAGCGGGACCGGGAGATCCTGGAAGGCGAGCACGCCGACCTGGTGTTTGCGCCCGCGCCGGCGGCAATGTATCCGCGGCAGCAAGCGACCTACGTAACCGTGGAGGGATTGAGCGACAAGTTATGCGGGCGCTCGCGCCCGGGACACTTTCGCGGGGTGACCACCGTGGTGGCGAAGCTGCTGAACATTGTGCAGCCCACGGCGGCTTATTTCGGGCAGAAGGATGCGGCGCAGGTGGCGATCATCCGGCGCATGGTGCGGGATTTGAATTTCGGAACGGAGATCGTGGTTGTGCCAACGGTGCGCGCCGCCGATGGGCTGGCGCTGAGTTCGCGCAATGCTTACCTGAATGCCCAGCAGCGCAAGGCGGCCACAGTTCTGTACCGGGCGCTCACGCGCGTCCAGACGCTGGCAAATCAAGGCGAGCGCACCGCGGATACGCTGAAACACGAAGGCATTGCCGTGCTGGCGCAGGAACCCGCGGTGCGACTCGATTATCTGGAAATTGTGGATCCAGAGACGCTCGATCCGATTGCGGATGTGACGCAGGGCGCGCTGGTGGCGATTGCCGCTTACGTGGGAGCCGCACGATTGATCGACAACATCGTGCTGGGGGGCGGCCGGTGACGGGCAGGGATCAGCCCACGCGCGGCCCGGAAACGCAGGAATTTCCGGCAATCACGTAACGCAGCATGGCATCGGCGGCTTTTCGGATGCCGATGCGCGGGGTACGAACGATGCGCCGCGGCAGGAAACCGTCGTCGGCAATGCGCAGATCGGATGCGGGTAGGGTGACGTCTTTGCCATTGTCGCGCTCGCGGGTAATGCCCAGGGCTTGCGCGAGGCGGCCGGGACCGCTGGTGAGCAGGCGAAGGCCGGTCCTGCCGTGCACGGACCGAACGGAGAGTCCGCGCGCGCTTTGCATGTGCTCGATGCCGAGAAGCGGTTCCAGGGCGCGGATGAGCACGCCGCCGGCCTGGCCCTCGGCCATGCAGGAGACATTCAGGCAATAGTGGTTGCCGTAAATGAAATAGACGTAAGCGTGGCCGGGAGGACCAAACAGCACCTGATTGCGCGGGGTGGGTCCGGCGGCTGCATGAGCGGCGGCATCGCCCACGCCCAGGTAGGCTTCGGTTTCAACGATGCGTCCGGCGAGAAGCAGGCCTGGATCGGTTCGCAGCAGCACTTTGCCGAGAAGTTCGCGCGCAACCCGCCGGGGATCGCGATCGTAAAAGGCGCGAGGAAGAATGGGAAGAAGATTCAGATCAGCCACAGATTCGCACGGGCTCGCACTGTTTGGGCACTGATAACGTGACAGAGTCTCTCTGTACCGTTTTTGCAACCATACCTCATACGAGCCGGTCCGTGTGAATCTGCGACTGATCTGACCGAATCCCATTACACAGACCAAGAGCAAAGTTGTCTGCTTTTCGAACCGACCCGCGGCATTGTGATGTGTTGCATCCGACAAGGAACGAGGAGTACCCGAAAACGTCCGGACCCTCAGTTTCCCTGTGATTATGCTTTTCCCTTGAGCGCGGCGAGGATCTCGTCGGCATGGCCTTCGGGCTTGACCTTGCGGAATTCCTTCTGGATCTTGCCCTCCGGACCAATAATGAAGGTACTGCGCTCGATTCCCATCACCTTTTTCCCGTACATGTTCTTTTCCTTCAGCACGCCTAGTTCCCGAGCCAGCTTTTTCTCCGGGTCGCACAGCAGCGTGTAGGGAAGCTGGAATTTCTCCTTGAACTTCTTCTGGTCATTGGGCTTATCGGGCGAAATTCCCAGCAGGACCGCTCCCGTGCTGCGCACCCGGCTGTAGGAATCGCGAAACTCGCAGGCCTCGATGGTGCATCCGGGGGTATCGGCGCGGGGGTAGAAGAACAGTACCACGGTCTTGCCGCGGAAATCCTTGAGGGAGACGGGCTGGCCATTCTCGTCCTGCAAAGTGAAGTCGAGCGCTTTATTATTAGAAGACATGGCAGTTCCTTTCCGAATCGGACCTATCTTATCGCGAGCGGCGGGCGCAGGGTTCGGCTGGCGCAAAAGGATAGCCGCGGTCCTGCTTGTGGTGCTGTGCCTGGCAGCCAGCCTCATCGCGCAGCGCAGAAAAGACGAAAACCGACTGCGCGCTCTGGCGGTGGTGGAGTTCCCGGAAACCGGCAAGCCGCGCCTAATCCCGGTGACGATCCTGGTGAATGGGAAGTATTACGATGCCGGCGTCTACAAGGCGTCGCCCGTCCCCATGTCCCTGGAACCGGGCACCGTGTACGAGGCGCGCAGAGCAGGGCAGCCTGAGGGGCTATTTGTGGTGACGGTGCCCGCCCAGTTGCGCCGCAACTGGATCGCCGGAGGAGACTGGAAGCCGAAGGGCGAAGAGACTTCTGAAAAGAAACAGGTAGCGCCACAACCGACGGGCTCGCCAGTGGATTCGGATGCCCCGCCGGTGCTTCGCCGGGGCCCTCCCCAGGACAATTCCCCGCAGCGGCAATCTCCGCAGGAGCAGTCGAAAAACACGCCGCCCGCGCAGACGCCCGCCCCGTCTTCAGGATCTTCCGAGGGAGAGAATCCCGATGGACGCCCGGTGTTGCGGCGTCCGCCTGAGCCCGCCACGTCCAAGCCTGCTCCTGTGGAACACTCAGAAGCGGAGCAGGATCCCAACCGGCCGCGTCTGCGCTATAACTCCAAGCCCACGCCCAGCCAGGTGGCGAATTCGAAGGATGCTCTGCCATCTCCCGAAAAGGCCTCCTGGAGAATCAAGGAAGTCTACCCCGCAATCTCCGACGCCAAGACGGATGACGTGCGCGACTACCGCTTCGACTGGCGGCCGGACGAAAAACAGCGCATGCAGGGGGAAGCGGAAGCCATCGCCTCTTCAGCACTCAAGAAATATGCCGTAACCCGTGCCAAGATTGCTGCCGGTCCCCTGGAAGACGTGAAGGTAGAGGCTTACAACCTGGACTTCAGCAATATTCCCTACGTGGTGCTCACGGCAACGGCGCGCGCCGCCAAAGATGCGCCCAGTCCCGAATTCCGCTTCCACGTGATGATCATCGCGCGGCAGAGTCCCACCCAGGAATTACGCCAGGTGCTGGCGGCAGTGACCGACACGACGCGGCTGGATGTGTTTCCCGAAATGCAACTGGTGGACGCGGTGGATGCCGATGGGGACGGCCGGGCGGAGCTGCTGTTCACCGAGATCAGCGACCTGGGACGCGCCTACAAGCTCTATCGCCTGATCGGAGACAATGCCACGGAGTTGTTCACCAGCGTGCCGATTCAGAACTCCAGCTACCGGCCATAGCGGGATTCAAGATAACGGCCAATGTCGTCGTCGAGGTGCTGGTAATCGACATGGAGGGTGGACTGCAGTGTGCTCTCCACCGATCCCTCTTCCCCCAGCCGCTGCAACAGCAAAGGCAGTTCGCCGGGACCGTAGGTTTGCCGGATGTATTCGGCCGCCGCCAGGGCCTGATCGTAAACCAGCATAGCTTCGTCATTGGAATAGTCCATGAAAGAGCTTTCCAGTTGCTGGAGCGGGACCTCGTGGTGGTCGCGGTAGAGCGCCGCCAGACGGGGGCCGCGGCTGCCCAGCGTCCGTGGCTCCAGCAGTTGAGCAATGCCTTCGTTCAGCCACTGCGGGCAGCGTCCCTGCGCGGCCTGCGCGATAAAGGAGTGCGCCAGTTCGTGTTTTAAGATGCGCGCCAGCGCGGGCGTAACTTCGTGCAATCCCTGGATGGGGATGCGCAGCTTGCCGTCGTTGAGGGCGCCGATCCAGGAAGGCGCCTGGGTGACGTCGAAAAAGGCCTTATCGCTGTAAAGCGAAACAGAAATCGTATTCTGCGGGGCGATGCCCAGTTCGGCCACCAGCTGGCTATAGTCCTGCTCCAGAGTCTGTTCGATCTGGCGGCGAAGCAGCGGCGAAGTACTCGTCCCCTCATAGCGCAGTTGAAAGTGCCCGGTTTCGCTCTCCTGAAAATCGGACTCGGCGGTAGCTTCGCGCTCCGCCCGGTCGAGCAGAGCCTGCACGTTCTTGTCGGGGCGCAAGTGCAATCCTTGTTTCCAGGCGGCGATGGCGTCGGCAGTGCGGCCAGCCTGATAATAGGCGAAGCCGAGGACGAAGTAGCCTTCCGCGGCCGAAGGCGCCAACCGAGTGGAACGCTGGGCGACAGAAATCGCCTCCTGGGCCCGGCCCAGTTGCGCCAGCACGGCGGCATAGTTGTTGAGCACGGCGGCGGAGTCTGGCAGTTGGGCGGCAGCGCGCTCCAGGTAATAGCGGGCGCGCTCGCGGTCGCCATTTTCGTATTCATTCCGCCCCGCCAGAAAATAAGCTGCGCCTAGCTGCCGGGGACTTCCGCTCCGTTCCAGGGCGGCCATGGCTTCGAGATTGACGTGGCCGTCGCGAACCACCTCGGCAGCGGCGGCGGCTTCCAGGCCGGGGACGGTTGCCCCCGGGTCAAATCCGGGAGCCTCGTTCTGGGTAGCCTCGTCATTCGCGTCCAGCGGTCGCGCCGAGGCCGTGCCCACCGGTTGCGGCCTTCCCACGATTGCCGTGGAAGAACGGTCGATGTGGTCCACCAGGCTTGCCGGGATGGCATAGGTTGCGTCTCCCCGTTGATAGTGGACCTTGCCGCCTTCTAGTTGCACGGACTCGCCGGAAATGGTGCGGCCGTTCTTCAGGTAAATAACGTCGCCAAAAGCGAGCGAGGACAGCAGAACCAGCGATAGAATGGAGAGGCAGCGCACCTTGCGCATTGTAGCAATCCATCGGTGGGGTACAGTTGTGCGAAGCCCGCGGTCCGTAGTTACGGCGGTGCTTGTCCTGTCATTAGGACTCCTGCTCCCGGCCTATGCGCAGGGCCCCGCCGCTGGCCGGTCGCCGGCCGCGCCGCCTCCGGTGGAAGCCGCTCCCCCTCCCCTTGCAAAACCCGAGAGTCCGGCGCTGAAGCTCTACCGCGAGTTACGCAAGGTGAGCCTCGATCCCGACCAGGTTTACAAGATCCGTGACGCCTCTCTGGATATTGAAGACATTCACATCTCACTGACCGATGGTGTGATTGGCTTTACCAAGGCCGTGAAGGGCCGCGTTACGGGCGCCTACTTCCTGGGAGATGGCGAGGTTCTGCTGATCCCGCCCAACAATGTGGAGCGCGCCTCACTGGCGCTGCAAACCGGTTCGGCGGTTCTGGACGAGCAGTTCCGGGCCGGATTCCTGCGTTTCAACGACGATACGGCAACGAAGCTGCGCGCTGCGGTGCGGGCCAGGCAGGATGGCGCGGAGTTCGTTTCCGAGAACGACGGCCTGGTCGGCAGGCTGGCGGAACAGGACGCCCTGCGCCTGCTGGCCAGCTTTCTTCGCGCTCCCAGTGCAGCCATTCCCGACCGCATGTTTCGGGCTCGCCTGGACGGGTTGCGGCTGGGAATCTTCGACGTCGCGCTGGACAGCCTGGCAGGCGAGCAGATCGGAGTGGCAAAATTTGCCCGTTCCGGAGATGACATCTACTACGACATGCTTACCTCCTTTCGCATGCGGTCAGTGCGCGACGCGGACGAGCGCAGCCAGGAGGTCACCCCGCAGGACATCGAATATGGCGGCATGCTGGGCAGTGCGCGCATCCGCAAGTATGGGATTCGCGCGCGCATTGAACCGCCCCACACGCTGGATGCCGAAGCTACCCTGGACACCGAGATTACGGCCAGCGGAGAGCGGGTCCTCTTCCTCGAGCTTTCCCGTTATCTCAAGGTCCGCAGCGTAGAAGCCGACGGCCAGCCGGTTGAGTTTCTGCAGAACGAGGCTCTGGAAGGTTCCGCCCTGGCGCGCCGGGGCAACGACCTGGTGGCGCTGATTTTTCCGCAACCGCTGCAGCAGGGACAGGAGATGCACCTGAAATTCGACTACGCGGGCCCGGTGCTGTCGGAGGTCGGTGGGGGCTTGGTTTCCGTGGGAGCGCGAGGAATCTGGTATCCCAACCATGGGCGCGCGTTTGCCAACTTCGACCTGGAGTTTCGCGCGCCCACGGAATGGACCCTTGTGGCTACGGGGAAGAAAGTCTCCCAGCACACGGAGGGAAGCGAGCGTGTTTCGCACTGGGTCTCTGACAGTCCCATCCCCATGGCTGGCTTTAACCTGGGCGAATACAGGCAGGAGACGGCGAAGGCGGGCGACGTCCCCATTGAGGTTTATGCCGCGCGGGGCGTGGAAAAGCAGTTTCCCACCGTGCTGCCGCCGAGTACCGCCGGAATTGTCATGAATCCGCCGGTGCCGGCGCTGTCGCAGGAGGTGGCTCGCTTCGCCCACCGCCCGCCCTTTCCCGAGCCGGTGTTCGATCCGGCTCCGCCGGCGAGGCTGATGCCGGAACCCGACCGCAACGCGGCGCAGGTGGCGCACGAAGCCGCGGCAATGGTCCATTTTCTCAGCCAGCACGCAGGACCCTTCCCTTACAGTTCCCTGGTTCTCTCGCAACGACCGGGTCCGATCAGCCAAGGCTGGCCGGGGCTTGTCTACCTTTCCAGCTATGCGTTTCTTTCGCCCGTACAACGGGCGGCGATGAAGCTGCCGGAGTTTGAATCCATCCTGTTTGGCAGTTTGATGACGCGGCACGAAGTCGCCCACCAGTGGTGGGGCGATCTGGTGGGCTGGAAAACCTACCGCGATCAGTGGCTGGTGGAGGCTCTGGCGACGTATTCCGCGCTGCTCTCAATGGAAAAGGATGACCCTAAGCAGGTGCAAGCCGTCCTGGACCATTACCGGGACGAGTTGGAATCGGAGAACAAGAACCATGCGAAGCGGCTTCTGGCCGGACCGGTGACCCTGGGAGGGCGGCTTTCCTCATCGCTTTTTCCCGACGGGTTCGAGGTGGTCAGCTATGGCCGGGGAACCTGGCTGCTGCACATGCTGCGCGGCCTGCTGCGCGATGCCTATGCGGCGAAGCCGGGCGACTCGGCGCGGGCTTCCAAGGTAGATGCCGATCCGGATGAGCATTTTTATCACGTGCTGCACCGGATCCGGGAAGAGTTCGCGGGCAAGGAGTTTTCTACCGCCGACCTGCAAAAGATTGTGGAAGCGGAGTTGCCGGATTCCTACCGCTTTGAGCGGCGGAAATCCCTGGACTGGTTCTTCCGGGGCTGGGTGAATGGCGTGGCCATTCCAAAACTCGATCTGCAGAGCGTGAAACTGTCCCGCAAGGGAGACTCCATGATGGCCAGCGGAACGGTGCTCCAGAAGGACGCTCCCGATGACCTGATCACGTCGGTTCCCATCTATGCCAGCAATGGGAGCAAACTGACGCTGCTGGGACGGGTGTTCGCGGACGGAGAGAAAACCTCATTCGAACTGCAGGCTCCGCTCAGTGCCCGCAAGCTGGTGCTGGACCCCTACGATACGGTGCTGCGCCAGCACTAGCCAGCGGTTATGAAAACGCGGCGTTTCCAGGATCGAGCGTTTCCAGGCTCCAATTCGGATCAGGCGCACAAGCAGATACAAGATGCTCCGCGCCTCCCAGCGCTTGAGGCCGACATGGTCGTAGATTCTGATTTCCCAGGCTACTGCTCATACTCGCCGACCTTTTCCGTCCCCGTGCCGCTGCATCCCATAGCGCCGTAGCGAAGGAGCTTCTGAATGCGGCTGCCGGTATCGACCTCGCCGGTATAGATGTTGCCATCGGAATCGACGCTCATCACATGCAGCCAGTGAAATTGCCCGATCTGGCGGCCGGCGCGGCCGATGCGTCCCACTTCCTGAAGGTTCTGGCGGTTTAGTTCATAAATGAAATCGTTTGCCAGGTCGGCAACGTAGAGGCAACTCTGACCGGCGTCGGCGGAAAAACCGATCGAGCCCGAGGTGGGAGATTGAGTCTGCGGGGCGATGTGCACCTCGCCCACGAAGCCGCACCTCCCGATTTGAGCGTTAGGATTATCGCAGGGCTTGCCGACCTGGGAAGTTCGAAAGATCTGGATGCGGTTGTTGCCGCGATCGCAGGTGTACAGCAGGCCGTCGTTGGTCAGCCTGACGCAATGCACAGCGCTGCGGAACACCATGGGCTTCATGTTGCCCTTGCGAAAGTCCTCGGGCCAGGATCCGGAGTCGTACGAGGTGCCGTGAATCACGGTTCCCGGACGATCCACAGGGTTCTGGCCGTAGGCGCCGAAGCGCCCGATGTACTTCCCGGTGGCGGCGTCCACAATCAGCACGCGGCGGTTGCCGTAGCCGTCAGCGATGTAGAGATAGTTCGTTTTGGGGTCGACCACCATGTCGGCAGGAAGAAACGGTTGCGGCGTGCCGTTGACGCCACCCTGGGTATCGTCGCTGTTCGGGCCCTTGGCCCCAGCACTGCCGATCTGCAGGACGAACTTACCGTCCTGGGTAAATTTGAGAACCTGGGAATCGTTGCCGAAGGTAGCGGCCCAGGGAAACTGCCCGTGGAAGTTGGTTCCATTGCCGGCGATGTAAACGTAGCCGTTCTGGTCGACGTAAATACCGTGCTCGCGGCCGGGCCAGAAGCAGCCGTCCTGCTGGCGGCACTTGGTTTGCAGAAAGCCGGGATCGGAGGGACCACCCCAGGCCCGCAGGAGGTTGCCTTGCTTGTCGAACTCGAGCACGGAAGGCGCCGGAACACAACAGGCGGACTCGCGGCCGTTCGGCCGCGGATGTCCAAGAGCGCTGATGGGGTTCCCTTGGGCATCTGTGCCGGCCGCGCCCAGCGCGCCAGTCTCGTCATTGGTGAGCGACCGCGGCCGATGAATGACCCAGATGTGATCGTGCGGGTCGACAAAGATGCCGCCAATCTGGCCGAGACGCCAGTTGTGCGGCAGAGGCTTGGGCCAGCCCGCGTCCACCACAAAGCTGGGAGCCTTTCCGCTTGCCGGGACATGGGGAGCGGTGCGAAGAGCCAGCCGCTCCATGACATGTGCCCTGCTGAGGGCGGCCTGCGGGCCGTCCGCGGGCCCTTGCGACTGCAGCCGCGAGCAGGACAAGCTGGTGGCAAGCAAAACCGTGAGCGTTCCAGAAATGAGAATGCTGTATCGAATCCGAGTCATGAGGCCCCCCTGGTGGGCGCGTTGCGGCCAGCAGGCGGACCGCAGATGGCGCATCCCGATTTGATTTTTCTTGAGGCGCTGATTAAAACACAGGGCTGGCTGCTTCTCCAACGCGCGGGAGACAAAGTAGAGTGGCAGGTAAGAAAGTTCCATGCTGCGCGTCCAGGATCGATTATGCTGCTCGGGTTTCCGCGCTCGAATTTGGGAGGATAAAAATGCTTCGATTGATTTGGCGATGCTCGTTCGCGTTTCTGATTCTTGCCTGCAGCCTGTGGGCTCAGGCCAGTCCCGACTGGACGGAGCCGTTTCCGCCATTTCACATCGTTGGCAACGTGTACTACGTGGGAAGCCGGGGACTGGCTTCCTATCTGATTACCACGCCTCAGGGAAACATCCTGATCAACAGCAACCTGGCCAGCTCGCCTCCGCTGATTCAAGCCAGCGTGGAGAAGCTGGGCTTCAAGATGAAGGATATCAAGATCCTGCTCATCAGCCACGCGCACTGGGACCACGACGCCGGCAGCGCCGAGATTCAAAAGCTTACCGGCGCCGCAATACATGGTAATGGAAGGAGATGTCAAAGTGGTGGAGTCCGGCGGCAAAGCCGACTTCCAGTACGGAGACAACGCGAGCAACCTCTATGCTCCGGCGAAGGTGGACCGCGTGCTGCACGACGGCGAGCAGGTGAAACTGGGGGATACGGTCCTGACCGCGCATTTGACGCCGGGACATACCCGCGGATGCACAACCTGGACGATGAAAGCGAGGGACGGAGGCAAGACGTACAACGTGGTGATTGTCGGCAGTCCGAACGTGAACGCCGGCTACAAGCTGGTGAATAACGCGAAGTATCCGCAGATCGCAACGGACTACGAACGCACGTTCCGCGTGCTGAAGTCGCTTCCCTGCGACATTTTCCTGGGTGCCCACGGCAACTATTACGGCATGGAAGCGAAATATGCCCGCATGAAAGAAGGCGGGCCGAATCCATTTATCGATCCGCCGGGCTATAAAGCGTACGTCGCGGAACGGGAGCAGACATTCCGCAAGGAGTTAGCGAAACAACAGGCGGCCTCCCAGTGATGGAGAGAAAATTGGGGCAAGGGGGAAGTACCGCCAGCAGCGCATCGAGCAGAGGGGGATGTCGATATCAGCACACGTGGCGGTCGCTCTCTCCAGGGCTGTGGTTTCGTTCCCGCACAAAGCACCTTCGCCACGCACCAGAGAAACCGCCACGAATCTGCAACGTCGCTGAATCGAAATTTGGCAGGCTTGGTCCCGTTTGAGGATTTCCCGCGCGAAATCCCGCGCCAAATAGGGTGGAGATGATTCCCCCGGCTTCGGCTGATTTCCTCCGCCTTGGACGGACGAATTGAAGGACAGGTGCATTGCGTGAAGATGGAACCACTCGTATTCGCTGGTGTGTGCGACTGGGCCGGCATCGTGCGAGGCAAAGCGTTTCCCGAAGCGGATGTTGAAGTGCGGCTAAAAAAGGGTGTGGGGCTTACCCACTCCAATATCATGATGTCCTGCTTCGGGCCGATTTACACCACGCCGTTCGGCACATCTGGGGATCTAATCATCCGGCCCGATCCAGGGGTGCGGATCGAGGTACCGTTCGAGGACGGGACGGCGGAGCGGTTTTATCTTGGCAATATCGTGAACACCGACGGCAGTCCCTGGGATTACTGCCCGCGCACGTTTCTCGCGCGGGCGCTGGAGGCACTGGCGAAGTTCGGGCTCAGGGCAGTCGCGAGCTTCGAGCAGGAATTCGTGTTGACGGGGGTGGAGGACCGGCCGGGAGCTACCTATGCACTCGATTCCTTCCGAAGGCAGGGGCCTTTCGGCGAGAGGCTGATGGCGGCGATGCGAACGGCGGGATTCAGGCCGGACAGTTTCCTGCCTGAATACGGACCGCGGCAGTATGAGGCGACGGTCGCGGCTGAGGAGGGTATGCGCGCCGCGGATGCGGCCGTAGTGCTGCGCGAGTTGGCGCGTGCGATCGCCTGGCGGACGGGACAGCGGGCAATCTTTGCGCCAATGCTCAAGCCGAACGGAATCGGCAATGGTACACACATTCATTTGAGCCTATGGAACGGCGAGACGCCGGTGACGTACGACCCCGGTTCGCCCTACGGGATTTCAAAACGGCTGGCGCCGTTCTTCGCAGGAGTGCTGGCGCATCTTCCCGTGATTTCCGCGTTTTCCGCACCTTCGGTTGCTTCCTACTACCGCCTCACGCCGAATCGCTGGGCACCCGTGCATGCCGATCTTGGTGCGCAAGACCGTGGGGCGGCGCTGCGCGTTGCGCCGGTGTTCCCGACGTCGCCGGAAGAGCCGGCGCGGCAGTTCAACGTGGAGTTCCGCGTGGCGGATGGGTCGAACTGCCCATATCTCGCGCTAGGTGCGATCGTGTGGGCAGGAATAGACGGGCTTGCGCGCGGGCTCGCACTGCCGGCGGAACATGCAAAGGCACCAATGCTGCCGCGCTCGCTTGAGGCGGCGCTCGCGGCTTTGGAGGCCTACAAAGCGACGGCGTCGTGGTGGAGTGCCGAGGCCAAGTCGGCCTACCTCGCGTTCAAGCGGGCGGAGATTAAGATTCTGGAGGGAGCGACGCCAGAAGAAATCTGTGCACGCTACGCGGAGGTTTATTGACGGTGGGCGATTCGGGACAGCGATGAGCCTGCGCGGGACCTGGCGTGCAACCGGATGAGGTGAGATGGAAGGGGCATGAAAGATTTCGGTTTATCGCGCGACGTGCCGGTGAAGCGGGGGGCGACGGCTCTGCTATTCGTCGATGTGCAGAATTATTCGGCCGAAGGCGGAGGCCAGTTTGCGGGGCTTGCGCCCGAGGCGATCGCAGCACACTACGGATATTTTTTTCACGAGATGCGGGAGCGGGCGGTACCGAACATGCGTAGGCTCCAGCGTGCCTGCCGCGAAGTGGGGATAGAGGTGATGTATACGGTGATTGAGAGCTTGACCCTGGATGGACGGGATATGGGGCTTGACTACAAGATCTCCGGACTGTTCTGCGCGAAGGGATCGTGGGATGCGCGAGTGATCGATGCGATCGCGCCTACAGGGGATGAGATTGTGATCCCGAAGACATCGTCTTCTGTATTCATATCGACGAATATTCACTACGTGCTGGGCAACCTCGGTGTGAAGCATCTGATCGTGAGCGGGTTTTTGACCGATCAGTGCGTCGATTCAACCGTACGAGATGCTTGCGACTATGGCTATCTGGTGACGCTAATAACAGATGCATGTGCGACGTTGAGCGAGCAGCGTCATGCGACGTCGATTGCGAACAATCAAGGATATTGTCGGCAACGCACGACGGACAAGATGATTCAGGAGTTGGGAGCTCTCGGATGAGCAGGCGGACGACCGATTCCTCCATCACTCTGACGATGGGGCACGTTCATCCCACGCCGGAGCACAAGCGAGAGGCCTTCCGTAACCTGGAGCTGTTCAAGCGAGGTCCTTAAAAGTCCCCACACTGCTACAATGGGGATGCCTTAAGTTGTTGGGAGAGGTGGCCGAGTGGCTGAAGGCGGCGGTTTGCTAAACCGTTATAGGGTCAAAAGCTCTATCGGGGGTTCGAATCCCCCCCTCTCCGCCAGAATCACTGCACGTGCTGACATAGCAATCACTTAGAACCCCCTCACATTAACCGTCCATGCGGCACATCGGCTGCGCGCGCACGTTCGAGTTGCATGTTGGTTGCATGTTCCAAAGATTGCATCGCAATTAGTGCATCCGCACTGGCCGTTTTGATGTAGCAGGACTGTGTTACCGACACGTTCGCGTGCCTCAGGATTACTTGGATCGTTTTATCGGGCACTCCCAGCCGATGCAGATTCGTGGCTAGTCCGCGACGGAAAGCATGCCATCCGTGCCACTGAAGGCCCGCCTGCGCGAAGGCTGGACGGATTACGTCGTGTGCCAGCCCGTTCAGGCATAGCGGCTTGCCTTTCGTGTTAGGGAATACAAACCCTCCACCCGCTGAATCGGTATTCTCTCGATGCACATTCAGCCGCCGTGCAAGTTGAGCGATTACCGGAACGGGAGCCCTGCTAGCCCGAGTTTTGGGCTCCTGCACGTGGCTTCTCCATACGGATTGAGTAACCTGAATCTGCCCGCCCTCGTAATTCTCCCAGAGCAGCCCACGCAGCTCACTTGCCCTCAAGCCAGTGAAAGCTGCGGCGGCCACAATTGTGGCCGCCGGTTCCGGCAAGATGGCTAGCATGCGCGTGATCTCCTCAAGAGAATAGGCATAGGTGTCACCACCCTGCCTGCACCTGGGAAGCACAATATCGCGAATGGGATTTTCCGAATTGATAATCCCCTGTCGCTTGGCACACCGGAAAATACCCGAAAGAAACGCCTTGATGTGAGCCATTTGTCGTTTGCGAAAGATCATGCTCGCGGCGGATATTGCCAAGCAGGCGTTCTCCGTCAACTGTTCTGAAATCGCGCAAAACCGTGGCTCCATGTTTTTTCAAATAGCGCTTCCAAAGGTTCAGGTATCCCCGATATGTGCTTGGACGCTTGTGTTCTTCTACGCACGGCAAATATCGCTGTTCCACAAATTGGACTAGCGTCATCGCTGCAAAGGGTGATGCTTTCGGATCGTTCAAAGGCGCGAGAATTTCATCCGCGAGCGCTCACACCGATTTTTTTGATCGGTACTGGCCGCCGAAGTCAGCCAGCTTGCGGCTGTTGCTGTTGCTTGGCCTCATCCTGCCGCTGTTGTTGAGCCTTCTGTTGCTGCTGCTTGGCCTGATCCTGCTGTTATTGCTGAGCCCTCTGCTGTTGTTGCTGGCGCTGATCCTGCCGCTGTTGTTGAGCCTTCTGTTGCTGCTGTTTGCCCTGATCCTGCTGCTGTTGTTTAGCCTGCTAATCTTTGTCTTGGTCTTGTTGCTGCTGTGCATAGATAGGAGCAGTGATCCCGAGAAGCAGGAGCAGAACTCCTGTGCTGACAAATCTGATTCGTTTCATCTCTGTATCCTCCAGTCCTTTTCCCTTGGGGACCCGTCTGGCCTGCCCCAAGGTGTTCCGCCACGGAACCCTACTAATCAGACTTGTTTCTCGGAGACTTCTTGTTCAGAGTGGAAAGGAGCAATTTCGCCGAAGCGGGGGGGCGAATCTTGCTATTGATCACGATGTCCTGGCCGCTGACTCCTTTGCCATATAGTCTCTCGTCGCCATCGTTGTCCGGGCGGAGAGTCGAGCCTGCCAGCGAGATTCCGGCGAACAATCCTCGCGCACGCGAATACGAAAGAATTTCCGCGCGCATTGTGACATCCGTGGAGGCGGTAGCGCTGCGGCCCTTCGGTCCGGCTGCAGCAGATACGTCGCCTCCGAGCTTTACCTGGCTAGTGAGAATCGAACTAGCCCCGCGCTTATTCATTACCAACAGGACAAAGTCTGTCGCTTGGCCTCCCAACTGAAAGCCGAAGCTTCCACCTTCGAGCGCCATCATGGCGGGCGCACTCCAAGGGCCGCTAAAATCCCTGCCGCTCCGGCAGGTCATCACCCCGCGACCGTAGCTGCCTCCGAACCCGATCGCAAATTTCTTCACTGAGGGCAGAACGATAACGCATTCCGCCTTGTCTAGAGTGTCTGCAGGAAGATCGTCGGGAATATTAAGGATCTCCACCATCACTTTCCCGGCCTCCCGGATACGATTGTTTTCGTCCTTTTGAGCAAACGCAGGTAGCCCTGCAAATGCAATCACAATCAACAATGAGAATATCGTTTTCATGGCTCTGCTCCTTCCTGAATTGTTCCGAGTTCAGGGCGCGCGGCATTGTGGTTGCCTGACACGTTTGGCCGGCGCGATCAAATAAAGAGTGCCGGCCTAAGATTGCTCATCTCACTAGCCGGCGCCCGGTGGCCAGGTTGTAGATCAACACCACCAATGCCAGCACGATCAACAGGTGGATTAACCCACCGAAGGTCGTACCGGTCGCAAAGCCCAGGACCCATAGAATCAAAAAAATCACGAAAAGTGTCCAGAGCATGATTTGATCCTTTCTCGTAAACGGACGTATTGCCTAATCGTATCTTCGACCCCATGCCGCTATCCGTCTGTGACAGCGATCACCTAACAGCGTCACTAAGGCTCCGACGGACAATTCAGCCGTTTGGAGGTCTTACTCAGGCTCGACAAACGCATGGCCCGTGCGCGCGGCGAAGCGCTGCGAAAAGATACGTATTGGCGCCAGATTTGTGAAGATGGGCAAAACGCGCTGCGTACTTTTATAACGGTAAATCCTCCCAAAGCTCAAAAAACAACAGCCGATTCCGTCCAGCCATAAAGATCAACCATTGGTACGATGAAAAAATGGAATCAACGGCGAACCACACCAGTGCGATGCCGCCAATAACCGCACCACTGCCTGCGGCAACGAGTCCCTCAATGAGGTCCCATCCAATCGCAACTCAAGGAGAATTCCGTACTGCAGAGGTCCATTTCGGGGTGCTGGGTCGGCATCAGCTTCCTGCTGCTCGCGGCCTGTGTAGCCGTTGAAGCGATCGAGTCGCTGGCCGAGAGACAGGCTCCAGAGCGCAGCACGGTCGGAATCCTGATTGCCGTGCTGCCCTGTGCATGGTTCCAATGATCGGCAATGAAGAACAAGAAGCACTAAGGGCGAAACCTGCACACTACCCGTTCACCCCAGCAGTTTTGACTGCTCCCTCAGTGGGAATGAACACGGAAACACAGGTGCCACTCCGGCCCGGTCGCACGCAGCTGCGCAAGCGAATTGAGCCCTCATATTTCGCAATGATCCCTTGGCTCACCCACAAGCCGAGACCTGTACCTTTCGCATCTTTGGTGGTGGCGAATGGCTCAAACAGTCTCTGTCGTTGCTCGCGAGGTATGCCCACGCCATTGTCCGCGATGACGATGCGAACTCCGCGACGGTTAGACTTCCATTCGGTGGAATCGAACACGTGCAAATGGATGGTTCTATCCCCGTCTCTCATCGCGTCCAGCGCGTTGCTGATCAGGTTAATAAGCACCTGCCTGATCTCGCCAGGAAAGGCAAGAATTGCTCTCTGAGAGGTGTATCGCTGCCTTATGGACACTTTACCGGAGTCGATCTGAGGAGCAAAGAGCGTGAGAATCCTTTCCAGTTTGTCTGCGACTCTTATCCTCTGGACGGTGGAGTCTTTGCGATAGAGACTCAGAGTGCCCTGACTTATGTGTACGATCCGCGCCAATTCCTCCTCGGCTGTTTTCAGGTAGTCTCGCGTCGTCTGGTCCAAGCCTTCCATACTTTCAAGCAAGTAGACGATGTTGACAACTGCCGCTAGTGGATTATGAATTTCATGGGCCAGAGTGGCTGCCAAGCGTCCCGACGCAGCCATCTTCTCGGATGACACAAACACCTCGGCTGCGCGCTTGCGCTCTGTAACATCCTCAATGGCGAGTAGAATCTGCGGACTACCACTTACAACGTGCGCAAGTTGTCGCGCGTTCAGTACCATGCTCCTGCGGCCGATCTCAGGTAAGTCCTGCTCCATTTCAAAGTCAGAAAACGGTCTCCCCAAAGAAAGGATACCTTCCACCAGCACACGTAATTGGGGAACATTCCACTGTCCCTTGCCCAGTTGAAAGAAAAGTTTTCCCTCCGCTTCCTCGCGGACAACCTTAAAATGATTGCAAAACGATAGATTCGCCTTCGCAATCTTCAAGTCCGAATCCAACACCAGAAGAGGCTCCCGAACAGCATCGATGATGTCATCGGCGAATCCCTTGGCCTTTTCGAGCACCTCAGCACGCGCTTTGAGGGCATCAATATCGAGAAGCACGATTACCGCTCCATCGATTTTGTTGTCCATGGTTCGGTACGGGCGGACCTGCAAGGACCACCAATGCCCCTCACGATCCTGCACCTCTCGTTCCTGGAGAGCGACGGTTTCCATTGCACGCTCAATCAACACCTGCAGATCCGGTATCTGAATCTTGGGCTGAATGTCCGTTAATGGTCGCCCGATATCGGATGGAATCACTTTCAGCGTCTTCGCCGCCGCGGGGGTCGACCGCCGGATACGCAGATCTGGGCCAACCATCACGACTGGAATATTGATGGCGGCCAGCAGGTTGTTCAGGTCGTTACTGAGCAGGCCTAACTCGCTGTTCCGATTCTGCAGTTGGTCGTTTACCGTGGTAAGTTCTTCGTTCAGCGATTGCAGCTCTTCCCTCGAGGTTCCCAATTCTTCGTTGGTGCTTTGTAGCTCCTCGTTGGCCGAGACAATCTCCTCGTTGACAGCCTGGAACTCTTCCTTAGTCGCTTCATAGTCTTCGATGGTGGAGCGCAGAGTCTCGTGGGAAGATGCGAGCTCCTGCCTCAAGCCGGCGATCTCATGCTCAACTGCCTTGCCCGGTTTTGCATGCGAAGGCTTTTCAGCCTGGGCGGGCGGAATGGCATCTTCGAAAAGGATCAAAAAGAAACGTTCATCCGAAAGGCTGCCGCCGAGAAGAACGACCTCGATACTGAAAGCCTTCGCCTCCCCGTTGTGCTGTATGCGCACGTTCTGTTTGCGAACCGGTATTCCGGTCTTTTGGACTTCCTTAATGGCGGAACGCAGCGCGACCGCCAATGCTCCGCGCGCCATTTTCAGCAGGTTCAGGCTGGCCTTGCCGGGCGCAGGCTCAAGATAGGGGCCGGTACGTCCTCGGAACTGAACCACGTCCATGTTGCCATCAACAATCACGCCGGGAGGCGTATAGCTAGCGAGCACTATCCGGTCAGCTTCCTTTTCAACATTGAGACTGCCTTCAGGTGCGTGTTTTTGCCGCTCGGGGCTTGTCCCAGGCTGAACGGTCAATGGTTGCCCTGGGTAATGGCTGCTGACAAAGTCATAGTGTAGCGGTGTGGGGACCGCCTTCCTTGAGAAGATCTTGTGTTGCTTATCAATGTTTGCGAACAGTTTCGGGAATCCGGATGTGCCCTCGGAGGCTCCCAGGAAAAGGAACCCGCCTGGATTGAGGGCGTAGTGCAACAAGGGGATGATCCGCTTCTGCAGAACCGGCTCCATATAGATCAGGACATTCCGGCAACTGACGAGGTCCATGTGGGAGAACGGCGGATCGGCAAATAGGTTGTGCCGGGCGAAAACACACATATCGCGTATCGTCTTGTTGATGCGATAGCTCTTTTCTTCTCTGATAAAGAAGCGCTGCAAGCGTTCCGGGGATACGTCCTGCGCGATCGCGTCGGGGTAGAGAGCGGCGCGCGCTTTCTCGATATTCTGCTCATTCAGGTCAGTGCCGAAGACCTGGATGGGAGTTCCGCTGCCTCTCTCTCCCAGGAATTCAAGCAAGGTAATCACCAAGGAATAGACTTCCTCGCCGGTTGAACACCCCGGAGCCCAGATGCGAATGGCCTGTGCTGCCGCCGACCTGTTAGCAACAATCGCGGGGAACGCTGTGGTCTTCAGCGCCTCAAATGCTTTCGGGTCGCGGAAAAAGCTGGTAACAGGGATTAGCAAATCCTGGTACAGTTTTTCCAGTTCGCTCACATTCTCCTGAAGGTAGCGTGCGTACTCCCTCACCTGTTCAATCTTGTGCAACGCCATCCGCCGTTGAATGCGCCTCTGAATCGTGGTCGGTCTGTAATTGGAAAAATCGACGCCGCTGGACTTGCGAAGTAGCGAGAAGATCTTATCGAGGCTAGCGGCATCTACCAGCAGCGTCGATGCAGTTTTTGTTGCTTTAACATGGTTAACATAAGGATGGCGGCTAATATGCCCCAGCTCCTTGGCGATCTCCTCAGGGGGCAGGATGAAATCCACAACGCCGGAAGCGATGGCGCTGAGCGGCATGGCGTCGAACTTCGCTGATTTTTCATCCTGGGCTAAGGTGATGCCGCCCTCTACCTTGATTGCCGCCAGTCCAAGCGTGCCGTCGGACGCCGTCCCCGAAAGCACCACGCCAATTGCCCGGTTCTTTCGCTCTTGCGCCAAGGAACGCATGAACAGATCAATCGGCAAGTGTTGGCCATGTACTTCAGTCCGAGGTGTGAGACGAAAGACGCCCTGAGAAAGGCTCAGGTCCCTGTTGGGAGGCAATACATAAACATGGTCAGGCTGTGGATACGTTCCCTGCCTCACCTCCTCGACGGGCATCTTGGTCACCTTGGAAAGCAATTCCACCAGCATGCTGGAGCGCTTGGGATCAAGGTGCTGCAAGAAAACAAAGGCCATCCCGGTATCGATGGGCAGAGCACTCAGCAACTGCGAGAAGCTCTCCAAACCTCCGGCGGATGCTCCGACGGCCACAACAGGAAATACCGTTCTTTCGGAGTATTTCTCTTGCGTTAGAGCCTCAGCAGTACGGTTCGATTTTGGCTTAACCGATCTAACCACTGCGCTACCTTTCTTGTGGCGGGAGCTTTTTGTGGCGTGTCGCTTGCTGGGGAGCGGGAGCTTCATTCCCCGTATCCTTTCCTTAACAGGTTTCTTCTTGAATCCCCGAGACTCCCACGAGTCCTGGCCCTTGTTGTGTGCTGCTTTTCCGCTTTTTGAAAGATTCTACTGTCAGTACCGGTACCACGGCCAGCATGCCCATCACCAGCCCCCACAGCACAGGAGCCGGCAGACCCCAGCCAGCCACCAGAAAATCAGGCCACCCAACGTACCACGGCGTTCACGCCTCTGCCGCTGCCAAGCAGGAAATAGCCCGATGATACGTTAAACCGTCCGGCCAGCGTTGAATTTACGGTTGTGGCCTCAACCCGCGAAGCAGATCGGCGAGATCGCGTTTCATCAACGAGACTTGATCGGCCACATCAGCAAGCATCGCCGCTCGTTCATTCATTAGTTCAATGTTGAGATCCTTATCAGCCGCGTTGGTGCTAGTGAGGAGCGCGACCCTCCGCTTCCACTGAGGAGAATCCGGGGAACCGATACGGCCTGCCGCCACCCATCCTGTTAACAGCTGCTCCTTCCTGCTGGCTTGGGACGCTGCTTCTGCCGGAACACTGATAAAATAAGCCCAGATGTCGTCAGGATAGTGGCTGTGCTGCTCCTCCGGCTGACCTAGAAAGGCTGCCAACATGTTAGGAAGAACCCAGTCTGGCCGCTTTCCGCCATGTACCTGCCGGAAGCTGCGGAGCGAGAACAAAGTAGAAAGACCACCTGCGGCGAATCCGATCGCATTGCCCGCGCTGGAAGTGCTCTTGCTGAACTGCAGGAGGCCACTGACAATACCGAGTCCAGTGCCAGCTGCAAGGACGGCAACGTTTGTGCTACCGATTGCCCGATCCCGTTTGTAACGCCACAAGCTTCGCAGCTCCACCGTTTGCTCTCGTTCATAGGCGATTTCGGCAGCGACGGAGTCTACATCGAGCGATGTTGCTATTACAGCCTCGGTGATCTGCTGGCGAAGCAATAGTTCTTCAAGAGACATACCCGGTGCTGCTGTACCGGTCCCCTTTGCCGCATACAAGGAGGTGAGCTTCTCGATATCGGATCCGACTCCGATGATTCGGGCCATCTGCACGGCATTTGGAGGAAGCTTGGAGCGCTCGCCTTCCTTACTCTGCGTATCAGCAAAGGTGGGATTAGCCTCAGTGGCTCCAAAGTGGCTTTCCTGGGCTGGGCATGTGGAGAGCAGGACGAAGAGAAGTCCCGAAACAGCCAGAGCACAGAGGATGATGGATTTTAAGACTCGCATCGCGACGGTCGCCTCCTTATTGGTTTTCACGGCCGATCGTGGAACAAGTTCGTGAAGATATTCTCGCGATTGTCTCTCCACCCTATCGAGGTGTCCACACGTTCATGCCAATGTCAGCCTCGGAGACTAAACAGGAGTCGGCTTATTGCCATTGTTGATGCTGACTTCGCTTTCGTTTGCTTTGCTCGCGCGCTCCTGGCTCAGTCCCATGGTCAGCGCTGTCATCCCGGCGAGACCGCCCAGTTGCATCGACTCGACGGCGGTGCTGGGGACAATCACGATGGTTGAATTTGCCTTCAAACCTTCGTACAGCATGTTCATTGCCCTCAGGTGCAGTGCGATAGGATCGTTGGCATAGGTCTTAGCCGCTTCGCCAAATTTCTCCGCCACCTGACGCTCCGAGTCCCCCAGAATCACACGGGCTTGACGTTCTCGCTCGGCTTGAGCCTGCATGGACATTGCATCCTCCAAAGCCGAGGGAATCAACACATCCTTGACCTCAACCGAGATGACGTTGATGCCCCATGGTTCGGTGCGCTCATCGATGATCTTTCGCAGCGCGTCACTAATTTTATCTCTGCCTTCCAGCATGTCCGAAAGCATGGCCTTGCCGATGACGTCACGCAGAGCCGTTTGGGAAGCCTAACCTATCGCGCTTTGGTAGTCAGCTACATCCAGGGCGGCTTTTTTCGGGTCCACAATTTTCCAAAATAGCACTGCATCCACATCCACAGGCACCGTGTCTTTCGTCAGAGTCTTTTCCGCTTTGAAAGAACTCGTGAGGACGCGGATATCGAGCCAATATGGAATGGTGTCGACGAGCCGAACAATGAAAAACAGTCCCGGTCCCTGAAGGGAGCGGAACTTCCCTAGCCGCAGGACAACAGCTTTGTTCCATTGATCCGCAACCTGAATTGCGGAAGCGACAACGCAGGCAAGAACAAAGGCGACGCCCAGAACCAATAAGCCTTCGGTGTCGGCCGAAACTCGATGCATTGCGTATGCCAATCCTGCGCCGATACCCAGAATTATGATGAATATCAACACCTTGAAGGAATCGTTGTTTTTCATTTTAATTACCCCTTCTTCGCCAACTGGCCAACCCTGGTTAAATTCCTTTCGGCTTTCACATCCGCTGTTCTTTACTTTAGCGTTGGATCAACGGTGGCTGATTCACAACGTCATCCTAGACATTGGAGGAGAGCATTCCTGTGCAATAAAGACCACATTCCAATCTGAGTGAACGTGTCAACCGCAGCAGATGTGAAGGTAGTTCAACGAGCCCGCGGTGAACGAATGCAGAAATAAATGACACGAATCGGGTAGGCGGCAAGGACCGAGCTGTGCGTGCGCTTTCCACCAGCACTGTGCAATATGGAACAGTTTTCCTGGTGGCTCGTTGGCATAGTTTGGGGTTGAGACTTAGCTTAATGGTCGCGAATGGAAGGCGAAGTCCCCGAGGAGAATCAGGAAATGTCGAAATAAAATTCGGTGGTCGCGGTTTATCAGGCGCATACAGAAGCGGATCAAGCGGTGAAGGAGCTCCAGCACGGCGGAGTCGATATGCACAAATTATCGATCGTCGGCAAGGGCTATCACACCGATGAGCAGGTGGTGGGCTACTACAATACCGGCGACCGCATGAAGCATTGGGGGAAGATGGGTGCATTTTGGGTAGGCTTTTGGGGGCTCCTGTTCGGCTCCGGCCTTTTCCTGATCCCGGGCGTTGGCCCAATTTTAGTTGCTGGGCCGCTGGTAGCGTGGATCGTGGCAGCATTGGAAGGTGTGGTCGTGGTGGGAGGTGTGAGTGCTCTAGGAGCTGGCCTCTACAGCATAGGAATTCCTAAGGATAGCGTTGTGAAGTACGAAACAGCACTCAAGACAGACCAGTTCCTGCTGATTGTCCACGGGACGGCCGAGGAAGTGGCCAAGGCAAAGGAGATCATCGACACCACGCATCCTGCTTACTGCACATTACACACAGGCGAAGCAGTAGCAGCATAACAACAGCGCGGCTGGTTGGCGTTGGGTAAGGCTGCCTTGGCGGGTGCCGATCGGTGTGCGCTCGCCGAACCGTACTGACGATGCCGGTGATACCAGCTTCTTGTTCCTTGCACCGCGCTCACGGTAAGCGAGTTCTCTCCCCAGCCAGTGAGTGCGGCGAGCTGTTCGACAAGCTGATGGAGCCTTGGCCCAAAGGTTGCCACCGCAATGGCGAGAGGATCATGAAAATAAGTCCTTCTGCAGGAAAGCCGGCCGAAGCATCGATGCTGGTGAACGTACCCAGACTCGTCACGGCCTACTATACGGAGGCGCCTGATCCTTCGGTGCCGGAGCAACGGGTTGCCTTCGGCACCTCCGGACATCGTGGTTCCGCATTCGACAAGGCCTTCAATGAATGGCATATCCTCGCCATCAGCTCAGGCCATTTGCCTGTACCGAAAGCAGCAAAAGATCGATGGCCCGCTGTTTCTCGGCATGGACACGCATGCCCTTTCCGTGCCGGCTCTTGCCAGCGCGCTGGAGGTGCTGGCGGCAAACGGGGTGGAAGTCATGATCGCGGAGGGGGACGAATATACTCCGACCCCTGCCGTTTCCCACGCGATTCTCACTTACAACCGCGGGCGCAAGACCGGACTTGCCGACGGCATCGTCATCACGCCGTCGCACAATCCGCCGCATGACGGCGGATTCAAATACAATCCCCCAAACGGCGGGCCGGCGGAATCCGCCGTCACCGACTGGATCGAGGCGAAGGCCAACGAGTTTCTCGAGAATGGCCTGCAGGGATGTGAAAAGGATTCCCTTCGAGAAGGCTCTTCGCGCCTCCACGACGCACCGGCACGACTATCTCAATGCTTATATTGCTGATCTCGCCAATGTGATCGACATGGACGCCATTCGCGGCGCGAAGATCAACATGGGAGTCGATCCGCTTGGCGGCGCCGGGGTCCACTACTGGGGGCCGATTGCCGAGCGCTACGGGTTGAACCTCACGGTCGTCAACGAGGCCGTCGATCCGACCTTCCGTTTCATGACGGTGGATTGGGACGGCCAGATCCGCATGGACCCATCCTCGCCCTATGCGATGCAGCGCTTGATCGACCTGAAGGATCGCTTCGACATCGCCTTTGCCTGCGACACCGACCATGACCGGCACGGGATTGTCACCCGGAGCGCGGGATTGCTGCCGCCCAACCATTACCTTTCCGTCGCCATCTTCTATCTCTTCCAACACCGGCCGAAGTGGCGCAAGGAAGCGGCGGTCGGCAAGACAGTGGTGAGCAGCCAGATGATCGATCGCGTCACCGCGAAGCTTGGCCGGAAGCTCTACGAGGTGCCGGTCGGTTTCAAGTGGTTCGTTGATGGCTTGCTCGACGGTTCGCTTGGCTTCGGCGGCGAAGAGAGCGCGGGCGCGTCCTTTGTCCGTCTGGATGGCAGCGTCTGGACGACGGACAAAGACGGAATTGTCCCGGCTTTGCTGGCGGCGGAGATCACGGCCCGGATGGGCCGCGATCCCGGCGAAATCTACCGCGAACTCACGCGCGAGTTCGGCGAGCCAGTTTACGACCGCGTTGAGGCGCCGGCCACTCCGGAGCAAAAGGAGCGTCTGGCGAAACTCTCGCCGCAGCAGGTCCAGATCACAGAGATCTGGCGGGCGAAAAAATCCAGACCATCCTCACCCGCGCGCCGGGCAACGGCGCCCCCATCGGCGGAGTTGAAGGTGGTGGCCGAGAGCGGATGGTTCGCGGCGCGTCCGTCAGGGACTGAGGATATCTACAAGATCTATGCGGAGAGCTTCCGGGGAGCGGATCATCTGCGCCGCATCCTGGAGGAAGCCCAGACGATCGTCAGCGATGCTCTGGCTGCTGCCGTCTGCAGCAAGGATAGGGACGCCAAGTAATGAGCAGACCAAACCCGCGTCAGCCACCCGATCTACAATCTTCTGCCCACGGAAATCGAGGGATTCGATTCCCTGGCGGAGCTGGCCCTGGATATGCGCTGGTCGTGGAATCATGCCACCGACGAAGTGTGGCGGCAGCTTGATCCCGAACTGTGGGAAATCACGCATAACCCCTGGGTCGTCCTGCAGACGGTCTCGCGCGACCAGATCGAGCGCGTGCTGGCCGATCCTGCCTTCCGCAAGAACGTTGATGGCCTGGTGCAGACCAAGCGGCAGGCGGCGGAGGCGCCGGCGTGGTTTCAGCAGAACCATCCGCAGAGCTCCCCTGACCTGCGTCGCGTATTTCAGCATGGAATTCATGTTGAGCGAAGCTCTGCCCATCTATTCGGGCGGGCTGGGCAATGTGGCCGGCGATCAGCTCAAGGCCGCCAGCGATCTGGGCGTGCCGGTGGTCGGCGTGGGACTGCTCTACCAGCAAGGCTATTTTCGCCAGGTGATCGACAAGGACGGAGCGCAACAGGCCCTCTTCCCGTATAACGATCCCGGACAGTTGCCGATCACGCCGTTGCGCCAGCCGAACGGCGAGTGGTTGCGGTTGGAGATCGCCTTGCCCGGTTACTCGGTCTGGCTGCGCGCCTGGCAGGTCCAGGTCGGCCGAGTGAAGCTTTACCTGCTGGACAGCAATGACGCGGCGAACTTCCCCGCTCATCGAGGGATTACCAGCGAGCTGTACGGCGGCGGGCCGGAGCTGCGCCTCAAGCAGGAACTGCTGCTCGGGATCGGCGGATGGCGGCTGCTCCGCGCGCTCGGCATCCAGCCGGAAGTCTGTCATCTGAATGAAGGGCATGCGGCGTTCGCCGTGTTGGAACGCGCCCGCAGTTTCATGGAAGAGACCGGGCAGCCCTTCGAAGTCGCGCTGGCCGTCACGCGAGCGGGGAATCTCTTCACCACCCACACGGCGGTGGCCGCCGGCTTTGACCGTTTCGCTCCGGCCCTCATCGAGCAATACCTCGGTGGTTATGCCGAGCAGAAGCTCGGCATAACACTCCACGATTTGCTGGCCCTGGGCCGCCAGAACCCGAACGACTCGTCGGAGAGTTTCAACATGGCCTATCTGGCCATCCGCGGGAGCGGGGCGGTCAATGGCGTGAGTCGCTTGCATGGGAAAGTCAGCCGGCACCTCTTCGAGCCGCTCTTTCCGCACTGGCCGGAGGACGAAGTGCCGGTCGGACACGTGACCAACGGAGTCCACATGCCGACCTGGGACTCGGCCCCGGCCGATGATCTTTGGACGGAAGCCTGTGGAAAGGACCGCTGGCTGGGGACGACGGAAACCCTGGAGCAGGACATTCGCCGCGTCTCCGACGCCAGGCTCTGGCAATTTCGCACCGCCGCCAGCAAGTCTCTTGTGGAATACGCCCGCGAGCGATTGTCCCGGCAACTGGCCGCCTCCGGCGCGTCGCCCGAGGCGGTTGACGAGGCGAAACATCTCTTTGATCCCAACGCATTGACGCTGGGCTTTGCGCGCCGCTTCGCGACCTACAAGAGACCGAACCTGCTGCTGCACGACCCGGAGCGGCTGCTGCGCCTGTTGACCAATCCTCAGCGCCCGGTGCAACTCATCATCGCCGGCAAGGCCCATCCGGCAGGACCAGGCAGGGCAGGCCCTGATCCAGGAATGGATGCAGTTTCATCCGGCGGCCCGAGGCCCGCCCCCACGTCGATCTTCCTCAGCGACTACGACATGCTGTTGACGGAGCACCTCGTGCAGGGGGTGGACGTCTGGATCAACACGCCACGGCGACCCTGGGAGGCGAGCGGCACGAGCGGCATGAAGGTGCTCGTCAATGGCGGCATCAATCTCTCGGAATTGGACGGCTGGTGGGCGGAAGCCTACACGCCTGAAGTGGGGTGGGCGTTGGGGGACGGCCAGGAGCATGGCGACGATCCCGCCTGGGACGCTGTCGAAGCCGACGCGCTCTACGACCTGCTCGAGCGGGAGGTGATCCCGGAGTTTTATACCCGAGACAAGAGCGGCATTCCCACCGCCTGGGTCAAGCGGATGCGGGAAAGCATGGCGCGGTTGACACCGCGCTTCTCCGCCAACCGCGCGGTGCGCGAATACACCGAGCAACATTACCTCCCGGCTGCAGCCGCCTACCGTGAGCGCGCGGCGAACAAAGGCGCAGTGGGCAGGCAAATGGTCGATTGGCAGCAGGCGGTGGATCGGAAGTGGGGCTCGCTGCGCTTCGGCGACGTGCGGGTCGAAACCAACGCGGACCACCACGTATTTGAAGTCGAGATCTTTCTGAACGATCTCGACCCGAATGCGGTGCGGGTTGAGCTTTATGCGGACGGAATCAACGGCGGCGATCCCGTGCGGCAGGAGATGAAGCGCGTGCGGCCAACTGGCCGACGTGCCGCGGCGGCTACGTCTATCAGCGCGACGGTATCCGCGGCCCGTCCAGCGAGCGGACTACACGGCGCGAGTGATACCTCAGCGCTCCGGGGTGGCGGTTCCGTTGGAATCGCTCGAATCCTATGGCAACGATGATGAAAACGCCTCCAACGCGAGTTGCACGATTACATCTCGGAGATCTCCGAGCGCGCTGACGTTCGGGCGGGCTCTCCTCTGCCTTTGGGAACCCAGGAAAGGAAGGAGGGGTCAATTTCGCCATTTTCAGCCGTCATGCCAGCCGCGTTCGACTGGAGTTGTTCGACCATCCCGAAGACGCGGCGCCCGCCCGGGTGATCGATCTGGATTCAGCGCGCAACCGCACCGGCGACGTATGGCACGTTTGGGTGGAGGGGATCGGTCCCGGTCAACTCTATGCCTACCGCGTGGACGGCCCTTACGAACCCAGCGAAGGACATCGTTTCAATTTCAACAGGCTTCTCCTCGATCCCTTCGCTACCGCGATTTCGCGGCTGCCCCCGTGGGATTTTGCCTCGGCACGTGGATACGACCCGTCGGCGCCGGAGCAAGACTTGGTCCATCTCGAAGCTGGACAATTCCGGGTCGATGCCGAAATGCGTATTCGTCGACGAGCCCTTCGAGTGGGATGGGGACCAGCCACCCCGGCATCCGTGGTCGAAGACCGTCATTTACGAAACGCATGTTCGCGGCTTCACCATTCATCCCAAGTCCGGCGTGGACCATCCGGGAACCTACCGAGGCCTGATGGAAAAGATTCCCTATCTCAAAGACCTGGGAGTGACGGCCGTGGAACTGATGCCCGTGCAGGAGTTCAATGAAACTTCTGTCACGCGCAGGAATCCGCAAACAGGTCAACCGCTCCGGAATTACTGGGGATACGATCCCGTGGCCTTCTTTGCGCCCAAAGCTTCCTACAGCAGTGCGGGAGGTTTGGGCCAGCAGAAGCTGGAGTTCAAGGAAATGGTCCGGGCTTTTCATCATGCCGGCATCGAAGTGATTCTGGACGTGGTGTTCAATCACACGGCGGAGGGAGACGAACTGGGTCCGACGCTCTGTTTCCGTGGCATGGATAACGCGATCTTCTACACGCTGGCGGGCGACAAACGCTACTACAAGGACTACACGGGCACCGGCAACACCATCAACGCCAACCATCCCGTGGTGCGGGACCACATCTTGGCCGCGCTCCGCTATTGGATGGTCGAGATGCATGTGGATGGATTCCGGTTTGACCTGGCGTCGGTGCTCGGCCGGGACGGCACCGGCAAGCTGCTAGCCAATGCCCCGCTTCTCGAGCGGATCGCCGAGGACCCGATCTTGAGAGATGTCAAGATCATCGCCGAGGCGTGGGACGCCGCCGGTGCGTACGAGGTGGGTAGTTTTTCAGAGCGGCGCTGGGCGGAGTGGAACGGCCGGTACCGAGATGATGTCCGGCGTTTCTGGCGCGGCGATGATGGGATGCTCGGTTTGTTTGCCAGCCGCATCTGCGGCAGTGCCGACATCTACGCCAAGTCCGGCAAAGGTCCCGAGGGCAGCATCAACTTCGTCACCTGCCACGACGGCTTCACTCTGAACGACCTGGTGAGCTATCGCGACAAGCACAATGAAGCAAACGGAGAAAACAACCATGACGGGACCGACGCCAACTTCAGCGAGAACTACGGCGCTGAAGGCGAGACGACGGATGCCGGGATCGAGACCGTGCGGAAACGCCAGATCAAGAACTTCCTTCTGACCCTGCTGATCTCTCGCGGGGTGCCGATGCTGCTCGGCGGCGACGAATTTCGCCGCACGCAAGGCGGCAACAACAACGCCTACTGCCAGGACAACGAAACGAGCTGGTATGACTGGAGCTGTCTGGAACAGCACAGGGAAATCTTCCGCTTCACCCGCGGCATGATCGCCTTTCGTCGTGCCCATCCGATTCTGAGTAAGGAGCAATTCTACACGGACGCCGAGATCCATTGGTTCGGCCCGCAAGGGGGATTGCCCAACTGGGCCGACCCGAAAGAAAAACAGTTTGCCTGTCTGATCCATGAAGATGACCAGAGCGCACTTTGCCTGATGTTCAATGCCGGTGCCGATGCGGTCGATTTCGCTTTGCCCCCGTACCGCCGGGGGCTCGGTGGCATCTGGCCGTTGATACCTCTCGCGAAGCGCCGCAAGATCTGTTCGCTGCGGGCGAGGAACCGCCTTTGGAAAGATCCACAGACGTACCACCTGAATGCCCGATCTAGCGCCATACTTCTGGCTCGAGGAACGAACGGTCAAAGGCGGCACACGGCGTTGACGGAGACCAAATGAAAAGAGCGATCCCGATCACGACGTTGTTTCTGGATATCGGCGGCGTCCTGCTCACCGACGGGTGGGATCATCATGCCCGCAGACGGGCGGCGACGAACTTCAAGCTGGAGTTGGCCGAGATGGAGGATCGGCATCACCTGACTTTCGACACCTACGAGGAGGGAAAACTCACGCTGGAAGAATATTTGAGCCGGGTGGTCTTCTACCAAAAGCGACCGTTCACCCGGGCTCAGTTCCGGCGCTTCATGTTCGCGCAATCAAAACCTCCCCCGAGATGATCGAACTGGTCGCTCATCTCAAGGTCCGGCACGGGCTGAAGATCGCCGCGGTCAGCAACGAAGCCCGCGAGCTAAAGCGTATCGGATTCGAAAGTTCAAGCTGGACGGGTTTGTGGATTCTTTTATTTCGTCCTGCTTCGTCCACGTTCGCAAGCCCGACGCGGACATCTTTCGGCTTGCGCTGGACATCGCCCAGGCGCCGGTCCAGCAGGTCATCTATATCGAAAATACTCCGATGTTCGTCCATATTGCGGAGGGTTTGGGGATTCGAAGCATTCTTCACACGGATTACAAGTCCACCCGTGCGAAACTGGCTTCGCTCGGATTGGCAGGATGACGAAGGAGCTATCCATGAAACCCGGTAATCATTTCGCACCAGGCAGGCCCGGCATCCCGGGACGCTGGACTTCCAGCGCCAAAACGGGCGTTGGTACGGCCTTAAGCAATAAGAGCCATGTTTGGTTCACACTGAGCCACGGAATCTTCAACGAGATCTATTACCCCCGCATTGACCAAGCCTGCATCCGCGACATGGGGTTGATCGTCACGGATGGAGCGGATTTCTTTTCCGAAGAGAAACGTGATGCCCGTTCCGCAGTTGACTGGCTGGCGGATGGAGTGCCGGCATTCCGATTGGTGAATACCTGCCGTAACGGTCGCTACCGGATCGAAAAACAGATTGTGACCGATCCGCACCGGGACACGGTCTTGCAACGGATCCAGTTTTTCGCGCAACAAGGGGCAGTTGCCGGTTATCACCTTCATGTTCTGCTCGCGCCGCACCTGGGGAACCAGGGCAGCGGCAATACGGCATGGGTGGGCGAATTTGAGGGCACGCCTCTCCTCTTTGCGCGGCGGAACGGCAACGCGTTGGCGCTGGCATGCTCCGTTCCGTGGACGAAGCGGTCTGTCGGCTATGTTGGTTCGTCCGATGGCTGGCAGGACCTGAAGGCGCACAAGCAGATGACTTGGGAATACACGCGGGCAGAGAATGGCAATGTGGCTCTGACTGCCGAGATCAATCTTTTCAAGTCGCAGGGAGAATGTGTACTGGCGCTCGGCTTTGGCAAGGACCCGGATGAAGCGGCACGGAATGCCATCGCCAGCCTTCGCGACGGCTTTGACAAAGCGAAGCACGACTATATAGCCGGCTGGCAAGAATGGACGAAGGCGCACGCATCGCCGAAGAAGAACGGCGTCAGTCCGGACAATCTTTCCCAGATTAGCCTTGCTGTCCTGCGCACCCACGAGTCCAAGACCGCGCCCGGCGCGCTCATCGCCAGCCTCGCCATCCCGTGGGGATTCAGCAAGGGGGATAACGATCAGGGTGGCTACCATCTCGTCTGGTCGCGCGACATGGTGGAATCGGCGGGTGGTTTGCTCGCTGCTGGCGCGCACGAAGATACTCGCCGGGTGCTGTCTTTTTTGCGGAGAACCCAGCAGCCGGATGGGCACTGGTCACAAAATATGTGGCTGGATGGCTCTCCCTATTGGGACGGAATCCAAATGGACGAGACGGCTTTGCCGATTCTTCTGGTGGACCTGGTGCACCGCGAAAATGTTTTGACCGGGGCTGATGTGGCGCAGTTTTGGCCGATGGTGCGGAAAGCCGCGGGTTATTTGGCGCGCAACGGCCCGGTGAGCCCGCAGGATCGCTGGGAGGAAGATCCCGGCTATTCGCCATTCACAGTCGGGGCGGAAATCGCCGCACTTCTAGCGGCGGCGGATCTGGCCGATTTGAATCACGAGGCACCCATTGCAGCTTACCTCCGCGAGATTGCGGATGTTTGGTGCCTATCCATCGACCGTTGGATGTACGCGTCCGCGACGGACTGGTGCCGGAAGTTCAAGGTCGAAGGCTATTACGTCCGCATTGCCCCGAAGCAGACGGGTGCAGGTGGGGCAAGTTTTCAACAGAATGTTCGCGTCAAGAATGTGAGGGCTTCCGAAGACACCCGCAGGGCAAGCCATCTGATAAGTCCCGACGCGCTGGCGCTGGTGCGTTTTGGTTTGCGCGCGGCCGATGACCCGCGCATTCGCGACACCGCAAAAGTCATTGACGCCTTGCTCAAAGTGCAAACCCCGTTCGGCCCTCTCTGGCATCGCTACAACGACGATGGCTATGGCGAGCACGAGGATGGGGCTCCCTTTGATGGAACTGGGATTGGCCGCGGATGGCCACTGCTTGTCGGAGAGCGCGCGCACTACGAACTGGCGGCAGGCCGCACCGAAATCGCCAAACAACTCCTGGCCGCAATGGAATCTTTCGCCAATGAAAGCGGTTTGATTTCAGAACAAGTCTGGGACGCAGCTGACATAGGGGAACGTGAGCTGCATTTTGGCCGGCCGTCCGGCTCGGCCATGCCGCTGGTTTGGGCGCACGCCGAATATCTCAAGCTGCGGCGCTCGCTGCATGATGGCCGGCTTTTCGACCAGCCGCCGCAAACGGTGCACCGCTATCTGAAGGAAAAAACCGTTTCCCCGCGCCTGACGTGGCGGTTCAACCACAAGCTGCGGTCGCTGCCGCCCGGACAACTCCTGCGCATCGAGTTGATGGCTCCGGCGGTTATTCACTGGACTGCTGATGATTGGAAAACTTGCCAAGACCTGAAGACTCACGATGCCGGGCTGAAGATTCATCTGGCCGATCTGCCGACCCAATCGCTTCCAGAAGGAAAGCAGATCAAATTCACATTCTATTGGCCGGACGCCAGTCATTGGGAAGGCAACGACTTCATGGTTCGCATTGCTACTTGGCGCAGAGAGGACTTTGTCTCGGCTGATAGGAGTGGGACAAATGGGAAATAAAGCCAGATCGGAAGTGAACGGATTTGTTTACTTCGCTGTGGGGGTCGCCGCTCTCGGCGGCCTGCTCTTTGGCTATGATACGGGCGTTATTTCCGGGGCCATATTGTTCATTAAAAATCAGTTTTCCCTGTCGGCCACCATGGAGGAAATTGTCGTCAGTTCCGTTTTAGTGGGTGCCGTCGTTGGCGCGACTATCGGAGGCGCTCTGACTGACCGCTTTGGTCGCCGCAAAATGATCATACTGGCCGGCATTATTTTTACGGTCAGCGCCGTCGGCACGACTCTAGCACCAACGGTTAGCTGGTTGATTGCGGCCAGGGTGGTGAGCGGAATCGCCATCGGCATCGCTTCATTTATCTCCCCGATGTATATTGCAGAACTTGTGCCGGCAAAAGTCCGCGGTTCACTGGTGGCGGTGAACATGCTGGCGATTACCACCGGCATCGTGGTTGCCTACCTGGTGGACTATGCACTGTCTGACATCCAGGGATGGCGCTATATGTTTGGCTTGGCGGCCATACCATCCATCATCCTGGTTGTTGCCATGTGGCGGTTACCCGACAGCCCGCGCTGGTTGATCAGCAAGGCCAAGGTGGAACAGGCAAGGCAGGCTTTACAGCGTGTCCGGACGGAATCGGATGTAAGCCCGGAAGTCACGGCCATCCAGCAAAGCATAGAAAAGCAGGGCGACGGCGGGATTACTGGGCTATTCCAGCCTTCACTCAGGATGCCTATGATTGTGGGCTTAGGGCTGGCCGTATTTCAGCAGATAACCGGCATTAACACGGTCATTTATTACGCCCCGACTATTTTCAAGTTCGTCGGCATTGAGGCCTTCGGACCCGCAATCCTGGCCGGAGCGGGGTTGACCATGGTGATGTGGATTTTTCATGTGCTAGCCATCCTGCTGATGGACCGCGTCGGCCGAAGGCCTTTGTTGTTAATCGGAGTGGCCGGTCAGATTATTGGCTTGGCGATCTTGGGCGCTGCTTTCCAGTTCCAGCAGTTGGCGAGTTTCAAAAGCTATGTAGCTATTGGCGGCTTGGTGATCTATGTCGCTTGTTTCGCTTTTGGACTCGGACCAATCTTCTGGCTGCTGATTTCCGAAATCTATCCCTTAAAGGTCCGTGGCGCGGCCATGAGCGCCGTGACCGTTACGAACTGGGCGATGAACCTGGTAGTGGCCGTGACCTTCCTGACCCTTGTCGGGGTTCTGGGGCATGCGGGAACTTTCTGGCTATACGGCGTAATAGCCGTCGGCGCGTGGGTCTTTTTTTATCGCCTGGTGCCGGAAACCAAGGGTAAAACCCTCGAACAGATTGAAGAGCACTGGCGGTCGGGAAGGCCTCCACGGGCGTTATCAAACGCGGCATGAAACCCACTAAGCCACGCATCCTGACGATCAATGGCGGCTCGTCGAGCATCAAGTTCGCGCTGTTCGAGGCCGGGAACTCGCTTCAACGGATTCTTGGGGGAGCGATCGAACGAATTGGACTGGAGGCCAGGTCGAGCGATTCACTGATCGCAGAGGACCAGTCCACCGCGCTGCCAGGCTTGAGGTCGTTCCCGCCCCGGAGTAGTTCAGCTTAAGCAGACCACAGCAGAAGCACGTACCATGGAGGTTTGGGGTTGTTGTACCACTTCAGATCCTCTGAACTAGGGCAGTCTGTCTGGAGGCTCTTTCTCCTTGGCTTTACATCGCGCGATACGAAGCGCACGGTACGAAAGAGGATCGACCATGAAGTCACCATACGGACTCCCAGTTGTCGAGAGCTGCCAAAAGTGCCCGCTTCGTAAAAGTGGGTACTCTTGTAACTTTTCCGCAGAACTGCTGCGTGAATTCGACGCGGTAAGCCGCTTGGCGGCATATCCAGAAAGTGCGATTCTGACTGTTGAGGGCCAGCAAGCTAGTGGATTGTTCGTTTTGTGCTCAGGTCAGATGAAGCTCACCAGCACGTCCAAGAAAGGCAAGTCGGTCATTCTGAGAATCGCCCGCCCAGGTGAATTTGTGGGTCTTAGCTCTGTCCTGGCGGGAACGCCGCACGCCGCCTACGTGGAGACACTTACGCCCAGCCTCGTCCGGTTCGTCAGCAAGCAGGATTTCGAGCGCCTTATGCAGAAGTCCCCAGAATTGGGTATGCAGGTAGCACAGTCCCTGAGCACGGAATACGCGGCTGCCTGCCAGGAGATTCGCGCTTTGGCGATGGCGCCGTCTTCTGCCGGACGGCTCGCCAGTCTGCTGGTTTCTTGGTGCCCACAATCGTCGGCCAAGCGGCCCAATCCAGAGATCAGGATCAAGTCGGGATTCACTCACGATGAACTCGCAGCCATGATCGGTACGACCCGTGAGACCGTGACCCGTACTTTTCGCGACTTTAAGCGGAACGGGATTGTGAATGTTAAGGGCTCCACCCTTGTTGTGAAAGACATAGCAGCCCTGCAGGCGCTGGCCGTCTGAAGGGCACCTAGACGTACTTGCACCAGACCTCCAGGAAGGGAGTGGAACAACATGAACGTACCTGAACACTCCCTTATCACGATCGCGGCCTCAGCCGCTCTCCACTGTCCCGAGAGATGTCCCATAACTGCCGAATGAGGTGACATGGCGTCATGTTTCGTTCGCGAATACGAGTGTAAGTCGTTGAAATTGCTGGGCATCACATCAAGACAGAGAATTGCTAAACCGTTATAGGGTCAAAAGCTCTATCGGGGGTTCGAATCCCCCCCTCTCCGCCAGCTAGTCTGGAGGTCTCGATTCTCTGCTGGGATGTTCACGAAATTCGGCGGTTCCGGCTGAAATTCGGGATATTAAGTCCAGAAGCGGACAACAGAGAATGGCCTCTCTCGCCAGCCATGCCAGAAGAAGGTCGACTTCCTCCAGCCCTCGTAACAGCAGTCCGGTTTCGATCTTTCTTCGGTGTCTCCAAAGCGAACCGAGAGTTCGAATGACTCTCCCCCCGCCAGCTAGTCTGCGGGTTTCGGTTCTCTGCTGGGATGCTCACCGGAATCGCTAGTTTCGGACTGAAATTCGCGATGTGACTCAAGAAGCGGACTTTGGAGAATAGTATTGCCAATCCGGCCGAAATAAGGCTGAGTTCCTCCAGCGCTACGAACAGGAGTCCGGTTTCGCGCATGTTCGCCTGTGAGTCGAATCTGCGACAACCATATGTGTTGCGGTCCGGCGTTTCCGGTCCACCAGAATCGGCCTCTGCGTCGATTAGCGTGCCCTCCTCGCGCTTGCTGTGATTGAACTCCGACGGTCAACCCTGCGGTCAGAGCTTCCTGCCTGAGTGAATCAACTGCCTCAGAGACAAACAGGGTGAATTTGCGGCTGATAAGCTGAGGGCAGCAACAAAGCCGTGGTGCAATGCTCAAGTACGCGCAGCCGAAATGGGAATCGGAATTTCTGTTTTGAGGAAGCTGGACCCTTCAATTTGTTTAGGTCGCCACGGAGGAGGAAGTCCGCTGGCTACCCAGGTTATCCGACAACGAGAAAACCCGCCTCGCAGATCTCCCCTGCTTGTCGCACCCACATGATGCGGGCCTTCACGTATCCCCATGGGTAGCTGACGTCGGCCTCGGTTCCGGTCTTGAGGATACTACCGGGATAGCGAATCCGAAAACCGCTAGGGCTTACATCCAGAAGCTCGCCCCGGATCACTCTTGTCCCAAAATCGAGGCGCACTACAACCTCCCCAGAAGCCAATTTGCGCTCCTCGCGCCTACGTTCTGGCTTAACTGCTGGTGTCCTTGATTCCTGCAGGTCGGGGGGGCCGTCACGAAGTGGCATAGGCACACTTTTAGGCCCACTTCAGTGCATGAATAGAGAAATCCTCTCTGCGTTCCGTTTTCGGAACAATCCGGAGCAACTCTCCTTCGCGGAGCGCCTGTGTGCGGCGTCGCAAAGGAGCTAAGCGATAACCCAAAACCAGCCGCCGCACGAAGCAAGTGTTCCGGATTCGTAACAGGCCTGCACGCATATGTGGCAAATGGCGGTCCCTAAAGCAGGATTACGATGAAAATCGGAGAGAACCGGTTTTGACGGTTGTGTAAGAATAGCCCGGAGTTCCCTAGCAATGGGCGAGCCGTGACTGCACTCCTCAACTGCTCACGCAGTCCCCGGAGTCCTGCTACTTTTCACAGGGGATTTCGGTCCGGCAGCATCACAGCAACAAATGAGTCGCTCAACCTCGAGCTTAATGAAAACGCGTATCTCTGGTTTCGATCGCGTCCGGCGCTTACTCCCCGCAGTGCGGGCCGGAGCGCTGGTTGCACTTTTTTGTTCAATGACGGCTAATGTTGCGGTGTGCCAAAGATTTGAAGGCACTCTGAGGGGGACCGTTCGCGACATTTCCGGTGCTGTCGTACCCGGAGTGCCGGTGCTTGTAACGAACGAGGCGACCGGCAGAGCTCAGAGTGTGACAACATCGGCTCTTGGGGGCTACGAGGTAGACGACCTGTTGGTTGGGGCGTACACCATTTCCGCAAGCGCCCCCCGGTTTCACACCTATACTCGCCAGCAAGTGCAGGTGAACGCGGCTCAGGTTACGGACGTAAGTCTGGTATTGAGACCTGCGGGACCTGCCGAATCAATCACGGTCCCTGCAGGTGCTGACGTAACCCAAAAAGAAAGCTCCCAGCTTTCCTATACATTCAGCGGCTCTCTGCTGACCGATGTGCCGACCATCTTCTCTGCAAACGACTTCGGTTCCGTTCAGAACCTCGCGGTTTACCTTCCCCATACCACGTCTCAATTGGGGGGCACATCCGGCAATGGAGGATCGATCGGTGGCTTGCGGGGTCGGCAGAATATGTTCGCCATCGATGGTGCCTTGAACACGGACCTGCAGTCTTCCACGTCGTCCTTCGAGACGATTCAAGATGCGGTTGCGGAATTCTCCCTGGCAACCAACCAGTTCAGCGCGGAATACGGTGGTGCTTCAGGTGGCCAGTTTAATGTCGTTACCCGAAGCGGAGGGAATAAGCTTCACGGAGGGGTCTGGTGGTATGGCAGCAATCGACATCTCAATGCTGCCTCCGCGCAGGAAAAGCAACTCATTGCGCAAGGCGTTCAGAACGAGAAGAGCCGGTTCGACTACAGCCGTCCCGGAGTTAGATTAGGCGGCCCCATCGTCAAGCGAAGGCTGTTCTTTTTTGGAGCATACGAGCATCAGAGCACGCGCCTCCAAGCAGGAGTGCCTTCTATTCTGGCCCCTACAGCCGACGGCCTCAGAATGCTACGACAGATTTCGGCAGATGATGCCGTTCGTGGATTGCTGCAGCAATTTCCCGTCGCGCCAGTTCAGGAATCCACTGCAGCAGTCATGGCCATGGGAAATACGTATTCAATCCCGATTGGAACCGCAATTGCCGTCGCTCCAAATTATCTGGAGGAACACAGCTACATTACCAATCTGGACTTTGGACAGGGGGCGCATCAGTTGCACTTTCGCCATCTCGCGAATTGGATCCAACAACCCAATCAGGGCGCATTTCCTCAGCCAGTGTTTGACTCGAAAGAATCCGTCCACAGCCAGAAGGCGGTTCTGGAGCACGTTTGGAGTGGAAGGCAATTTGTTCAGGACTTCAGATTTTCTTTTGGACGGCTTGCTGCCGCCTCTCCCCTTGAGAAAATGGCGGCCAACTACCCAACCATATTCATTGCTGAGCTTGGAGCTCTCATCGGGCCTGCCGGCAACCTGCCACAAGAGCGCACGACCAACTTGTACGAAGCGAGTGACAGCGTTACGTACGCTTCTGGTCGCAGCGTATGGAAATTCGGGGGAGGCTATAGTTGGACAACCTCCCATTCCAACTTCCTGCCCAACAGCCGCGGACAGCAGGCATACCAGACACTTAGCCGGCTCGTAAATGACCAGGTTCCGGACGTGGCTGGGGCCACGTTTTTGGGAATTGGAAGCGGCGATTTCGTAGCGAACACTGGCAGCTATTCGATCTTCGCGCAGAACGATCTGAAGTTAACGCCAAGATTGACTCTAAATCTGGGGATTCGTTACGACCTCTTCGGACTCCCGAGAGATGCCGAGGAAAATGCACAAAACGCCACCTCCGATTGCCCTTCTTGTATCACCCCACTCGGCATTCCTCTGGTGTTTCGAAAACCAAAGAATGACAGGAACAATTTAGCGCCGCGGCTTGGTTTTGCCTGGGACCCAACGGGAACAGGTAAATGGGCAATACGAGGCGGGGGAGGATTGGCCTACGACGTAGTTCCGTACAGTTTTTACAGCACGAGCATTCCGCCACAAAAACGGGCGACTTTGACTCCGAACAGTAGCTGCGCCGGTATTTTTGGCGCACCGCCCGTTTGGTGCCCCGCATTCCTGGCGGGCCAGCCCGGTTCTGGCTATCTTGCCGCGGGGGGGATGTCGACGACCTTTGTGCCGCCTTCTTCCCAAGCCGAAACCCGGGGCCTCACAGCATTTTTAATGCCCGACAATACTTCGCCTCAGGTTTATCACTGGTCCTTCGGAGTGCAACGCGAGCTGACGCTCAACACTGGGCTGGAAGTAACTTACTTGGGCACACGCGGGCTGAGGCTTCCTGTACAAACTCAGTTGAACTCGATCAGCATTTTCGAGCGAGGCTTCCCCGGTCTGCCGACTTATTTTGAACTCTCGGACGTCCCCAGAAACGTATCCACAGACGCCCCCACCCGTGCACAAGCTGTTTCCCTGGAAGGGCCGCGTTTCGCCGGAGAAGGATTTTTCAGCCCCATAACGGCATATCCCGCCATCGGGGCAAGCCGGTATCAAGGGTTGTCTCTTGACCTGAACCGGCGCTTCAGCGGTGGTTTGATTTTCCGCTTCAACGCCACCTTTTCCTCGGCGAAAGATGATTCTACGAATGATTCGTTCACCAGCAGCGTCGACCCGCGCCGGGCGGAAGATCCATTCCATCTAAAGCGCGAGTGGGGGCGGTCTGTTATGGATGTCGGCCGCAAGTTCGCTCTGACGTGGGTGTACGAGATTCCAACGCCCGATCAACCCAATAGGTTTGTCCGGTCTTTGCTCAAGGACTGGGAATGGAGTGGCTCCTATTTGTGGCAGGGAGGGCAGCCGGTCACCATACTTTCTGGCGTGGATTCGAACGGCAATCTGGACAGCGCAGGAGATCGTGCAATTTTGAATCCGAAGGGGATCGGGCGGACTGGGACCGCCACCAGCCGCGTCTGCCGGGATGCAGTCACCGGAATGACGAGTATCAACAACGCTTGTCCTGACAGCAATACTGTCGGATATCTGGCGAACGACCCCACCGCAAGCTATGTTCAGACGCAATTGGGGTCCCGTAGCGATATTGGGCGGAACACCGTTTCTTCTGAGCCGCTGAATATATGGAACCTGGCGCTTTTCAGGAACGTGAAGTTTGCTGAAGGAAAATCACTTCAGTTGCAGGCGGTCTTTTTCGACGCCCTCAACCAGCGTAACTTTGCGCTCGCTCCCGCCAGCATTTTCGCAGTCAACGACAATGCTCTCAGCACTGCATACACGAACGTTACCTCTCAGAATTTTCTAAATGCGAAGCAATTTTCCGGCAATGCCCGGGTGATCCAACTAGGGGCACGTGTCTTCTTTTAAGAGCTCCGAGTTTTAAGAGCTACAAGCCAGGCACTTCTACTTGAGCGGGGGTTTACTTCGTTCACAACGTAACAAACACCTTGCTGCTGGAGGCAGGGTGCTGGGCAAACCTTAATGACACAAAGGAATCGTGCGTCTTCGCATAGCGGTCAAAAACGCTATTGAGAGAAATTTGTGGCGCCGGATAAAACAACTTCACGCGAAGTTTAAGTGCTGCCAGGATGCAGTTGATTCTCAACGCCAAGGCGGTGTTGGCCAGTTGCTTTCCATAAACAACAACTTTTGGATCGGAACTCCTCGCTGCCATCTCGCCAATGGCGATGAGCAGAACTGCGTTGTTCGAGATCCAGCCTAAATACTCCTGGGCCGCATAGACGCGCATCTTCTGCCAGACGCGGAAGTCTTGCGGACTAACGTGGCTGCGCAAGTATTCTTCGTCCTGCATGTCGAAAAGGCTGCGAAGTGCGGGCAGGTCTACATGCCTGATCTGCCGCATCAATTGTTCTGGATCGGAACGACCGACAGTTCGCCCCCTTACTGCCCACCAGCCGGCAAAAAGGGCGGCAATGGCTACTCCAACCAGGACTAACAAGAGAATCATCGGCTGATAATTCCTCGAACCGATTCGTTCCAGCGCTCCAACTCCTGAATCGGATAATCAATTGCAGAAATTGCATTACGCTCGCGACTGAAGAGATATGCAATCCAAATGAACAGCGTGCAGTGATATGCAAGACCGTCCAACACCGGCCACATGGGAGTGACCGTTCCAAGGCGTGCACGGACAGCGATGATTACGAGTTCCACACTGGCATGCAGTACAAATCCAAGAGCAATGCCAAAAACATAGTGTTTCCACCGTAATCCGAGAACATTCGAGGCTAGGAACAGGAGCAGCAACAGGCCAGCTCGAACGATTGTGCCGGCCTGCTCGATACTGAGGATCCCCACCATCAACCGGCTGGGGTCGGCCGCGGGACTGGAGGCGACGGCAATGGCACCGACAAGGATTAGTACGGCGGCCGCCCATCGAAAAAGAATACCTGCTGCCTTACGAATTGCTTCATATTCCGCCAGCGTGTTCTCGTAGAGCTCGTACACCACCGCAATGCTCAAAGGGATCTCGACAAAATCACTCAGCCAGAAGAGCACGAAATACGTGTAATAAACGGGCCCAGCGCTTGCCTTGAAAGTTACAAAAAGCACAACAGAACGGCATATCTTAAAAATAATGTAGGAGTAGAAAACCCTCAGCCGCAACGTGGTCCGTTGATGTCGCATGACGAGCGCGAGTGTCAGGTGCAGCAGCGTAGAGCTGAACCAGAAGCAGTACGTCAATGTCCCAGCAGCGCTCATGGCGGGGGCCGATTGAGCATAACCCGGCTCCCGCTCATGCCGCAATTCCGTTTTGGTCCGCCGTTACAGGCCTGTTTGCCAGATTTCTACTTCTTGGTCGAGAAAGGTATCGGATCGCACCACGGGCACTGGGGCGGCGGATCGCAGCAGAAAGAACCCCTGGTCGGGAACGGTGCGAGCGCTTTGGTCATGACCTTGGGGGTGACTGGCGTAGACATGGCAATTACAAGGGCGGTTGTTCCAAGGGCTCCGAGGATTTTTTTCACGGCAGGATCTCCTTTTGAAATTTGGGCTGCCGTGCTAATCTGCCGGACAGAACGGCTGATCGCTGAGATTCGCAGATTCGTTCTGCGTTCGGAATTCGGAACAGCTATGGTCTTAATGTCGGCAGCAGAGGACTTGGCGGTGCGTACTCTGGCTCGATTTCAGAGTCCCTGGAGCAGGCTGCGCTATCTGGCAGGCACCCGAACGAGGGAAGGCTATGCCCATTGGGGGCTGGAGCGGGTCCATGGACCTGAAGCTGCCAAAGAAGCGCTACGCGCCGCGCACACCACGGCCTGGATCGAGACACTGCGAACACCAATTCGAGAATTAGCGGAGGAGGAAAGCAGCCGACCGGAGGAGGATCGCGGTTCCTATTTACCGGAGCAACCGGATGGTGGATCGGTGCGTCACTTCAATTCAATTGTTTTCGCGATCGAGGCACTCGCTCGAAGCGAATCTCATCGCCAAGTCGCATAGCAATTCCGACAACCTGGCCGAGAACTTCAGCTTCCCCTTCCCGCATTATCTTGGGGGACACCGGGGACAGAGGATGCGACTCCAGCACAATCTCATCACCCTTGGCTCTGCACCAGCAGCAGAGGAAGGCCTCGCGCGTCTCTACGAAATAGATCGGACGAGCATACTCGGAGGGCCACTGCTGATGAACGACCTTGTTTTTCGACTCATCCACCTGGATAAACGATCCGGGCAAAAGCAGAGGATACATGGTGAAATCCTCTAACCCTATGTATCCATATGTGTAGTTGCCGTTCACTTGTTCCCGAAGCTGAAGCAGGGGAACGACTCCCCACTGCTCGATGAAGCGCCCGATGTTGGCCGTTTGGCGAAGGTCGAAAGCCGGATCCATTTTGACGGGAAGGGTAACGGAGCCTTGGAGGTCGAGGGAACCAATGCGGTGCGTCCGCTCTGACTGGGTCACTTCGAAATCATTCAGCATGTTGTCCAACGGAACGCCGAACCATGAGAGAATTTCGCGTGGATCGTGCCGGTAAATGACTCCCAGCGAATAGAGACGGTAGAGATTCGGCAATACACCTTTGGTTTCAATGTCCGAAAGCCGGCTCGGGGCAATGCTGAAGTCAGGATTCTGATACTTCTCCGCAAGCCGATTGCTCGCACTCTCGACGTCTCTGACCGACAATCGCAGAGACTCACGAATTGAGCGCAATTTGCGTCCAGCATCCATTTCGTGCTCCAAGAGCGCAGAAAAACTCGAGAAATCGCGCGCAACGATTCTATCCGGGCAAAGGCCGTCTGCAAAGGGAAGAAGGATTCAACTCAAAATATACGCCAGTTTTTTGCGGTTTTTTGCCGCCAGGCGCCCTTTTAACACCGATGATCGCCATAATTTTTGGCTAAGGCTTGAAGCTTTTTCTAGCATTCCTGCACGTTGCAGACCGAATGAAAGCGTCGATCCAGAGGCAACCCACCTGCGCAGGCCCAGGCAATCAAACAGTAGCAGGCCTGTTTCGTTTTCAGAACAACAGCTGCTTCTTGCCTCTCCCGGTGTTGCAGAATTCGAGTTCCACATTCGGAACGGTTGACGATGAGGAGGTCTTTGCGCGACCCAAATATGGTGGACACCGCCTAATGCGGCTCCACTCAAATGGGAGGGCTACGAGACACCTTGGATAGCACAAAAATCACGGCCGCCTGACCTGCGTTCCTAAGAGCAGGTTGTCAGAAAGGAAGCGCCGCAGGCCAGAGCTCCCTGTATATGGTTCTGGGCAAAACACTTCTATCGGAAGCTCGAATTCCTCTCCCTCCGCCAGCTAGTCTGCAGGTTATTGTTCTACAGAGAGATCTACTAGAAGTTCGCGAATTTTGGGCCGAGATTCGCGGTATTGACACCGGAACCGGACTGCGGAGAGCGGTATCTCTTGGCAATCTGGCCAGAACAGGGCCGGGGTTCTCCGGCTCCTCAAATCGCAGTCCGGTTTCGCCCTTTGCCACATGCCGAATCCGCGACAAGCAACGCGAGTTGCGATCCGGCCCCCCGGTCCATGTGAATCGCTGTCTCCGCATTCCAATTGTTCTTGTCGAAGGAAACGCCCGCAAGGCCAATTCCCTCGCAGTCACCTAAGGACACGTTCGCCAACGTCAAGTTGTTGCTATATGGCAAGAGTTTCTCTAGTCTGCTACGGTGAAAATTCATGTGCTGTTTCGGGCGTGCGTACTTTCGGCGCTGCTTTGCCTCTTAACGCCGTTGATCACAAGATCACTTGCCCAAAACACTATCGCGGTGAGTTCTCCTGAAGTCGATCTGGCCGATTTTCGTTTAGATCGACTTGAAAAGCAGCTGGGAAGAATCCCTGCGGGGCCTGAACGGGATTACCTTGCGGGCCTGCTGGCAAACCGGCGAGGGCAGGACCAGCGTTCCATTGAATTGCTCAATCGAGCAGTACGATCATTGCGCACAGCACGAGATGCCCGAGCATCCATTGCCCTCAAGACTCTCGCTGACGACTACACCAAACTTTTTGATTATCGAGCCGCTTCGAAGGCATACGACGAATTATTTGCTCTTTTTCCCGAGGAGAAAAAGGGGGGCACCCGCGACGATGCCGAAGTGCTACACCTTCTGATCGGAGTCAAGCCGATGACCATTAAATGGCACGGTTCCACGCGGCTGAAGACAACATGGAATCCGATCGGTTCAAGAGTCACGGAGCTGGTGGTGAACGGCGTCAGGGGTCAGTGGCTTCTGGATACCGGTGCGAACTATTCAGGCGTATCCAAGAGCTTCGCCCAGAAGCTCGGTTTGACGATCTTGCCCGGGGTTGCGGAAACGGGGTCCGGATTGACCGGACTAGAGAACCCGTTGCATGTGGGTGTCCTGCCTTCGATCCGGATTGGTGGGGCCACAATCCACAACCTCGCTGTTTTAATTTTCGACGACTCCAATTTGAAGATCGTCATAGGGGATCATTCGTACCAAATAGACGCCGTTCTCGGATATCCCGCTTTTCAGGTGATGCGATTGATCACCTTCACTCATGACGGCGAGTTTCAGGCTGGTGAATCGGCTCGCAGGGGAGAACGCGGAATACCAATGTACTTGCGAAGGCTGGTTCCCGTCGTGAATCCCACAGTCAACGGTGTGGCTATACCGTTCACCCTGGATACGGGCGCGAATCGAACAGATCTTTCAGTACGCTACTTTGAGAGATTCCAAAAAGCCGACCTCTCGTGGAAACAGGATAAGGACGAGAGTGTAGGTGCGGGCGGCAGTGTCAAACGCGAGGTTTACAGGCAGCCGATAATGCGTCTGCAACTCGGAGGCAAGATCGCTGTGCTGAGAGACGTCCCCATAACCCCCGCGAAGACAAACGCAGGGCTCGATGAACTTTACGGAAACATAGGGCAGGACGTCCTCGATCAGTTTGAGAGTTTCACGCTTGACTTTGCCAACATGACATTTAAGCTCGGTGCGCCGATTTCTCGACACGCACCCGAGTAGGCTCATGGCCGAGAGAATCGCGGCTAGCAATGCAAGGGATTGAAAAACTGGCACATCATTTTCGCGACTACCCCATATATCCCTGTATTTTTCCCTGATATGCCGGAGAGAGGTTCGCTTCTGACTGCCAGCACCGCCAGATTTGCTGCACGTGCTGGAATAGCAATCACTTAGAACCCCTTCACATTACATTTCGTGCCCATCATCAATCTGAAGGCTCAGGCCACACCCGCAGCAGTTCGAGATTTGAACCCCTCTCTTGAGACAGTTCGTCTTCGGCACATTTCAGCGTTCATCAGGCCGTCTCGCCGATTTCTTCAGTGGGGATGACGTCTGGAGCAGGGGACCGTCGTTTTTGACACCGCTTACGAGGCGGTGACCACCACGGCTGTCGCGGCGTGCGCGGACGCCCGTCGGTAACCGTGCCTCACGCTGGAATCGAAATAGATCGAATCTCCCGCATCCAGGCGGTATACGTCGGGACCAATGGACAGATCCAACTGGCCGCGGAGCACGTAAAGAAACTCGGCGCCGGCGTGTTGATGCAGCTTGACCTTATCGGTTCGTCTCGCCTCGAAAGCGGCCAGAAACGCATTGAATTTTCTCTGGTTGGCGGGAAAATCGAGGCTCTCGAATTCGTAGGCGACCTCGCCGCCACCCATTTTTTCAGCAAACCGGAGGCGGTCTTTCTTTCGCGCAATTGCAACCACGCGCCGCTTGTGTTCGTCGGTGAAAAAGTAATCCAGTCCCACGCTGAATACCATCGCGATGCGCAGCAACGTTGGCAACGTGGGAAACAGTTTTCCGCGCTCCAACTTTGACAGCATCGCCGCGGACAAGCCGGTATGCTTCCCGAGTTCGACCAGTCCCATGCTCTTCTTCAGCCTGAGCCCGCGTAATTTCTCACCCACGGCGTAGGGCTTCATACCCTCGAAAATCGTTGTATTCACGCGTGATTTTCCTCCCAATCAAAGAATCCGAAAGATTTTGACTGCCAGGCACATGAAGGGCCCTTCCTCATACGTATTTTCGTATTGAGCAACATACTTTGAACTACAGTTAACAATGAAGACCGGCAGCGGTCAACATGAAGAGTGGAGGACGCGAATCATGAAAAAGCTGGATGTCATCGCAGCAGTACTCCTGGTGATCGGCGGTTTGAATTGGGCATTGGTGGGCGCAGCACGATTCGATCTGGTGGCTGCAGTCTTCGGCATGCGCTTTGGCGAAACGTCTGCGCTCAGCGCGGTGGTGTATCTGCTGGTCGGGTTGTCGGCCCTGTATCAGGCCGTTTCCTGGAAGGCGATCCAACGGCGCTGGAGCGCTGCTCCCGAACTAGCCAGGGCGCGCTAAACCCAATGAGCGGGAGGACGGATCCCGTTCCCCGCTCCTACTTTTTCAGCAGAACAGATGAACACCATAGAGAAATGGAGTCACGATCCGCGAGTGACTGTCAGGCGACCTGGTATGCCCAATGCTGGCGGCCATTGCGTTGTCTACTGGATGCAACGAGCTCAGCGAGCATTCGACAATCCCGCGCTCGATGTCGCGGTAAGCTTCGCAAACGAGCTGCAAAAACCAGTGGTGGTGTTCTTTGCCGCACCCGTTCCGTTCTGTCCCAATGCGAATGATCGTCATTGCCGTTTCCTGGCTGACGGTATCCCCGACATCGCAAAAGGACTGGCAAAGCGCCAAATCGGGCTGGTGTTTCAGCGCTACCCGGAGCACAGCCTGCTGAACTTCTGCTCGGAGGTGAACCCGTGCTTGGTAATCGGCGACGAGAACCCATTGCGGGAGCCAGAACACTGGCGCAGCAAGGTGAGCAGGGATCTTCGAGTTCCTTTCTGGACGGTGGATGCTGACGTGGTCGTTCCGTCCAAGTTGCTGGAAAAGGCGCACTATGGCGCGCGCACCATTCGCCCGCGCCTCGCTCAACTCCTTCCACAATTCTTGCGCCCACAGGACAATTCGGCAGCTCGTGTTGCGTGGAGGCTTCCCGCTCGACTGAGAGCGCAAAATTGGGAAGATGACTTCACTGCCAACCGGACGGTCAATCGAGACGTAGCTCCCATTGGGGGGTGGCACGGCGGCAGCACGGAAGGCATGCGGCGGCTGAAGCTTTTTCTTGATAGAGGTCTCGCTGGCTACGCAGACCACCGCGCACGGCCGGAAGTCGACGGCACCAGCCGGCTCTCCGCTTATCTTCATTTCGGCCATCTTGGCCCGCACACAATTGCATGGGCGGTCAAAACCGCGGATGCCCCTCAGGTGGCACGGGAAGCATTTCTCGAACAATTGATCGTACGGCGCGAACTGGCAGTGAACTTCGTTCGTTTCAATCCCATGTACGACTCCATGGAGTGCCTGGAGCCCTGGGCGGACCGGTCGCTTGCCCAACACGCGTTCGATCGGCGGCCGATCTTGTATAGCGAAAAAGAGTTGCAGAACGCGGAAACGCACGATCCGTTGTGGAACGCCGCTCAGAAGCAGTTGTTGCTTACTGGCTGGATGCACAACTATTTACGTATGTACTGGGCCAAGAAAATCCTGGAATGGAGTCCCTCAGTCGTATTGGCGTACCAGCGAGCGATCTGGCTCAACGATTGCTACCAACTAGATGGTCGGGACCCGAACGGTTATGCGGGAATCGCTTGGGCCATCGTGGGCAAGCACGATCGGCCATGGTTTGAGCGGCCAATCTTTGGACACGTGCGATACATGTCGCTGGCCGGTACAGGACGCAAATTCGATTCGAAAAGGTACATCGAGCAAATCAACGAACTGGAGCGATCGCATGTTTAGAGCGGGAATCGGCTTATGCGTGTTCGTCGCCATCTGTTTTTTGGCCGCTGGGATTGGGTCGTGGTTCACCGCCGCCTCGGTGAAGTCCTGGTATCCCGGTCTAATGAAGCCCGCGGGCACTCCGCCTGCATGGGTATTTGGCCCGGTTTGGTCGACGCTCTATTTGCTCATGGGCGTGGCCGCCTGGCTGGTCTGGCGGCAGCGAACCGTCGCGAATGTCACTATCGCTCTGGCGCTTTTTTTCGCCCAACTCGCCCTCAATACAACATGGTCGTTCGTGTTCTTCGGCTTGCGGCAACCAGGGCTGGCACTGCTCGACATTCTTGCTCTGCTCGGCGCGATCGTTGCAACGATGACGACTTTTGTTCAACTTTACCGGCCGGCATTTTGGCTGATGACGCCGTACGCGGCCTGGGTTCTATACGCCACTTACTTGAATTTTGGTATTTGGCGGCTTAACAGAGGTACTCCATGAAGATCCTTGTTAGCGGTGCCTCCGGTTACATCGGGAGGCAACTTGCGGAACGACTGCTTGCCGACGGGCACGAAGTTATCTGCATGGTGCGTAACGCTGCTCGCGCGAACCTCATAACTGCTGAACGCAGCGGAATTGTGGAAGCCGATGTGTTGCGTCCCGAAACGCTGGTGACGGCCCTCGACGGTATCGAGGTCGCATACTACCTGATCCACTCCATGTCGGGGCGGAAGGGCGGGTTCGAAGAACGCGACCGCCGGGCCGCGTACAATTTCGCGACCGCCGCGAAACGCGCTGGCGTCCGCAAAGTGATCTACTTGGGCGGCCTCGCGGCAGCAGGCGCTCCCGTTTCGGAGCACCTGAAGAGCCGCCATGAAACCGGCGCAGTATTGCGCAAGTTCGGTCCGCCGCTTACCGAGTTCCGCGCTGGCATCATCGTCGGGAACGGAAGTACTTCGTTCGAGATCATGCGCTGCCTCACTGAGCGCCTGCCGGTTATGATTTGCCCTCGCTGGGTGACCACCCGAACGCAGCCCATCGCAGTAGATGATGTCCTCGCTTACCTGATTGCCGCGCTCCGACTGGGCGGGTGCGTCGAACAACCGATCGAAATCGGCGGTGCAACCGTGGAAACCTTCCGGAGCATGATGCTTGGCTACGCCCGTCGTCGCGGCTTGAAACGATGGCTCATTCGGGTGCCGCTGCTTACTCCGCGCCTTTCTTCGTACTGGCTTGATCTGGTAACTTCCTTTTCGCCCGCCGTGTCACGTCCCCTCATCGAAGGAATGAGAAGCGAGTCGGTGTGCACGACGACCCTGGCGGCGCACCTATTCCCTGCTATCCAGCCGATCTCATACAACGCCGCTCTGCGAAAGTGTTTAGAGCGGTCAGCGCCGGCACTGCCCTTGCCGAAAACGGCTGGGGCACACTTCACGATTCGCGAACAGGGCATCATTTGTGAGATTCGGAGTTACGCCGTGAACGCTTCAGCCGAGCAATTTTTGCAGTTGTTGCCGGGATGGGCGGCAGCAATGGCTGGTTTTATGGCAACTTCTTATGGCGCATGCGTGGCCTTTTTGACCGTTTGATCGGAGGTGCCGGTATGTCCCGTGGGCGATCAAGGGCAACCGGGTTGCAGGCCGGCGACGTAATCGACTTTTGGCGAGTCGAGCGGGTCGAAGTGCCACGGTCAGTGCTTTTGAGAGCAGAAATGAAAGTTCCCGGTGAGGCGTGGCTGGAGTTTGTCATCACGGCGGAAACATCCTGCCGCGCAACCATTGCGTGTCGCGCCTGGTTTGAACCCCGGGGTCTGCTGGGCGAAATCTACTGGTGGGTCTTGTATCCAATTCACTTTCTCGTTTTTCGCGGAATGATGCGCAGCATTCGACAACGGGCGGAAACAGGTGCATCGTCGTTCACCGCGAATTTGCCGAACCCGGCCAGCAGGTGAAACGACAACCTGCCAACAACCTCGCGACTTGCGTGAAGGCTCGTGATCCGTCAAGTGCGCGTGGACCGCTCCATCGCCAGATGCGCAAAGCCACCATGGTGCGCCGGTCGCTTCCTGATCTCACCGGCAAGGAAGTCGTTCGACGCCTTTGCTCTGCCCTTTGCTAATGCAGGCTCTCGTTCGACCTCAACGCCAAGACCGGCGGTCGACAGCACCACATATATCTTTCCGAACGTGCAGTTCAGTTCACCAGACGACGCGCACAGCAAATTGCACCTGTCTTGCGGCAGTGTCGGTGGAACTAATTACGCCGGCGCTGGTGATAGGAGTTCCGGAGGAATCGAAGACGTCGCGGCTCGTTAGAGGCGCGCTGAAGTTGCTGCGGTTGAGCACATTGAAGAATTCGGCGCGGAACTGCACGTTGAACGTTCGCGAGATGGATGGAATGAAGTTGTTCTTGAATACTGAGGAGTTCAGCGTAATCAGGCCCGGGCCGATCAACGTATTCCGGCCGAGATTACCGCGCAACGTCAACGGATTGGGCGCGGCGAAACACTCTGTCTTGATGTAATGCCGGGAATTGCCGGGGTTGGTCAGCGAGTGGCATCCCGGACCAGTGAGTACATTGGGGACTGCAATGCTGGTATCTGTGCTTTTCGTCCCTAGCGGGTCGCCAGCGATTCCGGCGGTGAAAGGAACTCCGCTGCTCGCCTCCAGAATTCCGCCCATTTGCCATCCGCTCAAAGCCCAACCTAACAGTGAATGGTCGCGGTGACGCCTGGGAAATTCCCAGTTATAAAGCACGCGCAGGTTGTGCGTGATATTGAAATCGGAAAGGCCGCGGTTGAGCCGGGGATCAAACCAAAGCGGGCTGGAGAGCGCATTCGTGTATTCGGTTGGGGTGATGGAACTGGAGCCATCGTCGATCGACTTGCCCCAAGTGTAGGTCGCGGTGACCTGGGCGGATTCCATAAGGCGCTTACGGACCTGCAGAACGAGCGCGTGATAGCTGGAGCTTCCCGTCCAGAATACGGAATCAATACGGCCCACCGCAGGGTTGAGGCGCGTGCCCGTGCCCGGCACGGGCCACAAATAACCTTGGGTAGTCGCCAGCGGCATGACGATATCGGCATCCTGAACAAGGAACAAGTCGTGAACACCACGGGAGCCGACGTACCCCGTCTTGACCTGCGTCTGGCCGGGAAACTGCCGCTGGATGGTGAGATTCCACTGCATTACGTAATTGCGTCCCGGGTTCTGCTGGTAGTGCACTTCCCTTGCGCCGGTGGAGCCCACAGCAACCGCCGTGTTCCAAATCTGGTTGGGGAAGGAACCGGCGGGGAGATTGCCTGCCTGGCTGGTAAGGTTCGCAGTGGGAAAGTAGGGATCGCTGAAGAGCTGCCCGGTTTGAAATTCGTAGGGTAGCGGCAGGGCATCAAAGATGCCGAACCCGGAACTGACCACGGTCTTGCCGCTATGGAAGGGATCCCAGGCAAAGCCCACGCGGGGCTCGAAATTGCGCAGCGTAGGATTCTGAATCAGGGGTTTGCCGGTGTCAGGCTGCGCGTCGGTGAGATTGCGCAATACGGTGAGATAACCGTGGACTTCACTGAGGTCGCTCGCCATCTCGTAACGCAGCCCAAGCGTCGCCGTGAAGTTCGAGCGCAAGCGCCATTCATCCAGAAAATACGCGCCCAGGACCGTCTGGCGAAACCCGCGCATGGGGCTGTTCTGGTTGAGCGGCCCGCGAAAACCGTCGGGCTTGTTGGTGAGAAAGTTCACCAGCGTGTTGAAGATGAAACGGCCATCGGGATCGGTCACCGAGACCATGTTGTCGCGCATGCGTTCCATGTTGACGCCCCACTTCAAAACATGATTGCCCCGAGTAGTGGAAAGGCCTTCATACGCCTGAATTGACGTCCAGCGAAACACTCCCTGGGGCGGGGCACCTAATCCGCCGTGGAAATCCGTGAGTCCCGCCACCTGAATGTTGGGGGCCGCCTTACCGGGCAGCGCCCCGAAGGACAAGTCGCCGATGAGCGGATTCACCGGCAGCGTGGCTCCCGTATTCACTTCCATGCGGTTTATGCCAAAGCGGAATGCGCTCACCGTTTGCGGGCTGAGGTTGCGCGTGTAGCCAACTGTGAAAAAGCGCTGGCGGGAGTCGCTGGCGTAAATCTTGGAATTGAAATTATCGGGCTGCCAGATAATGCCGCGATCCCACATGTAGACTCCGTAGAGAGAGCTTTTTTCCGAGAACTTCGCATCCACGCGATTGGCAATGTGATCACCGGGAGCGACTCTCTGCCCGCTGACCGCCCACAACCCAGTGTCTCCATTACCGAGAGGGCCGCGATTGGGTAGCGGATAAAAGGCTTCGAGAAACCGGCGAACGGCAGGGTCAACGGTAATGGCTCCGCTGGAAAGTGCTCCGTCACGCGCCGCCTGCGAGGGAACGGTACGAACGTTGGCAACGCCCTGCGACTGACGCACGCCTTCGTAGTTTCCGAAGATGTAGATCTTATCTTTCCAGACCGGACCTCCGGCGGAGGCGCCGAACTGATTGCGGCGCAACGGGGCCTTTTCATTATTAAAGTAGTTCTTCGCGTCGAACAGCGAGTTGCGAATGTAGTGAAACAGACTTCCATGAAAGGTATTCGTTCCGGAGCGAGTCGCCGAACTGATCACGCCTCCGGTAGAACGCCCATACTGTGGCTCATCATTCCGGGTGAGCACGGAAAGCTGCTCCAGAGCCTCGACTCCGAGGCTGAGCCCGGTGGCGCTGCCCAAGGGACCGTTGGCATGGTCGTTGACACTGATGCCGTCGAGGACGGAATCGTTCTGGCGCGGGCGGCCTCCGAAGATGGCCATTTGCGAGCCATAACCCTGGGTACCATTGCCGCTGGTCTGGGTGCGCGCCCGCATGACTCCCGGCTCCAGCGCGGCCACGTCCGATGCGGAGCGCCCGTTCAGCGGCAAGTTTCCCACTTGGCGGCGATTCATTCCTTCGCCCGGCGCGGTAGCGAGGGAGAAATTCCCTTCCGGCTGGGAAGAAATCATCACGAAATCAACGGTAGGATTCAGCCCCGGTTGGATCGTAACCGGAAGCTGCGACTCTTGAAATCCGGTGGCACTAACTGTAATCCGGTATTTTCCCGGAAGCACCCCGCCAACATTGTATTCACCATTGCTGGCGCTGCGGGCAGGATCGTGTTGTGCGCCATCGGAGACGCTGGTAAGAACGATGCTGGCACCGGAGACGGGCGCGCCGGACTTCGTGCGTATGGTTCCGCTCACCCTCTGGCCGTCAGTTCCGAAAGCGGTTACGACCGCAAGCGGAAGCACAAGAAAAACCAAAAACCAACGAGAACCCTGAACGACTCGATTTGAGCCGCTAACAGCGATCATGTTCATACCCGTGCGATCTGTAGTGTCGGCCCAGACGTGGACTGCAGACAGCAGTTCCTAACGAAGGGAAATTCAGGTCATCTGCAGTAGTCTTGTTGGGCAAAGGCATGTGGTCATTCACTTCGCCGAGGCGCGACTGGTCCTAGCAGTAGCTCCCTTTCCGCTGCCCCAGAAGATGTACGTACCCCGGTCGGTCGAAGTGATAATGTCCACGGCGCCATCATGATTCAGATCGGTGGCCACGATGTTGGAACCTACGCCGGAGCGGTTGTGAATCAGTTCGGGCAGAAATTCAGCTCCTCCGGGAGCCTGGGGATTGCGCACGGTGCGGTACCAGTACAGCACGCCGGGTCCAAACGGATCAGGATCGCTATATGTTGCCAGGTGCGAGAAGTGACGCTTGCCCACGATGAGATCCGGAATGCCGTCTCCATCGATATCAGCGAAGGTCGACCCGTGGGGCTCCGTGAAGATAACGTTGCCGGCATTCTTCGTCTGAAAGTCATCCATGATCATGTGGCGCACAAAGGAAATCTTCCCGTCGGCGCTTCTTTTCTGCTCGAACCATGCCAAACCAAACCCGTGCGCCTCCAGGCTGGTGACCACATCGTTCAGCCCATCACCATTCACATCGTACACGCCCATTTCACCCCCTCCGGCGTGACCTTGCGACTTGCCCCAACGTCCAAATGCCACAGGATGGTAGGTCCATAGTTTCTCGCCATTAGCGTGCGCCGGCTGTTCCCACCATCCATAGGCGGAAACGATGTCCAGGCGCCCGTCTCCGTTGATATCACCCACACCGATCCCGTGCGCGTTATTCGCGCCCCAAGGACCGGGTTCGGAGATGGGGGTCAGGGTCCAAGGGATCGTCGGTGAAGCCGGATTCGGGCGAGCGAGAACGATTGTTCCACCTGGAATCGACATTATGATTTCTGGCTTGCCGTCGCCGTCCACATCTCGCAAGAGACTCTCTTCAATCCACACATCGGGAGTGACGACGTAGCGGTCCCAGCGCTTCGACTGCCCCGCCGGATTGACGTACAGCACACCAGGGCCAACTCCGTTATTGCCGGTGGCGCACCACTCATCGGGCCATCCGTCCCCAGTGAAGTCGTAGGCAAAGTTCACCATGCAGCCGCGCGCGTATTCGGTAGATGGATTGTAAGTTTCGGAGATGTAGATTTCCCTGGCTTCCGTGTAGTCGGGGCCGAGGTAGTACAGAGGTCCTGCAACGATGTCAGGAATACCATCGCGGTTGACATCGGCAACGGCTGCCGACCAGGAACGATAAAATTCGTCCAGCCGTTGCGCACGGAAATGGCTGGAAACCTGCTCTTTGGGAAACAGCCGCCGGTTCAGGTCTTTGTAGCCGATATCCTTGAAGTGCACTTCGCCTGTGCCACCCACATAAAGCGCGAAGGGGCCGAAATTTCTGGCATCCACGTCGATGTCGCCAGTCGCGCTCGCCATCGGACCTTCGTTGAGAATCGTGCGGGCATTACCGGCGTCGACATTGATCTCAAGTTCGTTCCATCCATCCGGGTGGTAAGTGCCCGCGGGACGCTCACGTGGAATATCTGGCATCAGATCCACATTGGCCGGAGCAGGAGGAAAATCGAAATACCTGCTGCTGTGACTGGGAGGCAGTTCCGGATACATGTAGCTCGCTTCATCGTAACGGTCATGGCCTGGCCCTTGCAGTTTTACCCGGCTCAGTTCTCGGCCTTCGGAATCGAGCGTGACCTGATAGGCGCCCAGATTGCCGTCAACCATCGAAACCAATACGCCAGTCATGCCACCGTCCGGCGTCTTCTCAGCACGAAACAGCAGGCCAGTCTTACATCCGGCAGCACAGCGGAATTGCGTGTAGAGGACAACATCCTGGTAGGATTGGTCGAGGATAAGCCACCCGCCTGCGGGCTGCCTCGGAGTACCGACGATCTCGCCGTCCTGCGCCCGCCAGTCGGCTTGCCCGAGAGCATGCCATCCATTGAGACTGGAACCGCTGAACGCGACATCGGGCACAAACGTTCTTGGCGCTGCCAATGCTCCCGAAACAAGCAAAATCATCACACCGAGCGTAGCGAACAAACAAAGCCAGCGGCACTTGAAAGTGGCTTTGCGGCAAAAATCAATCTCCATAACAACCCTCTCCCGGGCAGGTTCAGCGGGCAGCATGCCTGTCCTCTTCTTAACACAAAGGTTATCGGCTGTTGCTCCCAGAAATTTTTGCCTTGTTGTCCGATAGCAAACATCCAGGAAACACGAGAGACGCACAAATCTTATCGCCCGAGCGACCACAGCTTTGTGCTACGTTTCATTTCGTTAAAGAAAATGGATGTGCCTTCTGCGCCTGAGCGATGTACCCTTCGCCAATTGCGCACGTGTCGAATGTTTTAGAAATTCGCGGTAATCGCGCGAACTCTTCACTGTCGCAGGGAAGACGTTTTCGTTTGCGCTTTCATTTTGTTAAAAAAGATGAAGGTGCCCATGGCTCCGGAGACGGCGATATCTGGCGTGCCGTCGCCGTTCAGATCTGCGACTGCGAAGGAGGCGCCCACGCCCGAGTTGTTATCCACGAGTTCGGGTACGAACTCGGCTCCGCCCGGAGCCTTGGGATTACGCACCGTGCGGTAGACATATACAACAGGCGCACCGAAAGGATCAGGATCGGTCAATGAGAACAGATGCGACATGGGGCGCTTGCCCACGATCAGGTCCGGGATTCCGTCTCCATTCATGTCGGCAAAGCTCGTAGCGTGCGGTTCCGTAAAGATGACGTTGCCGGCGTTTTTGGTCAGGAAGTTGTCCATAATCATGTGTCGCACGAAGGAAATCTTCCCTTCCGCATCGCGTTTCTGCTCGAACCAGGCCAGACCGAAGGCATGCCCTTCCATGGAGGTCACGACGTCATTCAGACCGTCGCCATTGACGTCGTAGACGCCGATCTCGGCTCCGCCAGGTCCACCCTGGGAGTAGCCCCAGCGCCCGAACTCGGCCGGGTGATAAGTCCACAGTTTCTGGCCGCTGCCTTTTGCCGGCTGTTCCCACCAGCCGTAGCAATTGATGAAATCCATGCGCCCGTCGCCGTTGATGTCACCCACGCCCAGCCCGTGGCCGATATAGGTGCCCCAGGGTCCGGGCTCCGAGATGATGGTGGTCTTCCAGGGACCAGTTGGATTTGCCGGGTCAGGCTTCGAGTAGGCGAGGACGTTGTTGTTTAGCGAGTGAATCAGCTCGGGTTTGCCGTCCCCGTCAATGTCCTTCAGTAAGGTTTCCTCGTTGCCAATGCGCTTCAGCACCACGTAATGATCCCAATGGCGCGATTCGCCCCGGGGATTTACGTATAAAGTGACGGTGCTGATCCCGGCATTGCCGCTCATCAGTAGGATGTCTGGCCATCCGTCTCCGGTAAAGTCGTAGGCAACACTTACGATCGAAACCTGGGGATACTCGGTGGCGGGGTTGTAAACGACCGGCGTGTAGAACTCGTGCGCTGTCGTAAAGTCGGGTCCCAGGTAGTAATAAGGTCCGGCGATCACGTCGGGATGACCATCGCGGTTGATATCGGCAATGGCGGCCGTCCAGGAGTAATAGAAATCGGAGAGGCGGCGCATTTCGAAGTTCGGGCCAACCCGTTCGACGGGAATTTCCCGGGCCAGCAGATCCTTATATCGAACATTTCGAAACCGCGCTTCGCCGCTGCCGCCCACGTAGAGCGCAATAGGACCGTAACTGCCGTCCTGGTTCGGGGCGATGCTGTTGGCCAGGGGACTGTCCGGCCCTGGGCGCGCGCCATTGAGGTACGGATGGAGCGCGTCTCCATAGAGAAGAACGTCGATCTGGTTCCACGCACCCGCATGAAACTTCCCGACCGGTCGCTCCAGTTCGGGCAGGCTTATGCCGGCGGGTAAAGGAGTTATCTTGCTGTCGCGCAGGGTCTGCGTGATTTCCGGCGGACTGTTGCCCATTGTCGAAGCCAAGCCACCGTCGCCGTTACCCGGCTGCAGCTTTGCGCGTGAGACTTCGCGGCCCTGGGCGTCGATTTTCACTGCGAACGCGCCCAAGTCATTTCCGGTAAGGGAAACGTAGATTCCCTTCATGCCTCCATCAGCCGTCTTTTCGGCACGGAACAGCATTCCCGCCTTGCATCCACCGGTGCACATGACCTCGGCATAAACCCCGACGTTGGAAAATGACTTGTCGAGCAGCAGCCACCCGCCACCCGCTCTTGGAGTACCGACAATTTCGTTGTTCTGGGCCTTCCACGTCGCCTGTCCCAGCGGGCGCCACCCTGTAAGGCTGGATCCCCGAAAAATGTAATCTGCACGGAAATTGGGTCCGTCCGCCAGTGCAGGAAACAGAAACAGCAAGACCAATCCAGTAATAATCGCAATACGACATGTCGGAGTCATAGCCAGCCTTCTCCCTCTCATGGAGCCTTTTGCTAATTGCAGGCCGCAGGGCTAGACGGCCGTTCAATCAGTCGAGCCGCCCGCCAGCCCACAGAATGGCATTGCGGACAAATTTACGAAAAGCAGGATTGCGATGAGTTTCCTGCGACTGGCCGGGCTGAATGCAAACTACCCGTGCGTTCTGATTCGGTCCCACCCAGGCGACAACTCGATCACTGCTGCCGCTGGTGGTCTCCAGCAGCGGGGAGATCTTCGAGGACTGCCACATCCCCTTGAAAGCCGTTTCGCCGCCGAGCCGCATCGGCGGAAGATCGCGCACGATGGGATGGTTGCCCACAGGACGAACCTCCATCGTTATGTTAGGCGCGATGCTCGACTTTGTCATTCCGTCGTGATCTTTCAACACGAGTTGACCGCCGGTCACTTCTTGGTACCACCACGGCCAGCTCTGGTTATCACCAAGCGCATGGTGAATGATGACGAATCCCTTCTTCTGACTGACTGCGGTTTGTGCCGCCTTCTGTCCATCCTCTGGCCAATCTGTCTGATCGTTGGCTACGAGGACGCTGAAAACCGGGGCCCCGTTTGGCAAAAGCGAACGAATTCCGGTTTCGATTTGGCTACTGGGAATCCAGGGGATGTCGGGAGGAGTATCGACCACGATCGGCTTGGCGTTGCCGAATCCGGGAATCGCGGGAGCGGGAGGCGGCGGTGAAGGTGTGCTCGGCGGGCGGGGGTCGGAAATATCAAAAGGGTTGTAGCCGCTGTATCCGCCCACGGGCAGATCGGCCGGCACAACCTCCATCTGGACAAACATGGGATCCAAAAACATAGCTGGAAAGGAAGGACGGTATCGGGCTCCACCCGTAACGTAACGTACCCACAGCTTCCAGAGCATGTCGTCTGCCCCAAACGCAAAGGACGACAGACCTAATGCCATTGCGCTGCCCGCGGCAGCCCCCAGGAGGGCGCGGCGGCTAAGAACTGATTCGCTTAACTTCATCGGCTGTGTCCCCTGAATATCGATTGTGGCCCCCAAATCAGAATGCGGCATCCCCCTAGGTCAGCTTCCCTCCTGCCCACAGAATCATATTGTGCACAAGCTTGCGATAGCGCGGATCGTCATTCACGAAGGCCGTATGGCCGGACTGCCAACAGACAACTCGTGCCTTAGGATGCAAGCCAAGCCATGCAATCGCGCCATCATTGACTTTCTTCAGGTCCGGATCATCAGAACGCAACAGTACCTGCGCTTTAGAAGAAAACCACATGTTGTAAAACAGTTCGTCCCGTGGAAGCTCAAAGGGTTCAATCCCGCGCACGATGGGGTGGTCTGTCACGGGAGTTAAGTGTTGCCTTGGCAATTGCTTCAGTCCGGAACGCTTCTTGCCCGGAAGGTCGAGTTGAAGCAGTGCTCCGCCTAGAACGTTTTCATACCACCACGGCCAGGTCTGGTTATCGCCCACCGAGTGGTGCAGCACCACCAAGCCCTTGCCTGCGTCGAGATATTTCTGCATCTCTACACGATCATCTTCCGGCCAACCGCCGGTGATGTAATCTCCCAGTACGACCACCTCGGGTCCGTCCGCCTGGTTGAGCGTTTTGAACGGATGTGGATGAGGGAGAACCCAGGTATCGAAATCGCCAAACATCGGGTCATCAAACATCTGATACTGCTGCAGTGGGACGGTATGGCTGCCGGTTGTGTATTGCACTCGCAGCAACCGTTCGCTGGGCGGGCTCTGCGCAACTGGCGCCGAGCAACCTTCCGACACCAAGGCCGGCAACACTGCGGCCGCCAGGGCCGCTCCCAGAAAGTTACGTCGCGACGGAACAGGCATCCGGTGCTCCTTTAGAACGACAAACCGTTCGGCATACCCAAACGTTGTGGACGATATTGCTCTAACACAAGCCTCTTTGCTCTCTCTGAAATTACGTTCCCTCTGTGACGTCTGCTACAAGAGGCCCTTTAGCGAGTCCCTCAGTCCAGCCGCCGACCGGCCCAGAGAATTGCATTGCGAACCAGTTTGCGAAACTCAGGGTTGCGATGGGTTTCCGAAGACTGGCCCGGCTGAATGCAAACGACACGGGCGTTTTGATTGGGTCCAACCCACGCCACTACGCGGTCACTAGCAGTGGACGAAGTCTCCAGCAGAGGCGTAATCTTCGGCGATTGCCACATGCCTTTGTACGCGGTTTCACCGGTCAGATGAAGCGGCCCGATATCCTGCACGATAGAATGGTTTCCAGGCCGACGGAGATCCAGCGTTACGTTCGGAGTTACGGTCCCTTTCTTTATGCCGTCATGATCTTTGAGAGCAAGATGGCCGCCCGCAATCTCCTGGTACCATGCCGGCCACGTTTGATTGTCCGCCAGAGCATTGTGAAACACGACAATCCCCTTACCCGCCGCTACCGCTTGCTGAACATTTTCGCGGGCCTCCTCGGGCCAGTCTGTTTGGTCGTTCAGCAGCAGAACGCTAAATTCGGGATTTCCGCCTGGCATTAGCGTACGGACGCCCGCCTGCACGGAACTGCTGGGAATCCAAGGCAAGTCCGGCGGATTGCCCTCAAGAATTGCAGGAGCATTCCCCGTGGGCGGCAACCCGGAGCTCGTCCGCGCCTCACCGGGATTCGCGGGTCCCCGGCCACGTCCTCCGCGCCCGAACCCAGGAGGAGCAAGGCTGAGGTTGTTTGGCATATCGGACGGTCCAACTTCGATTTCGACAAACATCGGGTCCAGGAACATTGCCGCGAAGGAAGGCCGATACGGTGCATGCCCGGTGACGTAGCGGGCCCACACCTTCCACAGCTTGTCACTATCTGTTGCGAAACTGATGGCAGGAACCGCACTCAATGCTGCGGCTCCGGCCGCGGCACCAAGAAACCCGCGGCGAGACATTTCAGGCAAACTCATATTGGTCATGGTAGTCACTTATCAGCTGCTTCCAAGCTGCTACTAGGAAGTCAGCTTTTCTCCTGCCCAAAGAATCATCCGGTGAACAATGTGGCGGTATCTCGGATCGCTATTAACAAAGTCCGTGTGTCCGGATTGCCAGCACACTACCCGAGCCTTGGGATGCAATCCGATCCAGCCAATTGCACCATCATTGACCTTCTTCAGGTCGGGATCATCGGAACGGAGTATCACCTGGGCTTTTGGCGAAAACCACATGTTGTAAAACAATTCGTCCTCGGGAAGCGTAAACGGCTTCAGGCCCCGTACAATCGGGTGATCTCCTACCGGAATAATTTGCTGGCGTGGAAATTGCTTCAACCCGGAACGCGGCATTCCCGGCAGCTCACGCTGTATGAGAGCACCGCCCAGAACCTGTTCGTACCACCACGGCCAAGTCTGGTTGTCACCAACGGAATGATGCAGCACCACCAGACCTTTACCCGAGTCGAGGTATTTCTGCATGTGCGGGCGGTCTTCCTCCGGCCAGCCGGCGGTCTCATAGTCTCCCAGCACAATTACATCTGGGCCGCCGGGATCGTTGATCGTGTCAAACGGATGGGGATGCGGAACAACCCAGGTATCGAAGTCCCGAAACGTGACATCGTCGAACATTTCATACTGCTGCAGAGGCACGGTGTGACTTCCCGTCGTGTACTGAACCCGAAGCACTGCATTCTGCCTGTTTCGGTTGGACTGAGAGAAAAACGGAAGTCTCGATAGGACTGCGGTTCCTGCCGCCGCTGCCAGGAAAGTCCTGCGAGAAATCTCTGACATATATATCCTCCGGTTCGCAGCCCTGTAATCGGCTGCTAAACAAGCACACACCTGCAACAGACAAAAAGCAGGAGCCGGTCCCGGGAAATGGCTCTCCCGGGACCACTCGGTTTGCGTCCTAGAACGAGAAGCGCATGGCGAACTCAAACGTTCTCGGGTCGGTTGCGCCGTTGACACGGCCAAAGGTTGAGCTTCCCACCTGGGTATTCACGCTGGAATACGAAAGATGGTTGAAGGCGTTGAACATTTCCGCTCGAAAATTGAGATTCAACTGCTCCGTGATGTGGACATCCTTGGCGGCAGTGATATCCCAATTGCTGATTCGCGGACCGTGGAATGCAAAGGGTCCGGCGTTCCCAAAGGTTCCCGCCGTTGGAAGCGCGAAAGCGGCAGGATTGAGAAACTGAGTACGGTTCGTATTGGCAAAGGGGTCGCCGGTCAGATTCGCACGCTGCACAAACCCGGGAGCGTTGCCTCCGTTCACCTGGAAAGAAGCTGCCGGGTCGACACCAACTCCGGCGAGGTCCTGGCTGACATAGGCATTCAGCGGCCAGCCCGAGGTGTATTGCGTGATCCCCGTCAGCGACCATCCGCCAAATGCTTTCTTGTACCAGAGGTCCTGATTGCGCCAGAACGGCAGCGGGTAGTTGTAGCTGACGGTGAGCACTTGCGGCCGGTTGAAAGGAGCCGGACCGTAGTCGCCATGGAGGTTGTAGCTGTCCCTCGGAATGTAGAAGGCATCATAATCATCGGTCAGGTTCCTCGACCAGGTATACGACACCCTCAGATTACCTTCACCTGCCATCTTCTTCTGCAACTGGGCCTGGAAGGAGTGATAGTTCCAAATTCCTCCGTTTGTCAGCCTGTAAATGTCGGCATATCCCGGGTAGGGGCGCAGGGCATTGGCGTTGACGCCGGGATGCGCCTGGATCGTGCCCACGGGAAGCTGATTAATATCCTGGGAGTAGGTCAAATTCTCGCCGCGCGAACCGGCATAATACACCTCGAGCACGGTACTCGCTCCAAAGGAGCGTTGTACCCCGAGAGTCCAGTTCATAATGCGCGGATTTATCAGGCTGGGATCTATCGACCGGGAAACGGTAACTGGGAGCTTCGGGGAGGTTCCGCCTGACGGATTACTCACTTGCCCGTTGCGGACCTGCACATTGGAAACAAACGGTGGGTTGGTGCTGGTTCCGTTGGCGACAGTGGTGCGGATTCGTTCGTAAAGAACGCTGAATCCACCGCGCAAAACGGTAGTTTGGGCTCCCGTCAGGTCGTAGGCAAACCCGATGCGGGGCGAGAGGTTATTGTTATCCGATTGGGTGAGTCCTTTCGGCTGATTCTGAAAAAGCGCTAGCACCGCTGGATCGTTCCGGATGGATGCCGGGACCAAAACGTCAGCTCGCTTGGGAAAGCCCGAGCCGGGCAGCACCAGCCCGTTATATGGATTGTAGGTTCCAGGGCGCGCTGGTGATCTGGCCGTTGGCGGTCGAGATGACCGGCGCCTTCGCCGGATCGAAAAGTGACGGGACGAAATTGGTCCCGTTCGCCAGCGCCAGGTAGGCCGGCGGATCGTACGAGTAGCGCAGTCCCAGGTTAAGCGTCAGGCGCGAATTTACCTTCCAATCGTCCTGCACATACGGCTCAATATTTGTATAGCGGGCCCACGCCTGGGGAACTACCGCCCCTTCCGTATAGGTGAGAAAGTTGCCCCGCAGCGCATCTGCCAGGGTCTGGAAGGCAAAGGTGCCATTTAATGCGGGCAGGGAGTCCTGGTTTTTTCGCCCCCGCTGAATGGCAATTCCGGCTTTCAGCGTGTGATTTCCAATCACCTTCGAGAGATCGTCTTTGATGGTAAAGGTTCGGGTCACGTTATCGAAGGCAAGCGGCGTGGATGTGAAGTTGCTAAACCCACCAATTTGCACGCTCGGAATTAGGGTGCTGCAGTTCCCGCTATTCAGGCAGGCAGGCTGTGTCGCACCAAAAATACTTGGGTAGGTCAAACCATAGGTCGCCCGCAGCACGCTTTGCAGCGTCGTATAGCCCAAAGTCGAATTGGGACGAATATTTTGTTTTTCCGTGATGCGATTTCCAGCGAACCCAAAGGTGGCAGTATTGACCATTGTGGAGTTCAACACGGAAGTCCACTGGATTCCGGAATTGAACCCCGGAATTGTGCGGTCGTACAGGAAAACGTCAGGCCCAGTCCCCCCGAGCAGCGTATTGTGGTCATACACGAAATGCCCGCTGATTTGATTATTGGCTGTGGCGATGTAGTCGCCCTTGATAATAAATTCATTGACATCGAGCGGGTTCGGCTGCTGAGTACAGAAGTTCCCGCCAGTGCAGGTTCCCGCGGGGCTTGGCTGCGGATAAAGGTTCACCAGCGCCTGGCCCATCGCATTGGGAGTCTCTCCCGTGTTCAGGACGCCGACTCCTTGCCTCTGTGCTAGAGACGGGACATTCAAGGGGACGATGTTGCTGGCTCTTCGGCGCTTAAAATCCTGGCCCACAAAAAAGAACGCTTTGTCTTTATCTTTGTTCAGCTTCCCAGGTATGAACGCGGGACCTCCCAGGCTCCAGCCAAAATTGTTGTAGCGCAAGGGCGGCTTCTTGGCTGGGGAATTGAAGGCGCGTGCCTGAATCGCATCGTTGCGGAAATACTCGTAGCCAGTGCCATGGAAAGCCTTCGTGCCGCTGCGAAGCACCATGGTTTCGGTGGGACCGGCATTCAAGCCATATTGCGCACTCTGGCTGGAGGAAATGGTCTTGAACTCGGTGATGAAATCGGGCGAGACATTCGTGTAGCTGTTGCTGGTTGGACCACCAGGGTCTTTGTTGTCAACGTTATTTACCAGGAACGTCGTGGCATCCGGACGGCTGCCGTTCACCGAGAAAGCAGCTGCGTTGTTCCCGTAGGGACCATAGAGCCCCTGGAAGCTGCTCGAAAAGGTGGGTGAGGTTCCGGGAGCCAATTCCGCAAGCTGTACGTAGTTGCGCCCGTTCAGTTGCAGGACTCAAGGCCTCGCTCGCGGTCACCAGATGGCCGACTTCACCCGTCGTGGTTTCCACCTGCAAGGCTTGGGCCTGCACTTCGACCGTCTCCGAAACTTGACCAACCTCCAGCCTGGCATTCACGCTAGGCTTGGAACCGACGCTCAAGGTTACGTTTTGGGAAACAAATCTTTTAAACCCGGCCGCGCTCGCCACAATTGTGTAGGTCCCGACGGGAAGGTTGGGAACAACGTAATACCCTTCAGAGTTCGCCGTCGTATTGCGAGAGGCGCCTGTTCCCTCGTTTGTGACTGTAATGGCGGCGCTGGGAACCGCGGCACCTGTGCTGTCGGATACGGTTCCGGAAATTTGTTGCTCGGTTTGCGCACTGGCGGCAACCGCCACCGCCAATACCAGCAACGACGCGAATACTAGGTATCTCATTTGCTTACTCTCCGTTCTGCGGAGCCCAGTTTCGAATGGGCTCTCTTCTGCTGGCGGCTTACGAGATGCCGACGGCTTCCAAGCGGGCGAAGCAGGGGCAAATTCGGCGTCACGGGATGTTGGTTCAACAAACCGTGCCGAGTCTTTCGCTTTCTTGCGAAAACTTTCGCAATGTTGCGGAAATTAAGTGCAATGCGGCTGGTGCTTTCCAAAGCGGCTGGATAGGGATTCCCCGGCTCTTACCCCACCTTTGGGCTAGTTATTGCGGTTTTGAAAGTGATATAAGATGGCGCGCGCACCACAATATGACACGCAATCGGGCTCGCACGAGTTGGACGGCCGGGGAATGTGGCACCCAGACTGTGGACGAGATTATGAGCGAACAACAAATCAAACGTTCGGTCCGCTTGCCGGACCATTCCTCATCGGTGGGGGCCGAAAGTGGGCACACCGACGCCCGTGCCAACGGAATTGTGGCCTCATCAATTCTGAGCACGGCTGCTCCCTGGAGCGACCTGATCACCCTGCGCGCCACCAAAACCGTGCCGGGATGCTGGTTCGAGCAATGCTACTCGGGTTACCGCATCGCCCTTCGCCAGAAGGGCCCCGTGAGAATACAGTTCAAGCTTTTAGGAGATCGCATTCAAAGCGAAACCTTTGTGCCTGGCGACTTGTGCTTCCTCACCCCGGGAGCCATCGAAAGACTCTGCCTGCGTGATTCTGGCGAAGCCTTGCTTGCGACGATTTCTCCCTCATTCATGAGAAACCTGAGTCTCGAAATTGCTGGTAAGGAATCCATCGAGATCGCCAGCGCGCGTCGCTACCAGGATGTGCAAATTGCGCAAAAGCTTCTGGTTTTAGAGTCCGAATTACGTAATGGCTGCCCCGGTGGAAGACTTTATGGCGAATGTATTGTCACCGCGCTGGTCGTACACATTCTCCACCACTATGCACACCTGCAGAACTCCATCCCTCGGTACCGCGACGGCCTCTCGGCAGCAAAGCTGCAGCGGGTGGTGGATTTTGTTCAGCAGCACATTGAGGAGGACATCGCTTTACAGAAACTTGCCGAACTGGTGCACATGAGCCCGTTTCACTTCGTCCGCATGTTCAAGCAAAGGACCGGCGTGACGCCGCACCGCTACTTAACTGCCCAGCGAATTGAGCGCGCAAAAAAATTACTGAAAAACCAGCATCTCGCGATAGCGGAAGTCGCCTATGCCGTGGGATTTCCCAGCCAATCCCATTTTACGTTCGTGTTCAGCAAGCTTGTGGGTACTACGCCAGGTGCCTATCGCCGGAATGTATATCCTGAAATGAGCGCCTCGGCTGCGGCCTCGACGTTGTCTTGAGATGGGGGTATTAATACGGCGAACGGACTTTAGAGAGTCGCTCGGCTTCTTCCCGGCAAGGATTCCTATAGGGTAGGACAATTACCACGAATTTCTGCCGTGACGACCCGGTTGCTTGCCGGGGGTGGATTTGGAATCAGGTTGTCGTGCTAACCCGATCTTCTGCGAGAGGCAACCATACCTGAAACCGCGTGTCCCCTGGTTTCGAATAGACCTGGATATTTCCGCGGTGCTTCCTTACGATCCGCTGAACCATATCCAGACCCAAACCCGTGCCTTCGCCCACACCCTTAGTCGTGAAGAAGGGTTCAAAAATGTGTGACCTTATTTCCGGGGAAATCCCCGGGCCATTATCGCCAATTTCGACTACCACGCAACCTTTGTCGCGAAATGTGCGCACCCGAAGTGCGCCTTGCCCATTCATCGCATCGACGGCGTTGTCGATGATGTTCGTCCAAACCTGATTGAGCTCGCTCCCAAACGAGTTCACGAGGAAAGGGACTGGCTGGTAGTCGCGATGTACCGCAACTCCGCGCTTGAGCTTATGATTCAAGATCGTTAGCGTTGTTTCCAGACTCTTGACTACATCGACATCTTGCACCGGCGACTGGTCCATGTAGCTATATTCCTTGATGGCTCGCACTAGATCAGAAATCCGTGAAGTACTGCTCTCGATCTCGTTTAGAAGGTTCGCAACCTCAACGGATGCCGCAATTCGTACGAGAGCCGCGCGTGCAGTGCCTAATTCAAGATTTCCGAACAACGAGTCGAGCTCCTGAGGTTTGATTCCTTGCTGCGCCAGTTCAGCCGATAACTGCCCAAAGTCATTTTGACCGTGGCTGCGTAATAGAGAGTCGATTTGTTCTTCGAGGTCGATGGCCGTCAGGGCATCCGCCGGCGGCTCTGTCCGTTGTGTGAACGAAATTTCCAAATTCTCAATCTCTGCCTTTTGAGTCGGCGTCAGTTCACGCCGGCCAAGTTCGTGGCTCGCGTCTTTAATGCGCTTGAGCGTGTCTCGCAGTTGCGCTGCCGCACGTTTCGCGGCGGCCGCAGGATTGTTGAGCTCATGAGCAAGTCCCGCTGAAAGCTTCCCCAAGCTAGCCAGCCGGTCTCGCTGCTGCTCGATGCGAGTGGCCTCGCGGGCCCGATCGGTCATCACACCGACGAGACGCTTCATCAGTTCCGGCATTTTATGGGCAAGCTCCGCAAACAGAGAGGAGGGGAAGCGTAACAAGCGGCCATCGCTGATTGCTCTGCCGGTGACGGTGAATTGCTTCATGCGCGAAAATGGCAGAGCACCCGTGACGTCTCCGACGTTGCCAGGAATCACGACGGCTTCGCCGCCAAATTCCCCTCGCCACTCAAATTCGCCTTGGAGAAGCACAAACATGGCCTCGGGCGGGTCGCCTTGCTTGGCGTAGACATCCCCCGCCTTCAGCTGCACTTCTTTCGACTGGCTGAGGAACCACGCGATCTGATCATCGGGCAGATCGGCGAAGGCCGGAAAGCGCAACAGCTCCTGTGGAGTTGCCATTTAGACCTTGCTCAAATACTGATGAATGAACTGCGCAGCGACTGAACCCTTCTCCGACCCCCGATGCGACTCGCTTTACCGAGCCATGCCGCACGTCTCCGACGGCAAAGATCCCCGGAACATTGGTTTCCAGTAGAAAGGGATCGCGGTCGAGAGCCCATCCTTTCGGTCGCTCGCCGTCCCGTATCAGGTCCGGTCCCGGTCCGGATGAATCCACGGTCATCTCGTTCAACCAGACCGGCGAGCCAGTCGGTGCGTGGGAGGGCTCCAATGAAAATGAACATCGAGCTCGCCGGCACGCGCTCAACCGTGTTCGTATCCGAGCACAGAACGGAGATCTCTTTTAGTCTCTTGTCTCCGTGAACCTCTGCGACACTGGCGTGCGTCCAGATCTCGATGTTGGGCGTTCGTTGCTGTCTGGTCAATTAGATACTGCGACATGGTGGCCGTAGGACCATCGCCTCGAACCAGAATCACGACCCGGTAGCATATTTGGCAAAGTTCATGGCTGCTTGACCAGCCGAGTTCGCGCCGCCAACCACATAGACGATTTCGCCTTTGCACGATAGGGCCTCGGTCGTACCCACCCCCATCGTCGACTCCAGCCCCCCGCAGCCTATCCACTCCAGCCGCTTCTAACCGCCGCCACTGGACGCCAGTCGAAATGAGCAGCGCATGACACGAAATCTCGCTTCCATCAGCCAACTGGATGATGCGGTAGGAACCTTCCGTGCGGACATGAACCGCTTCCTGCGGCGCCAAGATCTCCACTCCAAAGCGCTGGGCTTGCACTACGGCGCGTCGCGCGAGATCCCCCCCGCTCAACCCGGTTGGAAACCCAAGATAGTTTTCTATGCGTGAACTCATGCCCGCCTGGCCGCCAGGGGCTTCGCGCTCGACCATTACCGTGTGCAAGCCCTCCGAAGCACCATACACAGCCGCAGCAAGACCAGCCGGTCCGCTGCCGATGATCGCCAAATCGTAAAAATCGGTCTGCGCCCGCGTGCGCAGCCCCACTTTCTGCGCAACGTCGGCCGGCAGGCTCTCGAGAAGTTTTGTTCCATCGGGAAACAGGACGATAGGGAGATTCGCCGCTTCTGGCCCAAGCGCATCCAGAAGTCTCCTCGTCTCGGGGTCCGCCGCAGAAAGTTCGACGTCGATCCATTGATAGGGAATGTGATTCCTGGCCAGAAAGTCGCGCATCTCGTAGCTTCGAGGAGACCAGCGAGTGCCAAGAACGCGTATTCCCTCAAAAGTTGGCCGGAAAGATGCCCGCCAATCGTCAAGCAAATCGTCGAGTTGGGGGTAGAGATGCTCGGCCGGCGGGTCCCAAGGCTTCATGAAGAAATAATTGAGGTTTGCGTCGTTGATGGCGCTAATCGCAGCACTCGTGTCCGCATAGGCGGTCAAGAGCGCTCGCTTGGCGTCCGGGAAAATCTTCATGCCCTCCTGAAGAAATTCAACCCCGTTCATCCGCGGCATCCGCTGATCTGCAAGCAACAACGCGACACTGTCGTTGCGGACCTTCATTTGCTTTAGGGTATCGAGTGCTTTCTCAGGAGAGTCACTTCCAATTATGCGATATTCGGCGCCATACCGAGAGCGAAGGTCACGCCCGATAGCCCTCAGTACATCGCTATCGTCATCCACGCTGAGCAGAATCGGCTTGGCCACGAGTTGTCTCCCCGTTTTTCACAAGACTCAAAAAATAGTCGCAAAGCCACCACGTTCTGCCAGACCATCGGGTGACAAGGTGTGCCAGCTAAACGCATTGTAATTCTCCCACACCTCGCGCGGCGGAAGTCTCAATTCCAGGCATCGTGACGTCGAGGATCAGATACGGGGTCTCTTCGACGCAATCGGAAGAGATAAATTCCTCCGCTGATGAGAAGGCTCGCGCCGAAAAGCCAAACTCCCGAAGCAAATCAGGCAGCGATTCGCGCACCGACTCATCGTCATCAACTACAGATGGAAGCGGGCGTTTCGCGGCGCTCGCCCCTGGACGGGACTCCATCCCGAAACAATGCTCCACTCTATAGGGGGCGTCCATTGTACTTTGGTATTGATTTAATCGCGGTATCAGTCGAACAGGTCCGCTGGGATCTAGGCGCGGATCTAGTCCTTGCTTAGGCTTTCCAACCGGATGGTTGGCACTGTGGTCATTCCGTGCAGACTGCAGCGACTTTCGAAACCCGGACAGCGGCGTGGACGTTCGCAAGAAGGCTGCCGAGCGCGCAACTTCTGACGCGCGCATGGCAGGATAATGTAATCTCGACAGTCACCGTCCTGCCGGATGTTCGGGCGTGCCGTTTGGATCCGTAACATCGTGGTCGTTTGTTTTTACAGTGACTACCCCAGAACCTTGAAACAGGGCGTAGCGCCGACTTGGGAGCCTAGCCATGTCGCCTATCTTGAATGAAGACCGCGCCAGGGTTCTGGGGTTAACAGCCCAGGAAGCCGAAGAACGGCTAAAGCGCTTCGGGCCGAATGAACCTGCGTCCAAAACGCACCGTTCTTTCGTTTTCGACCTCTGGCATGCGCTTACGAATCCGCTGGTCCTGATCCTGGTGATTGCCGCAACCGTATCGGCCTTTCTGGGCGAAACAGTAAATGCGGCTATCATCGGCGCCATTGTCCTGCTCAGCACCGCAATTGACTTAGGTCAGACTCATCGTTCTCAACGCGCAGTCGAAACTCTGCGCACACAAGTAGCCCCCACTGCCACTGTTTTGCGGGACGGCGAATGGAAAGAACTTTGGCGGCGTGACGTGGTGCCGGGAGACACGGTCCGACTTTCAGCCGGAGACATGATTCCTGCTGATGCGCGCCTCGTGACTGCTCGCGACCTCTATGTTCTGCAAGCATCGTTAACGGGTGAATCGCTCCCAGCCGAAAAAGATGCAACCGGAGAGCCCGCCTCGGCCAAAGCTGAGGCCCGCAACATGGTCTTCCTTGGCACCTCTGTTGTCAGTGGAACGGCGACAGCAGAAGTCGTGGCCACGGGTCCTCGGACTGCCTTCGGCGACATTGCGGCCCGCCTGGGCGCGCGTCCGGACGAGACACCCTTCGATCAAGGATTGCAAGAGTTCAGCCAGTTCCTCGCGCGAACCGTTTTGTTCCTCGTTCTCTTCCTGATTGTCGTCAGCATTGCGCGGCACCGCGACCCGCTCCAGTCGCTGCTGTTTGCGGTTGCGCTGGCCGTCGGCTTAACGCCTGAGTTCCTTCCGATGATTAAGTCGGTAGCACTTTCCAAGGGCGCGGTGGTGATGTCCCACAAGAAAGTCATCGTGAAGCATCTTTCCGCCATCGAGAATCTCGGCAGCCTGGATGTGCTTTGCAGCGATAAGACGGGAACCCTCACCGCTGGAACAATGTCGCTCAACCGCTCTCTCGATCCGCAGGGCAATCCATCCCATCGCCCGCTGGAACTCGCGTATCTCAACAGCAAGTTCGAGACGGGCATCCGCAGCCCACTTGATGACGTCATCGCCAGTCAGTCTCCGCCTTCGTCGAAGATCGGCGATTACACCAAATACGATGAGATTCCATTTGATTTCGAGCGGAGGCGGCTCTCCGTTGTGGTGGGGCAAGGGACCCAGCGGATTCTCATCACCAAAGGCGCGCCGGAAGGAATCCTTTCGCTTCTCGGGGGGTACGAGATCGAGGGCAAGATAGTACCGATCAGCGGGGACGCTGCCAAGCGCATCCGGGAGATTAACAGTGAGCTGAATGGCCAGGGATTCCGTTCGTTGGCAGTAGCGTATGTCGAAGTTCCTGCCCGCGCGGGTTATTCGGTGAACGACGAGAGCAACCTGGTTCTAGCCGGTTTTTTGGCATTTTCTGATGAGCCTTTGCCCGACGCTGCCCGGGCTGTGGCTTCTCTGAAGCAGGATGGGGTTGAAATCAAGGTCATCTCCGGCGATAACGACCGCGTCACCTGCCACGTCTGCACGGCGGTGGGGATCGACCTCGGCCAGGTTGTTACTGGCGACGACATAGAACGGATGACGGACCCGGCGCTGGCGCACGTCGTGGAGGAGACCCGCGTATTCGCCCGTATTTCACCGGCACAGAAGAACCGGATTCTCCTGGCCCTTAAACACAGAGGGCACGCCGTGGGATTTATGGGAGATGGTATCAACGATGCGCCGTCGCTGCACGCGGCCGATGTAGGCATTTCAGTGTCAAGCGCCGTGGACGTGGCTCGGGAGGTTGCCGACGTGATTCTCGTCGAGCCCGGGCTGGGGGTTCTTCATGATGGCATCGTCGAGGGGCGCAAGGCCTTCGGTAACGTCATGAAGTATTTGTTGATGGGAACGAGTTCGAACTTTGGGAATGTGCTTAGCATGGCTGGGGCTTCGCTGTTTCTGCCCTTTCTGCCCATGCTACCCACGCAAATCCTGTTGAACAATCTTCTCTACGACTTAGCCCAACTCACGATTCCAACCGATAATGTTGACGATAGTTATCTGAAGAAGCCCCAGCACTGGGAGATCGGTCTGATCCGCAATTTCATGGTGTACATCGGGCCGATCAGTTCGATCTTCGACTTCCTGACCTTCTATGTCTTGTTGCACTTCTTCCGCGCCAGCGAGGCGCAATTCCATACCGGCTGGTTTGTCGAATCCCTGGCAACTCAAACGTTCGTGCTCTTCGTTATCCGTACGGCGAATAATCCACTTCGCAGCCGCCCCAGCAGTCCTTTGATTGCGACTTGCCTCGCCGCAGTGGCGATCGGGATTTATTTGCCCTTCAGCCCGCTGGCGAGCGTGCTCGGCTTCACCGCGCTGCCCGCGAAGTATTTTGCTTTTCTTGCCGTAGCGACCGGGGGGTATCTCTTGCTGGTACAAGTTGCCAAACAGCGCCTTCTCCACCACGCTGCGGCAGAAAATGCGGCTACGCCTCGAAAAAACGCTACAGCCACAGCGTAGGGTGCTCAAGGAGATGGCGTGTGCGATGGCCAATCGGAATGTGCTTTGTGCTTCTCACCATATCCGACTCCGTGTGGAAATGGATTCATCGCCTGGGCGCACCCGGGCTAATCCTTCTGGGCATCGGCGACAACACACCTTTCGTTTCCGCTCCGTGGCCGCGATCTGATCTTCGCTCAGTCCGATCTTCTGAAGGTGAATCTTAGGAGAAGAGGGTCAGGCAGCAGTTTCTCGTGAAAGCGAGGTCCTAATGTAGGCACTTTAGTGGCATTTGATGTTCCCACAAGATACCAAACTTTCCGCAAGAAAATGAAAGACTTAATTCACTTCCTGAGCCAACATTCCCGGTGACCAGAGGCTGGCCGCATTAGGTCCTGCGGTTTCGAAAACCCATTTTTCTTGACGCCACGAGTAGTGTGGGTCAAAGGAATCGATCTGAGTAACGAGTGAATGGCTCGTCCGTTGAGGAGGGACTGGAAATGTCCGATCTGTTTCGACGCAACTTTCTCGGCGCGGCCTTAGCTGCGGCAGCTCTGCCGAAGCTGGCGATGGATGCCGCAGCGGCCCCGGTTCCGCGGGCGCCGCGAGACGGGCAGCGTCTGCGGGTGCAATTCACCACCGGCGGCCACACCGCGCCCTTGCAGCTTTACGCCATGTTCGAAACGCCACTCTTTCAGGACATGCAAACCCGAGTCCTGCCGCATCCGCATGCCTTCGACGACTTAAGCCAGATTGATGTGGTTGTCACGAACGATTGGATCACCGATGGCTGGACGCAGGCAGACCGCGACTATATGGTCAAGTTTGTCGATGCCGGCAAAGGACTCGTCGTGCTCCACCACGCAGTTGGTACGAACAACAATCAGTGGCCCTGGTTCAGCGAGAATGTCACCGGAGTCATGCTGTGGAATCCGGATGTGCCGGGCATGAAGACGCAAGCGCGCCTAAAGCAGTTTCCTCGTCAGACCATCACTCCCGTCGGCAATCACCCGATTGTGCGCGGAATGAAGCCGTTCGTGCTGCCCTGGGATGAAACCTTTCCCAACATGTGGCTGGCTCCGAAGATCACCCCGCTGGTGCAGTCGGATGATCCCGACATGGTGAATCCGACCGTGGGCTGGGTGGGCTTGCACCCCAGCGGCAAAGTCAGCTGTCTGCAGCCGGGACACACACGATGGGTGTGCGAAGACCCGAACTATCGGCATCTGGTTCACAACATGATTCTCTGGGGAGGAGGCAGGCTGGCGTCCTGAAGGACCCAACCGCAAAGAACACCACCATGACAGAAACGAAACCCAAATCCGGTATTTCGCGGCGCACCTTTCTTGCCTCCACTGTGGCGGCGGGAGCGGTAAGCGCCCTGGCACCCGCGCTCGCGTTCTCCCAGGCCGGGCGTGCTAGGCAGTTTGAGAAATTCGCAGTCTGGGTACAGCTCACGACCGGTGGGAAGCCCTATCCACCTTCCCTGCAGGAGATGTTCCTGGACCCGATGTTCATCGAGATGGAAGTTTGGCCCATCGATCAGCCAGCTTCTTTCGCGGCCCTGGTACCACAAAATGTCGGAGATCGAGGTTCCACTACCAGGAGTGTGTCCACAGGTCGCGGAGCCACCGGCGGCGGAGCCACCAAGCACGAGGAGCCTCCCGACTATCCGTGGGAGCCCAGCGGTGGACGTCCTCATCCGGGTTACGACGTTCTAGTGCTGAATGACCAGATGAACTGGCCCGAGGAGACGCGCAAGCTGGCACAACAGGCGGTCGAGGCCAAGCGTGGCATCGTGGTTCTGCACCATGCGCTAGGCGACAACCAGGACTGGCCGTGGTGGTACCAGGAAGTCACCGGTGGACTGTTGGTTCTCGAAAACCAGCAGGGCATGAAGAAATCGTCGGTCACTCCGGGAGCCAAACTCGACGTTCGCGCTGTGAGTGATCACCCCATCCTGGAGAACGTTGCGCCTTTCACTGCGATCAATGAAGACGCCTACAAAGGGATGTGGCAATCTCCCAAGATCACGCCCGTGCTCCAGACCTCCAACTCTGCCAATGACAAGGTTGTGGCCTGGGTGGGTCCTAACTCCTCGTCCAGGGTTGTATGCATTCAGCTGGGCACATCGCGTGAGACTCATCACGATCCTAACTTCCGAATGCTGGTGCGGAATTCCATCCTTTGGACCGCGGGACGCCTGATCTAGATTTAACTTTGGGCGTAATGCCGTCAAGCGTCAGCAGAATGATGGTGATCCACGTTTCCCTATGGGTTGCTTTAGGCGCGGTTGCAGGGAGTGTCTGCTCGTTGATCGCCCGACGGTGGGTGACGTCGATGTTATTTAGAATTATGCCGAACGATCCAGTAACGCTTGGGGGCGGGTGTTCGCATTTCTGCTTGTCGCTCTGGTCGCGGCTTACATCCCGGCTCTTACACAGCGGTTTTTTTACCGATTGAGGTGGATTTTCAAACTGCCTCGGGCCCGCTCATACCCGGACCGCTCCCTTCTTCTGAGTATCGGGAGCTTTCATTACAGGCTGCGCGCGGGCATAGCACGATGGCTTACGCCGGCTCTTGCTTCACCATCTGCAGCAAAGCCTGGATATACCCAAAGCAGTAGGCGAACGCCTGCCGCCCTTCGGCGTCTCCATCGATCTTGGGCACGTGGTCCGGCATTAACATTCCATCGTAGCCGACTTCCCGATAAGTGCGGATGGCGCGTATGAAATCGACGTCGCCATTATCGGGAAACGTCTCCTGGAAGTTGAGAAATCCGCCCTTGATATTACGAAAATGGACGGTGAAAATCTTGCCACGTGAGCCGAAGAACCGAATGACATCGTAGATTTCCTCTCGCGGATTCTTCAGGCTCTCCGAGACCGTACCCTGGCAGAAATTCAGCCCGTGGTACGGGCTGGGACTGAGCTGAATGAATCTCTTCAAGCCATCCACGGTACCGAGCACGCGGTGCACGCCGCGGTATCCCGCCGGTTCCGGCATCGCGGGATCTTCCGGATGACATGCCAGCCTCACTTTGTATTCTTCCGCCACGGGCATCACGCGGCGGAGAAAATAGGCAATCCGCTCCCACGACTCCTCCGCGCTCACCTTACCGGCTTCGGTCAGCTCTTCCCCATCGGCGACCTCTCCGTAATGAAACGTGGAGTAAGTCGCGCCTCCTCGTCCTGGAGTCGATTTCGTGCGAACCACTCCCAGCATCGTGAGGTTATAAGTCAGCATGGGGAAGCCCGCCTTTGCCCCGCTGCGAATCTTTTCGCAGATGGCGTCAATTTCGCGGTCGCGCTCGGGACTCTTACCCATCATGGTGTAGCGGGTTTCCGAGCGAGAGACGAGACTGGGATGAATCAAGCGCAGCGCATCGACTTCAATTCCGAACGACTCAATGTGCTCCCGCTTGCGCGAGAGCCCATCGACGGACCAGTCCGGAGCCCCAGCGAGGGCCGGGGGCAGCGCGCAAATGTGGTTCACTCCGAACGCAGCCATAACCTTCAGGATGTCATCGCTGTCGCCATGCTGGGTCCCGAGCTTGAGGTTCGCTTTCCTGCCGCCCGAAGCGATTGAGGTTTGCGCCTTTGTAGGATTCACCTGGTCTGCTGCCGCCGCGACCGGCGCACCAGCAACGCTCACCAAGGTACCAATCCCCGCATTGCGAAGAAAATTCCGCCGATTCATGCGCGCCAGTCTATCAAGACCTGCGCACAAGGCAACATTTTCCGCCGGGCACTCGAATGCGCCGCGCGGGCAACCCGGCTTCGAAGCGCGTCAGTGTAGCGTGTACGGTGTTGAGGGCGGAGGAATGGGAGTTACTGGCTTGGGCAAATCGGCAGGCATCGATCCGAGCCGCTCCAGCGAGTCCAGTGCCGGTAACATTGCTGACGTTCAATAAAGAGCCACTGTATCCGGTGACCTTGATATTGCGAATGTCGGTATGCCGGACATTCGCCAGAAAGATACCTTTGCCGCAAATGCCGGTGATGTTCGAGAGCGTCAGTCCGTCGAGCGGCTTTTGCGAAGCAATGCCCGTACCCTCGACCAGAACGGGAACATCGGTTACCCGCACATTGGAAAAACGGAAGTTGCGGACAGCCGGAATCCCGGCTTCCCCGGGGACCGGGAACTCGTCGTGCTTACCGCTATCGATGATATTGAAGCGGAGAAATCCCTGCTTTGCACCGGAGACTTCAAGATCGTTCATGACGATGTTCTCGATGAACGCACCCCGTCCTACGCGGCTTTTGATATAGATGGCGTAGGTGCGAGCCCCCTGGCACTTGCAGTGGTCAACATACACGTTGCGGATGCCGGCGGAGGTTTCACTGCCAATGCCGATGCAGGCAAAGTAAACGTCGGAGAACGTGCAATTGGAGATGTGCACATCTTCGGTGGGCCGGCCAATGGTGAAGCCCTCCTCGCCACGGCCGGACTTCAGCGAGATGCAGTCGTCGGTGGTCTGAAAGTCGCAATGATCGATGGTGACATGCCTGCAGGAATCGACGTCGATGCCGTCCGCGCCGCTTTCCACCTTCACGTTGGCAAATGAAATGTTCTCGCAGTAGGTGGGATGAATCGACCACATGCCATAGTTCTTGGTGAAGCAGTTCTCGACCTGAACGTTCTTGCAGCCGACGAATTCGATCAGGGCCGGAAGGCGAAGCTGGGTACTCCGTTCAATCCTGCCTACGACGGCCGAGCTTCCGACGATCCTGCCCGGTCCCGCAATACTGAAGTTCGCGGCATCCACGGCCGAGAGAAAGGCACTGTATCCTTTGATCCACCGGCCTTCCCAGCGAACCTCCGCCAGCGGATAGTCGGAGAGGTCAGGCGAGCCCAGCAGGCTGGCTCCATCTTCGAGATGAAGTTCGACGTTGCTATGCAGAGAAAGCGCGCCGCTCAAGTAGTCGCCGGCGGGCACCACCACCTTGCCTCCGCCAAGCGCCGCGCAACGTTCCAGGGTAAGCTGAAGAGCTACAGTGTCCTTCGTCGTCCCATCTCCGGTCGCGCCGTAGTCGCGGACGTTGAGGGTTAGTTCCGGGGAAGGAGCAGGAGGCGCGGGCGCTTTGGCAGGTTTAGCGGATTGCTGGCTCAGGGCCAAACCGTCGAATGAAGCCATTGCCGGAACTGCCAACGCACTCTTGATGGCGTTTTTCAGAAACCTGCGGCGCTCCGGCTGAAGTTTCATCGAACAATCTCCTTTCGTGGCGAGCAGCGATTCCCGTCTAAGTAACGACGCGCAGCAACAGGCATTTCGCCACTGCCATCAGAATAATCTTGGGGTAAATTCGGCGAGAAAGTGGCGCCAGACGATCCACGTGTGGGCGCCCGGCATTTTGTAGAGCGTGTATTTGACCTTGGAAGAATCGAGATACGACGCGAAATCCTGCGTTGCTTTGAAGAGGCCATCGTCGGTTCCACAACCAATCCACAGCAGATGCAACTCGTGATTTGCCGTGGCCGGATGAGCTGTCAGGCCGCCGAAGTCCTTGGAGAACTCCGGGGGACGAAGGGCGGCGCTGAAGCCGCCCACATAGCTGAAGAGATCGAGATGGTTCAATCCAATCTGAAGAGATTCCGCTCCCCCCATGGAAAGGCCGGCAATAGCGCGATGGTCGCGGTCGGTGTCAACGCGGAAATGAGACTGCACATAGGGAATCACATCGCCAATCAGGTCCTGGCTGAAGCCGTCGATGATCGCCTGAAAGCCGCGGAAGGACGCCGGAGCCTGGGATGACGGAGGCTCCGGGTAGCCAAACGGCATGACCACGACGAAAGGCTTGATCTTTCCTTGCGCCAGAAGATTATCCAGAATCAGGTTCACGTGCCCCAGCTTTGTCCACGCAGTCTCGTCGGCATTGGCGCCGTGAAACAGGTAGAGCACTGGATAGCGGCGCGAGGAATTGTGGTCGTATCCCGGCGGAGTATAGATGGTGAGGCGGCGCGTCGAATCGAGAGAATGTGATCGATACCAGATGGTTCGAATTTCGCCGTGCGGGACTTGCTGGGCATCGTAAAAAGCGGGCTGATCGCCTTTGACTTCCAGAACACTGGCAATGGTGCTTGCAGTTGAGCCGGTTTTTACATCGTAATTGCCCGGATCAATGGTCTTAACCCCATCGATGGTGAAGTTGTAGTTGTAGATTTCCGGCTCCAGCGGACCTATCGTAATGCTCCAGAGACCGGAACTGTCCTTCTCGAGGGCTTTGCTGCCGTTCATGAATTCGCCGCTCAGCACGACCTCGTGGGCTTGGGGCGCGCGAAGGCGAAACGTCACGTGACGATCGGGGCCGATCTCAGGAGATCGCACCGGCACCCGCATGCTATCTCGGGCTGCCGGCGCCGGGGTTGCATTATTGTCCTGAGCCCAGATCGGCAGCGCGGCCAGGGCCAGAATGATCCCAAGGAAACCGCCGGCCTGCATTGGACGCAAGCGGCTCGGGCTGTTGTGGGTGGTACGCATCGATGTTCTCCAGAGGTTAGAAACACATTCCGTCTGTCCCGCGAAGGATGGATCGAGCAAGATCCTCATTGGAAGCCAAACAATATTCCCAGCCGCGAAACCCCGACCATAAGACAACTTCGAGCATTGCGACGATTGTTCGGCTTAAAAAAGCGCACCACATATCCCGCAGGTCCCCAGACTCACGATTCTGGAGCATTCCTGCAGCCGACCAAGATATCGCAAAAATCGTGGCCTGACCAATGATGGAATTCCACGGCGGCAGATGGATGCTTGGGATCGAGGGCTTAGTCGTTCGGCCGAAGAGGTCACTGACCTCGCAGAGATGCCTCAGGAAAGTAGACTCCCCGGCGCTCCCTCCGCCACCAGTTACCCGTGGTTCTTCGGGCGGCGAAGTCTGTGAACTGGTAATCGTAAGCTATTGCCCGCACAAAACGTGGTGGCCCGTTGGGAAACGGATTGCTCGCCAGCAGCGCGGTCACTTCCGGAGTTCCCTCCAGCAGACGGACCATGAAATTGGAAAACCATGGATTCTCCTGGTAGCTCGCGAGCGCCGCAAACCACATCTGCCAGTCCAGGCGCGGCTGGTGGGGCGCTACCCAGGGTGGGCGGCGTGAAAGATCGCCGGGCTTGTATTTGAACTCGTAAGCCTGCCAGATCTGGCCATCGTCGCTGCCTTCCACCACAATTTCAACGCGGGACGTGGTCATCACGGCAAACAGACCGTAGGTATTGACCAGGTCGAAGGGCTCTTGCCAACTGATCATCTGACGCGCGAAGCCCGGCACCCAGTCCTCGAGCTTGAAGGTCCCCAGCATTTCGCTGACGCTGATCACCAGGATCACAACCGCCAGCGTTGCCCGGATTACGCTTCCGATCGGCGCTGCCCTTGGCGGACCCGGTTGTTCTTTCCAGCGATCAACCAACCGCGCCGGCAACCAACGGCGTAAGAACGAGTCGTCGAGGATAAGAACGCAGAGAATCATGGCCAGCAAGTTAAAGAAGCCATAGTTGCCGGTCAGAGCAATCAGGAGCTGAAAACTCGCAATCAGGACTGCTCCGATCCGCCTGAATCGTTGAGGAGCGAAAATCAGGAATGGAACCCCAAGCTCGAGCACAAAGACGCCGGTCACAGACACCTTTTGAAACCATGCAGGCAGTTGGGCGGCATACCATGCCAGGGGTGTGGGCAGGGGCTGTGTCCAGTAGTGGTATTGCAGAGCAGTAAGGTTGCGCCAGGTTGCATCCCCGCTCAGAAGCTTCACGGCGCCTGAAAGAAACATCAGCCGGAAAAGAAGCCAGCGCTGCAGCCACAACACCGTTGCAGATACAAAGGAGGAACCCGAGCGCCAGGGCGGCTCGGCCAGGCGCCACGGAACCATGAACAAAACGAGAAACCCGGTCTCGAGAAGCAGGATGTCCCACTGGAAGGACAGGAAGTCTTGGCCAACGGTTACCAGCGAGAGGTAACACAACCATGCCAGGGCCAGGGCCGGCCCCGTCAGGAATCCGAGCATTGCCAGCAGTCCGGAAAGAGCTCCGAGGGTACACAACAGCTTGAGGGCGGCGTCGCTGGAGCTGATCCATGCCAGGGTGGGCAGCAGCCGATAGGCTTGTGAGCCATACCCGCGCTGCACAGCCTGCAGAAATTCGCCGGCTGGCAGAATCCCATGTGCGCCGATTAAACCGATTACCTGAACCCGAAGCGAAACAAAAGCAATCAGGTAGGTCAGACCGAGCAGACGCAGGAACACCCAGCGGCTGAGGACATACGATGACGGCTGTGGGCCGCGTCCTCGGGGAAGCCGGACAAGCCTTGAGAAGAATCCGTGAAGATCCGCTATTCCGCGGCTTGCCGCCTCACGCACTGTCCGTGCTCCCGGCAAGTAGCGGTAGAAGTGGAGTCGTCAAGCTGCTCCTCCAGCCTGTATAGGGACGCGAATTATCTCTTTTCCGCCGGAGTCGCCGTGGCCGGGCCCATGCCCACGATCTCCAGGGTCGCTTCTTCATCCTTCGCGCCATCATAGTGGACCTGGTTGGCGAAGTGGGTCACGACCGTGCCGGCCGGCATAGCAACCGTGCTGTCCGGATCGTATTTCGTTCCGGTGCCTACCCACCACGTTCCCGAAAGCACGGTGATGAACCGGTCATGAGGATGAAAGTGCGGATGACTCATGTGGTGCGGATGCCACTTCAAAAGGATGATGTACAGTCCCGGTTTCGACGGGTCGCCAGTGACGATCGCCTGGGCAGAGCCACTCTCCCTCTCTACCCATTTGATGTGGTTGGGCAGCGTATAAGCCAGGGCCTTCGGATTCAAATCGGCAGCCTTGGCGGCGCCAAATGACAATACGATAGCGACTAGTCCAGCGGCATGCGCCAGGCGTCGCAGTGTGCAAAGCTTCGACATGCTCCCCTCCTGTACTTCAAGTCCTCGGGTCGATGAATTTCGGTTTCTCCCCGCGCAAAGTGCGCGGCTAAGTATAAGTCGGCGGCAGCGATCCGCCGAAGCCTCCTGTGGCTTTTCCTTGGCGCTCCGCTCTTACAGGGTTCGCTTGAACAGAGGCGTGGCGATGCTCATCAGGAGAATTGCGGCAGTGCCCAGAAAGAACAGATCGTTGCGAATGGCGGCGAAGCCGGCCTGCTTGAGCAACAGGGCCTTCAGCCCGTGGACCGCATAAGTGAAGGGATCCACCCAGGCGACCGCGCGAAGCCATCCCGGAAAAGCGTCGATAGGATAGATGGCGCCACTGGGGAAGAACAAAAGGGTATTGAGCACACCGAAAATGGCACGCGGCACCAGCGGATCGTCCACCCGCACCATGATCAGAAACATCATGGCATTCAACGCAAAGGATGTCGTTACCAGCAGCAGCAGCAGCCAGAGCATCTGTCTGGGCTGGAACGCGCTGCCCACGCCCGCCAGCAGCGATCCGACCACGGTAATCACCACGCCCGAGCCAATTGCCTTGAGCGAGCCGGCAACGTTCAACCCGAAGACAAGCTCAGTACGGGTAATCGGCGTCGCCAGGTAGCCTTCATGGATGCCGCGCGCCTTGTCGTCGATGTAGAGCATGCCGCCGCCGATCATCACTTGAACGAACATAGCCAGCGTGATCGATCCGGGCAGCAGGTACTTCATGTATTCGATGTACGGATAGAGCTCCACCACCTCAAGCGCGATTTTATCCGCCATGCGAGGTTCCACGGTGGGCTGATTCAGCGCCTGCACAAGCTCGGTCAGCTTGGATTCCACCGTGGAGCTCATGAAAGTGTCGCTGTTATCCACCACGATGGCCAGTTTCGGCTGCTCGCCGGCATAGACGCGGCGTGAGAACTGCGGAGGGATAATCAACGCGCCTTCCAACTTGCCGTTGCGGACGTCGTCCGTCGCCTGCCGTTCGTCGCTGTAATCCTGGGCGACGAACGTGCGCACGTTGGCTTCGACGGAGTCGAACGCCTCCCTGATTTGGAGGGCGGCCGGCCCATGGTCCTCGTCCACAATGGCGATGCGCGCATCGCGGATCTTGCCTCCGAAGGCATTGCCCAGCACGATCAACTGCACCAGCGGCAGGACCATAGCGGTCAGCATCAGCGCGGGAGAGCGAAAGAACCTGCGCAGTTCGCGTTCGACAATGGCCCACATTCGATGCATGGTGGTGACTCCAACTTTCTCGAAGCGCCGCCGGGCGCCGGCTCTTTAATATCCCGGACGCGTTGGCATGGTGAACGCATGGGCCTTCACCAGCTCGTCACGCAGTTGCCGCCCGGTGTAGTGGACGAATACATCGTCCAGAGTTGTGCTCTGGACCGAGATGGATTTGAGCTGCACCCGGCTGCGGGTCGCCAGCTCCGCCATTTCAATCACCGTCTGTGAGCCGTTCGCGGAAAGGATCCGGTAGTCCCCCGATTCGTGTTCCGCCTGCACCGACTGAACTCCCCGCAGCTCGCGCAGCTTTGCCTCCCAGTCGCCCGGGTAGCCGGCAAATTGCGCCTCAATCACGGTCGAGCCCGCAAGGTTCTGTTTCAGGCGTTGCGGCGTATCCAGGGCCACCAGCTTGCCGTGGTCGACGATGGCAATGCGGTCACACAGGCGATCGGCTTCGTCCATATAGTGGGTGGTGATCAGGATGGTAAGGTTGCGTTCATTCTTGATCCTGGTCAGCATCTCCCACACGGCGACGCGCGAAACCGGGTCCAGCCCGGTCGTGGGCTCGTCGAGGAAGAAAATCCGGGGATCGTGCACCAGCCCGCGCGCAATCTCCAGGCGACGCCGCATGCCGCCGGAGAGCGTCTTGGTTTGCGCATGCCGCCACTGCGTCAGCTCTACAGCCTCCAGCAGGCGGTCGATATTGCGCCGCCGCTGAGCCGGGGGGACGCCGTAGAGTTTGGCATAGATGCTGAGGTTTTCTTCCAGGGTCAGATCCAGGTCGCTGGTCATGGCCTGCGGAATCACGCCGATCGAGCGCCGGGCCGCATCCGGATCTTTGCGAACATCGTGACCGGCGATGCGCGCCGTTCCGCTGGTCACCTCCAGCAGGGTTGTCATCATTCGGATGAGCGTGCTTTTGCCGGCGCCATTGGGACCCAGCAACCCGAAAATCTCGCCCTCTTCCACCCGAAAGGAAATATCGTCTACGGCCGTAAAGTCACCATATTTCTTGGTAATATGATCGACTTCGATGGCCGGAGGCTTAGTGATCGCGGCCAAAGCGGACTCGTCGGGTTTGAATTGGGCGATCACTGCGGCTCCCGCTGAGAAATGGTCTTGCTCTTTCCGGCCGTTTCTCCATTCAGCGTCGAATCCGGGATCAAAACCTCCGCCGTCATGCCGAGCGCATAGCTCATCCCTGGATTTTCGATTCGTACCTTCAGCGCAACCGTCTTGATGTCGCGCTTGCGGCGGCTAACGTCCCTCTGGGTCGCGAAATCGGCTTCCGTGGCCTTGAAAATCACCTTACCGTCGATCGTCTTGCCGTCGGGCAGGCGCACCGGTAGCGTGTCGCCGAGCTGGATCTTGTCCGCATAGGTCTCTGGCAAGGCAACGCGCACCCAACTGTCACTGAGGTCCACAATGGTGACAATCGGCTGGCCTGCGGTGACCACTTCTCCCTCGCGCGCAGCCCGCACAAACACCGTACCTGAAACCGGAGCCACGATCCGGGTGTAGCCCAGGCGCGTGTTCGCTTCCGCAAGCTGTGCCTGCGCCGTGAGCATCTGCGCGCGCATGGAGGTCACATTGCTCTCCGCCGCTGCCCCCTGGTGAATGCGCGCTTTAGCCGACGCTAGATCCGCCTCCGCCGCCCGCGCCTGGTCGGACAGCGACTTCACCTGCGCCTGCGCCGAGCGTAGCGCCGCGGTCGCGTGGTCACGGTCCTGCTCGGACATGATCCCCTGCTGCGCCAGCGAGAGAGTACGCCTGGTGTCCCCGGATTGCTGATCGAGGTCGGCTTCCGCCTGCGCCATTTGGGCGCGTACTGACTCTAGCTTTGCCTCCGCATTGGCCACGTCGCTTACCGTCGAACCCTTTGTCACCTGTTCATTGGCTCGAGAAGCCGCAAGCTGCGCACGCAAGCTGGAGACCGTGGCTTCCGCAGCGCGCTTTGCTGCTTCCAGTTCGGCCGAATCGATCCGCGCGATCTCATCGCCCTCTTTCACGGGCGTGCCTTCATCGACCAGCAGCTTCTCAACAATCCCCGCGATCTTGGAGCTGACAATCACCTGGTTGGCATCGACCGTTCCAACCAGCACCAGCGCGTTGCTGCGCGGCGTGGAAAGCAAGTAGTAGGCGATTGCCCCTGCCAGGATCACCATCATTAAAATTGCGAACTTTTTCCGCTGGTCCACAGATCAGTTCCTTTCAAACTTCTCCCGCTCTGCCCGGAGCACTGGATTCGGGGCGAAGGAGTGCCGCGGAGATGAAATCCAGAACCGCCGCCCGGCGCTTCGCCAGCCGTTCGGGAGCCAGCGGGTCTCCCGAGGTAAACCTGGAAGAGACCGGCAGGCTTATGAAGTAGAAGACGATGACTCCTACCATACTGGGAATGAATTCTTCCGCATCGATGGGGCGAAACACGCCAGACCCGATCCCTTCGGCCAGGGTTTGCGCCAACCGGACCTGAAGCGGCTTGAGAAACTGTTCGGCAATGCGGCCCAAATGCGGCGAGCCGCCGCACGCCATCTTGGAGGACGGCCCCCTGGTGTCTTGCTCCCCAGTCGCATGCCCGCCGCGGCGGGTTCGGCGCAAAGCGCGCTCTTCGGTTGTGGCCTTCTTTGCCACTCCTGAGCCTCTCATCATCTCCCGCGAAACCAGTTTCGGCAGGAATGGCGACTTGGCAGCGTAGTCAAAGTGCGCCCCCGCATAGGCAAGAATGCGCCGGGCCGGGTCGTGCTCGGCGTCCATAGCGGCGAGGATGCTTTCCACCAGTCCGGAATAGACCTGGTCGAGCACAGCCCCGTACAGGGCTTCCTTATCCTGAAAGTAGTAATAAAGCAGGGCCTTGTTGACTCCGGCGGCGCGGGCAATCTCGCCTGTGCGGGCTCCCTCCACACCGGCGCTGGCAAACTCGGCGATGGCTGCTTGCAGAATCGCAGCGCGCGTCACTTCGGACTGGCGGCGGGTACGGGATGTTGCCGTGGAGCTCATATTTAACTAACCAGTTAGTTAAATACCAGAGGTCCGCCCCCAGAGGCAAGTTTTTTTCGAGATGATTGGCTTCCAGGAAGTTACCAAGCATGGGTCAGGGGAAAACACGGAGCTTCCCAAGGAGGAACCTCCAGTTTGCTGGAATGGTTCCGGGAATACAACGGTTCTTCTCCATTTTCAGCAGCCGCTGCTCTGCCCTATAATAACGAGCATGGAAATCAGTCTGGACACCAATCCCAGCGAATTGCGAACTGAATCCTCTTCCGAAGTAAAACCCTTCCTGGTCAAGGCAAAAACGGACGAAAAACCGCGCCGCACGGCTGCCGAAGTTCACACCATGATTGAACGACGCAGTCTGGAGCTGGCGAAGGCTAAGGTCATGCGCGAAATGGAGAGCGCGCAGAGTCCCCGCTACCAGGAGATGCTGAATCACGCCCTGCAGGAATTGAACGGCAAGCTATCCCGGCTGGGCTAGTTTTCGACCGTAACAGGGCTTTGCGACAAGGCTTCCTGCGAGACAACACCCGCAGCAGCCGTCGCCGAACTATTCGAACCTGCGCTCCAGCAGGGTGTTGGCTTCCTCTTCCGTGCGATATTTGATGGCGATTCGCCGTCCCACCGGGAATTGATCGCGCAGGTCGCCATGGAAAACCAGCACTCGCGGCTTGGATCCGTTGTCTCGCAGTGTAAGAACAAGCCGGTTCGGCTGCCCGACTGTCGACTCGAAGTAGCCCACGCTTTCCACCACTCCGGACTCCTGGAAGGCCCCGGAACGCGTAAGCACAGGCTCGCCCTTTAGCGCGGACGGCTTCGCGGGGGCCCACTTGCCCAGGGGCGGACGCCAGCCGTTTTCCCTTAGGGCCATCAGGGCGTCCAGCCCAAAGATGGCGGACATCAGGGCCAGCATGAGCCCGAGAAACAGGTTATCCACCGTAAGCAGAGCGGTGACCGACTCGCTGCTCAGAACAATGTAAACAATCCCCAGCACCGGCAAGGTTGCCAGGGCCAATGAAAGCAAAAAGAGCATTAGGATCCCCCCAGCAGTTCCTGTAAACCATCCTCGCCGATGACTTTTACTCCGAGTTCCTGTGCTTTGTCCAGCTTAGAACCAGCTTCGGCCCCGGCAACCAGGTAATCGGTCTTACGGCTCACCGACCCGGAGACGCGCCCCCCGGCGGCTTCGATCAGCGCCTTGGCCCGGTCGCGGGTGTAATTCGGAAGCGTTCCCGTGAGCACAAACGTCTTGCCGGCAAGGTGGGTCCCGCGTTGTTTCCTGCGGCCGGTCATCTGCAATCCGGCCTGCTGCAAGCGCCTCACCAGATCGCGATTTCTGGCTTCCGCGAAAAACTCCCGGATGCTTTCTGCCACCCGCGGGCCCACTTCCTCTACCTCTTTCAGCTCGCCCAGGCTCTTTTCTTCCGCCTTGGTGGCCGACTCAATCAGGGCGTCCATGGAGCCGAAGTGCTGGGCCAGAAATTCGGCCGTGCGGGCTCCCACAAAGCGGATGCCCAAGCCAAAAATTACCCGCTCAAGAGGCAGCTTTTTGGACGATGTGATCTGATGCAGGATGTTGTCCGCGGACTTCTCCCCCATGCGCTCCAGCTTCAGCAGGTCGTCTTTCGTCAGGTCATAGATGTCGGCAACGCTGGTCACCAGCTTGCGGTCCAAAAGTTGGCTGACCAGAGCCTCACCCATGCCGTCGATGTTCATCACGCCCCGGGAAGCCCAGTGCAGAATGGTTTCCCGCAGCCGCGCCGGGCAGTTCACGTTGACGCAGCGATGGTCCGCTTCGCCTTCCGTGCGCACCACCAATTCGTTCCGCAAACCGGGCAGTGCGAGGGCATATGGAAGTGGCGGTGGCCGCGCGGGATGGCCTTTATCCCTCGATGACCTTAACCACCTTGGGAATCACGTCTCCGCCCCGTTCCACCTGCACCCAGTCGCCGATGCGGACGCCCAGGCGCTCGATTTCGTCCATGTTGTGCAAGGTGGCGCGGCTCACCGTCGTACCCCCGATGGAGACCGGATGCAGGGCCGCTACCGGCGTGAGCTTTCCCGTGCGTCCCACTTGCACCAGGATGTCCTCCACCTGGGTCACTCCCGAGCGCGCAGCAAACTTGTACGCTAGAGCCCAGCGCGGCGCTTTTCCGGTCGTCCCCACCCGGTCCCAAAGATCGGTCCGGTTCACCTTGATTACAATGCCGTCGGTTTCATAGGGCAGGCTGTCGCGCTTGGGTTCCCGCTCGCGGATGTAGCTCAGAATCTCGTTCGCGTCCTGGGCCTTGTGCCAAAAAGGATTTACTTTGAACCCGGCCGCCGTCAGTGCCTGCAGCGTCTCCGAGTGTTTCTGAAAGTACGTGCGCCCGTTTACGAGAACCGCATAGGCATAAAAATCCAGCCTGCGCAACGCCGTAATGTTGGGATCGAGCACGCGCACGGCGCCTGCGGCGGCATTGCGCGGATTGGCGAATCGGCTCAGGCCCTGCCGCTCCCGCTCTTCATTCATGCGCTCAAATGCGCGAATGGGCAGAAGGATCTCGCCGCGCACCTCGAAATCCCGGGGAAGACCCGATTTCCCGGGGCGGCATACCAAAGGCACGCTGCGTATGGTGCGCACGTTGAGGGTCACGTCTTCTCCAACGGAACCGTCGCCACGGGTGATGCCCGCCACCAGGCGCTCCTTTTCATATCGCAGGGCCATGGAAAGGCCGTCCAGCTTGAGTTCGCAGATGTACTCGACAGATTTCACGCCGCTCAGCTCGTGGACCCGGCGTTCCCAGTCCCGCACTTCTTCTTCTGTATAGGCGTTGTCCAGCGAGAGCATGGGGGAAGAGTGCGGGACCTTTACAAAACCTTCGCGCGGCTTCCCTCCCACCCGTTGTGTGGGGGAGTCGGACGTGATCAGCCCGGGATACTCCGTCTCGAATTTCTTCAGCTCCTGCATGAGCTGATCGAACTGCGCGTCGCTGATTTCCGGATCATCCAGGACGTAATAACGGTATTCGTGGTAGCGAATCTTCTCCCGCAGGGCTTCCACCCTGGTCTTCACATCGTGGGACACGGTTGCCATTGCAACGATTATAGGCGGGCACGCCAGTGGCGGAATTCTCCGGAGTCCCCGACGAAAGACGCTGCTTACAGCCGAACTGGCCTAGAATGTTACGAAAAGGTATCGAAGGAGCAGCGGGCTCTCTTGTCCGTTCCGGTCCATAGGCTCCAAAAGGCATTTTCTTCGGAATTGCGGAACGAAAACGGTCCCTCCGACGTAATAGGATCAGGCGGCCATTGAGCGGACCCCCGATAACGAGGGCTCAGGAGCCGCGTCTAAGAACCAATCTGGCGGCGAACCACCTAGAGGCACGGGAGAAGCAAACATGGCGAACGGAAACGGTAAAAAGAAAAAAGGCCGCCTTCCGTACGTGATCGCGCTCCTCGCGGGCGTGGTCATCATCGTTCTGGTGGTCGCGGCGGCGAGCAGAGGCGGGGCCAAGCTGGATCCTTCCAAGCTCGCCAAGGTGGAGCGGGGAGATCTTGCCAAGAGCGTAGTGGCTACTGGAAAGATTGAGCCAATTTCCCAGGTGGAGCTCAAGTCGAAGGCCAGCGGCATCGTGGAAAAGTGGTATGCCGATGCCGGGGAACGCGTGAAGATCGGCCAGGTGCTGGTTGAATTGGATAAAGAAGAAATCCTGGCGCGAGTGCGCTCGGCCCGGGCGGCGCTGCAAGCTGCCGAGGCCAACCAGAAGGGCGCCGAGGCGGAATTGGTGCGCGCCAAAGTGGATGCCGAGAGTCCCGATGTCCCCCTGTTGAAGCGAGCCTATGATCGCGCCCAGGAAATGGCGAAGAGCGGCGTAATTTCCGAATCGGCGCTGGACGACGCCCAAAAGGGCTACCAGTTGGCGGTTAACAAGCAAGACGTGGCTCGCGCGCAACTGGAAATTGACAAGGCCAAGGTCACGCAAGCCGGAGCCCAGGTGGCGGGAGCGCAGGCCGACCTGACGCAACTGGAGGAGGAGTATCGCAACTCCACCATTACCTCGCCCATGAACGGGCTGGTGCTGTCCCGCGATGTGGAAGTTGGCGACGCCGTCAGTTCCATCCTGGTGATGGGTTCAGCGGCTACGCCGATTATGACCCTGGGCGACACCACCGAGGTCTACGTGAAAGGACAGGTGGATGAGAGCGATATCGGAAAGGTCTATCTCGGCCAGCCCGCTCGCATCAAGGTGGAATCGTTTCGCGACAAAACCTTTCTCGGCCATGTGACCAAGATTGCCCCCATGGGCGCGGAGAAAGACAACGTCACCACCTTCGAAGTGCGCGTTTCCATCACCAACGCCACCGGCGAATTGAAGGCCGGCATGACGGCGAATGCCGAGATCATTCTGGACGAACACAAGAATGCGCTGCTGATCCCGGAGGGCGCAATCCTCTACGACGCTGATAAGAAGCCTTCGGTCGAGGTGCCCGATACCAGGGAGAAAAGCGGCAAGCGGAAGGTCGCGATCCAACTTGGGATTTCCAATGGCGCCAAAGCCGAAGTACTTGCCGGATTGAAGCAAGGCGATCAGGTCGTGCTGCAATAAAGCTGCGAGCGCCGCCCGCGTCGAGGATCCGAATGAAGAAGATTCGGTTGAAAAAGATGAAGCAGCGTCGTGCCGCAAGGAGTCGCGGGATCCTTCGCTTCGCTCAGAATGACACCTCCGTTAGGGATGAGTTGCCGGCTGAAAACTGAGAGCGATTAGCTAAATGAGAGCCGTTCTCGACATGTTCTCCGAAGTGCTACGCACCCTGTGGTCGCACAAGCTGCGCTCCTTCCTCACCATGTTCGGCATTGCCTGGGGCGTCGGGTCCCTGCTGCTCCTGATTGGGCTCGGCGAGGGCTTCCGCTCCGGCCAGGAGAAGAATCTGGCCGATCTCGGCGAAGACCTAATTTTTGTCTACCCCGGTCGAATCCCCGCGCTTCCTGGCCAGGGGCAAGGGATGATTCCGTATTTCATAACGTACCAGGATTACCTCGACATTCGGCGCGAAGCCACCAAGGTGCGCGATATTGCCCCCGTGCTTCAGCGCGGCGACATTCGCGCCGTCAGCGAGTTCGCCAGCAGCAACGGCCAGGTTACGGGCAGCACTCCGAACTACAATCACATCCGCTTTCTTCCCTGGGCCGAAGGCCGCTGGCTCAACCAGCAGGATGAAGACCTGCGCCGCAACGTGGTGGTGCTGGGGTATGAGATGCAGCGCAACCTGTTTCCCGGCCGTCCCGCAATCGGCAGCAGTATTCTGCTGAACGGAATCCGCTTTGAGGTGGTGGGAGTTCTCGCCAACATCGGCCGCCAGGAAAACAACCCTGACAACCTCCGCATTTACATGCCCTGGAGCACCATGCGGAACTATTTTCCGCTCCAGACCGCGCCCACCCGGGATGCGCTCTCCTTCATCAACCTGCAACCTGCCACGCGCGAGGAGCACACTGAGGCGCTGGACCAGGTGCATCGCGTCATCGCCCGCAATCACAACTTCGATTACCACAATGAGGAAGCGTTTCGTGGCTGGGACAGCATTAAGAGTCAGGAGATGATGGGCAAAATCTTCGACGCCATGGATGTCTTCCTGGGAGCGGTGGGCATGGTGACGCTGATGCTGGGCGCGATTGGGATCGTCAACATCATGTTGGTCGCGGTCAGTGAACGCACCCACGAAATCGGGCTCAGGAAAGCTCTGGGAGCGACGCGGCGCTCAATCTTGATGCAGTTCTTTGTCGAGGGCACCATGCTGACGCTGCTGAGCGGCGGAATCGGCATTGCCGTTACCTGGGGCTTCACCACGGCCCTGGCCCACATGGTTACGCTGCCGCCTTTTTTCGACCCCCCGCACATCGTGCCCCTGTCGGCCGCGTTGGCCATGGGGTCGCTTACCATTGCGGCGGTTGCGGCTTCGCTGTATCCGGCCCGGAAGGCCGCCATGCTGACGCCGGTGGAAGCGCTGCGCAGGGAGTAGAGCATGCTGGTGGATGTTTTGAACGAGGCACGCTCGGCTATGCGGGACAACCGCAGGCGCACCGGCCTGACCATGCTGGGCATGGCCTGGGGCATCGCCACGGTGGTACTGCTGCTGGCCTACGGACAGGGGTTCGGCCAGGCCATCCACAACATTTTTGCCAACTTCGGAGTGCAGGTGCTTGGCGTATTCCCTGGCCGCACCTCATTGCAGGCGGGAGGCGCCAAAGCCGGCGTACAGGTCCGGCTCACGGTTGACGATGTGGACCGCATTCGAGATCTGGTGCCGATGGTCCGCCACATCAGTCCCTCCGTCAATCTGCAGCAGGGCAATGTGCAGCGGGAGAACCGCTCGTATCAGTTTCCCGTCAACGGCTTCAATTCGTCCGTGCAATACATTCGCAATCTTAGCCTGAAGTCCGGGCGCTTTTACAATCCTGGCGATGACGAACGGCGCTCGCGCGTGGCGGTGCTGGGTTCGCAGGCAAAGGACAAGCTCTTCTCGGGCGAACCTGCCGAAGGACAGTACGTTCGCATCAACGGCATGAGCTTCCAGGTAATCGGAGTTCTCGAAGCCAAAATGCAGGAAGGGGACAGCGACATCAACGAGGTCATCTACGTCCCCTTCAGCACCATGGGTGCTCTGAAAGACACGCAATATCTGAACGGCATCTTCATGGATTACGACGGCACCGGCTATCAGAAACTCGAAGATGACGTTCGCAACGTCATGGCGGAGTCCCATCACTTCAATCCCACAGACAAACGCGCTGTCTTCATTTGGAACGCCATGAAGAACATCAACAACTGGAACATCATCACGACGGCCCTGCAGGTGCTGCTGACGTTCATAGGAATGCTGACGCTGGGGATTGGCGGGGTCGGACTAATGAACATCATGCTGGTTTCGGTCACCCAGCGTACGCGTGAAATTGGCATTGCCAAAGCGCTGGGCGCCCGCCGCAAGGACATCCTCTTTCAATTTTTGGCGGAAGCTCTGGCCATCACTTTCGCCGGTGGCGCTTTGGGAATTCTCGCCGCCTACTTTATTTCCTGGGTGGTCGGTTCTCTCACCCTGTACAGCGCCCTGGCCAAGAACGCCGAAGCCGCCGACATCCACCTCTGGGTCTCACCTCTGAATCTGTTGATCTCCACCGGAATCCTGGTTGTTGTGGGGATCGTCAGCGCTATGCTGCCGGCAATCAAGGCGTCGCGCCTGGATCCCATCGAAGCCCTGCGCTACGAGTAGAAAGCTTGTATCGAGAGAGGCCCATCCCGGAGTAGCCCGGTTATGTGCGCGCTTGGGATTCATCCTGCATTCCAGGTTGAGGCGGAGCTTCTCGCTCCTGCACGCTGGATTCGACGCAGTTGATTTTGAAGAGAGCTTCTTATCCGGACGCGCCCGCCAGCCGTATCACCGCGCAGGTGCCGTGAGACGCGGGATCCGTACTGCTAAGAAGTTCGACGGTGCCCTGGTGCTTTCGTGCCACTTCGCGCGCCACCCACAGCCCCAATCCGGTGCCCACGTGCCGCTTGGTGGTGAAGAAAGGTTCAAAGATGCGGCTCAGGTGCTGGGGAGAGATTCCCGATCCCCGATCCGCGATCTGGACTTCCACCACGCCATCCCGATGGCCGGCGGTGATCCCGATCTTCTCTCCAGGCGGCGTAGCGTCGATGGCGTTCACAATCAGATTCGAGAATAATTGCCGCAGCTCCCCCGCATAACCGTCGATTACCAGTCCGCCGGGGGCCATCGAAATCTCGATTTTTATGTTCCGCTCGGAAATCTTATTCGCATAAATGGCGAGTGCGGAGTCCAGAATTTCAGGAACGCTGACCCGCGATCGCGAACCGCTTTCGCGATAAAACGTCAGCGTCTGTTTGGCGATTTCGTTCACTCTGGCCACCTCCCGTTCAGCGCCTTCGAGGTAGGACCGCCACTTCTCGGGATTCAACTCACCTTTGGCAAGAAACAGCAGGTTGGTAACCGCCTCTAGAGGATTGTTGATTTCATGCGCCACGGTTGCCGCCAGTCTTCCGGCCGCAGCCAGCTTCTCGGACTGGCGCAAGGCGTCCTCGGTACGGCGGCGATGAATCGCCACTCCGATGTGGGCGGAAATCACTTCCGCGAGCCGCAACTCGGACGGGTTGAAGGAATGGGGCTCAGAAAAATACACCATGAATTTTCCCAGCAGCATTCCCTCGTGGGAGATGGGAAGAAACGCCAGCGAGCGTATCCCTTCCTTGAGCATCACCTCACGCAGACCAGGGCTCAGGGAGGGTTCGGCCTGCACATCCTCGATTGTCACCGGCCGGGGATTGACCGCGTCCCACTTCCATGGCGAGTGGCCCTCGACCGCGCGGCGATATTCCGGAGAAAGCCCTCGCCAGGCCATGAAGCGCATTATGCCCGCTTCATCGAAGAGCAGAATGGAAGCCCGGTCGGCGGCGGTGGCTGAGATCAGCGAATCCAGGGCCGCCGCATAAACCTGCTCCGGCCCCTCGGCGCGGTTGAGGGCCTGAGCCAGCAAATAGACGCCTTCCAGTTCGCCCAGGCGGGCACTCCGTTCTTCCTGCGCCCGGTCGCGCTCGGTCACGTCCCGCTTGATGCCAACAAAGCAAAGCACCTCACCCTGTTCGCTCCAGACGGGAAAGGCAGAAAGCTCCAACCGCTTGGGGGAGCCCGATTTTGGCTGGCTGAAGACCTCGCCGCGAAAGCTCTCGCCCCGGCTCAGGACCGCGCCGATTTCGGCGAATACCTCCTCCCCCAGATGAATGGCCGGCGTCTTGCCGGCCAGGTCCTGCTCGGAATAACCCGTGAGAGCGAAATGGGCGGCGTTTTGTTCGATATAGTAGCCGTCACGGTCGATAATGGCGATTCCATCGATCGAGTTGGCAAATATCTTGCGATAGAGCTCAACCTGGTCCCGCAGCCGGTGACTGGGCTGCCGGGAGAGGGCTTTCGCTGCGCGGGCAGGCATAGAGTTCCTTCGCTGGGCCAATTGGACACAAAGATGCGAGCCGCTGCTGCCTGTGGCTCGGCTCTGATCGTCTTATGATTGGGCAACCCCGAAGGAAGGTTGCCTCGCGGCGGGACGCGGAGGCCTGCAGCGACCCGACCATATCCATGATCCATGCGTAGAGCATTCCTCATCTACAACCCGCAATCGGGCCGGCGGCGCACTCTGCGTCTGCAACAGGTCGAGCAGGCCGCACGGGTGCTCCAGTCGGGCGGCGTCGAAACCACCATCATTCCGACTTCTGCGCCGGGCAGCGCCGGCCAACAGGCCCGGGAGGCTATTTCCCGTGGATACGACACCCTAATCGCCTGCGGCGGCGATGGCACCGTCCACGAAGTTCTGCAGGGAATGCCAGGAAGCACAGCCTCTCTGGGCGTGATTCCGCTGGGCACGGGCAATGCCGTGGCCTGGGACCTGGGCCTTCCCCGGAATCCAGAGGAAGCCGCGCGAGCCCTGTTGCGGGCCCACACGCAGCAGGTGCCTCTGGGTGAGCTCGAGTGCACGTGCGATGGCGGGACGATGAATGGCAGCACAATGCGCCGGTACTTTCTCGCCGTGACCGGGGCCGGCGCCGATGCCGAGTTGCTCTACAAACTGGCATTTGCCTTCAAGACCCGCTTCGGCATGTTTGCCTATTACGCGGTGGGCGCCAGGATGTGGCTCACGCACCCGTTCATTCCCTTTACGGTAGAGTTCACCGACCTGAGCATCGGACACCGCCGGCAGGAGCAGGTTACCCAGATCATGGCCGTGCGCGTAACCCGTTTTGGCGGCCTTCTGCGCCAGTTGGCTCCCGGAGCCGCCCTGCAGCGCGACAGCTTCCAGTTGGTTCTGTTCAAGACCTCCAGCCGCCTGCGTTATCTGCGCTACATTGCCGGAATGATGTCGGCGCGGCATTGGCCGGTGAGCGGAATTGAGACAATACGAACCAATGAAGTTTCCTGCATGCCCCTGCAACACTCCCGCAGAATCTACGTGGAGGCCGACGGCGAACTGCTGGGACGCCTGCCCGCGCGCGTTCGTATCCTGCCCGAAAAAGTTTGCCTGCTCGTTCCCGTAAAGGCTTCCCATCGGGAATGGACCCCGGAATCCAGCCCGGAACCAAGCTGAACGAGAGCAGTACGAAGATCGCAATCGATGCGGTGAGAGCCGGGGCCTACTTGTCGTTGAGCTTGTTCGTTTGCCGGTCGAGGGACGTGGCACGACGGGTCCCGAAAACTAAGTGGAGCGGCGCCGAAGCCGGGGGGTGGCTTCCAGGGGCAGGTCTTGCTAATCTACGAAGAATTCCCGACAAGATCTCTTGGAGCCTCTAACTCATTTCCTGACCGGCGGAGTCATCGCGCGCACCGGGCTCAATCGAACCTCTGCTTTGGCCACCACCACGCTGGTACTCGCCGCCGAAGCGCCCGACATCGACGTGCTGGCGAGCTTCAAGGGCAGCGTCTATGCGTTTGCCCACCATCGCGGCATCACGCACACCTTCCTGGGCTCGCCCCTGGTTGCCGCCCTCGTGGTTGGCACGGTGTATGCCGGGTATCGCGTGGCGCAGTTCTTGCGCAAGAGGTATCCTTCCTGGAAATTAGGCCTTCGGCCGGCGGGCCGGAAGTACCATTCCAACCCGCCACGCTGGGGTGTGCTGTTCGCATTGGCCTGGCTGGCAGTCCTCAGTCACATTCTGCTGGATTACACCAACAACTACGGAGTGCACCCCTTCTCTCCTTTTCAGAACCACTGGTACTCATGGGACATCGTTTTCATCGTCGAGCCCGTGCTTTATGTGATCCTGCTTGGCGGGCTGTTGCTACCTGCCCTGTTTGGCCTGGTCCATGAGGAAATCGGAGTTCGTTCGCGGCAGCCGCGGGGCAGGACGGGCGCAGTGGTCGCGCTTCTGCTGGTTGTGGTGTTCTGGGGTTTCCGGGATTATCAGCACCGCCGCGCCGTGGAAGCCCTGCGCGAAAATCTCTATCACGGGGAAGCCCCGGTACGCGTCTCCGCCTATCCCTACTACGTCAACCCATTCAAGTGGTATGCCGTGGTTGAGACGAACGACTTCTTTATCCGCACCACGGTTGATTCCTGGACACCGCAGGTCGACCCCCAGCGCTGGTCACAGCTTCGCTACAAGCAGCCAGAAACGCCGGTCACCCAGGCCGCGAGAAGCATCCTATCTAGGGCGGGTTTATCTGGCGTGGGCGCAGTATCCAGTGTTGGAAGTAACGCCCCTGCCCGCTCCGCAGGGCGGCTACCTGGTGCGCTTTCTTGACCTGCGATTTCTGTATCCGGAACGAAGTGGCGGCGCGCTGGGAGCCTACGCCCTGCTGGACTCCAGGCTCAAGGTGCAGGACATGTGGTTTGGAGGCCCGTTCTCACGCCACAACCTCCCGAGTGCCCAAGAGCAAGAGTCGGAAGCCCGCTGAAGCCTGTGAGAGCCGCGGGCGCAAACAGGTTGACGAATGCCGCCGCTGGCAGCAGAATCATAAATCGGTTCACGAGGACGAAAATGCTGGCTTATTTATTCGTGATTGCGGCCATTGCCGTACGGTTCCTGCCCCACCCCTTCTCCTTCACTCCCGTTGGCGCGGCTCTTCTGTTCTTTGGAGCCTACGGAGCCCGCAAGCGCGCCTGGATTCCCGTAGCGCTGCTGGCCGCTTCCGACCTCTACCTTACGCTGGTCCACTACGGCTATCCGTTCTCCTGGGATACGCTGGTGACCTGGGCATGGTACGCGGCCATCATCCTGCTGGGAACAAAACTTCAGGGGCGTGTTCGTCCCCTGCGTGTTCTGGGTGCATCGCTTGCCGTAGCGGTTTCGTTTTTCCTGCTGAGCAATTTTGCCGTCTGGGCAGCCTATGAGATGTATCCCCATACCTGGTCCGGCCTGATGGCGGCCTATGTCGCGGGGATTCCCTTCTTCCGCACCGAAATTGCTTCTGACGTCTTGTTTTCCACGGTTTTCTTCAGCGTGCCCGTGCTGGCTGCGGGATTGCGGCATATTCCGGCGCGCCGCGCGGTTTAGGCGTTCTGCCAGGAGCTTGTTTTCATTTTTAGGCGGACCTGTCACTTTGCAGGTCCGTTTTCCTTTTGAGCGCAGAGGCTTTCCTTCCCCCCTTCAAATGCCGCACCACGAGGGCCACCGCGACCACTGCGGCCACGCTGAGCAAGCAATCCCAGCAAGTGCTGCTGCACTATCCTGCGCAGCACGTTCAGGATTTCAGCCCCAAACAGCAGGACCAGCACGGCGAGAATTGAAAAACGGAGAAGCCTCCCCAGCAGAATCCCCAGCAGGAATCGCCAGAAGTCGACCTCGAATACAGCCGCGGAAAGCACCAGCGCCTTGAAGGGAAATGGCGGGGGCATGATGGAGGCAAAAACCAGAGTCAGCACTTCGCGCTTCTCAAACCTGGCGCGCATGGCCTCGAATTTTTCCCGGCCCAGGCGTTTTTCCAGAAAGACTTCGCCGCCTTTGTGCCCGATGGCGTAAATGATGATATTGCCGGCAGTGTTTCCGAACGCCGCAACCAGGACATAACCGGCCACGTAAGGCAGTTTCCCCCCCGTAGCCAGGATGCCAGTGGCAACAATGCCGTCCATGCCGCCAGGGACGGGAACAATGGCGTCGGCGAAGGCGACCGCGAAGACCATGCAAACGCGGTCAGACCCGGTTCTCTCAAAACCGCATGCACGTATTGGAAGTAACTGAGGACGAGCCGCCGGATGGTTTCCAAGACAGAGTTGATTCTACATAACTGGCTGGGGCTGCCCGCCTATGGCTTGTGAGCGGTCTTGCCGGCAAGCAGGTCGAGAGCGTGGGGCAGGACATCGACCACCGCAGTCAGGGACTCGGTCGCTCCGCTGGGACTGCCCGGCAGATTCAAAATCAGGGAGGACTGGCGACCGCGCAAACACCACGGCTCAAATGGCCGTCGGAACTTGGCGGGCTCCTTCTGCTCGCATGCGTTCAGGGATTCCGTCGACCAGGCGGTCGGCAACCGCCCGCGTAGCCTCCGGAGTAACATCACGAGGCCCAAGGCCGGTTCCTCCGGTCGTAACCACCAACTGGGCGCCCCGCACAGCCGAAGGATCGCCTGCTCAATTTGCGCCTGCTCGTCCGGCACAACTTCGGAAGCCACCACCGAAAGCCGCGCTGCTCCAGAACTTCTTGACAGCTGGACCGGACAGGTCCTGCCGCAACCCTCGTGCTGTAGCATCGCTGACCGTGAGCACTGCCGCCGTGTATTCGGGCATGGATGGCAGTCACTATAACGGCCAGAAGGGGGTCCGCTCAATGGAGCCGAAAACCCGAGCCGCTTTGCCGATAGCGCGGAAGAACCACTGTCCCGGGAGAAAGCCCGGCAACGCCTACGCGAAGGCGTCCCGGACCGGCGGCTGCAGCATGTACCAGATGATCGCGCCGCGCACCACCACCTGCGCACCATCCTGTAGCAGCGCCTGCAGGCGAAATTCCATCACTGCGGAAGAGACCGTTGGGACCAGAAGTAGATACCCAGCCCAGCCAGCAGGATTGCCAGATAGCGCGACCATCGCGACAGGCGCAGCAGCCCAAAACCCGCACGCGCGAAGAGAAATGCGAAAATCAGGAACATGAGCGGCCCGTAAAGTTCCAGGCCCGCTCCAACCAGAAACGCTCCGCTTGCCAAAGGGACCACCCCGCGCCACGTCAGCATGGCAAATGCCAGATACAGTCCGGACATCAGCAGACAGGTACGGCCACTGCCGTAACTCCGGCCGGCCGGGGGTTGGATTGCCGATCCTCGAGGTCTTCGGCGTCTGTAATCGTCTCAAGCAAGATCAAAGAGCAGGACCTCCGCGTCTTCACTCGCCCGCACCGTAAGCGTCGGCTCGTCGCTGACGGAGCGCCGTCGCCCTGGGCCGGAGTTGGATGCCATTGACTTGCACGCTCCGCGCGCCACCTGCAGCCATGCGTGACGCCCCGGCGCCAGTTGTGATGACCTGCTCTCCGCGCCGCAAAACAGTGGCGTACAAAAACACATCCTGATGAATCGAGACATGGCCGTTACCATCATCATTCCCGTGCGAGCCAGCGTGCGCGGCCACCAGGCATAGCCGTCCTTTCTTTTGCTCCGGCGAAAAACTCTTCTGCTCGTAGCCGGGATCAAGACCCTGGCGCTCCGGAAGGATCCAGATCTGCAGCAGATGCACAGGTTCCGACGGCGACGGGTTTAATTCGCTATGGCGGATGCCACTTCCCGCGGTCATGCGCTGCCCATCGCCGGGAACAATACTGGAACCATTCCCCAGGCTGTCGCGATGCTCCAGCGAACCCTCCAGCACGTAGGTGATGATCTCCATGTCCCGGTGTCCGTGCGTTGGGAACCCCGCGCCCGCAGCCACACGGTCTTCATTAATCACACGCAGCGAGCGAAAATTCATGAACCGCGGATCGTGGTAGGTATCAAAGGAAAACGTATGTCGGGTATCCAGCCAGTCGTAGCTGGCGTGTCCGCGGTCGGAAGACTTGCGCATGCTCACCATAGTCTTCCTCTCTACATATCATCCATTCGATTCCGCGGGTTGTCATTTGGATTCATGCGCTCAGATTCCCAACTTTCGACACTGGCTGCCAATCAATGCCACAGCGCACAACCTTACGAACGAGGGTGGCCTCCAAACTACGTGGAAAAACCATCGCACAGCGGTGATCGCAAGAAGACGATCACTCAAGCACGCAGGAGGTGTACATGGCAGCGAAGAAGAAATCAACTTCCAGGAAATCGGCCGGCCGCAGCAGGCCGAATAGTTCGTCGACGGGAAAAAAGGCGTCCAGCCGTTCCAGTTCCCGCAAGACTGCGACATCCCGCAAGAAAACGGGATCCAAAACATCGAGCCGCCGGACCGCGAGTTCGCGCAAAACATCCAGCAGCCGCAGGTATGGCCCGAAAGCGCAAAATGAAGTTCGCACGGAAATGCGTCACATGAAGCAGGGCAAGCATCCGGTCAAGAACCGCAAGCAGGCGATAGCCATCGGGTTGTCCAAGGCGCGCCGCAAAGGCGGCAAGGTTCCGCCTCGGAAAAAGGCGGCCTAGAAACCATTCCTTTTGGGGAAAGCTGCTGCATCGTCTTGTGCCAGGTCCAAGAGCTGGGGTGGAGAGGTGCGGCTTGGAAAACTTATGCTGCGCGCAGTCATCTTCGACATTGACGGTACTCTGGTGGATTCCGTGGACGCCCACGCCCTTGCCTGGCAGCAGGCCTTTCGCCATGTTGGGCGGGTCGTGCCGCTGGACAAGATTCGTCCCCAGATCGGCCGAGGCTCCGACCAGATCATTCCCATGTTTCTCTCCGCCGAAGATGCGCAGCAGCTCGGCGAAGAACTTAACAACTATCGCAAAGACCTATTCCGCCGGGAATACCTGCCCCGGCTTCGCCCGTTTGCGCAGACTCGGGAGCTGTTTCTCAAGATTCAATCCTCGGGCCTGAAGATCGCCCTGGCATCCTCTGCGGACAATGAGGATTTGATGGCCTACAAGCGCATTGCCGGGATCGAAGACCTGATCGACGGCGAGACTGCGGCCCAGGACGTTGACCACACCAAGCCCAATCCCGAAGTCGTTAAGGCCGCCCTGGGAACTTTGGGGAATCCCGATCATGGAAGCGTGCTGCTGGTGGGAGACACGCCCTACGATGCGCAGGCGGCTGAAAAGCTCGGCATTCTAACCGTTGGCCTGCTGTGCGGGGGAACTCCGGAATCTGAATTGATGCAGGCGGGATGCATCGCCGTCTACCGCGACCCGGCTCACCTGCTCGCCGAATATGAAGACTCGCCTCTGGGCTAGGGGCTTCGGCTGCACAACCGCGACCGCCCGGCTTCCAACATAGCCTGTGCCTGGGTAGTTGAGTACATGGCGCCGGAAGGGCACTCATCCTCCGCTTCCCACGTGTACGGGATGATTACAGCTACTTGTCGCCCGAACTGCCGGAAGGCGAGGGTTTCGAGGGTTCGGCGGCTTTCGCTTCTGACTTTTCTGATTTCTCAGATTTCTCCGTTTTCCCTTCCCCCGATTGGGAACTGTTGGACTTGCTCCCACCCTTCCACCCGAGCGGGCATAGTCGGTCACATACCATCCCGTGCCCTTGAACTGGACGGCCGGAGCCGAAAGAAGCTGCGAGACCTTATCGCTGCCGCATTCAGGACACACGCTCACGGGCGGGTCAGAAAACTTCTGCAGCCTTTCAAAGCGATGATCACAACTGAGGCATTGATATTCGTAGAGTGGCACGTTCGGATCCAACCTCGGAGGTCCAGAGAAGCAGCTGAATTGATTGTACTTGTGGGATTCCAGCAGCGTCAATTTGCCCTCCCTCGGAGTTCTGGAGAAGGCGACCGCCTTACTTAGGAAGTAGCGCCTCGGGAGTGTTCGGGTGCTAGACTCGAGCGCGCATGCCCGGGAGACGCGCCAAGCCAAATCCAGCGTCCGAAGCAAGTTCCGAAGCCCCGGAGACCGCAACCACCTCGGCTCTGTACGTGGTCGCGACCCCAATCGGCAACTTGGAGGACATCACCCTGCGCGCTCTGCGGGTCCTGAAGGAAGCCGACCTGATTGCCTGCGAGGACACGCGGCAAACTCAGAAACTGCTCAACCATTACGGCATCGCCACGCGCACCGTCAGCTATCACGAGCACAACGAGATGACCCGCGCCGCGGAGCTGATGATGGACCTGGAACGCGGAGTGCGCCTGGCGCTGGTCACCGATGCCGGCATGCCCGGCATTTCGGATCCCGGTTTTCGCCTGATTTCGCTGGCCATCCGCCACAACGTTCCCGTAGTGCCCGTGCCCGGGGCCTCCGCCTTTCTTGCCGCCCTGGTAGGCAGCGGACTGCCGACGGATTCGTTTCGCTTCAGCGGTTTTCTCCCCGCAAAACGCGCCCAGCGGCGGGCACTGCTGGAAAGCATTAAGAGCTCTCCCCGGACACAAATCTTCTACGAGGCCCCGCATCGCATTGGCCAGTCGCTGGAAGATGTGGTGGAAGTGCTCGGCGGTTCACGGCACGTCGTGATCGCCCGTGAAGTTACCAAGATCCACGAGGAGTTCCTGCGCGGCCGCGCCGATGAACTGCTGGACCTCTCCCGCTCCCGCGAGTTGAAAGGAGAAATCACACTGCTGATCGGCAAGGCGGAAGAACTGCCGTCGGAGGAACGCGAGCCGGTGACTGCGCTCACCGTCGGCCGTCGCGTGCAGGAACTGATGGCCGCTGAGGAACTGGACGAAAAATCGGCCCTGAAACGCGTGGCCCGGGAAATGGGCATCAGCAAGAGCGACGCTTACCGCGAACTGCAGCGAACCAAATCCTGATCGGGGGCCGCTTCGCTTCCTGGAACGTTCGGGTGCCGCCGCTGTGGCACGCAACGTTCCACAGTGGCAAAAGCGGGGCTGGAGCGAAGTTTGTGGTTCGAAGGCCTCCTCTTCTTCTTCAGGAGTTGGAAATCTGCTATGCCATCCTGGGCTGCGGCAGGTCCGGGGCGCTCGATCTTTCCTCCGCAAGTTGCAGAAATGCGCCCTCGACAGCGCGGCAGGTCTTATCCTGCGGCAAGGGCGGCACCAGGGTCAGCGTCTTCAGTAGAGCCGCCAGGCGGTGATAGTTCATGCGCGAGCGCTGCAGAAAATCCACGGGATACTCCGGCTTGCGCGCCCGGGCAGCCTGCGGGTCCGCATCCAGCAGGTAGGCCAGCGCAGGGCGTGGGGCGACTTCCACCGCCAGCCGGACATAGGCTCGGGTGAAGAGGTTCGCCAGCGGAAGATTGGCCAGTTCGTCATGAATGTAGCGATCGAAAATCACCGCGTCGGCCGTCCCTCGCAGCCGCCACAGAACTACCCGGCAGTGAACCGCGTCCAGAAAATAGAGCATGTGACGCAGCAGCGTGAGATACCAGGCCCGTACATTCTTGTCCCGCCGGTTCACCGGACGTCCCGGAGATCCAATCCCCTGTTCACTGCGCAATACCTTGTGGACAAAACCCTCTCGCCAGGAGGAAAACACCACCACGTCATCCCAGAACGTCAGGACGCGGGCACGAATTCCCCGTCCTTCCAGAAAGCTGCGCAGATTGTCGATTTGCGTACTTTTGCCCGAACCATCGACCCCTGAAAACGTGATCAGCAGCGGACGCATGGCCGTTGAGCGAACTGGCGGAGAAAATTCCATTGTCCTTCCCTTCAATATCTCAACGCCCGGGCGCCGCCGGCGGAGTGCTTCCAGTTCCCCGGGTCAGCGCATAGACCACGCCCACCGCGGCTCCCGCCGCCGCCACCGCGCCCAGCTTGATCAGGAACGAGCGCACCTGGCGCTGCCGGGTGGGAGCAATCGCCGAGCCCGCAGGGGTAGAGGCCACGCCTCCGGCAGTTTCCCCTGCCGGTGCACCCGCCGCGCCTGCCGGTAACTCCACCGGTTGCTGCGTGGGCGCCGGTTGCTGGGTTTGCCCCGACTGGGGCTGCTCTTGCGCCGCGGGGCTCGAGGGCTGCTGTCCCAGGGTCGCCGGTTGTGTGTTCTGCGCGACCACGCTGGGAGCGTCCGGCAGGGCATCGCCCTGCCCTGCCCATGCTTGGGCCGCTTCCGCTCCGCCGCAAAAAGTGAATGCCAGCGCGACGGCTAGAAGCTGGGTAAAGGCTGCCGAATTCTTTCTCATGGACCCCCTCCTAGGAAAAACTGGTTGGGGCGGTCTTGGTATCGCCCAAAGCGTCTCCGGTTACCACCGCGCGTCCGGCCCCGGGCGCCGGTTGGTCATCGAGTTCCTGCAGAACGCGATCCACATCGGCTTCGCGGTCATATCCCAAATGCAAAATGCGGTTCATGGTGTATCGCAGCAGGTTCGAGACCCGGGTCTCGTACCAGCAACAGCGGACCATATTCCGCGAAACTCCAAAAAACACTCGAAAGAAGTCCTGAAAGGCTTCCGGGGAGGCCAGCATGGCCGCCGTAAAACGATGGTTTCCCTCGAAAATCAGGGAAGGCTCGCGCTCGGAAGTGCCGATCAATAGCACGGCGCTCTTTCCCGGCGGTTGCTCGTAGTACTTGCTGAGCGAATGAATTTTGGCTACGAATTCGCGCACGTTGCGCGGCACCATCGTGGATTCCGCCTCCCAGGCCTTACATTCGGCTCCCGCCGGGTGCTGCCGTATGCGTTCTACAATTTTTGGTAGCAAAAAATTCCCATCGGCCACTTTGCGCCAGTGGGAACGTGGGAACACATACATGCGCTGCAAGTCTTCCACCTTCAACTGCACTTCCCACCACTGCGTATCCGGGGGAAGCTCCCGCCACATGGACCCGCGGCGGCGGAACAGGAGGGCGCGCCGAAGCGCGTTTTCCCGTTGATCGAAGGTATCGCCCGCGGTCACCACCCTGCGAAAGCGTTCCCGGTCATGATGAAATTCCTCCTGATAAAACTCATTCTTCAGGAATTCGGCAATGACTTCCGCCTCGCGTGCGCGTCGCAGGAGTTTCATGAGGCCTCCTGAAACGCCGGGCCCGGTCGGCGGCGCAAAAATGGCAGGGAAACGAGCAGCAGCAGCACGATCATCAGCACCAGTTGCACCAGAACCACTTGATACAGGCTGGCATGGAAAATGTAGATTCCGGCGACAATGCCACCACTGAACAGCAGTTGCAGCCAGCCGGTATTGGCGATGCGCCGCGACATCTCAAACGTAATCAGCACTACGCTCAACGCGTATACGCCGGTGACCGCGGCATATAAGCTCAACAGCGGACTGATGGATGTGGTGTTGAATTGCGATCCGAACACGGTGCGCAACACCGTATCCGGAATGAGTGTAAGCGTGACCACAAACACCAGAGAAATGGCTACGACAAAAAGGAGGGGAAGAGCGACCATGGAGGGACTCTCGTCCTCCGACTTGGTGCTGGCGCTGATGGGAAACATGGCGCTGACCACCGACCAGGAAGCGAAGTACACCACGCGTCCGACCAAAGCCACCGCGGCATAGAGTCCCGCCGCATCCGGCTGGAAAAAGTGCTTCACCAGCAGCACGTCCACGTTATTAATCACTACCTGTCCCACAAAGAACACGATGGCCTGCATGCCTTCGCGGACCGAAGCGGAACCGACGCCGCCCACCTGCTCGTTCAGCTCATCGGGAACCGGCGGCAGAAAGTAGGCGAGTACAACCGAAATGGTGATCGCGGCCACGGCTCCATTGACGCCGAAACCGGCGCCCACCAGGATCAAGGCCGCCCCGAAGCGGGCCACCGCTTCCAGAATAAAGTTCCAACTGAGCCGCCCAAAGGCGCACATGCCCTGCATCGCGCCCCGCTTGGCGCCCAGGGGAATGTAGAAAGCGATGCCCAGGGCCAGCAGCACGACTTCCCGGGAGGACGGCAGATTCAAATACTGCGCCACCGCTGTGCTGCCCAGCATGACCGCCGAGCCCAGCACCATCCCGAACAACCACCCCCGCCGCAGCAGTCCGGAATAGACTGCCGCTCGCGCCTGCGGGGATTCATTGCGGGCCACCAGCTTGGCGCATACCAACTGGAAGGACAGCGTGAGAGCCGAAACCAGCATCAACAGCGTCACCGCCGCCGCCGCATGACCGAACCCGGAGGGCCCCAGCAGACGCGCCACCGCGACGTTGTAGCCGAAATTCAGCAGCGTCACCATGGCGGTGCCCAACAGCAGTATCAGGCTGCCATTCAGCATCCGGGAGTGCGCCGACCCCCACCCCCTCCTGTGCAACGAGGCTGCGGCTCCGCGCACCCCCGGGAGCGGAGCAAGCAAGCTCGTCATGAGTCCGGGTTTTGCCATATCAGGCGGCTGAGTCGGTGGGACTGGAATCCTCTTGCAGCGCCGGTACCGGCGTTGTAATCACATTGCGCATGGCAAGCGGAATAAAGCGGCTGAAGCTCAGCACGGCATCGCTGGAAACGAGGTAGATTTCAAACAGCCGGTCCGTGCGCGTCATCTCCAGAATCACAGCCATGCGGGGCGGCACGGAAGCCAATTTCAGGTCCCCGTCTTGCCGCATCACTGTCGCCAGGCAATGCAACAGCAACTCGACTCCCGCTGCGTCGATCTCCGCCACCTGAGAGCAATCAAAGACCAGCTGCGGCCGGTCGGTATTCAGGATGGGCTCAATCTCCCGCAGGAATTCGCGCACCTGCCGGTGCTTCAGCCGTTCGGGCATTCGTTTCACGAGTACGGGCCTATTGGTCTCCATATCTCCTCGCAACAGCAACATCACCGGCAAATTCTCGTTGTTCCTGCCGCTCGCCGCCCTTCACATGCTCGAATGCAGGCAAGCATCCATCGTTGTTCCCGGAACCAGCAGCTTTCGGAGTGGACAGCTTAGCCATCATTCGGCCCAAGGATTGCAGGGAACACGAAGCGATAAGGGAATCCAGGCGCTGGACGAGGCGTGAGGTACCGCTCTGCGGAATGGACCTAAGCAGGCGGCCGTCGCCCACTTCCATAGCAACACGGTGGCGCAGGTGCGCCACGCAACGGCCTCCGGCAACGCAGTGTTTCAGCTCCAACCCGGCGCCCACGCGCGTGTAGGGCAATACCGTCGCGTTCTCAACCACTACCCGCTCGCTGATGCGCACGCAGTGCTCCAGCACGGCACAGCGGGTCACTAGCGCCCCAGGCATCACCTGGGTGCGTTCGCCGACATAAACCGGCGGCACGAGCCGGGCGGTGGGATGGACCATCGCCTCCGAAGCAAGCCAGACGCCGGGGCGCACCTCCCTGCCGCGCGGCGCGATCGGCACCTTTTGCAGCAGGGCGTCAATGGTCAGGCTACGGAAATCGGCAGCGGTTTCTAGAGGGTTGCTGTATCCCCGGAAAACATAGTTCTTGCAAGGCGTGCGCATCTGCTTCAGGCCGCTGCGAAACAGTTGCGCGGCATCGTTCCTGCGATTCGCACTGATGGCGAAGACCTGCAGTGGTTTGCCGTCCGCTGTCACTACCGCGCTGACGCGGCACCGGTTCTCGTAATGGTGGGCCAGCAGGTCCTGCACATCCAGTTGGAGGTAACCTCCCATGCGCAGCACCAATATCTCGTCGACCCGCTGCGCTAGCTCGATAAAGGAGTTTTCCGCCGTGCGCCAGATCTGTCCTTCCTCAACCTGTTGCCAGCCGACTGTCTTTTGCTCTGCCTGCGCGGCTTTGGAGAGCGCAGGCGCTGCCCCCTCGCTGAGCACGATGAGCCTGCCGACTCCTTGCGACCGTAGCTGGCTCGCCATGTGAAGCACGGCAGGAGACCCCAGCAGCGGTTGCAAAGCAAGCGGAACCCCGGCCAGAAACTCCGGGGCCACAAGCGTCTCTTCTCCGGCTCGCCGGGAAGGCGACGTGGACCCACCGCCAACAAGAATGATTGCCGCTACTTCCACCCGCTCCACCTTTCCAGAAAGGCGCCTTCTCGGGACATCTTCCCGCTTTTTGAATCTACCGCCACTCGGGCAAACAGGTTTTTTCCCCGGAATCTGCCATCCGCGAAAGCGCAACCTGACACTCCGAGGGATGGAAAATCTGATTTCGTGGCACCGGCCGAGCACCCACCAGTGCGTGTTCCCAGTCAGCAACCCTGAACGGCCGCGCACTTGGCAAAAAGAGTCCGGTTTCCAGCCTTCTCATGGCCCCTCTGACTCACTCTGCTCTGGTGTCTCTGACGAACAGACGCGCCGTGCGCAAACTGCTGCCCGGCTCTCCTGCAACCCAGGCAAAGCCCATCGTCACCTGCGTTGCCCCTTTCAGCGGTTCGTCCATGCGCCGACCCTAATCGTCAGATGAGTAATCCGGCTTCAGCGTTGTCACGGCTTCACAACGTTCTGCGACGGAACCGCCAGGGAAACCAGGCGCAGCCCAGTGTTTTCCCTTAGATCCGGCGCAACATGAAACCACCGAAACCAGAGTGGATGCAGGGGAAAACATCCGCGATAAACGATTGGGAAGATTGTGCAAACAGAGGATTGCGGGGAACTGGGAGCGGCTATTTCCTGGCAATCACGACACGCGGAATTCCCCGCAGATCAGCCCGAAACACGGCCTCCACCCAGGATTCCAGCAGCTCGGCAATCGCCTGCTGCTGTGTGTAACCGATTTCCATCACTAGCCAGCCGCCGCGGCGCAGCACCTGGTGAGCCTGGGGAATCAGCCGGCGATAGATGTCCAAACCTTCGCGCCCGCCAAAGATCGCCATGCGCGGCTCAAAATTTCGGACTTCCCGCTGCACCTTGTCGGCCTCCTCGTCTCCCACATAAGGAGGATTGGAGACCACCAGATCCAGGTTTTCCAATCCCGTTGGGGCGATCAGATCCGCGAGCTGGAAGGAGACCCGGGACTCGAGTCGCAGGCGGGCCGCATTGGCGCGGGCCACCTCCAACGCTGCGGCGGAAACGTCCGTGGCATGGATCTCAGCCTCGGGCAGCTCATGAGCCAGCGCCAGCGCGATGCATCCGGAACCGGTTCCCACATCCACGAGCCGGGGACGGCCTCGCCCGGGCACGCCGTCTTCCCGCCACAATTCGAGGACGGCTTCTACCACGTGCTCGGTCTCCGGGCGCGGAATGAGCACGGCAGGGGTGACCACGAAGTCGAGACCCCAGAACTCCTGGTGGCCAGTGATGTACTGCGCCGGAACTCCATGCTGGCGATCGCTGAGCGCAGCCCGATAGCGCTCCGTCTCGTCTGGTCGAAGCTCCCGCTCGGGATGGGCGTACAAATGGGCCCGGTCGCAGCCCAGCACAAACATCATCAGCAGTTCGGCATTGCTGCGAGGCGACCCGATCCCGGCCTCCTCCAGTTGCGCGACTGCCGCCTGTAGCGAGTCTCTCAGTTGCATCGGCAGGTTGTGACGGCCTTTGCCGAAAACAGATCCGAGTCTGTGCCCGGGCACCCAGCGAGGCCAGCGGAGCGCGGAGTCTTCGCGCCTCCTCCAGTGTAGCTATTTCTCGTAGTGCAGCAGCGAAACCACATCGTATCCCGCTAGCTTTTCGCGTCCCCTGAGAAAATCCAGCTCCACCACAAACGCGAGGCTGGCAACGATTCCGCCCAGCGACTCGATCAACCTGACCGTTGCCAAGGCGGTGCCGCCAGTGGCCAGCAAGTCATCGACGACGATTACGCTCTGGCCGGGCTGAATCGCGTCCTTGTGAATTTCCAGTGTGTCCTGGCCGTATTCCAGCTCGTACGTCCACTTGGCGGTCTCCGCCGGCAGTTTCCTGGGCTTGCGCACCGGCACAAACCCGGCATTCAGCCGGTATGCCAGCGCCGGGCCAAAGATGAAACCGCGCGCCTCAATGCCCAGGACCAGGTCCACCCGATGGCCAATGTAACTTTGGCTGAGGCTGTCAATGAGCTTGGCGAATCCGACCTTGTCTTTCAGCAGGGTGGTGACGTCATAGAAAAGAATTCCCGGCTTGGGGAAGTCGGGTACTTCGCGAATCAGGCGCTTGAAATACTCACCATCGGATGGCGCAAGCTTCACTTGTGCTTGTTGCATCTGGCTACCAAGTCCCTTCAATGCGGAATGTTGTTTCCTCGGAAAGCGCTTGCGCTTCCGACTCCTCCACCTCATCCACGCGGGCCGCGCGCGGACCTTGCCGCAGTTTCTGGCGCAAAGACAGAAGCTGCTCACGCGAACCCATCGCCAGCACTTCTACCGTGCCGTCGAAATTGTTGCGGACCCAGCCGCGAATTCCCAGGGTGCGTGCCTCGCGCTCCACAAACCAGCGGAACCCGACGCCCTGAACTCTTCCCCGGACGAGATAGCGCCGGGCCTGCGGCTGCGGACTGGAATCCGTAATCGACATTTTCGGAAAGACCGCTCCCCGACCGTCCCGGCGGGATTCAGGCCCGTGACAGGTAAGCTCCTTCGCTGGTGTCCACCCGGATCTTCTCGCCTTCATTGATAAACGGGGGAACCTGCACCACCAGGCCGGTTTCCAGTTTGGCCGGCTTGGTTACATTCGTCGCCGTAGCCGACTTCAGCCCAGGCTCGGTTTCCACCACCGTGAGCTCCACGGTTTGCGGCAACTCGATTCCCACCGCCTTGCCATCGAAAAATTCCACTTGGATCTGCAGATTCGGAATCAGGTAGTTGACCGAGTCTCCCAGGATGTCTTTGCCCAGATGGGTCTGCTCGAAATTTTCCGTGTTCATGAAGTGGTAGTTGTCGCCGTCGCTGTAGAGATACTCCATCTCCACTTCGTCGACTGTCACTTTATCGATGGCATCCGCCGAACGGAAGCGATGCTCATACATGGCTCCCGTGCGCAGATTCCGCAGCTTCGCCTGAATGAACGCTCGAAGGTTGCCCGGGGTACGATGCTCCACGCTGAACACCGCGTGCAGGTCGTTGTTGTGTTTGATTACCATGCCGGGACGCAGTTGGGTTGCTGGTATGGCCATGCCGCTTATTCATCTCCACTCGTTCAGGTTCCCAAAACTTTCGCTCGTTTCAGGGCAAACACATGATTTTAAAACAGAACCGGTGGCGGCGAAACCAGGGCGCCACAGCTTTCCGAAATTTCCCTCGGGGAGCAGACAACAGCTCGCGCCGCAGCCCATTCCTATTGGGTAGCGCAGTGCTAATCCATATCTCTGCTTGTGAACCGGGTTTTCACGCAAGCCGCGAAGGGGAACTCCATGATCGTGCGTGATCTGATGACGCCCGCCGTAGCCACCGCCGCCCCCGACACCACCCTGGAAGAAATTGCGACTCTCATGCGCGACGAAGACACAGGAGCGATCCCCGTGCTGGACGGCCACCGTTTAATTGGCATGGTCACCGACCGCGACATCGTAATCCGTTGCGTGGCGCAGGGCCGGGATGCCAGCGAGACCGTTGCCGCGGAAGTGATGAGCAGCGACGTCGAAAGTATCAGCCCCGATTCAGATGTACAAGAGGCATCGTGGCTGATGAGCGAGAAGCAGATCCGCCGGCTTACCGTCGTCCAGGACGGACACCTCGCAGGAATGCTCTCCCTCGGCGATATCGCCGTGAAGGAACGCGAACGTGCCGAAGACGTTGCCGGTGAGGCTTTGGAACAGATTTCCCAAGGCGTAAAGACCCTGAGCTTCGATGGCTACCAGGCAACCGGCGCGAAGGGCTCCCGCCAGGGAATCGCAAGCCACAGTGCCTCCGGGGAAGAGGTGCGGCGGGATCGAGTGGTCCCATTTCGGCGACAAGGCAAGCGGACTCCGAGGGGGAATACGGGGTGAGCCGTCGTTTTCCCCGCTTGGGATTCCTGACTGTGGGGCACCCCTGCGGAACGGAGGTGCGCCTGCGAGCATCTCACAAGAGAGATCTCATAAGAAACCAGAGAACAAGAGACAAGAGAACAAGAGAAGAAAAAAAAGAGGTGGGCGAATGACCGACTACGAACGTTTTGAAGACTATGCATCCGAGCATCGCGGCACCGCCGGCGTGGCGCTGACGTTTTTGTTTATCGGCCTTGGCGTAGGCGCCCTGTCGGCGCTGATGTTTGCTCCCCGCACCGGGAAACAGACCCGCAAGAGCTTGCGGCGGCACTACAAAGACGCGCGGGAAAGTCTGGAAGATTTTGGTGATCAGGCCGGCGATTTCCTGGAGCGTGGAGGAGAGTGGGCGCGTACCGCGAAGAAAAAAGTAGCTCCCATCGCGGAGCGCATGCGGCGGTAAACTGGCGGGAAAGAGAGGATCAGTACAACCGGAAGTTGACTTCGACATTGATCTGAACCGCCACCGGGCCGCCGTCTTTGCGCGCTGGCTCGAAGCGCCAACGGTTTACCGCGTCCACGGCCTTCTCGTCGAGGCCCATACCAAGGGAACGTTGTACCCGCACGGACTGCGGCCGTCCGTCCGCACCGACCACAACCCAGAGCAGCACCGTGCCCTGGTATTTCGCTTTTCTGGCCTCTTCGGAGTATTCAGGATCGGGAGCAAACACGGCGCGTGGTGCGCTTACCCCGCCACCCACGCGATAGGGTCCGCCGCCAATGCCGCCTCCCCACCCCGCGCCAACACCGGGGCCGCGGCCTGATCCGATCCCGCCGCCACTGCCACTTCCGATTCCGCCTCCCGACCCGGTGCCATTGGAGGGGGTAAGCAAAGCCGAAAGAGGATCGCCCGACTGAGGAAGCTGCGACATGGAAAGCTGCGGCGGAACTACAACTGTCGGCTCGGTGGGTAACAAAGGTTTCGGATTGCGGACCATCACCTGCGGCGGTGCGAACTGCACCAGCGCCGGCTTGGGCAGGTTCCCCGCGGAGGCTTTCAGCTTGTCCCGGTCGCCTCCTCCGCCGCCGCCACCGGACTCTTGCGCCGCCTGCGGCAGATAAGCGGAGATGTCGATCGCCCCGTCCGCAACCGCAGCCTTGATCTCCTGACGATGATTGACCAGAAACATGCCCGAGAGCACCAGCAGTGCAATCCCCACGCTATGGATGAGGAACGATAGCAGGAAGGTTTCGCGCTTTACGCCGTACGTGCTGTAGTCCATGCCGTACAGGCTGGGGAGGAAAAGCGGCTCAGCGGTGGCGTTGGGGGCCCCGGGTGGAACCGGTTTGGCTGCGGCGGTGGACATGAAACCAAGACAACAAGATATGAAAGAGCAGAAGTATAGTCCCGAAGCGTTCTCCGCAGGCGGGAAATTATGCGCCCCGGCGTCGCTCGACGAGCGTCCGTAAAAGCCACGGCCGGACAATCACTTAGTGCAAGATGGAGGCAAAAAAGGAACCCACGCGCCGCAAAATGGAGCGCTTGTGGGGCTTGCCTGCGGCCGCTTCCCGCCCTGCTACTGCATCGCTATCCGGAGCGGACGCCGGTGGAGGCAGCACTTCACCGCGCCGATAGTTCGGCACCGGTGCGAGGCGCAACTGGGTCACCAGTTCGGCAGGCGACTCCTGTTCCATCGCGTTGTAAACGAACGGGGCATCCATCTGAAGATGGATCTCCGGGGGCGGCGCCGGGGAGTTGACCGCAGCCATGGTTTGACTGGCTGGGGGCTGCGCAGGCAGATCAGGGATCGCAACCGGGGCCTGGGCAGCAGGCGCAACCTGCGGTGGCGGCGGAGGAGGCGCCACGTTCTCCGCTCGCAGCACCGGGCTGGGTTCTGGGCAGCCGCAATCCGAGGGCTGGGCACGATGTCGCTCCGACAGGCGGCCCTGGCGAAACAGCACTTCCTCCTGCGGCCGAACCTGGTAGCTGGTATCTCCCATCAGCTCGGTGACGATCACCGAGCCGGTGTTGCCCTTGAGAGCGCGCACGCAGGTGTTGCCGCGGTTGTCGGCGCCAATGGCAAAGTGGAAGTCACCGGGACCCTGCAGCAGCAAACGGAAGTCAGGCGTCACCAGGGCATCGGTATTGGCGGAAACGGCAAGGCTATAGTTCACTTCCAACTGGCCGGTGTTCATGCCCAGCATGAGATTGCCCCCCGACGGCGCACTGGCGACCGAAGCTGAAGTGCGCGGGCAGAAGCGAACGTTGCCGCCGCGGTCAAGACGCAGCAGAGCCGTCTCGTTTCCCGCCGCAACCGAAGCTCCCGAGAGAACCTTCATTCCACCGGCTGCCAGGATCACGGAGCCGTGCACGCTGGCATCACTTGCGTACAACTCTCCGATTTCCTGCTGCGCGGGTTGCTGGGCCCGTAACAGGACGCACACCAAGAGCATTGTGGCTGCGGACAAAAAGAATCGGGGGGGAGACAACATGATGACTGAAAACAAGCCTAGCAGATTTGGCGTGATTTTCTCAGTGTAAAGCCGTACCCCGGGGAGGGCGGGCGCGCCGTCCCGGGTCGGCTCACCCGTGCCGGTTCTAGTCAGGACGATTCGGAAAGAAACTCGTAACGCTCAATGATGGCCGCAATTCCGACCCGGCCAGCGGGACCTTCCGGTTCCACGCGAACCACTTTTCCCTTGCAGTAAACGCGAATGCTCTCGGTAAGGGTAATTTCAGGAGGCAGGGTAAGGGTAAACTCGATTTCCGATCCTTCCGCCACGCTGGAATCCATGTAGAAACAAATTCCACGGGCGCTGACATCGCGGGTCTGTGCAGACTTCTCGGCAGAGTCGAACTTGACGGTGACCGGCAGTTGCAAAGAAAACCGCCGGGTCGCGCGCTGCTCGCGCTGCGCCTGCTGAGTCATACGTTCCCCTTTCCGCAAGAGCCGTCTAGCATGGCGCGCCGTCCTGAAAGTGTCAAGACAGTTGCGGCTCCTGAAGCCAAACTTTTCCGAACTACTACGAAAGTTGAAATGAATATTACAAGATTCGGCGCACTTGAGGGAAAAGTCTTAGTCCAATGCGGAAGCAAGCGCGGGGCCAATTACAAATTCAGGAAATTCCGCAGCAGTTCCTTGCCGTGGTCTGTTAGCACGCTTTCCGGGTGAAACTGCACGCCCTCGACCGGAAAGCGGCGATGACGCAGGCCCATGATCACCGTGGAACCATCAGCGTCCGTGGTTTGCGCGCTGATTTCAAGTTCCGCAGGCAGATTCTGCTGGGAAACAACCAGAGAATGATAGCGGGTGGCCTCCATGGGGGAAGGAAGGCCGGCAAAAACGGTACGGCCATCGTGCTGAATCCGGCTGGTCTTGCCATGCATGAGCGTTCGGGCCCGCATTACGGTACCCCCAAAGGCGGCGCCGATGGACTGATGCCCGAGGCAGACGCCCAGAATGGGAAATTTCCCGGCGCCTTGACGAATCAGGTCCACACTGATGCCAGCTTCGGCGGGCGTACACGGACCAGGAGAAATCAACACGCGCTCAGGACCAAGCTCCAGAATCTCGTTCACCGTCACCTGGTCATTACGACGAACCATGACTTCAGCGCCCAGCTCCCCGAGATACTGGACGAGGTTGTAAGTAAACGAATCGTAGTTGTCGAGGACGAAGACCATGGCAGCCAGTCTCGAATTCCAGGTTCAAATCGCAAACAATTGCTAGTGGATTGTACGCGAGTTCTCAATCACGGCGAGCCAACGGGGAATTCAGGCGCCTTCTACATGCAATTCGATTCAGGCTCGGTAGAGCCCGGCCCCCTCCCCTAGATTTTTTCCCAACGTATTGAAACGCCTTGACTTAACGTTTGCCGAGCGAAACGTTCGGAAGCAAATGATTGAGCCGCAAAGCGGTCACCTCAAGGTATTGATCCGGGGCTGCTTAGCAGGAGAGGCTCGTTACGTTGCATTGGAACAGACGTAGCCAGCATATCGAATGAAAATGTTGCTCATTGCGAGAGGCTCCTGAAGATCTTCTTGAGCACCTGCCATCCGAAGAGCTGTAGCGGACTTCCCGCGAACGCATGAGCGATGGCTAAGACATTGATCGGCCAAAGGTGCTCGCTATTAACCACGATATAGACTGGCTCTGACCAATGCGGCCGGAACTTGTACTTGTAATGTTCAAGTCCTTTGAAGTTATAAAGGGGATTCGCGCTCCAGCGCATGAAACGAAAGAACATGCGCAGCCAGAGGGGACCAGGCCGGCCAGGAGCAAGACCGGCTTTGGCGGACAACGGAGCAAGTCCCATACTCACCGTTTTGCATCCCTCGGCAGCGAAAGTAGACATCGCGGAATGAACAAGCAGTTCGCTCGTACCGAGTGGAGCAAGGTCTCCGTACGCCCATTGTTCAAAGAGCCACCCGTTCCGGTTCGGCATCGGAGTGCAAAGCAAGTACGCGATGATTTTACGGTTGCTCCTTGCAATAAAGATTCGGCGGTCGCTGAGCTCGGCGAAGATCTCCGGTTCAATGAGGAAGTGCAGCGGCGGCAGGTGCTTACGGCGAAGCCACGCTTCACGGATCTCGCGCAGTTCACTCGATGTCGCAGCGGTCTCAGGGGCCATTTCAGACACGGTGATCCCCTTATGCCGCGCGCGTGCGACTTGGTATCGAAGGGATGCGCGCGATTCGAGAATTGAATGCCACGCCATTGGGTTCCAGTAAGGGAGAGAGCCTATCGAGACAATGGAATACCCGGGCAAATGGCGAACAGTGCCGATGAAGCGCGGTCCGACATGGAAATAACAGACGCGCTCGTATCTGCGATGCGCGTCGGACTCGAACTCGCTTGCAATTTCACCGATCATGGCCGGGTGGCACACAGGCGCACCAGCGACGACTCGGATACGCCCACAGGTGACATAGCCTACGACTCCATCCTGCCGGCCGCTGAACCAGTGCTGAATACCGGGGTTAAGGATTTGATATGCGAGTGGGTTCCAGCTATGCGCAAGCACAAGTTCGCGAGCTAGAGAAAAGGCTGCAGCTTGCGGCACAGGGACGTTCATTCTGCAAGTTTCCAATGACTAAGACGGTCATGAGGTTCGATGGGAGAAGGCTGCGAGACGGTGGTGTTGCGGATGGCGAATCGCAGAGCTGGAGGTCTGCGCTACCGCCATCGGTCAATCAAGCCTTTGCATTCGATCAACGAGGAAGAGGACGGCGCACCCGGCGAGCCTCCCATTGCGCACGAGACCCGCGCGGAATGGGAACCCTGGACCCCGTCCCTCCAGAAAAACCTCCGACAGCGGCTTTTAATCCGCCGCCGAGGTTTTGGCCGCATCCTCCATCGTATCCGCTGTAGGGCCATAAATGCTGGGCACACGAGCACCCATGGGGCGCAGGTAAACGGAAAGCTGGCCACGGTGGTGGATGCTGTGGCTGTTCATCATCATGAGCAATTGGAACCTGGGCACGCTCATCATCCCTAGAAAGTCCACGATCTCCAGCAACTGCTGAGGCGTCAACTGCCGTATGTTGGCAAGGGCGCGACGCAGATTGCGGTCATACCACTCGGCCATTGCGGCACCGCTCCTGGGTTCCTGGCTGTGGTAGCGTTTGTCCGTAAAATCGAACTTGCCTTCGCAGATATTGTCGAGAAACAGCACATCCTCCATGGCGATGTGCCAGGCCAGTTCGTGCGCGCTGCGGTTCTTGGGAGCAGGGCGGTAGTCGGAGCGGGCATCGGGGATGGCGGCCAGCACCCTCTTGGTGGTTTCGAGTTCGTATTCGATAGCTTGCGCCAGAAAATCGCGAAGCCCAGCGACGAACTCCGGCGTGGGGGTCGGCTGACTAGCCGTGGACATAGGTCCTCCTCGAATAAAAAGTGCGGAATGATCAGGTCGCCGGCCGTTCGGCCCCGGGAGCGAACCCGGGAACTGCCAAAGGCAGGATACGTAGGGAATTTTCAACCTCGCACGCGCCGAATGCAATGGGAATTGCTCTTGCCTGGGGAGCGGCACTCAGGGCAGGGTTTTCGAAAGCGGTCTCAGTTTTTTCGCCATATTGCACCGAGTTTGGGTGATTGACCCCCACGGATGTCAGGCGTAGGCTGGGCCGAGAGTCAGGTCCTCTGGTTTCATTCCTGCCGGCATTTCGCTACCGGTTCGACATTCCTTCCCGTTAGCAGATCTTCACAAATCAAAAAGGAGGAAGAACTATGGCATCCAAAAACGTGGATACCGTCCGTGCCGCCCATGAAGCCTGGAACCGCCGCGATTTCGACGGGGTGGTTCAAAATGTTTCCGAGAACGTGAACTACACAGACCGCGCTCGCGGGTCCACCATGAACAGCAGGCAACAGTTCCGGCAATTTGTGGAAGCCTGGGCCCAGGCGTTCTCCAATGGAAAGATCGTGAACCCGCAATACCTGGAGGCGGGAGACACGGTAATTGCGCAATTCACCATGGAGGGCACGAATGACGGCAGCTATATGGGCATGAAGCCCACCGGACGCCGGGCATCCGTGATGCTGTGCGAAATCGTGAAGTGCGATAAGAACGGCGCGGCTATCTCCGGCAATATCTATTATGACCAGTACAGCCTGCTGACTCAGCTCGGCCACATTAAGCCGCTGGCCACCGCTGCCTGACCTTCTGCGTTCCGAGCAGCGACGCCTGCCAAAAGCCCGGCGGGACTGGACATCGTCGCGGATGAAACCACGGACGGCTGCTGCTTCGTCGAACGGGCACGGGCCCCGAGCCCGTGCCCGCCGATACGCGTCAGTAGCCATGGCCGCCAGGCCCCAAGGTGATCTTGCCGCGAAACATGCGGTAGACAAACACGAAGTAGCCAATCGCAACCAGCATCCCAAAACTCCACCAGATGAGACCGACCGAAAGCGCGTGCTCGCCGGAGTGTGCGTTGTACACAGTGATATTCCTTGCCGCGTCGGTGGTGGAAACCAGCAGGTTGGGATACACAGCGGCGGCGGCGCCGGAAAGCATGAAAATCAAATATGAACAGGACGAGAGAAATGCCACGCGCTCTTTTCCCCGGCGATGCGCGTTCCACAAACTGAGCAAGGAGAACGCGACCAGCAGGGGAATCGCATAGAGGAATGGGAGGGCGCGATAGTTGTCCAGCAGCGCGGGACGGATGGAGAGGGTCGCAACCAGGCTGACAACCGTAACCGCGACCAGCACCGGCCACAGGGCGGAGATGACACGGCGTGCCCGCTGGTTGATTTCCCCCGAGGTCTTCAGGGCAATGTAGCAGGCGCCATGCAGCGCCAAGGCGACCAGCGCTACCACCCCGCCAATCACCGTGTACCAGTCGAGAATGCCGGGATAGGGGCCGACTCGCCAGTTGGTCCAAAGGGGCAGAAAGAAGTACTGGTCCGCCTGCAAAGGGACGCCGCGAATCACGTTGGCCAGAGCGGCTCCAAAGAAAACAGCCAGCAAGGTGCTGGCGCCGCCGAAACAAAGATCACACAGGCCCCGCCACACCGCGGATTCCAGATGCCCGCGCAGCTCGATGCCAATGCCGCGCAGGATGAGCAGCCAGAGCACGATCATGAGCGGCAGGTAAAAACCGCTGAAGGCCGAGGCATAAAGCAGGGGAAAAGCAAAATACAGGGTGCCGCCACCGGCAAGCAGCCAGACTTCATTGCCGTCCCAGACCGGGCCAATGGTACGGATGACGAATTGGCGCTCAAGATCGCTGTCGGGCGATCCAGAGGTGCAGAATCCCGGCGCCGAGGTCAAAGCCGTCGAGAACGACGTAGCCGGTAATCATGATGGCCACAAGCCAGAACCAGATCAGCAGCAAAGCAACTCCTCACGCCAGCGGGAAGGGAACTCCCGATTCGACGCTGGAAAGCGGCTCCTCCACCGGACCGCGCGCGATAATGTGGTGAACGAGGAACAGAAAGACGATGGCCAGCACAGCATAGAGTCCCATGAAACCGAGCAGGGTAAACAGACTGTTGCCGGCGTGGATATAGCGGCGAATAGCCGTCGGCGGTGCGCATGAGTCCATAGACCAGCCAGGGCTGGCGGCCGATTTCAGCGGTCATCCAGCCGGCGGTGTTGGCGATGTGCGGCAGCGGAATGCACAACAGCAGAACCCAAAGCAGCCAGTTCGAGCTGTAAAGTTTGCCGCGCCATAGCTGGATGGCGGCGATCAGCATGACCGTAACGAACAGCGTCCCCAGCCCGGCCATGATGTGGTAGCTGTAATACAGCAGCGGGATGTTGGTGGGCCAATTCTCGCGCGGGAAGGCGTTCAGGCCACGCACCTGGGCCGTGGTGGTGCCGTAGATCAGGAAACTCAGCACTTTATTCGCGACCAGGGGATTGTCGATGCGCTCGCTTTGCGTGTCCGGCTGGCCCAGGATCACGATCGGCGCCCCCGCTTCGGTGTGGAACAGGCCCTCCATGGCGGCCGTGGTAACCGGCTGGTGGATCGCCATGTAGCGGCCGTGGAGGTCGCCGGTGGGAAAGATCTGCACCACGCAGGCGAGAATGCCCACGATCACCGCCACGCGAAGAAATGCGCGCCCCTCTTCCAGAAACTTGCCTTCCAACAGGTAATAAGCTCCAATGCCGGCCATGACGAAGACGCCCGTGATGAGGGCCCCGCACATGTTGTGGGAATACTGAATCAGGGCCCAGGGATTGAACAGCAGTCCCCAGAAGCTGGTCACGTTGAAAATGCCGTTGGGGGAGCGTTCAAAGGCGACCGGGTGCTGCATCCAGGCGTCGGTCACAATGATGAAAAAGCCGGAGAGCCAGGAGCCCACGAATACGGCGAAGGCTGCCCACCAGTGGCCGATGCGGCTTAAGCGTTGCTCGCCAAAGAGAAACAGGCCAAGAAAAGCCGACTCCAGGAAAAACGAGAAGACGCCCTCCATCACCAATGGCTGGCCGATCACGCCTCCGGTGACGCGAGAAAACTCCGCCCAGTTTGTGCCGAACTGGAATTCCATGGGAATGCCAGTCACAACGCCCATGAGGAAACTGATTCCGAACACCTTGCCCCAGAATCGCGCGGAGCGGTTATAGACGGCGTTGCCGGTCCGCAGATACATGGTTTTCAGGATGAGGATGAGCGGGGCCAGGCCCATGGTGAGCTGCGGAAACAGATAATGAAAAGTGACCGTGAATCCGAAGTGCAGGCGATGCATCAGAAGGGCATCATTCATCGCTTCCACCCATCGTTGAAGTATAGATCACGTAGCGCGCCCTGCGAGCGCTGCTCCGACCTGCTCTTCCTGGCGATTCCCCGATGTCAGCCTGCCATTTCGGAGGCGCGGACCAGAGCTTGCGCCTTGTTGAGAGACTCCTGGTATTCGCGCGCCGGGTCGGAGTCGGCGACGATGCCAGCGCCTGCCTGCACGTAGGCCTTGTTGCCCTTCATGAGCATGGTGCGAATAGCGATGCAGGAGTCCAGATTGCCGGCAAAGTCGGCATAGAGAACGGAGCCTCCATAGATGCCGCGGCGGACGGGCTCGAGTTCCTCGATGATTTCCATGGCCCGCACTTTGGGCGCGCCGGAGAGAGTTCCAGCAGGGAAGCAGGCGGCAAAAGCGTCCAAAGCGTCGAGCTCCGGACGCAGCGTGCTCTGAATGGCCGAGACCAGGTGCATCACGTGGGAGTAGCGCTCCACGTACATGAGATCGCGCACCTTGACGGAGCCGTACTCGCTGACGCGGCCCAGGTCGTTGCGGCCCAGGTCCACCAGCATGACGTGCTCGGCGCGCTCTTTTTCATCGGTGCGCAGCTTTTCTTCCAGTTGCTGGTCTTCGGCTTCGCTGGCGCCGCGCGGCAGGGTACCGGCAATGGGACGGTATTCCAGCTTCTTCCCGGTCACGCGTACCAGCAATTCCGGCGAGGAGCCGAGCACGTGCAGGGTACCGTCGTCTTTGATTTTCGGGGTGGATTTTGTGCTTCCGCCGGAGCCCAGCTTGCCCATGCGCAGGAAATACATGTAAGGCGAGGGATTCACGGTGCGCAGGGCGCGGTAGATATCGAAGGGCGCGGCGGCGGGCTGAAACTCCAGGCGCTGGGAGAGCACGACCTGGAAAGCGTCGCCGGCGGCGATGTACTCCTTGGCGCGGCGGACGCTCTGCATGAACTCCTCGCGGGAAGCCGACGATTTGACCTTGATCTTGTGGGGGCGGCGCTCAGGGGAAAACTTCAGGCGGCGCACGCCGGCGGCAAGGCGGCGCTCCAGAGCGGCAATGTCCTCCAGAGCACGTTCGTAGGCCTTTTTCGGCGGTTCCTCAGAGACGTCCACGGCGGCCACAATGTGGATCTGATGGCGCACGTGGTCGAAAGCCAACAGCCGGTCAAAAAACATCAGGACACAATCGGGGACGTGGAGGTCGTCCTTGGCAAGACTGGGCAGGCGCTCCAGACGGCGCACGCCGTCATAGGCGAAATATCCCACGGCTCCGCCCGTAAAGGGCGGCATCCCGGGCGGATGAGCGCAACGATGCTGGCGAAGCAGAGAGCGCATCACCTGAAACAGGTCGCCTTCAACGCGCTCGCGGCGGCGTCCGCGCTCTAGGACGATTTCGCTTCCGCGCGCTACCAGGCGCATATAGGGATCGACGCCAAGGAAGGTATAGCGCCCGATTTTTTCGCCGCCTTCCACCGATTCCAGAAGAAAGGCGTCGGAATTGTCGTCGGCAATGCTCAGAAAAGCCGAGACCGGGGTGAGCAGGTCGGCGCTGACGGACTTAGACAGCGGCACCAGGGTAGCGGTGCGGCTCAAGGCAAGAAATTCATTCCATTGCGGATATAGCATGGGACGGTGGAGTTGATTATACGGAAAGGCAGAGCCCTCAGCTGTCGGCAATCCACGCTCGGCCAGCGGGATCTGCTTGGAGTAATGCACAATCGGGTGATTTGCCTGGAACGTAAGCAGCGAGAGAGAAGAATAGGGCGTTCAGGGGTTGAGACGCTCAGCGCTCCAGATTACCAACTTGAAATGCATATCCCCGCGGGTCCATATCCCTTCCGTAATTAACCTGGCATGCGAAATCTCCTATAAATTGACCGCGTTAGAAGCAGTTTTGGCACGGTCTTTCCGAGTGGCGGAAAGCGGGTTTTGCCGGTGGCGGGAAGAGCTGCAGGGGGCGCGAGCAACGCATGCACATTAAATTCTGGGGAGTACGGGGCTCGACCCCGACGCCCCAGCGGGAAAACATGCGCTACGGCGGCAACACCTCCTGCGTGGAAGTGCGGGTCAATGGGAGTCTGTACATCTTTGATTGCGGCACCGGATTTCGCAGCCTGGGCAAGGCCTTGACGCGCGAGTTCCTGACCGAGCCCATCCAGGCGCACATTTTTCTCTCGCACTTTCATTGGGACCACATCCAGGGCATCCCGTTTTTTGGCCCGCTTTACGAGAATCCCGATAACTGCTTTTCCTTTCACTCTTCCGGACACGGCAGGCGGCTTCAGCGGGCCGTAGAAGGGCAGATGGCAAACCCCTACTTCCCGGTCAACATGAATGAAATGGCGGCCCACCGCAACTTCTACAACATCCGGGACAGCAGAATGACGCTGGAAGACTGCACGGTAACCTCCATGTGGCTGAATCATCCGCAGGGGTGCCTGGGGTTCCGGGTGGAGAGCCGGGACGGAATCCTGGTTTATGCCACGGATAATGAGCCCGGACACCCCGAGTTCGACCGCAACCTGCGCAAACTGGCCGAAGGGGCGGACGTGCTGATCTACGACTCCCAGTACCTGCCGGAAGAGTACGAGGCCCGCAGGCAGGGCTGGGGACACAGCCACTGGCGCGAGGCTGTCGACCTAGTCATGGAAAGCGGCGCGCGGGAGCTGATTTTGTTCCACCACGACCCGGATCACAGCGATTTGTGCATCGATGCCACCGTTCGTAAGGCACGCGAGTATTACCCGGAAGTACGCGCCGCCGCCGAAGGGATGGAAATTCAGCTCTAGCGGTTTCCCGGAAAATTCTCTTCCAGCGGGAAAGGCCTCTCCGACCTAAAGACCGGATGAATTTGTTGCATTCCTGAACCTCGTGGTATTTTGCTTGTGCATTTTTTTTGGGATTGTATCGATTCAGAGGCTTGCCTGCGGCTGGCTGCTCAGTAGCCCGGGCAAACGGAGAGGGCTTCCCTGTGAAATTTCCTGTGAGACTCACTCTTGGCGCTTGCGCTTCCCTTCTGGCGATCGCCGGCGCCGTTCCCTTGCTGGCAGGCCCTCAGCCGCAGGCAGCTCCGCCCGCCGCATCGTCCTCCCAGATAACCGCGGAAGAGGGTCATGCGAGCCCGGAAGCTCCGCCTGAGCTGCAAAATCCGAACCTGCCCGACTGGGCCTATGCCCCGCACACGGTGCCGACTGGTCCCAGGCCGCAGCGGCCGCCCGACAACACGGTGCTGCACGTACCTGGCAGCGAGCGCGGCTACACGCGCAGAGAGATTGGCAACGGCTTTGGCGCGCCCGACTGGTTCCCTAACCTGCATCCTCCCGCGCCAAAGGTTGTAATGGAGGGGGACAAGCCGGGCGTACAGGCGTGCGCACACTGCCATTTGCCCACAGGCTATGGCCGGCCTGAGAATGAGGGCCTAGTGGGGCTCTCGGCGACCTACATCCTGCAGCAGTTGAGCGATTTCCGGAACGGCCTGCGCCACAGCTCAAAACCGGGCATGGCAGCCACGTTGATGATTCCCGTGGCCAATCACGTCTCACCCCAGGACGCCAAGGAAGCGGCGGAATACTTCGCCTCTGTGAAGCCGGTCAAATGGATCCATGTAAAAGAGTCGGCTACGGTTCCCAAGGTTCACTCTACAGGCTGGATGTGGATGCCGATCAAGGACGGTGGGAGCGAGCCGATCGGGGAGAGGGTAATTGAAGTTCCCGAAAATACCGAGCTCGTCGAAATGCGGGACACCGCTTCCCCGTTTATTGCCTACGCACCTCCCGGAAGCCTCAAGAGGGGAGAGGATCTGGTTCGAACCGGTGGGAACGGTAAGACCGTTGCGTGCGTCACATGCCATGGAGAGGATCTGAAAGGAATGGGCAACTTCGTGCCCTCCATCGCCGGACGCTCGCCCAGTTCCCTCGGCCGGCAGCTCTTTGATTTTCAGACCGGCGCGAGGCACGGCGTGAATTCGGGACTGATGAAGGCCCCCGTGGCCAAGCTGACCAACGCGGATATCGTCGACATTACCGCCTATCTGGCATCCCTGAATCCATAGCGAATGGGGATGCGCGGGGAGAGATGCGACGATGGTTTCCGTCGGTAAAGGCTAGTCTGCCATGAGACTGCGTCTCGGCCTTTGGGTTTTTCGGGCCACCTTGGCCGCATCGGTCGCTTCCAGCGCCTTGCTGGCAGATCCGCAACCCCGAGCGAATTCGGCTGTCGCTGCTGCCGCAACATCGTCTGCACGCACGGACACCGGCTCCGGAGTCGCGCAAGCGAGCGCGTCCGCTGCCGAACCGGCGGCTGCTGCCGGGTTGCCGAAGCCGAATCTTCCAGACTGGGCTTTTACTCCTGCGACGAGGCCGGGTCCACGACCACAGGACCGAGACGTTGTTCTGCACGTCCCCGGCAGCACTCGCGGTTATAGCAGGGCCCAGATCTCGAATCGCTTCGGGCCTCCCGACTGGTTCCCGGAGTCGCATCCCCCCGCGCCGAAGATCGTGCTGGAAGGGCGCAAGCCGGACGTCCCCGCCTGCGGGTACTGCCATCTGCCGAATGGTTATGGACGGACAGAAAACGAGAGCCTCGCAGGACTGCCGGCCGCCTACATCGAGCAGCAGTTAGACGACTTCAAGAACGACCGGCGCCACCGTTCGGTGGGAGTTCTCACCATGATTCCCATTGCCAAGGCCGTTACCTCCGAAGAGGTGAAGACAGCAGCGGAGTATTTCGCCTCCATCAAACCGGTCAAGCTTATTCGTGTCGTGGAGACGGATACCGTGCCCAAGTTCCACGCCTCGAACAAGGTCTGGGTGGCTGATAAACATGGCGGAACGGAAGCGATCGGAGAGCGGGTCATCGAGATGTCCGAGGATGCCGCGCGCTTCGAAATGCGCGACGAGAGTTTACGCTACATCGTCTATGCGCCACCTGGAAGTCTGAAGCGTGGCGAGGACCTGGTCCGAACCGGCGGGCACGGCAAGACCGTCGCCTGCGTCCTCTGCCATGGACAGAACCTGGAAGGCATGGGGGACTTTGTGCCTTCCATTGCCGGACGCTCTCCCAGTTCCATGGGGCGGCAAATTTTCGATTTCCAGACGGGCGCCCGGCATGGCGTGAATGCCGCCCTTATGAAGGCTCCCGTGGCCAACCTGAGCAACGCGGATATCGTGGCAATTACCGCCTATCTGGCCTCCCTGAAGCCATAGCGATCTGGTTGCAGGCCACAATCCGGGAATACCGCTTCGCGTTCCTTACTTCCATGATTTCTATCCATCAGGTAGGTTCGCCGCTTGCGGCAGGAGTCGCCGCTGTCTGGCGCTGCTGGATTTTCGTGAGCAGCACGGCGACCGCGGTAACGTCAGTCAGGGCGTCCGATTTCCTCCACATTGCTTTTCCCAGCGCCCTAGTGGAATAATCTGAACGCATTCGACCCTATCCGGTGTGCTGACCCCGAATGCGGTAGCTGTGAACCTGCCCAACTACATTACGCTTTCGCGTATCTTTGCCGTCCCGCTGTTGATCTGGATCCTCTCCAGCAACTGGCTGAAAGGCCCTTACGGCGAGAAAGAACTGCTGGCGTGCGCCATCTTTATCGCCGCCTCGATCACAGATGGGCTGGACGGCTATCTGGCGCGCCGGCGCGGACAGATCACCACCATGGGAATGCTGCTCGACCCGCTGGCGGACAAACTATTGATTGCCGCGGCCTTCGTCACCCTGGTGCAGATCAATCCCCGCATCGTTCCGGCATGGATCGCGGTGGTGGTCATTGGGCGCGAGTTCCTGGTCAGCGGGTTGCGCTCCATTGCGGCGACGCAGGGCTTTACCATCGAGGCCAGCGACCTGGGAAAATTCAAGACCGTAGTGCAGATCGTCGTGGTGGTGGCGGCCATCCTGGAGGTCCGCTGGCATGAGTGGGACTTCGGCGTGTTCTTTTTCCCGGTGACCGTCATCGCCAAAGTTGGCATGTGGTTCATGGTGACGCTGTCTCTGGTGTCGGCCATCGACTACTTCGCGGGCTTCTGGTCCAAGATCGATCAGCAAGTGGTGCGCAGGCAGCGGCGGCGCGCCTTCGTGCTCAGCCGGCGCAGAAAAGACAACGTACTGCCGACCTAGCTGGCCCTCTCGACCCTCCTCGCGGCGGCGACTCTCCTATTGCTGGCAGCTCCGGAATCCAAGCTCCGGAATCCGAAGATTCTTGACGAAAAGCATCCCAGCCGCCATCTTGTTTGGTTCACGAGCAGCAACCTGAATTTCAAATCATGAAACACGAGCAGGCATGATGGAAATCAATCATCAACTTTTTCCCCGGCGCAAATGGTTGAAGTACATGACAGCGGCGGGAGCGGCATCGGGCTTACTGGGTAGGAATGAAATGTTTGCATCCAGCCTTCCCGCGGGTGCGCCTCCACAGCAGCCGACCGGCGCCACTGCCGGGACAAACACGCGCGGAACACGGGTTTACAACATCCGCGATTTTGGCGCGAAGGGCGATGGCACGACCCTGGACACGGCGGCACTTCAGAGCGCAATCGACGCTTGTGCCCGCGACCAGGGCGGGACGGTGCTTGTGCCCGCTGGGGTGTTCGTAATTGGAACCGTCGAGATGAAAAGCAACGTCACGCTGCACATTGCCGCGCAAGGAAAACTGCTGGGCAGTGCCGACGGAAAGCAGTATCACGCGGCGGAGGCCATTCCCTTGCGTGGCGATTCGACTCTCAACGATGGCAACGTGGGCCTGATCTTCGCCGTCAAGGCTGAGAACTTCACTATCGAAGGGCCGGGCACGATCGATGGCCAGGGAGCACAGTTTCGCAGTCCCGAACGCGGTGTTGCGCCGCCCTCAGGCCGCGGGGGGAACCAGCGTCCGTACCACCTGCTCTTCCACCAATGCAAGAACGTCGCTGTCCGCGACATCTTTCTCACCCAGAGCGCTTACCATTCGATTCGCATCATTCAGTCCAGCTATATCCAACTGCACGGGATTCACATCTACAGCCGCGTCAACCACAACAATGACGGGTTCCACTTCATCAGTTGCGAGCGGGTCCACATCAGCAATTGCGACATTGAATGCCAGGATGACGCATGCGCTCTGTTCGGAAGCTGTAAATTCGTGACCGTGAGCGATTGCTCATTCAGCACGCGCTGGTCGGTATTCCGATTTGGCGGCGGGGTTGCGGAAAATATTGCCGTCTCCAATTGCCTCATCTATAACACCTTCGGTTGTCCGATCAAGATGCGATGCGGTCCCGGCTCGCGCTTCGAGAATATGTCGTTTTCCAATTTGGTCATGGACGGAGTCACAGGGCCAATCTCGATCAATCTCGGCCCGCGCCGCCCGGGGGTGACCGCGCAAACTCCGTCTCCATCCGAGCCGATGGAGGCAACCGGCGAGCCCGGGGTGGTGCGCAACATTTCCTTCCGCGGAATCCACGCCAGGGTGGTTGTTCCCCAGCCCTTCCCGGACGTGGACTTTACAAGCAGCTATCGGCCCGCAGAGCTCAAGTCCTGCATTGCTCTGAATGGGGTCGATATGACCATCGAGAAGATCACCTTCGATGATGTCCACATCACCTTCCCTGGCGGAGGAACGGCGGAAGAAGCTGCCAATCGCGAGGTGCCCAGGATCGCTGGCGAATATTTCGAGAATGGCATACTGCCAAGCTATGCGCTGTATGCGCGCAACGTGCGCGGGCTCACGATGAACAACGTTCGCTTCGAGGTCAGCGCAGCAGAAGCACGACCTGCCGTTATCTTCGATCACGTGCAAGACGCCGCGGTGAATGCCTTCAGCGTCCAGGGAACCAACGAAGCGGAATCGACGCTGCGCTTCATCCAAAGCCGCGACGTTCTCGTGACTGCCGCGCGCCTGCTGACGCCATCCCCCGTTTTCCTGCGCGTTGAAGGCAGCAGCAGCGGAGCGATCACAGTTGACGGAGGCGACCTTTCCAAGGCGGCTAAAGCCATTGCCTTTGCGGCGGGGTCATCCGAGGACGCGGTGAAGCAGCGGAGTTGAGGAGGGTAGCGCGGGGCCGGTGGAAACGCTAATCTTTGCCGTTACCCGATAGCTGGTTTCTCTTCCGCCCGTTTCCGGCGCGCTGCTCCAGAGCGGTCAGGACTGCATTGCGCATGTCCGCCACGGGAGCGGGCTTGCCGGTCCAGATCTCAAACTGCCGGGCCCCCTGCTGGACAAACATTTCTGTGCCCGGGATGACCTCCACGCCCTTGGAACGGGCCAGCTTCATGAAGCCGGTTTCTGGGACCTGATACACCATATCCAGAACAAAGCGCGCGTTGATCTCTTTCAATTCCAACGGAGAAGATTTTTCGTCCATGCCTACCGAGGTGGCGTTGACGATGACGTCGAAGGCCAGCTTCTTCAGGTCGGCGCGTTTGATGGACTTGGCGTGAGCCTGGCGCGCCAGCTTTTGCGCGCTGGCCGGAGTGCGATTCAGGATATAGACTTCGGCGCCGCGCTCCTTGAGCGCAAATACGGCGGCTCGTCCCGCTCCGCCGGCGCCCAGAACCAGCACCTTGGTCCCGCGCAGCGAGAGTCGCTGCTCCAGGGCTCCGGTGAGGCCGGCGGCGTCGGTGTTGAAGCCGTAGAGCTTGCCATTCGGCATGCGCACCAGGGTATTGCAGGCGCCGGACTTCTGCGTGAGCGGGTCGCTGTTGTCGAGGTGCTCGACAACATCAGCCTTGAATGGCATGGTGACGCTGACACCGCAAATGGGTATGCCTTCAATGCAGCGCAGCAGGTCGCCCACTTCCCTGGCGTGCAGTGGCAGGTAGACCGCATTGCTATTCTCCCGCCGGAAGGCAGTGTTCATCATGACGGGCGAGAGCGAGTGCGCAACCGGATCGCCGGCGACTCCATAGATCCGGGTCGCGGCGTCGAGGAATTCGACGCGGTAGGCGCCGCGCAACTCGCGCGCCGTGATCTGTCCGGGAGCGGTTTCTTCCCCGTCATCCCCCGCGGCAAAGGTAAAGGCGCTGCCCGCGCGCAGGGACAGCACGCGGCTCAGAACTCCCTGCTCTCCCATGCAGATTCCCACCATGGGAAAGGTGTCGGCATGCTCCTCCAGAAGCCGCAACATCAACACGTTGTCGTAGAGACAGGTGGCCGTGGTCACAATCTTGTAAAAGTCGGCGGAAAATTCCCGCATGCGCCGGAAGGTTTCTTCGAGTTTGCGGGTCTTCTTAAAGTCATGAAAAGAAATGACTATTCCGCAATGGGAGCGCAGACGCTGGTAGTCGGCGGGCTTCAGGGCCGCGGCAGTTTCCAGCTCCACGTCCACAAATTGGCAGCCGGCGGCGGCGCACTTCGACAAAATCTCCAGCTCCGAAGAGACCGAGCCTCGGAACTTGCCTCCGGCGACGATGCGGCGGCAGGTGGCAATGGCCGTCACCTGCGGGTTGTGGGCCAGAAAGCGCTTGAGCGGAGCCACCCCTTGGGAAGGTGTACGAAGGTGGTCTAACCTTAACTCCAGGAAGGAGTTATCGCGCAGCATGGCTTGCGCCTTCTGGATCAGTTCGGCGGGTGAGGCGGCGCCCACGGGCACACAAACCCGGGGAACCCGCAGGGGCTGGAGCCGCGCTCCGGAGGTGATAGCGTTTGCGTTCATTGCAAGTTGAAGGCGTTCAGCATCTTACAGATGCACCAATAGAGATGCAACAGGCGATTCCATTCCCAATGGCCGCAATAAGCCTGTATCGATGCCGTTAACCCCTGTCCTTGGGTCACCTTGACCCCTCCCAGGGGCTTTGCTAGCGTCGTGCCAGCGGCAGTCTCGCGCTAATTCTGAGCACAATTTTGCGCGTTTCAATGCCATGGGCGGCAATGTTCCAACGCCCGAGGAGAGTCGATGAAGCGGGTCCTTCTGTTCCTGATGGCAGCTACTTTGGGCGCCGGCGCCCAGCAGGTGCAAGCCCCTGCGGCTAGCCCAACCAACATGACTGAGCGGGTGCAGGGAGCGAGTTATTCCGACCTGCAGTGCGCGGGATTTCTGCGCCAGACACCGCTTTCCCACAAGAATTTTGTCGCGGCGGGAATTTACGCGCCCCACACCAGCCGCTATGCTGAAGGGGACACCATTTTCATCGAAGGCGGCGGCCTGCAAGAAGGCACGGAGCTAAGCCTGGTTCGGGAGCTGAAAGATCCCAACCGGCGCGAGGCCTTCCAGGGACAGGATGCCGCAGTTCGTGCCGCCGGTCAGCCCTATGCCGACCTGGGCCACGCCCGGGTGGTGGCAATTCGCGGCGGTGTGGCCGTTGCCCACATCGATTTCAGCTGTCAGCCGATTGTGCCCAGCGACTTGGCCATCGCCTACGAACAGCGCACGATGCCCTCTTTACCCGAAACCGTCTCGCTGAACCGCTTCCCAGCGGAAACGGCGGGCGCGACCTTCGGCCGCATCATTCTGGCCAAAGATTTCGATTCGGAGCTGGGGACCGGACAGAAGGTGTACCTGAACCTGGGCTCGGAGAAGGGAATTCACCCCGGAGACACATTCCGCATTCTGCGCTCCTATGATCCCGCGGAAATGCAAAGCGTGGACCGGCTTTCCTACGACGCAACCATCAGCGAAGACACGCAGCGCAACAAGATGAAGATTAACAAGCGCGACCTTGCCGAGCTTCCCCGGAGGACCGTGGGCCAGGCCGTAGTCTTGGCGGCCACTCCCGGCAGTTCCACCGCTATGATCACGGTTGCTCTGGAAGACATTATGGTAGGCGACCGGGTGGAATTGTTGCCTGCCGCCTCGGCAAGCGCACGGTAAGCCTTACCTTCGGGTCTGAGGCTTAGGTTCAGAACCATTCGGGTCTTCGGTCCGCCAGGGCAGAAGACCCGAATTTTTTTGGGGGTGAGTCGGGCGGCTCAGGCCACCACTACTTCCTGCTTCATGCGTTCCGCCTGATAGTGAGCCGTCAAGCCGTCCAGCAGGGGCTGCAGCTTGCCGTCCATCACTTCGCCCAACTGGTGCAGGGTGAGCCCAATGCGGTGATCGGTGACGCGGTTCTGCGGGAAGTTGTAGGTGCGGATCTTTTCGCTGCGGTCGCCGCTGCCCACCATGGAGCGCCGCTCTTTGGCCAGGGCTTCCTGCTGCTTCTGCTGTTCCACTTCGTAGAGGCGGGCACGCAACACGCGCATGGCCTTTTCGCGGTTCTTGATCTGCGACTTCTCGTCCTGGCAACTGACCACCGTGTTGGTGGGGATATGCGTGATGCGCACCGCGGAATAGGTGGTGTTGACGGACTGCCCGCCGGGACCGGAAGAACAGAAGGTATCGATGCGAAGGTCTTTGGCGTCGATCTTCACGTCCACATCCTCGGCTTCCGGCATGACGGCCACGGTAACTGCGGAGGTGTGCACCCGGCCCTGCTGCTCGGTTGCCGGAACACGCTGCACGCGATGGACCCCGCCCTCATACTTCAGGCGGGAATAGGCGCCCCGGCCCTGAATGCCGGCGATCACTTCTTTCAACCCGCCAATGCCGGAATCGGAACTGGAGAGCACTTCCACCTTCCAGCCCTTGGTTTCCGCGAAGCGGCTGTACATGCGGAACATTTCGGCGGCAAACAGCGTGGCCTCGTCGCCGCCGGTGCCGGCGCGGATTTCCAGGATTACGTTCTTGTCATCGTTGGGATCCTTGGGCAGCAACAGGACCTTGAGTTCCTCTTCGACGGCGGGCAGGCGCGCTTCCAGCTTCTCCAGCTCCTCGCGGGCATAGGCCTTCATCTCAGGATCGCTTTCGCTCGCCAGCAGCTCGCGGCTGCCTTCAATGCCGCGCTTCAACTCCTTGTATTCACGATAGCGTTCGACAATGGGGGCGAGTTCGCTGTGCGCCTTCGCAGCCTTCTGGTACTTTGCGGAGTCGGCGATGACCTCCGGCGAAGCCAGCGACTGGGTGAGCTCTTCGTATTTCGCTTCAATCTGTTCGAGTCGTTCAAACATGAGTTCGCTCGTATTCTAAATTGCGCCCGGACGGAGTGGGGTTCCAAGTATTCGGGCGCTGGGTCTGCGTGAATCGCGGGATCGCGTCGAATCTGGGCGTGGGAAAAGGTAATCGCGGCGGGAGCCGCTAGGCAATGACCAGTTCGCCGCCGTTCTGGTGTTCCAGCGACATGGCGTGGTTGAGTGCGGCGATGGCGCATTCCACTTGGTTGTCATCCGGAGCGCTTGGTGGTGACGCGCTGCAGCCACAGGCCGGGCGCGGTCATGGCGGCAAACAGCGACTTGCGGCGCTTGGCGGCGAAGCGAATGATCTCGTAGGAGACCCCGGCAATCAGCGGCAGGAGCGCAATGCGGATCCCCAGGCGCGCCCAGAACGTGGTGACCGGGACCAGCGTGTACACCGCGATGGAGAGCAGCATAATCGTCATCAGAAAGCTGGTGCCGCAGCGCGGGTGCCAGGTAACGAACTTCTGCACGGCAGAAGGAATCAGCGAATCTCCGGCTTCAAAGGCGAAGACGGTTTTGTGCTCCGCGCCGTGATACTGGTAGACGCGGCGAATGTCTCCCCACAGCGAAACACCCCAGATGAACAGCAGGAACAACGGCGATACGAATCAAGCCGTCCACCAGATTGAACACGATCTGGCCTTGAAACACGGGATTGATACGCTGCAGCTCCGTGGCCGCTACCAGCGGAATGAACTTGTAGAGAAAAATGAAAAATGCGATGGAAAAAATGATGTTCAGGGCTGCCACCCAGCCGCTGATCTCGATTTTCTTTTCCTGACCTTCTGTTCTTCGTCGAGGGCCACATTGGCGGAGAAGCGCAGGGCCCGAAAACCCAAAGCCATGGCATAGCCCAAAGTCATGATGCCGCGCAGCAGCGGCCAAGCCATCCAGCGATGCTTTTCCGAGGGACGCTCGAGCGGCTCGGCATGGGTGACCATTTCGCCGTTGGGCTTGCGCACGGCGATGCCCCAGGCGTGGGGCGAGCGCATCATCACGCCTTCCAGAACGGCTTGCCCGCCCACGAGGATTTCTTCGCCGCTCTCCAGGACGGGAAGAAGTTGCACCATGGCGAGGAAGCGCGCGAGTTGACGAAAACGAGACATGTGCAGAATTAGATGAAGCGGAAAGCTCCTCCGGTCCAGGCCTTCTCGGCACCACAGGGATCCAAGAAAGCCCGATCGCGGGAAAGTGAGGGTAGCTCCGGTCGCTCGATGTGTCAAGTTATTGCTCAACAGTAGTTTACACTAAAGTTTGTGATTCCGCGATAGATCCCATTGCGCGGCGAAGAGCGGCTTCGCCCCCATGCAGGCATCTGGAGTTTCAGCATCCTTTGAGCGTCTCGAGTTGCGGAAGCCTGTCTGAATGAATCTGCTGGCTCAAACCTGCGAGGCGGTCACCTCTGCCCGGCGCAAGAGCGAGAAGGTAGCCCTGGTAGCCGGCTACCTGCGCTCGCGCACCCTCGAGGAGGCCGCCGTCTCGGCAATATTTCTATCCGGCAGGCCGTTTCCCGCCCACGAAGAGAGCACGTTGCAGGTAGGTGGATCCTTGTTGTGGCGGCAGGTGGCAAAGCTCTCCGGCAGGAGCGATGCAGAACTAACCGCTGCTTACCGCCGCCATGGGGACCTGGGCAGCGCTGCTCAGGATGCACTCGAAGGCCGCGCTCCAGCTACGCCGACGCTGAACGTGGTCGAGGTGGAGCGGCGCTTTCGCCAGATTGCCCAGACGCGAAGTCCTGCCGCGAAGGCCGACCTGCTGCGGGAACTCATGGCACGGGCGACGGCGCTCGAAGCCAAGTACCTGGTAAAAATCATCAGCGGAGAGATGCGCATTGGGCTGAAAGAAAGCCTGGTGGAAGAGGCCATTGCCAAAGCCTATGACTTGGCTCTCGCCGACGTGCAGCGCGCCACCATGCTGCTGGGAGACATTGGGGAGACCTTGCGCCTGGCGCACGCGGGACGGCTGCAGGAGGCCCGCATGCGGATGTTTCGTCCCATCGGCTTCATGCTCGCCAGCCCCATCGAAAGCGCCCAGCAGGCCTTCGATTACCTGAAACGCGCCAACCTTCACCGGGCCCAGGTGGAAGACAAATACGACGGCATCCGTGCTCAGGCCCACGTGGCAGGCGGACAGGTGCGGCTGTTTTCGCGCACGCTCGACGACGTCACCGAATCTTTTCCGGAGTTGATCGACGCCCTGGCGGGATTCCGCGAGGCGGTCATCCTCGATGGAGAGGTAGTGGCTTGGCGGCAGGGACGCGCCCTTCCTTTTTCCGAGCTGCAGAAACGGCTGGGACGCAAAAGAGTCAGTGACAGGCTGCTGTACCAGGTGCCGGTGGCTTACGTGGTGTTCGACGTTCTCTATGCCGGTGGCGAGCTGGTAATCGATCAAAGCTTGGGGATGCGGGGGGAGATCCTTGACCGGCTGTTCCAGGAGGCGCAGTGGCATGAGATTGTGCGCACTCGCGACGCGCAGGGGAAGCTGGCCCTGGAGCCTGCCATCGAGAGCCCCGCTTTCTCAACAACGGCTGCGGACGGGCGCTCGCAGGTGATTCGCGCCCGCGTCCTGCTCGTCGAGTCGGCGAGGCAGCTCACCGAATTGTTCGACGCCGCCCGGGACCGCGGCAATGAAGGATTGATGATCAAAGATCTGAATTCGGCCTATACACCCGGCAGGCGAGGACGCTCGTGGCTCAAACTCAAACGCGAACTGGCCACGCTGGACGTGGTGGTGACGGCTGTCGAGTTTGGCCACGGCAAGCGCGCCCGGGTGCTCAGCGACTACACTTTTTCCGTGCGCGATGGCGAGCGTCTGCTGGCGGTGGGCAAGGCCTACTCCGGGCTGACGGACGCCGAAATCGCCGGAATAACGGAGTGGTTCCTGGGGCATACGCTGGTCGACCACGGCTTTTGGCGCGAGGTGGAGCCCGCCATCGTGCTGGAAGTGGCCTTCAATGCGGTGATGAAATCTGGCCGGCACGAGAGTGGCTTCGCCCTGCGCTTTCCCCGCATTCTGCGCCTGCGCCCAGACAAATCTCCCGCCGAAATCGACACCCTCGACCGAGTTCGCGAAATCTTCGAGCAGCAGGCAACGGGTATGCTGCCGCACGCGGGCTTGGCGGACTGAGTGCCCTGTCCCGAGATCCGCCTCAGGCGTCATGGCGCCATCTCTTGAGCAAACGACACCCGGCTGGGCAAACGACACCCGGCAAAAGAGCATCTCACCAGACGAAGCAGAAACCTGAGGGGAGGACGTGTATGCAGCATTATGGCGCATTGCGCGACTACGACGTGGACCTGGATGCCGATGACATCCGAGGAGCAGCACTGGAGGACCGTTCCGGCAACAAGATCGGCACGGTAACTGATGCCATTATCGAACACGAGACAGGCAACATCCACTACCTGGCTGCTGCCGTCGGTGGCCGGGAGGTTCTTGTGCCGGCGAAGCGCGTAGTGGCCTCGCCCAACGATGAAACCTTGCGGACAGACTTGACACTCGGCGAAGCCGAACGACTGCCTGCGGCCGAAGCGGAGAGGCTGCAGGGTGGCAAGGCGACGAGAACAAGAGACCAGCAGGCCCTGTCGGCGTCGCTCCCGACTACAAACCGGACGAGGAAGAGGGAACGGTCATGCACCGCGAGGGTTCCGATCATCTGGTGACTCCCGAGCCGGGAGAGATGCCCGTCGTGCCGGACAACGAGGACATCGACTCGTCCACGCTCACTCCCCACCGCATGGCCGACAAGTTCGGTGGCGTGGGACGGCCAATCACCGCGCCCACGGGCATTCCCACCGGCTCCAGCGGGTCTGTGGACGTAGGAATTGGCAGCGACTTCGAACTGCGAGCCGATCAGAACGAGTTTCCGGAGTTAAGCCGAGGCAGACGATGGGATCGCTTTGCGCAGAGTCTGCGAAGTCGGCATCTCTCCACGATTCGGCAATCCTGCGGCATCTGCGCCAGGACTCGCGCAGCCTAGCGTAGTCATTGCCAAGGACCTGGGGCGGACACGGACGGCCGCCCCCGTGCGATTCGGAAAAATGCCGCTCTTTGTCTTCAGCGCGCTATTATCAAAGGCGAGCGTAGAACATGGGGCTCGCGGCCCGGCTCTCGGGAGCCCAGGGGCAGCCTTCCTTTCCTGCGTAGGCGCAGACCACGCGATCCAACGCGGCGGGGCCCGCGGCTTTTTCGCGTGTCAAGCCCTTTTTAATCCCACAAATAACTGAAAACAATAAACGTCTTCGGTTTTTCCCGCGCTTTTTCTCGCTTTCTGGCCGCAGCAATGGTAGCCTTACACTGCGTTACGTGGAAACGAAGTGGGTTGAGGAAAGTTCTCCAAGATCTGCCTCTGAAGTACCCTCCGGTTCTATAGGCGTAAATCAACAAAAGGAAGTGCGTAACACATGGAGCAAGGAACCGTTAAGTGGTTCAACGACGCTAAGGGCTTTGGCTTTATCAGCCGTCAGAATGGCGAGGATGTTTTCGTCCATCACACGGCGATCCAGACGCAGGGCTTTCGCAGCCTGCAGGAAGGCCAGGCTGTTCAGTTCAACGTCGTGAAAGGTCCGAAGGGCTGGCAGGCCGAGAACGTCCAACCTCTCTAAGATCTGATTCACAATTCCACCAACAGGCGGCCTCCGGGCCGCCTGTTCTCTTTCCGGGAGAAGATTGGCCACCGATTCAAGCGCACCGGCACGGAGGAGAGGGCAATTTAGGATCCCACGTGCCGCAGCTCAGGATGCTTCCTGCTTTTTGCTTCCGCTGGCTCCTGCCGGCGTCGAATGCAGAACGATCTGGTTGCGTCCGCGAGCTTTGGCCTCATAGAGCGCGGTGTCGGCGCGCTCAATCAGCTCGCGCTTGGATTCCAGGCCGACAACGAAACTGGCAATTCCAATACTGATCGTTAGGTGCTCGACCGCTCCGGCGGAGCCGGCAAAGAAACGGGCGCGCTCCACCGCCATCCGAAGGCGCTGCGCCACCTGTAAAGCTTCGCCTTCACTGGTTTCCGGCAGGATCATCACAAATTCCTCGCCTCCATAGCGGGCCACGGTGTCGATATCGCGCATATCTTTGATGAGCAGCGCAGCCACATCGCGCAGCACCTGGTCTCCCACGTGATGTCCGTAGCGGTCATTCAGCGCCTTGAAGAAATCAATATCGACCATCAGCAGGGCGAATTCCGTGCGCTTGCGGTCGGCGCGCTTGATTTCCAGGTCGAGTTGCTGTTCGAAGTAGCCGCGGGTTTTCAGGCCGGTGAGGTAATCGGTAAAGGCAAACGTAATCAGGCCCTGGTCGGCATATGCGCGGGTGAGGAGGGGTTCCGAGATCAAGGACAGAATCCACAGCAGTTGCGCATCCACCGGACTAAAGTGCGTGGGGTCGGCGGAAAACAACTGCAACGAGCCCAAGGTGCGGTTGCTCACCATGAGTGGAACCGCAAGAGCCGAAGAAGCGCCCAGCCAGTCCAGCAAGATATCCATCTGGATGTTCTGGCCGCGGCGTACCAGCAGGGGACGATTGCAGCGGCTGGTCCCGACGTGCAGGATATTGCCGTGCTGAACGGCATCGGGCACCTGATCGATGCCGCGCGCCAGCAGGAGGCGAAACTCTTCCTCTTCCTCCTGCCAGAAGTAGGCGAGGGCTTTTTCCGCAGGGCGGATTTCCGCCGCGAAGTCGCACAGCAGGTTCAGGGTGGCCCCGAACTCCATGGGAAGACCACCCAGCATGCTCAGCCGCAACAGGACGTTGATGTCGTGCCAGCGCTGCTGCACGATCTCCTGGCTGAGTTCAGAGAATACCTCGACGGGGGCAAGGTCCCAGGCGGAATTGGCGCGTAGTTCCTGCATTCGGGTCAGTATTTTCGGACCGGCCGGTTCTAAGAGACCCGGCCCGGCTGCCGCCCGGAAGATCCACTCGTTCAAGGAGGAATGGCCGCTACCCGGGCGCGGATTCCCTTAACTCTGATGCCATGGCAGCCAGTCTTGCCTGCCGGCGAAATCCGATTCGCTAAAAATCTATAACTACAAAACCCCGGCCGCAGGCAAGAGTTTTTCTGGCCGTGCACCATAGCTGTTGCTATTTGGGAGCAAGCAGGACTAGCATAAGCCTTAGAGACGTACATCTGGAGACGCACCGGGTTTGGCGTCCTCTTCTCAGTTTCAGAGTCATTCTGCCGTCTGCTCACGTTCGTAGGCCCGAGGATTCGTAGTATCCGTGAACTTCTTGCTGTGACCGGAGAGAAAACGCTATGGCATGGTACGCCTACTGCATTACAGAGCAGTCCGCCTTGTTGAGTGGTACTCGCACGCGTCGTCCCTTCCCCATCCCTGGCATGCAGGGAATTCGCGGTAAACAGGTCGTGGGATATCCCAGCGGAGACTTCGCGGTGGTCGTGAGCGACTACGCCCCGGACGGCACTCTGGATCAGCAGTCCGTCCTGGATCACGCTCGCGTGGTCAGTGAATGCTTCCGCAGCGGGACGGTGCTGCCATTTCGCTTCGGCACCGTTTTTCACAGCGACGAGGCCTTGCGGCGGGCTGTACGGACCAATCGGCGGGCACTGACGGACAGCGTGCTGCGGTTGCGGGGAAAATCCGAGATGCATCTGAAGCTGGTGATTCGCGACGAGTCCCTAAGGGAGAAGGTCACGGATACGGTTCTGCCCCAATGTGGTGGGAAGCGAATATCTGTTGCGGTTGCGCGCCAAGGCCGCGCGCCAGCGGGAATGCCAGAGCAAGGCCCGGGCGATCTCGGTCCAGGTTCATAAGTTGTTGAATCCGCTGGATGAGGAGGTCAGCTGCAAGACCGCTCGCAGCGGACTTCTGATGGATATCGCTCATCTGATTGATTCCGGCACGGTGCAGAAGTACCAGAACCGCTGCACGGCGGCGACTCGCCAGCTCAAGGGCTGTGAGATCGTCGTCAGTGGCCCCTGGCCCCCCTACCATTTCACCCGCAGCAAGCTGCGGAGTGCCTGAAATCCTCCCCCGGTGAAGAGCCAAACGCCGCGGATTTGGCCGTGGCGTTCCTATATTTTGCATCTGAATACCCAAGGATAGACGCAGGAAGCCTTCTCTGCATCCAACTTTGAGGCTGCTCACCGGGTGCATACTCGTACGCCGGTGGTTGGTTGAGGGGCATGGCGGGGCCATCCGCGTGAATAGCCAGTTGAGGAAGGGCAGCACGTTCACGGGCCTGCTGCCGGTTGGAGTGCTGCGGGAGTGACTGCACGGCCATACCGGCCTGAGCGTGCCAACTAACGCTACGCGCTCGCAGGCGGTGCGAAATCGGCAAAAGCGGCTCCGCTGGGGCGAAGCGGCGATACAATACCCACTTCTCCCCAAGCTGCAGGACTTCTGATGTGCGGAGCCGGACATTCCACGCTCACGGGCGTGTCACGAGGGAAGAATGGCAGTGCACTCGGCGCAAAAAACCCGGGTACTCATTGTGGACGATGACGGCAGCATGGCCCGGTTCCTGAGCACCTATCTGCTGCGGCACAAGTTTGAAGTAAGCACGGCTGCTAGCGGAGAGGAAGCGGTACGCATGTTCCGCGTATGCGACCCCAGCCTGGTGCTCCTGGATGTAGCGATGCCTGGCACGAACGGCCTGGAAACGCTGGAGCGCATTAAACAGATCAAGGCTGACTGCGCGGTGATCGTGCTTTCGGCACAGCATAACCCGGACGTGATCTTCAAGGCCTCCAAGCTGGGCGCCGAGGAGTACCTCAGCAAGCCCTTCGATCCCAAGGAACTTGAGCTCAGAATCGCCAAGGTCATGGACCGGCAGCGCCTGGTCAGCGAGGTGACGCAGTTACGGGAACGGGTGCGCCGGCACAGCGATTTCGCCATGCTGTTCGGCACCAGCCCGAAGATGGAAGAGGTCAAAATGACCATCGAGCAGGTGGCGGACACCAATGCCACCGTGCTGGTACGTGGGGAGAGCGGCACTGGCAAGGAAGTGGTGGCGCGCATGGTTTACGGCCAGTCCGCACGGGGTGATCGTCCCTTCGTAAAGGTGAACTGCGCCGCCATTCCACACGACCTGCTGGAGAGTGAGCTGTTCGGCTACGAGGCCGGAGCTTTCACCGGCGCGAACCGGCAGAAGCTGGGCAAATTCGATCAGGCCAACCTGGGAACGATTTTCCTGGACGAGGTCAGCGAAATGCACCCTGCCCTGCAGGCCAAGCTGCTGCACGTGCTGCAGGACGGCGAGTTCGCCCGCCTGGGCGGCAAGCGTGACATCGCCGTCGATGTACGGGTTCTGGCTTCCACCAACAAGCCCCTGGAGCGGGCGGTGGAGGAGGGCCTGTTCCGCGAAGACCTTTTTTATCGGCTGAACGTGGTCAGCATTCACATACCACCGTTGCGGGAGCGGCGGGAAGAAATTCCTGTGTTCCTCGACTTCTTTCTCCGCAAGTACAGCGAGTTCTATGGGAAGGCTCAGCCGCCCTTCAGCGATTACGCCGTCACCCGCATGATGGAGTACAACTGGCCCGGCAACATCCGCGAACTGGAAAATCTGGTGAAGCGCTACGTGATTGTGGGGAACGAACCACAGATCATCCGCGAGCTCTCCACTCCCAAACCGATTATTTCGTCCGTATCCGGACTCAGCCCGGTGTGGGGCATCAAGGAAACCCGGCCTGAGGAGTTGAGCGCTCGCGCGGCGCAGAGCAACAGCGCGCCTGCGATTGCTTCCGCCTCTGAAAACGGGGCGCCCCATCCAGAGAACCATCTTGAGATGCCCTCGCTTCTGGAGATCGGGCGGCGCGCAGCCATGCAGGCGGAGCGGGAAGCGATTGAACGGGTGCTGGCGCAGACGCGCTGGAACCGGCGGCAGGCAGCCAAGATCCTGCGGATCAGCTACAAAGCATTGCTGAACAAATTGAAGGCAATGGAGGAGCAGAACCAGATTCAGATTAAGCAGCGTAGTGCCTAATGTTGGCATTTGACTGCCCCGTACGATTTGTTGAGGACGGGACGACTGTGGAAATTGTGGGGCTTTCCCCTCCTAAGAAAAAGCAGCACAATACCTTATTCTTCTGTCCTCATTTGGATATGAAAGTTCGCCTTTGGATTGACAAATGCAGATTGGCGGGTACAACAAAAGAGGCCGAAATGACATTAACCCTCTTCCTGGAATTAACTCCCGTCCCCTCGGAACATTCCGCTTGCCGGAATGACACATTGCATCGCCTTCCATGATCCCTTCCTCCCTTGCCTCTTTGATTAGAGTGGCCCCGTAAGGGGCCACTCTCTTTTGCGATATCGGCGAAACGAATCCTGAGTTGAGCGCAGTGAAAGATTCGAAGGGCTCGCGGCTGTCTTAGCGCGCGGACTGTGTCTGCCCTATGGCGGCAGAGACTGCGCACGCAACGTTCAGACGGCGCGTGCCAAGGCTGCGGGCATACTAACTAATGGACTCGCCGGGTGACGTTTGACGCGCATTTTGGCGTACAGGTATTATTTAGAGTTTACCGTCGAAGTCTGCATGAGTTAGGAAGGCGATCAAAGGCGGCCGGATGGACAAGAAGAAGCTCGAATTATTCAAAAAGAGGCTGGAAGAACGGCAGCAGTCGTTGCGCCGCACAGTAATGCGCACCGAACAGGATGGTCGCGATGCTGACCTGGATTCCGCCCAAGACGTAGCCGACCGGGCGGCGAGTTCCTACAACAAGGAATTTCTTTTCCACCAGAGCAACAGCGAACGCCAGTTGCTGCAGATGGTGGAGGGCGCGTTGAGCCGGGTGCGCGAGGGCACCTACGGCGAATGCATCTCCTGCGGTAGCGAAATCAACAGCAAACGCCTGGAAGCCGTGCCTTGGACGCGCCACTGTATCGAGTGCCAGGAAAAACTGGAAAAGGGGCTGCTGGAAGAATCGGCGACCTGAACAGTTTCTAAACGAATCCAACCGCAAGAGCCGCCGCGTGGGGCGGCTCTTGCAATCTGTCCTCTATAGCCAGGTCAGTCTGTGGCTTGCATGCTCAATCGGCAAACAGAACTCGCCTGGCGATACCACAACCAGACTAAACACTCTCCTCTGAGCGTCCGGACCCAGGCCCACAATCTGGACTGGAACAGCATGCCCTGGCCTTTCAAGGTCTATCCCTCGCTGGAGCCGCTTCCGCTACCGCGCGAGACGCCGCAGTCCGGCGCCGCCGCTCTCTCGGCCATCGCGGAAAATGGTCGTCCCGACGCGGCCCGGCCGCTCAGTTGGAACGATCTTGCCTCACTGCTGTACTTCTCGGCCGGGGTCACGCGCCAGCGTAAGTATCCGGGAGGGGAAATCTATTTTCGGGCGGCCGCGTGCACGGGAGCGTTGTATGAAATTGAGCTCTACCTGGTCTGCAGGGGCATTCCCGAGCTGGAGGCCGGGGTGTACCACTTTGCCGTTGCCGAATTCGGATTGCGCAAATTGCGCGACGGCGATTTCTCCGGCGTGCTGCGGGAGGCGACGGGGGACCATCCGCGATCGAACGCGCTCCCCTGACCATGATTTGCGCCGGCGGTGTACTGGCGGAATGCTTGGAAGTATCAGGAGCGAACCTGGCGCCATTTCGGATGGGACAACGGAACGCTTCTGTCCAACCTCATGGCGATGTCTTCCGCCTTGGGATTGCCAGCCCAGGCGATTCTGGGATTTCAGGAGTCTCGTCAGTCGCCTGATACGATGCGGACACGAGCGGGAGGTGGCGTTCTCGGTGGTAACCATCGGGAGCGCGATTTGCCGTCGTTGAATCGCACGCTGCAATTGGGCCACTCGGGCTGGAGCATCTGCCATATTCGGCCGCGAGGTCGATTATCCCGCCATGCGCGAGGCCCATCGGCATCGTCCTTGACAAGCAGCCGAGAGGTCCAGTCATGGCGCGACACCCCACTCCGGATGCCGTAAGCGCGCCCGGGGGGGATCACTGATTCTGTTGCGCCTCTGGCGGAACGGGACATCCATCCGACCCCATCGAACGCGTGATTCTGCGACGGGGTTCCACTCGCCAGTTTGCCCGCGAGGCGATCTCCTTTCCCAGCTTTCCACCATCCTGGACCGGGCCACGCGGGGGTTCCCGGCGGACTTTCACAAGCCGCTTTCAGCCCAATTGAATCACATGTACCTGATCGTCAATGCGGTCGAAGGACTGCAGCCGGGCAGCGTACTACTTCCATCGCGACCGCAGGGCATTGCAGCTGCTGAAAACGGGGGATTACCGGGCGGAAGCTTCCTTTCTGGGGCTGGAGCAGCAACTGCCCGGTGACGCCGCAGTGGACGTTTTCTTTCTGGCCGACATGAACGTATCCTCGAGACATACGGCAATCGCGGTTACCGAGCTGCCCAGCTGGAAGCAGGTGTGGTGGGAGGGAAACTCTACCTGGCGGCGTACGCCCTGCGGCTCGGGGCCAGCGGCCTCACGTTCTACGACGATGACGTCACTGAATTCTTCTCTCCCCATGCTACCGGCAAGAGCGCAATTTTCCTGACCTGTCTGGGCAGGAGCGCGCGGCAGAAAACTTAACCAGCCTCGCACGGGACGACTTGCCATTGCGAGTGGGGGGCTGCAGTTTGTCCTTTTCGGCTTTGAGGGCTTTCTCGCACTTGTTCCCTGCCGTCCCGCCCGGTCCCGATTTCACACTTCTGAAAACTTCGGGAAATCATCCCGCGATGACCGGCAATAACCATTCTGGGACACGGTATCGCCCTGCAGTTCATGGACTTTAGGAAGGTCTCGCGGGAGTCTAGACAGGTCCGCTTCTATGTTACTGTTAGCCACCTCTGCTGCGCAGTTTGCGACTGCAGGCGGTTCGTCTTTTATTTGCCGGATGCCTCCAGCGGAGGCGCAACCTGGCGACAGGCTGCGCAGCCTGGCAAGCAAGTCGCAGTGGAACCAGCTAAAATTGCCTGATGGCAGGAGTGCAGGTCGTATGGCGTTCGGTTTTGGTTTTAATAAAGCAAAGGTCCTCAACTCTGCGGAGAAGCACGTCCAGCAGGGCAAGATTCAGAACGCAATCAATGACTACGAAAAGGTCTTGCAGCATGAACCCAAAGACCTGGCGATTCTGAATACCCTGGGGGACCTCTATGCCCGCATGGGAGACCCCAGCCGCGCTGCCTCCTACTTCAAGAAAGTTGGGGACGCCTACGCCGCCGAAGGATTCACAGTAAAGCCATCGCGCTCTACAAGAAAATCACCAAAATTAACCCCTCGGGTGTGGAAGACATCCGCCGGCTGGCGGAACTTTATACCCAGCAGAACCTGCTCAGCGATGCGCGCCAGCAATACTTGCTGGTTGCCGACCAGTACACCAAAGGCAACCTCCTGGATGCCGCCATCGGGATTTTCCAGAAGATGCTGGAGTTTGATCCCGACAACGTCGCCATGCAAACCCGCCTGGCAGATCTCTACGTGCGCATGGGCAAAAAAGACGAAGCCCAGGAGATCTTTTTCAAGTCGGCGAAGATGCTGCAAAAGCGGGGATCGGCGGAGGGGGCGGATGAAGCCCTCACGCGAGTGCTGACCCTGTCGCCGGGGAATCCGCACGCGCTGTTGATGCGGGCGCAGATTGCGGTGGAAGACCGGCAATCACGCGGCGGCCGTACGTCACCTGGAAAGCATTCCCAACATCGATTCCAATGCCGAGGGGCTGGCCTGTCTGCTGCGCGCGCGTTTGGCGATGTCCCAGCCGGAAGAGGCGGAACCGCTGGCCCGCAAGCTCCTGGTCGTGCATGATGATCTTTCCGGCATCGACCACTTTGCCGATTGGCTGGCCACGCGCGGGCAGTTTGAAGCCGCGTTGCGCATCTATGCCGAGCACAGCGATCGCCTGCTGGCAAACAATCCCGAGCGGTTGCTAAATGCGCTGCGCACCCTCACCGACCGGGTAAAGGAGAATGCAACCGCGCTGGAGCTGGTGCTGGGCCTGCTGCAAAAAGCAGGAGAGCAGAGCCAGATCACCGAGGTGATCGAGTTGCTGGCTCACGCACTGGTGCAGCGGGGCGACCAGGCGCGCGCCCGCGATTACTACCGGGATCTTTCGGTGCTGGAGCCGGAAAATCCTGTCCACGAACAGAACTACCGGCAGATGGTGGCGCGCCTGGGACAGGACTCGGTCGCACGTTCCTTCAGTGCCCAGGAGGGCGGCCGAGCCTTCATGGCGGATGAGCTGGAAACCTCCGCTCCCGGGCTGACGCAACCCCTGGATGCGCATGCCAGTGGCGCCGTGGAAGCCGCGCTCACCGAGTCTGAGCTGCTGGACTCCTACAATCTACACCCCAAGGCGATTGCCACCCTCGAATCAGTGCTGGCGCAGGCTCCCAAGAGCGCGCGTCTGCACCAGCGCCTGGCCACGGCTTATGCGCACAGCGAGCGTTATGAGGATGCGGCGCGCAGTTGCGACATCCTGGCCGAGGTTTTTGAGGAGAACGGACACGCGGCTCAAGCCAGGGAATATACGGCCCTAGCGAAGCGTTACCGGGAACAGGCGGCAGAGCGATCCCAGGCGGAGTCGTCCACGAAGCTCGAAGCGGCCTCAGAGCTTCCGCCAGATGAGTCCCTTGCTCAGGCGGCGCCTCCGGCGGAAGAATTTGCGCTCGATAGTCCATCGCAGGAGGTAGGCAGCGCGGAATCCATCTCCGCCGCCGATGATTCCATCGGAGTGGAAGCGGGCCCGGAGTTCAAGCTTGAGTTCCAACCGGATCCGTCCCCAGGTCGAGAAGTCCGGCCAGAAGTCCGGGAAGACGCGGGGGACACGGTCGAAGCTGTGGGTTCGCTTCAAGAAGCTGTGGGTTCGCCTCAATCGGATGAATTCCAATCCTCTCCGTCGGCCGGGGACGCAAGTGCGGAATCCCCAGATGAAGCGGAAGTCGAACTGGACATCTCTGACGAATGGCAACCCGCGATGCAGGCGACCACCACCGAGGAACTCCTCTCCGGCTTGCAAACTGGAGAGGAGTCCGCTGATGAAGTCGTAGTGGAACCCGACGAGCCCGCGAACTCGCCGGCAGCGGAACTGCTGGAAGAGATCCGCTTCTACATTGGGCAGCAAATGTGGGAAGAGGCGGCGGCGGTCATCGAGAAATGCGCTGCCCTCGCGCCTCAGCTTCCGGACCTGCCCGAGTTGAAACAGCAGATTGCTGGAGCAATCGCGTCCGCTCAGGCTTCCCCAGCGGAGGTTTCGGATAGCCCGTTCTCCGGACATTTGCAGCCCGGGAACGCATTTCCGCAGGTTCCTCCGCCTGAGGCTGGATTGGCTGAGGTTTCGCGTTCGGGAGTCCCTGCAAACGGGATTGCGTACACGAGCGAACCGGCTTCCGCCCAGACAGTCCCTGCGGATTATTCCGCGCTGCCGCCCCTGGGGATGCCCCCGGCTGCGCAGCCCACGGCGCATTCCGGAAGCGCGCTGGACAACCTTGTGGCCGGCTTAGAGGCTGCAATGCCCTCCGATCTGGCTCCAGCCACGCCCCCGCCGGCATGCGAAGAAGAGAAACCTGCCGCGGCTCCGCCCTCGGTGGAGGCGTGGAATGGCTCCCGCGTTAACCATGCGGAAACGCAAGATTTGGTGGAAGAATTGGATCTTCCCGACGCGGCGCCAGAACTGAACGGCGCGGTGAAAGATGCTCCGAAAGACGCGCTCGCGGAGCTCTTCGAGGAGTTCAAGCAGGAGGCCGAGCAGACTGGCAGCGACAACGAAGATCCCGAGAGCCATTACAGCCTGGGCGTGGCATTTCGGGAAATGGGCTTGCTGGACGAGGCGATTGGCGAATTGCAGAAGGTGGCGCGAACCATTGAGATGCGACACTCCTTCCGCGACACTCTCCAGGTTTACACCTTGCTGGGACAGTGTTTCCTGGAAAAGGGGGTGCCGGAGGTGGCGGTCCGCTGGTATGAGAAGGCCCTCTCTTCCGCTTCCGACGGCGAAGCGCGTGTGGCCGTGCATTATGAATTGGGCTCGGCACATGAGGCGGCGGGCAGCCGTCCGGCTGCCCTGAAACATTTCATGGAAGTCTACGGCGCCAACATTGATTATCGCGATGTGGCCGAGCGGATTCGGGGCTTAAAGTCGTAGAATGCCTATATATGGGTTCTACGGGCAACACCAGACACACCGCGCAACCGGGTTCCACTCCTGAGCTTTCGGCAAGCGGCAGCACTCCCGGTGTGGAAGAGGAAAAGCTGGTTTCCGGCGCCTATCCCCGCGTTTCCCGCCTTACCGTCTGGGTTCACCGCCTGTCTCTGGTAGTTCTGGTCGTCTTCTGCATCGAACTAGGTATGCTGCTGGCCATCCTGCCGTGGACGCGGGTATGGACGGAAAACAGTCTGCTGGTCTCCTACCCATCCCTGAGCGTTTTCATGGGCAACAACTTTGCCCGGGGGGCGATCACCGGGCTGGGTTTGCTGGATGTCTGGATTGGGATCTGGGAGGCAATTCATTATTCCGACCCCGGAGAAGCGAAACCTGCCGTGCACCTGTCTTGAGCATCTTCTCATCGTAATGGTTTGAGATTAGAGAAGGGACGTTGCAGACTGAAGCCATGGATGAACCCATTGAACGCGCTCCGCTGGCCTACGAAAATTCGAAATTCCTGAAGAGTCCCGACGCCCGCGCCTTGCGCATTCTTTCCGAGTACATGGAGCCTCTCCACCGCTTCCGCCGGGAGCGCATTCAGGACACGATTGTCTTCTTCGGCTCGGCGCGGTTCCACAGCCACAGCAAAGCCTCGGAGCGCCTGGAAGTGCTGGAAAAACCCGATTCCGCCGATCCCGCGCCGCCCGACCAGCAGACAGAACTGAACCGCGCTCGCGCCGCCGTGGACATGGCGCGCTATTACGAGGACGCCCGGCGACTGGCTCATATGCTCACGAAGTGGTCACTTTCGCTTTCCTCCAAGCGGCATCGTTTTGTCATCACCACCGGCGGTGGTCCGGGGATCATGGAAGCCGCCAACCTGGGAGCGCGCGAGGCCGGCGGCAAGACCATCGGACTGAACATCAACCTGCCTTATGAGCAGATGCCCAACTCTTACATCACCCCCAGCTTGAACTTGGAGTTTCATTACTTTTTCATGCGAAAGTTGTGGTTTGCTTATCTGGCGAAAGGGCTGATCGTTTTCCCCGGCGGATTCGGCACCATGGATGAATTGTTTGAGCTGCTCACCCTGGCGCAGACCGAGAAGCTGGCAAAAAAGATTATCGTGGTGGTGTACGGCCGCGAGTATTGGAACCGGGTTATCAACTTTCAGGCCATGGTCGATGCCGGCACGATTGCGCCCGAAGACCTCAACCTGTTCCACATGGCCGATACTCCCGAGGATGCTTTTCAGTTTCTCCGCGAGGGTCTGACGAAGTACCATCTCACCCCGCAACCGCCGTCGGAAAACGAGCCCGAAATCGCACAGACGCGGGGGTCGTGAAAAACGGCCTTCCGCTCTATTCCTGCGGTTTTGAATTGATACTCTTGCCGGCCCGTCCAGTGCCGCGATTGCTTCTCAGTCGTTGCCTTAGGCAAATCGAGTCAAGCCGCTGATTTGTCGGCTTCCCGGCGTTGGTCTGCCTGCTCCTGGGCATTCTGACTGTCAGCTGAGGGGCATGGTGGCAAGCGGGCGGAACAGCACCACAAAAATAATCAGGTAAACGATCCAGCCGATAATGGCGACGCCAATCGCTCGCAAAGTGCTGGTGTAGTCGAGGGCCTGGCGGACGGCAATGATCATGGTCACCAGCATCCAGATCGAAGTCACCAGAAGGAAGATGGGGCCGAGGAAAGGGATAATGCCGAAGACCCGCAAAATTCCTGGTGAGGCGGCAAATCCCAGGGTGCGCAGGAGCTCCGACACGTCGGCCTCGGTCTGGCGCTCAGGCAAAAGCTTGGCGCCGATGAAATAGGTCAACACCGCCCAGATCACCCAGCCAATCAAGTCTCCGATTACGGTGCCGATAAAGGCCCGGGGAGCACCATGCCAGAGGGCAATTCCGGCGGCGATGCCGGACAACACCACCACAGCCATGGCCTGCCCGGTTGCCCCCCTGTCGTGTTCCACTTCCTCATAGGTGGCGACATCCAGTGTGGCGGCGCCGATCATGCGCTGAACAAAATTTGCCATTACATTCTCTGCACTTTCTCAAGAATTGCCGCACCAGCGCCTGCAGTCCGAGGCGGTTGTCTCCAGCATCTTAGCCAGTTCCCGCTGTGATGCAAGCTGTTCTCATCGATTTGTCCGCTGCCGCTGCAGGTTTTTGCAGTCCGCAGGCCTCTGCCGTAAATTAATGAGGTGATTCTGTATTACATCACGGATCGAAAGCAGTTTCCTGGTTCGGAAGCGGCGCGCCGCGCACGCCTGCTGGACAAGATTGCGGAAGCGGCGTCGTACGGCGTCGATTTCGTGCAACTGCGGGAAAAGGACCTCCCCACCCGGGAACTGGAGCTTCTGGCGCGGGAAGCAGCCAGCATCGTGGAAAGGGAACCCGGCCCTACGCGCCTGCTAGTGAATTCACGAACCGATGTGGCGCTGGCTGCGGGAGCTCACGGCGTGCACCTGCGCTCCGGCGATATCTCCCCCGGCGAGGTGCGGGCCATCTGGGCCAGGGCAGCTTGTGCCGAGTTCCGTGCCGCTCCCGTTCTCGGGGTATCGTGTCACACGATGGAATCGGTGCGGGCAGCAGACGCGCACGGCGCAAACTTCGCGGTGTTCGCCCCGGTATTCGAAAAGCAGGGGTCGCCGGGCTCTGGTCTGCGCGCGCTCCTCCTGGCCTGCACACCGCAGGCTGGACCGGGCAATGTGGAGGGGCCGGGAACATCGCGGCTTCCGGTCCTGGCCCTGGGCGGCGTAACCCTGGCGAACGCTGCCCAGTGCATGGCAGCGGGAGCCGCCGGAGTAGCGGCGATCCGAATGTTTCAGGAAAATTCCCTGGAGACCGTTCTGGAAACCCTGCGCTCCCTGCGGGCCCGTGCCGCAGATGCAAGGGCCTTGCCGGAAGACCGGGAGGACCGCCCTAGCGGCCGTACGGAACCAGGAAACGCAGCACAAAATTAATAAAGACCAGCGCGATCGCGCCCAGAAAAGCCGCGCCAAAGCCCACGATCAGAAAGCCCGGAACCAGCCACGACGCCAGCTCCAGCATGAGAGCGTTGATCACGAACCAGAAGAGCCCCAGCGTGACGATCGTAAGGGGGAAGGTGACGACTTTCAGAAACAGGCCCAGCGTGGCGTTCACCACCCCGATGATCAGGGCTGCCAGCAGAGCGGGCAGGAATCCGCGCACCTCGAATCCGGGCACCAGCCAAGTAACGATCAGCAGCGCCACGGCACTTAAAAGCCAGTTCAGGAGTAAGCGCATACTTTTGTACGTCCGTCGCGGAAAGCAGCCTGCGAATCTGCGCTGAGCGGGCAGCGCGGAGTCCTGTTCTGCGGCACGACTCACGCAGCACGCTCGCCCTGCTGCTGTCCTCCAGTTTGGCAATCTACCCTATCAGAGAACCCGGTTTTCTGCTCTGAAAGAGCAGGATTGCAGGTGGATCGCGCCGGAAAATGAGAGTACATTCTCCTGCGAAAGGAATCGCGCCTTATGGGACGTGCACAACGAACTGCTTTTCGGCTTGCCATACTAGCCGGCATTTGCCTGCTGGCTTCCAGCGTATTGGCTCAGCAGGCTGCAAATTCACTGACGGTGACCAAGCTGGCGGACAACGTCTACTATGCCGCCGGGGGCGGTGGGAACAGTGGCATCATTATCGGCAAATCCGGTGTGATCGTCGTGGACGCTAAAATCAACGAGGAAAGCGCCAAGCAGCTACTGGCTGAGATCGCCAAGCTTACTCCCAAACCGGTGACCGACCTGATCGAAACCCACAGCGATGGCGATCACGTGAACGGCGTCGCCTGGTTTCCCGCGGGCATCACCATCATTGCTCACGAGAACAACAAGCGCGAACAGGAAGCCGCGCTCAAGGCCGGGACCCCCACTCCTCCTGCGGACCGCCTGCCTACACGTCTGGTTAAGGGCGACAGCCCGAAGGGAGTCAAAGAGTCGGTGACGCTGCAAGGCGTTCACGTTCAGCTGCTGCACTGGGTTCCCGCGCATACGACTGGTGATCTGGTAGTATTTCTGCCCGATCAGGGTATTGTGTTCACTGGTGACATTATCGTCACCAATCGTGTCGATCCCATCATTCACCTGGAGAAGAATGGCTCCTCGTCGGGGTGGGTCACCACCGCGGAGGGAATTGCAGCCCTGAATGCCCGGCAGTTCGTTCCGGGCCACGGCGACGTGCTGAACAAGGCAGACCTGCAGGCAAAAGTGCAGCAGATCAAAGAAAAGCGGGAAAAGATCATATCCATGCTTCACCAGGGCAAGACCGTGGAGGAAATTGAAGCCGCGTTTCCCGATTCTCCCAAGGGAGGGAGATTCCCCGGTCTGCCGGAGATCGTCTCCCAGGAAATGGCCGGCCGGTAGCAGACGGAACGATTGGAAGCCTATCCCTCCTCTTCCGGGTCAGAGAGCCCGGTCTTCAGTCCCAGATGAGCGAGGAGTTTACTGATGGCCTCCGTCTGCTCCTCCTGCTGCCGCAGAAGTTGATCCCATTGCAGCTCGCGCAGGGCGTCGATTTTGGCGTGCAGGGAGAGAATCTCCACCTCGGCGCGCAGATTCACCTCATAATCACTGCGGGCGTCGATACGGTCCTTGGTAGCTTGGCGGTTCTGGCTCATCATGATCACGGGAGCCTGCATGGCTGCCACACACGACAGCACCAGATTCAGCAGGATAAAGGGATAGGGATCGAAGGGCCGTACCACTTCCTGGTTGATGATCATCCAGGCGACCAGCGCGGTGAAGAAGATCCCGATAAATGACCAACTGCCGCCGAACGTGGCGATTTTGTCGGCAACCCGCTGGCCGAAGGTGAGCTGGGCGTCGAAAACCTGGTTGGGGTCCTTGGTCTTGGGAGCCTTCCCCAGCACGGCGGAGAAGGCGCGGCGTTCGAATTCACTCAGGCGGCGGAAGCGGCTCTCCAGTTCGTCCCCGAGCGCGGCTGGCCGGGGCACCGGCGTAAAGCGAGAGACATTCCACACCCGCCGCAAAAGCCGCAAGCTGCCAACCAGAATGGCCGCGCCAATCACCGCCACGAAAATATTAGCAGCGTAGTGGCCGGGCGAGGTGAAGCCCAAATGCTTGAACAGCCAGCCTCCGACGAGAGCGCCAAGAGAGCCTACGGTCAGGTCGCCCAGCATCCCAAAGTCGCGTTTGCTCTTCATTGCCACTCGGGCCAGCCAGCCCGCCACCAGTCCGCTGATAAACCATGTCAGTACGTATCGCATGCGCTTGTCCCCCCTTTGCTGGATAGGGACAATGTGCCTGAAAGGGGTTGGATTAAGCAAACGAAGGGAGCCAAGAGGGTGCAACAGCTTTGCCCCGTGAGGTGGAAACGTTCCCGCTGAATGGGATTGCAAAAGCTGAAGCTTACTTCCACATCTCCACCGAGACGATCTGACCTTTTCCCGCAGCTGAACGGACGTATTCGATCCGTGCTCTCACTCCCTCCAGATCGGTACAGGGCTTCAGTTCCCCTTTTGGAGTGAAGTTCCCGGCCGTAAAATCCACTTTGAAGTAATTTTCGGTGTGCAACGCCACCAGTTGGCCGCCGGAGTTCACCTTCAAGTCCAGCCTGGCAGGTTCCAGGCAGTGGACATCCTTCACGATGCCGTTCACCGCCAGGCGAGATCCCCGCAGCGCGGCGCCCGCCGGACCGATCCGCTGCAACCGGGGAATTTCGGCGGTCTCCGATTGCTGCCCGGCCGCAGTCTTTTCTTCAGCAGAAGGGGACACCGCGCTCGCATCGCTCTTCCGCTGTTCTCGGGCGCGCCTGCTCGCTTGCTTCGCGCTCTCCTGCGCGGTCGCATACTGTTCGGCTTGGGCCAGCAGGTTCTGTGCTGAAGCTTTGTCCTGCGGAGAGCTGGCAATTGCCATGGCAGTCTGGATCACCGAAAGCGCATCGCTGCCACGGCCCATCTGCATCAGTATCCTGGCGGTATTCAGTCGAAAAGCCGCATTGAGAGGGTCCAGTTCGACCGCCCGAAGCGAGAGCGAATGAGCCTCGTCGAGATTGCGACGGCGCATCCCGTAATACACCGCCAGCTCGTCATATGCCGGAGCGAACGAGGGATTCAACCGGATCGCCGCTCGCAAGCTGGATTCTGCCCGGGGCTGGTCCTCGCCATGACTGCCGGTCAGCGCAATGGAAGCGAAGTAATAATGGGCCAGATAGCTCTGAGTGTTAAGCGCCACGGCCTTGGTATACCACTTCCCGGCTTCTTCGAAGTTCTTATGGGTGAAAGCCAGGTAGCCCAAGGTTTCACAAGCCAAGACATTTTCCGGCTCCTCTCGCAGTACCTGCTGCGCCAGCGGCTGCGCGTCTTTGGTTCGCCCACTGTATGCCATAAAGTCCGCCCGAAAGGCATCGGCCTGCGGCGCGCTCATGGGCTCGATCTTGAACTGCGATTCATCCACTTCGGTTGTGCCCGGCATGCGAAACACTCCGAACTGGACCTGCCTCACATAGTTATCCAGGTCCGATTGCAGTTTCTTCAAATCGCCAAACGCAATCGTCGCCGCGGCAACCGGATCGTTCTTCTGCGCCATGAGTTGAATGTAATCCAGGATGTGATGCGTATTCTCCCGCTGGTCTTTGATCTGCAGGTAATGCGTCAGGGCCCAGGACTCTGCATAGAAAATTGAGCCTTTCTCCTCCTCGTGATAATAGGGCGAGTTGTGATCCACTCGAAGGAGGGTCTCCAGCGGGAGAGGGCGAGTCCTGGCCAACAGCGCTAAATTCTCCTGGCTGGGTTTGCCCAGGAGCACGTCCTTGCTGCGGATCTCGGTGTTCTCGTAGAACTCGGCCAGCCCTTCGTTCAGCCATAGGGGAATCCACTGCGCGGAGTTGCGCAACAGGAAGTGCGTGTATTCGTGATACACGACCGCATAGGGGTGCTCTCCCGGCGCGTCCATCAGCAAGAGCACGTAATTCTTGTCGGGAGTTGGAAAGAACAATCCTGAGAGCTGCAGCTTGCCCTTTCCCAGGTATGCCGTCGGCTCAAGCTGCCGAAAATCCTTCCCGCTCTTAAGGGCCAGCACCACGATGGGCGAGCCCTCGACTCGGACATTGGGAAAGGCGGCGTGAAAGACCGAGCGCATGCGCTCGAGCTCCCAGCCTACATGGCGCGCCTGCTTCTCACTTGCATTGCTTACGATGGTGAAGTGAGGGGTCCCGATCGAGAACCAGATCTCGTTTTTCTCCCGCGCGGACGAAAACAGAGCGCACAGCAGCAATGCCAGCAGCAGTGTCCCTCGCACAAATGGGGTTTTCGGCGCCTTCATGTCTCGTCCTGAACGATTCCCGTGGCTTTGAGCTTTCGAATGAATCCCTTTGCTTCCCCGGGCTGCCATGGTCCGCTTGCCCTGGAGCTTGCGAATCCTACTACTAACAAGACCCGGGATTGCAACCCCTGATTGATTAAGGCTGTAAATCCTTTTAGTTAGAAGTCAGGTCAGGACGCACAATGCGGTAAGTAATGGGGAAGCAGAGATCGAAAAGCAGACACAAAGAGGAGCGAAATCATGCGCTCTGCTGGGCGGGAACTGTGCCCTGTGTAGCCCGCGGCCGAAAGGCGATGAGCGGAAGCTGACGGACCAGCCGCCGGCGATCTTCCTCGCCACCCCGGTATTTCCAGCCGAGCAGCCAACTGAATCCCCGACGGACAATGGGAGTGATGAAGCGGTTTCGGTGCTCGTAGCCCTGGATCACTCGCATGGCCTCTTCTTCGCCAAGAAAGCGATGCGCGGCGGCGAAATGCCGCGAGCCGACGGTTACTTCTTCGCCGGGCCTCGCCTCAATGTTGCGCACCCAGTCCGAATTGGGACCAAAGCCGTTGGCCACCACGACTTCAGGGCCTTCCTTGCGATACTCGACGACTTCCAGCACGGTCTGGCGGCGCTTTCCCGTGCGGCGACCAATGTGAGTCAGGAGTACGAAGCGCTTTCCCAGCAGCCAGCCCAGGTGAAAGCGATAGAGGTAGACAGGCGTGCGAAGAAAATACCAAAAGGGGCCCTTCTTCTTGATCGCGACCATGCCGGACCTCCTAATCTCCATTTTCACATGTTCGCTGCAGTTCCGCAGGGCATTACCGATGTTGAAGCAATTGCGACTCATATCGCCGCCGATTGGAAGACTTCCCGCGCTCGGGACGCAAGGTTCCGGACTTTGACGAAGATAGTACTCGCGAATTGATCGTCGACAGCTACCGCCTGGTCTATTTGCCAGGACGGAGCGAGGGCCTGATTGCCACTGTGGTTCACGGCAAGCGCATCCTAAAATAATGAACCACCCGAGTCTTGCAGCGCTTTGCCAAAAAGCAAAAAGGCCACGTTGATTTCTCAACGTGGCCTTCAGTTTTAATCCGGCGACGACCTAATCTCCCACACACTTACGCGTGCAGTACCATCGGCCCGGCGGGGCTTAACTTCCGTGTTCGGGATGGGAACGGGTGGTACCCCCGCGGTAAGATCGCCGGAAACTTGAGCCGTTTTGCGGGCGTTTGAGCCCGCCGGCGCGAAATCCTGAGCGAAGCCAAGGATCTCGAACGGCAATCTGCAAAGAACAAGGTCGATGTTCGACCACTGAATAGCATAGGGACTTTCAACTTCAAGGCAAACAGCGGCTTGAATCTCAAATCGCTGCGGCGCACAGGCAAGCTCAGTCGCCAAAACCACTGATAGGCCGCCGGCCAGGTTTTGCTGGCGGCCGGAGCCTGGCGGCTGAAGCCTGCTTCTCATGCACCGGGTAAATTTTATGGTCAAGCCGAACGGGCGATTAGTACGGGTAAGCTGAACGCATTGCTGCGCTTACACATCCCGCCTATCAAACACGTAGTCTTCATGTGCCCTTCTTAGGCCTTATGGCCTTGGGAGATCTCATCTTGAGGAGTGCTTCCCGCTTATATGCCTTCAGCGGTTATCACAACCGAACTTCGCTACCCAGCTATGCCATTGGCATGACAGCTGGAACACAAGAGGTTCGTCCATCCCGGTCCTCTCGTACTAAGGACAGGTCCTCTCAAATCTCCTCCGCCCACATCAGATAGGGACCGAACTGTCTCGCGACGTTCTGAACCCAGCTCACGTACCGCTTTAATAGGCGAACAGCCTAACCCTTGGAACCTTCTACAGCTCCAGGATGCGATGAGCCGACATCGAGGTGCCAAACCGGAGCGTCGATATGAACTCTTGGCTCCGATCAGCCTGTTATCCCCGGCGTACCTTTTATCCGTTGAGCGATGGCCCTTCCATGCAGAACCACCGGATCACTAAGGCCTGCTTTCGCATCTGCTCGTCTTGTTGGACTCGCAGTCAACCACGCTTATGCCTTTGCACTCGACGGCTGATTTCCAAACAGCCTGAGCGTAGCTTCGCGCGCCTCCGTTACCGTTTAGGAGGCGACCGCCCCAGTCAAACTACCCGCCTCACCATGTCCCTTTCCCGGATTACGGGAAGAGGTTAGAACCACAGAACTCGCAGGGTGGTATCTCACCGTTGGCTCCCTCAAGCCCAAAAGCCTGAGTTCAAAGCCTCCCACCTATCCTGCGCAGCAAGTGCCATAGTTCATGGTGAAGGTATAGTAAAGGTGCACGGGGTCTTTCCGTCTAGATGCGGGTAACCGGCATCTTCACCGGTACTACAAGTTCGCCGAGTCGCTCGTCAAGACAGTCGGACGATCGTTACGCCATTCGTGCAGGTCGGAACTTACCCGACAAGGAATTTCGCTACCTTAGGACCGTTATAGTTACGGCCGCCGTTCACCGGGGCTTCAGTTCGAAGCTTCGCCTTGCGGCTAACCTCTCCCTTTAACCTTCCGGCACCGGGCAGGCGTCAGCCCCTATACGTCGTTTTCGACTTTGCAGAGACCTGTGTTTTTGTTAAACAGTCGCCGTCCGCGATTCACTGCGACCCCCTCGGGCTATGAACCCTAGCGGGGTACCCCTTCTCCCGAAGTTACGGGGTTAATTTGCCTAGTTCCTTAACAAGCGTTCTCTCGAGCGCCTTTGGATATTGATCCTCGTCTACCTGTGTCGGTTTGAGGTACGGTTCCCTTAAGTTCTCCTTAGAGGTTTTTCTTGGCAGCGTGAAATCAGCGGCTTTCAGCCATACGGCTTACTGCTTTGCGTCTCACCGTTAATGCCTCTCCGGATTTGCCTGGAGAAGCCGGCTGGCACGCATCGAACCCGATAGCCATAACAGGTCCCGCCTATCCTTCTGCGTCACCCCATCGTGATAACGAACTCAAGGGAGTTCCGGAATATTAACCGGACATCCATCGGCTACGCCTTTCGGCCTCGCCTTAGGGACCGACTAACCCTGAGCGGATTAACCTTCCTCAGGAAACCTTAGACTTTCGGCGCGCAGGGTTCTCACCTGCGTTATCGCTACTTATGCCGGCAGGGTCTCTTCCCAACCGTCGACCAGTGCTTTCGCTCTGGCTTCAAACTGTTGGGAATGCTCTCCTACCACGCACAGCCTAAGCTGTGCATCCGCGGCTTCGGTCTCCAGTTTGAGCCCCGTTGTATTGTCGGCACCGGACCGCTTGACCAGTGAGCTATTACGCTTTCTTTAAAGGATGGCTGCTTCTAAGCCAACCTCCTGGCTGTCTGGGCGTTCCGACATCCTTTCCCACTTAACTGGAAGTTAGGGACCTTAGCCGGCGGTCTGGGCTGTTTCCCTCTCGACAATGAGGCTTAGCCCCCACTGTCTGACTCCCGGGCTGGTTGTCTTCGGCATTCAGAGTTTGGTTGGATTCAGTAAGCTGGAAAGCCCCCTAGTCCATCCAGTACTTTACCACCGAAGCAAATCACCCGAGGCTAGCCCTAAAGCTATTTCGGAGAGAACGAGCTATCACGGAATTTGATTAGCCTTTCACCCCTACCCTCAGCTCATCCGAGCATTTTTCAACATACATCGGTTCGGTCCTCCGGTGGGTGTTACCCCACTTTCAACCTGGCCAAGGGTAGATCATCCCGCTTCGCGTCTATTGCCGCCAACTGAACGCCCGATTAGGACTCGCTTTCGCTACGGCTCGCTTACGCTTAACCTTGCTGACGGCAATAACTAGCCGGCTCATTATGCAATAGGCACGCGGTCAGGCATTGTCCTTGCGGACCATAGCCCTCCCACTGCTTGTAGGCACACGGTTTCAGGTACTATTTCACTCCCCTCGCAGGGGTTCTTTTCACCTTTCCCTCACGGTACTGGTTCACTATCGGTCGGAAGCGTGTATTTAGCCTTACGGAATGGTCTCCGCAGATTCCCGCAGAGTTTCTCGTGCTCCGCGGTACTCAGGTACCGGCTTCGAGTCCGTATCTCTTTCGCCTACGTG